>NZ_DGCP01000009.1:686545-704810 GCF_002384975.1 Maritimibacter sp. UBA3975
CGGGCGGGCCGCGTTGGGCCCGCCCCGTCTCTCAAAGGCCTCAGTTGTTGCGCATCCAGGGCGCCTGCCCGCCGCGCGGACCATGCCCGTCACGCGGACCGTCGCGTCCGGCGCGGTCGTGATCGCGCCCCTGCATCCGCTCCATCATCTCGGCGCGCGCGGTCTCGAATTCCTCTTCCGTCACCGCGCCGTCACCGTCCGCGTCAGCCCGGTCAAACAGCCGGTCCATGCCCCGTCCACCGGTCATCTCTCCGGCTTCGAGCGTGCCGCTCTTGTCCGCATCGGCCCGCGCCAGAAGCCGCCCGGCCATATCCTCGGCCCGCGCGCGCACCTGCGCATCCGAGGGCCGGCCCGGCACGGCACCGGGGGCCGCCATGCCCATTCGGGCGTCATGGCGCTCCTCGAACCGGGCGATCCCGGCCTCGGTCAGTTCAGCCAGCGTCACGGCACCGTCGCCATCCGCATCCGCCTGCGAAAACCGCTCGCCCGCGCGCTGCGTCAGGTCATCCTGCGTGATCTGCCCGTCACCATTCGCGTCGAGCTCGGCAAACGCCACCGGCGCGCCGCGCATCTGGCCGCGCATGTCGCCCATCTTGTGCCCGCCATCGCGCGCCATCGCCACGCCGGAGGCCGCCAGCGTCATCGCCGCGCCGGTGAGGAGCCCGTAGCCTGTCAGTTTCATCGCACGTTTCATGTTGTTCTCTCCATAAGGGTCAAGGTGTCCTGCCTTGCCGCCCGGCCCGTTGCGACCGTGACATGCCCTTCAAACGGGCGCCTGCGCCGCTTCCGTCGCCAAAGCGCGAAAAAAATCGCAGCGTCTTTCCGCTCAGCCGCCCCGCGACATTCCGTGTCATGGCAAAACGCGCGCCGACACCCTATCTAGACGTGGCGAACACAGCCCCGAGTGAGATCTGCGATGACTGCCACCTCCACGGCCCCCGCGCCCGATACCGGCGCGGAACGTCCCCTGAAGCCCGCCGTCTGGCGCGGCTGGCGCAAGAAGTGCCCGCATTGCGGCACCGGCCCCCTGATGAAAAGCTACCTGAAGGTGCGCGACACCTGCACCGTCTGCGGCGAAGACCTGCACCACCAGCGCGCCGACGACGGCCCGGCCTATCTCACGATCTTGGTGGTGGGCCACCTGCTCGTGCCGTTCTTCCACTTCGGCTTCACGATCTTCCGCCCGGACCCGATGGTGCTGTTCTCGGTGCTGGCCATTCTCGCGGTTGCGCTTTCCCTCTACCTTCTGCCAAGGTTCAAAGGCCTCATGGTGGGGGTGCAATGGGCCAAGCGGATGCATGGCTTCGCCCCGCCCGAGGCCAGATCAGAGGCATGAACGGGGGCCGCGCCCCGCAACTTCCGGGGGGCGCATGAACGCCGAGACGATCGACAAGTCCAAGGTCATCCGACACGCCGCGACCGTGGTGCTGATCCGTGATGCGGACACGAAGCCGCGCGTCCTGATGGGGCAGCGCGGCGCCAAGGCCGCCTTCATGCCCAACAAGTTCGTCTTTCCCGGCGGCGCGGTCGACAAGACGGACCACGGCCTGCCCGTCGCCGAACAGGGGGCCGAGCCCTGCCGCACCCGCCTCGGCGAAGATGCACCCGACGGCATCGGCCCGGCCCTGCTCGCCGCCGCCATCCGCGAATTGTGGGAAGAGACCGGCCAGATCCTCGGCACGCCGGGCACCTGGCCCTCCCCGCCCCCCGACAACTGGCGCGCCTTCGCCGAGTCCGGCTACATCCCGTCCCCCGACGGGCTCGCTTTCGTCTTCCGCGCAATCACGCCACCGGGGCGCCCCCGTCGCTTCGACGCGCGTTTCTTCGTGGCCGATGCGGCACGGCTCAAGACGGACCCGGACGATTTCTCGGGCGCCGCCGACGAGCTCAGCCATCTCCAGTGGATTTCCCTCGCCGACGTGCGCGACTTCGACCTGCCCTTCATCACGCAGGTCGTTCTGGCCGAGATCGCAGGCCGCCTGCCCGATCTCGACGCCCCGCCAAGCGTGCCCTACTTCAAGAACGACGAAGAGGAATCGCTCTTCCTGCGCCTTCAGGGGGCAAGCCCGCTCGGCTGACCTCTTTCCGGTCTGAAAATATCCCGGGGGAGTCGCGCCGCAGGCGCGACGGGGGCAGCGCCCCCCACCGCGACGACCCGGCGCAGCCGGGGCGGCGCAAATCCTGCGCGCGCCAGCGCTCATGTCGAAAACCGCCGGACCTTCCCCGACGCGCCGGAAATCCGCGCATCCCTGCCCAAGTCGAGGGCAACCGGGCAACACCTGTGCCACATCCGCCATTTTTCTTTTGATCAAATTTCAAGGCGCGGTAACCTTTTCCCATGGGCCCGCGTTGAACAGGAAAGGACCCGGCAAAAACAAGGAGGTATCACCGATGCAGGATGCGCTTGTCGCCGCCGCCGACGATCTCGTCGCGGATGGGATGCGGGAGACGGGAATTCCCCTCACCGATACGTTGCGCCATTACATCGCCATCACCCTCGCCCGCTACATGCGCGAGCAGGTTCAAGTCGACGGGCTGACGATCCGGGTGGTCGAGGCGATGGACCGCAGGGCCGATACCTCCGAACTGCGCGCGCTCGCCGATACCTGCCTTATCGCCTGCTCCGTGTTCGAGCGCCGCCTGCGCCGCGCGGGCGGCTCGTTGCGCCACTACGCGGGCCTCGGCCAGACCGCCTATGACGCGGCGACGCTCACCGAACAGGCCTATTCCTTTCCCCATATGCGCGACGTGATCGCGGCGGCCACAGGCCACCCGCCCGAAGGGGTGCGCGACCTCCTCGCCGCCGCGCGCGCGGGCTCGTCTCATGCAAGCGAACGGCTTTCGGAAGACGGCGTCATCGCCTTCCCGACCCAGCGCTTCTTCCACTAGGCCCGCCCGGCGGACAAAAAAGAGCCCCGTCCGGCAAGGGGGTCGGACGGGGCGTTTTCGCGCTGGTGAAATGGGGGGCAGGAACGAGCGCGAAAAAACTGAAATCTGCGAACGCGACGCGCGCCAGGGATGCGTTCGGCGCGCGCCGCGGCCCGCTCAGGCGGCGGAACGCATCGGTCCCCCCACCCCCCGCAGGTCGGTGTCACGAGTCATCGCGGCGACCAGAAGTCGCGCGTCCTCGCCGGTGTAAGTTGCATACAAGGCGGGCTGGCGCGTCGCGGACAGAAAGGCCAGCGTCGTCTCGCCCGGCACGTCGGACGGCGCCACGACAAGCGCGCCACCATCCAGATGCACCACCTCGTCCTGCGCGAAATGAACGGTGACCACCTCGGACACCGCCGGTCCGTCGCTCCGGCCGATTCCCGCGAACCCGACAAGGTCACGGGCCTTCAGAACGGCGAACGGATCCCCGAACAGCCGCTCGGCCGCGTCGCTCTCCACCATGACCGATTGTCCCGGCGCAAGCTCCATCTCGGTCTGATTGCCCAGCGCGCCCGCCGGCACATGAACCGGCAGGGCCGCCTCGGGCAGGTGACGCCCGGCAAGCACGGCGGTGCGGGTCACGGCGACCACCGGCTGCATTCCGTTATCGAAGGTCAGGACGAGATCGCCCACCGCGATCTCCGAGGCGCGCCGCCAGCCTTTCGCGGTCGCCAGCCGCGACCCGGCGTAAATCCCCTTGGTGCGGTAGGTTGACTGGTCCTGCCCGGTATCACCGAGCGGGTCGCGCTTTGCCCTATGGGCGTCGAGGTCGATGATACCGAGCATGTCGTAGTCCCCAGGTTAGGTCCGACGGGACAGGTGGCAGCCCGTTTCTCCGTCGCAAGGTCACACTCGGGAAGGACCGGGGGAGATTCTCGGGCGCAAATAAGGTCAATTCTTGGCAATGTTGCGGATTTTTCGACGGTCGCGACAGTTCAGGCCGTATTGTCGCCCCTCCGGGAACAAACTCACCCGTCGAATGTGTATCCAAAGCGTTCAATATCGGTGCAGCAGGCCTGTGCGACTGCCTCAATTCCCTCTTTGGAATAAGCCTTCCGGTAGTCCCGAACCCGATTCGAGGCGTTTTCGTGGGCAATTTCGTTAAATTTCAGGCCGAGGGCGGTCTCGACCGGGGCCAGATCCTCGCCGAACCGCTCCAACCGGATGAAATGATCGCCCCGCTCGACCCCGTCGCGGTCCTCGACGTACCGCCCATAGGGGTTCAGCTCCATCGACCGCAGGATCATCGGGTCCGTCACGAACGCCGCGAAGTCCAGCGCCTTGGCCTTGGCCACCGCCGGGTGGTCGAACGCCTGCGCCCCGAGCCAGTGATAATAGCTCACCATCCGGTCCCACGGATTGCGCACGAGCGTGAAGACGAAGAAATCCTCCATCTCCTCCTGCGTCACCAGCCCATAAAGATCGGTCAGCATCGAGTGCTTCCACAGCCGGCCTGACGTCTCGATCCCGCGCACCTTGCCACGCCGTTTGCGCGCCTTGGGCGTATCGCCCAGCATGATATCGTCCTTCATCGCCTTGTCCTCGAGCATGAGGGCCAACGACGTGCCGCCCGTCTTGGGCGCATGGACGAAGATATAGCGGCGACCGCGCGAAAGGATCATGGCGAACCGTAACCCCGTGTCGCATCCGCGAAAACCCGGATTGACCGCACGCGAACGATCCGTCCTAATCGGGCGCGGGAGACCAAGGGAGGACATCATGGGCTGGCTGGCCGACGAAACCGGGCTTGAGAAGAACGCGGCGAACTTCGTGCCGCTCACGCCGCTGTCGCATATCCGGCGCGCCGCGCGCCTGTTCCCCGAACGCACATCGGTGGTTCACGCCGACCGGCGGTTCACATGGGGCGAAACCCACGCCCGCGCCTCGCGCTTCGCTTCCGCCCTGGCCCGCGCCGGTGTCGCCCCAGGTGATGTGGTCGCGACCGTGATCCCCAACACGCTCGCCCAGGTCGAGGCAAGCTGGGGCGTGCCCGCCGCCGGGGCGATCCTGAACACCATCAACGTGCGCCTCGACGTGGGCACGGTGGCCTACATCCTCGAACATGGCGGGGCCAAGGTGGTGCTCGCCGACACCCAGTTCCTGACCGTGGTGGAAAAAGCCATCGCGCAGATGGACGGACCAAAGCCTAAGGTCGTCGAAGTCGCCGCCCCGGAAGCGGGCCACCCGGCCAGCGGCACGCATGAGGAATACGAGGACTTCCTGTCCTCCGGCGACCCCGCGTTCGACTGGATCATGCCGGAAGACGAATGGGAAAGCCTCGCACTCAACTACACTTCCGGCACCACGGGGCGGCCCAAGGGTGTCGTCTCCTCCCACCGGGGCGCGTACCTGCACACGATGGGCGTGGCTGTCGCATGGGGCCTGAACAAAGACACGCGCTACCTCACCATCGTGCCGCTCTTTCACTGCAACAACTGGTGCCACACCTGGACGATCCCGGCCGTGGGCGGCACCATCATCACCTGCCGCGACATCACCGCGAAAGCGATCTACGATGCCATCGCGGATGAGGGCGTGACCCATTTCGGCGGCGCACCCATCGTGCTGGGCCTGATGGTGAACGCCAAGGACGCCGACCGCCGCACCTTCGATCACATCGTCGAGGTCTACACCGCCGGCGCCCCGCCGCCGGCCGCAACGCTGGCGGCCATCGAGCCGCTGGGCTTCCACGTCTGCCAAGTCTACGGGCTGACCGAGACATACGGCCACATCACCGAAACCCTGTGGAAGGACGCGTGGGAAGATCTGCCCGACACCGAGCGCTACGCCATCAAGGCCCGGCAGGGCGTGGGACATGCGGATATGGAGGACGTCACCGTCCTCGACTCCGACACCATGCAACAGGTCCCGTGGGACGGCGAAACGGTGGGCGAGATCATGGCGCGCGGCAATGTCATGATGAAGGGCTACCTGAAGAACCCGGACGCCACGCAAGAGGCCTTCCGGGGCGGCTATTTCCACTCCGGCGACATCGCGTTCCAGCACCCGGACGGCTACATCAAGATCACCGACCGGGCGAAGGACGTCATCATCTCGGGCGGCGAGAATGTCTCGTCGGTCGAGGTCGAGGACGTGCTGATGCATCACCCTGCCGTGTCGCTCTGCGCCGTGGTCGCCAAACCGGACGAGAAATGGGGCGAGGTGCCCTGCGCCTTCGTCGAGTTGAAGGAGGGCGCAGAGGTGACGGAGGACGAACTCATCGCCCACACCCGCGCCCAGCTCGCAGGCTTCAAGACACCCAAGCGAGTGGTCTTCACCGAATTGCCCAAGACCTCCACGGGCAAGATCCAGAAGTTCGAATTGCGCAAGATGGTGGCCGACCTCTGACCGCGCTGCCTGTTCACTGAAAGTTCACCACGCGCCTGATTGCTGCGGGCACGTCAGGAACATAATGTGAACATATGGCCCGCCTGACCCTCGACCAAAAACTCGCGATCCTCTCCGATGCCGCGAAATACGATGCCTCCTGCGCCTCCAGCGGGGGGCAAAAGCGGGACTCGCGCGACGGCAAGGGGATCGGCTCGGTGACAGGCTCCGGCATCTGCCATGCCTACGCGCCGGACGGGCGCTGCATCAGCCTGCTCAAGATCCTGATGACGAACTTCTGCATCTACGACTGCGCCTATTGCGTGAATCGTGTCAGCAGCAACGTGCAACGCGCCCGCTTCACACCCGAAGAGGTCGTGACCCTCACACTCGAATTCTACCGGCGCAACTATATCGAGGGGCTGTTTTTGTCCTCCGGCATCATTCGCACGCCCGACGATACGATGGCCGACATGGTCCGCATCGCCCGAATGCTGCGCGAAGATCACGGGTTTCGCGGCTACATCCACCTCAAGACCATCCCCGACGCCTCGCCCGACCTCTTGGACGAGGCAGGCCGCTACGCCGACCGCCTGTCGATCAACGTCGAACTGCCGACCGACGCCTCGGTCAAATCCTACGCGCCTGAGAAATCCCCCGCCCGCATCCGCCGCGCGATGGCCGACGTGCGCCTGCGCAAAGAGGCGGCGGGCGACAAGACCCACACTGGCCGCCGCGCCCCCAAGTTCGCCCCCGCCGGGCAGTCCACCCAGATGATCGTCGGCGCGGACGGCGCCAGCGACACGACCATACTGCAAAGCTCCACCCGGCTTTACGCAAGCTACGGCCTGAAACGCGTCTACTACTCCGCCTTCTCGCCGATCCCCGACAGCTCCGCCGCCCTGCCTCTCATCTCCCCGCCCCTCGTGCGCGAACACAGGCTCTATCAGGCCGACTGGCTCATGCGGTTCTACGGCTTCGACGTGGGCGAAATCACGGGCGCGCGTCCCGACGGCAACCTCGACCTCACGATGGACCCGAAACTCGCCTGGGCGCTGGCCAACCGCCACCTCTTCCCGGTCGACATCAACCGCGCCGACCGCGAAACGCTGCTCCGCGTCCCCGGCATCGGCACCCGCACCGTCGGCCGCATCCTGAAAACCCGCCGCCACCGCACGCTGCGTTACGAGGACCTCATGCGCATGGGCGCGAACCTGAAGAACGCCCACCCCTTCCTTACAGCCCTCGACTGGCGCCCCCGCAACCTCGACGCGGCGGACCTCAAGGCCCGCTTCGCCCCGCCGCCCGAGCAACTGTCGCTGTTCTGATGCTGCGCGTCTCGCTCCCCAAGGTCGGCACCTATGAGGCATGGCGCAACCACGCGCGCGCCTTTCTGGCCAGTGAGACGCCGCCCGAAGACATCCTCTGGCACCGGGGCGCGGGCGGCGGCGATCTCTTCGCCGCCACCGTGCCGACCCCGCGCGCGGCACCTCAGACGACGGTGCCCCGGGATTTCGTCGCCCTCGCCCGGCTCGCCGTCCATCACTCCGACCCGGAACGGTTCGCCCGCCTCTACGCGCTCCTCTGGGCGCTCGGAACCCGCCCGCGCCTGACCGACGACCGGGGCGACCCGCGCGTGGCGCACCTCAACCGACTTGCGAAAGAGGTCGGACGCGACCGCCACAAGATGCACGCCTTCGTCCGCTTCCGCGACATGGGCTCCCAGACGGACCGCCGCCGCTTCGCCGCGTGGTTCGAACCCTCGCATCCGATCCTCGAAATCGGCGCGCCGTTCTTCGCCAAACGCTTCGGCGACATGGACTGGTCGATCTTCACGCCCGACATGACCGCGCATTTCGTCGCCGGCACCCTCACCTTCACGGACCCCGCCCCGCGGCCCGACCTGCCCGACGACGCGGCGGAAGACCTCTGGCGCACCTATTTCCGCTCGATCTTCAACCCGGCCCGCCTGAAGCCCAAGGCCATGCAGGCCGAGATGCCCAAGAAATACTGGCGCAACATGCCCGAGGCAGGACTGATCCCCGAGCTCATCGCCACCGCCGAGAGCCGCGCCCGCGAAATGGCCGAGGCCACGCCCACCCTCGCGCCCGCCCGCGCCGAAAAGGTCGCCGCCCGGGTGGCCCAATCGCAAGAGGCGCTCACCGCCTCGCAAGACCGCTTCCACGCCGCCCTCGACGCCTGCACCCGCTGCCCGCTCCACGCGAACGCCACCCAGGCCGTCCCCGGCGAGGGCCCCACGGACGCGCCCCTCATGTTCGTCGGCGAGCAACCGGGCGACCGCGAAGACCTGACAGGCCGCCCCTTCACCGGCCCCGCGGGCCAACTCTTCGACCGCGCGCTCGCCTCAGCCGGCATCGACCGCACCACGGCCTATGTCACCAACGCGGTCAAACACTTCAAATTCACCCCGCGCGGCAAACGCCGTCTCCATCAGGCGCCGAACCGCGAGGAAATCGCACACTGCCGCTGGTGGCTCGACCTCGAACGCGAACGCGTGCGACCCGACCTCACCGTCGCCCTCGGCGCCACCGCGCTCGAAAGCCTGACGGGCGATCGCCGCGCGCTCCTCGAACGCCGGGGCAGGATCGAAGAAACGACAGACGGCGCGCCGCTCCTGGTCACGATCCACCCCAGCTACATCCTGCGCCTCCCGGACCCTGTGCACAAAGCCGAGGAAGAAGCCCGCTTCATCGAAGACCTCCGCGCCGCCCGCGCCCACCTGCCGACATGAAAAGGGACGCTCCCGCGCCCCCCTTCTTCGTTCTTCAAATACTTCGGGAGGTCAGGAGGGCTGGCCCTCCTGAGGCGGCGCCAGCCGCCTTCCCGCCGCGCCGCAGGGCGCGAAGCCCTGCGGCGCAATCCCTCAGGCGGCACATTCCAGCAAAAGCGTCCCGGCCGCCGTGTTCGAAATCGGAATGTGATAATTCCGCGTGATCTCGTTCACGTCGTCGCCCAGCGCCCCGCGCATCATCATCCACATCAGGAACTCGGTCCCCTGCGCCCCGGCCTTTTCGACCAGCTCCATGCGGGTGATCTTGGTCAGCTCTTCCGGGTTCGACACGATGTTGTCGAGGCAGTACTGATCGAACTCCTTGTTGATGAAGCCCGCGCGCTGCCCGTCCAGCTGGTGGCTCAGACCACCGGTGCCGAGGATCACGATGGTCGCGTCCTCCGGGAACGACCGCAGCGCCTTGCCCAGCGCCTTGCCGAAGTCCAGCGCCCGCGCCAGCGTCGGGATCGGGTGCTGCACGGTGTTGGCCGAAATCGGAACGGTTTTCGGCATATCCGGGTGATGTGGCGCACCAGGCCAGAACAGCTGCATCGGCACGACGAACCCATGGTCGACCGCCAGCTCCTGACAGGTGGTCAGGTCGAAATGATCGGCCACCATGCTCTCGGCGATATGCCAGCTCAGCTCCGGCGCACCGGGGAACGGGTCGAGCGCGGGCAGGCCCCAGCCCTCGTCCTCGTTGCGGTACTCGTTCGCGCACCCGATCGCGAAGGTCGGCATCCGGTCGAGGAAGAAGCCAAGCCCGTGGTCGTTGTAGATATTGATGCAGTAGTCGGGCTTGTGATCCTTGATCCACTGGTGAACCTTCGGATAGCCGTCGAAAAAGGGCTTCCAGTACGGATCGTCATAAAGCTCCTTCTGGATCGCATTGCCGACCGCCGGAATGTGGGACGTGGTGATCCCGCCAAGAATTTTCGCCATTGTCCGTCCCCCTTACGCCTGGCTCGCCAGGTATTCCTTGAATTCTTCGGTGGTCTTGCCGGTCTGAAGCCCGCCCACATCCTGCACGCCAAGGCCGAAGATCCCGGCGAATTTGGCGAGGTAGTAGATGTTGCCACCGGCAGCGATGAGACCCAGCACATTGCGCTCGCGCACGGCGGTCTTCTGCTCGTCATTCAGGCCGTATTTCTCCATCCAGCCTTCTTCGTCGGCCCGGAAGCTTTCGCGGTTCTCGGCCTTGTTGAAGTCGTAGCACATCTTGTTCAGCGCATAGCCTTTCATGGCCATCTTGCCGTCGAAGATCGTCGTGCCCGGAATGTCGATGTGATAGTCGTAGCCCGGCATATCATGCATGGCCGTTCCTCCTTGATTGATCTGAGCCTGTGTCGCACGCGCCGCCGCGCGCCAATTTGACCTGAATCAAGCCACATCCCGTTCCGCGTCGATTGAATGATCGGAACGCAAATCTTATGGGCTACGGGCACGCAAAGTGGCCACGAAAGGCCGTGCAGGCAGGCGCAAATGCCCATACGCCGCCGTCCGGACGCGCAGGTCTCTATAGGTTCAGATGTTCAGGGAGGTCGGGGACCGGGCCACGCGTGCAGCCCGGCCTGACATGGCGCGGTCAGCGCGCCCAGTAAAGCCGCATCGGGTTATCGACGAGGAGCTTGCGCTGTTCCTCGTCCGTCGGCGCGATCCGGGGAATGAAATCCACGAGGTTGCCGTCGTCGGGCATGTGGCTCTTCATGTTCGGATGCGGCCAGTCCGTGCCCCAGAGCACCCGGTCCGGGAACCGCTCCACCACCGCGCGCGCGAACGGCACCACGTCGTCATAGGCGGGCGGGCCCGAGACGGACAGACGCTCCGGGCAGGTCACTTTCGACCAGATGTTGTCGTTGTCTTCCATCAGCTTCAGGAAGCGCTGGAAATCCGGGTGATCGACACCCTTCTCCACGTCGGGCCGTCCCATGTGGTCGACCACGATGATCCCCGGCAGGCTTTCGAGGAACGGCACCAGCTCCTCCAGATCGGCGGCTTCGAAGTAGACCACGATGGACCAGCCGAACTCCTGGATACGCTCGGCCACTTGGGTGAAATGCTCACGCGGCGTCGCATCGACCAGACGCTTGACGAAGTTGAAGCGCACTCCGCGCACGCCCGCCTCGTCGAGTTCAGCAAGCTCCTCACGCGTGATGTCATGGCGCACGCTCGCCACGCCGCGGGCCAGATCGCCCGCCGTTCGACAGGCATCCGCCATCGCCGCGTTGTCCTTGCCGTGGCAGGTCGCCTGCACGATCACGTTGCGGGTGAAGCCGAGGAAATCGCGCAGTTCGTAAAGCTTGTCCTTCCCCGCGTTGCAGGGCGTGTACTTGCGCTCCGGCGCGAAGGGAAACTCCGGGCTCGGCCCGAACACATGGCAATGCGCGTCCACCGCCCCTTCGGGCAGCTTGAAGTCGGGCTTCTTGGGGTCCGGGTGGAAATCCAGCCAGTCGGCGTCTTTCACTTGGGTCTCGGTCATCTCAGTCTCCAAACACTTCGCCGTCCATCAGCTTGCGCGCCGTGCGCAGGATGGCGGCGGACACCGGCGTTCCCGCCGCGTCCAGTTTCGCGATCACGGTCATCTCGCCCGTGGGATGTTCGATGGAAAGGCTGCGCTCGTCGCCCTCCCCGGTCTCGGCCAGCGCCTGCGCGGGCGACCCTTCGAGCAGGCAGGCCGTCGCCACGCTCACCGCGCCCAGAACCCCGATGGTCTTGTGGCAGCGATGCGGGATGAAGGTGCGCGTGTTCACCGCGCCCCCGGCTTTGGGTGCCGTGACCATCGTCATCTTGGGCACCGATTTCTCTTTCACGTCGCCAAGGTTCATCATCGGCCCACAGGCCAGCCGGATCGCCTCCAGCTTGGCCCGCAAATCCTCGTTGGCCTCAAGCTCTTCCGGCGTCTCATCGCCCGTGATCCCCATGTCGGCCCCGCGCATCACGACCACGGGCATCCCGTTGTCGATCATCGTGACCTCGACACCCTCGACGGTGTCCACCACGTTGCCGGTGGGCAAGAGCGCGCCGCAGGACGACCCGGCCGTATCCTTGAACTCCAGCGGGATCGGCGCCGCCGTGCCCGGCACCCCGTCGATGGCCGCCTCGCCCGCATAGGACACCACGCCACCCGGAGTCTTCACATCCGCGACGGCGACCTGTCCGGTGTTCTCCATGTAGATCGACACGCGGGTCTGGTCCCCCGTCGCGTCGATCAACCCGCGCTCGATGGCGAAGGGGCCGACACCGGCCAGCATGTTGCCGCAGTTCTGCTTGTCCGTGACGATGGGCTGATCCACGAAAACCTGAAGGAAGAGGTAGTCGACATCGACCCCCTCCCTCTCGGACTTGCGCACCACGGCGATCTTGGAGGTGAGCGGATCGGTCCCGCCCATCCCGTCGATCTGGCGAATGTCCGGCGATCCCATGACGCGCAGCAGGAAGGCATCGCGCGTCGCTTCGTCCGACGGCAGGTCGTCCGACAGGAAAAATCCGCCCTTCGACGTGCCGCCGCGCATCCACATGCAGCGCACGCCCTCAGACATGCCCGCACCCGGCGTATGCACAAAGTGTATGTACAGCGTGTGTACGCGGTGTGTACGCGCTGTGCATGGCCCGCTCAGACATATTTGAGGCCCTTTTCAGCGAGCCGTTCACGCATCTTGTAGATGTCGAGACCCAGTTCCCCGGCCTCGAATTTCGCCCGCTTCTCGCCCTCGTTCGCTTCACGCGCTTGAGCTTTTTCCAATACCTCGGCGGCCTCTTCCCGGCGCACCACGACGACCCCGTCGTCATCCGCCACGATCACGTCACCGGGGTTCACCAGCGCATCCGCGCAGACCACCGGCACGTTCACCGATCCCAGCGTTTCCTTGATCGTGCCCTGCGCCCCGATCGCCTTGGACCAGACCGGGAAATTCATTTCGGTGAGGTCGCGCACATCGCGCACGCCGGCATCGATGATCAGCCCCCGGCACCCGCGCGCCTGCGCCGATGTGGCCAGCAGATCGCCGAAGTATCCGGCGTCCGACGGGCTGATCGTGCCGAGCAGAAGGACGTCACCCTCCTGCAATTGCTCGATGGCGACATGGATCATCCAGTTGTCCATTGGCGGCGCGAGGATCGTCGTCGCCGACCCCGCGATCCGCGCACCGGGATAGATCGGACGCATATAGGAATTCAGCAGTCCCTTGCGCCCCTGCGCCTCATGCACAGTCGCCACACCGCAGGCCCCGAGGCCATCGATCACGGCGGGATCGGCACGTTCGATGTTCTGGACGACGACGCCGGTTGTTCCGGGTTGATAGGTCATGTGGCCTCCTCTCAATCCAGCTCGTCGACGGTGCGCGGGAAGATGGCCTCGAACCCTTCCGCATGGGTCGCGGCCTTGCCGCCCGCCTGCCCGCCGGAGTTACGGCGGAAGTGGTTGCCGCGGTTCTCGGCCACGTTTTCGTAGAAGTGCCACAGGTGCTCCTGCCCCTGCATGCACTGGATCGCGGCCCATTTCTTGTCCCACACGTCCGACACGTCGAGAAAGATGTTGGGCTTCCAGTTCATCTGCTCGGTCTGGTGCGGCTCGAACAGGTAAAGCTGCGGCGCGCCCAGAACCTTCTCGCCCGGGTTATGGCCCCAGGCCTGCGCCATCATCCGGGTCTCGAGCGCGAACTGCGTCGTGTTCATGTGGTCGGTGTTGTAGGGGTCCCATTTCGAGTGGGAAAACATGAACTTGGGTTGCACGGCGCGGATCACGTCGACCATCTTGTCCTTGTATTCGCGCGTGAATTCCAGCGGGTAGTCGCCCATGTCGAAGAACTGGATGTCGTGGACACCCAGCGCGGAAGCCGCGTTCTCGGCCTCCTTGCGGCGCTCGGTCTTGACCTTGTCGAGCGTCATGCCCTCCTGCTTCCACAGCTTCGCGCTTTCCCCGCGCTCGCCGTAGGACAGGCAGACGACGGTGACGTCGTAGCCCAGCTTGGCGTGTTTCGCGATGGCGCCGCCGGCCCGCCAGACGAAGTCGGCGGAATGGGCGGAAATGACGAGGGCGGTTTTCTTGTCGGACATAAGGTCTCTCTCCCGGGAACCTGTTATGGGTCGCGCACGGGAAAGGCCCGGCGCGTTGGATCGGGCATAGTCCACGCGGGGGGCCGATTGCCATTTGAATCGCGCGTGAAGTTGATAAATATTTGCTATAGTCTTGTCTCGGGCTCATGAAGCGAGCCCTGTCCAAAGGCCTCGCATGACCGTCGAATTTCCCAACCTGCGCCACCTGCGCGCGTTTCTCGAAGTGGCCGATGCCAAGGGTATTTCGGCAGCGGCCCATAAGGTTCATCTGAGCCAGCCTGCGGTGACGCAGGCGATCTCGGGGCTGGAGGCGCGGCTGGAAACCCGACTGCTCGACCGGCGGCCCGAGGGAATGTTCCCGACCCAGGCAGGCGGTGCGCTCCACGCCCGCATCCGGCGCATGTTCGCCCATCTGGCTCACGGCGCAGCCCTCGCCGTGCGCCTCGCCCGGCGCGAGGGCAAGCCGGTCGCGGACTTCCACCTGCGGGTCACAGCGGCACAGTTGCGCGCCCTGATCGCGGTGCGCGACGCTGGAAACTTCTCGCTCGCCGCGCGCACGCTGGGCATTTCGCAACCGTCGATCCACCGTGCCTGCCGCGATCTTGAGAAGTTGTCCGGCATGTCGTTCTTCACCGCCGGGCGGCGCGGGATCGAACTCACCCCGCAGGCCGAGGCGTTCGCCCGGTCCGTGAAGCTCGCGGAAGCCGAACTCAACCAAGGGCTCGATGACCTCACCCGGCTGGCGGGGCGTGACAGCACGCGGATTACCGTGGGGTCCATGCCCCTGTCGCGCACCCGCATCCTGCCGGAGGCGATCAACGCACTTCTGGACCACGCCTCCAACGTGCAGATCCGCACCATCGACGCGCCCTATGGCGAGTTGCTCAGGGGCCTGCGCTATGGCGAGATCGACGTGCTGATCGGGGCGCTGCGCGATCCGGTTCCGGTTGAGGACGTGGAGCAGGAGCCGCTTTTCACCGACAGGCTCGCCGTGGTGGCGGGGCCGGAGCATCCGCTCGCAGGCGCGTCCGGGCTGACCATCGCGGATACGCTGAAATTCCCGTGGATCGCCCCGCCGAAGGAGACGCCGGGCGGCTCTTACCTGTTCCGCACACTGGGGATCGCGGGACTGGCGCAGACGCCGGTGCGGATCGTGTCATCCTCGATGGTGCTGGTGCGCGGGCTGCTTGCGCGGGGCGACTACCTCACCATCCTGTCGCCGCATCAGGCCGCCGTGGAGATCGCGCGCGGCGACATGGTGCGCCTAAACCTGCACCTGCCCGAAAGCGCTCGCCCCATCGGTCTCACCACCCGGACCGGATGGGTGCCGACGGCCACGCAGGCCCGGTTCCTCGACCTTATCCGGGCCGCAGCGCGCGATTGACGGCACCTGACCTATACTCAGAATGAATACACCTTCGGACCAATCAATTTCCAATCCGGCCACGGCGACCCTACATGCAAGGCACATGCGAACGGATCAAGAGATAACACAGGCCACCGACCTGTCCAAAAAGGTCGCCCTCATAGGCTTCGGCGAAGCCGGCCAAGCCCTCGCCGAGGGTTGGCGGGAGGCGGTTCCGGGCGTTCGCGTGGCAGCGTATGACATCAAGACGGACACGCCCCACAGCCCGACCGCGCAGGCCATGTGGAAAAGCTATGAGGCGCTCGGGGTCACGGGGGCCAACTCCGTCGCGGAAGCCTTCGTCGGCGCGTCGGCAATCTTTTCGCTCGTCACCGCCGATGCCGCGCAGGACGCGGCGCGCGCGGCGGCAGCGGTGATGCCCGCCGGCACGCTCTACTTCGACTGCAATTCCTGCGCCCCCGAAACCAAGCGCGGCTCTGCTGCGTTGGTCGAGAACGCCGGCGGAAGATACGTCGACATGGCGATCATGTCCCCGATCCGCCCCAAGCGGCACGAAGCGCCGGTTCTGCTGTCCGGACCGCATGCCGAGGCGGCTTGGGCGCTCACCCAGCGGCTTGGGATGAAAGCGGAAATCCTGCCCGGCGACGTGGGGCGCGCCTCAGCGGTCAAGATGATCCGCTCGATCATGATCAAGGGGGTCGAAGCGCTGACCTTGGAGTGCATTCTGGCTGCCGTGAAGGCAGGGGTGGACCGGGAGGTCGTCGCTTCGCTCGATGCCTCCATGCCCGGCTGGGACTGGGCCGCACGCGCCGCATATAACATGGAGCGCACGACCACCCACGGGGTGCGCCGGGCCGCCGAAATGCGCGAGGTCGCGCAGACCGTGACGGACCTTGGCCTGCCCGCCCGTATGGCGCCCGCCACCGTCGCGTGGCAACAAGAGATGGGGGACCTCGGCATCGTCGGCGGTTCTGAGGAGTATCACGACAGGGCCCGCGCCATCCTCGCGGCCCTCACACACGCGCAACTGGAGGAAACCTCATGACGAGGAAAGAAAAGGAATACGACGATATTCCCGGCACGTTCGTCTTCGACGCGGACCGGTCACGGCAGGGCTACTGGCTCAACCAGTTCTGCATCTCGCTCTCGAAAGAGTCGGGCCGTCAGGCCTTCCGGGACGACCCGGAAGCGCACATGGCGAAGTTCAAGATGACCGAAGAGCAGAAACAGGCCGTGCGCGACCGCGACTGGAACGGTCTGCTCGAGCTTGGCGGGAACATCTACTACACCTCGAAACTCGGCGCCTTCGACGGGATCGTCTTTCAGGATCTCGCCGCGATGATGTCGGGCATGAGCCGCGACGACTACCGCAAGATGATGGTGGACGGCGGACGCAGCCCCGAAGGCAACCGATACAAATCCGAATGGGAGAAGAAATAATGGCCAAGATCACAGCAGGCATCGCGTGCAGCCATGTGCCCGCCATCGGCGTGGCCATGGACCAGCACATCACCGACCAGCCCTATTGGCAGCCGGTGTTCGAGGGGTTCGATTATTCCCGAGAGTGGAACAAGAAGAACAAGCCCGACGTGGTCTTCCTTGTCTATAACGACCACTGCACCGCCTTCGACGCCTCCGTCATCCCGACCTTCGCGCTGGGTTGCGCAGCCGAGTTCACGCCGGCCGACGAAGGCTGGGGCCCGCGCCCGGTGCCGGTGGTCAAGAACCATCAGGAATTTGCGAGCCACATCGCCCAAAGCCTCGTGCTCGACGAATTCGACATCACGATCATGAACGAAATGGACGTGGACCACGGCCTGACCGTGCCGCTGTCGGTCATGTTCGGCGACAAGACGCCGGAAGACGAGTGGGGCACGCTGGTCATCCCGCTCGCCGTGAACGTGGTGCAATACCCCGCCCCGACCGCGAACCGCTGCTTCGCGCTGGGTCAGGCGATCCGCCGCGCCGTCGACAGCTGGGACGAGGACATCAACGTCCACATTTACGGCACCGGTGGCATGAGCCACCAGCTTCAGTCGCAGCGCGCGGGCCTCATCAACGCGACCTGGGACCAGCAATTCATGGACATCCTCGTGAACGAGCCGGAAAAGGCGCGCAAGATTTCGCATCTGGAATTCCTGCGTGAAACCGGCTCGGAAGGTATCGAGATGGTCATGTGGCTCGTCATGCGCGGGGCGCTCGACGAGAAGGTGACTGAGGTTCACCGACACTACCATGTGCCGGCGTCGAACACGGCGGTCGGCCATCTTATCCTTGAAAATCACGCTTAAGGGGAAAGTCATGCGTATTTGTGTCGCTGGCGCCTATGGCGCCTTCGGGATCAAGCATTTGGACGCGCTGGCCAATATCGACGGGGTGGAAGTGACCTCGGTGATGGGGCCGACGGAAGAAAAGATCAAAGCCTTCGCCGAAGAACGCGGCGTGGGTCACTGGGCCACCTCGCTCGATGAATGTCTGGCGCGGGACGACGTGGATGGGGTGATCCTCTCCACACCGACGCAGATGCATGCCGAGCAGGCCATCGCCTGCATGGACGCGGGCAAGCATGTGCTGGTGGAGATCCCGATGGCCGACAGCCTTGCGGATTCGCAGGCCGTCGTGGCCAAGCAGAAGGAAACCGGCCTCGTCGCGATGGCGGGCCAGGTGCGCCGGTTCAACCCCTCGCACCAATGGATCAAGAACAAGATCGACGCGGGCGAGCTGAAGGTCCAGCAGATGGACGTTCAGACCTATTTCTTCCGCCGCACCAACACCAACGCCAAGGGCGAGCCGCG
>NZ_DGCP01000009.1:704929-705363 GCF_002384975.1 Maritimibacter sp. UBA3975
TGTTCCAGTACCAGACCGGCGAGAGCGTGAGCCAGAGCTTCGGGCTTCAGGGGCCCAAGCACCCTGACCTCGACATCGCGATGGACATGGCGATCGGGATGAAGACACCCTCGGGCGCGATCTGCACCCTGTCGCTGTCGTTCAACAACGACGGGCCGTTCGGCACGTTCTTCCGCTACATCTGCGACAATGGCACCTATATCGCGCGTTATGACGACCTGTTCGACGGGAACGAGAACCCCGTGGACCTGTCGGGCGTCGCCGTGTCGAACAACGGAATCGAGCTGATCGACCGCGAGTTCGTGTCGGCGGTGACGGAAGGCCGCGAGCCGAACGGATCGGTGGCGCAGGTGCTTCCGGCGATGGAGACGCTGGACGCGATCGAGAAATCCTTCGACGCATGAGGTTTCGCCCCGCCTTCGGCGGGTCGATCC
>NZ_DGCP01000009.1:705483-973664 GCF_002384975.1 Maritimibacter sp. UBA3975
CCGGGGGCCGCGCTGACGCGCGGCCCCTTTTCGTCGGGGGCGCCTCGCTACGCTCGGCGATACGGTGTCGAGGTGGGAAAGACCGACAGCGGCGCGCGTGTTGCGCCGCCGGGACATAACTTCTTGCCTCCGGCGGGGATATTTCGGACCGGAAAGCGGGCGGGGCCTGCCTAGTTACCCTTTGGCCGCACGAGGATGGCGCGGAAATCGTTCACGTTGGTCCCCGTCGGCCCAGGTGCGAACAGGTCCCCGAGGGCTTCGAATGCCGTGTAGGCGTCGTTGTCGGACAGGAGGGCAGCAGGGTCGTGGCCCGCTTCGCGCAGGCGCGTGGTGGTGGTCGCATCGGCATAGGCGCCCGCGTTATCCTCGCTGCCGTCGATGCCGTCCGTGTCCGCCGCAAGAGCGACGATGCCATCGGTCCCGTCAATCTCAAGCGCAAGTGACAGCAGGAATTCCGTGTTGCGGCCCCCGCGCCCCTGCCCTTTCAGCGTCACCGTCGTCTCGCCCCCGGACAGGATGACCACGGGCGGCTCAAAGGGCCGGTTGCGGGTCGCGCATTCGCGGGCGATGGCGGCGTGGACCCGGGCGACCTCACGCGCTTCGCCCTCAATCGCGTCGGACAGGATCACGGCGGGCAGGCCCCGGTCCCCGGCGCGGGTGGCGGCAGCCTCCAGCGATTTGGCGGCGGAGGCGATGACGCGCACCTCGTTGCCCGCGAAGACCTGGTCGGAGGGGTCCGGTGCCCGGCAGTCGCGGATCGCCGTCACCATACGGTCCGGCAGGTCGATGCCGTAGGTCCGGATCGCCGCGAGCGCTGCACGCGCGTCGGTCGCGTCGGGCACCGTCGGGCCCGAGGCGACCTGCGCCGGGTCGTCCCCCGGCACGTCGGACACGATCAAGGTCACCACTTTGGCCGGGTGCGCAGCGGCGGCGAGGCGGCCGCCCTTGGCGCGAGAGAAGTGCTTGCGGATGGCGTTCATGGCCGAGATGGGCGCGCCCGAGGCAAGCAGCGCTTCATTCAGGGCCTGTTCGTCGGATAGGTCGAACCCTTCTGGCGGCGCGGGCAGGAGTGCGGAGCCGCCGCCGGTGATGAGGGCGATCACAAGGTCGTCTTCGGTGAGGCCGGAGACGGCATCGAATAGCGCCGCGCAGCCGTCGAGGCCAGCCTCGTCCGGGACCGGGTGCGCGGCCTCCAGCACCCGGATGGTCCGGGTTTCGGCCCCGTAGCCGTAGCGGGTAACGACGACACCCTCGAAGGGCGCCTCCCACATATCTTCGAACGCGGCAGCGAGCTGGGCCGCCCCCTTGCCTGCACCGATTACGATGGTGCGGCCCTTTGGTGGGGCCGGGAGATGCGGGGCCAGTGCGCGGGCAGGATCGGCCGCGTCTATCGCAGCGTTGAACAGGTCGGTCAGGAGCGCGCGGTCGTCCGGGTCGATCATGCCGGGCAATCCCGTTGTCTAAATATGTATATAAGATTCAGGTACATATGCAGCCACATGGTGGGAAACCACCAATTGCATGTACCAGACATATCAATAGGTTTGGGAACGCTACGCGTCTTTTGGTCATGTGAGTGGTTCAATACCGAAAACGCGAAATGGAGTGCTCCCGGGTCGGGCAATTCGGTCTTCTGATCCACGGTCACGCAAAACCCCCTTCAGTCGTCATCGTTCGATCCGGGCGCTCCACCCCTGCCCTCGGGGCGTCACTCCTTGACGTAGGGCGAGCCATTGGCCGCCGGCGGCTTGGACCGCCCGATGAGGCCCGCGACCACGATGATCGTGGCGATATAGGGGGCCATCGAGAGGAATTCCGACGGGATTGGCGTGTTCAGAAGCGCGAGCTTCTGCTGGATCGAATCCGCGAAGCCGAAGATCAGCGCGGCGGACAGCGCCCCGACGGGATGCCAACGGCCGAAGATCATGGCGGCAAGTCCGATGTAGCCGCGCCCGTTGGTCATGTTCTCGTCGAACCGCCCGACGGAGCCCAGCGTGAACCACGCGCCCCCGAAACCCGCGACCATGCCCGCGAGCGTCACATGGATGTAGCGCGTGCGATAGACGTCGATGCCAAGCGTGTCGGCGGCGCGGGGATGCTCCCCCACCGCGCGGGCGCGCAGGCCGTTCTTGGTGTGAAAAAGGTAATAGGTCGAGACCGCCACCAGTATCAGCGCGCCGTAAACGAACAGGTTCTGGTTGAACAGCATTGGCCCGATCACCGGGATGTCACCCAGAAGCGGGATCTTGAAGGCCCGGAAAGTTGGCGCGTTGTTCAGGAAGCGGTACTCGGAAAACACCTGTGACGAGACATAGGACGTCACCCCCAGAACAAAGAGATTGATCACCACCCCCGCGATGATCTGATCCATTCGGTAGGTGACGACCAGTGCGGCCAGCAGGAGGCCGAAGCAGCCGCCCGTGAGGATCGCGGCGAACATGCCGACCCATCCGCCCAGGAGCGAGCCGACGAGCGCGCCAGCAAAGGCGCCGGCGAGAAGCATCCCTTCGATGGCGATGTTCACCACCGCCACGCGCTCGGACAGCACGCCGGCGAGACCGCCGAGGGCGATGGGCACGGCGCGCACCATCGTCGCCTGCAACATGCCGGTGAGCGAGAACGACTTGCCCGCCGTGGCCCAGACGAGGAAGGCCATGACGAGGATGGCGAGGCCGATGCCGAGCGAGATGTTCGTCCAGCGCGTGCCGCCCTTGAGGAACTGACGCACACCGAGGAAGGCGAGGAGCGCGGCGGCGATCATGTTGAACGGTCCGCCTGGAACGACGAGCGGGCTCATCTGGATCGCGTCGCGGGGCGTCGTCAGGCGGAAGGTGGCGCTTTCGCCCGGCGCCACGTCGAGGGCGAAGAGCACGAGGAGCGCGAGGGCGATGAGCACGCCGCCCATGATCCGCGCACGGCGCGAGGACGCGCTGTCGAGTTTCTCGGCCCGTTTCTCGGCGCCGGTGGTGGTCGTATCGCTCATGCCTCGCCCGCCTTCTTGCCGCGCTTCCTGAAGCCCCACGGGAAGATCGCCCGCACCAGAAGCGGCGCGGCGATGAAGATGATGATGAGGGCCTGGATGATGCCAATGAGGTCGATGGACACGCCCGCGTCCACCTGCATCTGCCGGCCGCCCGCCTCGAGCGCACCGAACAGGATGCCCGCGAAGAGGATACCGATCGGGTGCGAGCGGCCCAGAAGTGCCACGGCGATGGCGTCGAAGCCGATACCCGCCGAAAAGCCGGGACTGGCGCGGCCCAGAACGCCCGTGACCTGCGTGGCGCCCGCGAGGCCCGCGAGTGCGCCCGCGGTGCCCATGGCGAGGACGATGACGAAGGCCGCGTTCATGCCCGCGTAGTTCGCCGCGGACGGGTTCTCGCCCGAGGCGCGGAAGGCGAAGCCGATCTTCGAGCGAAACAGCATCCAGTAGACCAGCGCCACGGCGGCGAGCATCACGAAGATACCCGCGTGCAGGCGCAGGTTCACGTCGATGAAGTCGAGGATGCGCGGCAGTTCGGCCGAGGGCGGCACGTCCTTGGAAATCGGGTCCGACCGCCCCTCGCGCTGGATGAAGGGCTGGCGCAGCAGCCAGTCGAGCAGTCGGTAGGAAATGAGGTTGAGCATGATGGTCGAGATGACCTCGTGCGCGCCAGTGGTCGCTTTGAGAAAGCCCGCGATGGCGGCATAAAGCGCGCCGACAAGGGCACCGATGAGGAGCGTCACCGGAAGGTGGATGATCCACGGCAGGCCTGACAGGGTGAAGCCCGCGACCACGGCGGCGAGTCCGCCCATAAGGAGCTGGCCCTCTGCCCCGATGTTGAACAGTCCCGCGCGAAAGCCGAGGCCAAGCCCCAGCCCCGCGAGCACGAGGGGGATGGAGGCGGTCAGCGTCTCGGACCATGCCGAGAGCGAGCCGACGGACCCCACGGCCAGCGCCACGAAGCTGCGCCCGATCGTGGGCAGATCGACGGCGGTGGCAAGCATGATGAGCGCGCCGAAGACCAGCGCGACGACCACGGCGAAGAGCGGCACGATCACGAGATCCTCGAAATCGTCGCGCCCGTGGGTCGTGCGGGCCATCAGGCCGCGCATGCGTTCGTTCACGTCCTTGAGGTCAGGTCGCTTGTCGCTCATGCCGCCTCTCCTTCATACGACCCGGCCATCGCAAGGCCCACGGCGTTGCGGTCGGCCTTGCCGTCGGTGTTGTCGAATTCGGCGACGATCTTGCCGTCATACATGACGTAGATGCGGTCGGAGAGGCCCATGATTTCGTCCAGTTCGGAGGACACGATCAGCACCCCGTCGCCCTCGTCCCGGCTCGCGATGAGCCGTTCGTGGATGTATTCGATGGACCCGACGTCCACCCCGCGCGTGGGCTGCGACGCGATGACGAGCTTGGTTTCGCGTTCCAGTTCACGCGCCACGACCATCTTCTGCTGGTTGCCGCCCGACAGCGAGCCACCGGGCAGGAACACGGAGGGCGTGCGCACGTCGAATTCCACGCAGTAGCGCGCGGCAGTCTCATGCACCTTGGGCCAGTCGATGGCCCAGCCCTTGGAATATTCAGGGGCATAATAGCTGTTGAGCACCATGTTCTCGGCCACGGTGAAGCTGTCGACCATCCCCGACTTGTGCCGGTCCTCGGGGATATGGGCCATGCCCATCCTGTGCCGTTCGCGCACGCGGGCATAGGAGATGTCTTCGCCGTCGAAGGTGATGTGGCCCGAGGCGATGCGCTCCAACCCCGTGATCGCTTCGACGAGTTCGGTCTGGCCGTTGCCCTGCACGCCCGCGACGCCTACAACCTCGCCCGAGCGGACGGTGAGCGAAACATGGTCGAGCACCATTTCGTCGGTCTCATCCAGCATGGTTACGGCGTCCATTTCGAGCATGGTGCGACCCGGCTCGGCGACGTTCTTGGCGGTGGTGAAGGACACGGGGCGGCCCACCATCATCTCGGCAAGGTCCGCTTCGGTCAGCGTCTTGGGGTCGCCTTCGCCGGTGATCCGGCCCTGTCGCAGCACGCTGATCCGGTCGGAAATTTCCAGAACCTCATGCAGTTTATGCGTAATGAAAACAATGGCTTTCCCGGCCTTCTTCAGCGTCTCCACGATCCCGAAGAACTCATGCACCTCCTGCGGGGTGAGCACGGCGGTCGGCTCATCGAGGATGAGCACGTCGGCGGAGCGGAACAGGACCTTGAGGATTTCGACCCGCTGCTGGATGCCGACGGGGAGTTCCTCGATCAACTCGTCGGGGGGGACGTGGAGGCGGTATTTCTCGTTGATCTCCTCGACCTGCGCGCGCGCCTTCTTGATGTCGAGGGAGCCGAGCCTGCCGGTCGGCTCCACCCCAAGCACGACGTTCTCGGCAACGGTGAACACGGGCACGAGCATGAAGTGCTGGTGGACCATGCCGATCCCCGCCTCGATCCCGTCGCCGGGGCCGTCGAACTTCACGGGCTTGCCGTCGATCAGGATCTCGCCCTCGTCGGGCGTGTAGAGCCCGGAGAGCATGTTCATCATCGTGGACTTGCCCGCGCCGTTCTCGCCGAGAAGGCCCAGGACCTCGCCCGCGCGAATGTGCAGGTTGACGTTGTCGTTCGCGACGACAGAGCCGAAACGCTTGGTCAGACCGCGCAGTTCGACATCCATTGGCTGCCCTCCCCGACTGGACAGGTTTTGGACGAAAAACCGCCGCCGGAGGACCTCCGGCGGCGGCGATGGTTCAGATTACATGCCGACGGTGATGGACCCGTCGATGATGCCCGCTTTCACGGCCTCGATCTCGGCTTTCAGCTCATCCGGCACGGTGTCTTCGAAGGCGCCATACGGGGCAAGGCCCACACCTTCGTTTTCGAGCGTGCCGACGATGAGGCCGCCCTCGAAGGAGCCGTCCTGCGCCATGTTGATGACCTGCGTCACGGTGGAGTCCATGCGCTTGAGCACCGAGGTCAGGTAGACATCGGCCTTTTCCGGGTCGGTCTGCGTCTGGTCGGCGTCCACGCCGATGATCTTGAGTTGATCAGTGCCCATCTCGTCGGCGAGCTGAGCAGAGCCGAGGCCCACGGGACCGGCGACCGGCATGATGATGTCGGCGCCTTCCTGGCTCAGGTTCTCGGCGAAGGCCCGGCCGTCGTCGAGGCTGTCGAAGTTGCCGGTGAAGAGGCCTTCTTTCGATTCCGGGTTCCAGCCCAGAACCGATACGTCGGTGCCTTTCTGTTCGTTGTAGTAGTTCACGCCGTAGTAGAAGCCGTCCATGAACGCGGTGACCGGCGGGATGTTGATGCCGCCGAAGGTGCCCACGACACCGGTTTCGGACATGCCTGCCGCGAGGTATCCGGCGAGGAACGCGCCCTGCTCGGTCGCGTAGACCTGGCCCAGCACGTTGTCGATGGTCGGGTCATAGGCGAAGTCCACGATCGAGAACTTCTGATCCGGGTTGGCTTCCGCGGCCGCCTTGGTCGCGTCGCCCATCAGGAAGCCGACGGTGACGATGATGTCGCAGCCGCCTTCGATCAGCGAGTTCAGGTTGGCCTCGTAGTCGGTCTCGGCCTGACTTTCGAGGAAACGCCCTTCGACGCTGTCGTCGGCGGCCATCGCATCCTGAACGCCCTTCCAGGCGGTCTGGTTGAAGCCGGCGTCGTCGATGCCGCCGGTATCGGTCACCTGGCAGGCGGTGAAGGCCGAAGCCGTCATCACCGTGCCGGCGAGAAGCGCCGCGGCGAGCCCGGTCCGGGTGGTCATCTTATTGAGAAACGTCATGTAAACCTCCATGTCGCACCGCGCCCAGACGTGGGGGCCCGGCAGGTTGCTTTATTTTTTGGCAGGCAATGCGCGACCAGCGCGGCAGCGATTCCCCCTGCAGCCATGCGAAAGCCTAGCACGGGTTTTTTCAAGGTGGTTGATAGTTTTTGGCTTTTTCGCGGTATTTGACCCGACGTTCAAAAATTCACGAGCGCTTTCAAGCTGCTTTCAGCGCCGGACTGCCCGCGAAACCGGCAAGGTTGTCACCGGCGCGTCGGGTGACGTTACTTCCCCTTGCCGTCGCCCGGCCCGTCATCCACCCAAAAGCGCAGCCCCCGGTTGATCCGCGCCTGCATCCGCCACGGCAGAAGCGACTGGAACCGAAGGCCCCAGCGCAGGTGTCCCGGGAAGTCGATCTCGGACCGGCCACGGGCCAGCCCGGACAGGATGACCTTTGCCGCGCGGGCGGCCGGCATGATCCCCGGCAGGGGGCCGCGATGCACCTCGGTCTGGGGTGTCTCGATATGGCCCGGATGGGCGATGGCCACGCGCACGCCGTCGGGCGCGAGGTCTTCGCGCAGCGCGCGGGCGAAGGCGGTGAGCCCGGCCTTTGAGGCGGAGTAGCTCGGCGCGTCGGCATGCGCGGAAAAGGCCCCTAGTGAGGAGATAAACAGGATTGTCCCCTGCCCTGCGTCGCGCATGTGATCGGCAAGCCGCAGGCCGAGCGTCACGGGGGCGGTGAGGTTGGTCTCAACCTGAACCGCCGCGCGCATCGGGCTTTCAAGTGCGCCGTCGCGCCCGCGCCCGTCGAACATGCCCGCGTTCAGGATGGCGAGGTCGACGGGCTGCACGGCGCAGGTATCCACCCAGTCCTGCGCAGCAGCGACGTCGGTGAGGTCGACAAGCGCGGTCTCGACAGTCGCGCCCGCGTCCCGCAGTTCCGTCGCCACCGCCTTCAATGCGTCGGCGCGCCGCCCGCAGAGCAGGAAGGCCACGCCCGGACCGGCGAGGTGCCGCGCCATCTCCCGCCCCAACCCGGAGCTCGCCCCGGTCAGCAGGATGCGGCGCGGGGCGGTCAAGACGCCTTGCTCCCCATCGGCCAGTCGACCTTGATACCCAGCGACATGGCCTTGTCCACGCGTGGCGGGCGCGGCTCGTACAGGCCGTGCTGGTTGATGATCGGCCGCTCCAGCCGGTCGATGGCGTTGCGCACGAAGGCCGCGCGGCCCTCGGACCCATAGACCGCGCCGCGCACATGGATGCCATGCGCCATCGCGCGCACCAGCGCCGCGTGCATGTCGCGTGACGGTTTCTGCGGATTGGACCAGAACCCGTCAAGGTCGCCCTGATGGGTCAGCCCCTCCATGTCGTAGACGGCGACGCCCAGCACCTTGGTCGGCACGGACCGGCGCAGCGCGATGAGGCCGGTGGTGGAGTTTATGACGACGCAGCCCTGCACCAGCGAAAAAATCTTGGGCAGTTGCCCGCCGTCGAGAAACCTGACCCGATCACTGAGGCCGTATTCGGCGGCGAGCCGCGGGACGACCCGCTCCCACCGCTCGAGCCCGTTGTCCATCGGATGCACCTTGAACACGAGCTCGGCCTCGCCCGGCGCGTGGTCGCGGAACGAGGTCATCACTTGCCGGATGAAGTCCGTCTGAAACCCCTTGGGTGCGTTATCGCGCAGCTGGTAGTCGTTCTGCATCTGAAGCGGGACGAGGAACCGGGGACGCCGGTCGGTTTCGAACCCGTCCACCAGCGCCTCGGCCCGCGCGGCATTGAGGCGGCGGCGAAACAGGCGCGGAAGGTAGGCGGGGAATTCCACGAAGACCGGATAATAGCGGTCCGGCGTGTAACGCGGTGTCAGCCAGCCGAAGGCCCCGTTGGAGACGTGGAAGGCCGTCTCGCGGATCATTTCGTCGATGCTCGGGATGTCGTAAATCTGCGCCTCGTCCACGGGGTCGAGGTCATCCGCGATGGCGCGGATCTTGCCGGGATCGCGGGGGAAATGGGAATAGGTCGACTGCCCCCCTTCCTCGAGGATCAGCCAGTCGGGGCGCAGGTAGCCGTATTCCATCGACACGCTGCGCACGCCCTCGGCCCGCGCAACCTTTTGCGCGGCTTTGTGGTAGGGGAAGCGGTCGGCGAAATAGATGATGTCTGTCACGCCACGCTCGGCGATGAGCGCGCGCAGGTGATCGGGCCAGTCGTCGAGGGTGCCCTGATACATCTGGGTGTCGGACCCGCGCCAGAACAGCCAGTCGCCGGGGCAGAAGTTGACCTTGAGCACCTTGTGTCCGCGCTTGGCCAGCGACCGGCCCAACTCGCGAAAGACGCCCGAGGTCGGCCCCTGGAGAAACAGGAAACTGCGCGTCTCCGATTGTCCCTCCGCACCGCTCATTGGCTGTTCCATTTTCCGCTGTCGTGTCGCATTAAGGCTCCGGCCCTTTAATCATGACCGGGAGGCAAGATGCCAGACCTTCTCCGCGCCCACGACTCATTTGGCAAGCGGGTTTTCGGCTTTGCGTTCCACATGTTCGACCTCGCCGCCTACGAGGTGCTGTATCGCCTCTCTCCGGCCCGTCGGATGTGGTTCTTCAACGGCGGTTACCTGCCGGTCGACCCGGATTTCACCTCATACCCCGAGTTCGCGGGCGAGGATCATTCGGCCATGATGTATCATCAGGCCGGGCATACGATGGTGAAGGATTACGATCCGGCGCCCAAGAGCATCCTCGACGTGGGCTGCGGTCAGGGCGGCGGGATGGTCTACCTCTCGCGCCTGTACCCCGAGGCGAAACTGACCGGCACCGAACGCTCCGCCGCTGCGGTCCGACTCGCCAAGCGCCGCACCAGGCCGCATATCGACGCGACGATCGAGCGGGGGATTTCGGGCGGGCTGGCCTATGGTGACGCGAGCTTCGACATGATCGTAAGCGTGGGTGCGCCGACCTATTTCGGCCTCACGCTCTTCATCGAGGAAACCGGCCGGGTCGTGAAACCCGGCGGGATCATCAGCTTTTCCGGCGGCTACCGGCAGGGCGACCATGACCATGTCGAGGGCGAGATCCGCGAGGCTGCCGCGCGCGAAGGGCTGGAAATGCTCTCATATCGCGACATCACCCCGCATACTTTCGCCTCGCTCAAGGCCGACATTCCGCGTCGAAAGGCCGCGCTGAAGCGTGTGCCGTGGCCCTTCAGCCTCTATGCACACCGCTGGGCGGACATGCCCGGCAGCCCGGAATACGACGAATACGAAAAGGGCCTGCGGACCGACTTCGCGGCGGTGCTGCGCAAGCCGGCCTGAGCGCTCAGAAACGTCCGCGCGGCAGCTTGAAGAGTTCGTTCCAGCGGTCGCGCTGACGCCGGTCCTTGAGGTCGCGCGCGAGCGTGTCGAAATGGGATTTCGGCGTCAGGCCGTAGCGCGCACAGACCCAGAATGCCCGCAACATGATCGACCAGAGCGAGCCTACGCGGCTGCGGTAGAGGATATAGGCCTCCGCGCTCGGCGTCTTGGGCGCGATGTAGTCGTTCGCCCCGATGTTGTTCGGCATCGGCACGTAAGGAAAGCGCAGGGGCTTTTTCCAAAGCCGGGTAAGCCATTGAAAGTGCTGGCCGATGAAGCCGCTCACCGACATCCAGACCATCGCCGGGACCGAGGTGTCGAGCGGCGCTGTCGTCCCGGCCCGCGTCTCGGGCAGGTCGTCCGGCGCGAGTTCCTCGTAAGCCGGCATCCGCGTGACGCGCTTCATCAACCGCATGTGCCGGCTCTCGCCGTCCTCGCCAAGGGCCGTGTCCGCGCCCGCCAGCACGTCCTCGATGGCATGAAGGACCATGTCGGCGGTCCGGTAGCGGTGCTGGAACAGGAACACCATGCAGTAGCCCAGGAGGTAATAGGCCGCGGGACGCCAGACGAGTTCCGGATAGAGCGTCGCCACGAACAGGCGGTTGCGCATGTTGTAGTATTCGAGCCAGTCGCTCGTCTTGTGCTGAAAGCTCTCGTGCCAGACCGCGACGCCGGGGAGCGAGATCGTCTCCACCCCGCCCTGCGACATGAGGCAGCCATACTCGATGTCGTCGCCCCGGATGAAGATCGGGGTGGGCAGGCCAAGTCGGCGGATCGAGGCGGTGGGGATCACGCAGAACCACCACGCGTTGTAGTCGATCCGCGGGGCGTCGTGGAACAGCGCCAGCTCCTCCGGCGTGCCGAGCGCCACGTTCTCGCCAATCGACTGGACGTAGCGGGTGGGGTCGAGCTTGGCGCCGAATTCCCGCAGCGTGGTCGGGTCGTCGAGGTCGATCATCTGGCCGCCAAGCGCCAGCTCGCCATCGACATAGGACAGGAACTTGAGCCCCCGATCCACCACGCGTGGGTCGAGCACGATGTCATCGTCCATCAGGAGGTGATGGGTGGCCGTCTCATCGTCTGCCGTCGCCTCGGCCATCGTGCGGGTGAAGCCGCCGCAGCCGCCAAGGTTGGGCTGTTCGATCACGGTGATACCGGGTCGGGTCGCGAGGTCGGCAATCGTCGGATCAGTGAAGGACGCGCCCTGATTGGCAACCCAGATATGGCCGACCGCCGGGTTCGCAGCCTGAAGGTCCGCGAGGGCGGACAGGGTTACGGTGAACTCCCGCTCGCGGTTGAAGGTGCACAGGCCGACCGAAAGCGTGGGTGTCGTCACCGGTGCCACGTCCGTCACCCAGCCGAGATCGGCGAGTTGCGCATCCTTCTCGGCCGTCAGGCGCAGGACCACGCGACCCTCACGGGCCACATCGTCGAGCCAGAGCACGTCGCGCCCGTCGACCACCCGTTCGAGGAGCGGCTTGGGCGCCTGCGTTCCCTCGACGATGTCCACGCTCACACGGACCGGGCCAGTTGTCTCGACCTCAACGCCAAGGCTCCCGATCTGGGTGTGCTTGTGCCAGCTTTCCGGGAAGAAAGCATTGAAATAGCTGTTGAAATCGAAAGTTTCGCCCGCGCGGATCGCCCACGGCATCGGCCCTTCCACGGCGTCGCCCGCAGCGCGGTAGAGCACGGCGGGACGGCCGAAATCCGGCCCGATCACGTCCTGAATCCTGTAAGCGGTCATCCCCGTCCCTTCACGTCTTGCGACGGTGATATCCCGTCAGATCGTGTTGGATAGGGATTTCATCAGATCCTGCAAGGGCCCTTCCCGAAGGCGGGCGAGGATCTCGGCTGTCGTGGTCAGCGTGTGACGGATCTGGTCCTCGGTATGCTCCGAGGTGATGAAGTACCTGATCCGCGCCTGGTTCATCGGCACGCCCGGGAAGGCGATGGGGAGCGCGTTGATCCCGGCTTCGAGCAGCTCTTTGGAGGCCGCCGCCGCGAGCGGCGAAGACCCCACCATGATCGGTGTGACCGAAGAGCCCACGGAAGCGCCGGTGTCGAGGCCCAGCGACCTTGCGACGTCGAGGAAATACGCGCCGCGGGCGTGAAGCCGGGCCACACGCTCGGGCTCGGCATGCATGATCTGGAGCGCGGTGTTGCCCGCAGCGGCCAGCGCGGGGGCGAGGGCCACCGAATAGACCGAGCCGGGGGCTTCGTATTTCATCATGTCGATCATCGCGGCGCTGCCGGCCAGATAGCCGCCGGTGGAGCCGAGGGATTTGGACAGGGTCCCCATCCACACGTCGACCAGATCGCCGGGGAAATCGTAATACTCCCGCATCCCACCGCCGGTCTTGCCGATACAGCCAAGGCCGTGAGCCTCGTCCACCATGAGCCAGAAGCCGAAGCGCTGTTTCAGCTCGAGGATGCGCGGCAGGTCGGGGATGTCCCCGTCCATCGAATAATGCCCTTCGACCACCAGCAGCGTGTAGCGATAGCGCCCGGCCGTCTCGACAAGGATCGTCTCGAGCGCATCCGTGTCGTTGTGCGGAAAGCTGCGGCGCGTGGCGCCCGAGAGCGTCGCGCCAACGGAGGCGGAGTTGTGGATGTAGCTGTCGTAGATGACGAGGTCATCCTTGCCCACCAGCGTTGCCACAGCGGACACGTTCGTCGCATGGCCGGACACGAAGGTCAGCGCGTCCTCGACTTCGTAATGCGCGGCAAGCCGCTTTTCGAGTTCGCGGTGGATCGGACGCTCGCCTGCCGTGAGGCGGCTGGCGGAGGCCGACACGCCGTAAAGGTCGATGGCCTCCTTGGCCGCCTCGGCGGGCCTTGGGTCCGCGTTGAGGCCGATGTAGTCATAGGAGCCGAAGTTAATCACGTCGCGCCCGTCGATCCGCGACATGGCGCGGGGATGGCCCTCATGCTGGCGGAAGCTCGGGTCGCCCAGATCGTGCAGCTTGGAGATCTGGCGCAGCGCCAGCCGCTCCTTGAAGCCGGAAAGCTGGTCGAACGGCGGGTTCGGCTTGTGGTCGACAAGCGGCCCACCCTTTTTCGTGGACTTCTTCTGCGCCGCGCGCGCCGCGCTCAGAGCGCGGGCCCGTGCGTCACCGGACAGGGCGTTGGAGCCGCCGGAGGTCATTCCGCCGCCGCGCTCCGCGCCTGGCCCATGTGCGGGCTTGTGAGGGTCTTCACCGCAGCCGCCGTGTCGTCATCCTCCGCCCCGGCGCCCGACTGGATGTGCGTGACGAAGATACCGGCGATCTTGGTGATCGACAGGTCGTCGCCGAGCGAGGGCACCGGAAGGTCGTCGCCCAGAACCTTCTGCGCGGCGAGCGTGAGTTCGACGCCCATGAGGCTGTCCATCCCGTATTCGGCCAGTGGCCGGGTCGGCGAAAGTGTGTTCTCGGGCACCCGCAAGATCGCCGCGATCTCGGTCTTGAGATAAGCGGTCGCGCGTTTGACGGCCTTGTCGAACGGCAGCTTTTCCAAGTCCGCGCGCAGGGTGCCGAGGCTTTGCGACGCACCACCGGATTCGCCCATACGGCGCAGGAGGCTGAAGGTTGGACGTCGCAGGTTGCCAAGCGTGCCGATCGACGGGCCCCAGCCCATCGGTGTGACCGTGACGGCGTGGCCCCGCAGGTGCTGCGTGAGTGCCAGTTCCTGTGCCCGAAGTGCCTGATCGGCCGAGAATTTCACGTTGCCCGACATCTGGAGCAGCATGTTGCGCTTCTGCTCATCCCGGCGCAGGTAGCCCACGTCGGTAATCGCGCCCCAGCCCATCGCCTGAGCGTGCTGGCCCTCGGCGGCGCGCGCCTCGATCACCGCTTCCTGGAAGGCGTTGGCGGCGACATAGGCGGCCTGACCGTGGTTGCCGATCAGGTTGGCGAGGGACGTGTAGGCCACGAAGCACTGAAGGTTGTCGGCCCGCGTCGCCGTGTCGAGATTGGCGAGGCCCTTGGTCTTGACCGGCAACACCTTGTCCAGTTGCGCCTGATCGATCTCGGCCATCGCCCGGTCTTCGAGCACCATCGCGGTATGGAACACCCCGTGGATCGGGGCGCTCTTGCGCAACTCGTCGAGCGTGGCGTTCAGGCTGTCCATGTCGGTGATGTCGCAGGACATGACCTTAAGGCCCTCGAGGCTCGCCTCGAGCTTGTCCACGACCTCCTGCGTCTCGGCGTCCAGTTTGGTGCGGCGGCCGAGGAGCGCGATATGCGTCGCTTCGCCCCGCACCAGCCACTTGGCTGTCTCGAGCCCCATGCCGCCAAGGCCACCGGCCAGAACGAACCAGCCGCCTTGCTTGGGCTTGAACAGCGGTTCCCAGTCCACGGCGGCGTCGTTGGGGCGCACGACGATCTTGCCGATATGACCCGAGCGCTGCATGAAGCGGAAAGCTTCGATGACGTCTTCGCCCGCGAACTCGGTATAGGGCAGCGGCGCGTAACGCCCTTCGCCGATCCCCTCCATCACGCGGCGGAACTCGCGGCTCGCGATGTCCGGACGGTCGGCCAGAAGGCTGTCCACGTCGATGCCGTGGTAGGCGATGTTGTTCTTGAGCGGGCGCAGGCCGATGCCGGTATTGGTATAGTAATCCTGCTTCCCGAGCTCCAGGAACCGCCCATAAGGTCGCAAAAGTGCAAGGCTCTGTTCCATCGCCTGACCGGCGAGGGAGTTCAGGACCATGTCGACGCCCTGCCCGTCCGTGATGTCGCGCACGGCCTGAGCGAAGCCCGACTCGCGCGACGAGACAACGTGTTCAACACCCATCGAGCGCAGGAGTTGCTGCTTCACCGGGCTGCCCGCTGTCGCGATAATGCGCGCGCCGATGTCGCGGGCGATGGCGATGGCCGCGAGGCCCACGCCGCCGGCGCCACCGTGGATCAGCACGGTTTCCTCAGGCTGGAGGTTGCCCAGCGTCACGAGCGAGTAATAGGCGGTGAAATAGGCCACCGGCAGTGTCGCGGCCTGGCTCAGCGAAACGCCATCGGGCAGCTTCGCGACCCAGTGTTCCTTGCTGACAAGATGTGACGAGAAACAGGACGGGCCGAAGGCCACGACCGGGTCGCCCACCTTGAATGTGGTCACGCCCGCGCCGACCCGTGCCACGCGGCCCGCACATTCGAGGCCGAGTGTCGGACCGGCGAAGCCGGTTTCCAGCGCCTCTTCGGGAAGGAGGCCCATCGACCACATCACGTCGCGGTAATTGAGGCCGGTCGCCGCGATCTCCACCTCGACCTCGTCGTCGGCGATGTCCCCACGCTCGACGGATTCCCAGTTCAGGGCGTCCAGGCGTCCAGTGACGGATTTCGTCAGGCGCGTGCCCATGCTGTCGTCCCGCGCGGCATTCGCAGCAGGGTCGACCGGGAGGCCGGTTTCGACCCTGAGGCCCAGAACGCCTGTTGCGCCCAGAACGATCTCGGTCTCACGCGGTGCTTCGGCCTCGATCCGCCCGAGGAGGGCGGCGAGCGAGGCCGGTCCGGCGACACCGAGTGCATCGGGATCGATGGCGCGGATCGCGAGGCCCGGGTTTTCGTTGGCAGCGGTGCGCAGCATGGCCCAGATGGCGTGCTGAACCGGGTCGGCCACAGGGCCGCCGGCATATTGCGCCCCTTTGGGCAGGACAGCGATCAGGCCGCGACCGTGACTCACAGCCTCGGCGACGACGTCCCGTGTCTGCAGGACCCGCTTGCCGAGCGTGTCTTCGTCAGCGCCCGGCGCACCGATCAGCACATAGGGCGCGGCGGTCGCATCAGGGACGAGGACCGTCAGCTCTCCATCGCGGGTTTCAACGGCGCCGTACATATGCGTGACCGTCTTGGTCCAGAGCGGCTCGGTCTCGAGCCCGAGTTCGTCGGGCGCAGTGGCGGAGTCCTCCGCACCCTGCCCATCCTTGAGACGGGCGATCACGAGGCTGCCGCCCCCTGCCCCGTCCGGCAGATCGTGCGTCAGGACCGCGGTGAAGCCAAGCTCGTCCAGATGCTTCAGCAGCCGGTCCTGATCAGCGCTGCGCGCCAGATTGGAGCCGCCGAGGCGAACGGCGCGCTGGAAAGCGGACATGGCGGGCACGACGACCACGAGGTTGCCTTCCGGACCCATCAGACCTGCGAGGCGTTCATCCATCCCGTCTTCGAAGAGCTGGAGCGGCTGGGTCACGAGCACAGCGTCGAGTTTCGCCGTTTCGCCCCATTTCACCGCGCGCATCTGAATCGAAACCGGCCCCTCTTCGCCATCGGCGGACATGATCTGAACGCGTTCGAGGCCGGGATGCCCGGCGGTCACACCATCTTGCAGAACGTCGAAGCCGGACATGGCGCCGATCTGGACGCGCGCGCCCTCGGGCACGCTTGTGATGACGGTATCAAGTGCGGCGGCAACCATCCGGTTGCGGCGGGCCATGTGCGGGCCGGTGTCGAGCGCCTGAACCGCTTCGCGCCCGAAAAGCACGTCCGGCGTCGGCGCGGCCGCATCGGCGGCCACGGCGGCGAGCACATCGTCCAACGCGCCCGGAAGCCGCAGGATCAGCGCGATGAGGCCGATGAGGTCGGGCCGTTCTTCGAGCAAAGCCTGCCCGATCAGGTCGGCATCCGGCAGATCGCAATCTTCCGCGATATGCCAATCGCCGAGTGCGGCGCCCTGGCTGGCGAGGTCGAGGCGCGCGAGGACGTCGATCAGACCCGCTTCCACCCCGTCCTCGGGGCGGCGCAGCTTATAGATACCATCCTTGTCCACGACTTTGCGGAACGCGCTCCACACAGCCTGTTGCGCGGCGGCGTCGAGCAGGAGCAGCGCGTCGTCTTCGGCAAGGTCGTCCGGCAGGACGTCGCCCAGTGCCGCCTCGAAAGTGGCCGCGGCAATCTCGCCCGGCTTGCCGAGGATGGGATGCGCGTCGACGTGGAAGCCCTGACGGGCGAAGTCGATCTGCGGGACTATCTGGGTCGCGCGCAGGCGCAGCCCCTCGATCACCAGCGCGACCTCACCCGACGGGCCGAAACCGGTCACGTCGGCGTGGATCGACTGGTCGCCCCAGCGGCGGATGTGCACCCGGCCCGAGACGAGCTCGACCCCCGGCGCATGAACCTGAAGCCGTCCGATCCGCACCGGCAAAAGCGCTTGGCGGGCATCGGCAAATTCGGTGTTCGACGCGGCAGCAAGAAGACCGTGCAGGAGGCAGTCCGCCTGAACGGGGTCGAAGCCGTGAATCGCCGGGTCGGTCGCGATGGACAGACCCTCAGCGAGGATCACGTCCACGTCCTTGCCGCGCATGCGCGCATGTTTCAGGCCGCGGAAATTGGGGCCGTAGTAAAGACCGATGCGGTCGGCGTCGTCATAGAGCCAGCGGGCGAGGTCGTCGCCTGGCGCAATCTCGCCCGGTGCCACGTCTTCGGGCGCCGCCGGCGGCTTGGCATGCATGACGAACCGGGCGCGCATGTTTTCGCGGAACGGGTCTTTGGACAGGCGGGCGCGCGACAGGATTCGCAGCGTGCCGCTGTTCGCATCCGCTTCGGTCTGGATTTCGACGCCGGTTGACGTGGACAGCACGATCGGCGCGAAGAGGTCGAGGTCGTAGACTTCGACCGTCTGCCCTTTTGCTTCGACCGAGGCCGCCGCATAGGCCATTTCGGCGAAGGCCGTCGCGGGCAAAAGCACGCTGTCGCCGACCTTGTGATCGGCCAGCGCCGGGAAAAGGTTGTCGTCGAGGTCGCGACGCCACACGCCGGATTCGCCCGCAACGGGCGCGCCGAGAAGCGGGTGGTGGTCGCCGTCGGTGCCGAGGATCTTGCTCAGTTCCGGGCTGTTCGTGGCGCGCAGTTCCTCGTTCTGGAACGGGTAATGCGGCAGGTCGATCTTTGCGCCCGTCGTGGCGGCGAACGCGGTGTTGTCCTCGGTGCGGATGCCCGCAAGCACGGCCCTCAGCGCGCCGCGCGCGATCGGGTTCTCGCTGTCCGGGTCGCTCTTGGCCAGCGTGTGGGTCACGGCGCAATGGCGTGCGTCATCGTCCAGCGAATCCGAGATGTAGTTGGGCAGCACAGGCTGCGCGCCGACCTCGAGGAAGGCCGAATAACCGGCTTCGCGCGCCGCTTCCACGGCGCTCTTGAAAAGCACGGTCTGGCGCAGATTGGCCCACCAGTATTCCGCGTCGAGCGCGGCGCCGTCGACGACCCCGCCCGTGGTCGTCGAGAACATCGGCACCCGCGTCTCGGTCGGCGCCAGATCGGACAGCACGTCCAGCAGTTCCTGCTGCGACGGCTCGAGGATGGCCGAGTGGTACGGGTAGTTGATGTCGAGGATCACGCAGGCCTGACGGTGCGTGCGCTTGGCCCAGCGCGCGAAATCCTTCAACGCGTCCTGCGGGCCGACCAGCGTGACGCTGCGCGGCGAGTTGATCGCGGCGATATCGAGGTCCGGAACCCCGAACTCGGTGATGAGGGCTGCGGCCTGTTCCGCGCTCGTCTGGAGCGCGGCCATGTTGCCTTGCCCCGCGAACTGGCGCTGTGTGCCGGAACGGCCGACGGTCAGTTGCACCGCCTGTTCGAGTGTGAGGGCACCTGCGGCCCATGCGGCCGAAACTTCGCCGCCCGAATGCCCGATGACCGCCGCGGGGCGGATGCCCCGGCGGCCCAAAGCTTCGGTCTGAGCGATCTGATCGGCGATCACGAGGCCCTGGATGACCATGCAGTCGCCCCAATCCTGGGCGAGCGTGTCCGAATTCACCTTGTCGAGGATCGACCAGCCGGTGAGGTCGGTGAAAATCTCGTCAAATGCCTTGTAGGTCTCGCGGTATGCCGCGTCGTGGCGCAGGGCCAGCCGGCTCATGCCGAGGTATTGGGAGCCGTTGCCGGAATAGGTGAAGACCGGCGCTTCGTCGCGCTGGCGCCCCTCGAACTCGACCACGCGCGGGTCTTTCTGGCCGCTCGCGAAGGCACGCAGAGCTTCGGCAGCGCTGCCGCCATCCTCGGCCAGAACACCGATGCGCTTGGGAAACAGCCCGCGATGGTGCCACGCTTGTTCGACGAGCCCGCCCGGCGCCAGCGCCGCGGGTGCCTCCACCCGGTCGGCATAGGACTTCGCGAGATCCTTGAGGGCCGCTTCGGAGAAAGCGGAGGTCACGAGGATACGGTCGGGGCTGGTTGCCCCGGCGGGTGCCGCTGTCTTGGCGGGCGTCACGCCTTCGAGGATGACATGCGCGTTTACGCCGCCGAAGCCGAAAGAACTGATCCCGGCGACGAGCGGGCCGTCACCCAGATCGACCGCTTCGCGGGCGAGCGTCAGCTTCTGCTCTTCGAAGTCGATATGCGGATTGAGATTGTCGGCATGGAGCGAGGGCGGAAGCCGCCGGTCCTCGAGCGCGATCAACGACTTGAGCATCCCCACAAGGCCCGACGCGGGTTCCAGATGCCCGACGTTCGACTTGGCCGAACCGATGGGCAGCGCGGACTTGCGGTGCTTTGCGACGGCACGACCCAGCGCATGCGCCTCGATCGGGTCGCCGACCAGCGTGCCGGTGCCATGTGCTTCGACGAAGGACAGATCGTCCGGGGAAAGGCTCTGGCGGTCGTAAAGGCGCGCAAGCAGTTCGTACTGCCCCTCTTCCGCCGGGAGCGCCACGTTCATCGTGTAGCCGTCGGCGTTGGTCTCGGAATCGACAAGGCGGGCCTTGGCGGTCGCGGGCATGTCCGATGAGTTCTTGAGCACGAGCGCCACACAGCCCTCGGCGCGGACGTACCCGTCGGCCTTGTCCGAGAAGGACTGGCACAGACCCGTGGGCGACAGCATCCGCGCGGCGGAGAAGCCAAGAAAGCTCGACGGTGTGAGCAGGATGTTCACACCGGCCACGATGGCCGTGTCGATATCGCCGGCGGCAAGCGCCTGACGCGCCTGATCCATCGCGACGAGCGAGGAGGAACAAGCGGTATCCACCACGAAGGACGGACCGCGGAAGTCGAAGCCGTGCGAAATGCGGTTCGCCACGAGCGACAGGGTGTTACCCGTCATCATGTAGCTGTCCACGAGCGACGGATCGCGCCCGAGGATCGAGCCGTGGTCCATGCTGGAGGCGCCGACATAGACGCCAACGCGCTGCCCTTCGAGGTCGGCCGGATCGATGCGCGCGTCTTCCAATGCCTCCCAGACGACCTGAAGCAACAGGCGCTGCTGCGGGTCCATCTGGATCGCTTCGCGCGGCGAGAATTTGAAAACGGAAAGGTCAAAGCCCCAGATGTCGTCGAGGACACCGGCGCGGAACGTGTAGGACTTACCCGCCACGCCCTGCTTGGGATTCATGAAAAGGCTGTGCGCCCAGCGGTCTTGCGGAACCTCGGTCACAGCACACCGGCCGTCGCGCAGCAAACTGCGAAACGCGGAAACGCTAGACGCCCCCGGCAAGCGACACGCCTGTCCAATTACATAAGTGGCATCCATCGGCCGAACTTTCTGGCCCCTATCTTATTCCGATCCGGTTCGGATTCGTCTGCTGCGATATGAGTGGCATCTGATATCCCGGCTTAATGAAGATATCCACACAATCTGCCAAGACCCAGATCTCGTTTTGACGAACTCTTTCCGGCTGTCTATCAAACTCAGCGTGTTTCGCCCAGTCATGTCAACCAGATATGATGCACGGGCGCATCACTCGGCGGGTAACCCCGCGCAGTCATTGGGATCGGCATGAAAGCTCTACGAATACATATCCGCGTGATTCTCGCGCTGGTGCTGCGGGAGTCCCGCGTGCGCCACGGGCGGTCCCGGGCGGGATACACCTGGGCCATCGTCGAACCGGTGCTCCAGATCACAATTCTCACGCTTTTGTTCAGGGAGTTCCGGGGAGGCACCGGCGGCGGGACCGAATTCGCGATCTTCTTCGCAACCGGCGTGCTGTCGTTCAACATGTTCAAGAACACGGCGGGCTACGTCATGCACGCCTTCGAGCAGAACCGGCCATTGTTCAATTATCCAATGGTCAAACCGGTCGATTCCGTTCTCGCCCGGGTCCTTCTGGATGTCGCGACGAACCTTCTCATCATGTTCATCGTGATTTCGTTCCAGGTCTTCGTGCTGGGCGCGCCGGGGCCGAAACACGTCCCGCTCATGGCCCTGCCGCTTTTTCTGCTCGCGTCGATGGCGCTCGGGGCGGGGCTTTCACTGGCCGTCATCCGCCGCTTCCTTCCCTCGATCCTGAACTTCTATCACATCATCATGGGACCGGCGTTCTTCGTCTCCTGCATCTTCTATTCGATGTCGAGCATCCCGACGCGGTATCGCGAACTTCTCGCCTGGAACCCGTTGGTGCATGGAATCGAGGGGTTTCGCATCGGCTACTTCGCGGAGTATTCCGCCCCTGACGTCGACCTGTTTTACCTGTTCACATGGGTTGCCGTGCTCAATTGCTTCGGCTTCGTGGGCGAGAAACTGACAAGGTTCCGGCAACAATGATCGAGCTTCAGAACGTCTCAAAGACCTACCCCCTTCGAAAGGGCCGGCGCATCATCCTGAACGGTGCGACCATCACGCTGCCGTGGAAGAACATCGGCATCCTCGGGCGCAACGGTGCGGGCAAGTCCACGCTCCTGCGCATGATCGCGGGCATCGAAGAGCCTGATGGCGGGATCATCCGGCGCTCCAAGACCGTATCCTGGCCGTTGGGCTTTCGCGGCAGTTTTCATCGTGACCTGTCGGGACTTGAAAACGTGCGGTTCGTCGCCCGAGTCTATGGGCAGAACACCGAGGAAATGATCGAGAAGGTCCGGGACTTCGCCGAGCTGGGCCAGTTTTATTACGAGCCGTTGAAGTCCTATTCCTCAGGCATGGGCGCGCGGCTCGCTTTCGGCGTGTCTATGGCCGTCAACTTCGAGGTCTATCTCGTGGACGAGATCATGGCGGTGGGCGATGCCCGGTTCAAAGCCAAGTCGAAACAAGCCTTCATGGAGCGCCTGCCCCACTCCCGGATCGTCATGGTGTCTCACGCGATGAACAACCTTCGCGAGTACTGCGACACCGGACTCGTTGTTCACGAGGGAAAAATGACCTACTATGAAGACCTTGAAGAGGCGATTCAGGTTTACAACAAGCTCAATGAAGAATGAGCGCACGGACCGCGCAGTGGTTGCGGCAACACCCCAACATGCTTAGATAAAAGCGGTTTCGAACAAGGACCAAGGTCATGGCGGCTGACGGCCAGACGCAAAAGCGCGTAGAAGAAAACAAACCTGCGGAGGAGAAAAAGCCTGCTCCGCAGCAGAAACTTCACGTCATCAACGCCAACGAGGCCAACAAGCGGACGATGAAGGCGCAGCGGCGTCGGCGCGTTTTCGCTTGGGCCAGTTTCGTGATGTGCGTGATCATCCCGGCCGCGCTCGCCGCCGTCTACTGGTTCCATTTCGCCGCCGATCGGTATGCGGTCGAGACCAAGTTCGCCGTACGCTCCCCGTCGAGTTCGATGCCCTCGGGCGACCTTCTGAGCATGATGACGACGATGTCGTCCGCCGGATCTACGATGAGCGACAGCTACATGCTCGTCGATTTCATCGAGAGCCGTGACCTGATCGACCGGCTCAACGACAAGGTCGATCTGCGCGAAATCTATCAGACCGACAAAGCCGATTTCCTGACCCGCCTGCCCGACGACGTGACCGTCGAAGAGTTGCAGGACTACATGGGGCGCTGGATTTCGGTCTATTTCGATACGGCCTCGCAGATCCTGACACTTGAAGTGCAGGCGTTCGAGCCCGAAAGTGCGCGTCAAGTGTCCGAGGCGATTCTGGAGGTGGCCGACGACCTCGTTAACGAGGTGTCCGAGCAAGCCAGGTTCGACTCGATGGCCAGCGCCGAACGGGAAGTCGCCAGGATCGAAGAACAGCTTCAGGAACACCGCCGTGCCCTCGTCGCTTTCCGTGACGAGCGTCAGGACGTCGATCCCGAGGCCTCGGCCGGGGCCCAGATCGAATTGCTCGGGCAGTTGGAAGGCGACCTCGCGGCAGCGCGGACGCGCCTCAATTCGCTGCTGAATTACCTGAGCGACGACGCGCCCACGGTTCGGGTGCTGCGCAACGAAATCCAGTCGATGGAACGCCAGTTGGAAGAGCAGCGCGAGCGGCTCGGGACCGGTAGCTCCTCGAACGTGACGACGGACCCGGACGCGGTCGGCGAGGATGGGACGCAGAACCTCACGCTGTCCGAGCGCCTCGGCATGTACGAAGGGCTGTCGGTGGACCTCGAGTTCCTTCAACAGGCTTATGTGACCTCACTCGCCGCGCGCGAGGCCGCCCGGCTGGAAGCGGACCGTCAGCAACGCTACATCGCGTCTTTCGTGCGCCCGTCCCTGCCGGAGGAATCGCGCTACCCCAAGCGTGTGCAGAACATCCTAGTCTTCATCGGCTTCGCCGTGATGCTCTGGGGCATCGCTCTGATGATCGTCTATGTGGTGCGTGAACACTCCACCTGACGGATCAGGCGTCCAGTGCGCCCGCGATGCACATGGCTGTCATCAGGTCGAGATGGGCCCCACCCCCGTTCTTGTAGAGCGTGATCTCGTCGGCCCCTGCCCTGCCCGCGTGCGAACCGGGCACCAGGTCGTAAAGGTCAGCCACGAGGTCGGCTTCCCCGATCACGCCAGCCTTGAGTGGGATCAGGTACTCGCCGATGTGGTGCAGGGTCGTGTCGCGGCTATCCGCGAACAGCGTCGCGCGGGTGATGAGCGTATCGTCTGCCTCGCGCATATCTGCCTTGAACGCGCCGATCAGGTCCACATGGGTTCCCGGCGCGACCCAGTCCCCCTGAAGAAATGGCACCCGGGCCATCGTGGCTGACGCGACGATGTCCGCGGAGCCCACAGCCTGCGCGAGGTCCGTGGCCGCCGCGATCTCCACGCCGCCGCCGCTCAGTTCTGCGGCCAGCGCCTCGGCCTGTTCCGGGCGACGCGCCCAGAGCGTAATACGTTCCAGCCCCGGAAACCCTGCACTGTAGGCATGGACGAGACTGCGCGCGACAACGCCAGCCCCGGCGATGACGAGGTGGCGGCTCTCGGGCCGTGCAAGAAGCCGCGCGCCGAGGACGGAGTCCGCGGCAGTCTTGTATTCCGTCACCAGCCGGCTTTCCACGATGGCAGTCGGCGCGCCCGTGTCTGGCGCAAAGACCGTCATGGCGCCCTGCACGGTCGGCAGTCCGCGCGCGGCGTTGGCGTCCACCACGGTCACGGCCTTCACGCCATATCCCAGCCCCTCGATATAGGCCGCGCGGTTGAGAAGCGTGGCCTCCGCCGGGCCTAGAAACAGGTCGCGAATCTCGGCGCGCGGCCGCCTGTGACCCGCCTCGAGCGCAGAAATCACGTCGGGCCAGGATACTTTGCCCGCCGCGTCCTCGTAGGTAATGAACCGTGTCTGCATGTCTGCCCCCTTGTCCCCCTTGGATCGCCCGCCAGGCGCAAGGGGTCAAGCGGTCAGCCCATACGTTCGGACCGGTAGCTGTCGGGGCTTGCCGGAAAGACGACTGTCTTGTCGTCGTTGAGGAAGGAGCGCCGGTTGATATGGGCGTGAACCGCACGGGCGAGGACCTGGCTCTCCACGTCGCGCCCGAGCGAGACGTAGTCGCCCGGAGACTGCGCATGGGTGACGCGCACGGTGTCCTGCTCGATGATCGGTCCCTCGTCGAGGTCGGCGGTGACGTAATGCGCCGTCGCTCCGATGAGTTTCACGCCACGCTCGAACGCCTGCTTGTAGGGGTTCGCGCCCTTGAAGGACGGCAGGAACGAGTGGTGGATGTTGATGATGCGACCCGACATCTGCTGGCACAGGCTGTCGGACAGGATCTGCATGTAACGGGCGAGCACGACGAGGTCGGCGCCGGATTCCTTCACGACGTTCAGAAGGTGCGCCTCGGCCTCGGGCTTGTTCTCCTTCGTCACCTTGATGTGGTGGAAGGGAATGTCGTGATTCACGACGACCTTTTGATAGGTCATGTGATTGGAAACGACGCCCACGATGTCGATCGGCAGCGCCCCGATGCGCCAGCGGTAGAGCAGGTCGTTCAGGCAATGGCCGAAGTTGGACACCATGATGATGACCTTCATCCGCTCTGCACTGTCATGCAGTCCCCAGTCCATGTCGAACTCCGCCGCGATCGGGGTGAACCCTTCGCGCAGCGCGTCGAGCTCAGCGCCGGTCTCGGGGCGGAAGCTGATCCGGGTGAAAAAGCGGTCGGTCTCGGCGTCGTCGAACTGCGCGGCGTCGGTTATGTTGCAGCCGGTCTCGGCAAGGTAGCCCGAGATTGCGGCGACGATGCCACGGCGCGACTTGCAGCGGACGGTGAGCACATAGGTGGGCATGAGAGGGTCCAATGGGTTGAAGGTCAGTCCGGCTGACCAAACAGCGCCCGCCCGGTTTGGTCAACGCGCGCAGCGACACGAATCCGGCATGCACCGACGTTTGAACGAATGGAACGGCCCCACGCGTCGCCCAAGGGGGAATTCCGTTCCGATAGGCGTCCCGCGTTTCGCCGCGGTTACTCGCCGCGCTGGTCCTCGTGCTCGACCCCGGTGCCGCCCGGCGGGTCTTCGTAGACCGCCCAGCCATAGGCGCGATCCGTCTCGGGGATGTCCTCGGGCTTCACGTTCTGGGCGAGAAAGGTCTTGGCGATGAAGTTCGCCGTGATCGGAGCGGTCAGGAAGAGGAAGATCGAGATCAGCAGCTCGTGAAAACTGAGCGACTGCCTGATCAGCCCGAAATAGAGCATCGAGGCGATGAGCACGCCGCCCACGCCAAGGGTTGTTGCCTTGGTCGGCGCGTGAAGGCGCTGCATCGTATCGCGCAGCTTCACGAGGCCATAGGACCCGGCGAGCCCGAAGATGCCCGCGATGACCAGAAAGGCCGAGATCAGGATTTCCGCGAATTGCTCCATGTCGTCCTCACTCGATGATGTCGCCGCGCAGCAGGAACCGGCAGTAGGCCACGGTCGAAACGAACCCGACCATCGCCACCAGCATCGCCGCCTCGTAGTAAGTCGCCGTGTTCGCCTTGATCCCGTAGAGGATCAGGAGCGCGATGGCGTTGATGACCATCGTGTCCAGCGCGAGAATCCGGTCCGCCGCCTGCGGGCCGCGCAGGATACGCCAGAGGTTGAAGAACAGCCCGGCCCCATAGCAGGCCATCGCGAAGATCAAAGCCATTTCGATCATTGGAAAATCTCCTTCAACCGGCGCTCATACCGCTGCTTGATGTCCGCGCGCACGCTGTCGGGATCGTCGGTGTCGAGACAGTGGACGAGGATATTGCCGCCGTCCGCCGACAGCATCGCCGAGACGGTGCCGGGGGTCATGGTGATGGTCCCGGCCAACACGGTGATCGCCTCGGCCGACGTGAGCTCCAGCGGGACGTTGATCCAGTGGCTCTCGATCTTCTTGTTCGGTTTGAACAGGATGATCAGGGCCACTTCGACATTGGCCACGATGATGTCCCACAGGACGATCAGGATATATTCGAGCACCTTGAATGGGCGGTGGACCGTGGGCCGGTCGGGCCAGTACGGCGCGGTGATGACAGGGACGGCGAGCCCGAAGATCGCACCGAGGAGGAGATTGCCGACCGTGACCTTGTTGACCAGCATGATCCAGACGATGAGCAGGAGGACGCTGATGATCGGGTGCGGGACGAGACGTCGTGCAAGCATTGTCAGTGCGCCTCCTCGGTCGTGTGGCCCTCGGCCTTGGCCGCGTCCTCACCATACCCGGCTTCCTCGTCGCCGTGCGATTTGGGATAGGGTTTGAGCCCGTCGGGATTGCTCAGGACGGCGGCGACATAGCCGGTGCGATCGATGATCTGGTCGGACGTCGCCTCGAGGTAACGCGCGGCGGGACCGGCAAAGATCGAAAGCGCCGCCAGCGCGCCGATGGCGGCCATCGTGGGGGCGACCTCCCAGGCGCGCGCGGGTTCGTGGGTGATCGGGACTTCCTCGTCCTCTTCGCTCTCGGTGATCGTGTTCTCCGGCAGGACGAAGGCCGTGGATTTCCAGAACAGCGCACTACCTGCGCGCGCGAAGCCGACGATGGTGACGAGCGAACCGATCAGGATCGCGCTCCACGCCCATGCCATCTGACCGGGCGCGCGCAGGTTCTCGAGCACGAAGAGCTTGCCGAGGAACCCCGACAGCGGCGGCATCCCGGCCATGCCGATGGCCGCGCCGAAGAAAAGCGCCGCGAACAGGCCGTTCTGCACGGTGGCCGGCAATGTGGTCAGCGTATCGCCCGGTCGCCGTGTAATGACGAGATCGGCGATCAGGAACAGCGCGGCGGCCGCGAAGGTGGAATGGACGAGATAATAAAGCGCGGCCGTAGTCGCGCCGGGCGTGAAGGCCGCGATGGCGAGCATGAGCGTGCCCATCGACCCCAGCACGGAAAACGCGATCAGCGGCATCAGACGACGTGCGCCAAGAACGCCCATCGCGCCGATGGCGACCGTCACGATGGCGGCGGCGAACAGCCACAGCCCCGCCATGTCCCCCGTCGCCTCGATATCCGGGCCGAAGACGACATTGTGGATACGCAGGATCGCATAGGCCCCGACCTTGGTCATGATGGCAAAGAGCGCCGCGACCGGAGCGGGCGCGTTGGAATAGGCGCCGGGGAGCCAGAACTGAACCGGGAAGAGCGCGGCCTTCACCGCGAAGACGATCATCAGAAGCATCGCAGCCACGCGCACGAGTCCGGCCTCTTCCACCGGAATCTCCTGAAGCCGCACGGCGAGGTCGGCGATGTTGAGCGTGCCGGTTGAGGCGTAAAGCGTCCCGAGGGCGAAGAGAAACAGCGTCGAGCCAGCGAGGTTCATCACGACGTATTGCAGCCCTGCCCGCATCCGCGCGCGTCCGCCCGAGTGGATCATCAGGCCGTAGGACGCGATAAGCAGCACTTCGAAGAACACGAACAGGTTGAAGACGTCACCGGTGAGAAAGGCACCGGCGATCCCCATGAGCTGAAACTGGAACAACGCGTGGAAATGCACGCCCTTTGCATCCCAGTTCGTCGCGACCGCGTGGATCAGGACGATGAGCGCGAGGACGGAGGTGAGCAGCACCATGAGCGCCGAAAGCCGGTCGAGCACCAGCACGATCCCGAACGGCGCCGGCCAGTCGCCGAGGCGATAGACGGAAATGTCGCCACCGGCGGCGGTCACGAAAAGGCCGGCGGCAATGGCAACCATCGCCACGCTCCCGGCGATCGAGCCGATGCGCGCGATCGTCACGTCGTGACGCATGACGTAGCCCAGGATCGGGGCGAGCAGCGCGGGCAGGATAATGGGCGCGATGATCCAGTGGTTCATTTCACCGGGTCCTCCACGTCGCGGTCTTCCCGCGAAATGTTCACCTTGTCTGTTCCGCTATCGAGGAAGGCGCCGATCGCGATCATCACGAGCACGGCGGTCATGCCGAAGGAAATCACGATAGCCGTCAGGACGAGCGCCTGCGGCAGCGGGTCGGTGTAGCTCGCGTCACCGTACTTATCTAGGATCGGCGGCAGGTTCACGGCAAGCTGGCCCGACGCGAAGATGAAGACGTTCACGGCATAAGACAGGAGCGATAGACCGAGGATGACCGGAAAGGCGCGCAGACGCAGGACGAGGTAGACCCCTCCCGCTGTCAGGACACCGATTGCGCTGGCGACGACGAGTTCCACGTTATTCGCTCCCTTCCCGCTTCTTCACCCGGTCGGCCGGGTCGTAGTCCATCGGTTCGAGGTTCACCTGCTGACCCGCGTAACGCGCGATCCGGCTGAGGCTGTAGAGCATGAGCATCACCGCGCCGAGCACCGTGAGGAACACGCCAAGGTCGAAGAAGAGCGCGGTGGCCCATTCGAACTCCTCGATCGGCGGGCGGTGGATGTAGCCGTAGGCCGAGGTCAGGAACGGCTTTCCCGCGAGCCATGCGCCCGCCCCGGTCAGCCCCGCGATCACGACGCCGAAGCCGATCATGGCGTGATACTGGATTCTCTGGCGCATCTGGGTCCAGGCGAAGCCCGAGGCCATGTATTGCATGAGCAGCGCGATGGCGATGACCAGACCGGCGACGAAGCCGCCGCCCGGATAGTTGTGGCCCCGCAGGAAGATGTAGATGCCGACCATCACGGCGATGGGCATCATCACACGGGTCGCCACCACCATCATCAACGGGTGACGGTCACGCGACAGATCGCGGGTGAAATCGGTATTGCGCAGCTTGCGCCCGGCGGGACCATTCAGAAGCGCGGTCATCAGCGCATAGATGATGAGACCCGCGATGCCGAGCACGATGATCTCGCCATAGGTGTCGTAACCACGGAAATCCACGAGGATCACGTTGACCACGTTGCTACCGCCGCCTCCTTCGTAGGAATTGTCGAGGTGGAAACCCGAGATCGTGTCCACGTCGCGCAGCATGAACGTGTAGGCGAGCGCCCCGGTGCCAAGACCGGCGACCGCCGCGATGACCCCGTCGCGTGCGCGCAAGAGGCCGCTGGATTCTTTCGGCGTCTCCTTCGGGATGAAGTGAAGCGCCAGAAGGAGCAGCATGATCGTCACCGTCTCGACCGAAATCTGCGTGAGTGCGAGGTCAGGAGCGGAGAGATAGACGAAACCGGCCGAGATCATCAGGCCGATAATGGACAGCACGACGAGTGCGCGGAAACGGGTGCGGTGGAACACCACGACCGCGCCGACACCACAGACAAGCGCGAACCATCCGACGCCGACGAGGGGCGGAATGGGAAGCATCGCGCGCGTCTCGGGTCCGACGCCGCCGCCGGAATAGGCAGCGAAGCCCAGCGCGACAGAGGCCACGGTAAAGATCGCGACATAGCGCGAAATGGCACCGTTATGGGAGATTTCGGTGATCCAGCGTGACAGCGCCGCGAGCTTCTCAACGATCCATTCGAAGATGGCTTTCGCCTCGGGCCGGGGGGCGGCGAGCCAGACCCGGTCGAGCGGGCGGTGGATCAGGAGGAACACGATCCCGCCCCCGATGGCCGCGAGCGACATGAACAGCGCGGGGGTCACGCCGTGCCAGATCTTGAGATGCGGATGCAGCGCTTCGCCCGCGACGGCCGAGGCCGCGACGGTCACCAGCGGCTCGGCCAGGAAGGGCATGAGCCCGATCAGCACGACGAGCACCGCGAGGAGCGCGGGCGCGGCGTACATGCCGAAGGGCGGGTCATGCGGTTTGTGCGGATAGTCGTCGCGCACCGGCCCGCCGAAGGTGTGGAAGATGAAGCGCAGCGAATAGGCCACCGAAAAAAGCGCCCCGAGCGTGGCGAGCGCGGGCACGATCCACGGGTTCTCGAACCAATAGGTGTGCGACGCCTCTTCCAGCATCATCTCCTTGGACAGGAACCCGTTGAAAAGCGGGATACCAGCCATCGAAAGCGCAGCGATTGTGCCGATCGTGGCGGTGATCGGCATGAGCCGGGCAAGCCCGCCAAGCCGCTTGATGTCGCGCGTATGCGCTTCGTGGTCCACGATCCCGGCGGTCATGAAGAGCGCGGCCTTGAACGTCAGGTGGTTGATGATGTGGAACACGGCGGCGACGGCGGCGGCGGGGGTGCCGAAGCCCAGAAGCATCGTGAGCAGACCGAGGTGGCTGACGGTCGAGAAGGCGAGCAGCGCCTTCAGGTCGTCCTTGAAGAGCGCGATGACCGCGCCCAGAACCATCGTGATGAGCCCGACCGAAGCCACGATGTAGAACCAGATTTCGGTGCCCGCGAGCGCCGGCCACATGCGCGCCATCAGGAACACGCCCGCCTTCACCATCGTCGCGGAGTGCAGGTAGGCCGAGACAGGCGTGGGCGCGGCCATCGCGTGCGGAAGCCAGAAGTGGAACGGGAACTGCGCAGACTTGGTGAAGGCCCCGAGCAAGATCAGAACAAGCGCGGGCACATACCAGTCTGACGACTGGATCAGGTCGCCCGATGCGAGGATGTCCGTCAGGTTGTAGCTGCCCACGATATTGCCGAGGATCAGCATCCCGCCGATCATGGCCAGCCCCCCGGCCCCGGTCACCGCGAGCGCCATGCGCGCACCCTGCCGCCCTTCCGGCAGATGCTTCCAATACCCGATGAGCAGGAAGGACGAGAGCGACGTCAGCTCCCAGAACACCAGCAAAAGCAGGATGTTATCGGACAGGACGATCCCCAGCATCGCGCCCTGGAACAGCAGCAGGTAGGTGTAGAATTGCCCCATCGGGTCCTCGCCCGACAGGTAGAAGCGGGCGTAAAGGATGATGAGCAATCCGACGCCGAGGATCATCCCGGCGAAGAGAAGCCCCAGCCCGTCCAGGAAGAAGGAGGCCGACAGGCCCAGTTGCGGGAGCCACGAGAACTCGGCCTGAATCACCTCGCCCGCCATGACGTCGGGGGCCAGAAGCCCCAGCATGACGAGCGCCAGGATCGTGGGAATGGCCGTAAAGGTGGCGCAGGCATTGCGCCCCGCCCGTATCATCCATCCCGGCACCAGCGCCCCTACGAAAGGCAGGAGCGCCATGATGACCAGCAGATTACTCCCGTCACCCATCCAGTATCCCCGTGTCTGTCGACCGTATTCTTGTTATCCGTCGGAAATACTGGTTTGCGCGCCGGAAACCAATCGCAATCGGGGCACTTTTTCGATGAATTCTCCGTCAGATGGCCGTTTCCGGAGTCACGCGGTCGCCGACCGGACCATTCGTATTCTTACTTAGGAGCGCAAACTTGAACCCGTGGGTTGCCCCGGCTATTTTCGCGCGAGAACGGCGGATGGGTGACGGGAAGACCCTCTGGCGGGCCGCAAGGCACCTTCGATTTCAATAGAGAAAGAACGGAACATGCAGAAAGTCTATGAATCTGCGACGGCCGCGCTGGATGGCCTGTTGCGCGACGACATGCTGATCGCCGCCGGGGGCTTCGGCCTCTGCGGGATCCCCGAGCTGCTGATTGACGCGATTGTCGACAGTGGCGTCAAAAACCTCACGGTCGCCTCGAACAACGCGGGCGTGGATGGTTTCGGGCTGGGCAAGCTGCTCGACACGAAGCAGATCAAGAAAATGATGTCGTCCTACGTTGGCGAGAATGCCGAATTCATGCGGCAATACCTGTCGGGCGAGCTCGAGCTCGAATTCAACCCGCAGGGCACACTGGCCGAAAGGATGCGCGCGGGCGGTGCGGGTATCGCGGGCTTCTACACCAAGACCGGCTACGGCACGCAGATCGGTGAGGGTAAAGAGGTCAAGGTGTTCAACGGCGAGCACTACATTCTCGAAGAAGGCATCTTCGCGGACCTCGCCATCGTCAAGGCTTGGAAAGCCGACGACACCGGCAACCTCGTGTTCCGCAAGACCGCCCGCAACTTCAATCCGCCTGCCGCCATGTGCGGCAAGGTCTGCGTGGTGGAAGTGGAAGAAATCGTGGAGCGCGGCGCGCTGGACCCCGACCAGATTCACCTGCCGGGCATCTATGTGCATCGCATCATTCAGGGCGACCACGAAAAACGCATCGAGAAAGTCACCACACGCAGCCGGGAGGACGCATAATGCCTTGGGATCGCAATCAGATGGCGGCACGGGCCGCGGATGAACTCGAAGACGGCTGGTATGTGAACCTCGGGATCGGCATCCCGACGCTCGTCGCCAACTATGTGGGCGACAAGGACATCACGCTTCAGTCGGAAAACGGTATGTTGGGCATGGGCCCCTTCCCGTACGAAGGTGAGGAAGACCCGGACCTCATCAATGCGGGCAAGCAGACAATCACGGAACTCAACCGCACGTCTTATTTCGATTCAGCCATGTCCTTCGGCATGATCCGGGGCGGCAAGATCGCCGCCGCGATCCTGGGCGCGATGGAAGTGGCCGAAAACGGCGACCTCGCGAACTGGATGATCCCCGGCAAGCTCGTAAAGGGCATGGGCGGCGCCATGGACCTCGTCGCCGGTGTCGAGAAGGTGGTGGTCGTGATGGATCACACCAACAAGGCAGGCGAGTCGAAGCTTTTGAAGGAATGCACGCTGCCGCTCACGGGCACCGGCGTGGTGGATCGCATCATCACGGATCTTGGTGTGTTCGACGTGGTCGAAGGCGGCCTGAAGCTCGTCGAATGTGCGCCGGACGTGACCGAAGACGAGATCCGGTCCAAGACCGAGGCGACGCTGGTCTGATACGGTCGCAGCCGAAGGAACAAGGAAGGGGGCCACGCGGCCCCCTTTTTATTGCGGCGTATATCAGAGCAGCTCGCCGGTCGAAGTCACGCGGATCCGCTCGTGCCGGTGATCGGCCAACGCAGCACCTCTCGGCCACCGGCGCGACCGGAGGCGAGGCGCTGGGTCCGGAAAAATTCACATTGCGTCAGTTTCCGGCCAGTCTCCGCGCCCCTGCGGCCGTTCCGCCCCCGATAATCGCGTCCAGAGGGCCGTCGTAGAGGCCGCGGGACTGGAGGATCTTCTGGAACTCGAGCGCAGTGTCGCGGTCCCAGGTCGCGGGTGCGCCGTTACGCAAATCGTCGAAGGCCACCTTGCCGCTCTCCATTGCGCGGGCATAGAGCCCCGCAGCCACCGCCGGGTCGTAGTCCACGCCGCGCCCTGTCTCGTAAAACGTCCCCATCTGCGCAATGGCAGGCGGGTGGCCGGTCGAGGAGACCATACGCGTGAGCCGCACCTGTTCGTCGGGATCGTCCGGGAGACCGGATTCGGGATCGGCATACAGTGCGGAGAGTTCCAGAGCCGCCGAGAGGTTTCCGGCATCCGCCGCCATCGTGTAGTAGCGGACCGCCTTGGACGTGTCGGGTATGCCCAGCGCCGTGCTCGTGCGGCCCGGAATGCCGTCTCCTGAAAGGTAGGTCTGGGCGAGCCGGTATTGCGCGAAGTGATACCCGAGATCGGCGGCGTCGGTCATCAGCTCGACCATCCGCGTCGGGTCGCGCGGCACACCGCGACCAAGCTGGTAAAGCAACGCCAGGGTGGTCATGCCCGCGGCATCACCTTTTTCCTGCGCGGCCTGATAATGACCGACGGCTTTGGTCACATCTTGCCCTTCCGGTCCGACCCCGAACAGGAAGTAGTCGCCGAGCCGCGTCTCTGCCGCACCAAGACCGGCCTTGGCGGCGCGGGTGAGAAGATCGAACGTGTCGCCCGCCGCGCCGCGCGACTGCGCAATGGCGGCGGCGTGGAACAGAACTTCCGGGTCGGCATCCTCGGCCGTGGCCGCCTCGGTACAGGCTTCGGCAGCACGCGCGAGGGTGGCTTTCTGCGTGGCGGCATCGACCGCAGCGGCCGGAACGCCCGCATTCGCGGGACCCGCGATGTCGAGACAGGTCGCCGCGGCGACGTCGAGCGGATCAGGTTCTGTCGGTTCGGCGTCTGCCATCTCAGCTTCACCCGGGTCCGACCCTGTGTCTTCTGAGGCTGACGGCGCCTCGGCTTCGGTGGTGACGGTCGTGTCCGGCTGTTCGGCGTCGCGCGTTGGCGCTTCTTCGGCGGGCGGGTCCGCGACAACGGTTTCGTTCTCGGTCTCCGCCGAGATCTTATCAGTGGCGGCTTCCTCATCTGCGATGTCGCCGGCGTCTTCGGCCAGGTCTTCGGCTTCGGCGTTCGTCGCATCGGATTCGGTCGGCTGCGCTTCGTCGGCCATCGTCTCGTCGCTCGACCCCGCCATGTCCGATGTTTCCGCGTGAGCGTCTGTTGTCGCCTCATCACCGAGGGGTTCGGCAATTGCCGCACCAGCGTCGTCGTCTGCGGTGTTGGCATCTGCGGGTGACTGGACTTCCGCATCCGCCGTCTCTGCCACCGGCTCCGCTGTCGTATCCATTCCCGCATCCGAGCCAGCCGTTTCGGTGGCGTCGGCCTCGGCGGGTTCGGCCACATCCTCTACGGCCTGCTCGGACTCCTGTGCATCGGCGCTTTTTCCGCCGGGCGTAATGCCAAGGAGCTCTGCATCGGCATAGACGCCGTCCGACTTGCGCGGATCGCTTTTGACCTGATCGCGCCCGCCGAGCGTCGCGGGGGCAGGCATGACGTCACCTGCCGCGGCCGGCGCGCCCTTCAACTCGTCCGCAACGCGAGACACGTCCTGTGTCATGCCTTGGGCAGGACCGGTCTTGAGCTCTTCTGCAATGTTGGGCGCGTCTTGCGTGGTCATAGGCTCGCCCTGCCCGGCAGGCATCTCCCCCCCCGCATCCTGCGCAAATCCCGGAAGCGACCAGACAACGGCAGCGGCGGCGGCGAACCCTCGAAATTTCACGGCAAATCCCTCATGCAAAACACCCTCAATTGCTAGCCCGACCGTGGCCGCAAGTCTACAACTCCGCCTGCACGAACGCGGCAATCCATCCCCTGCATTGTCAGCACCGGCAGCGCACGGCAGGTTGAGCCGGACGCGCCAATCCTGAACCGTGACATATGAACACGACTTTCCGCCCCGGGGCCGAGGCCCTCGTGATCGACCTCGACCGCGACCTTCTGCGGGGCAATCTGGGTGCCGAGATGTTCTGGGCCGCGGCCGCCCACGACTGGCGCCACCTGTTCCAGAACGCCCGAGGCCCTCTGCCGGACGCCCGGCGGCTCCCCTATGATCCCGCGACCCTGACCGCGTGCATCGCCGCGCAGGAGGCCGGGCGCGAAGTCGTTCTGGCTGACAGCGGGCGCCCCCGGATGGCCGCAGCGGTCGCCGAGCATCTTTCCGTCGTTTCGCGCGTCGTGCCCGGGAGAACGCCGAAAGCCGAAGGGATCACGCCGACACGGGGACCGGTCGTCGGCGAACTTGTGCGCCAGCTGCGCCCGCATCAATGGGTCAAGAACGTCCTCGTATTCCTGCCCCTCGTCGCGGCCCATGCGTTCGGATACGAGCCGCTGATCAACGCCTTTCTCGCCTTTATCGCGTTCGGCCTGACCGCCTCGGCCGTCTATGTGCTCAACGATCTGGCCGATCTGGACGCGGACCGGCGTCACCGGACCAAGCGCGACCGGCCCTTCGCGTCCGGCCGCCTGCCCCTGCGCTACGGCGCGCCGGTCTTCGCGGCGCTCCTCATCGCGGGATTCGCGGTGGCGTTTTCGACCAACCCACCGCTGGTGTTCGTGCTCGCCGGATACTTTGTCCTGACGACGGCCTATTCGATGCGGCTCAAAGGGATGCTGGCACTGGATATCGTCGTGCTGGCGATGCTCTATACCATGCGCATCGTGGCCGGTGCTGCGGCGACCGGGATCAACCCGTCGGTCTGGCTACTGTCCTTCTCTATCTTCCTGTTCCTGTCGCTCGCCGCCGTCAAGCGCCTCGCCGAACTCGTCGAGCTGGATGCGAAGTCCGGCCCGAAGGGCGCCGCCGGGCGCGCCTACACCGTCGAGGATCGTCCGATCATCGCAATGATTGCGACGACGTCGGGTTTCATCGCGGTGCTGGTCCTTGCACTCTATCTCGATACGCCCGAGGTGCGCGCCCAATATGCCGAGCCGATGGCACTCTGGGGGATCGGGTTGATCCTGTTGTTCTGGGTCAGCCGGATCGTGTTGCTCGCACACCGCGGTTTGGTGAACGAAGACCCGGTGGTTTTCGCGCTGACGGACCGGATGTCGCGAATCGTCGGGCTGGCGATGGCCGCGCTTTTCGTGGTCGCGCTGATCGCCTGATCGCAGCGAGACCGGCGAAAACCGGCCTGAACTGCGACAGCCAGTCGCGGTTCGCACCTGTTTCCCGCCGGGTGTGAGCGGATTCGCGGCGGGTTTTCGCCAATGGGCCAAAAACCTCGCCCACACGGCGTCGTCCGTTTATTGTCATCTTAACTTTGGGGCGATACGAGCGCGGACCATGATCCGACTGAAACACGATGTTAAAGACACCGCGCCTGTACGCTTGCGCCCGACGCCCACAATCGCCCTTGCGGTCGTTGGCGTGCTGGCTGGCCTGGTCGTCTCCGCCTGGGGTAGCCTGTTTGCTGCGCACACCCTCTATCCCTCTTATGTCACGGCCTTCGTCATGACCGAGACACCGGGAGAAGAGACGCGCGCCGCTGCGCCTGACCTCGACCTTGCTGCCCAGACCGACAAAGTGTTGAGCGGGCTGCGCCTCGACGAGGGCATTGCGCCCGCGACGCCGGAGGTGGAGCTTGCCGCGATGCCGGGTCCCGTGACCGAACCCGCCCCCCTGCCGGCGGTGGAGGAAGGCGACACGACCTCGCCGCAAGCAATGGCCCGGTTGAGCGAGACCGACGCTGAAACCCGTGCCGCGGCTTCGCTGGCAGCAGGACAACGTGCCGAAACGGCCGACAGCGAGAGCCAGGCCCCGGCCACGTCGACCATCGATCAGGCCAGCGGCGCCGACGAAGCGCCCGGGGCCGACCCTGCCACGGGCCAACCGGACACAGAGCGTGCCATTGCGGAATCGCCGCGACCGATCTGGCGCCCCAGCGTCGAGGCGGAAGCTCCGTCCGACCTCGCCGAAGCGGAGACGGATGGCACGATCACCACCTCGTCCATGAACAACGCGACCGAACTGGCCGTGCTGACGTCGCCACGTCCGCGCGCTCTGCCCCGGACGCTGCGTATGTCGGCGCTCGCGCCGACCGCCCCGTCGCGCGACACAGTGGTCGAGGCTGCTGCACAGGCCGACACCGACACGCGCGCGGCTGCACCCCGTGTCTCGGGCAACGGCTGCGGCCGCAACCACGCGCGCAACATGCCCAATCGCCGTGCTGGCGCGCCGACCGGCTCGGCCTTCCTTGCTGCCGTCGGGAACGGGAGCGGCGGAAACCGCGACAATGCCATCATCAATGAGTTGGCGCGCGGCAACATGCCCGGCTTCCTCAAGGAACTGCAACCGGTGGTCTTCCGTGGACGCGATGCACGCGGCGCTTCGACGGAGATCGTGATCTGCGTCACGCCGGACTACCTCGCCCTTGGCTCCGACAGCGATTTCGTGCGGGTCCCGCTGGGCCTGCCGGCGGCCGCGACCATCGCAAAGCGCTTCGGCATGACGCTTCCGACCTCGCGCATGGTCGATGCGATCTACGCCCAGGCGCGGGTCAAGCTCAGCCCCGCGCCCATGCAGGCCGGTCCCCAGATGTCTTCGACCAACTATTTCCTGCGCCACAACGCGACCATCGAAGGTCAGCGCAAGGGACGCGCCGGGCTCATCTCCGGCCACAAGAAGGACGTGGTGATCGCGAGCCGTATGGCCTCCAACCCCGGTCGCGTCGCGATTTATGGCTGGCACCGCTCGCAGGGCAACCCAATCCAGCCGGTCTCGACAGTGCATGGTGCAAGCTATGCGGACTACAGCCACGGCATTCGCCTGGTGAGCCGCACGGCCTACCTCAACGGGCGCGCCGTGGATCTTGATGAGCTTCTGGCGTCGAACCGCTACGCCTACCTGCTCAACAGCGATGGGCCGCTGCCGGGCCCGGTGATCCGGATCGCCTCGCGCTGATCTCTTGTCACGCGCAAAGACAAAAGGCCGCGCTCCCAGCGCGGCCTTTCTCGTTCCGGCCGTAACACACCAACCGAAAAGCCCTGTGCCCAAAACCCCAGAGGGGAGCACCTTGCGCCGCTGTTATCGGCCGGGTGCCAGTCCGCTTGCCGGCGTCAGGGCGCCGGCAAGCTTGACTTGCGCGGCGCAGCCGCACCTTTTGGCAGTGCGCGTTACTTCACGTCGCGGAAGCAGCGAAACCCGAGGTGGTAATTGCGGTGCGATCCGGTCGAGAGGACGCGGGTGCCATGCCAGAACGGCGCACGCCAGCGTGCCCATTCTTCATGTGCACGGATCTTGTCCCAGATGAACCAGCTCCCCTTCATCTCGGTCACGCCCAGCGTGGTGGAGCCTCGGCTGGCCATCTGACCGGGCGCCAGAGGCAGGTTCATGTGTTCTGCCGCATTCCCTTCGAGGTCATAGACACCCAGCCCCGAGCGGCAGTTCGGAAAGCTTCCCACCGGATAGGTGTTGGTGCCACAACCCGACCAGCTACCGCCGTTGCACCCGGGACTCTTCGAACTGTTCTGCGCGCAAATCCCGCGCCGCCACTGCGGCCCATATGTCCATGACTTCGACTGCCCCCACTTCGCATTGTGCCACGACCGCATCGCGCCGTGAGAGCCCAGATCGAACCGGTAGTCGGGCGCGAGCAACGCCCCGGCCGCCGCGCCTTCCCACTCATGCGCGTCTCCAATCCGCTTGCCTTCCGCCGCGCAGGTCAGCGCGGCTTCACGCGCCGAAATCCATGTAACCGGATAGGCCATGGGGACGTTGGGATATTCGAACATGTCGATGCAGACGGTCGCGTCTTGCGGCCGCTCTGTCGCGGGATCGTACAGCGGCGCCATGTATTTGCGCCCGCAGATCCGCTCGAACTGCGCATTGCGGTAATACTGATAGGGATCGCCCGGCACCTTGGCCGCGGCCTGCGCCGGGGTCATCGGATGACGGGTGACGGCCGGATTCCCCTGCCCCGCCATGCCGGAGGCGTTGAAGATCTGGCGGATCCGGGAGATCTGCGCGGCCGTGACACCGCGCTTTTCCTGCATCAACCGGAACATGGCCTCGTTGTTCTCGGCCAGCGTCGCGGATGCCGCGGGACCACCCGCCAAAACCGCAAGACAGACCCCGATTGCCGCAATCGCTTTCCGCATCGCCCTATTCCTTTCTGAGCAGGTAGAAAAAGTCCCGGTTGTCCGCGAAGCCCACGAAACGCGGGATACGCCCGTCGTTCACCCACGGGTCGCTTTCGGCCATGTACCGGTTGAGGTGCATCGGCTCGAGCCCGTCACCATTCGAATTCTGCCGATAGACCGCCATGTAGGTCAGCTCAGGCGAGTTCATGTCCAGCAACATCGCGTAGTCGCATTCATAGGCCTGAAACACCCGCGCCATGGCCGAGGGGGTCACCGACGAGAAATAGGCGTAGAGCAGGAACTGTCGACCGCCCGCCTCCTTGAGGCAGGCGCCCGAGCGCAGCGTACGAAGTTGCGCATCCGCAGAACCGGACCAGTTGCCGCCGCCCCAGCTCGACACCCGGTCGCCCGGCACGCTCGCGCCCGTTTCCGCGTCGCGGGTGACGACCGCGACCCCGTTCTGGCGGGCATACATCAGGTCCGGCACGCGGGCATTGTCCGCGTCAGTCCAGGTTTTCATACCGATCTCGCCATCCACCGTGACGTAAAGCGTCGCAAGGTTCGGCACGAGGCGCGAAAAGGTGACGCCGTTGGAGATGAACCCGTAATGATGGCCCTTGTTGAATGTCGCATAGTCCGAGAACCGGTAAGCGCCGTGATCGCGTTTGAAGCCGCCTGCGAAGGCCGCGACCGCGCGGCCCGTCAGCGATGGCGAAAGCATCCCGTTGCGCACCAGCGGATCGGCCCGGTTGAACCCGTCAGGCCCCGGCAGTTGCCAGTCGCTCCCCGACCGCGAAGGCCGGGACGACCAGCCGACGCCCGGATGATCCGTGCCGAGTTCATATCCCAATTCGAATTGGGCGAGGTCGAAGGCCACGAGATAGACATCGGCATTCTGCTCGACACCATCGAGCCAGTTGGCCCCATTGCGCTCCTTCAGAATGTCCGCCGCGACATAGCCCGGTTTCATGACCGAGGCGAAGACCCCCTCGGCCCCGTCGACGGCATACCAGGCCCCGGCCTCCATGCCGCCTTCCGCGCCGGTGACTTCGATCGACATGTTCGGCCGCATGACCGGCTGGCGGTCGAGCCGGGCGGTGCCCAGCGCAGCCACCGCGTCACCCGCATCGCCACCGTCCACGGCTTCCGCATCTTCAAGGAAGGCATCCTCGAAAAAAGCGCCCTTGATGAGGTTCACAAGCTTGTCGCCGAAGACCACGTTCTTGCGCAGGAAATCCGACACGGCCTCACGGTTGGTGCGGCTTCCGGCGACCCGGTTACGCAAGTAGATCTTGCCGGCGCAGACCGGCGCATAAGGAAGCCCGCTCGCCGCCGCCGTCGCGAGCTCGGAGGTCTCTCCGGCCCAGGGCGTGCAGGTCTCTTCCCCGCCGTTGCCGGAAATCACGAGGCCGGGTGTCCCCCCCGTGCCAAGCGACAGGGTCCAGGCCTGCGCATCCGCGTTCTCGAAATGAAAGGTCTGCGCACGGCCCTCCGCCGGAGCAATCTCGAGCAGGTACCAGCGGTTCGCGTCTGGATGGAGGGATGTCAGCCGAAGCGTGCCCCCGTCGGCCATCGGTGCTTCCTGCGTCTGACGCATAGGTGAAAATGCCACCACGGACGCTACCGACGACTGGTTGTATGTTTCCCATTGTGTGGCGAGCGTATCCGCATCCGCGCCGGTCATCCCATCGGCCAACGCGGCCTGAGTAAGTACCGCGATCATACCTGCCGCCGCGAAGCCCCGCCCCGCGCCGGCCATTCGTCCCATTATGGTCAATTCCAATTGCCTCTCAAATCCCGGTCCCGAAGCGGAAGAGCATCACGGTCCGGCGGGTCAGGCCAAAAGGCGTGACCAACAATGCGGGCCTTCGGTGCTCGACCTCCCCAATTCACTGAAAAAGTGAATCATCACTATGCCGACCATATTAAGGCAGATCATCCGCAGGCCAAGCCCGTGCCAATCACTTTCCCGGCGTCAGGGACATGTGCTCACCCGCCGGCCAGTGCCGCAGCAGCCCGCGCAATAACCCGTTCCTCGTTGGTCGGGATCACATGGACCGTGACCGGCGCACCGTCGCGGCTGATGACTGGCGCGTTGTCCGCGTTACGCTCCGGGTCGAGCGCGATCCCGAGCCAGCCAAGGTCGGCGCAGACGGACGCGCGGATCGCGCCCGCGTTCTCGCCGATGCCACCGGTGAAGACGAGAGCGTCGAGCCCCTTCAATGCAGCGGCCAGCCCGCCGAGTTCGCGCCGGATACGGAAACAGAAATAGTCGATCGCCTCGGCCGCGTGCGGATTGTCCGAGGCCAGAAGCGTGCGCATGTCATGGCTTTCGCCGGACATGCCGAGCAGGCCGGATTCCTTGTAGAGCAAGCGCTCGATGGCATCAGCGTCCATCCCCTCGGCCGTCATCAGGTGGAGGACCACTCCGGGGTCAAGCTGGCCCGACCGCGTGCCCATCGGCAGACCGTCAAGGGCCGAGAACCCCATCGAGGAGGCGACCGATTTTCCGCCGTGAAGCCCGCACATCGATGCCCCGTTGCCCAGGTGCGCGATGACGACACGACCCGCGTGGTCATCAGGCGCACGCTCACGCAGGGCCCCGGAGACGTAGTCGTAGCTGAGCCCGTGAAACCCGTAGCGGCGCACACCGGACTCGTAATACCGGCGCGGCAGGGCGAAGGTGTCGTTCACGAACGGGTGGCCCCGGTGGAACGCCGTGTCGAAACAGGCGACCTGCACCGCCTGCGGAAAGGCCTCAAGCGCTGCGCGAATCCCGGCGAGGTTGTGGGGCTGGTGAAGCGGCGCAAACGGAATGAACCCCTCCAGATCAGCAAGGATTTCGGAGGTGAGCACGACGGGTTCCGCGTAATCCATACCGCCATGCACCACCCGGTGCCCGACGGCACTGATACGAGCATCGGGAAATCGCTCACCGATGGTCTCGAGCACGTCGGCGAGCGCTCCGGCGTGATCGACCGCGCGCTCCGGCGAAAGCTCGCGGGTGGTCAGCCGTTCGCCTTCCGGCGCGCGCAGGGTCACTGTGGCGGCGCCACCAATCCGGTCGACAAGCCCTCGGCACAGCATCTCCGGCTCGGCCCCTTGGTCATACAGCCCGAATTTGAGCGAGGACGACCCGGCGTTCAGGACCAGAAGATGGGCCATCACGTCGCCCCCGTCACCCGCGCATGATGGAGCGCGGCGACGGCGCAGGACGCAAGACGCGCCATTTCGTCATCAGCGCGGGAATTCAGGATGATCGGCACCCGCGCCCCGATGACCAGCCCGGCCGCTTCGGCATGGCTGATGTAGCTCAGTTGCTTGGCAAGCATGTTTCCGGCGTCGATGTCCGGCACGACCAGCACCTCGGCCCGCCCCGCGACCGGCGAGGTGATACCCTTGGTTCGGGCGGCAGCAAGGTCCACGGCATTGTCCATCGCGAGCGGCCCTTCCACCAGACCGCCGGTGATCTGGCCGCGTTCGGCCATTTTGGAAAGAAGCGCGGCATCGACCGATGACGCGATATCGGGGTTCACGGTCTCGACCGCCGAGAGGACGCCCACCTTCGGCTCGGTAATCCCGATGGAGATCGCGAGGTCGATGGCGTTCTGCACGATGTCCATCTTGGTCCTGAGATCCGGCGCGATGTTGATGGCCGCATCGGTCACGAGGATCGGATGCGCGATCCCCGGCACGTCCATCACGAAGACATGGGTGAATCGTCGCCCCGTGCGAAGCCCGTGGGTCCGGTCCACCGCGGCGCGCAGAAGTTGGTCGGTATGCAGATGGCCTTTCATCACGGCCTCGGCCCGCCCCTCATGCACCAGCATCACGGCCCGCGCCGCCGCCGCGTCGTGGTTGGATTCCGGCACGATCTCGATACCTGTCAGGTCCGCGCCAATCGCAGCGGCAGCGGCCGCGATCTTCTGCGGGTCGCCCACGAGGATCGGCTCGATCAGCGTGTGCTCGCGCGCCTTGAGAGCGCCACCGAGCGAGTTTTCCTCTTCCGGGCAGACGACCGCCGTCACCAGTGCGGGCAGCGGCTCGGCCTGTTTCAGGAGCTTTTCGAAATGACGGTGCCGCTGCACGATCAGGCCCGGGAGGTCATGGCTCGAATAGCTGAGTTTGCGTCGTGGCGCTTCCACTTCGGCCACGCCAGACAGGATCAGCGCATCGTCCGACACCCGCCGCACCTCGGTCGCAAGCGTCACGGTGTAGTCCCGGTCGTTCTTGCCGGTTACGGTCACACGGCTTTCGAGTTCGTCGCCCGCGTGGGCGCGGTTGTGAAAGGTGAAGCTCTGCGCACGGTAAAGCGTCCCCGCACCGGGCAGGATGTTTCCCAGGATCGCCGTAACGAGAGACCCGACGAACAGCCCTGGTGCGACCGCTTCGTTCACCCCGTCGCCATCCCCGTCCGCGTCGAAGATGTGCATCGGGTTGTGGTTGCCCGAGACATTGGCGAACACGAGCAAATCATCCTGCGTGCAGAGCCTGCGCAGGGTTTCCGTGTCTCCCGGCTTCAATTCGTCGAAAGTGCGGTTCTCGATCTTCATGCGTCAGTCCCTTTTCGCCGCGCCCTGCGACGTCGCCAGAAATACATGAAGCGAGAGGCGGATTACAGGGGCGTGTCGTTCGATTGTCCTGCCGTCAGGGGAATTGGAGCGCATCTCTGGAAAATGTCGGGAAAGTATAACTCGCAAGCCTATCAGAGCCACAAAAAGTGCCAATAACGTAGAGATCGTATAATGCATGGTTCTGCGCTATCCCTCCGGCGCCGCCTCCCGCCCATCCGTTACGCCGCTGATGAGGTTCGTTTCCACGAGCCGTTGCGCGAGCGAGCCGCGCGGTTTGCCGATCTCGTCAAGCGACCTCCGACGCTCCGCCAGTGCCACGCGCGCCAGTGCGACGGCTTTCTCCGGATCGACCAGTGCAATGCGCAGCGTGTCACCGGGACGGGCCTGCGCCAGACGGTCCGTCTCGGTCGACAATAGAGTGGCGATCTTGGGATAACCGCCGGTGGTCTGATGGTCCGCGAGCAACACGCTCGCCACCCCGTCGCCCGCGACCTGCACGGCCCCGCGCAGGAGCGGCTCCGACGGGATCGACAGCGCATCGCGCAAGGGCAGCTCGGGGCCGTCGAGCCGCACGCCCATCCGGTCGAAGGCGGAGGTCACGCGGAACGTCTCGCCGGTCAGCCGGTCGAGCGCGCCGGGCGCGAAAAGGGCTTCCTGCGGGCCGGCGACCGCCGAAAGGCGCAGGGGGGCGGTGGGCGGACCCGGCGCGGGGATGGCGCCCTCGCGGTCTTGCGTAACCCACGCGTCCCGCACGATCACGTCCTGCCCTGCCACGAGCCTGCCCCCACCGAAGCCCGACACCGCATGGGTCGCGGCCCGTCCGAGCCAGCGCTCGCAGACCAAATCGCCCGCCACGGCAACATAGCACCAGCTCCCCCAGGTTCCCGCGCGGATGGCGAGGGTTTGTCCGGGCTCCAGCCGCAGGACCGCCCATCCGTCGCGCCGCGTACCGTCGTGGTCGAGTGTGAAACCGCCGCCGCAGACCGCGATACTTACCGCGCCCTCACGACAGGACAGGGAGAGACCGCCCATCGACACCTCGATCGCCGTCGCGCCAGAAGGCTGGCCGAGCGCAAGGTTCGCGGCGGCATGTGCGAAACGGTCCATCGGGCCGGAGGCAGGCACGCCATAGCGCATCCAGCCGAACCGTCCCGCGTCCTGGAGGCTCACATGAGGTCCGGCCGCCTCGACCCTGAGCCGCGCTTCAGCCATCGGTCCGTCCGTTCAGCGCCCTACGCTCCACACGCTCGAACCGGACCCTGTCGCCCACGTCGAAGAGAAAGGGGTGGTCGGTGTCGTCGGTCAGGATGCGCGTGGGCGAGCGTCCGATCACCGACCAGCCCGTCGGCATGGTCAGTGTCGTGACGAGGCATTGGCCGCCCGCAATGATAACGCTCCCGGCAGGCACGTCGCGCACGGCTGCGGATTTGCGTGGCACCCGGATCGCCTCGGGCACCCCCGACATATAGGCATAGCCGGGCGCGAAGCCGTACATCCTGACGCGGTAGTCACCCGCGAGATGAGCCTCGATGACCTGGTCCGGCGTCAGTCCGGTGGCCTCGGCAACCCGTGCGAGGTCGGAGGCGAAGTCAGCGTCATAGCAGACCTCAACGACCCGGTCCTGTCCGGCAACCGGGGCGTCCTCGATGTGCCCAAGGCGTCCTTCGACCTCCTGCTGCACGCCCGCGTGGTCCGTCACTTCCGGGTCGAAGTCGATGAGCAGGTTGACCATCGCCGGGATGCACTCGGTCATCCCCTCGGGCGGCGTTTCTCGCAGAACGCGGTCGAGCGCGAAGACCTGCGCGCTGACCGTATCCGAGATTTCGTCGCCGAAACTCACGAGCAGCCCGTGATCGGCCACGGCGCGGAACCGGGGCCAGTCGCTCACGATTGCTGATCCCGCGCGATGAAGGGAGCGATGGTGAAGCCTTCCGTCGCAAGCGCTGCGCGGATCGTGCGCGCGGTTTCCACCGCCGAAGGGTTGTCGCCATGGACGCAGATGGAATCGACGTTCAGCGAGATATCTCCCCCGTCCTTCACCGGCATCTTGCCGGTCTTGAGGAAGTCGACAAGGCGCCGGGTCGCCTCCCGCGCGTCGTGGATCACCGCGCCCTCTTCCGATCGGGGCACGAGGCGACCATCGGCGCGGTAGGCGCGGTCCGCGAAAACCTCGCTGAAGACCTCGAGCCCGGCCTCCCGCGCGGCATCCTCCAGGGCGGTACCGGAAATCGCCAGAACCCCGAGGTCAGCTTCCATTCCCTTGATCGCGCGCACCACGGCGGCGGCGATTTCGGGCTCCTCACAGGAGAGGTTCGACAAAGCCCCGTGCGGCTTGACATAGCCCACGTCGGCCCCCGCCAGAGCGGCGACGCCCATGAGGCTTCCGATCTGGGCGGCGACCATTCGCGTGATGGCGTCCGCCGACATGGGAATCACGCGTCGCCCGAAGCCTTCGCGGTCGGGATAGCCCGGATGCGCGCCGATGCTCACGCCGTGTTCGGCGGCGGCGCGCAGGGTGTCGAACATCACGTCAGGGTCGCCCGCGTGCCCTCCACAGGCGACGTTGGCGCTCGTCACCAACCGGAACATATCGGCGTCCTGCCCCATCACCCAGGGGCCGTAACTTTCGCCAAGGTCGGCGTTGAGGTCGATCCGCATGGCGCTCTCCGTCTTCACGTCTCGCGCCCATCATGGACGAGCCCTGCGGCGGAGGCCACAGGGCATCGCCCGTTCGGTCAAACGTAGCGGTTCACGATGTTCTCAAGGATTTCCTGCCGACCGGAGCGGGGCTGCGGGTCGATCCCCTCAGCGAGCACGCGCTCGGCGATCGTGTCGAGATCGGAGGTGAGCATGGCTTTCGCCTCGGGTGTCTCCCAGCCAGCATAACGGGCCTTGCGCGCCTCTTCGAGCGCCCCATCCTCAATCATCCTTGCCGCCGCTTTAAGCCCGCGCGCACAGACATCCATCGCGCCGGCATGGGCGGCGATCAGGTCCTCGGGGTCGAGCGACTGGCGCCGCAGCTTCGCGTCGAAGTTGGTGCCGCCGGTGGCGAACCCGCCCGCCTTCAGGATCTCGTAATAGGCCAGCGCGACCTCCGGGACATTGTTGGGGAACTGGTCAGTGTCCCAGCCGGACTGATAGTCGTTACGGTTCATGTCGATGGACCCCAGAACACCAAGCTCCCGCGCCAGAGCCAGTTCATGCTCAAAGCTATGGCCAGCAAGGATCGCGTGGCCCTGCTCGATATTCACCTTCACCTCGTTCTCCAGCCCGAAACGCTGAAGGAAGCCATAGACCGTAGCGACGTCGTAATCGTACTGGTGCTTGGTCGGCTCCTGCGGTTTCGGCTCGATGAGGATCGTCCCCTCGAATCCGATCTTGTGCTTGTAGTCCACGACCATCGACAGGAAGCGGCCCATATGCTCCAGTTCTGCGCCCATGTCGGTGTTGAGCAGCGTCTCATAGCCTTCGCGCCCGCCCCAGAGGACATAGTTCTGACCACCCAGCCGGTGGGTCGCGTCGAGGCATGTCTTCACGGTCGCCGCCGACCACGCGAACACGTCCGGGTCCGGGTTGGTCGCCGCGCCGGACATGAAGCGGCGGCTCGAGAACATGTTGGCCGTGCCCCAGAGGAGTCGGACCTTGGACGCCTCCATCTTCTCTTCGAACAGGTCGATGATCGCGTCGAAGTTGGCCTTGCTCTCGGCGAAGGTGTCGCCTTCGGGCCGGATGTCGGCGTCGTGCCAGCAGAAAAACGGAACGCCCAGAATCTCGAACATTTCGAAGGCAGCATCGGCTTTCATCCGGGCGGCCTCCATCCCGCCATCGAACCAGGGCCGGTCGAAGGTGCGCCCGCCGAAGGGATCGCCCCCCTCCCACGCGAAGCTGTGCCAGTAGGCGACCGCGAAACGCAGGTGGTCTTCCATGCGTTTGCCCATGACGACCTCTTCCGGGTCATAATGGCGAAAGGCGAGGCCTTGGGCCTCGGGGTCGTAGGCAAGCGGGCTCTGTCCGTTGAAAAAGCTCATGTGGGTCAGTCTCCTGTATCGGCCGGCCCCGGCTGGGGTGGCAGGTTATCCTTGACGAAAATGGTGGGGAGGATCGGCTCCAGCTTTTCGGCCGGGCGACGGTCCGCGAGGGCACGAAGGGTGGCGACCACGCGGCGCACCGCCTCCTCCGGACGTTGGTCGAGCACCATGTCGATCTGCCCGGTTTCAAGCGCTGCGCGCGTATGGGCGACGAGTTCATGCAGCACGACGAAAGGACGCGGCCGGTCAGCGGGACGAGCGGCCAATGCGCGCACGAGGCCCGCATTTCCGGCGCCCGCGTTGTAGATTGCGGTGATGGTTGGATCAGCCGTGAGCGCGTCGCGCATCTTGCGCTCGACGATCTCGGAGCTGTCGCGCCCCTCGATCTCGGGGGCCAGCGAGAGCTGCGGGCCGTCGGCCAGCACCGCGCGCAGGCCCGAAAGCCGGTCGGCGTGGTCGCGGGCCGAAAGTGCGCCAAGGACCGGCAACACCCGCCCGGGACGACCGGCATGGGCCATGAGGATCATCCGCCCGGCCGTGCGCCCGGCAACAACGTTGTCGATCCCCACATAAGCTGCGCGGTCCGCCGCCGTCATATCGGAGACCAGCGTCAGCAGATGGACCCCTGCCCCGGCGAGTCGCTCCGCCGCCGCTGCGACCTCCGGCCCCTCGGTCCCGACGACAGCCACACCGTCGATGTCCGCGTCGGCCAGACCGTCCAGGTGGGACGCCAGCGTCGCGGAATCGAAGGCAGGGACCGTGTCGACACGCAGATCGAACCGTTCTGGCAAAAGGCGGTCGCGTGTCTCGGCCAGAATCGCACGCATCCGTGCGAAAAACGCGTTCTGACCGTCGGGCAGGATGACGGCGAAGCGGTAGATCCTTTGTTGGGCAAGGTTCGCCGCTGCGACGTTCCGCACATACCCCAACGCCTCGATTGCTTCGAGAACCCGGCGCGAGGATTTCTCGGCCACCCGGCCCCGACCGTTCACCACGCGATCCGCAGTAGCATAGCTGACACCGGCGCGGCGCGCGACGTCCGTCAGTGTGGGCAGCTTTCCGTCCATTCGGCTCCTCCGCGGGCACATTGGCGACGCGGGGACCACGGGTCAAATCATTTTTGCAATACGTCTATCATTTTACTGCCAGGCAAGGCGCCGGTCGCGATGTTGTCCGTTTCAGGAGCCGGTCGTCTCAGCGCGGATGCGGCGGCGCATCTGGCGCTCATAGAGACAGGGAGACAGGCGCATCAACAGCGACGCCAGCGTGGCCACCCGCCCGACCGGGATGAACGCCCGCCCCTTCGCGACACCGCGCAGGATGATGTCGGCGGCGGCGTCGGGCTGCATGTAGTCGATCCCGTCCTCAGCGGCACCCGGGCGCAGGATTCCGTCGTCGCGGCGCTCGGCCCGTCCGATATTCGTCGCCACGAAACTCGGTGCCGCGATCAGGCAGCGCACACCGAACGGAGCCTCCTCTGAACGCAGCGAAGCAAAGAATCCCTGCATCGCGTGCTTGGAGGCGGCATAAGCCGTGCGGTGATGAAGCGGCGCAAACCCGGCGACCGAGGTGATGGCGAGGTGCGTGCCGCCGCTCTCGCGGATCGGCTGGAGAAAGGCCCGCGCCATGTCGACGGCCGCGAAATAGTTGATGTCGAATACGCGCCGATGGCTCGCACCATCCGCCTCGCCGAATGGCACGATCTGGGACACGCCCGCGTTGTAGATCACCATGTCGATGCTTGGGCGGTCCGCAACGACTTGCGCGGCCGCCCGGTTCAGCGCGGCGGCATCGGTCAGGTCCACACGGACCGGTGTGCGGCTTTCGCGGGCCTCCAGTCCCGTGATGTCGATGTCCAACAACACACAATGCCAGCCACCGGCCTCCAGCCGGTCTGCGAGCGCGCGGCCCAGCCCGCCATTTCCGCCCGAGATCACTGCCGTCTTCACAGTCCCGCCTCCCGCTGCCATAGATCAAAAACCTCCGCCGAGGTGAGTTCAGGCGTGTAGCCGAAGTCGCGCTTGAGCCGGTCGTTGTCCAGCACAGGTCGAAATTGCAGGAACCGCACCTGTTCCGGTCCATACTGGATCAGACCCAGCGGATGGCCCACCGCGAGCGCGGTTTTGAGGACCCACGCTGGCAGCCGCAAGACAGGTTTGCCCAGTTTTTCGGCCAGGTCCTCAACAGACAGCCAGCCGTCGCCTGCCACGTTATAGATACCCGCCGGACCGACGGTCGCGGCTTGTTCCACGATCCGGGCGAGGTCACGGGTCCAGATGAAGACGAACGGGCTGTCGGCCCCCCGGATCGCGAGCAGCCGGGGCCGGTGAAAGAGCGCCGTGATCTGGTTCTCGACCCCTGCGCCCAGCACAGTGCCGACGCGCAGGACGACCTGTTCAAGCGCAGGATGCCGCACCCGGGCCTCCGCCAGAATCTCCTCCATCTGCCGCTTGTGGTCGGCATAGGCGAATTCGGGATTGCCACGACACGGCGCGTCCTCGGTCAGCGGCACGGGATTGTCGGGGTGGTAGCCATAGGCTGCGCCGGAACTCGTCACCACAAGGCGCCGTACACCGTGCCGGATGCAGGCCTCCAGCACGTTGCGGGTTCCGGTCACGTCGACCGCATAAGCCTGCGCGCGCGTCATGCCCGGCGGCGGCGTGACGATGGAGGCAAGGTGGACGACGACGTCGGGACTCTCTTCGCCGATTACGGTATCGGGGTCCGCACCCGTCACATCCATACGGCGAAACCGCACGTCTTCCGGCAAGGCACCGCGCGCGAGATCGGTGGCGACCACGTCGTCGCGCGGCAAAGCCTCGGCCAGCGCGCGACCGACCATGCCTGCCCCGCCGGTCACGAGAATACGGCTCATCGCGCAGCCTCGGTCCGCCCCAGGACGCTCGCCAGTGCGAGGCCTGAGATCGCGTGCCAGATGCCCCAGAAGGCCGCGACCACGGCCATGCCGCCGAGTCCACCGAAAAAGGCGAAGATCAGGACGAGGCCGAGGCCCGAATTCTGGATGCCAGTCTCGATGGTGATCGACCGGCGGTCGAACGGGGAAAGCCGGGCGAGCGTGGCCGCGGCGAACCCACCGCCCAGCGCGAACGCGTTGTGCAGAATGACGAGGCCGATGATCCCGCCGGCGTAAGCGAGGAACTGCGTCCAGTTGGACGCGAGCGCAACCGCGACGAAAGCCACGAAGATCGCCATCGACAGCCATTGCAGCGGCTTGCGCAAACGGCGCGTGATCTCGGGCCGCTTGGTGTTGAGCGTGACACCCAGCACGAGCGGCAGGACCAGCATGAGCCCCACCGTGATCGCGATGCGCACCGGGTCGATTTCGGTTGCGCGCAGTATCTCGGCGGAGGGGCCGTACAGGCTCCCCCAGAACGCGATGTTGAGCGGGGTAAGGATGATGGCCCCGACCGTCGCGAAGGCCGTCAGGGACACGGACAGCGCGGCATTGCCCCCCGCCCGGTGCGTGATGAAATTGGAGATATTGCCGCCCGGACACGCCGCGACAAGGATAAGCCCGAGCGCGACCGAGGCTTGCGGCTGGGCCGCCAGAACAAGCAGAAAGGTCAGTGCAGGCAGCACCAGGAATTGCGACACCAGCCCGACCACCAAGGGTTTCGGCGCGCGCGCAAGGACCCGGAAATCGCGGGGCGTAAGGTCGATGGCGATGGAAAACATCACCACCGCGAGGATGCCGTTCAGCAGCGTGAGTGAACTTGCCGAAAAGTTGAATACCGCGTCGTCAATCATGCCCGTGACCCTTTCAGCTTGCCGATCCAACGGGTCACGGCGCTTCGGTATGTCGCCTTATCGACGTAGTAGGCCATGCGCGGCAGGTCGATGTAATCCATCCCCCCGGTCGCCCGCGTGAAGCCCTCGGCCTTGGTTTTTTGCAGTTCCTGCGCCTCGGGCGCCCCGGCCCTGAGCCCTTCGATGTAGCGCACGACCATCTCGGCCTGTTCATGCCGCCCCTGCCAGCCCAGCCCCGAGGCCTCGACCATGCCGAGAACGAAGAGGTCGTCGCGCTCCGGGTGCATACAGTTGAGATAGAGATGCGGCGCGTCGCCCTGCCAGTTGAGCAGCGCATCGTCGATAAACGGGTAGTCCAGCTTGTAGCCGGTGGCCGCGAGGATCATGTCGTAGTCCGCATGGCTGCCGTCCTTGAAATGCACGCGCCTGCCATCGAACCTGTCCACGTCGGGGCGGATCGTCAGGTCGCCGTGGCCCGCGTGGTAAAGCACCAGCGAATTGACGATGGGATGGCTTTCGTACAGCCGGTAGTCGGGCTTCGGGAACCCGTATTTCTGAGGATTGCCGACGAACCATTTGAGGATCGTCCCGTCCACAATCCGCTTGAGCGCCATAGGCAGCTTGATCGCGCCGCCCAGCGTATCGGCGGGTTTGCCGAAGACGTATTTGGGAACGAAATAGTAGCCGCGCCGCATCGACAGGTCGCAGGACGCGCCGTGGTGGATCGCATCCACCGCGATGTCGCAGCCGGAATTGCCCGCGCCGATCACCAGAACACGCTTGCCGTCGAACTGGGTCGCGTAGCGGTAGTCGGAGGAGTGGATCATCTCTCCGCTGAACTGTCCTTCAAACGTGGGCATGTTCGGGGTCGAGAGTGTCCCGTTCGCGATCAGAAGCCCCGTGAACTCTTCGGAATGCTCTCCGTGCGCGTCGCGCCACGTCACCCGCCAGCCGTCTCCCGACCCGCCAAGCGGTGTGCACGAAAGGACCTCGGCCCCGAACCGGAAATGGCGGTTCAGGTCGAACTTGTCCGCGAATTCATCAAAGTAGCGCTTCATCTCGCGATGGGACGGGTATTCCGCGACTTCCTCGCGCATCGGGAAATCGGTGAACTCGGTCATCGTCTTGGACGAGATGAGGTGCGCGGTTTCATACATGGTCGAGCGGGGGCCATCGATGTCCCACAAGCCGCCGACCCCGTCGTTGATCTCGAATCCCTGAAAATCGATCCCGTGCTGGGCGAGCAGCTTTGCAGTTGCCAGCCCCATCGGCCCGGCCCCGATCAGGGCGAGGCGCGCGCGCGCTTCTGTCATATTGTCCTCCCGTTCTGCCTGTTAGATTGAACAAATGTTCAAAATAAGACAAGCTTGGACTATGACCGCGGTCCAACCACAGGAATCCAAACGACAAAGAGCGCCCTCCAAGCGGTCTCTGGCGACCCGCGAGAGGGTGCTCGACGCTGCCGAGGCGGTCTTTGCATTGCGCGGATTCGAAGGTGCGACGATTCGCGATATCGCGGCCGAGGCCGGCGTGCCCGTCGGCACGATCCACCACCACGGCGGGGGCAAGGAGGCCCTGTTTCACCAGACCATCGCGCGGCGGGCCGAGACCCTCTCTCGCGCACGGCTCTCGGCCATTCAGCGGGTGCGCGCGGAAGGCCCCATGACACTCGAGGCGGTTCTGGCAGCCTTCATCCGGCCCTTCTTCGAATTGACGGACCAAGACGGGGGATGGCGGCACTATGCCCGGTTGGTTGCATTCGTCTCGGTAGACGACCGGTGGCGGGCGCTTTCGGCTAAGTTCTTCGACCCGACGGCCGAAGTATTTTTCGCCGAGCTTCTCGCGCTGCTGCCGCGTGCATCACGGCCGCAGATTGCCGAGAGCTTCGTTTTTTCCGTCTCCGCCATGCTGGCGCTGCTCACGTCACGCGAGCGAATCGGGGTGTTGAGTGGCGAAGACGCCGCACAGGAGGACCAGATCGATCATCTCATCCGCTTTTGCGCGGCGGGACTGCGGGGCTGATAGGGCAGATCAGGAATAGGCCGCAGGCACCAAACGCGTAAGGTGAGCCAGGTTCTTGAGTCCGATCTTGATGTGCGCCATCGGGCGCGCGCGGACCAGTTCCTTGTTCATGTAGGCCTCGAACGTCAGGCGCTGCACATCAACGTCATGGCACAGTGAGACGAAGCGCTCGCGGCGTTCGTCGGACCGGTAATAGGCGTTCTGCATCGAAGCGAGCACGCGAAAGACCGTCTTGTGTTCCTTCATGAATAGACGCCGCGCAAGCGTCAGGTCGCGCACCCGGCCTGTCGAAAGGCAGGCGGCCGCCGCCGTCGCTGCCACGCGGCCCCCGACCATGGCGTAGTAGATCCCCTCGCCCGAGCTCGGCGCGACGACACCGGCGGCGTCCCCGGCCAGCACCACGTCTTGCCCGTTGTCCCAGCGATCCAGCGGCTTGAGCGGGATCGGCGCGCCTTCGCGGCGGATGGTCCGGCACGCGGACAGGCCGCTCGTGGCCCGAAGGTCCGCGGTCGCCTTCTTCAGGTCGAAGCCGCGCACCATCGACCCCATGCCGACACTGGCCTTGTCGCCATGCGGAAAGACCCAGCCGTAGAAATCGGGGGAAATGCGGCCGTCGTAAACCACGTCGCAGCGGTCCGCGGCATAGGCGCCCGCCGTTGCGGGCGCTTCGATGATCTCGTGATAAGCAATGACGTAGGGGATTTCCGCGCCACCGGGCACTTCCTGCCGCGCCACCTGCGAGCGGGCTCCGTCCGCGCCGATCACCAGCCGCGCCGCGATGGAATTGGTGCGCCCGCTGTCCTTGTCGCGGTATTCGACACGCAGTTCGGGATCGCGGATGATACGCTCATAGGTGCCGGTGAAGAAGTCAGCCCCGGCATCCACGGCGCGGGCGCGCAGGAATTCGTCGAAATCCTCGCGGTCGACCATGCCGACGAAGCCGTCGTCGATGGGAATGTCGACCCTGCGCCCGGTGGGCGAGACCATTCGCGCCGTGCGGATGCGGGCGACGATCAAGTGTTCGGGAATGTCAAAATCGGCGATCAGGCGCGGCGGGATCGCGCCACCGCAGGGCTTGATCCGCCCGGCCCGGTCCAGAAGTGCGACAGTCAGGCCCGACCGCGCGAGGTCTTCGGCAGCGGTGGCCCCTGCCGGCCCCCCTCCCACAACGGCGACATCATACATGGTCATTCTCCCGGAACGAGGGTTGCGGTGGCAATCGGCCTTGGCGCCATCACGCGGAACGCCATGACCGCGGTGAGGACGAAAAGCGTGGCTTCGAAAAGGAACACGGCGCCAAAGGCCGGTGCGTCCGACATCATTGTGCGTGCGATGTCCACGGCACCGGCGCCCATCAGGCCGCCGAAGCCGGCCGCGAGGGCTTGAGCGGCACCCCAGAGACCCATGCGGGTACCGACGCGACCGCCCCTTCCCTCACCGGCCAGCGCCATCATCGAGGCGATTGCAGCGACGGCGAACATACCGTTGAAGAACCCGAGAAGGACGACCGCCGGCACAAAAAGCTGCGCGAACGCGGAACCACCAAGAGCGGAGATCACGGCGAGCGTTCCAGCTGAGCCGAGGCAGCCTGCGATAACCCAGCTCCGGAGACTGCCGAGCTTGAAGCCGGTGGCCGCGACGCCAACGGTCAGCATACCTAGGAAAACGCCGCCGTTCTGGGCTCCGGAGAGCGAGGTCGACTGGCCCGGCGTGAAGCCGAAGACGAGCCCGGCATAGGGTTCGAGGATAAGCTCCTGCATGAAATAGGCCGTCATGGACAGGAATACGAAAATCGTGAAGTTGCGCGCGCGCGGTTCGGACCAGACCTCGCGCAGACCATCGATGAAACGGGCATTCTCCTGCGGTTCCGTCTCGACCCGCGCCCGACGTTCGACACGCCAGACCGCGAGGATCGTAAGCAGAACGGCACCACCGGTTACGCAGGCGACCACTTCAAGAAGGCGGGCGTGGGTGTAAGGGTCCAGGAATGCCCCGGCTGTGCCGGCCGTGACGGCGATACCGGCGATCATCATGAGCCATGTGATCGTGGCGGCGGCCGCGCGCAGACGGGGTTCCGTGACCGAAGCCAGAAGCGCGAGGAGCGACGTTCCAGAGGCCCCGACGCCAAGACCGATGAGTGCGTAGCTCGCGATAGACAGGGCGAGCCCTGCTGCGAACGAGGTCTCGAAGAGCACCACCCCGAAGGCCGCACCGAAAGCGCCCAGCGCCAGGGCCGCCATGCCCCCGATGATCCAGGTCGTGCGCCGCCCGCCCGCGTCGGACAGGAAGCCCCAGTTGGGCCGCGTGATCTGGATGCCGTAATGCAGCGCCACCAGAAGCCCCGGAAGGACGGCAGGCAGCGCCATCTCGATCACCATGAGCCGGTTGAGGGTGGAGGTCGTCAGGACGACGATGGCACCCAGCGCCATCTGAACAAGCCCCAGTCTGAAGATCGTCACCCAGCCTTGCATATCCTAGCCTCCCATACCGCGTAGGGCGAAAGCCGCGATCATCATTCCACTGACGTAGAACATCACGCCGGTCGCGTTGTACCAGGGCGCACGGCCCTTCGGATCCGTGAGCAGCCGGCGCATGGCCCAGCCTTGTGCGCCGAGCAGCGCGGCGATGGCGAGTGCGTGCCACGGACGGTCCCAGTAAGCGAGCAGAGCAACCACCAGCACCTGCGGCACCGCCATGACGATGCAGGCGACCCGCGCGGCCTTCTCTGGCCCGAGCGCAACCGGGAGCGAGCGCACGCCGGTCTGCAAGTCACCTTTCAACGCCTTGAAATCGTTGAGCGTCATGATCCCGTGCGCCCCGAGTGCATAGAGCAGCGCAAGGATGACGACGGGCCAGGCCGGAGCGCCTGCTGACAAGACAGCGGCGCCCGTAAACCAAGGCAGGCCCTCATAGCACAGACCGACGAGCCCAGGCCCCCAAACGCCGGAGCGTTTGAGCCGGACGGGTTCCGCCGAATAGGCCCAGGCGGCGATCACGCCGAAGACGGTCGCACCAAAGCCCCAAGGGCCGAGTTGCCAACCCAGCGCGAGCGCAAGGCCGGTCATGGCCAGCGCGACCCAGAGGCCCCAGCGGCCCGGAACGGCCCCCGACGGGATCGGGCGGTGCGGTTCATTGATCGCGTCGACATGCCGGTCACACCAGTCGTTCGCGGCCTGGCTCATGCCGCAGACCACCGGACCGGCAAGGATAACACCCAAGATGACGAGGACCGGCGCCTGTCCGACAGGCACGCCGGAGGAGACGACACCGCAGAGATAGGCCCAGATCGGCGGAAACCAGGTAATAGGCTTGATCAAGGTCAGCAGCGCACGCGGCTGCGGCCATGTCTGAGCGGGATGTAACTCGGTGTGTAATTTTTCCGTGACACTCATAGTGTCAACTTAAACATACACTTCGATTCTGGAAAGTGAATTCGGCAGCGACGCCTATTCGTCGCTGTCCGAGCCGTTCAGCAGGCCATGTTTGCGCAGTTTGACGTAAAGGCTCTGACGCGACAGGCCGAGCATCTCCGCCGCAGCGACGCGGTTGTTGCCGGTCAGCCGGACTGCCGTCTCGATGCAGAGCTTTTCCACCACGTCCGACGTCGCGGACACCAGCTCCTTGAGAGAGGCCGTGCCGACGAGGTCCATGACGTTCTTCATCGCCTCTTCGCTGACGGGCGTGCCGCCAAGATCGGGCTCGAAGGCCTCTCGCTGGGAAGCGTCGCGGACGATGAAGCCAAAGCCGAGGTCGCCGCTGCGTTGCGAGAGCCGCGCGACCGAAATCTCCACACTGGCGCGCGTGCCGGTAAGGCTGGCGATCTGTGCGGAATAATTCCGCATGGATCCGGCCTTGGCCGCCGACTCGAGCATCAGCTTGAGGTCGATGGCGCCGCGAACGAGGAACTCGCCGAAGGATTTGCCGCGCACGTCCCGGATTTGCGATGCGTCCGTCAGTATCAGGAAGGCATCGTTCGCGTCGCGCAGCGTCCCCTTGGTGTCGGTGAGCACGATGGCATCGCTCGCCGAAGCGAAAAGCGCCGCCAAGGATTGCGCGAGTTCGGGTCCGGTCGTCGACTCCTCGTCCAAAGGGTCGAGACGGCAGAGCATGAAATGATCGCCCGCCGCGCGGAAATTCTCAGGATAGATCATCAACTCGCGGCCATTGCGGCGCGCGACAGCGTCGATTCCCTCGACTTCCTCCGAATCCGCGGACGACTGAAGGCTCTCCATGAAGCTCGCGGTTCGCCGGCCTTCGAACAATTGCCCGAAAGAGGTGCCGACGAGCGTGTCGACCTTTGACCCCAACAGGAGCGCGGCCGACGTGTTCAGGTCGCGGATGCGCCCCTTCTGCGGCTCGAGGATGAGAATCGGCGCTTCCGCCGCGTCCAGCACGACCCGGTAAAAGGTATTCTCCGCACGAATCCTGAGCTGGTCGCGCTCACGGGCGAGCTGTTCTTTGACGAGTTGCTGCTGCACCTCGGCAATCGGCTGCATGTCGCGGCCCAGAAGAAGGATTTCATCGCTGGCGCGCACGCGGTGCAGCGTGTAGCGCACCGGAAACTCCCAGGTCGCGTTGTCGACATGATTCAATTCGATGGGACGCGGCGTGCTTTCGGGAGAAGCGCTCATCTCGGCGAGGCGGGACGCTAACTTGGACTCGCTCTCTTCGGTCAGAAAGCCCGCGATGTCGCGGCCGACCCAGTGGTCGAGACACCCAAGCGACGGGCAGTTCGCGCTGACGGAGATGCCGGTCACCACGCCGGCTCCATCCACCGAAATCGCGAGATCGGCGGCTTGTTCAAAGGCGCTTTCAACTGTGCCCGGTTCAGGCAACTTGCCTGCGTAGAACAGTGCAGCAGAGGGTCCTTGGCGTGTCACTCAGTGTTCCTCGTCACGGACCTTAGAACGTAGGACTTAGCCTAGATTATGAAAGTCCAGTTCTGGAGCGATCGTAGAAAGACCGCATTTTTCGATAGCTTCACGCGGCGTGCGCGCCACGAAATCGGCACCCGTGCGCTCGATTACCTTGTCTGCTGTCTCCGTAACTCGCCCTCCGATAACGATCGGCGGAACTTGTTCAAGCCTAGTCCGGAGATAATCTACAACATCCGTAATCTTTTCAACCGTGTTCCACGTCGCCGCGGAAAAGCCAACTGCGGAAAAGTGTCGCTGTGACAGAAGTTCGCCGACTTCTTCGGCGTTCATGCCCACACCCATATGGACCCAGAGACCGTGCTGGCGCAATTTGTCCGCCGCGACGAAGGCTCCGAGGGAGTGATCTTCGAAGTCGAGCGTCACCATCAGAAAGCTCTCGCCCAGCGGGATGGTTCCGTCGAGGCGTTGACCCGTCTCGCGCTTTCGTGCCCGGAACAGCGCCTGAAGCCGCGCCGCACCGATCGTTACGTCGACGAAGCTCGCCTCGTCCTTGACCCAGAGCGAACCGAGGTATCGCGCCGCTTCCGGCACATAATAATCGTAGATCTCTTCGCTGCTGGTGCCCGTGGACATCAGCGCGGCGATAGCCGAGTGATGACTCGTCTCGGAGTCCGAAACCAGCGACGCGGCGATGTACTCCACCCAACCTCGTCTTGTTTGCGGCACGCCGTTCTGACGGGTCGATTTGACTGTCTTCAGCGCGGATTCAACGAGAAGTCGGATGGCCGGCTGACTGACGGCGCCCTTCTGTCCCTGACGCGGATTTCCATGATCATCCATGAGCCCCTCCCTCGGACGCACTGGACGCTGTCTGAGCTACAGTGGGTATGCATCAGACCGGCGGCTAGATCAGTCTGACCCGGAATTTCTTATGTGTCAATTTTGGTTGACATCGCCAGCGCACTTTTCACTCAAGCCCCGGAAAACGCCGATCAATTGTTACCGCTGTCACTCAAAGGTCAAACTGCTAACAGGCCTTGGGGTGAGTCGCGATCTTCGCAATTGTCCAATTGGTCTGACAATTTCGATACCCGCAAAGTGTAAATTTTGATTGACACTTTTGAGGCCCGGCTTCTAGCATCCGAGGGTAGACAGGATCGAGAGGACCGCATGTCTGACCCCTCAAAACTACCTGGAAACGGCCTCGCCCTGTACACAGCGGAACAGCGTTTGCGTCGTGATGAGAGCGGCTGGACCCTGGTTCAGGGAATCCTCGCGCCGGTCCAGTTTCTTGTCTTCCTGGTGTCGGTTGCGCTCGTTCTGCGATTCCTCGCAACAGGCGCGGGATACGAGGCTGCGACGATCTCCATCGTGGTCAAGACCGGGGTTCTTTACCTGATCATGGTCACCGGGGCGATCTGGGAGAAAGTCGTTTTTGGTCAGTATCTTTTTGCCCCGCCCTTCTTCTGGGAGGACGTCTTCAGCTTCGCTGTCATCGCGTTGCACACCGCCTACCTCGTCGCCCTGTTCACTGGCTCCGTCTCGCCCACCGGGCTCATGGTGATCGCGCTGGCAGCCTATGCGACATACGCCATCAACGCCGGGCAGTTCCTGCGCAAGCTTCGCCTCGCGCGGCTGGAAGCCGAGGCTCTGTCATGACCCGTCAGGACCCGCCCCCACCGACCCTCGGATGTCGCGATACGCCGGTCATAAAAGAGCGCGGGCAGCACGAAGTGTTCTGCGGACTCACGGGAATCATCTGGCTCCACCGCAAGATGCAGGACGCGTTCTTCCTTGTGGTCGGCAGTCGCACCTGCGCGCATCTTCTGCAATCCGCCGCCGGCGTCATGATTTTCGCGGAACCGCGATTCGGCACCGCGATTCTGGAAGAGACCGACCTTGCCGGTCTCGCCGATGCGCAGGTTGAACTGGAGCGCGAGGTGGAACGCCTCCTCTCGCGCCGCCCCGATATCCGCCAGCTTTTCCTCGTTGGCTCCTGCCCTTCCGAGGTGATCAAGCTCGACCTGTCCAAAGCCGCGCAACGCCTGTCGGCCAAACACGCGCCACATGTGCGCGTGCTCAATTATTCAGGTTCAGGCATCGAGACGACATTCACGGAAGGTGAGGACGCCTGCCTTGCCGCGATGGTCGAGGCTCTGCCCCACACCAACGCACGGCAGCTCATCGTGGTCGGCGCCCTGCCCGATGTTGTCGAGGATCAAGCGCTCGGCCTGCTGGACGCCCTTGGCATCGAGAACGTGCGCGTCCTGCCAGCCCGCCGCCGTGACGACACACTCGCGGTCGGCCCGAACACCGTCTTCGCCCTGACACAGCCCTTCCTTGGCGGCACCGCTGCCGCTCTGGAAAGGCGCGGGGCGCGTCACATTCCTGCGACTTTCCCATTCGGCGAAGAGGGCACCACTGCGTGGCTTCGAGCCGTTTCAAAGGAATTCGGCGTCGAAGCCCAACTCTTCGATGCCGTCACCGACGCGCCCCGTGACCGAGCCAGACGCGCCGTGGCGCAGGCCGCCGAAACGCTGCGCGACAAGTCCGTCTTCTTCTTCCCCGACAGCCAGCTCGAAATCCCACTGGCGCGGTTCCTGACCCGCGAATGTGGCATGACGGCGCTGGAGGTGGGGGCACCCTATATCCACAAGGGCCTCGTCGGTCCGGACCTCGACCTTCTGCCCGAAGGCCCGCGCCTTGCCGAAGGGCAAGACGTGGACAAGCAACTCGACCGGTGCATGGCAGGGCGTCCCGACCTCACGGTCTGCGGCCTCGGCCTCGCCAATCCTCTGGAGGCGGAAGGGTTCGCGACGAAGTGGGCCATCGAACTCGTCTTCTCCCCCGTGCATTTCTACGAACAGGCAGGCGACCTCGCCGGCCTCTTCTCCCGCCCGCTCCGGCGGCGAGAGTTGCTCCGGCTGGAGGCGGCGGAATGAAGCTGTCGGTCTGGACATACGAAGGCCCGCCGCATGTCGGTGCGCTGCGCGTGGCCACCGCCATGACCGGGCTGCACTATGTGCTTCACGCGCCGCAGGGCGATACCTATGCCGACCTGCTGTTCACTATGATCGAGCGGCGCAACCATCGCCCGCCCGTGACCTACACGACGTTTCAGGCCCGCGATCTGGGGTCTGACACCGCCAACCTTTTCAAGACCGCCTGCCAAGCTGCCTATGACCGGTATCAGCCGCAGGCCATGATTGTGGGAGCTTCTTGCACCGCCGAACTGATCCAGGACGATCCGGGCGGGATGGCCGAGACGATGGGTCTGCCCATCCCCGTCATCGCGCTGGACCTGCCCAGCTACCAGAGGCGCGAAAACTTCGGCGCGGACGAGACGTTCTTCCAGATCGTACGTACGCTTACCAAGCCGATGGAACGGAGCGAAAATGTCACCGCCAACCTGATTGGCCCCACAGCGCTCGGGTTTCGTCACCGCGACGACATCGCTGAAGTGACCGCCCTCCTCGGGCACCTTGGAATCGACGTGAACGTGGTCGCCCCATACGGTGCGTCGCCCGCGGACGTCGCGCGGCTCGGCGCTGCGCATTTCAACGTTCTGATGTATCCTGAAACCGGTGAGAGCGCCTGTCGTTGGTTGGAGCGCGAGCTCGGCCAGCCTTACACCCGTGTCGTGCCCATCGGGGTCGGCGCCACCCGCGATTTCGTCCGCGAGGTCGCGGATCTGGCAGGCGTTGCCCCGAAACTCGACGAGGGCCGGCTTCGCCTTCCCTGGTACTCGGCCAGCGTCGATTCCACTTATCTCACCGGCAAACGCGTTTTCATTTTCGGCGACGGCACGCATGTCGCCACCGCTGCGCGCATCGCCCGAGACGAGATGGGCTTCGAGGTTGTCGGGATGGGCTGCTACAACCGTGAGCAAGCCCGGATGATCCGCGCGTTGGCCAGGGACTACGGCGTTCCGGCATTGATCTCGGACGACCATCTCGAGGTCGAGGAGAAGATCGAAGAGCTTTCGCCCGAGCTGATCCTTGGCACGCAGATGGAGCGCCACATCGGCAAGCGCCTTGGCATTCCCTGCGCGGTCATCTCGGCCCCGGTCCATGTTCAGGATTTTCCCGCCCGCTACTCACCCCAGATGGGGATCGAAGGCGCGAACGTGATCTTCGACACCTGGGTGCATCCGCTGGTCATGGGTCTGGAAGAACACCTGCTTCACATGTTCCGCGACGATTTCGAGTTCAACGACGGCGCCGGGGCCAGCCACCACGGCGGCCACGGAGCTGCAGCACCCGCAGAGCCGCGCGTCGAGGCAGAGACCTCAGGCACAGATGGCCCGATCTGGTGCGCCGACGCCGAGCGGGAATTGCAAAAGGTGCCCTTCTTCGTGCGTGGCAAGGCGCGGCGCAACACCGAGAGTTTCGCGGCCACGCAGGGATTGCACCGTATCGAGGTCGATACGCTTTACGAGGCAAAGGCCCATTATGCGCGATGATGTCCATACCCCTGCGGCCTACCGCATCGCGCTCCTGACGCTGGACCAGCACGCTGCCGGGCCCAGCGCCCGCGCCGCCCTGCGCCTCTCCGCCGATTTCCCGGGGCTCGAGATCACTGTTCACGCCGCCGCCGAATGGGGTGAAGACCCCGCGGCGCTGGACGAAGCCCGTGCGTCGATCGCGCAGGCCGACATCGTTGTCACCAGCCTCTTGTTCCTCGAAGATCACATCGAGGCGATCCTGCCCGACCTCGAACGCCGCCGCGATGACTGCGACGCAATGATCGGCATCATCGCCGACGCCAAGCTCGTGCGCCTCACCCGCATGGGCACGCTGGATATGTCCGCCCCGGAAAGCGGGACCAAGAAACTCCTCAAGATGCTTCGGGGTGGCGGCGGGGCCGGCAAACCGGACAGTGGCGCGCGCAAGATGCGAATGTTGCGTCGTCTGCCCCGTATCCTTCGCCTCATACCCGGCAAGGCGCAGGATTTGCGTGCCTGGTTCCTGGTGATGCAATACTGGCTGGGTTCCTCCGACGAAAACATCGAGGCGATGATCCGCCATCTGATCTCGCGCTACTGCCGCCATGAAGAGTGGCGCGGCGCGAAGGCGCCGGCCCCGGTCGAGTATCCCGAAACGGGGCTTTACCATCCGGATCTTTCCGAGCGGATCACGACCGATCCCGCCGACCTTCCGAGCCACGCGGCGACCGGCGGGACCGTGGGCATCCTGATGATGCGCAGCTATGTGCTTTCCGGCGACACTGCGCACTACGACGCCGTCATCCGCGATCTGGAAGCGCGTGGCTTGCGCGTATTGCCCGCCTTCGCGGGGGGCCTCGATTCCCGCCCGGCGATCGAAGGGTTCTTCCTTGATGCGACCGGATCGCAGATCGATACGCTCCTCTCTCTCACGGGCTTCTCGCTTGTCGGGGGACCGGCCTACAACGACAACGACTCCGCGGTCGCGCTACTCAAGACGCTGGACGTGCCTTACGTTGCCGCGCATCCGCTGGAATTCCGGACGCTGGGCGAGTGGGCAAAGTCAGATCAGGGGCTTGGCCCGGTCGAAACGACGATGCTCGTCGCCCTGCCCGAACTGGACGGGGCGACCAACCCGGTGGTCTTCGCCGGCCGCCACAGCCAGGCCGGATGCGACGGCTGCGCGCGGGCCTGCCGGCCCACGACGTCCAAGGAGCTTGCGCCCTGCCATGAGCGCGTCGCGCATCTTGGCGACCGTGTCGCGCGTCTCGCCGCGCTGCGCCGGTCACGGATCGCGGAGCGCCGGGTCGGCATTGTCCTCTTCGGCTTCCCGCCCAACGCAGGCGCGGCCGGAACCGCTGCCTACCTCGACGTCTTCCGCTCACTCCACAATACGTTGCACGCGATGGCCGCGCAGGGATACGACGTGACGCCGCCGCCGACCGTCGAAGATCTGCGCGAAGCCGTGCTCGAGGGGTCCGCCCGCCAGTATGGGCAGGACGCCAACGTAGCGGCCCACGTCCCGGTCGATACGATGGTGGCGAAGACGCCGTGGCTCGCCGAGATCGAGGCACAATGGGGCCCCGCCCCCGGCCGTCATCAATCCGACGGGCGCGGTGTCTTCGTGCTGGGCGCGAACTTCGGCAAGGTCTTTGTCGGGCTCCAGCCCGCCTTCGGGTATGAGGGTGACCCGATGCGACTCCTGTTCGAGCGCGGTTTCGCCCCGACCCATGCCTTCGTCCAGTTCTACCAGTGGCTGCGCCATGACTTCGGCGCCGATGTCCTGCTCCACTTCGGGATGCACGGAGCACTCGAATTCATGCCGGGCAAGCAGACGGCACTGTCTGGACAAGACTGGCCCGACCGGCTGATCGGCGACATGCCGAATGTCTATCTTTATGCCGCCAACAACCCGTCCGAGGCGACGCTCGCAAAGCGCCGGTCGGGCGCGGTGACCGTGTCGCATTTGACCCCGCCTCTGGCGAGCGCCGGGCTGTACAAAGGCCTCGCCGAACTCAAGGATAGCGTGACGCGCTGGCGCGAAACGCCGCCGGACGCATCGGAGCGCGACGAGATCGCCGTCCTGATCGTCGAGCAAAGCGCCGCGATCGACCTGGACGGCTCTGACCCCGACGCCCTGTGGCGTGTGCTGCTCGATACGGAATCCGCGCTGATCCCCGAGGGGCTGCATGTTGTCGGCGCACAAATGAGCGACGCGCGCCGCGCCGAGTTTCTCGCCCATCTCGACGGGGCCGATGCGGCTGCCCGCGCGAAGGCGGATGCCCTGCTTCAGACCGACTCCGAAATCCCCGCCCTTCTCCACGCTCTGGGCGGTGGCTTCACCGCGCCGGTGCCCGGCGGCGACCTGATCCGCTCGCCGGACATCCTGCCGACGGGCCGCAACATCCACGCTTTCGACCCGTTCCGGATGCCGACCGCCCACGCATGCCGTAAGGGCGCGAAACAGGCGCAGCTTCTGCTCGACACCCACGCGTCGATGCCACGCAGCATCGCCCTGGTCCTGTGGGGCTCGGACAACATCAAGTCGGATGGCAGCGCCATCGCCCAGGCGCTGGCTCTCATGGGCGCGACCCCGCGCTTCGACAGTTTCGGCCGCCTGTGTGGCGCTGACCTGCTTCCGCTCGCTGAACTGGGGAGGCCTCGCATCGACGTGGTGATGACCCTGTCCGGCATTTTCCGCGACCTGCTGCCGCTCCAGACCAAGCTTCTTGCCGAGGCCGCGCTCAAGGCCGCGACAGCGGATGAGCCGACCCATATGAATTTCATCCGTGCCCATGCGCTGGCCCACATGGACAAGACCGGCTGTGACCTCGAGACCGCTGCGCTGCGCGTCTTCTCGAACGCCGAAGGTGCTTACGGCTCCAACGTGAATATGCTGGTCGACTCCTCGGCCTTCACCGACGAAGACGAACTTGCCAACGCTTATGAAGCGCGCAAGAGCTTCGCCTATGGCGTAGATGGCAAACCCGCCCCACGCGCGGACCTTTTGCAAGCCGCGCTTGCCGATGTCGACGTGGCCTACCAGAACCTCGAAAGCGTCGAGTTGGGCGTCACGACGGTCGATCACTACTTCGACACGCTGGGCGGGATCGCCCGTGCCGTGAAACGGGCGCGCGGCGGCCAGGAAGCTGCGATTTACATCTCCGACACGACCCGAGGCACCGGCAAGATCCGCACGCTGGCCGATCAGCTCGCGTTGGAAACCCGGTCGCGCTCGCTCAACCCGAAATTCCACGAAGCCCTTTTGGAACACGGAGCCGAAGGCGTGCGCCAGATCGAGGCCCATGTCACCAACGTGCTGGGCTGGTCGGCCACGACCGGACAGGTTCAACCCTGGGTCTATCAGCGGATCTCCGAGACTTTCATGCTCGACAAGGACATGCGCGACCGTATGGCCGCGCTCAATCCCGTCGCGTCCTCCCGGATGGCGAACCGCCTGCTGGAAGCCAGCGACCGAACGTACTGGACCCCCGACGACGCCACCCTTGCTTCGCTGCGCGAAGCGGCGGACGCGCTCGAGGACCGGGTCGAAGGGGTGGCGGCAGAATGACGATGCAACCGAAACCGAACCGGCACAGCGCCGCAACCAACCACGGGACGGGTCACCGCCCGGGAAAGGACACGAAATGAGTCCGCGCGACGACATACCGAACCTTCGGGGGCAGGACGGAGAAGGCTCCGTCCAGGTCCAGCAAGATCCCGACGCGAAGATCGAGGGGGCCAAGGTGTTCTCGGTCTACGGCAAGGGCGGGATCGGCAAATCCACCACCTCGTCCAACCTCTCCGCGGCCTTCGCGAAGATGGGAAAGAGGGTGCTTCAGATCGGCTGCGATCCCAAGCACGACTCGACCTTCACGCTCACCGGGCGCCTGCAACCGACCGTGATCGACATCCTGAAGGACGTAGACTTCCACCCGGAAGAACTCCGCCCCGAAGATTTCGTGACCGAAGGCTGGGGCGGCGTCCAATGCGTCGAAGCGGGCGGCCCGCCCGCCGGCACCGGCTGCGGCGGCTATGTCGTCGGCCAGACCGTCAAGCTGCTCAAGCAGCACCACATGCTCGAAGACACCGACGTGGTGATCTTCGACGTGCTGGGGGACGTGGTGTGCGGGGGCTTCGCGGCCCCGCTTCAACACGCCGACCGGGCCCTTATCGTGACGGCGAACGACTTCGACTCGATCTACGCCATGAACCGCATAATCGCGGCGGTGCAGGCGAAATCGGCCAACTACAAGGTGCGCCTCGCCGGCTGCGTGGCGAACCGGTCCAAGGACACCGACGAGGTCGACCGCTACTGCGACCGCGTCGGCTTCAACCGGATCGCACATATGCCCGACGTGGACGCCATCCGTCGTTCGCGGCTCAAGAAAAAGACGTTGTTCGAAATGGATGACGAGGACGACATCATCGCGTGCCGGGCCGAATACATCCGGCTGGCCGAGACGCTTTGGCGCGGCACCGATCCGCGCGCACCTGCGCCAATGGAAGACCGGGACATCTTTGAAATGCTGGGGTTCGATTGATGCGTGACGTCGCCACCATATCGCGCCGTTTCCAGCGCCTGACGCTTGGGAGAGCCGGATGAGCTACGGAACCACCCTGTCCCGTGTCGAAACCTATTTCGACAAGACCGCGACCCGGACGTGGGAACGGCTGACCAGTGATGCGCCCGTCTCTCGCATCCGTGAGACGGTGCGGCAGGGGCGTGATGCCATGCGCGACCAGATCCTCGGCCGCCTGCCTGCCGATCTCACGGGCGTGCGGGTCCTCGACGCGGGCTGCGGCGCAGGTCAGATGACCCAGGCGCTCGCCGCGCGCGGAGCCCATGTGGTGGCGGTGGACATCTCTCCGTCACTGGTCGAGATCGCGCGCAAGCGGTTGTCACCCGACCTTGCTGCGCGGGTGACGTTCCACGCGGGCGACATGCTCGACCCCGCGCTCGGACGCTTCGACCACGCGGTCGCGATGGACAGCCTGATCTATTACGACAGCACTGACGTTGCGGGCGCCCTCAAGGCACTCGGCGCGCGGACGCAATCGCGTATCGTCTTCACCGTCGCGCCACGCACACGGCTCCTCATGGCCATGTGGCGCATGGGCCAGTTGTTTCCGCGCTCGGACCGCTCGCCCACGATGGTTCCGCAGTCGCCGACCCGGCTCGCCACAACCCTGCGCGATGCAGGGTGTCCCGGCCATCTGCGCGAATTGGAGCGCGTCTCAAGCGGCTTCTACATCAGCCAGGCGATGGAGTACGCATCATGCTGATCCCCCGCAGCCTCCTCCTCAAGATCCCGATGAAGGCGCTTCCGTTCGCCGACGCGGCGAGTGAGGGGCTGCCTATGAGCCAGCTACTCCGGCTCTCGCTTTTCCAGGTTTCCGTCGGCATGGCAACAGTCATGCTGCTGGGCACTCTGAACCGCGTGATGATCGTGGAACTGTCGGTTCCTGCGATCATCGTCGCGCTGATGATCGCCATTCCGGTTCTGGTCGCGCCGTTCCGCGCTTTGCTTGGGTTCCGCTCCGACAACCACCGCAGCGCAATCGGCTGGAAACGTATCCCTTATCTCTGGTTCGGGTCTCTGTGGCAGATGGGCGGGCTCGCCGTCATGCCCTTCGCCCTGCTCGTGCTGTCGGGCCAGCAGACGACCGGCCCGGCCTGGGCGGGCGAGGTTCTGGCGGCTTTCGCCTTTCTCATGACCGGCGTTGGCTTGCACATGACTCAGACCGCTGGCCTCGCACTGGCCACGGATCGCGCGGATGATGAGACCCGGCCGCGTGTGGTCGCGCTCCTCTACACCATGTTCCTGCTGGGAATGGGCCTGTCGGCCATCGTCATCGGCTGGCTGCTTACAGACTTCACGCCCCTCACGCTCATCCGCGTGGTTCAGGGTGCGGCGCTCGTCGGCATCCTTTTGAACCTCGTGGCCCTGTGGAAGCAGGAAAAGGTCCGCCCGATGAGCCGCGAAGAACGCGCGGCGCCACGCCCGCTTTTTCGCGAATCCTGGGCCGATCTCATCTCAGGCGGGCAAGCCGGACGCCTGCTCGCCGTCGTCTTCCTGGGGACCATGGCCTTCAACATGCAGGACGTGCTGCTCGAACCCTATGGCGGTGAAGTGCTTGGCCTGTCAGTCTCGGCGACCACGTTGCTCACGGCGCTCTGGGCTGTTGGCGCGATGGCGGGATTCCTTCTCGCGGGCCGCCGCCTCGCCCGCGGACGTGACCCGTTCCGGATTGCAGCGAGTGGCCTGCTTGTCGGAATCGCAGCATTCTCCTGCGTCATTTTTTCGGCGCCCATGCAGGTGCCGGCCCTGTTCTTCGGCGGATCGTTCCTGATCGGTCTGGGTGCCGGACTCTTCGCCGTGGCTACGTTGACCGCAGCCATGGCCCTGCCCGCGACAGGCAAGGCCGGACACGGGCTCGCGCTCGGGGCTTGGGGGGCTGCTCAGGCGACCGCCGCAGGGCTCGCCATCGCCTTTGGCGGCGGCATCCGAGACAGCGTCAATCATCTGGCCAAGAGCGGCGCGCTCGGCGAGCCGCTCGCAAATGCCGCGACCGGCTACTCGGTCGTCTATCACATCGAAATCGGACTTCTCTTCGTCACGCTCGCGATCATCGGACGCCTGATGCGCCGCGCGTGGCCCAACATTCAGACCAATCCCGCGGAGACCAACCGCCTCAACCTGGCGCAATTTCCGACGTAACCGCCCCGGAAAGGAAACACCATGACCGGAACGTTCTTTGCAAACTTCGACCTCGCGAGCCTCTCGCTGTGGATGTTCTGGGTCTTCTTCGCCCTGCTCGTCTATTATCTCCAGCGCGAGAACATGCGCGAGGGCTATCCGCTCGAGGATGACGACGGCAAGCGCGCGCCGAACAGCGGGCTGATCGGCGCGCCCGAGGACAAGACCTTCCTGCTGCCCCACGGGCGCGGAACCTACGCTGTACCGTCCGGCCAGAATCCGGAGCGCGCCAACCTCGCCCTCGCCAAGACCGCCGCCGGAAACGGCTTCCCGATGGCCCCGACGGGCGATCCGATGATTGACGGTGTTGGCCCGGCCTCCTGGGCCGAGCGTCGCGACAGCCCCGAACTCGACGGCTCCGGCCACCCAAAGATCGTCCCGATGTCCGCCATCGACGGCGTCACGGTCGCCGCTGGCCGCGACCCGCGCGGGCTTCCGGTCGTCTCCGGCGACGACAAGGTCATCGGCACCATCACCGACATGTGGATCGACGAGCCCGAGCAGATGGTCCGCTACCTCGAATACGAACTGGCCGCTGAATTCGGCGAAGGCAAACGCCTGGTCCCGATGACCCTGTCAAGCATCAAATCCGACCGGGTCCGCGTGCGCACGCTGTTCGCGCATCAGTTCGCAACCGTGCCGCAGCACGCATCGCCCCGGCAGGTGACCTTGCTCGAGGAGGACAAGATCTCGGGCTACTACGCCGGAGGCCTCCTTTACGCATCCGAAGCCCGCCTCGAGCCGCAACTGGGATAACCAGCGACCCCGGTGACGGGCCGCAACGAGAAGAAAGACCGCGCCATGCCCCATGATGATTTCGCTTTCGAGCCGGTGAAGGGCCTTCCGGAACGGCTGCCCGAAGGGGAGCACATCCTGTGGCAAGGGCGGCCCGATACGGGTGCGCTGGCCCGCGAAGCGCTCAACATGAACTGGATCGCCGGATATTTCGCCTTGCTGGCCGTTTGGCGATTCATCGTCCTGCTGGGTCAGGTCTCTTTCGGCACGGCTGTCGCGGGCGCCCTGCCCTATCTGCTGGCGGGCGCGGTGGTCTGCGGTCTTCTGTGGATCGTCGCCTTCGTGCAGGCGCGAGCCACCGTGTACACCATCACCAACCGCCGGGTGGCGATGCGGATCGGGGCGGCGCTGACGCTGACACTTAACCTGCCGTTCACCCGCATCCTGAACGCCGATCTCGATTTGAGGGCCGGCGGCACCGGCACGATCGCGTTCGACATCGAGGGTGATACACGCCTGTCTTACCTCATCTGCTGGCCGCATGTGCGACCATGGCGGATGCGCCGGCCGGAACCCGCGCTGCGCTGCATCCCGGAAGCTGAACGTGTGGCGGCCCTGGTCGCGCAGGCCGCCGAAGCGCGCGTTTCCACGCCGGTTCTGGGCCGCGCTCCGATGGCGGCTCCGATGGCGGCGGAATGACATCATGACCCAGTTCACAGCCTCAGCCGAACGCCGCCGCCCGCCGCAGGACGAGCTCGTCCCGCGCACCCTCGTTCGGGCCGTCGGTCTGATGATGTTGGCGGCGCTGGTCCTCGTGACCTATGCGCGCACGACTGGCAAGGCGCCGGTCTCGGCCCCGCCTGAAAGCCCCGTCGCCGTCCGGATGGAGGTCCTGCTCACCGGCGACCTCGCCGGTGCGGCCACGGTCACATCGACCGACGGCACGCTCATCGCGGATCTGTCGCCCGAAGAGGGCGGTTTCATCTCGGGAGTCTGGCGCGTCATCCAGCGCGAGCGGATCAAGCACCGCGTCACTGCCGACGGCCCCGTCATCATCGCGGGCCACGAAAACGGCCGCGTTTCAATTTTCGACCCATCCACCGGATGGAGCGCCGATCTGATGGGGTTCGGCGCGGACAATGCCAGGGCCTTTTCGCGGCTCCTGGCCCAACAGGGAGGACGCCAGAATGGGATGGCTGACCAAGGACATTGAACACGCACCCTGCACAGTGGAGGTAAGCCACTGTTTCGAGAGCCTGCACGCACATGTGCGGTTCGACAACGGTGCGACGATCAACCCCGGTGACGAGGTGCGGGTGAGCGGCCCCGAAATCCTCGCCCCTTTCGGCGAGATCGTGCGCGAAGCGCGTGAGGCCACGATCATCCGGGCTTCGCGGCTCGAACAGATCTGGACCCGGTTGACCGGCGACGTGGAAGTGATGGAGCTCTGCGAGTTCTCGTTTTCCGAGGAGGCCACGCTATGAATATGCACGCCCCTGCCCCCAAGCACACCGCCGATGCGACCACCGCCGAGGAAAGCCTCGCCATCCAGGAGGCGCAGTCGAAGCTCGACGACCAGTCCGCCACCGACGTCGCGATGCAGAACACGCTGCTCACCCCGCGTTTCTACACCACCGATTTCGACGAGATGGATGCGATCAACGTGGAACCGGTCCGCGCGGACTGGGACGAGTTGATCGCCGAGATGGTCAGCGATCCCAACAAGGGCCATTTCCGCAAGAACGAGGACTGGGACCACGTCGACTGGGACAATATGGAGCCCGGCCTGCGCAAGGAGTTCATCGACTTCCTGATCTCTTCCTGCACGGCCGAGTTCTCGGGCTGCGTGCTCTACAAGGAAATGAAGCGTCGCGGCGCGAACCCAGACATTACACAGTTGTTCCAGCTCATGGCCCGCGACGAAGCGCGCCATGCCGGCTTCATCAACGACGCGCTGCGCGAGGCTGGCGTCGCCGTGAACCTCGGTTTCCTGACGAAAGCCAAGAAATACACCTACTTCCGGCCCCAGTTCATCTACTACGCGACGTACCTGTCCGAGAAGATCGGCTACGCCCGATACATCACGATCTTCCGCCATCTCGAAGCACACCCGGAGCAGCGCTTCCACCCGATCTTCAAGTGGTTTCAGGAGTGGTGCAACGACGAGTTCCGCCATGGCGAGGCTTTCGCGCTGCTGATGAAGACCGATCCGAAGCTGACGCGTGGCGTCAACGTGCTGTGGATCAAGTTCTTTCTCACCGCGGTCTTCTCGACCATGTATGTCCGCGACCACCAGCGCCCAGCCTTTCATGAGGCCCTTGGCGTGGATACGGACTGGTATGGTCAGGAGGTGTTCCGCAAGACCTCGGAAATCTCCAAGCAGGTATTCCCCATTACGCTGGACATCGACAACCCGCGCTGGATGTCGGGGCTGAAGCGGCTGCAAAAGGCGAACGCCGATCTCGCCGCGTGCCAGGGCGATACCGGACCGGGGGCCCTCCTTCGCAAGACATCGGCACGGATGCGCGCGGCCGCGGCCTTTGCCGGTCTATATTTCATACCCGCGAGAAAGCACGATGTGCCTTCGACGACGCGGCTGGAGCCGGCCTATTGAAACAGGCCTGCGCGCATATCCGGCTGCCACGCCACGGAGGGGTGACATGACGTCTCCGTGGATCGCAGCCCTTGCCGCGCTTTTCCTGTGGTGGTTTTCCACAGGCGCGATCATGGTCGCAGCGCGGCGCGCTGACCAGTCGGGGCGCCATCCCTTGCGTATCACGCTCTTGTCCCTGCCGCTGCTGATCCTCGGGCTCTTGGCGTTCCACTTCACGCGCGACAGCGCGACGGCGGGTGCCATTTACGGCAGTTTCCTTTCGGTTCTGGCGATCTGGGGTTGGGTCGAGCTGGCCTTTCTCACCGGGGTCATCACGGGCCCGAACCCGCACCCCTGCCCCAAGGGCCTGCCGGAGTGGGAACGGTTCATTCGCGCTTGGGGAACCATCGCCTATCACGAAATGCTGCTTGCGGCCCTGCTGGTGCTGATCTGGCTCCACGGCGCAGGCGCAGTGAACGAAGTCGGTCTGTGGACCTTCGCGACGCTCTACCTCGCGCGGGTTTCGGCCAAGCTGAACCTCTATTTCGGCGTGCCCCGGATCAATACCGAGTTCCTGCCGAAGGCGCTTGGCCACCTGGCCAGCCATTTCCGCCTCGCCCGGCTCAACTGGATCTTCCCGATCTCGGTGACCGGGCTGACGGCCGCAACGGCCTGGTGGCTTTACGAGATGACCGGGGCCGTGTCCCCGACCGAGACGACGGGGATCGCACTCGTCGCGACTTTGACCGCGTTGGCACTGCTGGAGCACTGGCTCATGGTGCTTCCCCTGCCTGACGCGAAACTCTGGCGCTGGATGCTTCCCGCGCCCAAGCAGACAGGCCATACGGCCGGACCGGAGGGACCCAATGGACTTTGACGCGATGTTCACCAGGCAGATCGACACGCTGAAGGAGGAGGGCAACTACCGCGTCTTCGCCGAGCTCGAGCGGACCTGCGGCGCATTTCCCAAGGCGCGCAGTCATGACGAAGAGGGTCCGGACGAAGTCACCGTCTGGTGTTCCAACGACTACCTCGGCATGGGCCAGCATCCCGCGGTGCGCCAGGCGATGAAGGATGCCATCGACAAGTGCGGCACCGGCGCCGGGGGGACACGCAACATCTCGGGTACGAACCACACCCATGTGCAGCTCGAAGCCGAGCTTGCAGACCTTCATGGCAAGGAGTCGGCGCTTCTCTTCACCTCCGGCTACGTTTCGAACTGGGCGGCGCTCTCGACGCTGGGCAGCCGGTTGCCGGACGCGATCATCCTGTCGGACTCGCTCAACCACGCCAGCATGATCGAGGGGATGCGCCATTCGCGCGCCCGCAAGGTCATCTGGAAGCATAACGATCCCGAGGATCTCGACCGCAAGCTCGCGTCCTTGCCCGCCAACGCCCCCCGGATCGTGGCGTTTGAGTCCGTCTATTCGATGGACGGTGACATCTGCCCCATGAAGGAAATCGTCGAAGTGGCCGAGAAGCACGGCGCGATGACCTATCTGGATGAGGTGCATGCGGTCGGCCTCTACGGCCCGCGCGGCGGAGGCATTTCCGAACGCGAGGGGCTGGCGGACCGAATCACGCTGATCGAAGGCACACTTGGCAAGGCCTATGGGTGCATGGGCGGCTACATCACCGGCTCCGCCGCGTTGTGTGACTTCATCCGAAGCTTTGCCTCCGGGTTCATCTTCACGACAGCCCTGCCCCCCGCCGTCGCGGCCGCGGCGAAAACCTCGATCGCGCATCTCAAGACGAGCAGCGCAGAGAGGCAGAACCAGCGCCGACAAGTGGCCCGGTTGCGAGCAGCGCTCACCGCGCGGGGCATCCCGCATCTGGACAACCCGAGCCACATCATTCCCGTGATGATCAAGGATCCGGTAAAGTGCCGGATGCTGGCTGACATCCTGATGCGCGACTGGGGTATCTATGTGCAGCCGATCAACTATCCGACGGTCCCGAAAGGCACCGAGCGGCTGCGTTTCACGCCCTCTCCGCTTCATTCCGACGCCGACATCGACCACCTCGTCGAGGCGCTGACCGTGCTGTGGAGGCAATGCGCCCTGGCTCACGCAGTGGCCTGAGCGCGACGCAAACTGAACCGCGCGGGAACGCCGAACGTAACATACATTCAAGAATCAAATTAAGGGAGGTTCTCATGAAAACCCTGTACGCCGGTCTCGCCGGCGCCTTGCTTATCGCGCCTGCTGCATTCGCGCAGGACGCAGGTGACCCCGCCGCCGGTGAGGATGACTTCCGCCAGTGCCGTTCGTGCCACTCGATCCAGACGGATGAGGGCGACGACATCGTCAAGGGCGGCCGCACCGGGCCGAACCTTTACGGCATCGTCGGTCGTCAGGCCGGGACATTCGAGGATTTCAGCTATTCCGACGCCATGGTCGCCGCGGGCGAGCAAGGGCTGGAATGGAACGTCGACGACTTCACAGTCTACGTTCAGGATCCGACGGCGTTCCTGCGCGACTACACCGGCGACGACTCCGCGCGTGGCAAGATGACGTTCAAGCTGCGCCAGGCCGAAAAGGCCGCCGATCTCTGGGCTTATCTCGAGTCCGTCGGCCCCGACGCGGAAAGCTGATCCGACAAGTGCTTCCGGACCGGGCGACCCGGTCCGGCGCTCCGTCTTCTAGCTCACCACAGACAGCGACCGGTCCAGCGACCGCGGGCTAAACGCTTGCCGCGCCGTTGCGGCGATGTCCGCGGCCGTCATCCCCGCATCCTCGTACATCTGAGCAGGGCTTGCCTGCTGAATGAAGCGGTCAGGGAGGCAAACGTTGCGGATCGCAATGCCACGGTCGAAGCCGCCCGTGCGCGCAAGGTGGTGCATGACGAGCGAGCTGAATCCGCCTTCGGCCCCCTGCTCAACGGTTATGAGTACCCTGTGCCGCCGCGCCAGCGCCGAAACCAAGTTGGTGTCCAGCGGCTTGGCAAAACGGGCATCGGCGAGCGTGACCGACATGCCTTCGGCCTCGAGCAATGCGACCGCCGCGCGACATTCCGTCAGATGCGCTCCGAAGGACAGTATTGCTATGTCCTCGCCCTCCTGGAGGATGCGCCCGCGCCCGATGTCGAGCGGTTCGCCCCGATCAGGAAGCGCAACACCTGTTCCCGCTCCGCGCGGATAGCGGAACGCGATAGGTCCGGCATCATGGGCGGCCGCCGTGGCGACCATGTGAACCAGTTCCGCCTCGTCCGCGGCAGCCATGACAGTGAAGCCGGGCAGGCAGGCGAGGTACGCGACATCGTAAGCGCCCGCATGGGTGACGCCGTCGGCCCCGACGAGTCCCGCACGGTCGATTGCAAAACGCACCGGCAGCCCCTGGATCGCGACATCATGCACGATCTGGTCGTAGCCCCTTTGCAGGAACGTCGAATAGATCGCGCAGAACGGTTTGAGCCCGCTGGCCGCCATCCCGGCTGCGAAGGTCACCGCGTGTTGTTCGGCGATCCCGACGTCGAAGACCCGCTTGGGGAACCGCTCGGCCATCTTGGTAAGCCCGGTGCCGTCTGGCATCGCCGCCGTGATCGCGACAATACCTGGGTCACGCGCAGCCGCATCCGTGAGGGCCGTGCCAAAGACCGAGGTATAGCTCGGCGCGCCGCCCGAAGATTTTTTCTGCGTTCCCGTGTCGACGTCGAAGGTGGAAACGCCGTGATACTTGTCCGCGCTCGTCTCGGCCGGGGTGTAGCCCTTGCCCTTCACGGTGCAACAATGGATGAGCACGGGCCGCTTGGCGCGCGTGCGCGCGGCGCGCAGGACCGGCAGGAGTTGTGTCATGTCGTGGCCGTCGATCGGACCGACGTAGTCGAAGCCCAATTCCTCGAACAACGTGCCCGCACCCGGCAGGCCGGTGACGAGCTGGCGCGCACGGCGCATGCCTTCGCGCATCGGTTGCGGCATGGCGTCTTCGAGCCCGCTCGCCATCGAGCGCATACCCGCCAGCGGGTCCTGCGCCCACAGTCGGCTGAGATAGGCAGACATCGCGCCGACGGGCGGCGCGATGGACATTTCGTTGTCGTTCAGGATCACGAACAGGCGGCGACCTTCGGCTCCCGCATTGTTCAGCGCCTCGTAGGCCATGCCCGCGCTGATCGCTCCGTCCCCGATGACGGCGATGGAATCGCCCACCGGCTGGCCCATGTCTCTGCCAACGGCAAAGCCCAGCGCCGCGCTGATCGAGGTGGAGGAATGGGCGGCACCGAACGGGTCGAATGGACTCTCGGCCCGCTTGGTGAAGCCGGACAGCCCGTCCTGCTTGCGCAGTGTGCGGATGCGGTCGCGGCGACCCGTCAGGATCTTGTGCGGATAGCATTGGTGGCCCACGTCCCAGATAAGCTTGTCCATCGGCGTGTTGAACACGGCATGGATCGCGACGGTCAATTCGACAACTCCGAGCGACGAGCCCAGGTGCCCGCCAGTCTCAGACACGACCGAGATAAGCTCGGCCCGCAATTCGTCGGCCAGTTGGCCCAGTTCGGTGTCGGACAACCCGCGCAGATCGGCAGGGCCGGCGACGCGGTCGAGGCGTGGGGTCTGTGGGTTGGCATGGGTCATCGCGGCCTCCTCAGGTTCGAGTGTCGGGCGTCGCCGACGTCGGTCCGGCGCGGGCGGCGCGATGGTGTCGGGCGGCCCTGTGCGGGCCGCCCGTTATGTCAGTCGGCGGCGGTGTAGTCCGGCGCGCCGCTCGCTGCGAGTTCCGGCCAGTCGCCGATCACATTGGCGCCGCGCAGCGGCTGCTGCTGGCCCTTGTGGCATGTGGCGCAGGCGGCCTTGGGGGCATCGCCGTGGTCGCCAAGGCGTTCCTCCGGCAACAAGTCCTTGAGCGGGAGGAGGTATTCCTCGTTCAGCTCCTGCACCATCGCGATCCCAAGGCTGGCCGTGTTCCACTGGGGCGTCACCTGCACCCCATCGTAGAAGGCGCGCGTGTTGTGACACAGCGTGCAGTTCACACCCAGAGAGTTCGCAATGTAGTTCATGAAGGCGTAGGTCCGCTCGGCATTCTGGATGGCAGGATAGCCGTCCTGACCCGGAACGCCTGCGACACGGGACTCGAGGTCATGAACCGCGATCGTCTCGTAGTTCAGGAGGTAAGCTTCGAGCGCGTCTGAAGGTAACGACGTGTATGTGCTCAGAGGCGTCACGGCATTCTGATTGGCTGACCAGCCGCTCGCGGCCATCACGGTTGGCGTTTCGAGGAACCAGATGTCGCTCGGCACGTTCTCGCCCCGGTGGCATGTGTAGCAGGTGACGCCCACCTCCTTGTTGGCGTTGACGTGGATGTCCCAGTTTTCATTGATATTCTGGGTCATCTCGAGCATCCGGCGCGACACCACCTTGGTGTAGAGGTCGTCGTTGCCGTAGTCTTCAAGATCAACGTCGCCATGGCAGTAGGCGCACCCCTGCTCCGGGGCGACCCAGCGGGTCATGGCGGCCATCACGCGGTTGAAGTTGTCCTCGGTGAGATCGCCCAGCACCTCTACATTGTCATAGATATCACGGGCCAGGTCCTCCCCCCCTTCCGGAACGAAAGGCGGATCTTCGAAAAGGTCCGCAGCGCCCGGGTCGGGCGTGGCGAGGGTGCTTTCGAACTTCACCACCGCCATGCCGGTGCCACGCGGACCGGTCTGGAGGCCGTCAGTCTTGAACGGCTGACCCAGGACCACCAGGGCCGTCGCGGCGATGACGAAGACACCGACCGCGCCGAAGATGAAAACCGGCCTCTCGACGTCGATCGGGTTTTCACGGTTCCACTTTGAATACCAGTCAAACATGACTCACTCCCCCTGCCCGTTGAAGGCTTCGTAGGAGCCGTAGGCGTCGTAGCCGTAAGATCCGTCGTAAGCCGGGGCGAAGTTGTGTTCCTGCGCCCAGATGAACCAGTTGTCGACGACCGTGCCGGTGAGCAGGATACCGATCCCGCCGGTGATCGGCGTGAGGACCGCGAACCACCACGCCCAGCGGTGGATGCCCTCCATCGTCGCATTGAACCCCATCGTCCAGCGCCAGAAGAGGGCGGCGCGTTCGGTGGCGGTGCCCCGGTCGACGATCTGCTCGAGTTCCCGGTCGCCGCCGAAGCGGCTGACGGCAAGGATCGTGGCGCCGTGCATCGCGAAGAGCAGGCAGGAGCCGTACAGGAACACGATCGAGAGACCGTGGAACGGGTTGTAGTAGAGGTTACCGTAGCGAATGCTGAAGGCCGTGGTCCAGTCGAGGTGTGGGAAGATGCCGTAGGGCACCGCCTCGGACCAGGAGCCCATCAGGATCGGCCGGAACAGGCCAAGCACGAGAAAGAGCCAGATGGCGGCGCCAAAGGCCCAGAAAACGTGTTTGCCCATCTTGTGGTCCTGCGCGAGCAGGTAGGTTCTCGCCCACCAGCTCATCACGCTGACCAGAAGCAGGAACGAGGCGATGATGTACCACCCACCCTCTTGCAGTGGCGGAATGGAAAGCCCCCATTCCGGGCCCGGCGGTTCGAGCGCGAGCCAGAAGCCCTGGCGCAGGAACTCGGTGATCGACCAGTCGACCTGAGCCAGCATGTTGATCCCGATGATGTTCATGCAGAGCACGAATGTCGCCGCCGAGACCATGCCGGTCCATCCGAGGTAGATCGGCCCGATCTGCGCGTTCCCGAACCAGCCGATCAGGCGGCTGAAGCCGGGTTTGCCCAGCCGCTCGGCGGCCATGTTGTTTTCGTTGTCCATGCCCATTTCCGGGGCGCCCTGGACCTGGACCTGCGTGAATATGTTTTGATATTCGGCCATTGTTCAGTCCCCCTTCACGGCCACAGCGGCAGTTCGAGCCACCAGTTCCACCACTCCGGCCAGCCCTTGGTCCAGACGGGGCCCGAGATGATGATGCACACGGCAGAGAAGAACACCGCGTTGATGGCGAGCAGGAAGCCCAGCCGGTGAATGCCCAGCGTTCCGATCGAGTACCCGATGAAATCGCGGAAGAACGTGTCCTCGTGATCGGGCGTCTTCATCTCTTCGCCCTTTTCGGGGTTCGCAGCCGACAGGATCAGGCCGCCGTGGAGCGCCAGGGCGAAGCAGGTCGCGAAGAACAGCGACACCGCGAGCATATGCGCCGGGTTATAGTGGAAATGCAGGTAGGCGTAGCCGGTGTTGGACACCCAGTCGAGGTGACTGAAAATCCCGTATGGGAAGGCATAGCCCCAGGCGCCCATGAGAAGCGGGCGGAAGATCACGAGCGTGACATAGGCGAGGATCGCAAAGCCGAAGGCGAAGGGCACATGGTATCCGATCCCCAGTTTTCGGCAGATCTCGACCTCTCTGAGCGCCCAACTTATGAAAGCGCCTGTCGCGCAGATCGTGATGATCTGCCACAGGCCGCCCTCCATGAGAGGCGCGGCGCCCAGACCATATGACAGGTCCGGCGGCGCGATGTTGATGAGCCAGGGGTTCCAGGTCCCCTGATGAGCGGCGCCCCAGAAGATCAGGATCGTGCCAAGGGCCGCGAAGAAGATCGTGGTGACTCCGAAGAAGCCGACATAGAAGGGTCCGACCCAGAAATCGAAGAGATCGCCGCCTACCAGCGTCCCTCCGCGGACCCGGTATTTTCGTTCGAAACTGAGTAGCGCCATGGATCACCTCCCGTCCGGCCTGCCGACGGACTTAGGCGTCCGCGCAGCCGGAATGAAACCGAATTGGTCGCCGCGGGCGGGCGAACCCGCCCGCAGCCGTATCAGAGCAGTTGGCTCGCGTTCATTCCGCAGCCATCGAGCGCGCTTCCGCGGCATTCTCGAACCAGTTCACGCCGTTCGACAGAACCACCAGGTGGATCATGACGGCCAACAGGAAGAGAAAGACCCCTTGCGCGACGAAGACTCGACGCGGATCGAAAATGAGCCAGATCTTATAGAAGTTGGACATAGTCGATCCTCCTCAGAACCAGGGGGCCCAAATGTACGTCGCGATGTGCGCGAGTATTGCAATCGCCGTGAACAGCCAGAGGCCGCTCATGTAGACAGAATGCAGCTCTTGGGCCTGCTCGTCAGTGAGACCTGTGAAGGACAGGTCGTTCTTATCAGCCATGAACTTTCCTCCGGAACGTTATGCTGACGCCGCGTTCCCCGCGGCCGGGTCCATCGGCTCCGCCAGAGCGGGGCTTCCGGGCACCACCCACCCATTCAGGCAGGTAGAACGGATCTCGACATCCGGGCCTTGCGGCTCAGACCGAGAAAATCATGGGCGTGATCCGGTCGGCATCCGACCAGGCCCGCGCGAGCGGTCCCAGATGGTTGAGCGACCTGAGCCGGATCACGTCGCGCACCCAGGCCAGCCAGGCCATCGGGATCGCGAGACAGAAGATGAGCGTGAAGTAGATGATGAACTCCGGGCTTCGGCGGCTGTGCGCGCGACGCCTCGGGGGCGGGTTGGAAGAAAAGACCGTCATGGATCAGCACTCCTCTCTGCTGGGTGCCGCATCGGGCGACAGGGCGCGTACCGTCTCGAGCACGACCCGATCTGCCCCGTCACGCAGCGCGGCCGTCTCGGCAGCGTCGCGCAGGGTCTTCGCGGCGGAAATTCTTGTCAGAACCGGATGGCTCGCGACGATCTCATCGAGTGCGCGGGCGGCATCTTCGTCCCAGGGGAAGTCACGCTTGAGCGGCGTCGGCGTCGCCGAGACCGCATCCATGTCGCTCGCGAGCGGCAGAATGTGGAACAGCGCGTCGAACAGCCCGTTACAAACTTCCTGAAGCAGATAGGTCGCCCCGGCATAGCCCATCATCGGCGTGCCGGTGGCGCGGCGGATCGCGGCGCCCGGAAAACTTGCCGGGATGAAGGCGGGCTTCGGCCCGTGGCCCCCGGCGCTTTCGGCCAGGTACATCTTCTCGTTGATCGAACCCAACACGATCAGCGGGTGTTTCTGCGAAATCATCGCACGCACCGCGACGTTGTCAGTCTTGGTCCCGGCCGAGCGGGCGACAGCGAAGGCGCAAGGCAGTCCCATGTCGCCTTCAAGGAAATGGCGGATACCGCGGGCATAGGTTTCGTTTGCGACAATCGCAAAGCTCGCCGTCGCGAAGAAGTCTTGCGTGACCGACCGCCACAGATCCCAGAGCGGCTTGATCGTCGAGTGCTTCTCGCGCTCGATGAACGGTTCCGGGTCGAGGCCTGTCAGATCACCGAGCTTGCGCAAGAAAAGCGTGGTCGACTCGACCCCGATGGGCGCTTGCAGATAGGGCTTGCCCAGCACCTCGCACAGTCCACGACCGAATTCACGATACATGCAGAGGTTGACGTCGGCATTCACCAGCTTGCGCATTTCGGCGACATGGGAGCCCAGCGGCATCACCATGTTGACCTCGGCCCCGATGCCTTCAACCAGACGCCGGATCTCGGCAAGGTCCGAAGGCATGTTGAACGTGCCGTACATGGGTCCGAGAATGTTCACGCGGGGCTTGTCACCTTCGGCGCGCTTGGCCTCGGTCGGCATCCGACCCTTTGTCATCCCGAACTCGGTAAAGGCCCAGGTCATCGCCCGGTCCGCCGACTGCCATTGATCCTCGTCGATCGTGCGCGGCAGGAACCGCTGAATCGAGGTGCCCTGAGGCGTGACGCCGCCGCCGATCATCTCGGCGATCGACCCCGTGACGACCACCGCAGGCAGCGCGGGGTCCAGCGCCTCCCAGGCGCGCTTCATCGCACCCTCGGTCCCGGCCCGACCAAGTTCTTCCTCGCCAAGTCCCGTCACGACGATGGGCAGCTCATGCGGCGGAAGGGCATCGGTATAGTGGAGAACCGACGTCACCGGCAGGTTCTCGCACCCGACCGGTCCGTCGATCACGACCTGAAGGCCCTTGATGGCGCAGAAGGCATAGACCGCCCCCCAGTATCCTCCGGCCCTGTCATGATCCTGGATCAGCATCAGATCATCTCCTGCGCCTTGCGGGCGCGTTCTTTCTTTTCGAGTTTCTTCTGGTTCAGCGCGCGGAAATCCGGACGCAGGTTCGGTGCGCCTTCCCAGATCCCGGCGGTGTCGCCCTGACCCACGCCCTCGAAGAAATCGCGCATCCGGCCCATCCGGGCCTTGCCCGCGATGGCCGCATTGACCACTTCGGCAAGGCTTCCGGCACCCGCCGGCCCCATGAGGGGGCGCGCGGAAATCAGATTGGTGAAATAGAGCGCCGGCGTTCCACGCTCCTTGGCCTTCTGCACCACCGGCGTCGTGCCGATGGCGAGGTCAGGAGCGAACGCTTCCATCGCGGCGCAATCGTCTTCGAGCGAGGCCCGGAATTTGACGGTCGCCCCACGGGCGCGCAGCCACTCGGCATCATCCGCCGACCAGGGCGACTTGGCGCAGGCTGTTCCGACGTACGGCACCTCGGCCCCGCTTTCGATAAGGAGGCGGGCGACGATGAGTTCGCTGCCTTCGTACCCCGAGACCGTCACGCGGCCGTTGATCGGCGCTGCGGCGAGCGCACCCTTGATCGCGGGCAGGAAAGCGTTTTTCGCAGCGGCGATGTCTTCGGCAGAAACGTTGAACGCATTTCCGACGGCTTCGAGCCAGTTGGCGGTGCCTTCGACGCCGACCGGTGCAGAGCCGATGATCGGACGTCCGGCGGCTTCGAACTCGCGGATGGCGGCGGTGTAGAACGGGTGAATCGCAGCGACCGCGCCGCAATCGAGCGCGGCATATAGCTCGCGCCACTCGCGACACGGGACCACGGGTCCAGCTGCGATGCCGAGTGGGGCGAGCATCTGGCCGATCATCACGGGATCGGCCGGGAACATCTCTCCCAGAAGCGTGAGTGTCGGACGATCCGATACACCGCCTTCCGGGGCGGGAACCGGACCGGCCTCGACCTCGGCGCGGGCGTAGTTGAGCATCGCACCTGCGAGCACGTCCTTCGCTTCCGCGTGGGTCGGCACACCGAAGCCCGGCACGTCGATCCCAATGATGCGCACGCCGTTGATCTCGGAAGGAAGAAGCCGAAGCGGCACACCCGATGCCGTCGGCACGCAGAGATTGGTGACGATGACGGCGTCGAACTGGTCCGGGTCTGCGAGTTCGTGAACCGAGTCTCGGATGTCCTCGAACAGCTTGCCGGTCACGAGCGTTTCCGAATTGAATGGGACATAGCCCACCGACCGGCGCGCGCCGTAGAAATGCGAGACAAAAGTCAGCCCGTAGACGCAGCAGGCGGAGCCGGACAGGACCGTCGCGACGCGCTTCATCCTGAGACCCACGCGCAGGCTTCCGAATGCCGGGCACATCGACTGCGGCTTGTCATGCGGGCCCTGCGGGTAGTCTGCGGCATATTGATCGAGGATTTCCGACGATCCCGCCGCGCGGGCGGCCTTTTCGAACTCGGCACCGGACTGGCACGAAAGCCCGTCCACGGCCTGAGGCGCGGCTTGTGGCGTGGCGGAAGTTGCCTCCTCGCCGCGGATCACGTCGACCTCGGCGCTGTCGTCATATGTGACTTCGCCTGTCATGCCGCCCCCTGAACGGGCGGAAACCCGTCGGTGCCCGTCTTGGCGATGTCCTTCAGAAGGCGCAGAATCTGCTCCGGACGGGCGTTTTGCAAAAGTTGCCGGGTGATCTCGTCACGCGCCGGTCCGCGCAGGGCGTCATGCGTCGTCATAGATCACCTCCAGGCTTTCGGTCGGGACTGCGTTCTTGCCGCGCATGTCGGCGTCCGTCGCGGGTTCAAGCGTGATTCCCTCGCCGGTTTCGGACCCGTCGAACAGGCCGAGCAGCCCGTCTTGGTCGAGCGGCGTCGGGCGCACCGGGGGTGCAAGCGAGACGGCCTCGGCCAACTCGGCGAACAGGCCACCCCATTGGCTCTTGGCGGAGCCGACGATCTGGTAATTTGCCGACTTCTTGCGCAGGTCATCGTCCTGCGGGATCGCGGCCAGCACGGGGATGCCCGCGACTTCGGCAAAGGCCTGCGCCTCGCCCGAGCCGTCGTCCTTGTTGATGACCAGCCCGGCCACCCCGACGTTGCCGCCCATCTTGCGGAAATATTCCACCGCCGAGCAGACGTTGTTGGCGACATAGAGCGACTGAAGGTCGTTCGACGCGACGAGGATGACCTTCTGGGCCATGTCGCGGGCGATGGGCAGGCCGAAGCCGCCGCAGACCACGTCGCCGAGGAAGTCGAGCAGAACGTAGTCGAAGTCCCAGTCGTGGAACCCGAGCTTTTCAAGAAGTTCGAAGCCATGGATGATCCCGCGACCGCCGCATCCACGGCCGACCTCCGGCCCGCCAAGCTCCATCGCGAAGACACCGCCGCGCTTGAAGCAGACATCGCCGATCGCAACCTGCTCGCCCGAGAGGTTCTTCTGTGTCGAGGTCTCGATGATCGTCGGGCAGGCCTTGCCGCCGAAGAGAAGGCTGGTCGTGTCCGACTTGGGATCGCAGCCGATAAGCAGGACGCGTTTGCCCTGCTCGGCCATCATGTGGCTAAGATTGGCCAATGTGAAAGATTTGCCGATGCCGCCCTTGCCGTAGATCGCGATGATCTGGGTCTTCTTGGTTGGCTCCTGCGTCACCTGATCGGCGAGGTCTTCGTTGGCCTCGTCGCGCAGGCGTTGGGCGAAGTCCGTAAGTTGCGGGACGTCGTCTTTCATGCCGTTTCCTTCCAGTTCAGAACCATTTTGAGGCAGGCCGCCTCGCCGAACGCGGTCTGATAGGCGTCCGGAGCGGAATTTGCGGGGGCGGTATGCGTGATCAGGCCACCGAGGCTGAGCGCACCGCTGGCGACCAGCGACGCCGTTGCGGTCAGGTCGTCGCGCGTCCATTCGGCGGCAATCCTCAGCCGCGCCTCCTTCATGAAGGCGGGGGGATACTTGAAATGCACGTCGTTTGCGTAGAACCCGGCCAGAACAACCTCACCGCCATGGGCAAGCCGTCCGATCAGGCTATCGAGCACGTCCGGGTCGCCAGTGGCGTCGTAGATCGTGTGATAGTCGCGGCGAGGATCTTCTTCGGGCGCCAGAACCTCGTAACCCAGTGCGCCTGTGCGCCGCTCCGGCGCTGTGTCCCAGACCGTGGGGGCCGGCGCGCCGGCGGCCAGCGTCAGGCGGGCAAGAAGCCGGCCCATGACGCCATGGCCAACGATGAGCTCAGGCATGGCGTGGCCGAGACCCGCCATCGCGTGCCGCGCAGTTGCCGCGAGCGCCAGAAGCGCGCCGTCGGCGCCGAGCGCCGGATCGACCCGGACAACCCGGTCCGCGCCGGTTACGACCCGACCGGCCGCGCCGCCGAACAGTCCGAAGGCTCCGTCGTAGCAATTCGCGCCAGGCACGAAGACCCGGTCGCCGGGTCGGTATCCCGATGCGCGGTCGGCTTCGACCACTTCCCCGGTCGCCTCGTAGCCCGGAACGAGCGGATAGCCCATGCCTGGGAACGGGGGCATCTCGCCGGTCCAGAACAGTTTTTCGGTGCCCGTGGAAATCCCCGAGAAGTCGATGTCGACCACGACGTCGCCTGCTCCCGGAGCGATCAGGGCAACGCTTTCCAGCGTCAGATCCCTGGGTCCGTTCAGCACGACAGCCTGTGTTCTCATGGTGACCTCCCGTGTCCGGGTCCGTGTCGCAGATTGCTGCGGCAAATTGGCCCAAACGCTGAATGTCAGTGTATCGAGACACTTCCGTGTGTCAATCTAAGTTTACATTTTTGAGGTTAGACTGTCAGGTTGGCTTTACGGCCGTCACGACAGACGTGACGAAAGACCGCCGGGTGCGCGGGGTCTCGATTCCGTCGAAACCGGCCTCGCGCAGCATCCCGGCAACCCGGGCTTGAGACCGGACCCGGCCGGTTCCCATCGCCATCGTGTAGAAGGCGAAATAGACGTCAGTGGCGCGATCCGGACGCCGCCCGCCGGACATCGGCTCGGACACGATCAGCCGACCGCCCGGAGGGAGCGCAACGAACGCGCGGGCGAGCAGATCAGCGACCGTCCGGTCCTCATGGTCGTAGAGAACGCGCACCAGCGATATTGCATCCGCGCCCTCCGGCAACGGCCCCGTCCGGAAACTGCGCGGGTAAAGCGTGACACGCGAGTCGCGGCCGGATTGAGAGAATCGGTTGCTGGCGAGGCGGACCACGTCCGGAAGATCGAGCAACATCGCCGACAGGTCGGGATAGGCGGTGAGCGCGGCATCGAGAAAGGCGCCCGCACCACCGCCCACATCCATGAGCCTGCCAACACCCTTGAGCGAGACCTGCCTCAGCGTATCCTCCGCAACGAGTGCCTGCGACCCCGCCATGAGCTCGGAATACCGCTGAGCTTCCTCGGCTTGCACACCATGCCCCGCGTCGAGCACATAGGACCAAAAGCCCGCGAGTTCGGTCTCGCCCGACCCACGCAGCAACGCCGCAGGATCGCTCATGTCACGGTAGAATGCCCGGTTGTGAGCGATCATCGCTTCGAGCCCCGGCACGCCCAGAATAGCCGCGCCGCGCCGGGCGAGCGCATATCGCCCGTTGCGCTTTTTCTTGAGCAGCCGCAAAGCGACACCGGCCCGCAGAAGAAGATCCATTTTCTCCCGTGACAGCCCACACGTGAGCGCGAGGGATTCCAGCGTGTCCGGGCGATCGAGCAGGCGATGGAGCACACCGAACTCCATCAGGGCTGACAGCACTTGTGATGCTACAAACCCCTGCAATATATCGAAAATATCCGCCCCATCGCGACGCGCCATCCAGCGGGCGACAGGCAATCGGGCCAATAAGCTTTGAACGTCAGGCCGGGCTATCGCCCGGTCGAGCCGAAAGCCGCGCGCGCGCCTCATGGGACCGCGCCCGGCTTCCATTTTCAGGCCCGTTTCCGGGCCAGCTGACGCGGTACGATCCGGTCGGCCTGCGCTCGCACCATACGCGCGAGGGCGGCTTCACCTGGACAGGAGGGGATCGAGGCAATGGCCCCGGCAAGGATGTCGTTCAATCGGGCGAACGCCCCATCTACGCCCAGTTCGGCCACCGCGTTCGGCCGTCCATGGAGCGCGTCCTGCTGCACGGGCTTGCCGAGGCTTTCGGCATCCTGCTCCGCATCCCTCAGATCATCGGCGACCTGGAACGCCTCGCCGATCAAGGCGCCCAGATCTTCCCATGCCTCCGGATCGTGACCGGCCGAAATGGCACCCATCTGTGTCGCGGCGACAAAGAGCGCGGCGGTCTTGGCGCGGTGGTATTCAGCGAGGTCCATCTCCGGCTCACTCTCCCACCCCTGCCCCGCGCAGATGCCGAACGGCATGCCGGTGCGCTTGGCGAGCACGCGCACGAGCCCGACAACGCGTGCGTCGTCACCGGCCTGGGCGACCACGTCGAAGGCAAGCAGGATCAGGCTGTCGCCAGTGAGAACCGCCAGCGGCTCCGAATAGGCACGGTGAACGGAAGGCTTGCCGCGACGGGTATCCGCATCGTCGAAACAGGGCAGGTCGTCATGGACGAGACTCGCACAGTGAATGAGTTCCAATGCTGCGGCGGCCGAGTCGGACAAGGCCGGTCGATCGTCACCGCAAGCGGCAGCCACGGAGAGGAGCAAGGTAGGTCGGATTCGCGCCCCGCCAGGGAGTGTCGCATACGACAGGGCCTTGGCGAGTCGTTCGGGCGGATGCCCGCGATTTGCGCGTGCCAGTGCGGCAGTCACCGCTGAATCGATGCGGTCCGTCAGGTCCATGAGGCACTCCAATCCTTATGTGTAAATTCTAACTTACACTATTTGTGTAATATAGACTGGACACAGGACAGTCACGAGTCAACACTTCCCGCATGGCACCGACCATCTTCAAGGAACGCGCGCGGGTGGTCGTCGTTGGCGCCGGTGTTGCCGGTCTCGCGGCGGCGCTGCGCCTGTCGCATGCTGGTTATGCCGTCACCGTGCTGGACCGCCTTGCCGCGCCCGGCGGCAAGATGCGCGCAGTTCCTTCATCCGCCGGTCCAATCGACGCGGGGCCGACGGTGCTGACGCTGCGGTCGGTGTTCGACGCGCTCTTCGAGGCTGTCGGCGCGCGCCTTGAGGACCATATCACTTTGATCCGGCAGAACCTCTTGGCGCGGCATTTCTGGCCCGACGGCAGTTCCCTCGACCTCTTCGACGACCCGGAGGCAAGCTGCTCGGCGATCCGCACGTTCTCGGGCGCGCGCTCGGAGCGGGAGTTTCGCGCCTTCAGCGCACGCGCCAGGCGCCTGTTCGATGCCTTCGACGACCCCGTCATGCGCGCCCCGCGCCCCAATTTCCTCGCGATCTCCCGGAAGATGCTGCGGCACCCGGGCCTTGTCGGTGCGACGGCTCCGGGCCGCAGCCTCGCCGCCCTGCTGGACAACAGTTTCTCGGACCCTCGACTCGCGCAGCTTTTCGGGCGCTATGCGACCTATGTCGGTGGCGCGCCCGACCGCTCCCCCGCCCTGCTCGCACTCATCTGGCAGGCCGAGTCCGAAGGCGTCTGGGCCGTGAAGGGCGGAATGCACCGACTTGCCGCGGCGATGGCCGAGCTCGCCACTTCCTACGGTGCCGAGATCCGTATGGGCACACATGTCGACAGGCTCGAAGCCGCCAGCGCGGGCGTCTGCGGTGCCCTCCTCTCAGATGGCTCCCGGATTCCCTGCGACCGGGTCTTGTTCAATGGCGATCCCCGGGCGCTCGCGATGGGTGGGCTCGGGCCAGACGTCGAACACGTCGCACCGCAGACGCGGCGGATTCCGCGCAGCCTCTCGGCCGAAGTCTGGACGTTTGCGGCCCATCCCCAAGGCCCGAACCTCGCTCTTCACAACGTCTTCTTCCGCGACGACCCCCAGACAGAGTTCGATGCGCTCGGACAAGGGCGGCTGGCACCTTCGCCAACGTTGTACATATGCGCGCTTGACCGCGCGACCGCAGCGCCGCCGCCGACAGAGCGGTTCGAAATCATCGCCAATGCGCCACCAATCGACATTAGTGCGCGCCATGAAAGCCCTCAGACATGCCAGACACGCACCTTCGACGCGCTCGCCCGCTTCGGCCTGACCTTCAATCCGATGCCGGGAGCACAGGCTCTGACGACGCCCGCGGATTTCGAGAGAATGTTTCCGCATTCGGCGGGAGCGATCTACGGCCAGAGCCCGCACGGGATGATGGCGGCGTTTCGCAGACCGACCGCGCGCACGGCGATCCCGGGACTGTATCTCGCGGGGGGCGGAACCCATCCGGGGGCGGGCGTGCCGATGGCGGCGCTCTCCGGCCAGCACGCGGCCGAGGCGATCATGACCGACCACGGTTCGACCTCAGTGTCCCGGCGAACGGCTACGCCTGGTGGTACGTCGACGCCATCAACGCAGACGAAACCCGCGCGCTCAGCGTCATAGCTTTCATCGGTTCGGTCTTTTCGCCTTGGTACGCATGGTCGGGACGGCGCGCGCCCGAGAACCACGTCTGCATGAATGTCGCGACCTACGGCTCCGGCGGCAGGTTTACCATGACCGACCGGGGACGTTCGGCGCTGCGTCAGACCCCGGATACGCTGACCATCGGCCCCTCGCAGATGCGATGGGCGGGCGGGCAGCTCCTCATCGATATTGACGAGCGCGGGGCGCTTCCCCTGCTAGGACGGGTGCGCGGGCGCATCACGGTCACGCCCAGCGCCGTAACCCATGTGGAACTCCCCCTGACAGATGACGGCGCGCATGTCTGGCGTCCGTTCGCGCCCACTTGCACCGTCGACGTGGCCCTGGATGCGCCCGGATGGGACTGGCAGGGCCACGGTTACTTCGACGCGAATTTCGGCACGCGCGCGCTTGAGGCGGATTTCAGCGACTGGACCTGGGGGCGATTCCCGTTGTCCGGCGGGGCGACTTGTTTCTACGACGCAACGCGTCGGGACGGCAGCACCCTGAACTCACAGATGCACTTTGCCACCGATGGAACAGTAGGTGCGTCAGCGGACATACCCCCGGCGCCGCTCAGCCGCAGCCTGTGGGGGCTCGCGCGCTCAACCCGCGCCGATCCCGGCTACCGGCCCCGGCAAGTCAAGCCGATGCTGGACGCGCCGTTTTATTGCCGGTCTGCCGTGCGTACGCAAATCGACGGAGAGGAGACGACCGGAGTGCATGAGACGCTCGACTTGCGGCGGTTTCGCTCGCCGCTGCTCAAGCCAATGCTTGCGGTCCGTGTGCCGCGGCGTGAAACCTGGCACGTCGACTGAGGGTCAGGCAGTGCGCACCGATGCGTCGGCGTTCGGGTTCAGGCGCATCACCGAGAAGTTGAGCGCAGAAGCGATCGTCACCCAGACGAGGTAGGGTGCGAACAGAAGACCCGAGATCGGGTCGATCTGGAAGCCCGCAATCATGCACCCAGCGACGGCGATCCAGAGCCCAGAGATCACGATCATCCCGTCCCGCATGCGCCCCAGCCCGAAAAACATCGGAGTCCAGAGCACGTTCAAGGCGATCTGAAGCGCCCAGAAGGCCATCGCAATGGCATTGCCTTCGGTGACCGCAAGACGCGCACCTGCGGCTGCAATGCAGAGATAAAGCGTGGTCCAGACCACCGGGAAAACCCAGTTGGGCGGAACCCAGCGGGGCTTTTCGAGGTCTTCGTACCATTTGCCGGGCGGAAACAGACTCCCGGTCGTGCCCGCTGCGAAGCAGGCGGCGAGAAATATGAAGAAGCAAATCCAGATCATATGATGGACTTGGGGTCGAACCCTCCACCGATCAATGCACCCTTCGCCTCGAGGTCCTGGGCCTTGAGGCGGGCGAAGGTATTCAGGAGCACCTCTCCGCGCCAGGAGTTCGGAGCCGGGCGGGCCGCCGCCTGAACCAGAAAAGCGGCTTCGGGAAGAGCGGCGGCGTGGATGACGGGGGAGCGTGGCATTAGGACGGTCGCACCAGCCCGCAGTCCCGAGAGGAAGAGCCAACCCAGTTTTTGCGAACCATTCGTGCGCGCGCGGTGTTTTACGGAATCGTGCCCCAAGGCCGCGAGTTGCGTCCCGATCCCAGCATAGATGAACCGCGCGGCGAACAGCCCCGGTCGGCAGGAAAGTGGCACCGCGCCGATCCCGGCCTCGGACCGAACATAAAGCGCGTCAGCCTCGCGCAGGAGGCGCTTCACGAGGTCCGCGAGGGCGGCCGACGGTTCCGGCCGGTGAAGGATACACTCTCGGTGAAGGCCAACTTCGTCGAGCCAGTCCAGGGGCAGGTAAAGCCGCCCTTCACGCGCATCTTCACCCACGTCGCGGGCGATATTGGTGAGTTGCATTGCGACGCCAAGGTCGCAAGCGCGCGCAAGCGCGTCGGCGTCGCGCACGCCCATCAGCACACACATCATCGCGCCAACGGTCGCGGCCACGCGCGCAGCGTAGGCGCGAAGATCCGCCAGACTGCGGTATTCACGGCTCTCGGCGTCCCATTCGAAGCCTTCGAGCAGGGCTTCGGGCAGCGCTCGTGGCATGTCGAAGGTCTCGATGATACCGGTGAAAGCCCGGTCCTCGGGCGCGTTGCGAGGGCGGCCTTCATAGCACAAGTCAAGGCGGGTTCGCAGGCTTGCGACAGCCTGCGCCTTGCTATCATTCAAATCGACAGCGTCGTCCGCGCAGCGGCAGAACGCATAAAGCGCCAGCGCCGGGTCGCGAAGGCTGCGCGGCAGAACGCGGGACGCAGCGTGAAAGGAGCGGGAGCCGTGGCGGATCGCGCCGGCGCAATAGTCGAGGTCACTCTGGTCAATCATGGGATGGCCACCTCCGCCGCATCCGGCACCAATTGCCCGAGCACTTCCGCGCTCGAAATCACACCCGGCAGACCTGCACCGGGGTGCGTTCCGGCGCCGACAAGAAACAGCCCCGGCACCTCTTCGACCACGTTATGCGGTCGGAACCAGGCGCTTTGGAGGATGCGCGGCTCGATCGAGAAACCGGAGCCGAACGGGCTGAGATACCGGTCGCGAAACGTCTCGGGCGTGAACACTTCGCTCGCTGTCAGGTGCTGACGCAGGCCCGGAAGCAGCTGGCGCTCGAGCGTGTCGAGCACTTTCTGCCGGTAGGGCTCGGCTTCGGTCTGCCAGTCCACCGGATCGGCATGGCCCAGGTGCGGCACCGGACTGAGCGCATAAAACGTGTCATCACCGTCCGGTGCGACTGTCGGGTCGGTCACGGCGGGCCGGTGGACATAAAGGCTCATGTCGTCTGACAGGCGTCCATTGCGAAAGATGTCGCGCACCAGCCCCTCATACCGAGGGCCGTTCAGGATCGTGTGGTGGCCGACGTCCTTCCACTTGTCCCGGGTGCCCTTCGTGCCGAAGTACCAAACGAACAACCCCATGGACCAGCGGCTCTTGCGAAGTTTCGCCTTCGTCCACCGGCGGCGCGGCGCGTTGCGAAGAAGAGTCTCGTAAGTATGACCTGCATCCGCGTTCGAGACGATCAGGTCGGCCTCGACCGTATCCCCGCCGCGGGTTCGCACCGCGCACGCGCGTCCTTGCTTCAGGATGACCTCGTCGGCCTCGGTCTGCCACAGGAACCGGCCACCCTGCCCTTCGATCACACGCGCCATCGCGGCGGCGAGTTCGGCAACACCGCCGATGACATAATGGACGCCGAAGGCCTTCTCCAGATGGCTCACCAGCGTATAGATCGACGTGACGCGGAACGGGTCGCCTCCGATGAACAGCGGGTGGAACGACAAGGCCATGCGCAGGCGCGGGTCGCGGATACGGCGCGCGACATGGGCATGGACAGAGCGGTCGGCACGCAGCGTGGCGAAGGTCGGTAAGACCTTCACGATATCCATGAGCCGGTGCATCGGCCGCCGTCCGAGGGTTTCGAATCCGAAGGTGTAGCGTTTGGCGCTGTCGGCCACGAACCTGGCGTACCCTTCGCGGTCTTCGGGCGACAGCCGTGCGACTTCCGCTTCTATATCCTGCGCATCCTGCCGCGCGGTGAAGCGCGAACCGTCCTCCCATCGAATTTCGTAGAACGGATCCAGCGCCCGCAGATCCACCTCGGAATCGAAGTCTCGTCCACAGGTCTGCCAGAGCTCACGCAGAATCTGCGGGGCCGTCACGATGGTAGGCCCGAGGTCGAAACGGTGGCCCTCGCGACGCAGGCATGTGCCGCGCCCGCCGGGCTGGTCGAGCCTGTCCATGACCGTGACGCGGTAACCCTTGGCGCCCAGCCGCATCGCCGCGGCGAGCCCGCCCAGCCCAGCGCCGATGACGAGCGCACTGGGCCCCGTCCGAAGCGGGATTTGTGTGGATGGGCCGGAGTCCAGACGTGTAAACATAAGAAATCCTACGACTGTCTAGTTAAGTTTACAAGTTGGATGATTTCCCTTTTCCGCTGGGCACACTCATGTCAGAGTAATTAGACAGGGAGGTGCGCCATTCAAACTGTCAGCCTCAGCTTCTTTCGCTTCGATAGCGGGCGGGATCGCCTTTGGGCCTTCGCAATGATGGGTCTCGCACGCGGCCGGATGCGGCGGATTCCCGGCATCGGGTTCTGGAAATTGTGCGGCTCCGGCACAGGCGAGGGCTTTACGCCCGTGCCCAACACCGCTGTCTACGCCATCCTCGCCGCATGGCCAGACGCGGCAACGGCACATGATCGCCTCGCACACGCCCGCATCTTTCAACGCTACCGCGAAAGATCGCGCGAACACTGGACCGTTTTCCTTTCGCCTGTCTCGGTGCGCGGCGCGTGGTCCGGAGTGACACCGTTTCAATCCGGCGACACCTCTGCTGGCCCCATCGCTGCTTTGACCCGCGCCACGATCCGTCCCGCTGCCGCGCTCCGGTTCTGGCGGCGTGTGCCCGACATCAGCGCCGTGATCGGCGAGGATGCCAACGTGATGTTCAAGATCGGGATCGGCGAGGTCCCCCTCCTGCACCAGATCACCTTCTCGATCTGGCCGGACGCCGACGCGTTGGACGCCTTCGCCCACGCAGACGGCCCCCATGCCCGCGCGGTCCGCGCGGTCCGCGCGGGTGACTGGTTCCGCGAGGAACTGTTCGCCCGCTTCCGGGTCCTCGATGACATCGGGAGCTGGCATGGGACGTCCCCGCTCTCCAACCAGAAGGCCGCCGCATGACCGCCCCGTTTCCGTTTTCCGCAATCGTCGGTCAGGACGAAATGAAGCTGGCGCTCGTGCTGGCCGCAATCGACCCCGGTATCGGCGGCGTTCTCGTCTTCGGGGATCGCGGCACCGGCAAATCAACCGCCGTGCGCGCTCTGGCCGCCCTCCTGCCCCAGATCACGGCGGTCGAAGGCTGCCCCGTGAACTCGGCCACGCCGGAGGAATGCCCCGACTGGGCTCGCGTCACCTCAACGGCGCTCGTCGAAAAGCCGACACCCGTCGTCGACTTGCCGCTGGGCGTCAGCGAGGACCGGGTGACCGGGGCGCTCGACATCGAACGGGCGCTCTCGCGCGGTGAAAAGGCGTTCGAGCCAGGGCTGCTCGCCCGCGCCAACCGCGGCTTTCTCTATATCGACGAGGTGAATCTGCTCGAAGATCACATCGTGGATCTCTTGCTCGACGTGGCCCAGAGCGGCGTCAACGCGGTCGAACGCGAGGGGCTGTCGATCCGCCACGCCGCCCGGTTTGTTCTGGTCGGGTCCGGCAATCCGGAAGAGGGCGAACTGCGCCCCCAGCTTCTCGACCGGTTCGGCCTGTCGGTGGATGTAGGTTCACCCGACGATATTGAACAAAGAATCGAAGTGATCCGGCGTCGCCACGACTACGAAACGGCGACCGAGTGCTTCCTGTCACGCTGGCAAGCCGAGGACGCGACTTTGCGCGAGGCAATCGTCGCCGCGCGCACCCGCCTGCCGCTTGTCGAAACCCCGGACGAAACACTGCGCGATTGTGCGCAGGTCAGCATGGCTGTGGGCACGGATGGTCTGCGGGGTGAACTCACATTGCTTCGTGCGGCACGGGCGCTGGCGGCCTTCGACGGCGCGGCAACACCCGACCGTTCCCACCTGCGACGGGTCGCACCAATGGCGATGGGTCACCGGTTACGCCGTGATCCGCTGGACGAAAGCAGCGCCGTAAGCCGCGTCGTCAGGGCGGTCGAGGACGTTCTGGGATGATCGCGCCTGCGTGGTCCACGCTCTTGCGCGCGCTGACGCTGCTGGCCGTCGACCCCGAAGGCCTGAAGGGCGTGAAGGTCAGGGTACGCGCCGGGCCGGTCCGAACGGCGCTCGACACGGTCCTCACCCGGCTTCCCGGAGCGCAACGCCGCATCCATTCAGACCTGCCTGATACGCAGCTCTTCGGCGGGCTGGACGTGGTGCGCTCGCTGACCGAAGGGCGGATGGTCGAGGATGCCGGGATCGTGGCACGCCCCGCCACACTCGTGCTGCCGATGGCAGAGCGGACACCGCCGAGCCTCGCCGCGCGGTTGTCGCAGGTCTTGGACGCAGATCGGGGTCACCGGCTCATCCTGTTGGACGAAGGCGCAGAGCCGGAGGAACAGGTTCCCGCAAGCCTGTCCGAACGCCTCGCGTTCGCGGTCGACCTGACCGGGCTGCGCCATTGTGAGGTGACCGGCCAGCTGCCTGCCCCCGGTGATCTGGATGCCGCGCGCGCAGCGCTTAAGCACGTCCGGATACGCCATGAGGATGCAGCGGTCCTGACCGCACTCGCGCTGCGTTTCGGGATCGTGAGCCTGCGCGCGCCGCATCTCGCACTGCGCACCGCCCGCGCCCTTGCGGCGCTGGAAGGGAGAGATGAGATAAACGACGAAGACCTGTCGGAGGCCGCCAAGCTGATATTTGCACCTCGTGCGACCCAGCTTCCGGAAACTGAAGACGATCAGCCGCCTGCCGACGCCCCTCCTGAAACTCAGGCCGACGCCGATGGTGAGGAACAATCGCAGGAAATACCCGAAGACCTGATGGTCGAAGCGGTTCGGGCTGCCGTGCCCCATGACCTTCTCGCTCGCCTGGACCCGGGCACCGGCGGCGTCCGCGGCGCCACCGGCAGCGGCGCGGGCACCAAGCGGAAGGGCAACCGGCGGGGCCGCCCCCTCCCCTCACGCCCCGGCCGGCCGGACGGGCGCGCGCGGATCGACGTGGTCGCCACGCTTCGCGCCGCGGCCCCGTGGCAGGCGTTGCGGCGAGAGGCCCGACCGGACGCGTCCGGCGTGATCGTCACCACCGACGACATTCGGTTGAAGCGGTACGAGGACAAGTCAGACCGACTGATCCTGTTCATCGTGGATGCCTCGGGGTCGGCGGCCATGTCCCGGCTCGGCGAGGCGAAAGGCGCTCTGGAGCTCTTGCTGGCGCAGGCCTACACAACCCGGGATTTCGTGGCGCTCGTCTCCTTCCGGGGAACCGGGGCCGAGGTTCTTCTGCCCCCTACCCGATCGCTCGTTCAGGCCAAGCGTCGGCTCGCAGCCCTGCCCGGTGGGGGCGGAACGCCGCTCGCGAGCGGATTGCGCGAAGCTCTCGGCCTCGCGGCCCAGTCCCGCCATCATGGCCTGACCCCCGCTTTCGCCTTGCTCACCGACGGCAAGGCGAACCTCGCGCTCGACGGGAGCGCGAGCCGGGTGCAGGCCGCCGAGGACGTGGCGGTCATCGCGCGCCACATCGCCGCCGACGGGATGCCCGGTCTCGTCATCGACATCTCGCCGCGTCCCGGACCGGAAACTGCGGCGCTGGCCAAGGCTCTCGCCGCGCGCCACCTCGCACTTCCCCGCGCCGATGCCGCGCGCATTTCCCACGCTGTCACTTCAGCACTCTCGGGCTGAGCCCGTGGACCGCGCCCGCGACCTGCCCGGCTGGCCCAATTCCGAGGCCTCCCGCTTCATCCGAAACGGCCATCACGACTGGCATGTGCAGGAGATGGGATCGGGACCGGACCTGCTCTTCATTCACGGTGCAGGCGCTTCGACCCACACCTGGCGCGACGTGTTGCCGGACCTCGCGGGTCAATGGCGTTGCCTCGCGCTGGACCTGCCCGGTCAGGGTTTTACCCGGTCACGCAGCGCGCAGCGCTGGACTCTACCGGACATGGCCGCCGACATCCGCGCGCTTTGCGATGCGCAAAGATGGCGCCCCCGCGCCATCGTCGCCCATTCCGCCGGTGTGGCCATCGCCCTCGCCATGGCAAGGGACATGCCTGACCCGCCGGCCGTCATCGGAATCAACGCGGCATTGGGACGGTTTCGCGGCGTCGCCTCCTGGCTCTTTCCCCTTCTCGCGCGCGTCCTGTCGCTCAACCCGCTCACGCCGACGCTGTTCACGCTGGGCGGCAAGAACATCCCGCGTGCGCGGCGGCTGATCGAGAGCACCGGCTCAAGGCTCGATGCGCGAGGGATGTACCTGTACGCCACGCTGATGGCGGACCGGGATCACGTTCACGGCACACTCCAGATGATGACGAACTGGAAAATCGACCCCCTGCTCGCGGACCTCCCGCAAATCAGCGTCCCTGTGCGGCTTATCACCGGGTCTGGCGATACTTCGGTGCCGCCAGATACCTCACGGGAAGCGGCCGCATGCCTGCCGCACTCATCGGTCGTGTCCTTTGAGGGCCTCGGCCACCTCGCCCACGAAGAAGCCCCCGAACGCGTGTGTCGCGAGATTTCGGGCTTTCTGTCCGACGAAGCAAGAGCCGGATAACGCGCAGATCAGGGCCGGTCACACGCATTAAGTCGGCAAAAGATTCGGCTCATACAATCCCTAGCTCCCCGCACGGGAACGACCCGAAAACACGACGCGTGGCGATAGTCGCCTGCGTGAGACAGAATGTAACATTCTGAAAAAATGTGATATTTTTGGATTCCTCACATCACCGTTACAAAAATCGTTTACAATAGTCATAAAGTAATACTTAATAAATCCCACGAACAAATACGTTCTTTGGGAGGAACCTATGAACATCAAAGCAACGCTCCTTGCGAGCGCAGTCGCCCTGACTCCGGCCTTCGCCGTGGCGCAGGATCTTACCATCGGCTTTAGCCAGATCGGGTCCGAATCCGGTTGGCGTGCCGCCGAAACGACGGTGACGAAGCAGGAAGCCGAAAAGCGCGGCATCGACCTCAAGTTTGCCGACGCGCAGCAGAAACAGGAAAACCAGATCAAAGCGATCCGCAGCTTCATCGCTCAGGGTGTTGACGCGATCCTTCTGGCGCCCGTCGTCGCCACCGGCTGGGACGAAGTGCTCGAAGAAGCCGCCGACGCCGAGATCCCGGTGGTGCTGCTCGACCGCACGGTCGACGCCCCCGAAGACCTCTACCTGACCGCCGTCACCTCCGACCTCGTCCACGAGGGCCGGGTGGCCGGACAGTGGCTGGTCGACGAAATGGCCGGCGAACCCTGCCGCATCGTCGAGCTTCAGGGCACGACGGGCTCATCGCCCGCCATCGACCGCAAGCAAGGCTTCGAGGAGGGCATTGCCGGCGCCGAGGGACTTGAGATCGTGCGCAGCCAGACCGGCGACTTCACCCGCAGCCAGGGCAAGGTCGTGATGGAAAGCTTCCTGAAGGCCGAAGGTGGCGAGAACATCTGCGCGCTCTACGCTCACAACGACGACATGGCCGTCGGGGCGATCCAGGCGATCAAGGAAGCGGGTCTGAACCCGGGCGAAGACATCAAGATCGTCGCGATCGACGCCGTGCCGGATGCGCACCTCGCCATCGCGAACGGCGAAATGAACGCGACCATCGAGCTGACGCCGAACATGGCCGGCCCGGCACTCGACGCGCTCGAAGCCTACCTCGCAGACGGCACCGCCCCTGCGAAATGGATCCAGACCGAAAGCAAGCTCTTCACCGCAGCGGACGACAACGCGGCGATCTACGAAGAGAAAAAGAACCTCGGCTACTGAGCTGACCGGGACGGGCCGGGATCCTCACGCCCTGCCCGTCTTCTCCCTCGGTGGTCCCGTGCTAACATGGCGCAGGGCCACCGCTCGGGAGGACGCGATTTGACCAACAGGACAGCCATGACCACGCCGCAGGCCCCGCTGCTCCATGCGAGCGGCATTTCCAAGTTTTTCCCCGGCGCCGTCGCCCTCGACGAGGTGGAGTTGAAGCTCTATCCCGGCGAAGTCCATGCCCTTCTGGGCGAGAACGGCGCGGGCAAATCGACCCTCATCAAGTGCCTGACCGGCGCGTACCGGCGGGACGGCGGCACGATCACGCTGGACGGTGAGGACATTGACGCGAAGTCGACCGCCGAAAGCCAGGAACTGGGGATCGGCACCGTTTACCAAGAGGTCAACCTCCTGCCCAACCTGACCGTTGCGGAAAACCTCTTCATGGGACGCCAGCCCACGCGGCTTGGGCTCGTGAACCGGCGGCAGATGAATACGCAGGCCCGCGAGGCACTTCTGGGCTACGGACTCGACCTCGATCCGGGTGAACCGCTCAACAGTTTTTCCGTGGCCGTCCAGCAGGTCGTCGCCATCGCCCGCGCCGTAGCGCTGTCGGGCAAGGTGCTGATCCTTGATGAGCCCACGGCGTCCCTCGACCGCGACGAGGTCGACCTCCTGTTCGGTGTCATCCGGCAGCTGAAGGACAGCGGGCTGTCCATCGTCTTTATCACTCACTTTCTCGACCAGGTCTTCGAAATCTCCGACCGCGCCACCGTTCTGCGCAATGGCCGGGTGGTGGGCGAGCGACTGCTCGCGGACGTGACGCAGCATGACGTGGTCACGCTCATGCTCGGTCGCCAGCTTGAAGCCACGGTTCAGGACCGGAAGGCCGGCAAGCCCGGCGCGCTCCTGCTCGAAATCAACGACCTCGCCAAGCGCGGCATGATCGAACCGTTTTCGATGAACCTCCACCGGGGCGAGGTCGTGGGCCTTGCCGGCCTGCTCGGCTCGGGCCGGACAGAGACGGCCAACCTGCTTTTCGGCGCCGTTCAGGCCGATCACGGCAAGATGCTGATCGATGGCCGCGAAGCACGGATCGCCAACCCGCGCGATGCCGTGGCGCAGGGCTTCGCCATGTGCCCCGAGGATCGCAAGACCCACGGGATCGTCGGCGACCTCTCGGTCCGCGACAACATCATTCTGGCGCTCCAGGCGCGACAGGGTTGGATGCGTCCGATCCCCCGCGCCAAGGTCCACGAAATCGCGGAACACTATGTAAAGGCGCTGGATATCCGGCTCGCCTCCCTCGACATGCCGATCCGGCTGCTCTCGGGGGGGAACCAGCAAAAGGCGCTGCTCGCCCGATGGCTTGCCACCGAGCCTGACGTTCTGATCCTCGATGAACCGACCCGTGGCATCGACGTGGGCGCCCATGCCGAGATCATCGCCCTCATCGAGAGACTGCGCGAGAACGGTATGGCGCTTCTCGTGGCCTCGAGCGAACTTGAAGAACTCGTGGCCTACTCCACGCGCGTCGTCGTTCTGCGCGACCGTCATCAGGTCCGCGAACTCACCGGCGACGAGATCACGGCAGACAACATCGTGCACGCGATTGCCGCCGAACCCGAAAAAGGGGCTGCCTGAATGCCCGCAACCACCCCCTCTCTTTTCAAACGGATCACGCCGCAGCTGCTGATCCTCGCCGTCGTCATCGGGCTCAATTTCCTCGTCTTCCCGGACTTCTTCGACGTGTCCTTCCGAAACGGACGGCTCTTCGGGAACCTCGTGGACGTGTTCAACCGCGGTGCGCCTGTCGCGCTTTTGTGCATCGGCATGACTCTCGTGATCGCCACGAAGGGGATCGACCTGTCGGTCGGTGCGGTCATGGCCATCGCCGGGGCGACTGCTGCAAGCCTCGTCACCGACGGCTACGGCTGGGGCACAGCCCTGCTCGGGGCATTGGCGACAGGTGCGCTGTGCGGTTTCTGGAACGGCTTTCTCGTCGCCGTCCTGCGTATCCAGCCTATCGTCGCGACCCTCGTGCTCATGGTGGCCGGGCGCGGCATCGCGCAGCTTATCACCGAGGGCACGATTCTGACCTTCAACAACGAGGGGCTGATCCGGCTTGGTGCCGGCACCTTCATGGGGATACCCACGCCGATCGTGATCTGGCTCGCACTCGGCACCCTCGCCACGATCGGTGTGCGGCGCACCGCGTTGGGGATGCTGATCGAATCCATCGGCGTCAACGAGGCCTCGTCCCGGCTTGCCGGCATCAACTCCCGCGTCCTGCTGATCTGCGTTTATCTGGCCTCCGGTCTCTGCGCCGCGCTGGCCGGCGTGATCGTCGCCGCCGACATCAAGGGGGCGGACGCCAACAACGCGGGCCTCTGGCTTGAACTCGATGCCATCCTCGCGGTGGTCATCGGCGGCAACTCGCTTTTGGGCGGGCGCTTTTCCATCGTCGCGTCGCTGATCGGCGCGTTGATCATTCAATCGGTGAACTCGGTCATCCTGCTGTCCGGGATGCCGCCCGAATTCAACCTGGTGATCAAGGCGCTTCTGATCCTTGCGATCCTCGTGATCCAGTCGCCAAGGGTCGCACACCTGATCTACATGCTGCGCGCCTCCGGTCCTGAAAGGCTGCCGGAGCGACAACGACCATCCGTTCAAGAACCCAAGGAGGACGCGCTGTGATCCGCTCGACCCACCTGCCGCTTATGGTGACGCTGGCCACCTTCGTCCTGGCCTTCGCCCTGTGCGGCTGGCAGTACCCGTCGATGCTGTCCACTCGTGTCGTGGCCAACCTGCTGACCGACAATGCGTTCCTGGGAATCGTCGCGGTCGGCATGACGTTCGTGATCCTGTCCGGGGGGATCGACCTGTCGGTCGGGTCCGTGATCGCGTTCACAGGCGTCTTCCTTGCCGTCATCCTGCGCGATACGTCCATTCATCCGCTCGCGGCCTTCGTGCTGGTGCTGCTCATCACCACGATGTTCGGCGCGGCCATGGGCGCCGTCATCCATTTCCTCGAGATGCCACCTTTCATCGTCACGCTGGCGGGCATGTTCCTCGCACGCGGTGCGGCCTATGTGCTCTCGACCGACTCCGTGCCGATCACGCACGAATTCTACGACACGCTTCAGGACATCTACTGGAAGGCTCCCGGAGGCGGTCGGTTCCGGCTGATCGGGGGCATCATGCTACTGGTCTTCATCTGCGGGGCACTCGTCGCGCACCGCACGCGCTTCGGGCAGAACGTCTATGCCGTCGGCGGAGGCGGCCCGACCGCCCGCCTCATGGGGGTTCCCTTGGCGCGCACGACGGTGGGCATCTACGCCATTTCCGGCGGGCTCGCCGGCCTCGCGGGGATCATCTTCTCGCTCTACACCTCCGCCGGCTATTCTCTGGCCACGGTCGGGGTAGAGCTCGACGCCATTGCGGCGGTGGTCATCGGGGGCACGCTGTTGTCCGGCGGCTACGGTTTCGTCGCCGGTACGTTTTTCGGTATCCTCATCATGGGGCTGATCCAGACTTATATCGTTTTTGACGGGACATTATCGAGTTGGTGGACCAAAATCGTCATCGGCGCGTTGCTGTTCTCGTTCATTCTGCTCCAGAAAGGCCTTACTTGGGCAACGATAACCCGAAAAAGAACCGCGACTGGCTCCGCACAGCAATCATGACGGTTGCCGCATCGGGCTCGCCATCCGCGCGGGCCTCGAACCACACGCATTTCGTGGTGGACCAGATCGGTCGTGCCATCGTCGCGGGGGAATACCCTGCCGACACCATGATCCCGCTTGACCCGGACCTGTGCGAGATGTTCGACGTCTCGCGCACCGTCGTCCGGGAGGCCAAGAAGACGCTGGCGGCCAAGGGGTTGATCCAGTCCAAGGCCAAGGTCGGCACGCATGTGCGCCGATCGGACGAATGGAACATGTTCGATGAAGACGTTCTGCGCTGGCACACCTCGGTCAAGAACCCGGGTCGGTTCTATGACGAGCTGTTCGAGATCCGCCTGATCTTCGAACCCGCCGCTGCGGCCGCGGCGGCACGTCGCGCGAACGAGGTCGACTGCAACCTGCTGTTCGACCTGTGCGACAGACTGGCCGGGGCGACCAGCCGCGCGGATTTCGCCGTGGCGGATTACGAGTTTCATCATCATGTGCTGAAGTTGTCAGGAAACCGGTTCCTGCATAGCCTCGGAGACATGGTGCAAACGGCGCTCTACTCGCTCTTCCTGATCGAAGCACAGGAGAACCTTTTGGCAATCAAGGCCGAGGTTGTCCGCAACCACCGCGACATTGCCAAGGCCATCGCCTCCGGTGTTCCGGAGGCCGCGCATACCGCCATGCTCAAGGTCATCCGCGAAGGCCACGCCCGCGCCAATCCCGGGCCTGCCTGAACAGGCCTCCTTACCGACAATTTGATGAGACAGATGGAACGCGGCGGTGCCAGCGGTCCGGTGCATGAGCATCATGCGGGAGAGGTGGAGCACGCCGTGTCGGCGTGCCCCCGTTTCGCGATCGATCAGAGGTTGGCCAGCAGATCGTTGATGCGGTTCTGGGCCGCTTCCAACGCTTCGTCGACCGTCTTGTCACCATGAACGGCCGAGTTGAATTCCTCGCCGATGATGTCCTGGATCGAGAACTGGCGCAGAACCTGCGGGTTCAGAGATTGCCCGGTCTGGGCCACTTCCGCGATGTTGTCTCGGTGCGGCAGCGACTGGAACTCGTCCATCTCAAAGACCGAAGCGACGGCCGGCAGGTGGCCGGTGCGCGCCCACTGGAAGTCGTTCTCGGCCAGATAAGCCATCAGCTTGCCGATGGCAGCCGTTACATCATCGTCGCGCCCCGGATTGCGCGGCACGGCCCAGCCGTGACCATCCGCATAGGTGGCATCCTGCGTCGCGAACAATTGCGGGATGGGATACACGGTGTAGCCGTCGGACAGGGCGTTGCCCTCTTCTTCGGACTGCGCGGTGTAGTCGCCGATCAGCCACGTCCCGTTGACGCCGATCCCGCCTTCGCCCGAGCCGAAACCCGCGACGGCGGCCGCGTAATCCATGTCGGTGGTCGTGGCGCCCTCGTCCGAGATCTTCTTGAGGAACTCGACGACCGCTTTCGCCTCAGGCGTCATCAGGTCGATCTGCGTCGGGTCCGAGAACGGGTCGGCGCCTTGCTGGAGCATGAAGGTATAGAACAGACGCGCATAGGCCGCCGTTTCGTTGGCGAGGATCTGAACGAGATAGGGTTTGCCGGTCGCCTCCTCGAACGTCGCGGCATGTTCAAAGAACTCATCCGTGTTCGACGGAAGGATCGGAGCGCCGCTGTCGTCGACGAGCCCGGCCTCTTCCATCAGGTTCATGTTCAGATGCCAGAGCATCGTCCAGTTGTCGAAGGGCAGCGCATAGATCTGCCCGTCCTTCGTGACACCGGCGAGGGCAGCGTCGGTAAAGCTCGATGTTTCGATCCCTTGCTCGGCCAGCAGGTCGTCCAGCGGCTCAAGCAGGTTGCGCGAGGTGTAGTCCGAAATCACCGAGTAGTGCATCGACACAACGTCGGGCGCATTGCGGCTGGCAAGTTGGGCATTGAGCTGGTCGTAGCCCGGCCATTCGACGGTCGTGACCTCGACATCGATGTCTTCGTTCTGCGCTTCGAAGTCGTTGATCAGCGCGGTGATGATGCCGCATTCGCCAACGGCAGAGCTCACGTCGGTGACGTCGCCATAGTCGGCGTCGCAGGCCCCGAAGAACCGTTGCAGTTCAATGGTCGTTTGGGCCTGTGCCCCGGTCGCGAACAGGGTCGCTGCGGTGCTGGCCAGCAGTAGTCGTTTCATTCTGGGTCTCCTCCCTAACATGCGGGGCACATGATTGGCCCCTATTGCCGGTCCCGCCTGCATGGCGCAGAGCCGGAATTCCATTATTTCACTGCGCCGCCGGATACGGCCGTCACGACGTGGCGCTGGAAAATGATGTAGACGATCAGGACTGGGATGGCGGCGAACACCGCCTGCGCGGCGAGAAAGCCCAAGCCCTCGGTCTGAGCAAAGTTCACCTGAGACGACGCGATGCCGATGGTCAGCGTGTACATTTCCTTGTCGGTGCCCGAGATCAGCGGCCACCAGTAATCGTTCCACGCCATGAGGAAGGTAAAGATGCCGAGCGTCGCCTGAGCAGGTAGGGTGAGCGGCAACAGCACCTTCCAGAAAATGCGGAATCGGGACGCGTTGTCGAGCAACGCGGCCTCGTCGATTTCCGACGGAATGGCCCGGAAGAACTGGGTCATGAGGAAAACGCCGAACGGCAAGGACATGCCCGGCAGCATCAACCCGATATAGGTATTGTGCAGATTCAGAGTGGTGAAAATCTGGTGGCGTGGGATGATGACGGCCTGCTCGGGCACCGCAAGGCCGAACAGCACGATGACGAAGATCACCTTGCGCCCCGGCCACTCCAGCCGGGCGAACGCATAGCCTGCGAGCGAGGACATGATGAGCACGCCCGAGGTCTGGCCCACCGCCACGATCAGCGAATTGAGAAACCACCGGAACACGCCGGAGTTGCCCGCGATATCGCTGTAGTTCTTGAGGGTGAAGTGGCCACCAAAGGCCGCTTCGGTGCCGCGGGACAATGCCTCGTTCTCGGTGAACGACAGAAGCAGGACCCAGGCCATCGGGGCCAGCATGAGGACCGACAGGACAACGGCGAGCCAGAACAGGATTCGTCCCTGATCGCGTGAAATGGGTGCGGCGGCGCTCATCTGTTTGCCCTCCGCGTGACCCAGAATTGCAGCATGGCGGCGGCGAGGATGATGAGGAAAAGAAGCTCGGATGCGGCGGCACCCCGGCCCACGTCCCAATTCTCGAACGCCGTGCGATAGATATAGAGGACAAGCGGTCGCGAGCTTCCGTTCGGCCCGCCGTTGGTCATGAGCTGCGCCTGCCCGAAAAGCTGGAACTGCATCACGATCTGGATCACCGCGACGAGGATCAAGGTGCCCGAGATCTGTGGAATGGTGATGCGCGAGAACGTGCGCCAGCGCGAGGCGTTGTCGAGTGCGGCGGCCTCGTACAAATCTGCGGGGATCTGTTGGAGCGCCGCAAGGATCAGGATCATTGGCAGGCCGAGGCACCACCAGACGGTCGCGATGCCGACCGAGAACAGCGACCAGCCGCGTGTCGACAGGAACCCGATCGGCTCCCACCCCATCGCCTCGAACCCGATGGACAGAAGCCCATCGCCAGGGATGAAAACGAAGCGCCAGATGAGCGTGACGATGGTCACGGACAACACAGTTGAGCTGAAGAACGCGCCGCGCAGGATCGCCGAGCCGCGTGTGCGGCGATTGAGCGCGAGGGCAAGGAACAGGCCAAGCCCCACCAGCACCGGAACCGTCGTCGCGACAAACAGCAAAGTGACCCGGACGGCCTGCCAAAACAGCGGGTCGTTCAGCACGCGGACGTAGTTGTTCGTCCCGATGAATCCGTACAGGCCGAACAGGTCGGCTTTTTGCATCGACAGGTAGACGCCCCAGCCAAGCGGGAAAGCAAGGAGCGCCGCGAATACGACCAGATAGGGCAGCGCGAACAGCGCATTCGAAAGCCGTTTCTGTCGGTGCAGCGCCGCCATTACGCCTCCTCCGGCGCGTGGAATGCACGCCCCGTGCCGTCAAAGAGGTGAACGGCAGACGGGTCGACCGCGATGCGGACCTCATCGCCCGCCTGCACCGTGGTGCGGCCCAGATCCTGCGCGACGAGGTCGGATCCGTTCGGCAGCCGGCCATACAACAGCGTCCGGTCGCCCAGCCGTTCGACCACCTGAACCGTCAGCGGCAGGCCCGTGTCGGACGGGCGCGTGTCCTCCGCGCGGATGCCGACGCTTGCCCCGTCCGCGTTGAACCCTTCGGGGAGCGGAATGGCGCTGTCGATCGTGCCGACGCCATCGACCTCGATCGACGCACCCTTGGTCCCTGCCGAGACTGAGGCGGCAGGCAGGATCGACATAGCCGGGGACCCGACGAACTCGGCGACAAAGCGGGTCGCCGGGCGCTGGTATACCTCCATCGGTGCGCCGATCTGCTCGATCTTCTTATCGTGCATGATGACGATCCGGTCGGCCAGGGTCATGGCTTCGATCTGGTCATGGGTGACGAACACCATCGTAGCGCCGAGCCTTTGGTGAAGCTGGGCAAGCTCAAGCCGGGTGCGGCCACGCAATGCTGCGTCGAGGTTCGACAACGGCTCGTCGAACAGGAACGCCTTGGGTTCCTTGACGATGGCTCGCCCGATGGCGACGCGCTGGCGTTGGCCGCCAGAAAGCATCTGCGGTTTGCGGTCGAGCAGGTGGTCGATCTCGAGCACTTTCGCCGCGTCCATGCAGCGCCTCTCGATCTCGTCTTTCGAGATGCCGACGTTCTCCAGCCCAAAGGCCATGTTCTGCCGCACCGACATGTGCGGGTAGAGCGCGTAGGACTGAAACACCATCGCGACGCCGCGCTTACCGGGCGCCAGCCCGTCGATGCGGTCGCCGCCCAGATGGATTTCGCCCGCGTCCACGTCTTCCAGCCCCGCGATCATGCGCAAGAGCGTCGATTTCCCACAGCCCGAAGGACCGAGGAAGACGACGAACTCCCCCGCCGCGATGGACAGGGAAATATCGTCAAGCACCGTCAGACCGCCGTAACGCTTTGTCAGGTTGCGAATATCGATTTCAGCGGACATCAGGTCTCCTCCACCCCGTCCCGGCTTACCTAGCCGAGCCGTATCATTCTGTAACTCAGCGGCGGCAGTTCAGCGGTCAGGCGCCCGTCGTTGACCGCTGCGCCGTTGCCATCCACCGGCGCGACGGGTCCCCCATCGGGACCGTTCGTCGCGTCGAGCTCGTGACCCGCGATGACCTTGTCCATCACGACCTTGGATTGGCTCAGCCCCTCAAGGCTCATGGCGAGGCTTACCGCCTCGCTCTCGTGCCGGTTCACGCAGAACACCGTCAGTACGCCGTCTTCGCCAACCACGGCGGACAGGTCGAGATAGGGCACGTCACTGGCGGTCTGGCTGTCGTATCCGGGGCAGTCGACCGCGAGGTTCAGCGCCGTTCCGCGCCCATACCGGGACGCGAAGTAATAGGGCCAGAAGGTCGTCTGACGCCATGCCGTGCCGCCCTTGACGGTCATGATCGGCGCGATGACGTTCACCAGTTGCGCGAGGCAACCGACCTTCACCACGTCCGAACGGCGGATGAAGGTGTTCAGGATCGCACCGACCTGCAGCACGTCGGCGAAGTCGTAAATATCCTCGAGCAGCGGCGGCGCAAAGGGCCAGCCTTCGTTGCCCTCCAACGTCGCCCGGTCCTGCTCGCGCGAGTGATACCAGACATTCCATTCGTCGAAGCTGATGTAGACGTCTCGCTTGGACCGCTTCTTGGCCTTGGTCATCTTGAGGATGCCCGCCACGGTCGCGATGTAGTCGTCAAGCTTGGCCGGCAGCGACAGATACTCAGGCAGATCGCCCGCGTGGTTTTCGAAATACATATGGAGCGAGATGAAATCGACGCTGTCGTAGGTGTAGTCGAGCACCGTCGCCTCCCACTCAGGGTAGGTCGCCATGTTCGGTGTCGATGAGCCGCAGACGACAAGTTCGAGCGACTTGTCATAAGCGCGCAAGGCCTTGGCGGTTTCAAACGCGATGCGGCCATATTCGTCGGCGGTCTTCTGGCCGATCTGCCACGGACCGTCCATCTCGTTGCCAAGGCACCACATCTTGACGCCCCAGGGCGCCTCGCGGCCGTTTTCGCGGCGCAAGTCGGACCAGTAGGTGCCGCCGGGGTGGTTGACGTATTCGACAAACGCCCGCGCCTCGTCGAGCCCGCGTGAGCCGAGGTTGACGGCCAGCATCATCTCGGTGCCCGCCGCTTCAGCCCAGTCGGCAAATTCGTGGATGCCGACTTCATTGGACTCAGACGTATGCCATGCGAGATCAAGACGAACCGGGCGACCCTCTTTCGGACCGATCCCGTCCTCCCAGTTATAGGCCGAGACGAAATTGCCGCCGGGGTAACGCACGACGGGCACGTCAAGCTCGCGCACCAGATCCAGAACATCGCCGCGGAACCCGTTCTCGTCCGCGGTTTCATGACCGGGCTCATAGATGCCGGAATACACGGCGCGACCCAGATGCTCGATGAACGAGCCGTAAAGACGCGGGTCGATTTCGCCGACGACAAAGTCAGCATGTGCCGTGGCGCGCGCACGCATGGCTCCTCCCATTTTTTTGTATCCTCCAAGCCGGTATGTACCGACCCGGTGGATGATAAAATGGCGAATGAGGCCTCGTCAATATTTAGATTTAGCTATTTACATCCATTTTTTGGATATTGTTAAGTCCTTAAGATCAGGGAGATATCCTGATCGTGATTGCCGAAGCCGCGACCAAAGATATTGATCCCACCCGGATGCTCGGCACGCTCGGGCACGGCGATGCGCAAACGAATCGAACGATGGTCGTCGATGGCAAGGTCAGAGAGGGTCACGTCAGACAGTTTTTCGCCGTCCAGAAACGTGCCGCGATGGGTGACACGAAAGCTTTTCAGGAGACCATACTGGCTTCCCGCCAGTTTCCACCACGAGGGCGTGAAGGTCCCGCGCTTGTCACCGTAGTCGCCCGGCGCGGTCCAGGTTCCGATACTCGTTCCGTTGATCTCAATGGTGATGTCGGAGGGCCAGTTCGCGGATGTGCCGGGCACTTCGGAGCTCAGCTCCAAGGACAGCTCCAGCTCGGTCACGGCGCGGCCAGCGATGCGCGCATTGTTGGGAAACTGGTAGTCAACATGCCCCCGCGTGAACCACAAAAGCCCTGCTTTCATGCGATCCGGGTTCAGGAACGTCTCGGGACTGTCGAGGTATCCGATGATCCCCGTGTCGGCGCAAAGACCGCAAGGCGCGCTGACCTCGGCACCGGAATAGAGGCCCACGGGCATAAGCACCTCGATCTCGTTCTCAGCCCGTTTGGGCACCCCGAAGGATAGCACGATTTCATCGCGAACGGCCCTGCAGATCTTTTGCGACCCCTTGCGCGCCTTTCGGCTTTCGGTCTCGATCAGACCGACCGCTTCGAGCGCAGCGACATGTGTCGACGTCGAAGACTGGGGCAGGCCGAGTTCGGCGGCGATGTCGTTGACGTTCATAGCGCCCTTCTCATGCAGCAGTTTAAGGATATCGAGGCGGGCCGGCAGGGCGAGGCTGCGAAGCACTTCACGCCCGGTTTCGGGCGTAATGAGCAGAAAGCTGTTGGTCATGATGTCTCCTTGCATTGAGACTTCATATCCACATACAGGATATAAATCAATCGGATCCGCATTTGCTGTGAGCAGAGCCCGTATGTCGGTCACAACACCACCCTTGCCTCGGCCCTCCCCTGCCCGACAGCCGTCGCGCAATAGACCCGCCCCTCGGCGGGTCCGGGGTTTCGCAGGCCCTCCTGCGCGGTCGTCACGAACAGGGTCGTAAGATCCGCGCCGCCGAACGCCGGGCATGACGCATTCCGGCCCCCGACCTCGACCTCCTGAACCAACGTCCCATCCGGTCGATACCGCGCGACCCGCCCGGCCCCCCAAAGGGCGAGCCATAGATGATCCTCGGCATCGATCACGGCTCCATCGGGGTTCAGACCATCCTCGGTCAGGTCAAGAAACACCTCGGCCGGTCCCTCGGGCCAGCCATCGGAATCGAGCGCATGGCGATACACGCGTTTTTCGATCGTGTCGGCATAATATCCGGTCCGGCCATCGCCCGAAAAGCACAGCGCATTCGGGATCGTGATGCGATCCGTGATCTGGCGCAGTTCCCCTCGGTAATAGCGGTAGAAGGCACCAGCATGGGGTTCGGCGCTTTTGCCCATCGTACCGATCCAGAACCCGCCCATGGGGTCCGCGCGTCCGTCGTTGGACCGCGTGACCGGGTTGTCGGCCTCGAGTGCGGCAACAAGCTCACGGTCCCCCGAGGCAATGTCGAACCGCCACAGGCCGGTCTCTGACGCGATCAGCAATGTCTCGCGGTCGATCCAGCCCGCCGCCGAATGATGCTCATCGAAGGACCACGACAGCGCGTCCTTGCCGTCGCGCGTCATCAGTCGGTTGCCTACGATGTCGAACCAGAAAAGTTGCTGACGTTCCGGGTGCCACAACGGCCCCTCGCCCAGCTCGCAGGCGCGCGTGTCGTAAACCTCGGCCCTTTGGGTCATCGCATCACCTCGTCATATTGCATCACCAGTGCGGCGGCCCTGGAGCGGACCTGTTCGGCGCTGTCGCCGGGCCGGAACACAGCCGATCCGATGCCGAACCCGTCGACGCCGGCCTTGGCCCAGTCGGACATGGTCTCAGGTCCGACGCCACCGACAGCCCAGATTTGCGTGCCCTTTGGCAGGACAGGTCGGAGCGCCCTGACGCCAGTCGGGCCGATCAACTCGCCCGGAAACAGCTTCAGCCCGTCGGCCCCCGCCTCGAGCGCCGCGAAGCACTCCGTCGGCGTCATCGCGCCAGGATAGCAGGCAAGGCCCGCCGCCTTGGCCGACTGGATTACCGCCGTGTTCGTGTTGGGCGACACGATCAAGCGCCCGCCGTTCGCCGCAACCGCGCTCACCTGATCCGGGGTGAGAACGGTGCCCGCGCCGATCAAGGCGCGGTCGCCGCAGGCTTGGGCCAGTCGGGCGATGGATGTGAGGGGATGGGGCGAATTCAGGGGCACTTCGATCATCGAAATGCCTTCCGCGATCAGGGCTTCGGCAATGTCGACAACCTCGTCCGGGGACACGCCGCGCAGGATCGATATGATGTTTCGGGTCATGGCGTTTCACCGTTCAAAGCATGGGCGGCCACGAGCCCGGAAAGGGTCGCGTCGCGCGCGTTGGTATGTTCGACACGGGCACCGGCCCGGGTCAGGAGCGCACCCCGGTCGCCCTCGTCCGTGCCCCCGACGATCAGCACGCGGTGCTTTTCCCAGAACGGGCGCGCACCGGCGAGTTCGATGCCGGTCAGCAGACCGGAGAGCCGCGCGCGTGCCGAGCCAGCCGCCACATCGCCAAGAAGCGACGCAGCCCGCAGGGAAAACAGCGCTGCGGTCATTCGTTCGGGGGCAGCAAGCGCCTCGCCCCCGGCTGCGAGGAAGGCCTGCGCGCTCCAGCCATCGTCGAAGCTATGCTTCAGCACGGACTGCGTGGAGAGGAGCGCAAACAGTTCACCGGTCATGAAGGTGCGGAACCGCACGACCTCGCCGCCCTGAACGCGCACCCATTTCGTGTGTGTGCCCGGCAGGCACATGACACCATCGAAGTCGGGACGCGCCGCCAGAACGCCCGCGATCTGGGTTTCCTCGCCCCGCATGACATCCTCGGGCTGCGTCTGCGACAGGCCGGGCAGGATACGCACCCGAATGCGGGGGTCGGCGGTTGGCACGGTCACCGCCCCATCGGCGGCAGGCCGTGCCGGAACCGGCAGGTAAGGCGCCTCGCACCACCCCTGCCGCGCGCCCGCCATACCGCAGATGACGACGTCGCGCGGCCCCGCGCCGATCAGGTCACCCGCGAGGTCGAGGAAGGCGGCCTCAAACTCGGACGCGGCAAGGCGCCCCATCCCCTGATCCGAAACGCGCGCGTCCCGAACAGCACCGCCTGCGTCCAGCGCCCAGACCCTCAGGTTGGATGTGCCCCAGTCGCAGGCGATCCAGTCGGCCCGTTCCATATCAGGTCAGATCGTCCGGCAGCAGCGCGTCGGGCAAGTTCTGATAGCAGACCGGGCGCAGGAAGCGCCGGATTGCCAGTGTGCCGACGCTGGTCGCGCCGAAGTTGGTGGAAGCCGGAAAAGGCCCGCCGTGAACCATCGCGTCAGCGACCTCGACACCTGTCGGGAAGCCGTTGGCAAGCAGACGGCCCGCCTTGCGCTCAAGCACCGGCATCAGACTTTGCGCGAGCGCGGTGTCGCCATCGTCCATGAAAAGCGTGCAAGTGAGTTGCCCTTCGAGCGAGCGCGCCACCGCGCGCATCTGGTCGGCATCCTTGACGCGCACGATCAGGCCGAGCGGGCCGAACACTTCGTGGCCCAGCGCCGTGTTCGCGAGCCATTCGTCGCCTGTGGTGGCGAAGAGATAGGGGGTCGCGTTGCGCATGTCGCAGGTCGAAGTGAGCAGTTCCTGCACGCCCTTGGTGCCTGCCACCTTGTCGCGCCCGGCGCGGAAGTTGTTGGCGATGCCTTCCGTCAGCATGACCTGTGCGCCGATGTCGCCCAGCGCCGCGGTCGCCGTTTCGATGAAGGCGTCTGTCTCCGCGCCTTCGATCGCGATGAGAACACCGGGGTTGGTGCAGAATTGTCCGGCACCCATCGTCAGTGAACCGGCCCAGCCCTTGGCGATGTCGGCACCGCGCGCGGCGAGCGCCTCGGGCAGCAGGAACATGGGGTTCACGCTGCCCAACTCGCCATAGAACGGGATTGGCGTGGATCGCGCGGCGCAAAGATCGTAAAGCGCCCGCCCTGCCCCCAACGAGCCAGTGAACCCGACCGCCGTGATCAGCGGATGCTGCACGAGCGCGGCACCGAGATCATTCGTGTTGCCCTGAATCAGGCTGAACGTGCCCGCAGGCATCCCGGTTTTCTCGATCGCAGCGTGGATCGCCTCGGCGATGATCTCACCCGTCCCCGGATGGGCCGGATGGCCTTTGACCACGACCGGGCAGCCGGCGGCGAGGGCCGAAGCGGTGTCGCCCCCGGCGGTCGAGAAGGCCAGCGGGAAGTTCGAAGCACCAAAGACGGCCACGGGACCGAAGGGGCGCTGCATCATCCTGAGGTCGGGACGCGGCAGAGGCGCGCGGTCCGGCAGCGCTTCGTCATGGCGACGATCAAGGTAGTCACCGGATTCGATATGGCTTGCGAACAGGCGAAGCTGGCCCGTGGTGCGCCCGCGCTCCCCTTCGAGCCGGCCTTCGGGCAGACCGCTTTCGCGCGTGCCGATCTCGGTGATCTGCGGGCCACGCGCCTCGATTTCGTCGGCGATGGCATTGAGGAAGGCCGCACGCTCGGCCCGCGAGGTGTAGCCGTAGGTCCAGAACGCCTCTTCTGCGGCCTGAACCGCGCGATCGACCTCATCCGCACCGCCGTTGGCCGTGTCGTGGGAGGCGCCGTCGACGGGTTGCGACGCGAAGGTGGAGCCGGAGCCGACCCAGTCGCCGGCGATCAGGTGTTTGCCTTTGGGTTGGTATGTCATGGACTTACTCCTTATTTGCCCCAGTTGAGCGCGATGAGATCAAGCTCACGCGACAGGGACAGCAGACGGTCCCTCGTGCGGGGCGACATGGGTTTCAGGGGGTGGCGCACATGGTCGGACCCGATTACGCCGCCCTCCATCATCACGACTTTCGCGGCACGCAGGCCGCATTGCCGATTTTCGTGGTTTATGAGGGGCAGGCACAGTTTCCACTGCTCCAGGGCCGCGTCGGTATTGCCCGCGCGGTAGTCGACGACGATGGGCCGGATCTTTTCGGGCTGGAGCGCCGACGTCATGGTGCCGGTGCATCCCGCGTCGAGATCGGCCAAGAGCGTCACCGCCTCCTCGCCGTCGAAGGGGCCGACGATGTGATCTCCGCCCGCCTCGATCAGCGCGGCCAGCTTGTCGGCGGCAAAGGGTGTTTCCATCTTGAAGTAGGAGACGTTCTCGATCTCTTTCGCCATGTGCACGAGCAGCGGAACCGTCAGCGTCACGCCGGACAGCGGCGCGTCCTGCACCATGATCGGGATCGACACCGCGTCGGAGACCGCCGCGAAATGCTCGAAGATACCCGCCTCGGCCGGGACCAGCCCGACGCCGTGATAGGGCGGCATCATCATCAGCATGGATGCACCCAGCGCCTCGGCCTCACGCGCGCGGGCCACCACGATTTCCGTTGCGAAGGCGCTCACGGTCACGATCACCGGAACGCGCCCCGCGACGTGTTCGAGGCTCACACGGGTGAGGATGGCGCGCTCCTCGTCCGACAGCAGGAACTGTTCGGAGTAGTTGGCCAGGATACAGATCGCGTCGACACCCTGATCGATCATGCAGTCGAGCACACGACGCATCCCTTCGGGGTCGATGCGGCCATCCGCGTGGAACGGCGTGGGTGCGACGGGCAGAATCCCGGTCAATGGCGTTTTCATAGCGGCCTCTTTGTCTGTCGGGTCACGGCAAAGCGCGTAACTTGTCGGTAAGTCTCGCCCGGTGACAGCACCGAGCCTGGATAATCGGGGTGGTTCGGCGTGTCGGGCCAGAACTGCGGCTCGAGCGCGATGCCCGCACCGGGGCCATAGGGCCGGCCCTCGTGGCCCGCGAAGGGCGCGGTATCCAGCGCGCCGCCGGTGTAGACCTGAAGCCCGATCTCGGTGCTTTCAATCTCGAGCCTGAGCGCGTCGGTTTCCAGCCGGCAGACGAGACGCATGTCGCCCTGTGCGCCGTCGAAACAAAAGTTGTGGTCGAGCGCCGGATCGGGCGCGTGTGGCTCACGGAAATCGAAGCGCGTTCCGGCCACGGGGGTTGGCGCATCTTGCGGGATCAGGTCGGCATCGACCGCCAGATAGCGTTCCGCCGGAATTGTCATGCGATGCGCTGACAGATCGCCCGCCCCGTTCAGCGTCCAGTAACCGTGGAAGGCCGGGCCGAAATATGTCGGGGCGTCGGTTGTCCCCGTAATCTCGACGGTGAGCACGCCAGCGTCATCGAGGGCATAGCGCGCACGAACGGCGATGTTGCCCGGAAACCCGTCGCGCCCGTCCGGGTGCTCAAGCGTGAGGACGACCGTGTTCGGGGTCGTCTCGGCAATCGTCCAATCCTGCTCCGAGAACCCGGTGCTGCCGCCATGAAGCGTCGTCTTGCCCGCCTCGTTCCGGTCGAGGTCAAAGACCTGTCCGCCAAGGGGCATACGTCCCCCCGCGATACGGTTGGCGACCGGCCCGACGATGGCCCCGAAGTAGCGCATCGGCCCGGCATAGGCCGCGATGCCCGCGCTCCCCAAGACAAGAGACTGGTCGACGCCCTGGATGCGGAAGTCCTGCAAGGTCGCCCCACGGGTCAGCACCGTGGCCGTGGCCCCGCCGCCCGTGATCGTGACCGCCTGAACCGTCGTGCCATCCGCGAGGGTCGCGAAGGGCTGGATATGGGTGCCCGTCTCGCTCACCAGTCGAACGCCTCCACCGTGACGCGACGGCCAAGCGTGAAGGCATCCGCGACGTGGCGCATCGGCGCCAGGTCCATGTCGATCCCGCCGGTGGCGACGAGCCGGGCCATCTGGTCGTAAAGCCGCGGATACTCGCCCGCCAGACCGGGCAGGCTTTCATCCTCCTGCCCGTCTATGGTGAGTTTGCCGCCGCCGTTTTCCAGCGTCAGCGTGCCTTGGTCCGTCACCGCCTCAATGGTCCAGACCGGGTCGCCCGGTTCCAGCCAGTCGAGCGCCATCGTGACCTCGGCCCCGCCGGGGTGGTGAAAGCCGCACTCGACGGCAATCGGTGTGTCGCGGTTGGCCGGGAACTTCAGCTCGGCCCCGGTGACATGAACGGGCACCGGCAGGATTTCGGTCAGGATCGACAACGCGTTGATGCCGGGGTCGAACACGCCAAGGCCCCCGGCCTCGAACACCCAGTCCTGCCCCGGATGCCAATGCCGCACGTCCTCGCGCCAGTCGATCCTGAGCGAACGGAGCGTCTTGTCAGCCAGCCATGCTTTCGCGGCGGGCACCTTGTCGGCCTGCCGTGAATGCCATGTCGCGTAAAGCGAGACACGCTGGGCGCGGGCCAGTTCCTCGAGCGCGTGACATTCGGACAGCGTGGCGCCCGGTGGCTTTTCCAGCATGACGTGCCGCCCCGCCTCGATCGCCATGCGGGCATAGTCAAAGCGCGGCATGGGCGGCAGGCTCAGCGAGACCACGCGAATTTCGGGATGCGCCTCAAGCATGGTGGCGAGGTCGGTATAGGCGGGCACGCCATCGACCGACCCGTGCCGCGATACCGTCGCCGCGAGATCCCAGTCCGGGCTGGCCGCAATCGCGGGGACATGCTGGTCCACCGCGATCTTTCCGATGCCGACGAGTGCAACTTCCATCAATGCGAGTCCTTTCCGACCGGCGAGCCACGGCAGCCCTTGAGAAAGTCCAGATCGGCCCCCGTATCCGCGCCCATCACATGGGTCTGGTGGAGCCATTCATAACCGCTTTCGCGTTGCTCGTGGTTCGGTGTCCATGCCTCCAGCCGTGTCGACAGATCAGCCTCGGAGATGTCGAGGTGGATGCGCCGGGCCTCGACGTCGACTTCGATCATGTCGCCCGAACGTACCACGGCGAGCGGCCCGCCTGCGGCGGCTTCCGGAGAGGTGTGGAGGATCACGGTGCCGTAAGCGGTGCCCGACATGCGCGCGTCCGAGATACGCACCATGTCGGTTATGCCCTTTTTCAGAACCTTCGGCGGCAGCCCCATGTTGCCCACCTCGGCCATGCCGGGATAGCCCTTGGGCCCGCAGTTCTTCAGCACCATCACGCAGGTCTCGTCGATGTCGAGCGCGTCGTCGTTGATCCGGGCCTTGTAGTCGTCGATATCCTCGAACACCACGGCACGTCCCCGGTGCTTGAGAAGGTGCTGTGACGCGGCCGAGGGTTTGAGAACGGCACCGTCGGGCGCAAGGTTTCCGCGCAGCACGGCGATCCCGCCCTGATCGGTCAGCGGTTTGTCGACGGGGCGGATGACGTCCTCGTTCCAGTTTCGCACGTCCTGAACCTCGTCCCAGATCGTGCTGCCGGCCACGGTCAGCGCGTCCTTGTGCAACTGCCCGGCTTCGCCCAGACGTTTCAGGACCACGGGCAGGCCACCGGCATAGAAGAACTCCTCCATCAGGTATTCGCCCGATGGCATCAGGTTCACGATGGTCGCCACGTCGCGCCCGCAGCGGTCCCAGTCGTCGAGCGTCAGGTCGACGCCGACCCGGCCCGCGATGGCGAGCAGGTGGATGACCGCGTTGGTGGAGCCGCCGATGGCGCCGTTGGTGCGGATCGCGTTCTCGAACGCGTCCTTTGTCATCACGTCGGACGGCTTGAGGTCGTCCTTGACCATCTGCACGATGCGACGCCCCGAAAGCTGCGCCATCACGCGGCGGCGGCTGTCAACGGCCGGGATTGCGGCGTTGCCGGACAATGCCATGCCCAGCGCCTCGGCCATCGAGGCCATCGTCGACGCGGTTCCCATCGTGTTGCAGGTGCCCGTCGAGCGGGACATGGAGTTCTCCGCTTCGAGGAATTCCTCCTGCGTCATCTCGCCCGCTTTCACCGCTTCCGAGAACTTCCACAGGTGCGTGCCGGAGCCGACGCGTTCGCCCCGGAAATACCCGTTCAGCATCGGTCCGCCGGTCACGACGATGGACGGCAGATCGGTCGAGGCCGCCGCCATCAGCAGGCTCGGCGTGGTCTTGTCACAGCCGACGAGGAGCACGGCCCCGTCGATGGGCTGGCCGCGCATCTGTTCCTCGGTCGCGAGGGCGGCGAGGTTGCGATACATCATCGCCGTCGGGCGGAATGTGTTTTCGGAAGCCGAGAACACCGGGACTTCGACGGGGAAGCCGCCAGCCTCCCAGATGCCCGCCTTTACCTTTTCCGCCAGTTCGCGAAGGTGGCCGTTGCAGGGGGTCAGGTCGGACCATGTGTTCATGATCCCGATGATCGGCCGCCCGTCGAACAGGTCATGCGGGTGGCCCTGGTTCTTCATCCAGCCGCGGTGATAGATCGTGTCGCGGCTGTTGCCCTCATACCATTCCTGCGACCGAAGCCTGCGCGGCCATTTTGCTGGCGAAAAAGTCATGGCTCACCCCTGTTTCGATTTGTTGTAGACGTCGAAGATCACAGCGGCGAGCAGGACGAGGCCCTTGATCATCTGCTGGTAGTCGATGCCGATCCCCATGATCGACATGCCGTTGTTGAGCACACCCATCAGGAAGGCCCCGACCACGGCGCCGACGATCTTGCCGACCCCGCCGGACATCGACGCGCCGCCGATAAACACCGCCGCGATCACGTCGAGCTCCAGCGCAAAGCCCGCCTTGGGCGTCGCGGTGTTGAGCCGCGCGGCGAAGACGAGGCCCGCAGCGGCGGCCAGAATACCCATGTTCACGAAGGCGAGGAACGTCAACCGCTCGGTCTTGATGCCTGACAGCTTGGCCGCCTTCTGATTGCCACCCAGCGCGTAGATGCGGCGGCCGAGGATCGTGCGTTCGGTGATGAACGCATAGACGATGGTCAGCACGCCCATCGTGATCAGCACGTTCGGCAGACCCCGGAAGGTCGACAGCTTGAACATGATGAAGATCAGCGCGATGCCGACGATGGCGTTTCGAGCAATGAAGAAGCTGCGCGGCTCGTCCACGATGCCATAGGCCCGGTTGCGCGCCCGCTTGCGGATACCCGTCGACACCACCGCAAAGGCGGCGATCAGACCCGTGCATAGCGCCAGAACGTTCACCTGCCGCGCGTCGAAAATCGGGGCGAGCGCCGCGCCGATCCCTTCGGGGAAGATGTCGGGCACAAAGCCGTTGGCGATGACCTGAAACTGCTGCGGGAAGGGTCCGACGGACTGCCCTTCGAGCAGCCAGAGAGACAAACCGCGAAACACCAGCATCCCGGCCAGCGTCACGATGAAAGACGGAATCTTCCAATAGGCGACCCAATAGCCCTGCGCCGCACCGATGACGCCGCCCGCCAGCAGGCAGACGAGGATCGTGAAGAGGAAGTTGAACTCGTAATTGACGATCATCACCGCCGCGAGCGCGCCGATAAAGCCCATCACCGAGCCGACCGAAAGGTCGATGTTGCCCGACACGATGACGACCAGCATCCCCAGCGCCATGATGATGATATAGCTGTTTTGCAGCAGCAGGTTCGTGATGTTGACGGGGCGCAGCAGCGTCCCGCCCGTGACGATCTGGAAAAAGGCCATGATCGCGATCAGGGCGAACAGCAGCCCGTATTCCCGCATATGACCCAACAGGTATTCGCCGACGCCCTTGGGCTGGTTTTCTTCGACAGTGTTCTCAGCAAGTGCCATGTCCGGCCCCCCTATTCCGTCACGATGAGCGACATGATCCGCTCCTGGCTGGCTTCATTCGCGGTCAGTTCCCCGACGAGCGCCCCTTCATTCATCACATAGACGCGGTCGCACATGCCGAGCAGTTCGGGCATCTCGGACGAGATCATCAGCACGCCTTTGCCCTGTGCGGACAGGTCGTTGATGATCCCGTAAATCTCGAATTTCGCGCCAACGTCGATCCCGCGCGTGGGCTCGTCGAGGATCAGAACCTCGGGCCCGGCAAAGAGCCATTTCGACAGCACCACCTTCTGCTGGTTGCCGCCCGACAGGTTCATGACCTTCTGAAAGACGCTGGGCGTGCGGATGTTCATGGCGCGCCTGTATTCTTCGGACACCTCGGTTTCGCGGTTGTCGTCCAGGATGCCGCCCCGCGACACGCCGTCGAGATTGGCCAGCGTCACATTGCGCAGGATGGTCTCTTCCAGCACGAGGCCAAGGCTCTTGCGATCCTCGGTCACATAGGCGAGGCCCGCGTCAATGGCGCGATGCACCTTGCTGACGTCGACGGGCTTGCCGTGCATCTTCACGGTGCCGGAAATATTGCGGCCATAAGACCTGCCGAAAATGCTCATCGCCAGTTCGGTGCGGCCCGACCCCATCAGCCCGGCGATCCCCACGACCTCGCCCGCCCTGACGTGGAAGTCGGCGGATTTGATGACCTGCCGCTCGGCGTGTTCCGGGTGCCAGACGTTCCAGTCCTCGACCTCGAGAAGAACCTCGCCCGCCCGGCGTTCGCGGCTCGGATAACGATGGGCCATGTCGCGGCCCACCATGTCGCGCACGATGGCGTCCTCGGTGATGGTCTGGGTCTTGGCATCCAGCGTGGACACGGTCGTGCCGTCGCGGATCACCGTGACCGTATCGGCCACCCGGCGCACTTCGTTGAGCTTGTGGCTGATGATGATCGACGTGACACCCTGTGCCTTCAGCTCCAGCATCAGGTCGAGCAGCGCCTGACTGTCGGATTCCGACAGCGCCGCGGTCGGCTCATCCAGAATGAGCAGGCGCACTTCCTTGGACAGGGCTTTGGCGATCTCGACAAGCTGCTGCTTGCCCACGCCTAGCTTGTCCACCAGCGTCGTCGGCGCCTCGCGCAGGCCGACCTTGCGCAATAGCTCGGTGGTGCGCTGGAACGTGCCGGGCCAGTCGATGACCCCGCGTGTGGCGTTCTCGTTGCCCAGAAACAAGTTCTCGGCAATGGACAGAAGCGGGACGAGCGCCAGCTCCTGGTGAATGATGATGATGCCGCGCGCTTCGCTGTCGGCAATGTCGCGGAACTCGGCCAGCGCGCCGTCGTAATGGATTTCGCCGTCATATGTGCCTGCGGGATAGACCCCGGAAAGCACTTTCATGAGCGTGGATTTCCCGGCACCGTTTTCGCCGACCAGTGCGTGAATTTCACCCTGCCTGACGGTCAGGTTCACCTCGTCGAGCGCCTTGACACCCGGGAACGTCTTGGTGATCGAACGCATTTCGAGAAGCGCGGTCATCGCCACCCCTTTCGATAAACCGAACCTGCCCGGACCGAAGCCCGGGCAGATCGGGAGAAGATCAGGTGATTACTGGATCTGATCCATCGTGTAGTAGCCGGAGTCCACCAGCCGCTCTTCCCAGTTCTGCGCCGTCACGGGGAGCGGCTCGAGCAGGTAGGAGGGGACGACCTTGACGCCATTGTCATAGGTCTCGGTGTCGTTGATCTCGGGCTCACCGCCTTCGAGCAGCGCATCGACCATGCCCACGGTGACGCGGGCCAGTTCGCGGGTGTCCTTGAAGATCGTCGAGTATTGCTCGCCGGCAAGGATCGACTTGACCGAGGGAACCTCGGCGTCCTGACCCGTGACGATCGGCATCTCCTGATCGCCGGAGCCATAGCCCACGCCCTTGAGCGAGGACAGGATACCGATGGACAGCCCGTCGTAGGGCGACAGCACACCATGAACCTGCTTGTCGGTGTATTGCGCCGACAAAAGGTTATCCATGCGCGCCTGCGCCACGGCACCGTCCCAACGCAGGGTGCCGACCGTGTCCATGCCCATCTGGCCCGACGCGACCTCGATGCTGCCATCGTCGATCAGCGGCTGGAGCACGCTCATCGCGCCGTCATAGAAGAAGTAGGCGTTGTTGTCGTCGGGCGAGCCGCCGAACAGCTCGACGTTCCACGGGCTGACGTCCGGGAAGCGTTCCTTCAGACCTTCGACCAGCGTGGTGGCCTGCTGCACGCCGACCTTGAAGTTGTCGAAGGTGGCATAGTAGTCGACGTCCCCGCTGTCGCGGATCAGGCGGTCATAGGCGATCACCGGGATGCCGGACGCCGCGGCGTTGGCCAGCGCGTTCGACAGGGTGGTGCCGTCGATGGCGGCGATCACGAGCGCGTCGACACCCTTGGTGATCATGTTCTCGATCTGGGCCAACTGGTTCGGGATGTCGTCTTCGGCATACTGAAGATCGGTCTCGTAGCCCGCCTCCTCGAACTGGGCGACCATCGAATTGCCGTCGGAAATCCAGCGGGCCGATGATTTGGTCGGCATCGCGATGCCCACGGTGTCGGCCCAGGCCGCAGGCGCGGATGCGAGCACGGCAATGGCACTGGCCGAAGCCAGGAAAGTCTTGAATTTCATGGTGTTCCTCCACTTTGTCGCGCTCTCCCGGCGCGAACTCTCCCTGAAGGTCCTTGCGAACCCAGCCAAGGCCTAGGCTGCGGCTGCATAACAATCAAATCCGAGTTTTGACAATCTGCATACTATGAATGATATGTTTATCGCATGGATATTGCGCACCGCCTGAAACCCAGCCATATGCAACTCCTTCTGCACATTGCCGAAACCGGCCAATTGCAACGGGCGGCCCAGCTTTGCGCCATGTCGCAACCTGCCGCGTCGCGCATTCTGTCCGATATCGAGCGCCAGATCGGCAGCCCTCTGTTCGACCGGCATCCCAAGGGCTCGACGCCGACGGAACTCGGGTCAGTCGTGATCCGGCACGCCAAAGTGGTCCTGCAAGAGCTGGATGAACTGGAAACCGACGTGGCCCGCCACACGACGGGCGAGATGGGGCAGGTGCGCGTCGGCGCGGTCACGGGCCCCGCGGTCGGGTCGCTCATTCCAGCGATCCGGCGGATCCGCTCGCGAACGCCGGATATCGAAATGACGGTCGAGGTCGGCCCCTCGAACGAACTCGTCCGGGGCCTCGCAGAGGGGCGCTTCGATTTCGTCATCGCGCGGCTGCCGCCGGGATACGACTCCCGCGATTTTCGCATGTACCCCGCGCGCAGCGAAGAGGTCGCGCTGGTCGTGCGGCCCGGCCACCCGCTCGCCACGCGCAGGGGCGTCCGACTTTCGGAGACACTGAACTTCGAATGGGTGATCCAGGCGATTGGCTCACCGATCCGCCAGGCGGTCGAAGCAGCCTTCCACGCCCGCGGGATCGACACGCCGGCACAAGTGACGAACTCGTCGTCCCTGCTCGTCATGCTCGCCATGCTCGACGGGACCGACGTGATCGCCCCCCAAAGCAGGGAGGTTTTCGACATGCTCGTCTCCGGCGGTCGCGGCGCGCATGTGGCCATGATCGACCTTGACGTGCCCCTGTCGGTGTCACCCTGCTTCATCATCCGCAATCGCTACAGCCGCCTGTCGGCGGCAGCAGAGCGGCTGTTTCAGGAAGTCTTGGCCGCGCTATAGCGGCGAGCCCCGATGCATGTCCCCGGACCGGAGCTTTCGCCCGGCCCCGCTGAAACCGGGGCCGGTGCACTTTTTGGAGGACTCTATCCTATTATTCGGCGGGGTATCACCCGAACAGGACAGGTGCGCATTTCAGGCGGTCAAGCCCTACCAGAGCAGCGACTGGCTCCCGCCAAGTTTCGAGTTTCCGAGTGGGCGGTAGCTTTCAACAAAAGCCTCGACTTCAGGCGCATCGAACAACGACAGGTAGGCGTCCGCCCATGCCAATTCGAAGCCCTGCACCTCGTCTTCGCCGTTAAAGAGCGTCTGCGCCTCGCCAGCGCGATCCGTGACCAGCGCTTCGTCTTCGAACGCAGCCGGCACGAAGGACGCGATCCGGTTGATCGCGCCGTCGCACTGGGAAAACAGGTCGTAACCGTCGTCGTCCAGCATCGTGGCCCCCACGACCAGCGGCGCGACCGCGTGGAGTTGGTAGTGCATGGCACGCGGACCGCGATCCATCTCGAGCGGAAGCGCTCCGACCTGATCCGCCTGGCAGGCAACGGTCATCAGTGAATACGCGCTCCAGGACCGCAGCAGGTCGTCATCGGTGGCGTCACCGACAGCGGCGGCCGCGAAGCCGGCCCAGGCGCGCAGGTTGTTGCGGCTCGCCTTGGGCGGCGCGTCGGCATCGAACCAGTTCATGCTGTGCGTCATACGCGCACGCAGCCACTGGTCGATGCGCTCGCCGGCCTCGGGCTCCGGTTCCACCACCTGCTTGGCCTGCCAGTAGGCCATCGCAAAGCCCGCAATGCGGGACGGGGCGGACAGGTTGGCATTCATGCTGCCCAGATCCGAGAGCGCGTCGCTTTCGGCCCATTGATCCAGGGCGGCGATGACGCAGCGCGCTTCGGACTCGGCATCGGCCCCCTCTTTCTCGAGCGCCGCATTGGCGTGAGAGGTCAGCTCCACGATGAAGTCGTCCACCGGGTCCAGCGCCTCGTTCACTTCGGCATTGGACTGTTCGTCGATGTCCGAGCGGTCCTCGCTCTCGTCGGTGTAGCGGCTCCCGTAGGACAGCGAGACCACGGGCTCGGGCACGTCAAAGCATGCCTCTCCCCCGCCCTGCGCCTCCTGGGCCTGCGCCCCCGTGGTCCCAAACGCAGTCGCGAGGGCCAGGAGGGATAAGGTCGTTTGGCGTTTCATTCGGATGTCCTTTCGTTTGTCAGAAGACCAACGCGGCTTTGCGCGGTCGGGTTTCCTGCTTCGGCGGCACGGTCAAGCCATGCGCGGGACTGCGCCGGGTCGGTCTCGACCCCGATGCCATAGGCATAGGCCTCGGACAGGAGCAGCATGGCTTCCCCCTGCCCCTGCGCCGCGCTCGCTTGCAGAAGCTCGGCGTAACGTCCGGTGCCGTCAGCCCCTTCCGCATCGCGCACCAGCTTGGCCAGTTCGAGCTGCGCGGTCGCATTGCCCTGTTCCGCAGCGGTCGCATAAAGCCCGCGGACGTCGATCTCGTCCTGAACCGCAGCCTTCAGCTCCGGGTCGGAGAACTTGAGCAGCTTGAGCGCGGAGGGGATGCCCTCGACGGTTGTCGCGTCGAGGTATTCGATCCAAAGCTCCTTGGCGTCCTCCAGCGCGATCTCGGCCTTCCCTTCCTTTCGCATCGCAAGCAACTTGCGATACGCGATCGGGTAGTCGAGCGCTGCGGACTTGCGGTAAAGCGTCATCGCCGCCTCCGTCGGGCGCTCAAAGAGGTCGGCGTTCGCGAGGAGCGCATCGCCAACCGCAACCAGCTCCCAGTCGACGCCGGATGCCGTGGCTTTCGCCACCTCGAACCAGTGGCGCGCGTCGTCCGGCCGGTCCAGCGCGAGCATGGCGTCAGCCATGCGCACCGCGTCCATGCCGTGACAGGGGATGACGGCCTGAATCCGGCCGATATAGTCCGCGATCCGCTCGGGATCGTTCAGATGGTACAGTGCGAAGGTCAGCGCCTGTGCATCGCCCGTGCGTTCGATGTCCTGCGCGAAAGCCTCCCACGCCGCCTGCGCGTCCATCTCGGGATCGACGTCAATGAGAAGCTCGATGGCGCGGCCGTTGCCCTGATGGGCGGCCTCGGTGGCGAAACGGATGATGTCGTCGCGCCGCGCCTCGCGCAGGCCCGGATCGGCATAGAGTCTTGCAAGGTCGATTTCCGCCCCGTCCTCGTCCGCTTCGACCGCCTTTTCAAACCAGACGCGCGCCGCGTCACGGTCGCCGTTGCGAAGCGCGGCCAGGCCACGGGCGGAATTGATGGGTTCGCCGTTGCGGCGAAGTGACCCGACCAGCGCTTCCAGACCTTCGGCAGACCCCTCGCCCATTTCCCTGAGCAGGTTGGCCAGCGACCGGCTTCGGTCGTTCAGCGCCTGCGACTGAAGCTGGGCCATCGTGACAAACGCCTCCGAGGGGCCCATCTCGCCCGTGTTCAGCTCTGCGGCCGTGATGGTCATGTCCCCGGAAAAGGCTTCTGCGCCATACCAAAGCTCGGCCTTGTCGAGGACCGGCGCCTCGGGTGCCCGGCAGTGATAGACCCGTTGGAGGGCCTGCATGAATTCCGTGCGCCCGTTCTCGCGCACCATCGCCCTGAGGCCCGAGGTCAACTCGGTGAAGGCCTCGTCACTGTCAACGTATCGCATCCGCAGGCGGGCATCGCGCAGCTTTGCCGCAGGTTTGCCCGGCTCCAATTCCAGCGCACGGTCGATAAGCGCCTGGGCTTTCTCTTCACCGGCCCAGCGCCCGTCACGTTCCAGGACTGCGTCGCTGAGTTGCGCGAACGCCCAGGCAGGCGGGTCGGGCAGTTCGGTTATGTCGGTCAGCAATGAGATGATCCGCGCCCTGTCATCCGGCGAGCCGTCGCTCTCCTGCTTCGCGAGGTTGGCGAGGCGGCTGTAGGCGGTCAGATCGCCGTGCGACGCGGCGGCCTCATACAGCGTGGCGGCGGCGTCGACATCCCTTTCCGCAAGAGCACCGCGTTGCAGGACCTGAGCCATCTCGGTCATCGCGTAGGGCAGTTCCCCGTCGGCGGCCCGCGTCAGGTGCGCCATGAGAACGTCATTGTCCTTGTCGATGAACTCCGCGCTCATGTGATAGCGCGCCACCTGCCAGGCGGCGTTGAAATCGCCGAGGCTCGCTGAAAACCGATACCAGGTTTCGGCGAGGTCGTGGTCCGTCTGCACCACGTCCCCCTTGGCATAATGGGAGGCAATCTGGTTGATCCGGTCGCAGACCAGCGGGTCCGCGTCGCCGATCTTGGCACCGAAGGCCATCGTGATGGCCACGTCCGGTGCGATGTTCCAATCCGGGACATCCAAGCCCGAGGCGGACATCGACGCGAGTTCGATGATCGCGTTCGGATGCCCCTCATAGGCGGCCGAGCGCAAGAGCGTCAGCGCCTGCGCGTCGTCACGTTCGACCCCGCCGCGCCCCTCGGACAACAGGGACGCAGCCGTAACCTTGACCGACCCCGATGCGCCGGGCGCCAGATCGACGAGGGACTGCGCCAGCCCTTCTTCCTCGATCTGATCACTGCGCCCGGCGGCTTCCAGAAGCGCGAGGCGGTCACGTTTGCGGTCGGAGTCGTCATAGGACTCCGACCGCTCATCAAGCAGCGCCTGCGCACGTTCGATCGTGTCGAACCATGTCGCGGCATCCATCTGCCGAAGCAAGCGCAGGTCCCGACGCACGAGGGCGTTGGACCGGTCGCCCAGTTCGGCACCGTCCCAGCCTTCCCAGCGCGCGCGCACCTCATGGTTGGGCGGACGCGGCACACAAAGGTCCTGTGGCGCCATTTCGGGCGGCGTGAACGTCACCTCGATGGGATCGGCCTGTGCGGGCAGCGCCGCCGACAGGGCCAGACAGGCCATCAGCGGAGCTTCGAGACGTATTGGGGCGGTCATGGATGCCTCCTGGATCGGGTGGCGGTTCAGTCGGAATAGGTGCTCTTGGCGACGCCGAGCTCAGCGGATTCCGCGTTACCCGTCACGACAACCGTTGAGCCGGTGCCGCGTTCGAGCGTGACGGGATCGAGGCTGGCGAGCGTCTCGCCGTCCTGGCGAAGCTCGAACGTCAGCGTCAGCGGCGCTTTCAGGGCCACGCCGGAATGTGCGCCGGGCGCCACATCGGCCATCGCGGCCGTTTCGGCCTCGACCGCATAAAGCTCGAAGCTCTCGAGGTCGCCGAGGTTGTACAGCAGCAGGTCAGCCTGCGCCGGGGAGTCCTCGACGGCGTCTTCGGTCAGGGTCGTCTCACCCTCGTCCGCGATCACCGTGTAATGCGTGTTGGCCCCGACCTCGAACTCCGAGGTGTCGTCGCCGATGTCGAGACCGACCGTGCCGGGCTGAACCTCGATATAGGGCGAAAAGCCCGCGTCGTTCATGTCCACATCGCTGCCGTCGATCCGCGCGCCGTCGTTCTCGACGTCGAGGACGCGCAGGAACGAGGCGTCGGGGGAGCTGGGTTCCGGATAAAGCCCGCCGTCCTGCGCAAAGGCAGGCGCGGAGACAAGGCAGGTTCCGATGAGAAGAGTGGTCAGACGTTTCATGTGGATGTGTCCTCCGTTTTGCAGATGGAAAGAGTCGCGTCGTCGGTCGCCGGACGATCCAGCGTGACGTCGACCCGGGTGAAATCGGCACGCCATGCAGGCGCGACGTATTGGTAGAACCAGCGCGTCGGCTCATAGCGGATGGGGCGGCGGATCGGTGTGCGCGCTTCGACACCCTCGCCAGTCGACAGCCGGATCACCGCCTCGCGGCCATTTGCCGACCCGGTATCGACCTCGATGTAGTCGTCCCGGCCCAGCGCGCCCTCGGGCAGCGTGGCGGTGAGGGTCATCGACCCGTCCTGTTCGGTGTCGAGCGGAGCGCACTCGGCCGCCATGGGCGCATGAAGCTCGCGCAGCGGCATCTCGCCGAACTCGCCAAGGTTGTTGTAGATCGGGTTCTCCCAGATCAGCACAGCGGGCGGGTTCTCGCGAAAGTCCTCCGACAGAATGTATGAGGTCATGCCCCCGAACTGGTTGCCGCCGGTGATCGAGTAATTGGCGACCGCAAGACCGCTTTCCTGCGCCAGGAACTGTTCGAAGTGAAAGCTGGCCTCGGCCGACATCGACGTTCCGGCCAGCGCGATCGGCGGGCCCGAGGCTTCGGCGGCGAAAATGCCAGAGCCTGCATCGGATTCGCTTGTGCGGGTGGTCGCGTAGCCTTGGACTTCGGCTGCGGGGACCGTCTCGCGGCAGAACTCCTGAATGGTCGTTCGCAGGCGCGAGTCCATCGGCTCGACCTCGGTCGCTTCGGTCTCGTAACCTGTCTTTTCAAGGTCGTCATAGTCCGGCATCGCGCGAATGGTCTCGCCGAGCGCCCCTGCGACGGCGCGCGCACCTTCGGGGCTCCAGTGGAAATCCGTCAGTTGGAACGGTGCGCCATCCGCCTCGCGCATGGCGCGCATGGTGTCGACGGTCGTGACGCCCGCATCGGTCAGCTTTCCGAGGAAGGCGTCATAGGCGACCTCGGCCACCTCCATGTCGAACCCGTAGGAGTCGACCCCGTCCGGCACGCGGTCCGGCATCGCGAGGCTCTTGGTCGGCACGGGAACATAGATCAACTCGGTGCCCAGTTCACGCAGCGCAGCCGCCATGTCGCCGATCAGCCCCGCGGCGCCGGTCGACAACGGTTGGTTCATGCGGAAGTCCAGCTTCAGCCGGAAGAACGCACCATCCTTGCCCTCGATAAGCGGGGGCGAAGCCCTGTCTAGGTTATTGCAGCCATAATTCGACGGTGCGGCCGTGAGCGGTGCCACGCCGAGCGTCAGGAGCGCACAGGATGCGGCGGAGGTGAGGCGTTTCATTGAACGGTCTCCTTTCCGGTGTTTTCCGGGTTCGTTTCATCGTCGAGGCGGGCCAGAAGCGTGCGCGCAGCGGCGCTCATGCCCAGATCGCCCTCGTCGCGTGCGATTTTCAGCAAGCCGCGGATCTGCTCCGGATCGCGCGGAGCCTCGCCCGACATCATGTCCCGCACGAGGTCCATCGCGGCTTCGGGATTACCGTTTTCGGCGCGTTCGATCATGATGCGGCGCACTTCGTCCGGCTTGCGTCCGAACGGCTCGCCGCTGGCATAGAAGTCGGCCAGAGCGTTCACGGCCCGGTCGCTGCCCTGCAACGCGAGGTTGCGCATCGCGTTCTCCAGATGCTGCAACCGCCCCTCAGAGAATTCGACCTCCGGGTCACGCAGCAGCTTGACCAGTTCGTAAACCGCGTAGTCCCGGCCCGTAAGCGCGGCCGAGGCGAAATAGAGCGCCGCGGCAGAGCGCACCTCCGGATCGTCCAGCGCCAAGAGCCGCTCGCCGTATTGAAACGAAGCGTTGCCGTCGCCCGCATCGGCAAGGCGCCGCATCTCGTCGAACGAGATGTATTGATCGGCCAGCATCCGGCGCCGGATGTCTTGAAGCTCCAGCGTCGGCAGGTCGCTTGTCCGGTTCACGCGATTGTCTATGGCCTGCGCGCGTACAACGGGCAGGTCAGTCCGGGTCTCGGGCACATCAACAGTGTCCGCTGTCCCGATGGACAGGATGAACGGAAGGGTGAGAGTGAGATTAACCATGAAGGGCCTCCTCAACGGTCATGTCGGGCTGACCAAGGTAGCGAACGGGGTATTCCCAGATCACCGTCTCGGCCTCGGCGCCCGCGCGCGCAGGGTCCGCGAGATAGTCGAGCATCGGGGCCAGCGGCCCGCGCCCTTCGGTCGCGAGGTTCAGGACGTCGCGCTGCAACGCCAGCTTGAGCGCAGGCGCGAAGCTCCAGCTTTTGTTGGCGCTGTAGGATGTGCCGATCAGGACGAGGTCGATGCCGTCCTCCGCCTCGCCGGCAAAGATGCCCCCCTCTGCGCCGCCGGCCTCTTCGGCCACATACGGCGTCACCCGCTCGGGTCCGAGCCCGAGGCTCGGGGCCAGCCGGTCGGAGGTGACGAAGGAAACGAGGTCGCCCACGAACTCTTCTGGCGCGCGCGGCCGGCGAATGAACTCGGTTCCGCCCGTCTCGACGTGTTCTGACTCAGCGACCCGGTCCGCGACCTGCGCTGCGCCACGCGGCGTCCAGTGTGTATCGGTGGTCAGGTACATCGGCGCATCGGACCGACCTGTCACAAGGGCCGGGCGCGTGTCGACCGAGGCGATGTCGCGATCGGCCAGCGCCGTGCGGAACCGGGCATATTGCTCGGCCATCGCGGCGCCCGCGCCATCCGGGGCCTCATCTCGGTAGATGTCCGCCTTGGCCGGGATCGGCACGAGGACGAGTTGCGTGTCCTGCTCGGCCAGCTCCCGCGCCACGACCTCGATCTGATCGACCGCGGCGGTGACGGAGTCCGGTTTGGCCGGGCGCATCTCCTCGTCGGAGAAAAGCCAGCGGTGCGACCCGGCCGTCACGCCTTCGCGTCCTTCACCAAGGAGCAGATAGCGCCCTGCCCCGATGAAACTCACGGCCGTTTCGCGGTGCGGCAGCGCGGCGCTGTAAAGCCCCGCCACCTCGCTCGCGGCCTCGCCGGTGATCACGTCGCCCTCGACGCCCTCGAGCAGCGGCTCGTCCGAGAAGATGTCGACATTGACGAAAAGCGCGTAGCCCATGAACAGAACCGGAAGCGCGTGTCTCAGCATGTAGAGTATGGTCTGCATCTTCGGCCTCAGAACTGGAAATAAAGGAAGGGTGAGAAACTCTGCTCGGCGAGCTTGAGCAGCGTGAGCACGGCAACGCTCCCGACGAGCACGGTGGGCGCGACAGCCGTGGTCACGCCAAGTGGCGCGCCGGCCTCCGGCATGAGCCGTTCATGCGTGAACCGCATGAGCCACGGCTCCGCGATCACGACGGCAATCGCGATGACGAGAAAGGCAAGGCTTTCGCCGGTCAACGCGAGCGCGGCTTCAGGCGCCATCCCGGCGCCATTGAGGCCCAGCATCCCGCCGTAGACCGCGAAGGCCTGCCCCATGTCCGGAGCACGGAACACGACCCACCCGATGAGAACGAGGAGCAGTGTGCGCCCAAGGGCGAGCACGGACCGCGAGCGGTCCAGCCCTGTCGCACGCTCAAGCGCCATCCAGCCGCCATGCCAGGCACCCCAGACCACGAAGGTCCAGGCCGCACCGTGCCACAGCCCGCCCAGCACCATCACGGTCAGCAGGTTGACATAGGTCCGGCGGTTCCCCCGGCGATTACCGCCGAGCGGAATATAGAGGTAGTCGCGCAGCCAGACCGACAGCGAGATGTGCCAGCGCTTCCAGAACTCGGTGATCGAGCGGGAGATATAGGGCGTTTCGAAATTCTCGATGAACCGGAAACCCAGCATCTGGCCGAGCCCGATGGCCATGTCTGAATAGCCCGAGAAATCGAAATAGAGCTGCACCATGTAGGCAACCGCCCCGAGCCACGCGAGGGTGAGCGAGGGGTCCGGGCTGGAGAAGGCAAGGTCGGCCAGCGGCGCCACGGCGTCCGCCAGCAGCACTTTCTTCGCAAGCCCCACGAAGAACCGGAACAGCCCGTTGGTGAACTTGTCCATCGAATGCGTGCGGTGCTGGAACTGACCGGCCAGGTCCTTGTAGCGCAGGATCGGCCCGGCGATGAGCTGCGGAAAGAGCGCGATGAAGGCGGCGAAGTCGATCAGCCGAACGTCCTCCGGCGCGTCGCCCCGGTAGGTGTCGATGAGATAGCTCACCGACTGGAAAACGTAAAACGAGATGCCGATGGGCAGCAGGATCTGCCAGTGGATGCCCATTGCCTCGGGGGACGTGCCGAACAGGTCGGCAAAGCTGCCGACGAAGAAGTTGAAGTACTTGAACACGCCCAGCACACCGAGGCAGCCGATCACGCCCACCGCCATCCAGCGCTTCGCGGTCGCGCCTGTCGCGGCATGGCGGATCTGGCGCCCGAGCACATAGGTCCAGACCGTCGTCCCGATCAGGAGCAGCAGGAAATCAACCCGCCACCAGGCATAGAAGGCATAGGAGCCGGCCAGGAGCGTGACGGATTTGAAACGCCACGGCGTCAGGTAGTAGAGCGCGAGAAAGCCCGGCAGGAACAGGAACAAGAAGGTTTCGGAGGAAAAGACCATCAGAGCGTCTCCTCATCGCCGCAGGCGGCAAAGGCGCGCGCCGCCGCGTCCTTGCGCAGGCTGTCCGAAACCCGGGCCGAGACCTTGTCGACCACGATGTCCGGACGCGCGCCGCCACGGGCGGCATCGAGATATGTCGGCGTGACCTGATCCAGGTCGCCCGCGAGCAGGCGGGGCATCTGATCTGACAGGTCGTTGCGGGCGAGCCGCACGGTGGCCAGTCCGGTGCCCCGCACACCCATGCGGTTGCCGTCGAAGCGGTTGGCGAACACGAAGGCCGTGCTGTCTGCGGGCTGCCCGTTGATGGCCAGACCTGCGCCCCGGTTCGCCGCGATCGTGTTTTCGTCGAGGATCACGGTCCCGGCCATGTCCAGCGCGATGCCGCCGCCGATGTTCTCTGCGACGGTGTTGTTCCGGATGCGCACGCAGCCAGCGCCTTCGGCCACGGTGACGGCAGTGCCTTCGAATCCCGCGATGTCGTTGTCCGCAAGCGTCACGCGCGTGGCGTTATCATCGATGCGAAGCGCCTTGCCGCCCCCGAAGTCGAAGGTGTTCGACGTGATCTGCGCGGACCGCAGCCCCGACAGGTGCAGCGCATGTGCGCCGCGCGTGCCTGAGAACAGGTTGTCCGTGATCGTCGCGTCCGCGCCGTCCACCATCCGCAGCGTCGAGCCGCGAAAGAAGGCGAACCGGTTGTCGCGGATCACCGCATCGTCAAGCTGGCTCAGCGTGACCGAGCGAAGGTTGGAAAAATCATTCCCCGTCAGAGGGTTCGCGGACCCGTTGCCGAGCAGGCCCTGCGCCCCGACGAAGACGCCGCCGGTGAATGCCGAGCCGCCGTATCCGAGATCGGACAGGGTGCTATCGGTGATCGACAGGCTACGCTGCCCGACACCTGCGAGGAAAGGTTTGAAGCCCGGAATACCGTCATAGGGCGTGCCCTCAGCGCGAAGGGTCGCGCCCTCGACCGATACCGCGCCCAGCGCCAGGATGAAGGCGCCCTGCGTGCGGTCCAGCGTCAGCTCCTGACCCTCGGTGATGTCGAGCCGCGCGCCCTGAAGGACGACCAGCGGACGGGTCAGGCGAAATCCGCTATCGGTTCGCACCACGGCGCGCTCGACACCCTCCGAGTCCGCTGCATCCGCCAGTTCGGCAAGTGTCGCCGTGCCGGACTGGACGTACAGCGCCTCGCCCGGCCCGGCCTCGATCAGGTCCGACACGTTCGCGTCCACACTCGTGGCAAGCTGCATCAGCGCCAGGCGCAGGGAAGACGACGAAAGCACGACGTCACCCTTCGCCTCCTGCGCGGCAAGCGGCGCAGTGGCGAGCGTCGCCAGAAACGCGAGCGCTCCAAGAAGCCGGGCGATGGGTTTGGGTTCAGGCAACCGCATGGCGACCCTTCTGGAGCGAATAGGTCGCTCCCCCGTCCTGACCTTTCAGGTCACCGGCAAGGTCGACGGCAACAACGGTCAGCGGCGTTTCGCAAGCGTTATGGACACGCGCCGTGTGACCCGGCTCGACGGCAAGGTGATCGCCGGTGCATTGACGCTTCGGCCCAGACCCGTTCGTCACCTGGCCTTCGCCGCCCGCAATGGTCAGAACCACGCCGTTCTCGTCGCTGGCGGAGACGACCATGTCGTCCCCTTTCGCCAGCGTTTCCTCGCGCACATGTGCGCTCGCGGCGCGCGGCGGCAAGGACGCATGGGTGAACACTTCGGCGCGGTGATTGCGCTTCAGCTCACTGACGGCCTCTTTCACCATCTGAGCGTTCTCATGGTTGGTCACGAGAAGCGCGTCCGGCGTGTCCACGACGATGACGCCTTCCATCCCGACAACAGCGACGAGCTTTTCGCCCGCCCGGATCAGGCTGTCATGCGTATCGAGCGTGACGACGGCCCCGGTTTCGACATTGCCGTCACCGGTCTTCTCTCCAAGCGAATGGATGGCGGGCCAGGCGCCCACGTCGCTCCAGTCCACGTCTGCGGGACGCACGGTGACGCGCGGGCTGTGTTCGAAAATCAGCCGCTCGGTCGGCTCATTGCGCGCTTCCGAAAAGGGCGCTTCGGCGAGGAGAGGACCCCAATCGGTCTGTTCCGCCTGCCCCAGCGCGCCTTTGACGGCGGCGAGCGTTTCGGGCTCCAGCCGGGCGAATTCGTCGATCAGCACGTCCGCGCGCATCATCGAAATGCCAGAGGCCCAGAATGTCTGGCCCTCTTCGACAAGGCGCGTGGCCTCGTCCAGGTCCGGCTTCTCGATGAAGCTGTGGACTTCATGCAGGGCGTTGTGGCCTTCGACGGACGCGCCGGCAGAGATATAGCCGAAGCCGGTTTCCGGGTGGCGCGGCACGATGCCGAACAGGACGATATGCCCCTCATCCGCAGCAGGCGCCATGTCCCGCACGGCGGCGTTCAGATCGCCCTCGATGATATGGTCGGAGGGCAGCACGAGCAGCAGGGCACCCGGATCGGTTTCGGCAAGTATGAGCGCGGCGGCCAGAACGGCCGGCCCGGTGTTTCGTCCGACCGGTTCGCCCACGAAACGGGCGCGCGTGCCGATGTCGGCCAGTTGATCGAACAGGAGTTCCCGCTCGGATGCGCTCGCGACGATCATCGGTGTCGCGAAGCCTTCGGCCCGATGCCGCAGCACGGTTTCCTGCAGGAAGCTGTGGCTGCCGTCGCCATCGATCGGCTGGAACTGCTTCGGCTGGCGGACACGGGACAGCGGCCAGAGCCGCGTGCCCATGCCACCGGACAGAATGACGGGTACGATTTGCTTATGGGTCATGGGTTTGGCCTCTTCGGTCATTGAATCAGGGTTTCGAGTTCATTGAGTCCCGCTTCAGCGCGGCGCAGCGCCGGTCCGAACGGGTCATGCGAGACGGAGAGCCGCGCGATCCGGCCTGCCGCTCCTTCGGGAAGGCCGGAGTCCGGCGCGAAGGTGAGCGTGGCGTAGTCGTCGGGCGCACCGCCTGACGGGATGTGGGCCCCTTCCGCGAGCGAGGCGGTAAAGGTCGTCCCGTCCGAAAGCTCGGCGCGCACACCGCCCGCCCGCTCAATCTCATAGATCATGGCGCGCGGCACTTCGGCCTCGATCACGAGACCCGCGTCTTCCGACGCGACGGCCGCGACCGCGTCACCGGCCAGCACCGTGTCGCCGGGCGTCGCGTTGATCGGTCGCGCCGTGCAGTCGCAGGGCATCGCGATGGTGAGCGTCTCGCCGTCCGACGTGTCGATGGCATAGAGAACGTCTCCCTCACCCGCTTCGAGATCGACGAAGGACAATTGGCCGTCCGCCGTCGCGCGCAGTGTCTGCCCGGCGGGCATCACCCGTGCGGGCGTCGTGATGTTCGTTGTGAAGACGCGCCGGTCCACAAGGTAGGCGGCGGTCGCGACAAGGATCGCGGCGAGCAACAGGACCATGAGCGTGCCGAGGACCCGGCGTGCCCGCGCCGCAAACCCGGGCTTGGCGTCTGCCGGGTGGCGGGGCACGTCGCCGCGCGTCAGGTCGGCGCTACGGATCAGGTCGCCGGAGGAAGTCAGATCCCCGGAAATGTAGTCGTTCAGCACCTGCCGCAGCTGCGCATGGTGATCGCCGGTCGGCTCGGTGAAGACCAGTTCGAACCCGTTGTCGCGATTGCGCGAAATGCGTGCCGCGGGGGCGAGGACGATCTGGAACCCCGGAAACTCGAAGATCAGATGGACGACGCGTTCGGTTCCGTCGATGGCCGGATCGACCAGCCCGGACACCTCCGCCTCGACCAGTGAAATCCCGTCGCCGGTATAGCGACGCCCGTCGATCACCGCGCTGAAGGGGATGTCGAGCAGCGGGTATTCGTTGCCCGTGCGGTGCGGCGCGGGTTGCGGGTGCGCATCTTGATGCGGATCGGTTGGAGAGGTCATCTCGGGTGTCCCTTTCCTGGGTTATTGAAGAATGCCGGTGAGAATGCTGGCGGCGAGCGCGAGCCAACCGAGCGCGAGAACCTGCATTGCGGTTGAAGAAGCGTTTCGGATCCGGGTGCCGACCGGGATGCGGGCGCTACCGCCACTTGCGCCCTGACGCGTCCATTTCTGGCGGTCGAGGCGGAAGAGCGCATAGCTCTTCACCGTCGCCCCGACGATCTGGCCGAAATACAGCAGGAACGGATAGGTGATCGGGAAGAAGCCGGGGCGGAAGAGCGAGAGCGCCGCGCAATAGAGGTAGCGCGTGAACATGATCCACGCGACGTAAGCCGGCAGCACCAGCGGAGTCGCGAAGATTGCCGTGAGGATGACCGCAATCGGGCCGAGCAGCGTCGTGAAGATCGAAATGCGCTGGTCGAGGATCGACCACCAGGTGAACGCCCCGATGCGCGAGGGGCCGAGCGACAGGGCGCGCCCGTTCGTGCGCAGCATGTTTCCGAACCAGCGCTTCATCAGCGCGATCGCGCTTTCGACGAAACCCGGCTTCGGCTGGCTTTCCATGCTCAGGGAATGGACGTCCGGCAGATAGGTCATGTGATAGCCCCGGCTCAGAAGCCAGAACCATGTCGACTTGTCGTCTCCTGTCAGGAACCGGATGTTGCCCAGCCGCCAGTGTTCGATGTGGTCGGACTGAACCTGACGCACGAAACTGGGATCGGTGGCGAGGTCGGCGCGGAAGACCGACATCCGCCCGGTCAGGGTCAGCACGCGGCCGCCGAGGGCCATCGAGGACATCATCATCTGGCGCTGCTGAAACCGCAGGTGGAACCATTCGCGGAACGTGGGATCGTCGGGGATCTCCACCCGCTCGTCCGTGGTCAGTGCGCCCACCTTTGGATCGGTGAAGAAGGGCGCCGAACGCGCGATGATGTCGCGCGGCACGCAACTGTCTCCGTCGACGAAGACAAGCACGTCGCGCGACGTTGGCGCCTCGCGTTGCAGCAGCCGAAGCGAGCGTGCGATGGCATCGCGTTTGCCCGAGCCGGGGATCTGGTCGATCACCAGCTTTACCCCCGGCATCCGGGCCTCGTTCGCGGCATGAAGGTCGCGGATCAGGCGCAGATCGGCCCCCTCGACGACCGAAGCGACGATGGTCGCCCCGCCCTCCGACGCTGCGGCAGCGTCGAAGATCGACTGGTAGACCCGCCGTGTCACCTCCGGCTCGATCTTGTAGGATGTCACCATGAAATAGCCATGCGCGGGCACGGGCCGGCGCGCATAGGCGGCCTCGGCCGCGCGACGGCGGCGGGGGTAGCGCGCGCGGATGTAGATCAACGCGCGGGTGAAGTTCACCAGCCCCCAGCCATAGCGCCACGTCCCGATCACGCCGAGCGTCAGGATCGCGCCTTCGGCTCCCGTGAAGTTGCCGTCATAGACGGACAGGGCAATGGCGGCGCAGGCCGCGATGTATATCAGGTGACCGAGCATCGCGGGATTACCAGCAGATGCCCTGGTAGGTGTCGCCCGAGACCATACCCGGATCGACGCGCGTCAGGTCGACGACCCGCACCCGTTCGGCCGCATCGCGGATGCGCGGCGCGATTTCGGGATAGGCATTGCCCACCACGATCACGTCAGACGTGTCGATGAGCGTGTCGATATCGCTTTCCATCCGCGCGCTCAGGTCCGGCACAACGTCGTTGCCGCGCCCGACCGCCTCGGGGTCCATCTCAAAGGCCTCGGCGACATAGGGGTCATAGACATGCACGTCCTGCCCGCGCTCGATCAGCCGTGCGGCCAGATCGGCCAGCGGACTTTCCCGCAGGTCGTCGGTGCCGGATTTGAAGCTGACGCCGATCATGCCGACCGACTTGGTCGCGGCGGAGTTGACCATGTCCTCGGCGCGCCCGATCTGGGCGGTGTTACCGTCGAGGACCGCATCCAGAAGCGGCGTCGGCACCTGTTTGGTGCGCGCGACGTGGCGCAGCGCCCGCACGTCTTTCGGCAGGCAGGACCCGCCGAAGGCGAACCCGGGGCGCAGGAAGGCAGGCGACATCGCCACCTTTTCGTCCGAGCACAGGATGCGCATGACGACCTGGCCGTCGAGCTCGTTTGCCTTGGCGATATTGCCGATCTCGTTGGCGAAACTGATCTTCATCGCCCGCCAGGAGTTCGAGGTGTATTTCACCATCTCGGCCGTGCGCAGATCGACCTTGTTCATCTCGCAGGGCAGATCGCGGTTGATCTCGGTCAGAAAATCCTCGGTCTCGCGGTCCAGCGCGCCGAAGACGATCAGGCCGGGGTTGGCGTAATCCTCGATCGCCGTGCTTTCGCGCAGGAATTCGGGGAAATAGCCGACGCCGAAGTCGCGGCCGGCGCGCTTGCCCGAAGCCGTCTCGATCGTGGGGATGCAGACCTCTTCCATCGTGCCGGGCACGATGGTCGACCGCATGACGACCGAGTGAAAGCCGGACTTGCCGGCCAGCGCGCGGCCGATGGATTCGCAAACCGAAACAACGTGACCGAGCCCCACGGACCCATCGGGGTCCGACGGCGTGCCGACGCAGACGAAGGAGGCATCCGTATCACGGATGGCTGCATCCGCATCTGTCGTGGCGGTAAGCTTGCCGGAGGCGACCGTGTCCGCGACCAGTTCATCGAGACCTTTCTCGACAATGGGTGCGCGTCCCGCTCCGAGCGTGTCGACCTTGTGCTGGTCCACATCGACCGCGATCACATCATGCCCGTCCCGGGCGAGGCAGGCCGCCGATACGACGCCCACATATCCGATACCGAAGACGCTGATCCGTGCCATCGTACATCCTTTTCCGCCCTGTCCGGGCATTCGCTTGATTCGTCCGTGGCGCAGCCGGGCCGCGCCGTTCGAGAACAGATGTAGAGATGAGGAAGCGTGGTTTTCAGTCGGGAATCCGACGGGGTCTGGTAGGAATTTCACCGCACCGGGCCGGGGGAATCCCTACCCCCGGTGGGGTCTTCCCCCACCCGACTTCAGAACAGCCAGCCCCGTGCGCAGGCCACGCGCACCAGATCCGGCTTGGCGTTGATGTCCAGCTTGCGCATGGCGCGGGCGCGATGCGTGTCCACCGTCTTGGCGCTGAGCGCGAGATGCGCCGCGATCTCGCGGTTGCTGTAGCCCAGCGCCACCATCCGCAGCGTGGTTTCCTCCCGCTCCGACAGCGCCGGGGCTGCCGTGTCGTTCATGTCGATGTCGCGCATCTGACGCACGAATGATTTGTGGATGAACGTGCCCCCGTCCATGACGACGCGGATTGCACTCACGAACGACGTCGGCGCCATCGTTTTGGGCAGAAAGGCGCGGAACCCCATTTCCAGACAATAGCGCGCAAGTTCGAGCGTCGGCCGCGAGGCATAGGCCACGAAGGACACGCCCGGCGTGGCCTGCCGCACGGCGTCGACGAAACGCGGCAGGGACTCTGTCAGCAATGGGTCGAGGATCAGGAGGTTCGGATTGGCATCGATCACGGTTCGCGTCCGGATCGGTGCGACCTCTGCGATCTCTTCGGGATCGACCGAGAGGCGGTCGGTCAGCAAGCCCGCGATGGATGAGACGAGAACCGGGTTCTCATCCGCAACCACGATATGACCAGGGGACCCCACGACCGGCTCAGGCGAGCCAGGCCTGTCCTTCGGCGAAGTCATAGACCGCGCCACGCCCGGAAAGCCCGAGCTTGTTCATCGCCCGGTACTTGTAGGTTTCCACCGTCTTCGGACTGATCCTGAGCGTGCGCGCGATTTCCTTCGCTGCGCGCCCTTTCGCGACCTGTATCAGGATTTCGCGTTCACGGGCCGACAGGCCGTCTTCATCTTCGCTAGTGCGGTCTTCCGAAAGCGTGTTTGCACCGAATTGCCCGAACACGCCGTCGATATAGACGCCCCCGGCGATCATGGACTCTATCGCACGGATAAAGCAGTCGAGCCCCTCTCCGCGCGAAATGATGCCCGAGTAATCCGCCCGCAGGCATTCCCGCGCCACGCCGGAGGCATCGGACGGGATGTAGGCCACGCTTTCGTGGTCACCGAACATGTTCAGGTGCGTTTCGCGCAATGCGCCCGGAGCGGTCTCGGTCTGACAGGGATCGGCCACGACCATGTCTGGCGCGAAGTCCGCGATTTCACGGGTCGGCTGTGCCGACGGCGTGGTCCACGACATGCACTTGCAGCCATCCAGCCGCGAGACTTCGCGCGCCATCGTGCCGCACAGGATTTCGTTGTCATCTACAAAAAGCAGTCGGACTGCGTCCGGGGCGGGATTGGCGTCACGCATCTTGTCTTTTCCGATTGTTAGGACTCGCTCGTTTCGGACATTCAATGGACCACATCGGCCGTTTGTTCCGAAAATATGCGCCACGTCCGAAAGGTCACCGCTCCCGACCGGGGGCTTTGCGGCCTCGTGGCGACTGCGCCGGCCGGTCATCGATCGGAGAATTGACCCCGAAACCGCGCAGGTGCGCCCGCACCCACCCGTAGCGTCGGGAACGGCCGGTGGCGTTGCCGCTCACCATCCCGTGCTCAGCGTGGCACACCGATTCGCGGCCAAGTTGCTGAAACATATCGCCTTTCTGCGGAAACGAGCCACGACCAATCCCCAGCCTTCTCGGTGGTCAGCGTGGGTCAGTTCCAGCCGGACGCCTTCAGCCTGATTGCATGCGTTCAGGTCCGCTCCGGGTGGTGAATCCGCGGTGTTCAGCGCCGCAACCACGCCGCCCCGCAAGCCGGGCTGGCGTGCTCAATCCTTCGACCAGTCTTCCAGCGCCTCGACGACCGATGCGCCGATCCCCCGCGCCCTAGCTGACCCGAGAGGACAGGCGCGCGACAGGCGGTCCTGCACAGCCGCGACGTGGAAGCCGTCGGGCCGGTCCAGATCGGACAACTCGTCCCATGTGACGGGCGTGGCGACGGCGGCCCCCGGACGGGCGCGCAGGGAATAGGGCGCAATGGCCGTGGCCCCGCGCTCGTTGCGCAGCCAGTCGATGAACACCCTGCCCTTGCGCTTGGCCTTGGACATCGTGGCGGTGTAGCGGTCCGGATGGCGTTCGGTCAGGACGGTGGCAAAGGTCTTGGCAAAAAACTTGACCGTGTCCCATTCGGACACCCGGCGCAGGGGCACGACGACGTGCACCCCCTTGCCACCCGTGACCATCGGCGCGGCGTCCAGCCCACAGGCGGCAAGCCCGTCGCGCACGTCGCCTGCCGCCTGTTTCACGGCATCGAAGCCCAGCCCCTCGTCCGGGTCGAGGTCGAACACCATACGATCCGGGCGTTCGATCCGGTCGCGTTGCGCGCCCCAGATGTGAAACTCCAGTGTGCCCATCTGGGCCGCACCGACCAGCCCCTCGGCCGCGGTGACATACATGTAATCCTCGGTGTCGCCGTCCTTTTCCTCGACAGGCAGGGACTTCACCCCGTCGGGAAAGCCTCGGCCTGCGTGTTTCTGAAAGAAACAGTCGCCCGAAATGCCATCGGGACAGCGCAGAAGCGACAGGGGGCGATCCGCGGAATGCTCCAGCATCCGGTCCGCGACCGCCGCGTAATACCCGGCGACCTCGCCCTTGGTCAGACCCGTCTCGGGATAGACCACGCGCCCCGTGCTGGAGACGCGGACCCCGGCGATCTTCCGTTCATCGTCGGAGCTGTCGCTCGCGGCCTCTGCTTTGGCACTCACGTCCTTGGCCTCCTTGTCCTCGCGCAGACCCTGATACACGCCGTGGCGGATGCGGCCCTCGCTGGTGAATTCGGCGTATTCCGTTTCGACGACCAGCTTCGGCGTGACCCAGCGCGCGTCCGAGGCTTCGGCCGGCAGGTCCGCGTCAAATGGTGATGTCTTGCGGGCGAGCGGCTTCATCGCCCCTTGCAACGCGTCGAAATCGTCGCCGTCGAACCCGGTGCCAACCCGGCCGCGATAGACCAGTCGCCCCCGCTCGAAGCTGCCGAGGATGAGAGACGAGAACGGGCGCCCCTTCTTGTCGGAGGGTGACCAGCCTGCCACCACGAATTCGGCGCGCTTGATGCATTTGGCCTTGATCCAGCTCTTGGCGCGGCCGCCGCGATAAGGCGCGTCCGTGCGTTTCGACACGATCCCCTCGCCGCCCGCGTCACACATCGCAGCCAGCGCAGCGGCCCCGTCGCCCTCGATCACCGGGCTCATGCGGAGCGGACCGCGCGGGGGCAGCCCGCCGAACAAGCCTTCAAGCGCGTCACGCCGTTCCGACAAAGGCTTGCCCGTCAGATCCTTACCGTCGAGGTGGAGGCAATCGAACGCGTAGAAGGTCAGCGGATCACCGGACTTCAACGCTTTCTGGAGGGTCGAGAAATCGCCGCCCCCGCCGCCCGCGATCACCTCGCCGTCGATCAGCGCCGCGTCGCAATCAAGTGCCGCCGCAGGTTCGCACAGGTCGCCGAAACGGTCGGACCAGTCCTTGCCATTGCGTGAATAGAGCCGAACGCCGCCCTTGCCCACGGCAATCAGGCAGCGGTAGCCGTCGAACTTGGCTTCGTGCTGCCAGTCATCGCCTTCGGGCGGCGCATCGCGCAGCGTGGCGAGCTGGAGCTTTTGAAAGCGCGGCAGGGGCTTGCCGTGTTTGGCCGGTTTCTGCGGCGCCCGCTCCTTCGCGATATCCCGCATCGCCCGGCCGGTCGTGACGCTGGTGCGGTGCTTGTTTGTCAGGGCATCGGCGCTGCGTCCGGCAAAATCGTCACGTTCCTTGATGAGCAGCCAGTTCTCGCGCCTCTCACCCTTTTTTGCGCGCATCCGGATCAGCGCCCAGCCGCCCTTCATCCGCGCACCATGCAGCCGGAAATGGAGTTTGCCCTCTTTCAGCCCCTCTTCGGGGTCGTGCAGCGGCTCCCACCATCCGTTGTCCCACAGCATCACGGTGCCGCCGCCATATTCGTTTTCGGGAATCGTCCCCTCGAAACCGCCATAGGCGACCGGATGGTCCTCGGTCCGCACCGACAGACGTTTTTGCGACGGGTCGGTCGACGGCCCCTTGGTCACCGCCCAGGACAGCAGAACGCCGTTCCATTCGAGCCGAAAATCAAAGTGCAGGCGGCGCGCGTCATGCTTCTGGACGACGAATGACAAGCGGTCGCCCCCGGCCTCCACCAATTCCGCGCGCGGCTCCGGCGTGAGGTCGAAGTCCCGCTTTTTCTCGTAGGCCTCCAGCGATCTCATGACGCCTTCTTGCGGCGCCCACCGGACTTGCCGCCCTTGCTTTGCTTGAGGCTTTTCTTCAGCGCATCCATCAGATCGACGACATTCTCGCCCTCGCCCCGACCATCGTCATCCGGGCGTTTCGCGCGCGGGGTCTTCTTCGACTTCATCTTGCGGTCGATCAGGTCGCGCAGCGCCGCCGCGTAGTGATCCTCGAACGCCGACGCATCGAAGGGCGCCGTCTTCTTGTCGATAAGCTGCGTCGCCACGTCGAGCAGCTCGTCGTCGGTCGCATCATCCGCGATGGAGGAAAACAGCGGGTCCGCGTTGCGGATGTCCTTTTCGTAATGAAGCGTCTCCATCAACAGACCGTCGCCGCAAGGGCGGATGGCACAGAGGTATTCCTTGCCGCGCATGGTCAGCTGGCCCAGCCCGGCCTTCCTGGTCTGGCGCAGCGCGTCGCGCACGACGCGGTAGGCATCCTCGGCCAGTTCGTCGCTGGGCACGACGTAATAGGGACGATCGAACCAGATCGGCGCGATTTCCGAGGTTTCGACGAACTGAACCAGCTCCAGCGTCTTCTTCGTCTCAAGCTTGATCGCGTCGATTTCGTCCGGTTCGAGCAGGATGTAGTCGCCGTCATCCGTCTCATAGCCCTTCACGATCTCGTCGCTCTCGACCGGACCGACGCCCTGCACGGTTTTCTGGTAGTGGACGGGTTTGCCGGACGGCCCGTGAATCTGGCGAAACGACACCCGCGACCCGGACTCGCGGGCCGAGTGGATTTCGACCGGAATCGAAACAAGGGACAGCCTGAGTTGACCCTTCCATATCGCTCTCGACGCCATGCTCAAATACCTCCATCGACGACGGGCGCGGTGCCAACAACAGACACCTCAACGCGCGGTCCCGGGTCGGCTTCGCCGCGCCGCGAAAGCGTGTCGCCCATACCGGACTATCGGCTCGCCGCACCGGAAAGTTCCCGCAAAGGCGCAATTCCGTTCAGTGGTGGATGGGGGTGGCGAGGGTCGACGCGATGTCAGGACCGCACAATTCCGGCGGGCCGCACGCCTGCCACGGAACGCGCACAGGTCTTTCGGGCCCGCAGTATCAGCGCCGGTGGGCCGATCTCAGGCGCACAGCTCAAGCCCGGCCGCGCGTCACTCGATCCAGTCCTCGACCAATGTGAGGGAGGCATGAAAGATCGGGCGTTTGGCTCCGTCGCGGACGGTCACCGTGACCGCGCATTTCATGGAGTCCGGCAGCCCTTCCCGCGCCACGGGCGCGAGAACGGCAAGCGCCTCTTTGCGCGCTTCGGCCCGGTCCGCCAGCTCTGTACCTGTGTCGTCGTAGGCCGCCTCCAGGCCATCGTTGATGTCGAAATAGAACAGGCTCATGCAGGGCTCCTTCCTGCGCCGTGCTCGGCTGTCGCATCCACGCCGTTGGCGCGCCCCTCGCCCAGATGCAGATAGTCGGCTTCGAACTCGGCAAACTCGCTCAGGGCGTCGAAATCCTGGACCGAAACGCGACTGTCCTGAACATTGATAAGCCCCTGATTGCGCAGCCCCGAGATGACCCGTTGAGCGTGGACCGAGGAAATGCCGAGGATATCCCCCAGCTCTTCCTGCGTAAGCGGCATGAGAGAGTCGTAAAGCTGGTCCACCGCCGCAAGGCGCGTGTGAACCTCGCAAAACAGGTGCGCCATCTGATGATCCGACCGTCGTCGGCCCATGTTGACCAGCCATTCGCGCAGGATCGCCTCGTCCACGAGCGTCGACCAGAACAGCGCGTGGCGGATGCGGGGGTAGTTGTCGAGCAGATCGGCGATCGTATTCTTGGGAATCCGCACGATCTGACAGTCGGTCAGTGTTCCGATGCTGTGATCCATCTGCCCGAGGATTGCGACATGCAGGTCGCAGATATCGCCCGGAAGCATCAGGGCCACGATGGCGCGGCTCCCGTCCGGCAGGATCTTGTAGCGGCAAGCCATACCGGTCAACACGAGGTGCACGTTTTCCGGGTCGTCGCCGTGATGGATCAGGTCTTCGCGAGCGCCGAGTTCAAACGGGTCCGATATGACCTGTTCGAGCCGTTCCATGTCGTCAGGCCCCAGAGGTCCGGCGTTTCGGAGTTTGCGCGCGAAGACGTTGTTCATGCCGTTTATCCATTTGCATGAGTTCCGTTTACGCGGATCATATCATTTTCCGGGGCAACAGGGAAAGTCACCGATAACAATGCGCCTCCGCCATCGCGTGGCGTCCAGACCGCTTCGCCCCCCATTTCGGCCGCAAGCGCCGCGATAATGCCGGTTCCCTGCCCATCGCCCGGCGCGTCGGTCAGCCCGACACCGTCATCCGCGATCCGAAGGCACAGACGATGCCCGTCGACCAGTTCCACGGAAACGTCGATCCGCCCTCCGGCGCCATCCGGAAACGCGTGCTCGAGGCAGTTGGTGACAGCTTCCATGAGCACGCGCGCCGCGTTCTCGGCCGTCTTCGCAGGCAAATGGCGCGGGGTGTCGGCAGTAATTCCGACCTCGATCCCCTGCGCGCGCCCGAGTTGCGTCCAATGCGTTTCGATCTGGTCGAGGAAGTCTCCGAACTTGCCGAGGTCCGCTTCGGTCAGCGCGGTTTGCAGGCTGGAGACCGAGCGAATCTGGTCCAGAACGCGGCGCACCTGTTCGCGCGCCTCGTCTGACTCGCATCTCCTGAGCTGTTGACGCGTATAGGCCTGCAACAACTGGAAACCATTGGTCATTCGATGACGAATCTCGGCGACTTGCAAACTCTCGAACTCGCTATGTCTCTCCATGCGCAAATACCTTCCTTCCTGCGAATCTAGCCCAAGCATGAGGCAAGGTCCGGCCGCAGGTCGGCAACAATTGTTGGGACGTACGCCATTTCCTGGCGCCTTTTCGGTGTCGAACCTAAGCGTGCGTCACGCCTTCGTCCCGGCAGCCCGTCCGTCGGCCCCGAACAAGCGAAGCGCGAGCCCTGCGATGAGCGCCATGAAGAAGAGCCCGCCGCCGACCCACATGAACGCCCCGGCGAGCGCCTGATCGCCCATCGCGTCCAATCCATAGGGCAACGTCGTAAGCTCATGCCACGGATGCCAGAGCTTGTCCGAGACGATCAGAAGCACCGCCAGAAGCGTCATCTGCGCCCCCGTGCCTGCGGCTGCGAGCGCCGTGGCGAAGGGCCCGGACGCGACCCAGCCGCGAAACGAAGCCCACAACACGACTGCGGCCCCGACCACGCTGACATGCATGGACCAATAGGCCAGATCGGACTGGAGCGTGAGGGCATAGGGCCCCGGCACATGCCAGAACCAGAACAGGGCGGCAAAGACCACGGCCGCCAGTGCCGGCGGCGGGGCCTTGTCCTTCAACAGCGGCGCCAGCAGGGGCGCGGCAACCAGCGTAAGGAGCAGGTGCTGCGCGACGCGGGCGGAAAAGAGCGCCATCGAGGCGGCGCAGATCGGCGAGACGAACAGGACGGCAACCAGCGCCCAGCCGAGGAGCGGCTGACGCCGCGCCACGCCGCGCGTGGTCCACAGGATGGCCGCCAGACCGAGGGCGAGGACGCCGAGAAGGACCGGGTCGAGTGTCCATCGGGACCACAGCTCCGACGGCAGCGGCGGCGTTCCGCAAAATGGCACATAGTCGTCCATGTCACCCTCCACAGCTTTGAAAAAAGAACAGCGCCGACGCATTCGCGAGGATCGCGAGGGCGAAGATCAGGCCGCTCCAGAACGCAGCGGGCCTGAGGTCGCCGTCCTCTCCGGTCCGCGGCGCTGCGACCGACCACAGGCACAGCGCGACGCCCAGCACCGTCACCACGGCACCGGCGATCAGAAGTGTCGGGTGGCCGATCAGCGCCCGCGCCGCGCAAGCCGCCGAAATCAGCGCGTAGATCGCGATGAAATGCACGGCCCAGACCACGCCCGGTCTGGCAATCGCGACGATCTGACGGGTCAGCGCGGTCATCCGACACCTCCCACCGCGCCCGCGATAAAGAACGCGCCCGCCACGGCGACCATCAATCCGCAGCCCTTCGCGAAGGTGGCGAGATTGAAGTCGGGCATCGACTGGCCCGGCCCGATCCGCCGGGTCAATCTGCGCGCCGCGTTGAACAGCCCCCAGTATGTGAGGACGGCGAGGTTGAAGGCGACAAAGCCGCCGATGGCCCAGAGCGTCGCGCCCAGCGCGCTGGCCCACGGGTCAATGGGCATCAGGGACAGGCCAAGCGCGGCCACGGCGAGGAGCGACGTCAGCACCGTCAGCAGGGACAACACCGTGGCCCCGGCGAACCGGTCACGCACCGCCGCGCGGCGGGTAAGCTGGCCGAATAGCGCGACGGCGAGGCCGAGCACCACCGCAACCGCGGCCGGCAACAACGCGGGCCGGGTGAGCGTTTCGGCGGCCTCGGGGCGGATGTTCCACAGGTAGAGAAGCCCGAAGATCAGCGAGGCGAAGAGCGCCATGAGTACCAGCATCGTGCCCACCAGCGCCACATGCATATGCGACCGGCGGTCGACCACGTTCACCGGCAGCTCATGCCCCATCCCCGCGTCCCGCGTCACTCCGCTGTCCGACGGCTCCCACCCCCACAGCGTGAAGGCGACAAGCGCGATGACGGCCCCCACGGCGCAGAGCCAGTAGGCCGAGGCCAGCGTCGCCCCGAACAGGAGGGCGAGTCCGGCGGCGGCGATCATGGGAAGCCATGTGGGGTGCGGCAGGCGCAGGATGTACAGGGGCTTCCCGCTCACCGGGTCGCAGCCCACCGTCTCGCGCCGCCCGTCGCGGATGCCGTGCATGACGCCCTCGACCTTATGCGCTTCGGTTTCAAGAAGGTGGGGCTGATCCCACAACGGCTCCCGGCTTTCGACCGGCGGGATGGCGTGGAAGTTGAAGCCGGGCGCGACCGGGGGATAGAGCCATTCCAGCGTCCCCGCCCCCCAGGGATTGCGCGGCGCGGGCGGGCCGTGCCGGCGGCTGCGGAAGAAGTCGAAGACGAACAGCGCGATCCCGGCTGCCAGGATATAGCTCCCGATCGAACTCAGCATGTTCAGCCGGTCCCAGCCCAGCCCCTCGGCATAGGTCGCCACGCGCCGGGGCATACCGCGCAGGCCCGTGATGTGCATGAGCAGGAAGGTCGTGTTGAACCCCACGAACATCAGCCCGAAGACCCAGCGGCCAAGCCGCTCGGACATCATCCGCCCGGTGAAGTGCGGCGCCCAGTAGTAAAACGCGCCGATCAGGGGAAAGACCATGCCGCCGATCAGGACGTAGTGCAGATGGGCGACGACGAAGTAGCTGTCATGGGCCTGCCAGTTGAACGGCACCGAGGCGAGCATCACGCCGGTCAGCCCGCCAAGGACGAAGATCGACAGGAAGCCGAGGATGAACAACATCGGCGTGGTCAGTTTCGGCCTGCCCGAGGCAAGCGTGGCGATGAAGCAGAACACCTGTATCGCTGTCGGCACCGCCACCATCGTCGAAGCCGCCGAGAAGAGCGACAGCGACAGGATCGGCAGGCCCGTGGCGAACATATGGTGCGCCCAGAGGCCGAAGCTGATGAACCCCATCGACACCACCGCTGCCACCGCGAAGCCGTAACCGAACAACGGCTTGCCCACGAAGGTGGGGAGCATCGTGGCCACCATCCCAGCGGCTGGCAGGAAGATGATGTAGACCTCCGGGTGGCCGAACAGCCAGAACAGATGCTGCCACAAAAGCGGGTCGCCCCCGAGCATCGGATCGAAGAACGGCAGGCCCAGCAACCTCTCGGCCTCCAGCAGGATCGACCCGATGATGAGCGGCGGAAACCCGATGGCGATCATGAAAGCGGTGATGAGGATATACCACGCGAAGATCGGCATCTTGGTCAGGCTCATCCCCGGCGCACGCGCGGTCAGGATCGCGGTAATCAGCTCGACCGCCGCCGTGACCGAGGCGATCTCGGCAAAGGTGATCCCGATCAGCCAGAAATCCGCCGAAAGCCCCGGCGTATGCGCCTTGGTGGACAGGGGCACATACATGAACCAGCCGCCATCCGGCGCCGCGTCGAACACGAACGACGACAGCACGATGATCCCGCCGAAGAGGTAGCAGTAGTATCCGAACTGCCCGAGACGCGGAAAGATCAGGTCGCGCGCGCCCAGCATGAGCGGGATGAGATAGACCGCGAAGCCCTCGAGGATCGGGATCGCGAACAGGAACATCATCAGCGTCCCGTGCATCGTGAAGACCTGGTTGTAGGTCTCCAGATCGAGGAACGTGTTACCCGGCACGATCAACTGCGTGCGTACGAGGAGCGCGAGCACGCCCGCGATCAGGAAGAACACGAACCCGGTATAGATGAAGCGCCGCCCGACGACGCGGTGACTGACCGACGACAGAACGTGGATGCCCTTGGGCGTGTCCCACACGCCCTCGAAACTCTTGTCCTCGCCCTTGCGCGCGCCGGAATAGGTCGTCGGTGTTTCGCTCACACTCATGTCAGGCTCTCCAGCCAGGCGACCAGCGCGCGCAGGTCAGGCCCGGACAACTGGTTGTAGGAGGGCATCTCGGCGCCCGGTTTCATGTCGCCCACATCCGCGATCCAGCCGGCGAGGTTGCCGGTGTTCATCTCCCACATCCCAGCGCCCAGCGCGGCACGTCCGCCCACGCGGGTCAGGTCAGGGCCGATCCGGGCGTCGCTGATCCCTTGTACCCGGTGGCAGGCGACGCAGCCGGAGGTCTGAAACACCTCGGCCCCGCGACGTTCCTGCGGCGTGACGGCATCGCGGGCCTCGCCATCGAGATCGGCGAGAAAGGCGTCGTATTCCTCGGGCGGCAGGACAACCGCCTCGAAGGCCATGAGCGGGTGGGCCAGACCGCAGAACTCGGCGCACTGGCCGCGGAACCGGCCCTCTCGGGTGGCGGTCACGGTGAGCGTGTTCACGCGGCCGGGGATCATGTCCATCTTGCCGGCGATCGACGGCACCCAGAAGGAGTGGATCACGTCGGTGCTTTTCAGCCGGATCTCCACGGGCTCGCCCAGGGGCAGCACCACCTCGTTCGCGTCCCGCAGGGCGCGCCCTTCCGGGTCATAGATCACGTCCCACCAGAACTGCTTGCCGGTCACTTCGATGACATGGGCCGGGGTCGACGGCCCCGCGATGGCGCGCAGCACGAAGGTCGACGTGACGAACAGCGTGCCGATCACGACGACGGGAAAGATCACGCCGCCGCCCACGATCCACCATGTCTGCCCGCCCCCGCGCCCGCGCCACGCGAGAGCGATAAAGACCATGACGACCACGAAGATCGCCACGCCCGCGGCCGACATGAGAACCGTAAGCCACAGCGTCTCACCCGCCGCGAAGCCCGCGACGTTCGATGTGTCCTGACTGCCGAATGTGTCGAGTGTCGACTCCATCTCAGCGCCTCAACGTGTAGAGATAGGCCGCCATGTGCTCCGCCTCGGCCTCGGTCACGCCCATGTCGGGCATGACCGTCTCGGGCGCGTGGCGCGGCGGGGATTGAAGCCAGTTGACGAGGTCGCCGGGGCGGTTGGGAAGCACACCGGCGATATACGCCTGATCGTGCAACCCCGTGAGGTCGGGTCCGACGCTGCCATTTGCGCGGGGAATGCCGGGGATCGTGTGGCACGCGCCACAGCCGAATTGCGCGACAAGACGCGCGCCTTCACGCGGGTCGCCGTCGGCCACCACCAGCGCAGCTTCGCTCCAGTCCGGCGACGGTCCGGTGCGCTCCGGCAAGACCGCGTCGGCCTGGCGCATCACCCAGGTCACGGCGCGCTCCACAGTCGCCGTGACCGGATCGGCGTCTGGCCGCGCGAGCGCCCAGACGCTCACCACGACGCAGACAGCCGCAATGCCCGTGCCCACCACGATCACGCCAAGAACGCGACCGGCTTTGTCCACTTTGCTCACGGCCGATCACTCCGCTGCGGGCATATCGTACTCGGCCTGCGCCTCTGCCCCGTCCGTTGCGGGGTTGGACACCCGTGCGTAGTATTCCGACACGGCGCGCATATCCTCTTCGGTCATCTTCTTCGCGATGGTGGACATCACGTCCATCGCATCATTGTCGCGCGTCCCGTCCGTCCAGAGCTCGAGCTGAAGTTCCATGTATCCGGCGTATTGCCCGGCGAGATACGGGACCGACGGCGGAAGCCCTGTGCCCTGCGCCCCGTGGCAGTTCACGCAGGCCGGGATACCCTTCTCAGCGGAACCGACAGCAGCCAACTGACCGCCCCATTGCAGGAGCGTGCCGTCCATACTGCCATGCGCGGTGTCCAGATCGCCCGAGGGCATCGCGGCGTAATACGCCGACACGGCCTCGCGCTCCCGCTCGGTGAGCCGTTGCGCGATCCCGGACATCACCCGGTTCGGGCGGTCGCCGCTGGCATAGTCCTGTAGCTGCTTGTACATGTACCAGCCCGCCTGACCGTCGAGGCGCGGAAACGCGCCGGAGCCGTCGCCCTCGCCGTCCACGCCGTGACAGGTGATGCAGGCCATGCCGGAGCCCCCGTTTTCCGAGCTTCCCATCGCGACAAGGCGGCCCAGCTCCAGAAGGTCGTCGTCCGGCTCCTCCTTGATGGTGGCGTTGAACAGGACACTGTCCACGTCGAGCCGACGCTCGAGTTCGGACATCTCCGGCTCCTCGGTCTGATCCTGCGCTTGCACGATGGCGGCTGACCCGAGACTGACCGAGGCGATGGCGAGAATGGCGGTTCTTGCAAGTTTCATGTCGGTCCTCCTTCAGGCGTCCATCAGCGGGCGGGGGTTTTGCAGGTAGTCGTTCTTCATGTGGTCGAGCGTCCAGTACGCCAGCCCCATCAATGGCCCGGTCGGGTTGTAGCCGAGGTTCTGGGGGAACAGGCAGGCGCCGAAGACGAAGACGTTGTGGTGGTCCCACATCTGACCGTAGCGGTTGACCACGCTGGTCGCGGGATCGGTGCCGATCACCGCGCCGCCGGTGTTGTGGGTCGTCTGGTAGGGCACGACGGAATAGCTCTCGCCTTCCGCCGCGCGGTTCACCGTGCCGACCGCGCGCACGTTGTCCATGTTGCGCGCGATCTCTTCGGCCTTGGACAGGACATAGGCGCTCATCTTGCGGTCGTTCTCGGGGAAGTCGAAGGTCATCCGCAGGAGCGGCTGGCCATAGGCATCCTTGTAGGTCGGATCGAGGTCGAGATAATTCTCGGGCACCGCGACCGAGCTTCCGTGACAGACGATCCCGACATGGTGCAGGTAGCTTTCGCGCACCGCCTGCTTCCATTCCGCGCCCCAAGACGGGGTGTCCGGCGGGGTCGGCTGGTAATTGATCGGGCGCCCGTTGGTCTGGTTCGCGCTGATATAGCCGCCGCCGACGAAACCCAGATCGGTGTGATCGAAATTGTCACCGTTGAAATCGTCGATGGTCATGCCCAGCGCGCCGGCCCCCATGAAGGGGTTGGACCAGACGTTTTCGTCGAAGAACACGCTGGCGGCCGCGATGGTCTGGTAGGCATAGTTGCGCCCCACCGTCCCCTCGCCCGTTTCCGGGTCATAGGGCGTGCCCAGCCCGCTCACCAGCATCAGGTGGACGTTCCACAGGGCATAGGCATTCAGGCAGACGGTATCGGCAGGCTGAAACACTTCCTGCCCATTCTCGTCGATATACGTCACGCCGGTCGCGGTCTTGCCGTCGGCCGATTTCTCGACCCGCAGAACCTGCGAGTTCATCCGAAGCTCGAAATTCTCGTGGTCCTTGACCACGTCGTAAATGCAGATGATCGGGTCCGCCTTGGCGAAGTAGCCGCAGCCGAAACGCTCGCAGAACCCGCAATAGGTGCAGGGGTGAAGCTGCGCGCCATAGGCGTTTTCATAGGCCTTGGTCACGTTGGCCGACGGCATGTGAAAAGGGTTGTAGCCCATCTGCGCGGCGGTATCGCGGAACATCTGCAAGGGCGGCGAGGCCTTCATCGGCGGGTTGGGATAGTCCGCAGATCGCGGCCCCTCGAACGGGTTGCCGCCCTCCTGTGTCTCGCCGTTCAGATTGCCGGCAACGCCCGCCGTGCCGCAGACCCGGTCGAAGAAATCGAGGTGGGGTTCCAGTTCGTCATAGGTCACGCCCCAGTCCTGGACGTTCATGCCGTCGAGGATGCTCTCGCCATAGCGTTCGGCGTAGTGGCTGCGCATCTGAAGGTCCGAGGGCAGCGGGCGCCAGAGCTGGCCGTTCCAGTGGATACCGGCCCCGCCCAGCCCTTTGCCGGGCAGGAACGACCCCAGCCGACGCATGGGCAGCGCGGTCTGATCGGAATTGTTGCGGAACGACAGCGTCTTGGTCGGCGTGTCGATCATGTGTTCCTTGCGCCGGGCATATTTCAGCTCGTCATGCTCTTCGGGCGCGCCGAAGTTGGTCGCGTCATGGCGCCAGTCGCCGCGCTCGATCACCACGCAGCGCTGGCCCGCATCGGCCAGTTCCTTGGCGGCGGCGAGGCCGGTCCAGCCCGCCCCCACGATCACGACATCGGTTTTGGGAAGTTCCGTGGCCAAGGCTCAGCCCTCCTCTTGCTGGGTGTCTGCGTCGGAGCCCGTCAGCGCGCGGCTCGTGCTGGCTGACCGGCTGCTGCCCGGCACATGCGCAATGCCGCGCGGCGGTGCGGGAAAGGGCGCGTTCTTGTCCACGAGGTCCGCGTAGTAGGCATGCGCGCCGGGGAACCCGACCATCCGCCAACCGGCGTAGTCCTTGTTCCCGCCGTAGATCGGATCGGAGAAATACCCTTCTTTCACCAGCGACCAGATCTCGTCGAACAGGGTCGTGGCGGGCACGTCCCCCAGATCGAAATCCTCGCCTTCGGACAGACGCGTCACGAAATCCTCGCGCTCGCTCGCGTCGAGATCGACGAGCCGCGTGTCGCCGCTTTCGAGCCGCGCGATGCCGGTCCGGATCAGCGTGGCGGGCGTGTGATCGACCTGCCACCCCTGTTCGGGCGCGCCATCACGGAAGGGCCCTTCAAGAAAAAGACCGGCACCCTTTCCGTAGGGTCCGGCCAATTGAAGATCTATGAAATCGACGACGCCTGCCTGCGATGCACTGGGGAAGTCATCCTCCGGGATCAGCACATCCGCCATGGAGGCGAGGAAGCGCGCCTCGTTCCCGTCAAGGAAGCTCCAGGGCTGTGTGTCGAGATCGGCGTAGCGGTTCTGGGCAAGCGACGCACCGGGTGTCAGGGCCGCCAGCCCGGATGCACCCAATTGCATGAGCACGGCTCTGCGCGAAAAATTCGGCATGGTGTCCCCCGTTTTGAGAGCTAGTGATAATTTAACAGGCACCCCCCGCCCGAAAGTTCCCCGACAATTTCAATTCTTGCGGTCTTCAGGTTCATCACTGGACCCTTCGGCTTCGAAGATCGCGTCGACATCGTCGATAATCTCGTCTTCGACGACGACGATCAGCCGGTTTCCTTTCTCGAGAACGGTGTCGGTATGACCGAGCCGCTCGTCGTCATCCGCGGCGACCCCCATCACCCGGCAACGGTCCGGCAGATCGAGGTCCCCGATCGCGCAGCCCGCCAGCCGGTCGCCGATCGAGTAGCCGCGCACGGTCAGGCCATTGCGGAAGCGCAGTTCCAGCGCCGCGTCGGAGTGGTCTTCGAGCATCCTGAGGAGTGAGCGCGCGAGGGTCTGGTGCGGTGTCACGAGGTCGTCGAGGCCCAGTTCTTCGCAGACCGCGACGAGTTCCGAGCGCACGATCTGCGGCACCACCCGCTCGAACCCCACAGAGCGGCCCACCACGGCCGCCATGATGTTCACGTCGTCGGTATTGGTGAGCAGGATCAACGCATCCGCATGATCCCCGAACGCCTCGCGTTGCACCGTGGGCAGCGAGCCGTCGCCGTGCAGCATCCCGCAATCCAGATCCTCGGCCACCTGATCCAGCTTCTCGCGATCGGTGTCCACCAGAACGACCGTGTGTCCGGTCTCGATCAACTGCTCTGCGGTGGCCACCCCGAAACGGGACGCGCCGACAATGACGATTCTCATGACATTCTCCTTATCTCCAGGTGGCCGGCGACAGCGCGGCGATCACGGCGAGGAACTCCAGCCGGCCCAGAAACATCGCGGCCGCCAGCACGGCTTTCAGGTGCGGTGCAAGGTCGGGTCCGGTCACGCCCGACGACAGCCCCACCGTGGACAGGGCCGAGACGATGTCGAACAGAGATCCCAGTGGCGCTTCGCCCGACATCAGAAAGACGATCCAGGCGACCAGGGCGGTGATGCCGTAACAGGCGACCACGGCGACGAGCGAGATGATCCGCTCCGATTTGACCGGCTGCCCCTCCTCTTTCAGATGCGTCACCGCGCGCGGCGGGGTCCGCATGCGCATCAGCGTCAGCCCGATCATCCGCGCCACGCTGATCGCCCGGTCGATCTTGATCCCCCCGGCAGTGGACCCTACGCCGCCCCCGATGATCATCGCGGTCAGCAGGAACGCGACCACGCCGGGCACGTCCGTCACCACGGCGACCGAAAAGCCCGCCGTCGTCAAAGCGCTCGTGAAGTTCAGCAGCACATCCGTCAGGGCGGACAGCGGCATCTCCGCACTGACGAAGAACAAGGCTGTAAGCACGACGAGGCCGGTGATGAACCCGACCATTACGCCGCGCGCATTGGTCTCGCCCAGCGCCGTTCTCAGGCCCTTCCGGCGCCACAGGACATAGAACATCAGCGTGACGGTCGTGGACAGGCAGATCAGCATCGTCACGACCTGCGCCAATCGTCCGTAACTGGCGAGGCTGTCGGGTCGCGGGGTGAACCCGCCCGTCGACACCGCGGTCAGCCCGACGACCACCGCCTCCCACGACGTCGGCAGGAGCGGCAGCAGCACGGCGATGGCAAGGATCGACAGCGCTCCGTAGACGATCATCAATTGCCGGGCCTGTTCGCGCGTGGAGCTGAGCAGGTCGCGCTTTTCGATCCCGACTTTGCCCATCGCCTGCGCCGTGGCCCCCGGACCGACGATCAGGGCGACACCGGCCACGGCGATGGCGAAGCCACCCGACCATTGCAGCCAGCCGCGCAAGAGGTGCCCGGCGAACGGCCAGTCCATCGTCCCGGTGGCGACGGTCAGCCCGGTGGAGGTGATTGCCGAGACGGATTCGAAAACTGCGTCCCATCCGGGCAGACCCAGAACCATGAACGCCGGAACGGGCATCGCCGCGGCAACGGCGAAGAGCCCCACCAGCGTCACGACAGCCTCGATTCCGCGAAGATCATCCGGCGCCCAGAAGCGCGGCGCGACCAGCCCGACAGCGGCGAAGGCGACCGTCGGCAGGGCCAGAACGGTCAGCAATTCCCACCGTTGGCCTGCGAGCGCGGCTACCGCCGGAACCCCCGTGATCGCCGCGAGCACGAGCCCGTAGGAGGCAATCGCGCGCAAGATGCGGTCAGGCCGGGCTTTCCACACGACACTGGATTGGCCTTGAGCCGAACTCATGGCGTTACGTCGGTTTCGGGCAGATCATGCACGGCCAACGTGTCGCCGGGCCAAGGGGTTCCGCCATGAATACCGGTCCCTGCCCATGAAAAAAGGGGCCACCCGAAGGTGGCCCCCAGTTTTCCGACAAGAGAAAGCGGGATTATACGTCGTCCCAGGTTTCCATGCTTTCGAGGTCTTCCTGGGTGTGGTCGGTCGAAACCTCGATCGCGTTCATCCCTTCACCGTTCTGCTGGATGTCCAGCTCATCGAAGGGAAGTGCGACCGGCTTCTCACCGATGCCGAGGAAGCCGCCGACGTCGACGATCACCTGGTCGATCTCACCGCTGTCGGCGAGAACGAGGGTCGAGACGTCACCGATGCTTTCGCCATTGGTGCCGTAGACGGTCTGGCCTTCCAGCTCGCTGGCGGTCAGCTGCGCCATCTGGTCGTCGGTCATGGACTCGCCATTACCGGCGTTCTGCGACCCCGCATCGGCCATCTGTTCATCTTCCGAGCGGTCTTCGGACATGTCGTTCTGCGCAGTTTCTTCGTTCTGCGCGTCTTCGCTCATGTCGTTCTGTGCAGTTTCTTCGTTCTGCGCGTCTTCGCTCATGGCGTTGTCGTTTTCGGCCATGTCCTGCTCTTGCGAACCGCTTGCCGAGGTCGTGTTCTGCGAGGTCTGCTCGCCTTCGGGCATATCGTTACCCGTCTGCTCGGCGGCACGCGCCTGCTCGGCATAGTCAGGTGTCATGACCTGATCGCCTTCGGCTTCGGCTTGCGTGCGGTTGAACTCTTCCTCGTCTTCGAGCTTCGAACGGTCGCCCGTGAAGACGATGAAGTATTCGTTGTCGGCGTCAGCGTCGCTGTCGCGCACGAACCGCAGATCGTCCATCGAGGTTTCGATTTCCTTTTCGCCCATGCCGAGGAAGCCACCGGCATCCAGCGTGACGGACTTGATCTCGCCTTCGCGGCTGAGAACCACGTTGCCGACGTCGCCCACGCGCTCCCAGTCATTGGAGACTTCGGACATTTCGCCGCTCATGTTCGCGGTGTCCGTGCCTTCCGCCGGGATGTAGACGGCATGGCCGCTCAGATCCATCGCGCGGATGGTCAGGCCATCTTTCTCGGTCTCGGCGCTGGCAGCTTGCTGCATGCGCTGGTCTTCGGACTGCATGTCCTCGTTACCGGCATTCGCCTGCTGTTCGTTCTGCTGGTCAGCGTTCATCTGGTCGTTGTCCGCGTTCGCCTGCTGCTGCTCTTGCTGCATGTCGGCGGCGGACGTCTGACCGCTGGCTTCGGCCGAGGCCTGATCGAATTCTTCGCTCTCTTCGAGCGTCACCTTGTCGCCGGTGTAGACGACGTAGATTTCGTTCCCGTCAGCGGCTTTCTTGAACTCGACCGACGCGGTCTCGAGGCCGACGCGGTCCTTGTCGCTGGCGGTTTCGCCGTTCGGGGCGAAGACCACGGTCGCGATGTCGCCGTTGTTGCCGACGAACACGTCTTCGACCGAACCGATTTCGGTCCAGCTGTCAGGCACTTCGGAAACTTCCATGCCTTCGACGTTCTGGCTTTCGCCTTCCGCCGGCATGTAAACCGTCGCGCCCATCATGTTGCTGGCGCGGAATTCCTGATCACCGACCGTGACCTGCATCTGGGCTTCGTTGGAGTTGCCCGTGTGCTGCTCCGCGTAAAGCGGCATCGCAGTCAGGGCGGCGATTGCGGTCGTCGTGAGAATGCGTCTCATGATGACTCCTTTCGATCTTTTCTGCATCGGTCAGGGCGTCGTCCGGCCCGTGACCTTCAGCCCAAAAACACCCTCCCCCCGGTGAGTCGTTCCAAACGTTTTTCGGAAAAATTCCTGCGGAACCCCGCGCCGGGACGTCGCGTTTGCGCGGGCTCCGGCCGGGGGCGGCTCCTGCGTCCACCTGGCGAAACGCCCTCTCCCGCGCCCCATGCGTGGCAGACAGTGATGCGCGCGCGCGCGTGTACGCGAACCAGTTTTCGAGCCATCAGTTGCGATCGTTTTTTTTTCATCCAGCCCGAAACCTCTCCTCACGAATTGGCGTTCCGGCTCAAGACTTCGCGAGGATCAAATTGGTGGTCGCGCCAGCCTGACGTCACCGACGCCCGACCTCGCAAGGATGCGGAATTGGAAGAGGAGTGAGTGTCTTGGGAAACGCACAATTTGAACTGAGCTGGATCGACTACGCCATCGTGGCGGTCTATTTCATCGGGATCATCGCGCACGGCATCTACGTTTCGAAAAAGCTCGAAGGCGGCTCCGAGAGCTACTTCCTCGCCGGCCGTTCTCTGCCCTGGTATCTCATCGGCTTCTCGCTTTTCGCGTCCAACATGTCCGGGTCGAGTTTCGTGGGCCTCATGGGCGGCGCCTATGGCAACGGGGTCGCGATCTTCAACTACGAATGGACGGCGTCGCTTGTCCTGATCCTGTTCGCGATCTTCATCCTGCCGTCCTTTCTGCGGGCCAATATCACGACCGTCCCCATGTTCCTCGAAGAACGCTACGACGTCCGGTCCCGCCGGGCGTTTTCTTTGTTCACCATCCTCGCGATCATGTTCATCGACACCGCTGGCGCACTCTATGCGGGCGGGCTCGTGATCTCGAGCGTGACCGGGTATCTCAACCTCTGGACGGCGGTGGCCGTGCTCGCACTCGTCGCGGGTATCTATACGATCCTCGGGGGTCTCTCCGCCGTGGTCGTGACCGACACTGTGCAGGCGATCCTGCTCATCATCGCCGCTGCCGCGCTCTTCTGGCTCGGCCTGAACGAGATCGGCGGCTGGAAAGAGCTGTTCATCGACGTGCCGGAGGAGAAACAACACCTCATCCTGCCAGCCGACAACGATTTCCTGCCCTGGACCGGGCTATGGGGCGTCGTGCTTCTGGGGTTCTACTACTGGACCATCAACCAGTTCGTCGTGCAGCGCACGCTGGGCGCCAAGGACCTCAAGGAAGGTCAGGTCGGCGCACTGTTCGCGGGTTTCCTGAAGCTGCCGAACCTGTTCCTCATGATCCTGCCGGGCATCATCGCGCTCAAGCTCTATCCTGACCTCGAAACCCCCGACCTCGCCTTTCCGACACTGGCGTTCGAGCTGATGCCCATCGGCGTGCGGGGCCTGATCATGGCCGCACTCATCGCCGCGATCATGTCCTCGCTCGACTCCGCGCTGAACTCGGCGGCGACCCTCGTGGTCAAGGACTTCCTCGAGCCGGTGTGGAAAGTGAAGGAAGAGCGGCAGGTCTGGTTCGGCCGCGTCGTCACGGGCCTCGTCATGGTGTTCGGTGCGGTCTACGCCCCCTCGATCGCCAGCTTCGAAAGCCTGTTCGAATACTTCCAGTCGTCGCTGTCCTACATCATCCCGACCATCGTCGTCGTCTACATCCTTGGCCTTTTCGTGCCCTGGCTGAACGGCACCGGCGCGTTCTGGGCGATCGTCGTGGGCCTCGTGATCGGCATCCCGCTCTTTATCCTCAAGGAGGTGACGGGCATCTGGGAAAGCTGGGGCCTGCCCGAGATCCACTACACCGTCATGTCGTCCATCATGATGTTGATCGGGATCATCGTTCACTTCGGCCTGTCGGCCATGACCCGGCAGGATGTGAGCGAGGACACCAAGAACCTCGTCTGGTCCGTCTCGGAATCCAAGAAGGTCTTTACCCAGTGGGAGAAACCGCTTTGGAAAGACCGGACCCTCTGGGCAGGTTTCCTGATCATCGGCACCATCGGCTTCGTGATCTGGTTCGCCTGATCTTATGGACGACCTCGAGCGACTGTTCGAAAATGTGGCCAACACGGTCGCAAGCTGGCCCGACTGGATCGGGCCGGCTGCCATTCTTGTCGCGGCGTTGGTCAGCGCGCTTGTGCTGCATTTCCTCCTGTTCTTCGCGATGCGGCATTTCTCGAACACCGACAGCGGCATACTGGGCTCGATGGTGCGCCGCGCGCGCAGGCCGACCCGGCTCGCCTTTGTCCTCGCCGCCCTTGCCATCACCGTGCCGCGGCTCGACCTTCCCTACCGGCTGCAAGGCTGGCTCGGCCATCTGTTCCTGATCCTGCTGATCGTGCTGATCGGCTGGACCGCGATCCTGCTGACCCGCCATTTCAGCGACCGCGCCGTGCGCAAGCACCGGCTCGACACCGAAGACAACCTCGCCGCGCGCAAGTTCGTCACACAGGTCCGCGTGTTGCGGCGCACGGCGATCATCCTGCTGGTCATCGTGACGGCCTCCGCGGTCCTACTGACCTTCGACGCCGTGCAGGAATACGGGGTGAGCCTTTTCGCCTCGGCAGGCGCCGCCGGCCTGATCCTCGGCCTCGCCGCACGGCCGGTGCTGGCCAACCTCATCGCCGGCATCCAGATCGCCATCACGCAACCGATCCGGCTTGAGGACGTGGTGATCGTCGACGGCGAATGGGGCTGGATCGAGGATATCTACGCCACCTATGTCGTGGTGCGCATCTGGGACTGGCGGCGCATGGTCGTGCCGCTGAGTTACTTCATCGAACAGCCGTTCCAGAACTGGACCCGTGAAAGCGCGTCGATCATCGGTTCGGTCTTCTGGTATCTCGACTACACCGTGCCGGTGTCCGAGGTGCGCGCGAAACTCGAAGAAATCATCCGCGACTCGCCGCATTGGGACGGCAAGGTCGTGAACCTTCAGGTCACCGACACCGACAAGGACACCATCGCCCTGCGCGGGCTGATGAGCGCGCGCACCTCGCCGCAGGCCTGGGATCTGCGCTGCGAGATCCGTGAAAAGATCGTCGCCTGGTTGCAGGAAACCTACCCCGAGGCCCTGCCCCGCCTGCGCGGCGAACTGGCGATGGTCGCCCCCGACACAGCCAGCGAAGGTCAGAGATGACGCAATCCTCCCGAACCCTCGCGCTGCTGGGCGGCGCGCATGTCCACCTGCCCGACCACCTGCGCATGATCGACGCGCGCGGGTGGCGTATCGGCCATGTCCACGACCGCGACACGGCGCGGCGCGACAGGCTCTGCGCCGAGCTTGGGGCCAAGCCTCTCGACACGCTGGACGGGCTGTCCGGGCTGGACGTGGCGGGCGTTGTCGTGTGCAGCGAGACCGCACATCACGACACGGACATTCCCGCAGCCCTCGAGGCGGGCCTTCCGGTGTTTTCCGAGAAGCCCCTCACGGGACGTGCCACCGCCGCGCGTGCCATCGCAGACCGGGCGGCCGACGCGGGCGTCCTGCTTCAGACGGGGTATTTCTTTCGCACCGTCCCGGCGCTGCAAACAGCACGCGACTGGATCACCGAGGGTCGGGTCGGCCGCGTATCCGCCGCGCGCATGATGTTCTGCCACAACGGGGGCTACGCGGGCTGGCTCGACCTCAACTGCTGGATGACCGACCCCGCGCTCGCCTGCTACGACGGGTTCGTCGACGAGGCGGTCCATGTCATCGACGCGCTCCAATGGATGCTCGGCCCCATCGCGGACGGCCACGCGATCACCGGCAATGCGCTTGGCTGGCCCGTGGACGATCACGGCGTGGCGGTCGTCACCTTCTCATCCGGCGCGACGGGGGTGGTGGAGGCAGGCTGGACCGACACCCGGATGCGGCTGGAACTCGACATCGTGGGCGACGACGGCGCGATCTCCCTGCGTGACGAACACCTCACGCTGACCCCGCGCGACGCGGACGGCCCGGCCGAACACCACAGGCTCGATCCGCTCGACTCCGGGACCGGCATCCTCCCCTTCCTCGATGCGCTCGACGGCAGGGCAGCCCCCGCCCTCGTGCCGCCCGACGAGGCGGCGTCGGTCAACGACCTCCTCGACGCCATGAACCTGCGCCTGCCGGCGCGCGACCCTGACTGACACACCGAAAGGACCCTGCACATGGATTACGGACTGAAAGACAAGACCGCCCTCATCACCGGGGGCGCGTCCGGCATCGGCAAGGCCACCGCCCGAATGCTGCTCGACGAAGGGGCGCGGGTGATCCTGGTGGACCTCAAGGGCGACGAGGTGAGCCGCGCCGCCGACGAACTGGGCGACGGCGCCAAGGCGCTTCAGGCCGACCTGCGTGACCCTGAACAGGTCAAGGGGCTGGCCGCCACCACCGAGGAACGCTTCACCATGCCCGACATCGTGGTCTGTGCCGCCGGCGTGACCGGGGCCAAGGGCCACCCGCTCGACATGAGCGATGCCGACTGGCACGAGGCCTGGCAGACGGATTTCATGTCGGTCGTGCGCACCCTGCGCGTCTTCGTCCCGGCGATGGAAAAGCGCGGCTGGGGCCGGGCCGTGGTCCTGTGCTCGGAAAACGCGGTCCAGCCCTATTCCGACGAAGTCGTCTACAACGTCGCCAAGGCGGGGCTGTTGAATTTCGTGAAGGGTCTGAGCGGCGAGGCCGCGAAAAAGGGCGTGCTGGTGAACTGCGTCTCGCCCGCCTTCATCGAAACGCCAATGACCGATGAGATGATGGATCAGAAGGCCGAGGCCGACGGGACCAGCCGGGACGAAGCCGTGCGCGATTTCCTGGCGACCGAGCGGCCCTTCATCGCGCTCGACCGGCGCGGGCGGGCCGAAGAGGTGGCCGCGGCCATCGCGTTTCTGTGTTCCAGGCAGGCAAGCTTCATCGTGGGGGCGAATTACCGCGTCGACGGCGGGTCCGTCGCGGCAATCGCGACCTGACGGATGAAGGCGGGCAAGGTCACGCCCTGCCCGCCGCGCGCCTCAACTCCCGACGATCATGCCGCCGTTGGGATGGAGCGTCTGGCCGGTGAAGTAACTCCCGTCCTCACAGGCGAGGAAGAGGTAGGAGGTCGCGACCTCCCACGGCTGGCCGGCCCGTCCCATCGGGGAATGCGCGCCGAAATCCTCGACCATCTCGTCCGACATGCTGCCGGGGATGAACGGCGTCCAGATCGGCCCCGGCGCGACCGCGTTCACCCGGATCTTGCGGTCGAGCAGCTGCGTCGCGATGGAGCGAGAGAAGGCCGAGACGGCCCCGCGCGTCGCGGTGTAGTCGACCAGCTTGTCGTTGCCCTTGAAGGCGTTGACGCTCGCCGTGTTCACGATGGCCCCGCCGTCGGGAATGTGGTCGAGAGCGGCTTGCGTCACGAAGAAATAGCCCATGACGTTGCTGTCGAAGGTGCGGCGCAATTGCTCCTCCGAGATGTCGCGCAGGTCGAAATCCACGAACTGCTGGGCCGCGTTGTTCACGAGCACGTCGAGACGCCCGAAGTGCTCGGCAATCTCCTTCACGGCACCGAAGGCCGCGTCATGGTCACCCACGTCGGCTTTCACGAGGTGGCAGCGCTGCCCCTCCTCCTCGACGATCCGGCGCGTGTCTTCGGCATCGCGATCTTCGTTGAGGTAGACGATCCCCACGTCGGCCCCTTCGCGGGCGAACAGCGCGACCACCGCGCGGCCGATGCCGCTGTCGCCGCCCGTCACCAGCGCGACCTTGCCGTCGAGCCGGCCGCTGCCCGGATAGCGGGGCCGCCAGTCGGGTGCGGGGTTCATTTCATGTTCGGCCGCCGGCATCGCGTCCTGATGCTGCGGCGGAATTCTGGCATGTTTGGTCATGTCATCCTCCAGTCAGGTTGCCTGAACCCAACGCCGGGTGATCGGCCCCGTTCCCGCGAAGTTCCAGGGTCGGCACGGCGCCGCCGGGCCACGACACCGGAACCACCGGCCCCCCCCTCGGGTTGGGGTTTCGTGCTGCACAAACTGACTGATTTTCCGCCCCGGGGCGCAGACCGCGCCGCACCGCGATGGCTCCGGCCCGTCGTGGCGGCGCTCATGTGCGTCATCACGCTCGCGGTCGCCCCCGCCGCGCCCGCGCAAGACGACTCCCAGTTCTGGTACGAAACCGACGCGCTCAACTCGGGTCTGCAAACCGACGACACGACCCCGCCGGACCGGTCCGCCCCGCGCCAGACGATCCGCGGGTTCGTCGCCGCAGCCGACCGGGGCGACTACGGCTCGGCCGCGCATTACCTCAACCTGTCACGCATTCCGCCCGAACAGCAGGAGCAGGCCGGGCGCGACGCTGCCCGCAAACTCGCCTCGATCATGGAGCGTCAGGTCTGGATCGACTGGTCCGACCTGTCGGCCCGCCCCGACGCCATGATCGAGCGGCGCGGCGGGTCCAGCAGCCGGTCGGGCGACGCGCGCCGCGACATACAGATCGAAACGCTCCAGACCGGCGGCACAGCCTATGACCTGCGCATCGCCCGGTACAGGCCACCCGAGGGGGACGCCCTGTGGCTCTTCACCCCCCAAACGGTCGACAATATCGCGCCGCTTTTCGATGCCTTCGGGCCAAGACCCTACGAACGGTTCATCCCGGATGTCCTGAAATACGAAATCATGGGTCTGTGGCTGTGGGAATGGATCGCGCTTCCGCTGCTCGCCCTGTGCGTCATCGGGCTGGGCTGGGTCGTGCAGAAGCTGGTATTCCTGCTCGCACAGCGGGCCCCGCGCAACTGGCTCAGGAACGGGTTGCAGCGCAGCCGCCTGCCTGTGGCGCTTCTCGTCATGGCGGGTGTGACACAGGTGATCCTGAACTGGGTGCTGTCGTTCTCCGGCCCGGTTCAGGCGTTTCTTCAACCGGTGCTGATCATCGTCATGGTCTGGGGCGTCGGCATGACCGCGCTGCGTATTCTCGACGCCATCCTTCACAAGATCACGCTGCGCTATGTGGGCGAGATCGACGACAAGCGCGGGGTCGATGAACGCGCGTTCTACACCTCGATCTATGCGCTCCGGCGGCTCATCGTGCTCGCAACGGTGGGCATCGCCGCGATCATCGTGCTCGTCCGGCTCAACCTCTTCGACAGCATCGGCATGACGCTGCTGGCCTCGGCGGGCGTGCTGACCGTCGTGCTCGGCATCGCGGGCCAGGCCGTGCTCGGCAATATCATCGCCTCGCTCCAGATCGCCTTCGCCAAGCCCGTGCGGATCGGCGATGCCGTGTTCTTCGAAGGCGAATGGGCCTATGTGGAATCCATCTTCTACACGTTCCTCAGGCTCAGAACCTGGGACAAGCGGCGGATCGTCGTGCCGGTGACCTATTTCGTCTCGAAACCGTTCGAGAACTGGTCCGTCACCGAGGCCCGGATGATGCGCGTCATCGACCTTTGGCTCGACCCGCGCGCCGACGTGTCGGCGCTGCGCCGGTCGTTCGAACGTATGCTCGAGGCGGACCCGGATATCGACGAAGCCGAGAATTCCTTCGTCTACGCGACCGACCAGTCCCCCGACGGCTTCAAGATCAGCTTCTACGCCATGATGCCCGACCCCTCGACCGGCTGGACCGTGCAAAGCCGCCTGCGCGAACAGCTCATGGCCTGCGTGCGCGACGAACACCCGGAGTGGATCGCCCGCGAGCGGGTGCTTGATGCCGGATCGGAAGATGACAGCAGCGCATCAAAATCGTCCCGTGCCGTCGGCGCGGGCTGACCCTTCAACCCTCAGGACAGGAAAGTCACCCATGACCGACACGACAGCCTCCCCGTTCACCGCGTTCCTGCGCGTCGTCGAGTTGCGCTGGCTGTTGTATCTCGCCGGTCTGATCTGCCTCTTCTGGGGCCTGGCCGAGCTGGCCGACGAAGTGCTTGAGGGCGAAACGCGCAGCTTGGATCGCGACATCCTCCTCGCATTGCGCACGCCGGGCGACCTGTCAGATCCCATCGGACCCGGGTGGGTGGAAGAAATGGGGCGCGACCTGACCGCTCTGGGCGGCACCGTCGTCCTGACCCTCTCGACCCTGCTCGTCTCACTCTACTTCCTCATGCGCCACCGGATCAGCTCGATGCTGTTTCTGCTCGCCTCGGTCGGGGGCGGCATCGCGCTGTCCAGCCTCGCGAAGGCCGCCTTCGACCGCCCGCGTCCCGAGTTGGTTCCGCACGGCTCCATCGTCCACACGGCGAGTTTCCCGTCAGGCCATTCGATGATGGCGGCAGTCGCCTATCTTTCGCTCGGCGTGCTCCTCGCACGGGTTCAGCCGCGCCGCCGCCTCAAGGTCTTCATCCTCTGCGTGGCGGTCACGCTGACACTGCTGGTGGGCATCAGCCGCGTCTATCTCGGCGTGCACTGGCCGACCGACGTGCTCGCCGGCTGGCTCGCGGGCGCGGCTTGGGCGGCGCTGTGTTTCGGCCTCGCCCAACTGCTCGCGCGCCGCGGTCATGTGGAGCCTGAGAACTGCGATCCGCCCGACGACCCGTGACGGACGCACGGCAAGTGAGCGGCAAGGAACAATGGCCCGCCGGGTCCGTTGATCTTTAAGGAAAGGGAGCGCGCGAATGGTCCACACACTGCCTCATCGACCCCAGCTTCTCGTCATCGGCGCAGGCGTAGCAGGCGGCATGGTCGCCCATCGCGCCGCGCAGGCGGGCCTGAAGGTGAGCATCCTGTGCGACGGCCCGCAGGTGCAACGCGAAGATCTGGTCGACAGGTTCCGCTCCTCCGACCCGCAGACCATGATGTCGCCCTACCCGCCCGTGCCCCACGCGCCCCAGCCGCAGGTCGCGCGCACCGACGACTACCTCATCCAGAAAGGCCCCCACGCCTACGACCAGCAATACATCCGTGCGGTCGGCGGCACGACGTGGCACTGGGCCGCCGCCGCGTGGCGCTACCTCCCCAACGACATGAAGCTGAAGTCGCGCTACGGGGTCGGGCGCGACTGGCCGCTCGACTACTGGGACATCGAGCCGTGGTATCAGGCCGCGGAAGAGGAAATGGGTGTCGCCGGACCCGAGGACGCGCCCTTCGACGCGCCCCGCTCCGCCCCCTACCCGATGCCCGCAGCGCCGCTGTCCTACATGGATCAGGTCTTTCACGAAAAACTCACGGCCCTTGGCTACGATCACGTCAGCGCGCCGCAGGCCCGCAACAATCAGCAGGTCTATGACGGTCGCCCGCCCTGCTGCGGCAATGCCAACTGTATGCCCATCTGCCCGATCGGCGCGCAGTATTCCGGCAACATCGCCGTGGAAAAGGCGCAGGCCGCGGGGGCCGAGTTGATCACGAATGCCGTGGTCCACCACCTCGAAGTCGGCGACGACGGCGAGATCATCGCGGCCCGCTACCTCACGCCGAGCCGCGAGGAGTTCCGGATCGAGGCCGACCGCTTCGTGCTGGCCGCGAACGGGATCGAAGGGCCCAAGATCCTTTTGATGTCGACGCAGGAGAACGCGCCGGAGGGCGTCGCCAATTCCTCGGACATGGTGGGCCGGAACCTGATGGACCACCCCGGCACCTCGTCGTCCTTCGACAGCGAAGTGCCGCTCTGGCCCGGACGCGGCCCCAACGTGATTTCCGCCATCACCAGTCTGCGTGACGGCGATTTCCGCAGCGAACATGCCGCGCGCAAACTGATGATCCTGAACATGAACCCGGTCGAAGGCATCGCGAAAGCGGCCATCGACGAGGGGCTGACGGGCACAGAGCTGCGCGAGGCGGTGCGCCATCGCACCGCCCGCCGGCAGGTCATCACGGCGTTCCACGAACAACTCCCCGACCCGAGCAACCGCATCCGCCCCTCGACCGAGGGCAAGACCGACCGGCTCGGCCTGCCCCGCCCCGAAATCCACTATGACGTCGGCGACTATGTGGCGCGCGCCGCCGAGGACACGCGCAAGCGGGTCGAGCGGATTGCCGAAACGCTCGGCGCCACGGCCAGCAGCGTGGAACACAACGAGGGCTACCTGCCGAACAACCACATCACCGGCGCGACGATCATGGGCGACGACCCGCGCGACAGCGTGGTCGATGCCGATTGCCGGGCCCACGATCACCCGAACCTCTGGATCAGCTCGTCCTCGACCTTTCCATCGGTCTCCAGCGTGAACGTCACGCTCACCATCGCCGCCCTCGCGCTGCGCATGGGCGAGCACATCGTGAACGAGGCCCGCCCATGACTGTCGCCCGCACGATCCTGGCGCTCGCCCTGACCGCCTTCGGCCCCACTGCCCTCTCGGCTCAGTCGACCGACATCCTGCTGAATTGCTCGGCCTGTCACGCCGTGGCGCCGGAGCGCCCCACCACGCAGGTTTTCCCCGATCTGAACGGCCAGCCGATCCGCTACCTCGAACGGCAGCTTGAGGCCTTCCGCGAGGGCGACCGGCGCCACCGCCAGATGGAACTCACCGCCCTCGCGCTCGGACAGGGTGACGGGGCCATGGCACGGCTCTATGCCGACGCGCCCCGCCCGGTCCTCGAACCGAAAGGCATGAACGACGACACGCCGCCCGCGCTTGTCACCCAGGGCGACTGGAGCCGCGGCCTCGCCCCCTGCGCCAGTTGCCATTCGCTCGACCCCGACACCGACCGCGCCCGCACCGCGCCACGCCTTCACGGCCAGCCCGAAGCCTATCTGGCCGACCAACTGCGCGCCTATGCGGACGGACGCCGGACCTCGGACCCGATGGGACGGATGCGGGCCTATTCCGCCCGTCTCGACACCGCAGAAATCTCTGACCTCGCCGCCTATTACGCCTCGTGGCGGCCCGAGACGGAGGAGGCGAAGAATGATTGAGACACACCTCTCCCGCCGGCTGTTCCTCGGCGGCGCATCCGCCGCCGCGCTGATGCCCGGAGCCGCCCTCGCCCAGTCGGACGGCAGGAAAACCCTCGCCTTTGCAGCCACATGCCGCGAACTGGCGGGCTTTGACACCATCCCGAACGCACTCGTTGCCGGGGCGGCCCGGGCTTTCCCGGACGAGGATCGAACCGCACTGGCAGAAAAGACCGCGTCGCCTGACCTGTCGAAAAGCCTGCTCAAGACGCTCTACACCGGCATGTACAGCCCCGAAGACGGCGACCCGACCCGCTTCGCATATGCCGAAGCGCTCATGTATGCCGCCGTCGAAGACAGCCTGAACGTGCCGAGCTACTGCGGCGGCGTTCCCGGCTACTGGGCCGAGAAACCTGTAAGCGCCTGACAGAATGAACCTGTCACACCTCCCACATGCGGCAGGCCGCTCGGGCCACCGCGCAAGCCACGGTGCGCCATGACCGCCGACGAAAATCGCCCCACGGGGATCAAGGACAACGACGAAGCGCCCGAGACCATCCACGCGGAATCGGAGGAGGAATCGGTCACGCAGGCGACGCGGCTCTCCGCGCGCCTGATCTATGAGGTCATCCGCCGCGACGGGGACGAGGAACTGTCGCGCCCGGCCATGTCGCTGGTCTGGTCCGGTCTGGCCGCCGGCGTGCTCATCAGCATGTCCGTGATCTCTCAGGCCGTGCTGCACCACAATCTGCCCGACGCCGACTGGGCCATACTGGTGGAAAGCCTTGGCTATTCGGTGGGGTTTCTGGTCGTCATTCTTGGCCGTATGCAACTCTTCACCGAGAACACGATCACGACGGTGCTGCCCGTGATCTCCCGTCGCTCCATGTGGTGCCTGAACCGCACGGCGCGACTGTGGGGTCTTGTCATGACCGCGAATGTCGTGGGCGCGATGATCGCAGCCGGGTTCCTCACGCTGCCGGGCGTCGTGTCGCCGGAGCTGTATGAAAGCCTCCTCGCGGTCGCCCGCCACGCGGTCGAGGGCGATGCGCTGACCAATTTCCTACGCTCGATGCCCGCGGGGGTGCTGATCGCAGCCATCGTCTGGATCATGCCTTCCGCGGGTGGAAACTCGTTTTTCGTGATCCTGACCCTCACCTGGATCATGGCGGCGGCGGGCTTTGCCCATATCGTCGCCGGATCGGTCGAATACGGGCTGATCCTCTGGAACGGCGAGACGGACGTGATGACGGGCCTCCTGCGGTTCTTCTTCCCCGTTCTGGCGGGCAACATCACCGGCGGCACGGCCGTCTTTGCGCTGATGGCCTGGGGGCAGGTCCGCCGGGAAGTGAAGCAGGGCACGGATATCTGACCCGCGACAACGAAAAAAGCGGGGCACAAGGCCCCGCTTTTTCCCGCTTCTGTTTTCTCGATCAGCCGCGCGGCGACGCCGTGCCGGGGAAGTTGGGCTCGGCCGTCGGGACCCGGGTCTGGGGGCGGCTCGGGCCGTCTCCGATCACGACGCGGTAGGTCCCGTTCGGCGCTTCGAAGATCTTGATCTTCGGCAGAGCGGTCTGTTCGCTCAGACCATGGAGTTCTTCACAGGCCGACAGTCCGGCTTCCGTGCAGGCCTCGGGATGGTTGGAATTCTCGTTACAGGCATTCACCACATGGTTGATGCAGGCCGGCATGCTCTCCCCGGCATTCCCGGCCAGGGCAGAGCCCCCGGTGGCGGACGTGATCAGGGCGAAAGCGGCGATGGCGGTTTTGTTGATGATGGTCATGTGTCGTCTCCTCGTTTGAATGTGACCCGGTTGCGCCGGGTGTATTCGTATGTCGGGCGGCGACGGCGGAAGGTTCAAAGAAAGACGAAATTTTCGTCAGATTTCTTTCATTGCATTGTTTTTATTGATTATTTTTTTGAAAGAAACCGGAAGGTCAGCAACCGGAGGCCTGGACAAGGCCCCACCCGGTCGCATGATCCCGCCCGCCAGCGCCGATATCACGCGCCGAGGCGCGCAGAACGCGGCGCAGGTCCGAGGCGGACAGCGCCGCACCGGCCCCAAGCTGGGCCGCAAGCGCGGTGACGATCGGCGCGGCATAGGAGGTGCCGCTGGCATAGCCGCCGCTGTCGCGCCGCGCGACCCAAAGATCGACGCCGGGGGCGGCGAACTCGATTTCCGGCCCGCGATTGGCGCGACCATAGGGCGCCATCGCCGCATCTACTGCCGTGACGGCGATGACCTCCGGCGCGGCAGCAGGCCAGCCCACGCCGCGCCCGTCATTGCCCGCCGCCCCGATCATCACGACACCCTGCTGCGCGGCGGCCGCCAGCAATGCGCCGAGCGCAGCGTTCTCGCCCCCCGACAGGGACAGGTTGATCACCCGGACGCCGCTCCGGACAAGCACATCGAGCCCGGCGCCGATCATATCCACGTTGGTCCGTTCCCGCCGGCCCGAGCCTGAAAAGGCATCGACAGCCACGAGTCTGGCGCCCGCCGCGAACCCGGCATAGACGCCGCGCGCATCCGCCCCGACGATCAGGGCCGCAACGGCCGTCGCGTGATCCGGGGCTTCGGCAGCACGCCCGCCCGGCGCGACCGAAATGGCGTCGACCCGCGCTGATGCCAGCGCGGGATGTGTCAGGTTCACGGGTCCGTCTATCATGCCGATCGTGCGGGACGGTGGCGCCCTGCACCGCCCGGCCCCCAGCACCATGCGTTCCGCATACAATCGCGGGCCACCCTCGGCATAGCGATACAGCCCATGCGCGTCGAACCGTGTCGCGGGAGCAGCGTCGGCCACCAGACGCCGGGCCCGCTCCGGCGAGAGGGTAAAGGGCAGAACGAAGATCTGCCCGACTCGTCCAAGCCCCGGATAGGCGCGCCGCCGGACCAGCGTCGCGCCGGCCGACAGGAGGGTCCGGGCAGTGCCCGCCGCCTCGCCCTCAGGCCCGATGGCGATGTATTCGGTGCGACCGTTGAGCGTCTGAACCTCGGACGCGACGATCCGCAGGGGCGTTCCGGAAGGATCGCGATCATCGCGCGGAACCCGCGTGGTCGTCCCTGATCCCGTGGGCCGCGTGGCTGGTGTCGTCGCAGGCCCCGACGGTGTCGTCGTGGTGACGGGCGTCCGCCCCGGGGTGGCGCCCCGCGGGGTCTGAGCCTGTCCCTGCGCGGCAAGGCTCAGTGCGGCGATCAGCAGAACCACGGCCCAAGGCCCCCTATGAAGCCCGAGCCTAGTCATTGCGGTCAGCGGACTCGACCTGCGGCGCCCCCCGCAGCGCCTCCAGATCCGCCTCCGTCACCTCCCCCGCAGGGTCGGCAAGCTCATACAGCCCCAGCGCACTGGGTCCGCCGACAATCTCAAGCCCCAGGCCGTTGAGAAGCGCGCGGATGTCTGCCTCGGTGGCCTCCGGATCGAATGCGACCACGATCTGGCCATCCGCCTCTCCGGCGAGCCGGTAGTCGGGCGCGCGGCTGTCGAACAGGAACAGGCTCTGCGCGACAAGCGCGACGAGCGCGAGAGCGGCCGCGACCTGCCAGAACCGAACCGGGATGCCGCGGGCGGGCGCCCGAGGCTGCGCGCGCGCCTCCCGGTCGACCTCGCGCATGAGCCGCGCAAGCCCGAACTCTCCCGGGCTCCCCGGCTCTTCCGATTGCAGGTTCTCGCGCATCGCACGCAGCACCGAAAGCTCAAGATCGAGCGACGGGTCCTCCGCCAGCGCCGCCTCGACCTCCGCGCGTTCGGCGTCCGACAGCGTGCCGTTCGCGTAGAACGGCAGCAGGGCTTCGATGTCTTCGCGCGCCATCACGCCCTCGCCTCCCGCGTCACGCGACCCGACAGGCACCGCAGCAGCAGCTTCTTCGCGTGATAAATCCGCGTCTTGATCGTGCCTTCCGGAACGCCCGCAACCTCGGCGATCTGGCCGTAAGCCATATCCTCGTAGAAGGCGAGCGAGATGGCCATGCGATGCTCATCACCAAGTTCGCCAAGGCAATGGCGCACATGAACGGCCTCCTGCCCGGCCAGAACGGCCGCCTCGGTATCGACATGCTCATCCGCAATATCCGGCGTCTCGCCCGGCAAATCCATGCGCCCCGACTTCCGCCTGAGGTCGATCACCTTGCGCCACGCGATTCCGAATACCCAGGTCTGCACTTTCGATCTCCCTTCGAACCGCCCGGCGCTGCGCCAGACGTCCATGAATACGTCATGAAGTATGTCGGCCGACTCGTGCGGATCGTTCAATTTCGACTGGATAAATCTGTAGACCGGTTTTTCGAGACGCTGATAAAGGCCCGCCAGCGCGGCCCTGTCGCCGGACGCGATCGCGGTCATCAGGGGGGAGAGGGGGTCTTCCAAGTCCGTGCTCTCCTGAAGGTTCGTGTCGCTTCGCCGAGGAATGATCGGGTACGGCAAGTGTTCGGACCCGCGCGCCACCTGTCAAGCTGTCTGGTCATGACCCCGGCGCACAAGCCCGCGCCCCGGGGGACCTGCCGGAATTGACTCGGCGGGCCGGCTGTCGGAGAGTCCCGCCATTGCACGGAAGGATTTGCCCATGACCCAGTTGCCGATGTTTTACAAGAACGTGGAGGCGCTCTCGACCGTCAACCACAAGCGGTTCCAGATTTCCGCCGCGGCCGAGCCCTTCGCCTTCGCGCGCGAGGCACAGGTGATCCCGGCGGTGTTCGACGAGTTCACGGCAGCGGCCCATGACCTTCCCATCGTCTTCGTGCCGACCGGCACCGGCTTTACCCCCGTCTTCCTGTGCGGGCTCAAGAGTGGCGAGAACGTGTTTGTCGATGCCGAAGGCAAGTGGACGCCGGGCTATATGCCGGCCTACCTGCGCCGCTATCCCTTCATCCTCGGCGAGCAGGAGGGGGCCGACCCGATCGTCTGCGTCGACAGCGGCTATGCGGGCTTTGCCGAAAGTGACAGCGGCACCCCGCTCTTCGACGAGGCGGGCGAGAAGACCGAGTTCATGGACCGCGTTGTGCGCCTTGTCACCGAATACGCGGCTTCGGCCAAGCGGACCGAGGGCGCGCTGGAGGTTCTGAAAGACCTCGACCTCTTCTCGCAGATCTCGATCGAAGCGCGTGATGCCTCGGGCGAGGTATCGGCGAGCCTGCATGGTTTCGCCGTGGTGGACGAGGAAAAGCTGCGCGCCTTGCCTGACGCCGACTACCTGAAACTGCGCGAGGCGGGGGTGCTGCCCGCGATCTACGCGCATCTTTTGTCTGTGAGCCTCGCCAACAAGCTCGCCCGCGCGACCGCCGACAAGACAAAGGCGGCCTGACCGCGCCGCGTCCGGCGCCGATTCCCCAGCCTCGGAATCGGGATGCCGAGACGCAGTGCGAAATACGCCAATTGGTTGCCACCTTCACCGACCGGCAACTTCAGATTGCGGAGTCATTGTTTGTCGCGCTATCGCAGGGCGTTAGCGGCAACAGGACGCCCAAAAACCGGGCAGTTGGCGCTTGTTAGTAGGCACAAGCACGCCGGTTTGCCCTTTTAGTCTTAAGAGAGTCTGTACAGGATGCCGCATTGCAGTATGTTGGCGCAGTGGGCTGCCGGAAACCCAGAAAGGGTTTGGTCCGGCAGGTAAGACACTGGGGGCGATAATGTCTGCCGATCCGAATATCGGGTATCGGTTTTCCGACGTTGAAAACGTCGGGACCCGATTCAAGAATGATTTTCAAAGGCCTGGCGGTTCTGCCCTATTCTGGGCGACCAAGCGCGCGTTCGACATCGTGTTGTCGGTGATCCTGTTGATCCTTGCCGCTCTGACCGGGCTGGCGCTTCTCGTGCTGAACCCGTTCTTTAACGCAGGTCCCCTGTTTTTCCGTCAGGACCGCATGGGTCGCGACTGCGAACCCTTTAAAGTCATTAAATTCAGGACGATGACCCACTCGGCCAGCACCACGCGCACCGCCAAGGACCCGCTCGAAACAAACCGGATCACCCGGCTGGGCGGACTTCTGCGCCGCATGAGGCTTGATGAGCTGCCGCAGGCCTACAACGTCCTTCGTGGCGAAATGAGCATCATCGGGCCGCGCCCCGACACCTTCTCCCATGCCCACGAATTCTCGCGCATGGTCCCGCGCTACCGCGAACGCCACCTCGTGCGCCCCGGTATCAGCGGACTTGCGCAGGTGGCGCTCGGCTATGCCGTCGGTGTCGATGCCACGCGGGCCAAGACGGCGCGCGACCTCAACTACATCCGCAACGCCGGTTTCGCGATGGAACTGCGGATCATCGGCATGACGTTCCGCACGGTCTTCGGCCGCCACGGCATGTGATCCGGGCGATCCGGCCGCTCAATTTTCAGGCAGGCTATCCGACTGACGACTGCGCCGTTTCCTCCGGCGCACCGACATGGAACCCCTGAACATAGCGCACGCCGACCGAGCTTAGCGCCGCCAACTGTTCAGCCCGCTCGATGCCTTCGATGACAAGGATCGTGCCCGTTTCGTCGCAATACCCTTGCAGCGCCCGGAAGAGCGCCAATGCCTCGGGATCGGTGTCGACCCGCGTCGACAACGCAGCATCCATCTTGCGGACGTCGGGCTTCAGGTCGAGGATATGGCGCAGCGAGGTATAGCCCGCCCCTGCGTCATCGATGGCAAGGCTCAGGCCCGCCGACCGCATCTGCGCCACCCGCGCGGCAAGGGCCGGGTAATCGCGCACCGGCTCATGCTCCGTCAGTTCCACGGTGATCCCCGGCTCGGCCTCCTCGGCCAGAAACGCTTCGAACGCCGGGGCGTGAAGCGTGGTTTCCGACAGGTTGATCGCCACGCCCGCCGCATCCGGCCAGGCCCTATCGGCTGCGAGGATCGCGCGGGCGAAGCCAAGCTCGACTTCCGGGCCAAGGCCGACGGAATGAGCCGCCGCGATGACCTCGGGCACGCTCATGCCCACATTGTCCTCAAGCCGCGTAAGCCCTTCGCGATAGATCACGTCGCCCGTGACCAGATCCAGCACCGGCTGGAACACGGGGCGGAACCGTTGCGCGCGGATCAGGTCCCGAAGCTTCCCGCGCAGCCGCTGGGCCGCCAGGGCGTCGTCGTGGAGCACGTCCAGCGCGACGGCAAGGTGCGACGCCGTCACCCGCAGCCGCGCTTCGGCATCCGCCACGACGCGCCGGGCGACCCCGCCCAACACGCCGAAGACCTCCCCGCTCGACAGGCGCAGCGCGACACCTGCCGCCCCGTCGCCGGGCGATCCGGGCCAGATGGTCGCGGGAATGATCGTTGCGAAGGGGGACGGATCGGTTGCGACGGCGGCGGCCACCACGGGGCACTCGCCGAGGCCGCACACCTGACCGGCGCGCAGCGTCGTGTCGGCGGCAGGGTCGGCCGCCACCGCCTCCACCCGCCGCTCGGCACCCGCGATGCGGGCGATGAACACCGCGTCGAACCCGGCCTCCTGCCGCACACCGTCCAGCAGAAGATCGAGCTGAGCCCGCACGCCCTCGGCAACCTGGGCATTTCAAAGGTGGTTCAGGATCACGCGACACCCCTTTCCGGACTCGACAGTATACAACTCATACAGGCAAACAAGACAAATACATTACCTAAGGTTGTTAATCGGGCGCACGGTTCGCCCCAACACGCGCCGCCCCGCCGACCAGGACCGCATCGCCCTTTTCATTCCCGGCCCGCTGCGACAGGTTCGCCGGATGACGACTCGCCTGCGCAAACAGTTCTGGACCCTGCCGCTCGACAGCCTCACCCCGCCGGAGTGGGAGGCGCTGTGCGATGGCTGCGGCAAGTGCTGCCTGAACAAGCTCGAAGACGACGACACCGGCGAGGTCGCCTTCACCCGCGTCGCCTGCCGGCTGCTCGACAACGACACCTGCCGCTGCGCGCAATACGACATCCGGCTTCAGTTCGTGCCGGAATGTATCGTGCTGACCCCCGCGAACATGGACAAGATCGCCTACTTCATGCCCGCGACCTGCGCCTATCGCCTGCGGCACGAAGGCAAACCCCTGCCCGACTGGCACCCGCTCGTCACCGGCGACCCGGAAAGCACCCACGCTGCCGGGCAATCCGTGCGCGGCTGGACGGTGCCGGAGTTCGAGGTGCCGGAAGAGGACTGGGAAGACTACCTGATCGAAGAGGACCTGTGATGTTTTTTGCCTCGGACAACGGCGGCCCCGCCCACCCCAGCGTGATCGAGGCGCTGGCGGACGCGAACACCGGCTACACCGGCGGTTACGGCGCCGACGACACGACCGCGCGGGCCGCCGCCGCTGTGCGCGAGGTGTTCGAAGCGCCCGACGCCGCCGTCCACTTCGTCCCGACCGGGACCGCCGCCAACTCCCTCGCCCTCGCCAGCTACACGCAGCCGTTTCAGACGGTGTTCTGCTCCGACACCGCCCACATCCACGAGGACGAGTGCAACGCGCCCGAATTCTACACCGGCGGCGCCAAGCTCACCCTCGTTCCCACCACCGATGGCCGCATGACCCCCGACGCCCTGCGCGACACGATCGCCGGCGAGGGCACGCGCGGCGTCCACGGGCCACAGCGCGGGCCGGTCTCGATCACCCAGATCACCGAACGCGGCACGATCTACTCCCGCGGCGACCTCACGGCGCTCTGCGAAGTCGCCAAGGATTTCGGCCTGCCCGTCCACCTCGACGGCGCCCGCTTCGCGAACGCGCTGGTGGAGCTCGACTGCACCCCCGCCGAAATGACCTGGAAGGCGGGCGTGGATGTGGTGAGCTTCGGCGGCACCAAGAATGGCCTCATGGGGGCCGAGGCGGTGGTTTTCTTCGACCCGGAGAAAGCCCGCGAGTTCGAGTTCCGGCGCAAGCGCGGCGGTCATCTCTTCTCGAAACACCGCTACCTCTCGGCCCAGTTCCTGCCCTATCTCGACGGCGGGCGCTGGCTCGACCTCGCCCGGGCCGCCAACGCCTCCCGCCTCCGGTTGCAGGACGGGATGCGGGGCCTGAACGACGTGGGCTTCGCCTATGAACCGTCGGGCAACATGATGTTCCCTATCCTGCGGGCCGGCGACCATCGGCGGCTGTTCGACGCGGGCGCGATCTATCACATCTACGACGGCCAGCTCGACGGCGCCCATGACGACGACCGCCTGACAGCGCGGCTCGTCTGCGACTGGTCGATGACCGAAGACGGCGTGGACCGCTTCCTGCACGTTCTGCGCGGCTAGACCTTCAGGAACGCGGCAATCTCGCCCGCGACATTCTCGGGATGGGTGATGGGCGACATGTGCCCGGCGCCGACCACCACCACCCGTTGCAGGTGCGCAATCCGCGCGGCCAGCGCCTCGTGCACCGCGCGCACGCCGACGGGCGGGTTGCTGCTCTCCAGCAAGAGCACGGGCTGGCGGATCTTCTCAAGCCGCCCCGGCTCCAGCAAGCCCGCAGTATCCTCGAACGTCGCCGGGGATTCCTCCAGCACCAGGTCGATGCGCGCCGCCATCCGCTTCTGCCGCTCGGGCGACAGGTCGTCGAAATACATCCCGTGGTTCGTCGCGTCGTGAAAGATGCGCGCGGCCTCCATCCGGTTGCCCCGCTCGATATGGCTGCGCAGGCCATAGATCATTTCGCGCGCCGCGTCGTATTCCGCCGTGCCCCGGATCGCGGCGAACAGCACCGGCTCGATCATGGTGAGCGTGCGCACATGCTCGGGCCATTCCATCGCGAGCCGCAGCGCCACGGTCGCCCCATAGCTGTGCCCGACCACGTCGGCCCGCTTGTCGATCAGCTGCCCCGCGATCTCGGTCGTCAGGTCATGGAGCGCCTTGCCGTCCTCGCCCCCGAGCCACGGCGCTGACCGCCCGTGTCCCGGCCGGTCGAAGGCAGTCATCGACAGCTTATCCAGAAGCGCGGCGCCAACCCCCATCCACGCCCCGCTGTGGGCCAGCGAGCAATGAATGAACAGCGCCCGGCGCACGCCAGACCCCATTCTCACGACATGGGTGGGATGCCCCGCAATCCGTGACAGCGGCGGACCGCCCTCCATCAGAGCGCGCCCTTCAGGAAAAGATCCAGATCCTCGATCCGGTCCTGCCCCCAGAACATCTCGCCCCCGTCCACGATCCACGTCGGCGCGCCAAAGACCCCGGCCGCGACGGCCTCTTCAAGGTTGCGGCCATAGGCCTCGGCCCCGGTGAACAGCCCGGTATCGGCCAGCGCCGGATCGAACCCGGCCGCGCCGAGGCATTCCTTGATGACGTCGTCCTGCGCGATGTCTTTTTCCTCGGCCCAGCAGGCCGCCAGCAGGCGCTCGACAAGGCCGAGCACATCGCCCCCCCCCGCCGCCTGTGCCGCGATGATCGCATAGGACGAGGGCGCGGGATTGGTCGGGAAATGCGCGGGCTTCACGTTGAGTGGCATCCCCGCCTTCTTCGCCTGCCGTTCGAGATCGACGAGGCGATAGGCCTGCCGCGACGGATGCCGCTCCGGCAAGGGCAGACCGCCCGTGCGCGGGAACAGCCCGATGATATCGAAGGGTTTGACCACGATCTCGGCCCCGTGCGACTCGACGATCGCGCGCAAACGCGGGCCTGCAAGGTAGGTGTAAGGGGAGATTGTGCTGAAATAGTACTCGATCTTCGCCATAACGCTTCCCCCAACGCACCACAGGTGGCCATGAACCTAGCCCGGTGTTAAGCGAAGTCAACGCGATCAATCGCGATTCTGTTACATGGACAGCCGGGGATCATTCCATGCCAGCCATCACCGAACCCAAGCTCATCTCGGGCAACGCGAACCTCAAGCTGGCCGAAGCGGTCGCCCGGCGCATGTCGATCCACCGTGGATCGCCCGTCCGTCTGGTCGATGCGCGGGTCGAACGGTTCAACGACGCCGAGGTCTTTGTGGAAGTGCACGAAAACGTGCGCGGCGAGGACATGTTCATCATCCAGTCGACCTCGCGCCCGGCCAACGACAACCTGATGGAACTGCTCATCATCGCCGACACGCTGCGCCGGTCGTCTGCGGGCCGGATCACCGCTGTGATCCCCTATTTCGGCTACGCCCGGCAGGACCGCCGGACCAAGGCCCGCACGCCGATTTCGGCCAAGCTCGTCGCGAACATGATCTCGCAGGCCGGGATCGAGCGGGTGCTGACGATGGACCTGCACGCGACCCAGATCCAGGGCTTTTTCGACATGCCCGTCGACAACCTCTATGCCAGCCCCGTGTTCGCGCTCGACGTGAAGCACCACTTCAAGGACTGCATGGACGACGTAATGGTGATTTCGCCCGACGTGGGCGGTGTGGCCCGTGCCCGTGAACTCGCCAAGCGGATCGAAGCACCCCTCGCCATCGTGGACAAGCGCCGCGAGAAGGCGGGCGAAGTGTCAGAGATGACCGTGATCGGCAACGTGACCGGCAAGCGCTGCATCATCGTCGACGACATCTGCGACACCGCCGGCACCCTGTGCAAGGCCGCCGACGTTCTGATGGAATGCGGCGCGGAAGAGGTGCACGCCTATATCACCCACGGCGTCATGTCGAACCCGGCGGTGGAGCGTGTCACGGCGTCGAAGCTGAAAAGCCTCGTCCTCACCGACTCGATCTCGCCCACCCCCGAAGTGGCCGCCGCGCCGAACATCCGCGTGGTGCCGATGGCCCCGATCTTCGCGCAGGCGATCCTGAACATCTGGGGCGGCACTTCCGTCTCGTCCCTGTTCGAACACGCCACGCTCCAGCCGCTCTACGAGACGCTGTATGCCTGACCTCGCGCGGCCTCGGCGCACGCGCACGGGCGGGCGACGGTTAACCTGATGTCATACAATCGTATGTACAGTGTGTGCACAGGATGTGCATACGGTGTGCATACCGTTTCCGGGGCCTAGATCACGTCCCAGTCGTCGTCATCGGCGACCTCACCAAAGGCCACCCAGTCGGCCCGGATTCGGGCAACCTTGGTATCGCCCCAGGTGTGAAAGACGATCTCGAAATCCTTCTCGGTGATGTTCTCGGACGAGATATCGATCCGCGAATTGGTCTCGGCGTCGATGTCCCACATCGACATGCCAACCATCACGGCCGGGGCCGATGTGAAGGGTTCGGAGAAGGGAATGAGCATCCGGATCTCCCGGTCGCCCTCGCCAGTCCACATCGCGCCATCCGTCACGAAGTCGGAAAAAAGCACTTTTGACCCGCGGTCGATGCCCATTCTATGGGTTCTGATGCGCCACATGTTCGAAACCTGCTAGCTTGTCGCCCTGCCCGGTGCCAACTTGCCTCAAACGCAGGCGGTCCTGCAAGACCGTCAGGACGATTGTGCGACCGGGCGCATCTTCAATACCACGGGCACCAAAGCGACGAGCAGCAGTCCCGCCATCAGGAACGGCGCGCCCGGCAAACGCAGTGCCGCGTCGGGGCCCGAAAAACTGCGGAACACCGGCGTCATGATGAGCGGCGCAAAGATCGCCGCGAGCGAGCCGAGCGAGGCGATCACTCCTTGCAGCACGCCCTGCCGGTCGTCGCTCGTCACATTGGCCATGATCGCCGTCAAAGTCGGCGGCGCCATATCCGACAGGCACGCAATGGGAAGCACCACCGCCACCATCCAGGCCGCCTCCATCAGCCCGAAGGCAAAGGCCGCGACGATCCCGACGCAGAGCGCGATAAGGAGCACGCGGAACTCGCTCATCCTTTTGAGAAGCGCGGGCAACACCACCGCCTGCGTGATCGCCACACCCACGCCATATGTGGCGAGCGAGACCCCGATGATCGCGGCAGACCACCCGAAATTGGCCCGTCCCCAGAAGGCCCAGAGCGTCGGGTAGACCATGTTGGCGAACTCGAAGACGAACATGCACGACAGGGGCAGCGCCAACTCTGGCAGGCGGAAGGCGTCTCGGATCGCACCAAACGGGTTGAGGTCGCTCGCCCGGAACGCCCGCCGTTTCTCGGGTGGCAGGCTCTCAGGCAGCACCGCGAGGCCGAAACCCACGTTCGCCGCCGACAGGGCGGCCGCCACCCAGAACGGCGCGGTCACGTCGATCCCGGCGAGCAGCCCGCCAAACGCCGGGCCGAGCACGAAGCCGATGCCGAAAGTCGCGCCGATCAGCCCGAAATTCGCCGCGCGCTTCTCCGGCGGTGAGATATCGGCGAGATAGGCGGTCGCGGTGATATAGGTCGCCCCCGCCACACCTGCGAGAAGCCGTCCGACCAGCAGCAGCCAGAAGCTCGTCGCCAGCGCCATGATGACATAGTCCACCGCCAGCGTCGCCAGCGCCACGAGCAGCACGGGCTTGCGCCCGATCGCGTCCGACAGCCCGCCCACGGCCGGGGCACACAGAAACTGCGTCGCCGCATAGGCGGCCATGAGGATGCCGCCCAGCACGGCCCCGTTCGACACCCCGCCCGCGCCGACACGGTCCATCAGGTCCGGCATCAAAGGAAAGATCAGCCCCACCCCGATCGCGTCGATCAGGATGGTCGCGAGGATGAAATGAAGCGGGCGCGGGGTCATGGCTTTTGCTAGGGTGCGATGCGCCCGCGATCAACGGTTTTCAGGCCGGACTAAAGCCCCAGCTCGATCCCCCGATCCGCGGCAAAGGACCGGCAATAGGCCGTCCAGTCCCGGAATTCCTGCGAAAAGACGATGCGCATCCCCTTGGCCTCCCACTCCGCCTTGGCCACGCGATAGGTCGCGTGCACGGTCTTTTCCGGATCAACCACCCCTTCGCCCACCGCCTGCACGCGCGCAGCGTCGAGCCAGTCGGCGGCGGCATGGACCAGCTCCGCCTGCCGGTTCGGGTCGGTCATGAACCGCGCCACGGAATCGTAGATGCCCGCACACTGGGCCATCGAGGTCGAAAATGGCTGCGCCGCAGCCCCTGTGGGGGCAAGAATCAGCAGCGAAACGAACAAGGATTTCAACATCATGCCGAATACTCCTTTGTGATGGCCCCCAGTCTGGACCCCCAAATGGACGATTTCGTGGCACTCCTTGGAAATGAACCGGATTTGGGCAAGGTCAGCAAGCGTGATAGGCTGCGGTCAGCCCCATCGTCAGGACACCCCATGTTGCGTTCCGCTCTCGCTTGCCTCGCCCTGTGCTCCGCCGTTCTCGGTTCGACGGCGGCCCGCGCCTGCGACATCGCGCTGGTGCTGGCTCTGGACGTCTCGGCCTCCATCGACGCCCGCGAGTACCGGCTCCAGCAGGACGGCCTGGCCGGTGCGCTGACCGATCCGGCGGTGGCTGACGCGGTGGCGGCGCGGGGCGGCATCTGGCTCACCGCGTTCGAGTGGAGCGGTTCGCGCCACCAGTACGAACAACTCCCGTGGACCTTCGTGCGGGGCGCTGACGACCTTGCACGCGCCGCCGGAACCTTCCGCAGCGCCGCCCGGCGCGTGGACGAATTTCCAACGTCGCTGGGCTACGCGCTGGGGCACGCCCTGAACCTGCTGAAGGAAGCGCCGGAGGCGTGTGACCGGCAGGTCATCGACGTGTCAGGGGACGGGGTGAACAACGATGGGTTCCCGCCTGAAAGCGCCTATCTCGCCCACGACATGTCCCTGATCACCGTAAACGGTCTCGTGATCATGGACGACGACCCGACCGTGGTTCAGTATTACTTGCAGTCGGTCATCCAGGGCGCGGGCTCTTTCGTGCAACCCACGAATAGCTACAATGATTATGAAGAGGCGATGCGCCGGAAACTGCTACGGGAGCTTGGCGCGTTCAGCTTCGTGCGGCTCGACCTCCCGGCCTTTGACCGGTGACGGTTTCGTCACTTCCACTTATTCAATTTTAGGCATAGGACTTGGGGATCACGAAGGAGATTCCAATGGTTCGTCCCCACCGCTGCGCGTCCGCTCTTCTTGCCGTCATGCTGGTCTTTGCCCCGTCGCTGGCCAGCGCGCAAATGTCCCACATGCACGGCGCGGACGGCACGGGGCATGATGAGGTGACCATGCCCGGCCTCAGGGGCGAGAACGCGACACCGGAGGAAAGCGCCGAACTCGCCATGATGTTTCGCGGCTTTCAGACCCTCTCGCGCACGGTCGAAAATCTGCCCAACGGCATCCGCACCGTCACAAGCTCCTCCGACCCGGAAGTCATGGCGGCCCTCGTCAGCCATGTGGTCGGCATGATCGGACGGGTCGAGGCGGGCGACGACCCGCGCATCTTCATCCAATCCCCGACGCTCGACATTTTCTTCGACCGCGCCGAGGGACTGGTGAACGAGATCGAGGTGACCGAAGCGGGTATCGTTGTGGTCCAGACGAGCGACGACCCGGACCTCGTCGCGGCGCTGCACACCCACGCGGCCGAAGTGAGTGATATGGCCGAGCGCGGGATGCAGGCGGTTCACGAGCGCATGATGGGCCAGAACCACTAGGCACAGGACGCCCCCCGCGCGTCCGTCCGGCCCCCACAAAGCAAAAGCCCCGCATCCGAAGATGCAGGGCTTTCACTGTCCCCCGGTCGTTCGGGTTCTTATGCCTTGCTTTGCAGGCCCAGCTCGGAGGCGACGAGCGCGATGTCGCCCACCTGCTTGGACAGCTGGTCGAGCATCTCGGGCGTCGCGTTGTCGCGGGCTGCGACGGCGGAGGCCACGAAATCGTCGATCACCTCCTGCGTCACCTCTCCGGCGGGCATGGCCCGCTCGGCCAGAACGCTGGTCCCGTCCGGCGTCACCTCGGCGAAGCCGCCGGTCACGACGAACTTCTCTTCGCCCGATGCGCCCTGCACCGTGACGATGCCGGGCCGCAGCGTGGCGATGACCGGCGCGTGGTTGGCCATCGCCGTGAAGTCGCCATCGGCGCCGGGAATCTGCACCGCGCTGGCCTCGGTCGAGGTCAGGCGGCGCTCCGGCGACACCAGGTCGAATTGCATCATGTCAGCCATGTTTGTCTCCTGTCAGGAGCCGCCCCCCGGCACGGGCCGGGGGAGGACTGATTACGCAGCTTCCGCAGCCATCTTCTCGGCTTTGGCGATCACTTCGTCGATGCCGCCAACCATGTAGAAGGCACCCTCGGGCAGGTGATCGTATTCGCCGGCGACGACCGCCTTGAACGACGAGACCGTGTCCTCCAGCGGAACCTGCACACCGTCGGACCCGGTGAACACTTTCGCCACGTCGAACGGCTGCGACAGGAAACGCTGGATTTTCCGGGCGCGGGCCACGGTCAGCTTGTCCTCTTCCGACAGTTCGTCCATCCCGAGAATGGCGATGATGTCCTGCAGCGATTTGTAACGCTGGAGAATCCCCTGCACGTCACGAGCGACCTGATAGTGCTCGTCGCCGATGATCAGCGGGTCCATGAGACGCGAGGTGGAGTCGAGCGGGTCAACCGCCGGGTAGATCCCGAGTTCCGAGATCGCGCGGTTAAGCACGGTCGTCGCGTCGAGGTGGGCAAAGGTCGTGGCCGGCGCCGGGTCGGTAAGGTCGTCCGCGGGCACATACACGGCCTGGATCGAGGTGATCGAGCCGTTTTTCGTGGACGTGATCCGTTCCTGCATCGCGCCCATGTCGGTGGCCAGCGTCGGCTGGTAGCCCACGGCCGAGGGGATACGACCCAGAAGCGCTGACATCTCGGAACCCGCCTGCGTGAAGCGGAAGATGTTGTCGACGAAGAACAGAACGTCGGTGCCGGTGGCGTCGCGGAACTGTTCCGCCAGCGTCAGGCCGGTCAGCGCGATCCGGGCACGGGCACCCGGCGGCTCGTTCATCTGGCCGTAGACCAGCGCGATCTTGGAGTCGGGCAGGTTGTCCGGGGTCAGAACGCCGGATTCGATCATCTCGTGGTAAAGGTCGTTGCCCTCACGGGTCCGCTCACCCACGCCGGCGAACACGGACAGACCCGAGTGCACCTTGGCGATGTTGTTGATGAGCTCCTGGATGAGAACCGTCTTGCCCACGCCGGCACCGCCGAAGAGGCCGATCTTGCCGCCTTTCGAATAGGGCGCCAGCAGGTCGATGACCTTGATGCCGGTGACGAGGATTTCGGCCTCGGTGGCCTGCTCGTCGAAATCCGGGGCTTCCGCGTGGATCGGGCGGAACTCGTCGGCCTCGACCGGGCCCTTTTCGTCGACCGGATCGCCGGTGACGTTGAGGATACGGCCCAGCGTCGCGGTGCCCACGGGAACCGAGATCGGCGCGCCGGTGTCGTTCACTTCCTGACCGCGCACGAGGCCCTCGGTCGCGTCCATCGCGATCGCGCGCACGGTGTTCTCACCAAGGTGCTGCGCCACTTCGAGGACGAGGCGGTTGCCGTTGTTGTCGGTTTCAAGCGCGTTCAAGATCGCCGGCAGGTGATCGTCGAACTTCACGTCCACGACGGCGCCGATGACCTGGGTCACCTTGCCTTTCGCGGCTGCTTTGGTCGGTGCTTTCGCCATGTTTCGTTTCTCCGGTTCCCTAGAGCGCCTCGGCGCCCGAAATAATTTCAATCAGCTCGTTGGTGATGACGGCCTGACGCGAGCGGTTGTACTCGATGGTCAGCTTGTCGATCATCTCGCCGGCGTTGCGGGTGGCGTTGTCCATCGCGGACATCCGCGCCCCCTGCTCGGACGCGCTGTTCTCCAGCAGTGCAGCGAAGATCGCCGTCGACACGCCCTGCGGCAGGAGGGTGGCGAGCACCTCTTCTTCCGAGGGTTCGTAGTCGTAGACGTAGCCGGTATCCTGGCTCTCCGTGTCGACATCGTCGAACTTGGCCGGGATCACCTGCCATTCGGTCGGGATCTGGCTCACCACGTTCTCGAACGTGTTGAAGAAGATCGTCGCGACGTCGAACTCGCCCGCGTCGAACCGCGTGAGGAGGTCGTTGGCGATCCCCTGCGCGTCCGGATAGGTGATGTTCTTCACCTCGGTCAGGTCGACGTGACCGATGAGCAGGTCGCCGTAGTCGCGGCGAAGCTGTTCCCGGCCCTTCTTGCCGACGGTGAGGATCTTCACGGTCTTGCCCGCCGCCTTCAGCTCGTCCGCCTTTACCTTGGCGAGCTTCACGATGGACGAGTTGAAGCCACCGCACAGACCACGCTCGGCGGTCATGACGACGAGCAGCTGCACCTGATCCGAGCCCGTCCCGCGCAGAAGGCGCGGGGCGGCGTCCGACCCGGAGGCCGCCTTGGCGAGCCCCGCGAGCACGGCGTTGAACCGCTCGGTATAGGGGCGCGACGCCTCGGCCGCTTCCTGGGCGCGACGGAGCTTGGCCGCCGCGACCATCTGCATGGCCTTGGTGATCTTGCGCGTCGACTTAACCGTGTCGATCCGGTTTTTCAGGTCCTTAAGACTTGGCATTGCCAGCCTCCTTCCAGATCACCGGGGTTTACGAAAAGCCTTCGGCGAACTCGTCGAGGGCGCCCTTGATCTTGTCGGCAAGCTCGTCCTTCACCTTGCGGTCGTTCTGGGTGATGTCGTCCAGAAGCGCCTCGTGCTTGGAGCGCAGGTGATTGAGCAGACCTTGCTCGAACCGGCCCACGTCCTTGACCGCGACCTTGTCGAGGTAGCCGTTGGTGCCCGCGAAGATCACGCAGACGATTTCCGCGTTGGTCAGCGGCGAATACTGCGGCTGCTTCATGAGCTCGGTCAGACGCGCACCACGGGCCAGCAGGCGCTGGGTCGCGGCGTCGAGGTCGGAGCCGAACTGGGCGAAGGCCGCCATCTCGCGGTACTGGGCGAGCGACAGTTTCACCGGACCGGCAACCGAGGACATGGCTTTCGTCTGGGCCGACGAACCGACGCGCGACACCGAGAGACCGGTGTTCACGGCCGGGCGAACGCCCTGATAGAACAGCTCGGTTTCAAGGAAGATCTGGCCGTCGGTGATCGAGATCACGTTGGTCGGGATGAACGCCGAAACGTCGCCGCCCTGGGTTTCGATGATCGGCAGAGCCGTCAGCGAACCACCACCGAAATCTTCGTTCAGCTTGGCCGAACGCTCCAGCAGACGAGAGTGAAGGTAGAACACGTCACCCGGATAGGCTTCACGCCCCGGCGGACGACGCAGGAGCAGCGACATCTGACGATATGCGACGGCCTGTTTGGACAGGTCATCGTAGATCATCAGGCCGTGGCGGCCGTTGTCGCGGAAGTACTCGCCCATCGCGGTGGCGGTGTAGGGGGCGAGATACTGCATCGGCGCGGGGTCCGACGCGGTCGCGGCGACGACGATCGAGTATTCGATGGCGCCGGTCTCTTCGAGTTTCTTCACCAGCTGGGCCACGGTGGACCGCTTCTGGCCGATGGCGACGTAGACGCAGTAGAGCTTCTTGCTCTCGTCGTCGCCGGCGGCATCGTTGTAGGTCTTCTGGTTCAGGATCGCGTCGAGCGCCACGGCGGTCTTGCCGGTCTGGCGGTCGCCGATGATGAGCTCGCGCTGACCACGGCCGATCGGGATCATGGAGTCGACGGCCTTGAGGCCCGTCGCCATCGGCTCGTGCACCGATTTACGCGGGATGATGCCCGGCGCTTTCACGTCCGCGACCGAGCGCTGCTCGGACTTGATCGGGCCCTTGCCGTCGATCGGGTTGCCCAGACCGTCGACCACGCGGCCGAGGAGGCCGTCACCGACCGGAACGTCCACGATCGACTTGGTCCGCTTGACCGTGTCGCCTTCTTTGATGTCGCGGTCCGAGCCGAAGATCACGACGCCGACGTTGTCGGCTTCGAGGTTCAGCGCCATCCCCCGGATACCACCGGGGAATTCGACCATTTCACCGGCCTGGACGTTGTCGAGGCCGTAGACGCGCGCAATGCCGTCACCGACGGAGAGCACATGACCCACTTCGGCCACTTGGGCCTCCTGGCCAAAGTTCTTGATCTGGTCCTTGAGGATCGCAGAAATTTCGGCTGCTTGGATACCCATTCTTATCCGACCTCTTTCATGGAATTCTGGAGTGCGTTCAGGCGCGAGGCGATCGAGCTGTCGATCATTTTCGAACCCACTTTGACGACGAGACCGCCGATGAGACTTTCATCGACGGCCAGTTTGATCTTCACGTCCTTGCCGAAAGACGACTTGAGCGCCTTGGCAAGCTTGTCCTGCTGAGCCTTGGTCATCGACTTGGCGGCGGTCACTTCGGCAACCACCTCGCCCTTGTCGTCCGAGATCATCGTGCGCAGGCGTGCGATGAGTTGCGGCAGGATGAACAGGCGGCGCTTCTCGGCCATGACGCCAAGCACGCCGGTCATCTGGGACGACAGCCCCATCTTCTCGGCAAGCGCCTTGACCGCTCCGGCCTGCTCACTGCGCGAATAGATCGGCGAGTTCACGAGGCGGGAAAAGTCCACACTGTCGTTGTAAGCAGCCTCGAGCTGGTCGATGTCCTGCTCGACAGCCGCGAGTTTCTTGTCATCCTTGGCCAGTTCAAAAACGGCCGTCGCATAGCGCTGGGCAATCCCAGAAGTTATCGAAGCTGGTTCCGACACGTCCACCCTTCCGATGTCCTTAGCCCCATCGTGGTCTGTCGTCGACAAACCGGGGCGGCCTCTTGATGCCGCGCTTTCGCGAGCAATCTGAAATTCGGCGTGGGTCTAGCAGAGCAATCCCACACCCGCAATACGCATGAGGAGGTTTTGCGCCAACATAGGGGAACTTGGCGAAAGGGGAAGGTAAATGGTGCTGCCGGACTGTGACTCCCGCGCTTTTTCTTCGTCCTATCGGGTCACGAACCGAATCCCTCGCCCGTCCGCCCGGCCTGCCGCCCCGGCTCCGGCGCCCCGAACCCGTCGAGGGCGCGCAGGGGGCGTTTGACCGCTTCGGGAAGTCCCGGACGGTTCTGTGCGCGCACCTGCTTGGAGGCCTCGACCAGAAGCACGCCCCCGGCCATGCGCGGGGCACCGGACCCGATCCGCTCCCACATCGGCCCGGTCTTGAGCCAGAACCGCCGGTGCGAGGGCGGCTGATAAAGTGCGGCAGTATGTCGCTCGATGGCGAATCCGTGGTCGCGCAGCTGATGTTCAAGCTGCCCCGTCGTATAGGGCCGCCCGTATCCGAAAGGCGTGTTGTCGGAGCGCGACCAGAGCCCCGCCCGGTTGGGCACGATGAACAGTGCACGCCCCCCCGGCCCGAGCACACGATAGGCCTCGTCCAGCAGCGCAGGCGCGTTGGTCGATGTCTCCAGCCCGTGCAGCAGCACCAGCTTGTCGGCTACGCCCGTGTCGATGGGCCAGAGCACTTCCTCGCACAGGACCGAGACATTGGGCATCCCGGCCGGCCAGGGCATCACCCCCTGCGGCCCGGGCATGAGCGCGATGACCCGGCGCGCGTCCTTGAGGAAGGGGCGCAGGAGCGGCGCGGCAAAGCCATAGCCCAGAACCGTCTGCCCCTTGCACGGCCCGCTCCAGATCCGCACCACCTCGTCGCGGATGTTCTTCTGCGCCACCCGGCCAAGGGCCGAGCGATAGTAGAAAGTGCGAAGATCCTGTGCGTCCAGATGCATGCAACGCAGGTTAGACCAAATGGCGCACTTGGAAAGAGGGCAAAACGCCCCTTGAGCAATGCCCGGCCCCGCCCCATATTCGTCTGGACATGACACTCGACCTCGTGACCATCCCCTGCCGATCGGACAATTACGCCTTTCTCGTGCATGACACGGAAAGCGGTGACACCGCGCTGTTCGATGCCCCCGAAACCGCTCCGATCAAGGCGGAACTCGACGCGCGTGGATGGACGCTGACCGATCTGTTCATCACCCACCACCACGGCGACCACGTCGAAGGGGTCGAGGATCTGCGCGCGGCCTTCGGCTGCCGCGTCATCGGCGCAAAGCACGACGCACACCGCCTGCCCGCGCTCGATCAGGCCGTCTCCCCCGGCGACGACCTGTCGTTCTCCGGCCACAAGGTCGACGTGATGGCCGCCGACGGCCACACCATCGGCCATATCGCCTTCTACATGCCCGGCGCGAAAGCCGCCTTCACCGGCGACAGCCTGATGGCGCTTGGCTGCGGGCGGCTGTTCGAAGGCACGCCCGACCAGATGTGGACGACGCTGACCACGCTGATGTCCCTGCCCGACGATACGCTGATCTGTTCGGGCCACGAATACACCGCCGCGAATGCGCGTTTCGCGCTGTCCGTCGACCCGCAGAACCCGGACCTGATCCGGCGCGCCGACGACGTGACAGCGATGCGCAACCGCGATGAATTCACCGTCCCCTCGCTCCTCTCACTTGAAAAAGCGACCAACCCGTTCCTTCGCGCGGGCGAGCCGGGGATGAAGAAAGCCGTCAGCATGGAGCATGACGGCGATGCCGAGGTTTTCGCCGCGATCCGCAAGGCCAAGGACAATTTCTAGGCCTTTGGGCAACGATCACCACCGTGTGAGCGTTGTTCAGCCAGAAAACACTTGAAGATACGCCGCGAACACCGAACCTTAAAGATATGAGGCCAAGGTCGAGACGGACGGGCCACTCCCGTCCCCGAGACCCCGGAAACGAGGAGTGAACCACTTGCCTTCTTTCTCCAACACGCTCGAACAGGCCATCCATGCCGCGCTCGCTCATGCCAATGAACGACAGCATGAGCTGGCGACGCTGGAACACCTGTTGCTCGCTTTGATTGACGAGCCCGATGCGGCCCGCGTCATGAAGGCGTGCAGCGTGGACCTGGACGAACTTCGGGGCACGCTCCTGAAGTACATCGACGACGAACTCTCGGCGTTCGAAACGAACATCGAGGGGTCCGAGGCCGTCCCCACCGCCGCATTCCAGCGCGTCATCCAGCGCGCCGCGATCCACGTCCAGTCCTCGGGCCGGACCGAGGTGACGGGGGCCAACGTGCTCGTCGCGATCTTCGCCGAGCGCGAGTCCAACGCGGCCTATTTCCTGCAAGAGCAGGACATGACCCGTTACGACGCCGTGAACTACATCGCGCATGGTGTGGCCAAGGATCCGTCCTACGGCGAAACCCGCCCCATCTCCGGCTCCCCGGACTTTGAGGAGGCGACCAACGAGGCCGCCGACGAGGAAGCCAAGGATTCGGCACTGGGCAAGTATTGCGTCGACCTGAATGCCAAGGCCCGAAAGGGCGAGATCGACCCGCTCATCGGGCGCGATCACGAGGTCGAGCGCTGCATCCAGGTGCTGTGCCGGCGCCGCAAGAACAACCCGCTTCTCGTGGGTGATCCCGGCGTGGGCAAGACCGCCATCGCGGAAGGGCTCGCCAAGAAGATCGAGGCCGGCGAAACCCCCGACGTGCTCTCGGAAACCACCATCTTCTCGCTCGACATGGGCGCGCTGCTGGCCGGCACCCGGTATCGCGGCGACTTCGAGGAGCGTCTGAAGGCCGTGGTGAACGAGCTGGAAAACCACCCCGACGCGGTGCTCTTCATCGACGAGATTCACACCGTCATCGGCGCGGGCGCGACTTCCGGCGGGGCGATGGACGCCTCGAACCTCCTGAAGCCCGCGCTTCAGGGCGGCAAGCTGCGCTGCATGGGCTCCACCACCTACAAGGAGTTCCGCCAGCACTTCGAAAAGGACCGCGCGCTCAGCCGCCGGTTCCAGAAGATCGACGTGAACGAGCCGACGGTCGATGACACCGTGAAGATCCTCAAGGGCCTCAAGCCCTATTTCGAGGAGCATCACGCGATCAAGTACACCAACGACGCGATCAAGACCGCCGTCGAACTGTCGGACCGCTACATCAACGACCGCAAACTGCCGGACAAGGCCATCGACGTGATCGACGAGGCGGGCGCGGCCCAGCACCTCGTCGCCGCCTCCAAGCGCCGCAAGTCCATCGGGACCAAGGAGATCGAGGCGATCATTGCCAAGATCGCCCGCATCCCGCCCAAGTCGGTCTCCAAGGACGATCAGGAAATCCTGCGCGACCTCGAAGCCTCGCTCAAGCGCGTGGTCTTCGGTCAGGACCCGGCGATCGAGGCGCTGTCCTCGGCGATCAAACTGTCCCGCGCGGGTCTGCGCGAGGCGGAAAAGCCGATCGGCAACTACCTGTTCGCGGGGCCCACGGGTGTCGGCAAGACCGAGGTGGCCAAACAGCTGGCGGCCTCGCTCGGGGTCGAGATGCTGCGCTTCGACATGTCGGAATACATGGAGAAGCACGCGGTCTCGCGCCTCATCGGCGCACCGCCGGGCTATGTCGGCTTCGACCAGGGCGGCCTGCTCACCGATGGCGTGGACCAGCATCCGCATTGCGTGCTGCTGCTCGACGAGATCGAAAAGGCCCACCCGGACGTCTACAACATCCTGTTGCAGGTCATGGACCACGGCCAGCTCACCGACCACAACGGTCGCACGGTGAACTTCCGCAACGTGGTGCTCATCATGACCTCCAACGCGGGCGCTTCGGAGCTGGCCAAGACGGCCATCGGCTTTGGCCGCGACCGCCGCGAGGGCGAGGATACGGCGGCCATCGAGCGGACCTTCACGCCGGAGTTCCGCAACCGCCTCGACGCGGTGATCAGCTTTGCCCCGCTGGGCAAGGAGATCATCACGCAGGTGGTCGAGAAATTCGTGCTGCAACTCGAGGCACAACTCATGGACCGCAACGTGGCCATCGAACTGACCCCGGCAGCGGCGGAATGGCTGGCCGACAAGGGCTATGACGACAAGATGGGCGCGCGCCCGCTGGGCCGCGTGATCCAGGAGCACATCAAGAAGCCGCTGGCGGAGGAGCTTCTCTTCGGCAAGCTCGCCAAGGGCGGTGTTGTGCAGGTCGGCGTCAAGGACGGCGAGATCGACCTCAGGATCGAGGAGCCGGGAAGCCCCCGCATCGCCTCGCGCAAGAAGCCCCCGCTCCTGACGGCGGAATAAGCACCGCAACGACATCATCCAGACCGGCCCTCGGGCCGGTCTTTTCACGTCCGCGACCCATGCTGACGGATCGCCGCCGCGATGCTAACCTGCAACGGATCAGCACGGGAGAACGGCGATGCAGCCCATAGATTTCTGGTATTCCATCGGCTCGACCTACAGCTACATGACCATCATGCGCCTGCCCGACGTGGCCCGCACAACCGGGGCCAGTTTCACTTGGCGGCCCTTCAACGTGCGACACGTCATGGTTCAGCAGAACAACGTGCCCTTCAAGGACAAGCCGGTGAAGGCCGCCTATATGTGGCGCGACATCGAACGGCGCGCCCCGCGCTACGGCCTCGCCCCGCGCCTGCCCGCGCCCTACCCGCTTCCGGGCCTCGTGCTCGCCAATCAGGTCGCGCTTCTGGGCATGTCCGAGGGCTGGGGGCAGGACTACACCCGCGCGACATACCGGCTGTGGTTCGAGGAGGGGCTTCCCGCCGGCGAAGACCCCAATCTGTCGCGCGCCCTGCGTGAGGCCGGGCAGGACGCCGAGGCCACGCTGGCGCGCGCTCAATCCCCCGAGACCGAGGCGCGCCTTGCCGCCGAGACCGAAACGGCCATGTCTCTGGGCGTCTTCGGCTCCCCCACCTTCGCGGTGGGGGAAGAGCTGTTCTGGGGCGACGACCGGCTGGACGACGCGCTCGACTGGGCCGCGAAACCCACCGCTTGAGCCGCCCCCGTCCCCGCGCCTAGAGTGGCGCCATGCGCCCTGTCCTGATCCTCGCCGCCCTCGCCCTCACCGCCACGCCCGCGCTGGCCCGTGACCCGATCCTGGGTCTCCCGCTCGACTGCACGCTGGGCGAGGATTGCTTCATCCTGCAATACACCGACGCCGACCCCGGACGGGGCGCTGCGGATTTCACCTGCGGGCCGATGTCCTATGACGGGCACAAGGGCACGGACTTCGCCCTGCCCACCTTCGCCGCGATGGAGGCGGGCGTTCCGGTCCAGGCCGCCGCCCCCGGCATCGTGCGCGGCGTGCGCGACGGGATGCCAGACCTCGGCGCCGACGACACGCCGCCCGCCCAGCTTCAGGGGCGCGAATGCGGCAACGGCGTCGTGCTCGACCACGGCGGCGGGTGGGAGACGCAGTATTGCCACCTCAAGGAGGGCAGCGTCGCGGTCCAGTCCGGCCAGCGCGTGACGATGGGCGCGACACTGGGTGACGTGGGCTATTCCGGGCGCACGCAGTTTCCGCATGTCCATATTGCTGTGCGTCAGGATGGCCGCGTCGTGGACCCGTTCAACACCGACGAGATCACCGAATGTGGCCTCGACGACGGCCCCGAGGACGACCTGTGGAGCGACAGCCCCGTCTACCGCCCCGGCGGCCTTGTCACCATCGGGGCCAGCGCGGGCCTGCCTGACTACGACGCGATCAAGGCGGGAACGGCGGATGAGGCCATCACCGCCGCCTCCCCCGCACTGGTCGGCTGGGGTTTCGCCTTCGGGGGCCGCGCGGGCGATGTGCTCGAGGTCACGATCACGCGGCCCGATGGCACCGAGCTTGTGAGTTCGCCGCAGGAGATAGAGGGCAACAAGCCGCTGTTCTTTCGCGCGGCGGGCAAACGCCGCCCCGACGGCGGCTGGCCGGTCGGGGAGTACGCGCTGAGCGTGCGCCTGTTGCGTGACGGGGCCGAGGTGGACGGGCGCGGCACGACCATTTCGGTCACGCCCTGAGCCTCACTTCTCGGTCAGCTTGAGCTCGATGCGCCGGTTCGCCGCCAGCGCCTCGTCACTGTCGCCTTGCACGAGTGGCTGGAACTCCCCGAACCCGGCGGCGACCAGCCGGAAAGGCGGGAAGCCAAGCTCGTCCTGCATGAAGCGCACGACCGAGAGCGCCCGCGCCTGGCTCAGTTCCCAGTTGTCGGCATATTCCGCGTTGCCCCGGATCGGCTGGCTGTCGGTATGACCGTCGACCCGCAGAATCCAGTCGATCTCGGCGGGGATCTCGGAGGCGACCTCGATAAGCGTGTTGGACACCCGCGTGATCTGCGCCCGGCCGGCGGGCGACAGGTCGGCCGCGCCCACGGGAAACAGCACTTCCGAGGAGAAGACGAACCGGTCGCCGTCGATCCGGATCCCCTCGCGGTCCCCCAGAACCTGCCGGAGCCGTCCGAAGAATTCCGAACGGTAACCTTCGAGGTTGCGGGCCTCCTCGCGGGCGCGCTCCGCTTCGGCGGCCTCGAGCTCTGCCCGGCGGCGCTGTTCTTCGGCCAGCGCGGCCTGTTCCTCGGCCAGCGCGCGCTGTTCGGCGGCCACCTGTGCAAGCGCGGTGTTGAGCCGGGACCCCAGCGCCTCGATCTGCACCTGCGCCGCGTCCTCGCGCGCCTCAGCCTCCTCGAGCACGGTCTCGAGGTTGCCCAACTGCTGACGCAGCGCGGCCGTCTGTTCGTTCAGCAGGGCCACGCGCCGCTGCGACTCGGCGCTCTGGGCCTCTTCCGTCTCCAGCGCATTGCGCGCGGTGGCGAGCAATGCGGCCTGCCGGTCCGCCTCACTCAGCGCTTCGTCCCGCGCGGCCTCCACCTCGTCACGCGCAGCGCGGGCGGCAGCGAGGAGCGTCAGCGTCTCCTCCGCCTTGCGCCGCTGTTCTTCGAGGGCGAGCGTCATGGCGGTGATTTCCTCATCCGCATCCGCCAGCCGATCACGCAACGTCTGAAGCGCGGCAGCATCGGCCAGACGCGCCGCTTCCTCGTCCGAGAGTTCTTCCTGCGCCGCGCGCGCGGCGGCCTGCGCGGCTTCAAGGTCGGCCTGCTGCTGGTCGATCGTGCTCTGGGCGTCTTCCAGCGCGGCGGTGCGCTCGGAAATCCGGGTCTGGGCATCGGCCAGCGCGGCGTCGGCCTCGGCGGCCTCGGCCCGGATGTCGGCCAGCATCGCCTCCACCGCTTCACGCCGGGCCGCTGCCAGCCGCGCTGCCTCGGCCTCGGCATCCACCTCGTCGCGGGCACGGGCGAGGGCCAGTTGCAGCGCCTCCTGCTCCGAAATCAGGCGGCTCTGCGCATCTTCCAGTTCGGAAATACTGGCGCGGAGCTGTGTCGACTGCACCTCGGCCGCGTCGCGTTCCTCGCGGGCCTCGTCACGCTCGTCGATCACCGTGTCGCGCTCGGCAATCACCGTATCGCGCTGCGCCATCAGGCTTGCCACCTGTTCCTCGAAACTGGCGATCTGCCCCTGATAGCCCGCGATCCGCTGCGCCTGTTCCTCGGTCTGTTCGACAAGTTCCCCGATCCGCGCCTGTTGCGCGGCGTTCTCGGTGCGCATGTCGCCAAGGGTCGCGGTGAGGCCCCCGACCTCCTCGCCCAATTGCGCGGTGCGCTGACGTTCCAGACCCAGCGCATCGGCGAGCCCCGCCACCTGCGCCGACAGGTTGTCGAGTTCGGTGGCCTGCCCGGAAATCTGCTCGCGCAGCACATACTGGACGACCATGAAGATCGTCAGGACGAACATCAGCACCAGCAAAAGCGCCGTCATCGCATCCACGAACCCCGGCCAGATCGTGCCGGAGACATTGCGGACAGAACGCCGGGCGAGAGCCATCACTGACCTCCGAGAGCGCGGATCGCCTTGGTGAGCGCGTTGATGTCGCCGCGCAGTTCGGACATCGTCTCCTGCCGGCCCGCCGCCATCTCTTCGAGAATGCGCAGAAGCTGCACGTCGATGGAGCGCAGGCGCATCCGGGCTTCGGCATCGTCATTGGCAGCCGCCGGAACCGCGGCGGTCCCCTGCGCTTCGATGGCGGCGATCATGCGGTCCTGACCCTCCGCCATCCGGGCGAATTCGGGGCCGAGGTCGGGTTGTTCGTTCATGTTGGAGGCGAGCCGTTCGACCCCGTCCACAAGCTGCCAGAGCCGCGCATCGGTGGTCGCGCGCCCGTCTTCGGCGGTGGCGACGGCCTGCCGGAGCGCTTCGATCTGTTCGGCCACATAGGTCAGATAGGCCGCCATGCCCGCTTCGCCCTGGCTTTCGTCGCCGGGGGAGAAGCCGACCTTGGTGATCGAGGACAGCCATTCCTCGAGTTCCCGGTAAAAGCGGTTCTGCCCGTGGCTCGCGAACAGTTCCAACAGCCCAACGACAAGCGACCCGGCCAGACCCAGAAGCGAGGACGAGAACGCCGTGCCCATGCCGCCAAGCTGCGCCTCCAGCCCGGTCATCAGCCGCTCGAACACCTGAACGCCCTCTTCCCCCTCGCCGGGGGCGAGCGAACGGATCGTCTCGACAACCGCCGGAACGGTGGTGGCGAGGCCGAAGAACGTCCCGAGAAGACCGAGGAAGATCAACAGGTTGGTGATATAGCGCGTGATGTCGCGCTCTTCGTCGATCCGGGTCGCGACGCTGTCGAGGATCGACCGCGCCGAGGTCGACCCGATCTGCATCCGGTCGCGCCGCGACCGCAGGAGTGCGGCCAGCGGGGCCAGAAGCCGCGGCGCCCCGCGCCCGTCCTGCTCGCCCGACGCGAAGCGTTTGAGCCAGCCGACCGAGCTTGCGATCTGCACGACCTGCCAGAAACAGGCGATCAGGCCGATCACGAAGACCAGCCCGATGAAGGCGTTGAGATAGAGGTTGGCGAGGAAGACCGGCAGAACCTGCGGCAGCGCAAAGAACACGCCGACACCGACGAGGCCCAGAACGATGAGCATCGTCAGGATCTGACGCAAGGGTCGTGTAAATTTCGGCTCGGCCCCGAGATCCGGCTGGTCCATGCGGACGGGCTCCTTCCGGATGTTTATTTGTTGGCGAGGTTAGTCGCTGAGCGCGGCGCTCACAAGGAACGAATGGTCGATTATCCCGTGATCCTGCGCACTTCGGTGGCGAGCCACGTCAGGTCCGGGTCCTCGATCCCCTCGTCGGTGAGATGTTGGGCGGTGTTGTAGAGGTATTCCGTGTTCGGCCCCCGCCCGCCCACGGCACGCGCGATGATCCGGGCCTGCTCATCAAGGTCGAGGTGGCAGTATTGCACATGGTCCGGGTCGATGACGTAGCAGACCGCCGTAACCGCCCGCCCGTCGGCCAGCGTGACCGGCAGGGTCTTTTCGACATAGGCCGACGAGATCAGCTCACGCTCCCGGAGCGCGACCATCGTCGGTGCGTGGTGATCGGGATGGACGCGATAGGCGATGCCCGCGCAGGACGCCCCCGCCGCCTCGTCCAGCGCCAGCACCAGGCCGGGCTCGGCATCGGTGCCGCGATGATGGATCGAGCGCATGCAGAACGACCTGTGATAGCCGTCGAGCCGGGCCCGCACCGCCTCTACATGCGGAAAGCCCTGGTTCCACAGAAGCGAACCGTAGCCGAAGACCCAAAGGTCGCTGTCCATCCCGCTTCCCCTCCTGTCACGCGCTGGCTAGAAGGGGGGACGGTAACAGAGAGGCCCCGATGCGCAAGGCACCCCAGATCATCATCGCCCTGATCCTCCTCATCTTTATCGGATGGGGCGGCTACTGGGTCGTCGGGTCGCAGGCGACCGAACGCGTGCTGGCGGGCTGGTTCGAGGACCGGCGGGCCGAAGGCTGGACGGCGCAGTACGACAGCCTCAACACGGCGGGTTTTCCCAGCCGCTTCGACACCACCATCACCGACCTCAACATCGCCGACCCCGAGACGGGCATCGCCTGGTCCGCCCCGATCTTTCAGAACCTCTCGCTCAGCTACAGCCCGACCGAAGTGATCGCGGTCCTTCCCGGCGAACAGGTCTTCGCGACCCGTGACGCGAGCCACCGCATCACGTCCGAGACCTTCCGCGCCTCGGCCTCCTTCGCCCCCGCCGTGGAGCTTCCGATCCGACGCAGCGTGATCGAGATCGACGGGGCCACCATCGCCACGACCGCCCGGGGCGAGACACGCGAGACGGGGCTGGAACACGCCCAGATCTCCATGCGCGAAACCCCTGACCGGCAGGGCCATGTCTATGATTTCGACGTGAACGCGACCGGCATCCGCCCCGATCCGGCGCTCCTGTCCGGCGCGCGCAACGCCGGGGCCATTCCCGAGGTCATCGACCGCGCCCGCCTCACCGCCACGGTGCGCTTCGACAACCCGTGGGACCGCTTCGCCATCGAACGCGCCCGGCCGCAGCCGCGTGAAATCGAACTCACCCGCCTGTCCGTCGACTGGGGCGCGCTGACCCTCGACGCGACCGGCGTGCTGGTGGTGGGCCAGAATGGCGTTACCGAGGGCGAGGTGGACGTGAAGGCCGAGAACTGGCGCGACATGATCGCGGTGGCGCAGGCGGCGGGGGCCGTGCCCGAGATGCTCGTGGGCACCATCACCCGCGCGGGCGAAATGCTCGCCCGCCTCTCGGGCGACCCCGAGACGCTGGACGCCACGCTCCGGTTTGAAAACGGTCGCGCGTTCCTTGGCCCCGTGCCGCTTGGCCCGGCCCCGGTGATCCGCCTGCCCTGACGCTTAACGCTGGCGGCGGGCCGTCAGCCAGCCGACCCAGGCCTCCACGCTGCCCGCGAAGGCGTTGAGGTCCACGTTCCCGTTCACGCCCTTGGCGACACCGGTGCCGCTGTATTGCCAGAAGGTCCAGCGCTCGTCCGGATACCGCTCCGACGGGTGCGCCGCGACCGAGCGCAGCCAGAATTCATAACCCGCCATCTGCCCAAGATCGTTCTCGGCGTAAAAGTCGGGGGTGACATAGATCACCGGCGCGGTGCCGTAGTGGTTGGACACGATCGACGCATACTGCCGGATCTCGTCGCGCACCGTCGCGCCATCGGGCCGGCGCTTGCAGGTGCGGGACTGGTGGTTCCACTCCATGTCCAGCATCGGCGGCAGGTCTCCGGCCACGCGCGGGACGTTCTTGATGAACCACCGTGCCTGTTCGGCGGGCGTGCGGCAGAAGTAGTAGAAGTGATAACCCCCGACTGGCATCCCCGCCGCCCGCGCGCGCGGCGCGTTGATCTCATAGCCGGGGTCGAGGTGGTCGCCCCCTTCCGTCACCTTGAGCCATGCGAAGTTGATCCCGTTCGCGCGCGCCGTGGCGAAGTCGATCTCACCCTGATAGCGTGATGCGTCGATCCCGTGGACCGGGTAGGCATCGGGCCGCGGCGAATGTTCGGTCCAGTCGATCGGATCGGTATCCCCGAACATCGAGGGGATACCGGTGGTCTGGTAGTTCTCGGGCAACAACGGCTTGGGCGCGGCCATGCGCCCGCGCGACGGGCCGGAGCCGCAGGCGGCCAGCGCCACCGCCGCCGCGAGCATGAGGGAAAGGGCGACGGATCGCCGGATCGTTTCGTTCATCACTGTTCTGCCTCGGTCTTTTCGGCAGACGTTAGACGATCCGGCCCCCAGGCGCATTCACGTTGTCGCGTCCGGCGGCAAGGAACCGCCGGTCGCGCGGTTCAGGCGCTTTCGCCCGTGGGCACCGTGTATTTCCCGGCTTCGCTCTGGCCCAGGATGATGACCCGCGTGCCGTTTTCGACATTGGCCGCAAGGTGGATGGCGTCCTGGTGGAACATGCGGATGCAGCCGCCGGATTCCTCGCCGCCCACGGTCCAGGGATAGGGCGTGCCGTGGATACGGTAGAGCGTGTCACGCCCCCCGCGATAGAGATAGAGCGCCCGCGCGCCCAGCGGATTTTCCAGCCCGCCTTCGAGACCGCCGCGCACGGGGCCGTATTTCTCAGGCTCACGGCGCAGCATGTTGGCCGTCGGCGTCCAGTAGGGCCAGGCCTTCTGATGGTTCACCCGCGCCTCGCCCCGCAGACCCCGGCCCGCCTTACCCACTCCGACGATATAGCGCATCGCCTCGTTCGGGCCGGAAATCAGGTAAAGCTTGTAGTCATAGGGATCGACCACGATCGTCCCTTCGGGATAGGGCGAATAATACGGAACGTATTGCCGCGCCCGCTCTTCCGAGAGGTACTGGCGTGGCACGGCGGGCACGATGAACTGCCCGTCGTCGAATTCCCGGTACATGGATCGCGTTTTCGTCGAAATGACCGGCAACACTTCCCCGGTCGAGGTCACCGCCGTATCCTCGGTCGGCACCGTCGTACAGGCGGCAAGAAAAGCGCCGAGCGCAAGGCCCGCCGCCAGTTTCGTCAAACGCAAAGCAATCAAGGGTCGTCTCCCGGTTTTCCTGCCGCCCCCAGGCGACTCGGAGAAAAACTGTCTTCCAAGAGTCAGTTAACCGGGGGGAAGCCTGTGATAACAATGGCAAAAGAGTCTTTTTTTCGTGAAGAGACGCGAAAATGTGGTGCTGCGGCAACGCGGATCGCCCCCTTCACGTCCCTGTCAGACGGCGGATTTTGCTTGCGTCCGGGCCCGAAATGACGCATGAGCGGAATGCACACTTGAATTCGCGATCCTGTTCCTATTCGGCCAGCATTCGATCTTTAAGCTGCCGAGCCGCCGCAATACCGTGGGCGGCAACACGAAAAAGGAACATTCCAATGGCGAATGGCACTGTAAAATGGTTCAACGCAACTAAAGGTTTCGGCTTCATCGAGCCGGAAGGTGGATCGAAGGACGTCTTCGTTCACATCTCCGCCGTTGAGCGCGCTGGTCTGACGACCCTGAAGGACGGCCAAGCCGTGACCTTCGACCTCGAAGCCGGTCGCGACGGTCGCGAATCCGCGTCGAACATCGCGCTGGCCTGAGCCACGCGAACCGGATGCCTGAGCATCCGTGAGGATCAAACGGGGCGCCTTGGCGCCCTGTTTTCGTTTCGGGACCCGCTCAAAGCGGATCGGCCAGCACCAGAACCCACGTCACGTTCTGCCCCGTGCCGGACACGCCCAGCGCAAATTCCTCGAAATCCGGGTCGAGCAGGTTGGCATTGTGCCCCGGCGAGTTCTGCCAAGAGGTCATGGCTTGCTGCTCGGATTGCTGTCCTTGGGCAAGGTTTTCGCCCACTTTCCGATACTGGTAGCCCGTCGCCGCAACACGGGCGCCGATGTCGGACTTGCCAGCATTGTGCGAGAACTGGTTCGTCGCGACGAGATAGCCCGCGTAAGATTGCGCGGCATTGTCGAGTTGTTGGTTCCAGGTGAGCGGCATCTCCCCTGCACTCGTGCGCACCCCGCTGAACAGCGTCGAGAACGAGGCGTCCTGCGTCGCGTTGCCGACGATTGCCGTGTTGATGGTCGGATCGGGAAGGTAGGAGTTCAGGGCCCAGGCCGGCGCATTCGGATCAAGTCTTTCCCCACCCAGCGGTGGCGGTGCAAAAAAACTCGTTCCTCCCATGCAGCCCGAAAGCGCGGAGACTGCCGCGACGCCCACAAGTGTCTTGATGAAATGCATTACGGAATCCCCCATGAGTATTGCTTGATGATGTGCCGACAACCGGCATCGCGCAACACTCCATCGAGTGCCGGGGGGTCAGGCCTCCGCGGCCATCCTCGCTTCCAGCACGTCGAACGGCACGCCCGGCTCGTCCTTGGCGTCGCGGATGACGAGCGAGGTCTTCACGCTGCCCACGTTCTCCGCCGCCGTGAGTTGCTCGGTCAGGAAGGTCTGAAAGGTCGACAGGTCCGGCGCGACGCACTTGAGGATGAAGTCCACCTCGCCGTTCAGCATGTGACACTCGCGCACGAGCGGCCAGTTGCGGCAGCGCTCCTCGAACCGCGACAGATCCGCCTCGGCCTGGCTTTGCAGCCCGACCATCGCGAAGACCTGCACCTCGAAGCCCAGCGCGCGGGCGTCCACGTCGGCGTGATAGCCCCGGATGAAGCCAGCCTCCTCAAGCGTGCGCACCCGGCGCAGACAGGGCGGCGCGGAAATGCCCACGCGCTTGGCGAGCTCCACGTTGGTCATGCGGCCGTCGCCCTGCAACTCGGCAAGGATCATCCGGTCGATCGGGTCCAGTTTCGCGTTCGGCATGCGCCATCCCCCTGCTGATTTGGCGAACCTTACCGTGAGGCCCGCGCTTGCGCAATAATATTTCGCATTTGCGCAACATCATGTCTCAAGGCGTGAAAAGTGACAGCACGCCGCAGGGGGTTCCGGGGGGCGGGTGGCATCACTATATCGGGCAGGACTTACACTTCGAAGGGATTCGTCATGTCCGGTACGCACAACACCCGTGTTCTGATCATCGGCTCGGGGCCGGCCGGTTACTCTGCCGCCGTCTATGCCGCACGCGCGATGCTGAAACCGATCCTCGTGCAGGGGATGGAGCCGGGCGGCCAGCTCACCACCACCACCGAGGTCGAGAACTACCCGGGCTTCACCGAAGTCCAGGGGCCCGACCTCATGGTCAAGATGGAAGAGCACGCGAAAGCGATGGGGACCGAAGTGGTGACCGACATCATCACCGATCTCGACCTGTCCAAGCGGCCCTTCGTGGCGCAGTCCGACAGCGGTGCGACCTATGTGGCCGACGCCGTGATCCTCGCCACCGGCGCGCGGGCCAAGTGGCTCGGGCTCGAGACGGAAGAGAAGTTCAAGGGCTTCGGCGTCTCCGCCTGCGCCACCTGCGACGGGTTTTTCTACCGCGGGCAGGAGATCATCGTGGTCGGCGGCGGCAATACCGCCGTCGAGGAGGCGCTGTTCCTCACCAACTTCGCCTCCAAGGTCACGGTCATCCACCGCCGCGACGAATTCCGCGCCGAGAAGATCCTCATCAACCGGCTCGAGAAGAACCCCAAGATCGAGGTCATGTGGGACCATGTGCTTGAGGAAGTCACCGGCACCGACATGCCGCTGGGCGTCGAGGGCGTGCGCGTGAAGAACGTGAAAACCGGCGAGGTCTCCGAGATCGACGCCAAGGGCGTGTTCATCGCCATCGGCCACGCCCCCGCGTCGGAACTGGTCAAGGACCAGCTCGAAACCCATCACGGCGGCTATGTGAAGGTCGAGCCGGGCACGACCCACACCTCGATCCCCGGCGTCTTCGCGGCGGGCGACCTCACCGATCACATCTACCGGCAGGCCGTGACCTCCGCCGGCATGGGCTGCATGGCGGCGCTGGACGCCGAACGCTGGCTCGCCGAACAGGGCGAAGCGGAGCCCGCCGCCGCGGTGGAGGCCGAGAAGGCCCCCGTCTGACGTCCGGACCACAGCGAAACGACGAACGCCGCTCCGGGGACCGGGGCGGCGTTTTCTCTATGGATTGGTGAAAAAAGAGAACCAATCGGGGAAATCCCGACAAACTATCCCCAATGCGGGACCATTCCGACGCCCGATTTGCGCGAACGCCCGTTGCGCGACTATGCTCGTAGCCGGGGGGCATTCAATGACACAGATTTTCAGACCCCCGTCATTCATCAAGGGGGGACCAAGATGGCAAAACGTCATTCAAACGGAAACGGCAAGGGACATGACAACGGTCGCGGACGCGGCCATGAAGAGGGGCACCACGGCAAGGGACGGGTCGACCCCGTCGATGTCGACGAATACGGTGTCGTCCACCTCAACCTCGACACGACCTACAGCTTCGACGAGAAAAAGCATTTCATTCTGCTGAAGGCCGACGCCAAAGGCGCGCCCGCGGTCAAGCTGGGCAAGGACGCGACATTCGCGGCCGAGGACGCCCACAAGCTCGACTTCGGTGACGACCTGCCCGACCGGATCAACCTGTCGGGGATCGAGTTCATCGGCGCCGACACCTCGGGCACGGGCGGCGCAGAAACCTCGGTCGATCTTTCCGACTTCCTCGACACGCTCTTCGCGGAAACCGACGCGGCAGGTGCTATGGACATTCTGTCGATCAACGGTTCGCCCGCCGACACCTTCGCAGTGGTCTGGGAATACCTCGACGACGGCTATGTCGACGAAGGCTACTTTGCCTCGGTGAACGAGAACTTCGTGAGCCTCGGCCTCGCCTATGCCGAGTTTCTCGCCGACGGGGGCACGCCGCTCACCGACATGATCGGCAAGTTCACCCCGGACGACGGCGACGCCAACGACACGCCGGAGCGCCTCCAGTCCCTGCATGACAACATGCTGGGCAACCTGGGACGCGGCCCGATCGAAAGCCGGTTCGGCGCGGGCACACCCGAAGCCGAGGCCCTGATCGCCGCAGTCGAAGCCATCGACCCGGACCTGCTCGACCGCCCCTACTACTCGGGGAACGAGAGCGCCGAGGCAGCTTATGACGCTGTGCGCGAATACGACTACGACCACGGGTATGCGCGGACAGATTACGTCGAAACCTTCTTCGGCGAGGTCGATGGCCGGGCGACCGAGAACGGCGACGGGATCGAGATGATCTTCGGCGACGGGAACTCCGACGACCACTATGCCGTGACCCGGCACGAAGGCGCAGGGGTCGAACTGGCGCTCAAGGCCAAGCTGCGCGGTGTCGGCGACCTCGACCCGAACAATGTGGTCTACAACGCCGATGGAACGGCAGTGTTCACGGTCGAAGCGGACCCCGCCAGCACGGACCGCATGGAATGGAACATCGACTGGGCCGCGACCGTCACCGAGGCCGGTGACAACGACAGTTTCCAATTCAAGTTCCTCGCGGACGTCGACGGATCTGCGGCCGAGGACTTCGTCGATCTCACCGGGACCGGCGGGGAATACACCGATGGCGTCACGAAGCTCCAGAATTCGTGGAACTACGGCTTCTTCCTGGATTCCATGTTCGACACCACCGATGCGGAAGGCGATTACACCGTCCGGCTGGAAGCCTGGGATGACGGCGTCATGATCGTAGCGCAGGAAATCTACCTCGACGTGGTCTGACCTAGCCGACCGCGCAGGAAAAAGCCGCCCGGACATGGCCCGGGCGGCTCTCGCTCAGATACAGTGAGCTGATCGGTCCGCTTACTGCGCGGGCAGAAGCACGGTGTCGATGACGTGGATCACGCCGTTCGACTGCTTGACGTCGGCGATGGTGACGTTGGCCACGTTGCCGTTTTCGTCTTCGATCATGATGTCGTCACCTTCGTAGGTGACGCTCAGCGTGCACGGGCCCACGGTGTCGACCGGGTGCGTGCCGCCGTCATCGTCGACCATACCCATGATGGCGTCCGACATGGCGTTGGCCGCGACCACATGGCAGGTCAGCACGTTGGTGAGCATTTCCTTGTTCTCCGGCTTCAGCAGGTCATCGACCGTGCCGTCCGGGAGCTTCTCGAACGCCGCGTTGGTCGGCGCGAAAACGGTGAACGGGCCTTCGCCCGAGAGCGTCTCCACGAGGCCGGCCGCCTTGACGGCCGCGACGAGCGTGGTGTGATCTTCGGAGTTCACCGCGTTTTCCACGATGTTCTGGTCTGCCGGCATCTCGGCGCCGCCCACCATCGGGTTGCCGCCTTCATGGCTGGCAGCGAAAGCGGGCACGGTGAGAGCGGCGAGGGCCGCAGCGGCTACAGTCGTCTTGAACATTGTATGTCCTCCTTGTCAGTTGATGCGATTTGCTATCGAACACTGAAGGTACGGGTGGCGGATGGCCGGTAGTTTCACCACAAGGTTCACGCCTGCGTGATAAGCGGGACTCGATTTCTCTTATCCTTCGGGAAGGATAAATCCGGCCCATCGCCGTCGCTCCGGGCAGAACGCGGTTTCGCTGCAACGCAGCATCGCGGGACGTCGCTCTTCTTTTCGCCTGCCCTGCCCCACGGGTTGCCAACCGGGCCCGCGCGGGGATACATGCCCCCGACCGTATTCCGAGGTCCCGATTACAACACGAAAAGGCCGTCGCGACATGTTGCCCAACCTCGCCCCCATTCCCGAGCTTTATGTTTCCTACGAAAGCGCCCAGAAACTGAAGGTGGAGGCCGGCGATCTCGTCTCGTGGGACCTCACCCCGCGCCAGATCTGCGACCTCGAACTCCTGATGAACGGCGGCTTCAACCCGCTCAAGGGCTTCCTGTCCGAAGCCGACTACGACGGCGTGGTCGAGAACATGCGCATGGCCGACGGCACGCTCTGGCCGATCCCGATCACGCTCGACGTGTCCGAGGATTTCGCGGCCAACCTCACCGAAGGTCAGGACATCGCGCTGCGCGATCAGGAGGGCGTGATCCTCGCCACCATGACCGTCACCGACAACTGGGTGCCCAACAAGGCGCGCGAGGCCGAGAAGGTCTTTGGCGCCGACGACAGCGCCCACCCGGCGGTGAACTACCTGCACAACCACGCGGGCAAGGTCTATCTCGGCGGCCCCGTGACGGGCATCCAGCAGCCGGTGCATTACGACTTCCGCGCCCGTCGCGACACGCCCAACGAGCTGCGCGCCTTCTTCCGCAAGATGGGCTGGCGCCGCGTCGTGGCCTTCCAGACCCGCAACCCGCTCCATCGCGCGCACCAGGAACTGACCTTCCGCGCCGCCAAGGAAGCGCAGGCCAACCTGCTGATCCACCCGGTCGTGGGCCTGACCAAGCCGGGCGACGTCGACCACTTCACCCGCGTGCGCTGCTACGAGGCGGTGCTGGACAAGTACCCGCAGTCCACCACGACCATGTCGCTCCTCAACCTCGCCATGCGCATGGCCGGCCCGCGTGAGGCCGTCTGGCACGGGCTCATCCGCCGCAACCACGGCGTGACCCACCTCATCGTCGGCCGCGACCACGCGGGCCCCGGCAAGAACTCGGCGGGCGAGGATTTCTACGGCCCCTACGATGCCCAGGACCTCTTCCGCGAGCATCAGGATGAAATCGGCGTCGAAATGGTGGACTTCAAGCACATGGTCTATGTGCAGGAACGCGCCCAGTACGAACCCGCCGACGAGATCGAGGACAAGGATGACGTCACCATCCTCAACATCTCCGGCACCGAACTGCGCCGCCGCCTGCAGGAAGGTCTGGAAATCCCCGAGTGGTTCTCCTTCCCCGAAGTGGTCAAGGAACTGCGCCGCACGCGCCCGCCGCGCTCGCAGCAGGGCTTCACCGTGTTCTTCACCGGCTTCTCCGGCTCCGGGAAATCGACCATCGCCAACGCGCTTATGGTCAAGCTGATGGAGATGGGCGGCCGCCCCGTGACGCTGCTTGACGGTGACATCGTGCGCAAGAACCTGTCGTCGGAGCTTGGCTTCTCGAAAGAGCACCGCGACCTCAACATCCGCCGCATCGGCTATGTGGCGAGCGAGATCACCAAGAACGGTGGCATCGCCATCTGCGCCCCCATCGCCCCCTACGCGGCCACCCGCCGCGCGGTGCGCGAGGACGTGGAACAGTTCGGCGCCTTTGTCGAGGTCCACGTCGCCACCTCCATCGAGGAATGCGAACGCCGCGACCGCAAGGGGCTCTACAAGCTGGCCCGCGAAGGCAAGATCAAGGAGTTCACCGGGATCTCCGACCCCTACGACGTCCCCGCCGACCCGGAACTGCGCGTCGAGACCGAGAACGTCGACGTCGACAACTGCGCGCATCAGGTGATCCTGAAGCTCGAAAGCATGGGCCTGATCGCGGGGCAGTAATCTCTGCGGTTCATGTCAGGAAGATTGGAAACCGGGGCCTGTGGGTCCCGGTTTTTTTGTGGGCACACATGCCGGAAAGCGCGTTCAGGCCGGTGGCCGGATCAACCATCCGTCCGTGCGGCGATCATGGCGGTCGAAACCATGCTGAACACTGTCTCGTCTTTCTGGTTGGTCATCCAGATGCGCGTTGTCACCAGGCCCTTGCGGGGATTGGAACGCGAGCGGCGAAGCGCCGTCGTCTCCCGGTGTGCGGTCAGTCGGTCGCCTGGACGCACGACCGCGCTCCACCGCACCTCATCAGTTCCAAGGCCCATCGTGGGATTGCCGCCGTAGCCGCCCGCCTCGATGAACAGCTTCAACGTCAGCGCCATGATCATCATCCCAGACGCGATGATCGTTCCATGCGGTCCCTCGGCTGCGGCCACGGGATCGATGTGCATCGACTGTGGATCGAATTCCTGCGCATAGGCGATCATTTTCGCCTCATCCATTTCGATCTCGCCGCTATGCCAGAGGCCGCCGACCGACAGGTCTTCGAAATAGATCGGTGTCATGCGGTGCCTTTCAGTCGTGAATGTCGCGGCGGCAGGTCCGGTGCCTCTACCATGGTCCCTGCTGGAGCCACTCTTCGAGAAGCTCCATCTTTTCGACGCCGAAGAACGGCTCGTCTCCGACACGGAAGAACGGTGAGCCGAACACGCCTTTCGCGACCGCGTCGTCGGTTGCTTCGCGCAACAGCGCGGCGGCGCTGCCATCGTCGAGTGCGGCGCGCAGGTCGGCGATGTCTGCCCCACCCGCCTGTGCGCAGCCCAACGCGACATCCAGATCGCCGATGTCGCGATCCTCGATCCAGTAAGCGTGAAACAGGTTCCGGGCGACCGGTTTCGCCGTGTCCGGCCGGTGCGCCCGCAGCCAATGAAAGATCCGCCCCGCCGGTAGCGGGTTCGCCGGCTCCTGCCCGAACGCGCGGCCGAGTTCGATGCCGTGGCGCCTGCAATAGCGGCGCGCGTCGCGTTGCGCATAGGCGCTTTTCAGTGGCGTTTTCGGCACCGGGGGCAGGCCCATCACCTTCATGATCGTCACGCCCGTGAGAAACGAGTGCCATTGGGTGCGGTAGCCGTGACGGGCGGCCAGTTCGTCGATCCGCAAACTCGCCAGATAACCGAAGGGCGAGATGAAATCGAAGTAGAAGTGGACGACCGGCTCAGCCCCCGCATCCCCGGTCATGGTTGATGCACCGGCTGCGCACGCCCGAACAACAGTTCGTAGGCCACAAGTCCCGCGCCAAGCGCGACACCGGCGAGATCGGTGAGGTATGCCCCCTCGAAAGCACCGGCGGGGACGAGCGCCATCAGCCCGCTCAACCCGATAACGGCCCGGCGAAATGGCGCGAGCGGGCGCACCAGATAACCGGTCATCGCGACCGAGCCGAGGAACACACCGGCGACCGCCGTCGTGGCGGCAAGCGCGCTTTCGGCGACGGTGCCCTGAAGCACGAGGGCCGGAGAGAACACGAAGAGGAAGGGCACGATATAGGCGGTCCATCCATAGCGCATGGAGGCGAGCGCGGTTGCGATGGGCTCAGCCCGCGCGATCGAGGCGGCGGCATAGGCGGCGACCGCCACGGGCGGCGTGAGGAACGACAGAAGCCCGAAATACATCACGAAGAGATGCGCCGCGATCGGTTTGACGCCGACCTCGATCAACGCAGGTGCGACGAGCGCGGCGAGCAAGACATAGACACCGACAGTCGGAAGGCCCATGCCGAGCACGATGCAGACGGCCCCGGCGATCAGCAGCAGCAGCAAGAGGCTGTCGCCGCCGACTGCGACCAGGGCGAGCGTCAGGTTGAACCCGAGGCCGGACAGCGACAGAACGCCGATCACGATGCCCGCGCCGGCGCAGATCAGCACGATGTCGAGCGCCGACATGCCCGTCGACACAAGGCCACGACGCACCGCGGTGAACGTCGGGCGCTTGCCTTGGTAGCCAAAGGCGAACGCCACCACCAGCAGGGTGACGATGGCCCAGACCGCGGCCATCTGCGGTTGCCAGTTGAACCGGAACAGGCCCATCACGAGGACGACGAAGGGCAGCAGGAAATGCCAGCCGTCCTTCAATACCTTGCCGAGGCGCGGCAGTTCAGAGGCCGGGACCGCCGCGATGCCGGACTTGCCGGCGTCGAGGTCCACGACGAAGAAGAGCGCAACGTAATACAGCAGCGCCGGCACGAGTGCGGCGAGCAGGACCTCGGCATAGGTGATCTGCAGAAACTCGGCGATCAGGAACGCCGACGCGCCCATCACCGGGGGCATCAACTGGCCGCCGGTCGAGGCGACAGCCTCGATCCCGCCGGCCCGGGCCGGGGAATACCCGGCGCGCTTCATCCACGGGATGGTGACCACGCCGGAGGCCACCACATTCGCCACGGCGCTGCCCGAGATTGTGCCGAATAGGGATGAGGCGACGACCGCGATCTTGGCCGAGCCGCCGCGGAACCGGCCCATCAGGGCCAGCGACAGATCCGACAGGAACTGCGCCCCGCCCGTGACGCTCAGAAGCGCACCGAAGAGGAGGTAGGCGATCACCACCGTGCAGGCGACGATAATCGGCAGGCCGAGCATACCGTTCAGGTCGATCGCGATGACGGCGGCCAGCCGCTCGATATCCGAGCCACGGCCTTCGAGTATGCCGGGCACGAGGTCGCCGAACAGACCATAGAGCAAGAAGACGACGATGATCGCCGGAAGCGCCCAGCCGGATGAGCGGCGCAGGGCTTCGATCGTCAGGACGATCACCACGAGGCCGGCGGCGACACCATCGGGCGGGCGCATCAGCACCAGATCGACAAGGTCGGGAATGCGCACCGCGAGGTAGGCACCGGCCGCGAAACCCACGAGCCCGAGGATGATGTCATACCACGGCGGGGAGCTTCTACGCGCCCCCCGCCGCAGGGGTAGGGCCACGAAGGCCAGAAGCAGCGAAATCGCGAGCATACCGGCCACGAATTGCTGCGCGACGATCAGAACACCGACACTGCGGAACAGGTCCGCCCCCCAGGCGACGGATCCGGCTGTCAAAAGGATGCCCAAGGCGGCGACGATGCGCCGCGCGGGGCCTTTCAGAACCGGGGTGTCAGTCGCCTCGGGGTCCAATGCCGTCGTCATGTCCGTTTACTGCCGTGCCGTGCGCGGATCAGTTCGCGATCGACAGGCCGATTTCCTCGAAATACCTCACCGCACCCGGGTGATACTCGACCGGCGCGAGGTCCTTGTACATCGCATCGGGGGCGAAGGCGCGGAAGGCGGGGAACGCGGCGGCGAGGGCATCCTTGTTCTCGTGCAGCCCTTTCGTGACCTCGTAGATCGTATCCTCAGACGTCTCGGCGCTGGCAAAGGTGATGGCGTCGAAGGCCATGATCTGCGTGGGCTCCATGATGCCGACGTTGTTGCCGCCCGGCGCGACTTCGAGGAAGTAGCCCTGGGGCAGGTGTTCGCGCATCGCGGCGAGGTTCTCGTCCGAAGCCTCGAAGGGCAGAGCGCGCACACCGCCAACGGCCGCATCCACTTCACTGACCTTGGCCGCGCCAACGGCGAAGAAGAAGGCGTCGACCTTGCCGGTCGCAAAATCGTTCGCCCCGGCAACCGTATTTGCCACGGGCACGAGGTCCACGTCGTCTTTTGAAAGATCGCTGGCCGCATAGATCGCGTCCATCATCGTGACGGCGATCTGCTGGCTGCTGTAGCTGCCCGGCAGCGACCGGCCCGCGAGGTCGGCGAGGCTTTCGATGTCCGAGTCCTCACGCACGAAAATCGCGAAGCGCAGGGGAAACATCACGCCAACGGCGCGCAGGCCGGGCTGCGGGCGGTCGCTGAAGTGTTCGGTTCCCTGAATGGCCACGTTGACCTCGTGCACCGTCCCGACGCCAAGGTCGATGTCGCCCTCGCTCACGGCGGGGATATAGACGTTGGCGCTCGCGAACGGCTGCAACGTCGCGCGGATGCCCGCCTCTTCGTTGATGACCTTGGTTACGGCCGAGGCCGACGAGTGGAACAGCGTGCCGGGGCTTGCAGTGCCGACGGCGATCATCTGGGCGGCGAGCGGTGAGGCCGCCATTCCGGCGGACAGCGCGGCTGCGTAAAACAGTGTCTTCATGGGTCTCCTCCAGGTTGGTCAAGGTCCCGCGCTTGTGGGCTGCGCCGGTTTCCTCCATCACTCAGCATGCCGGACGCGGCGGCGGGGTGCATAGAAGCTGCCGTCGAACAAGATGTTCGAAATTCGGAACACTCGGCATCAGGCGTGCTCCTTCAGGAACACTGAAATCCGGTCGAGAAAGAGCTTCGATTTGCGTGTCGCATAGCGTCTCTCAAGATAGGTGGCACTGAGCATCAGCGACGGCGCGCGCCACCCCACGTCGAGCGCAACAAGCTCGCCCGCCGCGACGCTGCTGCGGCACAGGAAGTCCGGCAACAGTCCGATCCCCAGCCCGTCGCGCACCATGCCATGCACCACATCCGCGCTGTTCACGACCGCTCGCGGGCGGCTGATGTCCATGTCCGGGGGCCAGACCGCGTCGCGTTTCTGGTAGTAGTGCATGACGATCTCGTGGTCCCTCAGATCGGCCACGCTTTCGGGTGTGCCGTACCGGTCGAGGTAGGCGGGCGCGGCATAGAGGTGCCGGTCAAGCCATGCGAGGCGCCGTGTCGGCTGGAACGTTTCGCGGGGTTCGCCGAAATGGATCGCGATGTCGAAGGCTTCCTCGGTCAGGTCGACCCAGCGATTGTGCGCTTCGATCTCCAGCCGCAGGCCGGGGTTTTCCTCGGCGAAGGCCGACAGCATCGGGCCGCTCCAGCTCATCAGGAAAACGGGCATGCTCAGTCTGAGCGCGCCGCGCATTCCGCCTTGCATTTCCGCAGCCTGAAAGTTGGCGTCCTCGAGCTCGGCGGCGATGATCTCGCACCGGGCATGAACCGCCGTGCCGATCTCGGTCAGGCTGAGCCGGCGGGTGCCGCGCCTGAGAAGCGTCGCACCGAATTGCCGTTCGAGCGCCCGCAGCTTCCGGCTGATCGTCGACTTCGGCATGTCCATCTCGGCCGCGGCGCGGTTGATGCTGCCCGCGTTGTAGGTTCGGTAGAACAGCATCATCGCGTTCAGGTCGATATCGGACGTCATGGCACGGCCCCCCAATGTGTTCCATCATTGGAACCTATGGTTCTGGGAGTTTGTCTAGTCCAAATGTCCGCCCCCGGTATCCTGCGACGGGAAGATGTACGGAGGTCCCGAGGCGTTGACATCGAACATGGACAAGGCCGCTGGCGCCGATCCGGCCCACGGCGCGGGGTACCGCGAACCGATCCGCGACCCGGCGCAGCTGCGCGAGATCGAGGGCATGGCCTATGAAAATGTCGTGCCGGTTCAATCGGTGCCCGGCCTGATCGACCGCGCCGCGCGGCTGTTTCCGGACCGACCGGCCCTGACCTATCTCGAAGAGGGGACGGCGGACGAGGTCGCATCGGTCCTCTCCTTCGCCGAGTTGCAACAGCAGGTCCATTTGGTAGCCACGGGGTTCCGGGCGCTGGCATCGGTCGACACCCCCACTGTGGCCCTGTTGATGCCCGCGATGCCGGAAACGTTCGTGTCGCTGTTCGCGGCCGAACTCGCGGGGCGTGTCTGCCCGATCAACTACATGCTGTCGCCGGACTCCATTGCCGAAATCCTGAGACAAACCGGGGCGCGCATCCTCGTCACACTGGCGCCCTGCGAAGCGCTCAACGTCTGGGACAAGGTGGAGCGCCTGCGCGACATGGTCCCGACGCTCGAGACGGTGATTTCGGTCGGGGCCGAGGTTGCGCCGGGTGCGGTGCCGTTCACGGAGCTCCATCTTTCGTCCGGTGGCGCCCTCCTGCCCGAACCGGCGCGCGACGATCTTGCGGCCTGGTTCCATACCGGCGGCACCACCGGCGCGCCGAAACTGGTGCGACACACCCATGGCAACCAGGTCCATGTGAGTTGGTTCGGCGGGCTCTACTTCGGAATCGGACCAGACGACGTCGTGCTGAACGGATTTCCCCTGTTCCATGTCGCGGGGAGCTTCGTTCTTGGCGGAAGCGCCATCGCGGCCGGCGCGAACACGGTCGTGCCGTCCCGGTTCGGGATGCGGAACAAGGCGTTCGTCCGTGACTTCTGGAAGATCGTCGAGCGCTATCGCGTGACCCTGTTGTCCGGGGGGCCGACGTTCCTGACCTCGCTGGTTGCGACGAACCCCGACCGAAACGAGATCAGGGGCGTGAAAGCTCATGTCGGTGGCGGCTCGTTCATGCCCGAGGCCCTTATCGACCGTTTCGAAGCGGCGACCGGCGTGCCGGTCAGGCCGATCTACGGGATGACCGAAGCAGCCGGAATGATCAGCGCTGCGCCGCGCCACTGCAATTCGGTCGCAGGTTCGGTCGGCTGGGCACTGCCCTTTTGTGAAATCGCCGCGTTCGGGGCGGCGGGGCGCCGGCTTCAGCCGGAGGAAACCGGCACGCTGTGCATTCGCGGACCGAACGTCAGCCCCGGCTATGCCGACCCAAAGGCCGGGTCGCGCGACCCGTCGGACTGGTTCGAGACAGGCGACCTTGGCTATGTCAGCGCCGATGGTGCGGTCTTCGTCACGGGCCGGGCCAAGGATGTCATCATCCGGGGTGGTCACAACATCGACCCGGCCGGGATTGAAGAGGCCCTTTCGCGGCACCCGGACGTGGCGCAATGCGCGGCGGTCGGCATGCCGGATGCCTACGCGGGAGAGCTGCCCATGGCCTTCGTGCAGTTGAAGGCGGATGCGAAATTCGACGAGTCGCAGCTCAGGGACTTTGCCGCGGGGCAAGTGCCCGAGCGCGCGGCAACCCCGGTGCTGATCGTCGAGATGGATGACCTGCCGCTGACGACGACCGGCAAGATCTTCCGACCGACGTTGCGCGAACGCGCGGCCGAACTCGCGTTCCGGCGCCTGATCGAAGAGAACATCGTCGGCGCCGAAGGCTTCGCACTGACCTGCAACGACAAGGCAGACGGGCGCGAACTGACCATTACGCTTGCCGCGCACGCCGATACCGAAGCTCTACGAGAAGCGATTGTCGCCGAGTTATCCGGATTTCCCGTTCAGATCGAAATGCGCCGGAACACGACTTTTCCGCACTGAAAGACATAGGTGGCACCGGCCAGGGTCAGATCGAAGGTCATATCCGGATCGGCGGGGTTCCTGGACCTGACGGTTTTCCCTGCCGTCGAACCACAGCCCTAAATGTAAGGTGGCCCGTTTGCGGGCGACAGCGGGAACTCAGGCATGACGCGTGTCTTGAGCCAACCCGCCCTCACTCCACCGTCAGCCCCAGCATCCGCCAGCCCTGCATCCCGGCGCGGTAGTAGAACACCTTCTCCGCCGGGAAGCCTGCCTCGATCATGCGCCGGGCCGCCGTGGGGGATTGGCCGCATCACGGGCCGTTGCAATAGAGCGCGACTGACTTCACCCCCTCGCCGTCACAGATCCAGCCGTCGAAATCCGGCTCGCAGCCCAGTTCGCCCAGCCGGTCGGCGGCCTCGGTGTAGGGCACGTTGACCGCGCCGGGGATCGCCCCGCCCTCGAAATCCGGGCGCACCCGTCCGTCGATCACCACCACGTCGGGGTCGTTCAGGAACCCGAGCAGTTCCAGCTCCCCGATGGGTGTCACGCCCGGCGCCGGGATCATCGGCTGGATGCAGAAGTTCGGGCAGGGCCGCGCGATGCGGGCGAAATCGCCCTCGATCACCGCGTCGTTGTCCTGCTCGCGCATGATCTCGACCGCGCCGCCCGGCGTTTCCACCGTCACGCTCATCATGTCCTTCGTGATCCCCACCGGATCGGCTGTGGCCGCCCCGGCCGCCAGCATCAGAATGGCCGCTGTCAGTCCCCGCATGTCGCTCTCCCTGCTTCGTACAAACTCTTGATGACCGGCAGGCTAGCATAAAACATTCACGCATTCGATTGTTTATTATTCATTACCACCGCCCCCACGATTGCGGTGGAGGGCGTTTTCCGTTCTGCTCGCCCCATGTACGCGATTTCGCTCACCACGATCCCGCCGCGCTTCCCCACGCTTCCCCGCGTGCTGGCGGCGCTGACCGCGCAGACGGCGGCTCCGGCGACGGTTTTCCTCACGATCCCAAGGCATTGGTCCCGGTTCGACCCGGCACCGCTCCCCGCCATCCCCTTCGGCGTGACCCTGATCGAGACCGACACGGACCTCGGCCCCGTGGGCAAGCTCCTGCCCGCCGCCGCGCGATTCGACGGCGATATCCTGATCTGCGATGACGACTGGCTCTATGCCCCGGAGTGGGCCGCGACCTTCCTGACGGCGCGCGCGCAGGCCCCAGATGTCCCCCTCGCCGCCTCCACATGGGACGCGCGGCGGATCGGCTATCCGGGAACGGTGCTCCAGGGTTTCGCGGGCGCGCTGATCCCGGCCCGGATGGCCCGCGCCATCCCGCCGCCACCGGAGGCGGCCCGGCCTGCCGACGACGTGTGGATCTCGGCCCATCTCACCGGCCTGACCCCGGTGCCCGAGGCTCGCGGCAAGATGACCCCGCTCGCCGATCCCGGCGCACTGCAATCGCGCCCGGACCGGGACGCCGCGAACCGGGCGGCGGCCCGGCTGTCGGGTCGGTGGAGCGCGCTCTGAACGGTCAGTCGCGGAAGGGCGGCATCTCGATCTCGCCTTCCCAGTCGGTGATCCGGAACCGCTTGGCGCGGAATTCCGACCCAATCCGGGTGCGCGCCGTGCCGGAGCCGCGCATACCTGCGTACTTGCCGGTGGCCCCGATGACCTTCCACGCGTTCTGCGCGGTCGATACGATGGTCCATTCCCAGGTGAAGGTGTCGATGCTCTGCGCAAAATCCCCGGTGGTGAAGACGCAGATCCCTTCGCCCCGCGACCCGCCCGCCGTGCCGAACCCGGCCCCGATGCACTGCACGAAGCCATCCTCCAGCGGACCCTCGGTCACCGAGAACGTCCCGCCGTTGTCCTGCCGCCAGTAGGTGCCATAGTCGATCGGCCAGCGGTCCTCTTTCACGATATAGCTGTTGGTGCCGGCGATGCGCTCACCAGCCGACGCCGCACACGGCACGATGGCTGCGAGTGCGCAAATCAGTATCCATTTCATGGAATGTCCCCGTTCCCACCGGCCGGTTCGATACGCGGACCGTCATGGGCGCACAGGGTCGGTGTCCACGACTACCACGCGAAACGCGTTTTCCGAAGGTCAAAGGGGGTTGGGCGGGCGGGGCCACGCGGCCCCGGCCCATCTCTGCGTGCCGTCAGTGGACGGCGACCGGCGACAACTCGTTCTGCCGGGCGAGCGCGAAGGCGAGGTTGCGGTTGCCCACAAGCGCCAGACGCTCCCCTTCGGACGAGTGGACGCCATACAGCTTGCCGTCACCCTCGACCTGCTCGCGGATTTCGTCGGGGAGCTCGTCGACGTCCACTTCGCGGACGTAGACGATGTTGTCCACCGGCTCGGTCATAACGTATTCATTCGTTTCCATGACGCACTCCTTTCATGTGAGGCGTTTCCCGTTCAACGCGGCCATTCGGGAATTTGATCCCTCAGCCTTTCGTGATCTGGATGGTCTGAACCACCGGATCGGGCTGCGTGCGTTCGAGATCGATGTGCAACAGACCGCTTTCGGTCCGTGCCCCCGTCACCTCCACACCATCGGCCAGAACGAAGCTTTTCATGAACTGACGACCCGCGATCCCGCGATGCAGGAACACCCGCGTCTCGTCGGTCTTGGGCTGGCGCCCCCGCACCACGAGCTTGCGGTCCTCGATCGTGATCGAAAGGTCCTCTTCCGAGAACCCGGCCACGGCCAGCGAAATCCGGTAGGCGGTGTCGCTCACCTGCTCGATGTTGAAGGGAGGGTAGCCCTCGGTGCCGCTTTTGGCGGCCTGTTCGATCATGCGTTCGAGCTGATCGAAGCCCAGGAAATAGGGATGGGCCCCCTGCGTCATCTTGGTCATCACACGTCCTTTGCCATGAAGCGATGTGTCGGTCCGTGGGTCCCGCATCGGCAACCCACGCGCACAATATGGGGTCAGCGCACGACCCGCGCAAGTCTGGCCGCCCCGTGCATAAAGCTTTGCCAAAAGGCGCTTTGGCGGTAGATTGAACACGACATGAAGGACGACTCGAAACCCATGAGCAATTCCTACGAGATGAAGCATGACGACGTGCTTCGTGTCGAAATCGAGGTTTTGCGGCGCGAGCATCGCGATCTGGATGAGGCGATCACCGCGCTCGAAGGGGAGGGCCGCGCCGATGTGCTCACGATCCGCCGTCTGAAGAAGCAGAAACTCCTGCTCAAGGACAAGATCGCGCGCATCGACGATGAGCTGACCCCCGACATCATTGCATGAGGTCCTGAAGGGACTATAACGGCCACTCCTGATGGAGGGCATGCATGACCGACGTGAAAGTGGGAATCATCATGGGGAGCCAGTCGGACTGGCCCACGATGAAACTTGCCGCCGACATTCTCGACGAACTGGGCGTGGCCTTCGAGGCGCGGATCGTCTCGGCCCACCGCACGCCCGACCGGCTTTGGGACTACGGCAAGAGCGCCGTGGATCGCGGTCTGTCCGTCATCATCGCGGGCGCGGGCGGCGCGGCCCACCTGCCCGGCATGATGGCGTCGAAGACCCGCGTGCCGGTGATCGGTGTCCCGGTCCAGACCAAGGCGCTGTCGGGTGTCGACTCGCTCTATTCCATCGTCCAGATGCCCAAGGGCTACCCGGTCGCCACCATGGCCATCGGCGCAGCCGGGGCCGCGAATGCCGGCCTCATGGCCGCGGGCATCCTCGCCACATCCGATCCGGCCCTCGCCGAACGCCTCGACGCGTGGCGCGCGGCGCTCTCGGCCTCCATTCCAGACGAGCCGCAAGATGACTGACCCCCTCGCCCCCGGCGCCACGATCGGCATCCTCGGCGGCGGACAGCTTGGCCGAATGCTCTCGGTCGCCGCCGCCCGCCTCGGCTTCAAGACGGTGATCTTCGAGCCGGGCGGAGACTGCCCAGCGAGCCACGTCGCGAACTATCACTACAAGGCGGACTACGACGACGACGCGGCCCTGACCGCCTTCGCCAAGGCCGCCGATGTCGTCACATATGAATTCGAGAACATCCCGACCTCCGCCCTCGACATCGTCGAGGCTCACGCCCCCGTCCGCCCCGGCCGCAAGGCGCTGCGCATCTCGCAGGACCGGCTGACGGAAAAAGCGTTCATCGCCGAACTGGGCCTTGGCGTCGCGCCCTTCGCGGCGGTGGACGACAAGAAGGACCTGACCGAGGCGATCAAGGAGATCGGCACGCCCGCGATCCTCAAGACCCGGCGGCTGGGCTATGACGGCAAGGGGCAGGCCCGGCTGAAACGTCCGGGCGACGCGAAACGTGCATTGGCCGATATGAACGGCGCCCCCGCCATCCTCGAAGGGTTCGTGGAGTTCGAGTGCGAAGTCTCGATCATCGCTGCGCGCGGGCTCACCGGCGCCTTCGCGAGCTATGCGCCGGGCGAGAACGTGCATGTGGACGGCATCCTGTCGACCACCACCATCCCCTCGCGCCTCAGCGACAAGGTCGCGATGGAGGCGCATGGCCTTGCCGCCCGCCTGCTTGAAAAGCTGGACTACGTCGGGGTCATGGGAGTTGAACTTTTCGTAACTCCGACGGGTCTTTTGGTGAATGAAGTGGCCCCGCGCGTGCACAATTCCGGCCATTGGACGCAGAACGGCTGCGCCATCGACCAGTTCGAACAGCACATCCGCGCCATCGCGGGGTGGCCGCTGGGCGACGGGTCGCGCCATGCCGACGTGGTGATGACCAACCTCATCGGCGACGACGTGAACCGCGTGCCGGAGCTGGCGCAGGACAGCGCCAACGCGATCCATCTCTACGGCAAGGCCGAGGCGCGGCCGGGCCGCAAGATGGGCCATGTGAACCGGGTCACCGGCCCGGCTGGCTGATGCCCCGCTACGCTCTGAAAATCGAATACGACGGGCGGCCCTTCTCCGGCTGGCAGCGGCAGAAGGAGCATCCATCTGTGCAAGCCGCCGTCGAAGCCGCGCTCGCCAAGCTGGAGCCGGACGTCCCATCCATCGCCGCAGCCGGACGCACCGATGCGGGCGTGCACGCACTGGGACAGGTCGCGCATTGCGACCTCGCAAAGGATTGGACGCCCTTTCGCCTGAGCGAGGCGCTGAACTTCCACCTCAAGCCCGACCCTGTCGCCATCGTCGATTGCGCCTTGGTGGACGACGATTTCCACGCCCGGTTCTCGGCGGTGGAGCGGCAGTATCTCTTTCGTCTCATCTCCCGCCGCGCACCGCTCGTCCATGATCGCGGCAACGCCTGGCGCGTGGCCCACGACCTCGACGCACAAGCGATGCAGGACGGCGCCGACCGCCTCATCGGCCACCACGATTTCACGACCTTCCGCTCGACCATGTGTCAGGCTGACAGCCCGGTGAAGACGCTGGACGAATTACGGGTGGAGACGCTGCCCTATCCCGGCGGGACCGAGTTCCGCTTCCACGTCCGCGCCCGCAGCTTTCTGCACAATCAAGTGCGCAGTTTCGTGGGCACTCTGGAGCGCGTCGGCGCCGGATCATGGACCCCCGACGACGTCACCGCCGCCCTCGAAGCCCGCGACCGCGCCGCCTGTGGCCCGGTCTGCCCGCCCGAAGGCCTCTACCTCGCGCGGGTCGGCTACCCAGCGGACCCGTTCGCCCCGGCTTGATTTTTGCCCGAAAGAATGTACATTGAAATGCACACTTTGGAGCGCAAGCCATGAACCGTATCTACGCAAAGACCGTCTGCACGATGACCGAGCTTCGGGAACCGCAAAAGGTTTTCGACCGCGCGGGCGGCGAACCCGTGGCGATCTTCAAGAACTCCAAGATCGTCGGGTACCTCGTGCCGGAAAGCATGGTGCAGGACGACGAGCCGCGCCATGCGACGATGGATGAGGTGATGGAAGCTATCCGCAGCCGCAAGGCTGTGAACCAACCCGTGCTCGATTACCTCAAGGACAAATGAGCTTTCGCCTTCTGACGCCCGAAACTGTCGATGCAATCCACGACACGGTGCTGAATCCGGGTGAGCTTTCGGGCCGCGCCGGGGACAAGTCATTGGACGGTGCGTTGGGCCGTGTCGACAATCGTCTTGTCTATGGCATGATCGAGGACGCCTTCGCGCTCGCCGCAGCCTACGCGACTGTCATCGCCACCGGGCACTGCTTCAACGATGGCAACAAGCGCACCGCGCATCAGGCAATGGACGTCTGCCTGACTTTGAACGGCATCGAACTCGACTGGCACACCGAAGAAACCGGTGACCTCATCATCCAGGTCGCCCAAGGCCGCGTTCATGAAGACGCCCTTGCCGACTGGCTGCGCGCCAAGGCGCGGTGAGGCAATGAAAAAGGCCGGGGCACCCCTACCCCGGCCTTTCCCCCTGGAGCTTCCCGGCGAACACCCCTGAACGCCAAAATGCTCTCTTCACCAGTCTTTCGTCCACGCACATCTCGCTCGCGCCGGTCCTGACCAAAGGCCGGCATGCGCCCTGGGGAGCGCTCGGGCGATCTGTTTCACGCGGGAAACGTCGCTGACCATCGTCGTGCACCCCAGATCCGGGATGCGTCCGCCGCGGTCCGTGCCAGCCCCCAAGCCAGCCGCTGCGACACGGATACTGTGCCAAATGCGCCCCACCGCGGTCAACGAAAACGCGCAAGTTTGCCCAAATTCGTCCTTATTTCCGCCGCGGTTATTCCCGATTTCGCCGCAATGCTCCCGGCTTGGCGCGCATTGTTCAGGTAAGGTAAACCATACTGTCCGCCGCGCCGCGCCCGCTGCCCGAATTCCCGCGACACCGATTCGCATCATCGGCGCTTTTTTCCGGCCCGCTTGCCTGACATAATGCCGCAAAACCCCGACAAAAAAGAGCAGCGGCACATGAGCGACCTCCTGACCAATCCCTCCAACACCTACGACGCCTCCTCGATCCAGGTGCTCGAGGATATGGAGCACGTCCGCCTGCGCCCCGGCATGTATATCGGCGGCAAGGACGACCGGGCGCTGCACCACATGGTGGCCGAGATCATCGACAACTCGATGGACGAGGCGGTGGCGGGCCACGCCACCTGGATCGAGGTCGAGCTGCACGAGAACGGCCACGTCTCGGTCCGCGACAACGGGCGCGGCATCCCGGTCGGCCCGCACCCCAAGGACCCGTCCAAGACGGCGGTGGAGATCATCTTCTGCACCCTCAACGCGGGCGGCAAGTTCTCGGGCGACAGCTATGAGACGTCGGGCGGCCTGCACGGCGTCGGCTCCTCGGTGGTCAACGCGCTCTCCGATCACCTGCGCGTGGAAGTCGCCCAGAACAAGGAACTCTTCGCGATGGAGTTCTCCCGCGGCATCCCGCAGGGCAAGCTGGAAAAGATCGGCGCGGCCCCCAACCGGCGCGGCACCACCGTCACCTTCCACCCGGACCCGGAGATCTTCGGCTCGCTCAAGCTCAAGCCCGCGCGCCTGTTCAAGATGGCGCGCTCCAAGGCCTACCTCTTCTCGGGGGTCGAGATCCGCTGGAAGACCGCGATCCCAGACGGCGAAACCCCGACCGAGGCGACGTTCCACTTCCCCGGCGGCCTTGCCGACTACCTCGCTGAAACCATGACCGGCGCCACCACCTATGCCGAGCGCCCCTTCACCGGCTCGGTGTCGTTCGAGCGGTTCAAGGCGCCGGGCAAGGTCGAATGGGCGATCAATTGGACCCCGTCCCGCGACGGGTTCATCCAGTCCTACTGCAACACCGTGCCGACCCCCGAAGGCGGCACGCATGAGGCGGGCTTCTGGGCTGCGATCCTCAAGGGCATCCGGGCTTACGGCGAGCTGACCAACAACAAGAAGGCGAACCAGATCACGCGCGAGGATCTGACCTCGGGCGGCTGCGCGCTCGTCTCCTGTTTCATTCGTGAGCCGGAATTCGTGGGCCAGACCAAGGACAGGCTGGCGACGACCGAGGCCGCGCGGCTGGTCGAGTCCTCGGTGCGCGACCACTTCGACAACTGGCTCGCCGCCGACACGAAATCCGCCGGCGCCATCCTCGACTTCCTCGTCCTGCGCGCCGAAGAGCGGCTGCGGCGGCGGCAGGAGAAGGAGACGCAGCGCAAGACGGCGACCAAGAAGCTGCGCCTGCCCGGCAAGCTCGTCGATTGCTCCGCTACCAACCGCGACGGGACCGAGATCTTCCTCGTCGAGGGCGACAGCGCGGGCGGCTCGGCCAAGATGGGCCGGGACCGCAAGACACAGGCGCTCCTGCCCCTGCGCGGCAAGATCCTCAACGTGCTGGGCGCGGCCAGCTCCAAGCTCGGCCAGAACCAGGAGATCAACGATCTCTGTCAGGCGTTGGGCGTGGGCATGGGGACCAAGTTCAACGTGGACGACCTGCGTTACGACAAGGTCATCATCATGACCGACGCGGACGTGGACGGCGCCCACATCGCGGCGCTGCTGATGACGTTCTTCTTCAGCCAGATGCGCCCGCTCATCGACCACGGCCACCTCTACCTCGCCTGCCCGCCGCTCTACCGGCTCACGCAGGGGGGCAAGCGGCTCTACGTCACCGACGACGCCGAAAAGGACATCTGGATGGAGAAAGGTCTGGGCGGCAAGGGCAAGATCGACGTCCAGCGCTTCAAGGGTCTGGGCGAGATGGACGCGAAGGACCTGAAGGATACGACGATGGACCCCAACACCCGGAAACTCATCCGCGTGACCATCGACGAGGACGAACCGGGCGAAACCGGCGATCTGGTGGAACGGCTCATGGGCAAGAAGCCCGAGCTGCGGTTCCAGTATATCCAGGAGAACGCGCGGTTCGTTGAAGAGTTGGATGTTTGAGGAGAAGTCCAAAAGGATATTGTCCTTTGGGAGTATTTCTGCCACCTTCAAAGTGACAGCTTCTCTTTCGGCCACCCCGATACGCCAGTCAAAGCGACGTATTCGTCCGATTGCGCGGTCCTGCGACTGACTTCGCCATTCCACTAAAATGTAGCCCCGTCAGCTATGGCGCCGATCCTGTGCTCACTCAGCGGCGAAGAAATTGCCGACAAACCTTGACTCGCATTCACCATGCCGTGAATATCACTCTTGGTGGGATGGATGCGCGAGACGTTAGCCTTTCATTTTTTTCCATCGAAGAATTGAAACATGAGAACGAAGGAAATCAGAATTTGATAAAGCTTGATCAGCTAGCTTTAATCAGTTCTTGTTTTTTGTTTACAGCACTTTCCGGATGCCAAACGACGACAGGGGGCACGAGCGGGTCCGGTTGGAATCTCATCGGAACCGGACCGATCGAAGCGGTCACGATAACGGACAAAGACGGGACACTTGTGGTCGAAAATGCCGAGACTGCTGCCTACCCAGACGGTGTCGATCTGATACGCCATAACAGCTCTACCCCTGCTGTTTATACTGATGGGTTTCTTCTCATCAGAGTCGTCCAAGGAGATGACGGAAAAACGATTGCCGCTGACATCAGGGACCCGCGGGACGGATACGTGGGGGCCTTTGCAGGTACGACAGGCGTGACTTTGCCCACTGGTTCAACCGCCACTTTCAGCGGCGGATATCAAGGCACGGTATTGAGTTCAATTCTTTCAAATCGGGATATCGACGGCGATGTTGAATTAATGGCCGACTTCGACAGCATGGAGATAAATGGCCGCATATTCAATCGGAACCTCGAAGATCCTTTTGGAATGATATCCATGGCCTACCCTGCCCTGGAAAACAACATCGGTATTCATGCCGATATTAGAGATGACGGCTTGTTTGTGGGTGCTGCAGCAAGCGCTACTACTGAGGGTGAGGTTCACGGGGCCATTCAAGATAATGGAGAAGGAGTGGTAGGGGCGATCGGCGTAGATCACGAGTTTTCGAATGTCCTGGGTCAAAGGTTCGAAGGCAGCGAATCTGGCGTATTCTCCGCCCAGTGAAGAACCAGTGAAGAAAAGGCCGGGCTCTCGCCCGGCCTATCTCTTCGGGGATCATGCGTCCCTCATTTGTCGAGTTCGAAGGTCACCTGCATGTTGACCTTGTAGGCGCTGATCGAACCGTCCTCGATATCGACCTTGCTCTCCTTGACCCAGGCGCCTTTTACGTTGCGTAGCGTATCGGACGCGCGCGAGATGCCTTGGGCCACGGCATCGTCGAAGCTCTTGGTCGAGGTTGCGGAAATCTCTGTCACACTTGCGACGGACATGATGTCCTCCTTTCGTTTCGCTTCACCGGACCAACGATCCCCCCTCCGCCTCATGTTCCATGCCCTCGGGAACACGAAGCCACCTGTCCGACGTTGGTGTTCAAACACCACCTGGAAGGAGACTCCCATGACCGACATCATCGCCGCCTCGGCCCTCACCCTCACCCTCGGCCTGTGCGCCATCGGCCTGATGGTCGGCATCCCCGCCACCGCGCAGGAGGCCGAAACGACCGAGGCCCGCGTGACCCGCTAGTCCGCGCCCCGCTGCCCCCCGTATGCACAATCGTATGTACAGCGTGTGCACACGCGGTGTACGCGCTGTGCATCGCCCAAACGCCTAGGTTTGCAGGCCTTCGAGGTACTGCGCGAGCCGCACCAGCGCCTGTGGCGTGGGGGTCGGCGTCCCGTCCACGTCCACCCAGGTCACCACCGGGCTGTCGATCAGATCGCCAAAGCGCGGCATCGGCCCGTGGGTGTTGTCACGGGCGTAACCGTCGATGGTGGACATGACGTAAGTCATTGGAAACACGCCGCCATTCCGGGCGGCAAGCTGGGTCAGGTCCGGGGTGGACTTGCCCGCCACCTCGACCCCGCCGGTGCCGCCCGGCCCGTGACAGGCCGCGCAGTAATCGGCGTAGAGGTCCGCGCCCGACTTGGCGCCGTCCGCCGTCTCCTCCAGTTCGCAGCCCGCGACGAGCAGCGCCACAGGGGCCAGCCAAAGCATTGATCTCATATCGTTTTCTCCCGTCCGTCCCGTTTCATGGGCAATCCCCCGCCATGCGCGGAGGGCCGCTGAACCTGTGGGCTGCACTCTGCGTTAAACAGGGGAAAAGGAAAAGGACGACAGGATGCATATTGTCACGAAAGCCGCGCTCGCCGCGCTCTGCGCCACGGCCCTCGCCGCCCCGGCCGCCGCGAAGCCCAACGGCAACAACAACGGCACCGGCTGGGGCGTGGGACAGATCCCGCCCGGCCACTGCAAGAAGATCGACGCCTGCCGCGCCGGGGTCGTGGATGATGGCCCCGACGTCCAAATCATCAACAATTACATCGTGATAGAGCAGCCGACGACCTACGGCCTGCCGACGCTGCCCGCCGATCAGCTCTACGTGCGCCGCGATAACGAAGTGTACAGGATCATGCGCGATACGGCGGTGGTGGTGGAGGCGATCGGCATCGTCTCCGAGCTGCTGAACTGAACCGGTCCGCCCGCCGTTCAGCGGGTTTGGCGATTCGGAAATCTGTTGCTAACCTGATCGGAAGATATTTCGATCGGGAGTGATAGATGCGTGCCCTTGCCATAGCCCTGACCCTCGCCGCCGCTCCGGCCGCGGCACAGGGAACCGTCCATTGGAAAAGCGTCGGCTGGTGGGACGTTCAGTTCTTCCCCGAATACGGCGCCTGCGCGGCCATCGCGGAATACGAAAACGACAGCTTCGTCTTCTTCGGGCTGGACACCACCTTCGACGATCTCGGGCTGCGCATCGCGGTGCTGAACCAGAACTGGAGCTCCATCGTCGTCGATGACGACTACCAACTCGTCGTGCGCTTCGACCGCCGCGCCCCGTGGGACATCACGATGTACGGGACCGAGGTTCAGGGCCGGCGCGGGCTGTACAACATCTTCCCCGCCACCTCGGATTCAGCGGGGAATTTCGTGCGTGAGTTTCAGCGGTCCATCCACATGGTCTGGACCTATCAGGGCTCGGAACTCGGGGATTTCTCGCTCAAGGGCACCAACCTCGCCATGCAGGAGGTGGTGGCCTGCACCGAGAGCTACCTCGATGCCGTGACCACCCCCGCCGATCCGTTTACCCAGAACGGCGGGGGCAATTCGAAAAAGGGCGACCCTTTCCAGTAAGCCGGGCCGCCCCCTCGCTTCAGAAATTGATGACCGTGTGGGTGCCGACCTCCGGCTCCTTGTCCTTCTGCTGCGCCTTGGCGATCTGCCAGGCGAAGGCGAAGGAGGAATCGGTCGAGGCCCAGATCGCGGCTTCCTCAAGGTCGAGGCGGTAGAGCGCGAGGTTCGGGTCGTCCTTGCCCTCGAACCAGGCACCGACGACGGGGTTCCAGAGTTCCTCTTTCATCTCGGCGGAATCGTCGTAGATGAGCCGGCCCTTGGCGCAGATCTGCACGTCCTGACCCTTCGAGACGATGGTGAACCAGACCTCCGGTCCGTCACCGCTCATCTTGGTCTGCCAGCCTTCGCCGGCGGTCCGGGCGAGGTCGGTGTCGCGGCTGGTCATGAACCACAGCGCCGTCCGGTCGCGATCCACGAAATGGGTCATCGGCTGAAGGTGCTGGTCCTCGTCCTTGAACCCGAGCATCCCGAAGCGCGTGTCTTCGGCGGTGCCCCAGAACAGGTCGACGGGTTCGGATTTGGCCGTCTTGATCTCTGACATGATATGTCTCCTTTCCACCGCTCAACGCCGGTGCGGCGCGGCTGTTCCTGAGGGAACAACCCGGCCCGGGTGGCGTTGGCCTCCCGACGAGACAGACCTTGACTACAACCGAACCACATCACACCTCCGATGCCCGGCCAGAGAGCATCGTGAATATCCTCAACCGGGCACGCCGTGCCTTGAGTGAGGAGGAGGTATCGGTGCGCGATGTGGTCGAGTCCCTCGGACGCGCGTCCTTCAGCCCGCTTTTGATGGTGCCTGCCCTGCTCGTGGTGACCCCGGCCAGCGGCATTCCCTTCTTCTCGACGATCTGCGGCGTGTCCATCGCCCTCATCTCGTTCCAGATGATCGCCCATCGCCGGCACGTCTGGTTGCCGAAGTGGATCATGCGGCGCCATGCCAACAGGAACCGGATCGCGAAGGGCCTCGACTGGCTCACCCCGCCCGCCCGCTGGCTCGACCGCATCACGCATGAACGGCTCTGTCCGCTGGTGGAGCCACCGCTGCTCATCGTGCCGCAGCTGATCTGCCTTGCGGCCGGGGCGATGATGCCTGTGCTCGAACTTGTCCCGTTCACCTCGTCGATCCTCGGCTTTGCCGTCTCCATCCTGGCCGTTGCGATGGTCACGCGTGACGGGCTTCTCGTCATCGTCGGCCTCTCGGCCATCGCCACCGCCTTCGCTGTCGGAAATTATTTTCTGATGTGAGACCTTTCTTCACTCGCGTCGGAACTTTTGCGGGCCACGAGGGGTTCGTCAGCGGGTACAGTACGAGTGGGATAATCTGAACAGACATGACACGACCTTCACTGCTTTCGGCGTCGCAGCCACAGGGCCGCGGCTTCCGCCAGGCCGTGCGCCGCGCGACACGACACGACCACGACACATCGGAAGCCGGCTTTGCGCCTTTCCTTGAAGACCCCGCTACGCATCTGCCCGCCTTTCTGGCAGCCCAGCGCGGCGCGCTCGACGCGCTGAACCGGGCCGCCAGCGGGCCGCCGCTGCCCGAAATGGCCGGCCTGATCCCTGCGCTGCTCGACCGGCTGGACGCCGATTGCGCCGAGCGCGGCGTGACCCCGCCCGCGCTGGTGCCGACGCAAAGCCTGTCGCCTCTCGCCGTCGGCTATCTGGTCTACGGCTCCAACCTGGGCCTCGCCGTGATCCGGAAGCGGGCGCTGGATGCGGGCATAGCCACCCTCCCCCGTTTCTTCGCGGCAGAGGACCGCCGCGCTGGCTGGCAAGCCATCTGCGCCCGGCTCGACGCCATCGACCCTGACAGCGACGAAGCACGCATCCTGACGGACGAGACCCGCGCGGGCTATGCGATTTTCGCGCGCGCCGCCGAGGTTGCGTTTCGCGGGGTTCCGGCATGACCGAAAGCCTCGTCGACCACATCGACCCGAACGAGCCTGTCGATCTGACCAACTGCGACCGGGAGCCGATCCACCTGCTTGGCCGGGTGCAATCCTACGGTGCGCTCGTGGCGCTGTCGGCGGACTGGACGGTGCGACATGCCTCGGAAAACCTTGGCGAAATCCTCGGACTGGACGTCGCGGATATCATCGGTCGTCCGGTGAGCGACCTGATCGACGCCGAGACGCTCCAGCGCATCCGCGAAGGCGCGGCACGTTCGAACATCTCCGAAATCGCACTCAGGCTCTTCGGCGTGGCCCTGCGCGACAACGGCAAGCTGTTCGATCTGTCGCTCCACGACAACGGAACCTACTTCATCCTCGAGTTCGAGCCCAAGGCCGGCCCGCGTTCCTCCGACGTGATGAGCGAGGTGTTTCCCCTCATACGCAGCATCGACACGACGCACGATCTGGGCACCCTCGCCCGCAACGCCGCCGACGGTCTGCGCACCATCGCGGGGTTCGACAGCGTGATGGTCTATGAATTCCAGCCGGACAATTCCGGCCGCGTGATCGCCGAAAGCCGCGCGGATGGCGAGACGCGCTATCACGGGCTGAACTTCCCCGCCTCCGACATTCCCGTGCAGGCGCGCGCCCTTTACAAAAAGGCGCTCCTGCGCCTGATCGCGGATGTGAACGACCCCGGCTCGGTGATCCGCCCCGGACTCGACGACGACCGAAAGCCGGTGGACCTGTCGCTGGCCGTCACGCGCGCCGTGTCGCCGATCCATATCGAATACCTGCACAATATGGGCATCGAGGCGTCGATGTCCGTGTCGATCATGAAGGACGGCGAGCTTTGGGGGCTGTTCGCCTGCCACCACAATTCGCCACGCTACATCGACTACGAGCGGCGCACGGCGGTGGAGCTCTTCGCCCACCTGTTTTCCTTCGAACTGGGCCAGTACCAGTCGATGCTGCGCGGGCGCGCGCAGGAAGACACGACCCGTCTACAGACCCGGATCATGGCGCATATGGCCGATGGCCTCGCGCTCGACCAGAGCCTGTTTTCGCTGTCGGAGGACATCGACAAGGTGATCCCCCATGACGGCATAGTCCTGTATCACGCCGGGAATTTCAGCGCGAACGGGACGACGCCGAACGCCGAAGAATTCGAGGACATCGCGCGCCTGCTGGACGGGGGGCCGGGCACCGGAACCTTCGCGACCGAGGAACTGGGCGCGGTCCTTCCGGGGGCCTCGGCCTTTGCCGACCGCACGGCAGGCATCCTCGCCATTCCCGTCTCACGCCACCCGCGCGACTACCTCGTGCTGTGCCGCGAACCGGTGGCGCGCAAGGTGAACTGGGCGGGTGACCCCACCAAGCCCGCCGAGGTCGGCCCGAACGGTACCCGCCTGACCCCGCGCAAGAGCTTCGAGACCTGGCAACAGGACGTCGAGGGCCGGTCCGAGGCCTGGTCGGACCATGCCCGCCACGCAGCCGATCAGTTGCGCGTCGTGCTCCTGGAAGTGTTTCTCAAGGTCACAGACGCCACCGCCGAGGAACGCCGGCGTGCGCAGGAACAGCAGGAGTTGCTGATCTCCGAGCTGAACCACCGCGTGCGCAACATCCTCAACCTGATGCAGGGGCTCGTGTCCCAGACCAAATCGGACGCGCGCGGGATCACGGATTTCACCAACCGGCTCGACGGGCGCATCCAGTCGCTCGCCCGCGCCCATGACCAGCTTACCCGCGACCGGTGGGAACCCGCCCCGCTGAAGGAGCTCATCCGCTGCGAGTTCGAGGCCTATGCCGCGGCCAAGACCGACCGGGTCATCATCGACGGCCCCGACGCTCTCCTGTCGCCGACCGCCTATACGAACGTCGCCCTCGTGGTTCACGAAATGGCAACGAACTCGATGAAATATGGCGCGCTCTGCGACAAGTCGGGCCGCGTGGAGATCACGATCCGCGAGGATGACGCGGGCGGGATCGGGATCGACTGGAAGGAATCCGGCGGCCCGCCGGTTCAGGCCCCCGCAAGGCGCGGCTTCGGCTCCACCATCATCGAAATGTCGATCCCCCACGAACTGGGCGGCGCGGCCTCCATCGACTACCGCGTGAGCGGGGTCGAGGCGCAGTTCGCGATTCCGGCGCGCCACATCTCGCGCATCGAACTCAACGATCTGCCGCCCGCCACGGCGACCATCGAGTCGGTCGCGCCCGAAGGTTTCCACCTGTCGGGCAGCGGTCTCATCGTCGAGGACACGCTCATCATCGCGATGGATGCGCAGGGTATCCTTGAGGATTTCGGCGCGAAGGACGTCAGCATCAGCGCCTCGGTCAGCGAGGCGCTCGACCTGATCGAAACCCACAGGTTCGACTTCGCGCTCCTCGATGTGAATCTGGGCGATGAACAGTCCGTCCCCGTGGCCGAACGCCTCGCCCGCGACGGCGTGCCCTTCGTGGTGTCGACCGGCTACGGCGAGGCGCCGGAACTCCTGAAATCCTACCCGCCCTGCCCGGTCGTCCAGAAACCGTTTTCCGACGAAACCCTGCGCGCGGCGTTTGCTCAGGCCATCGCGAACGTGGCCGCGGAGGGCGATTGAGAAGCATCCACAATCCTCGTTCATCGCGGCACGGCAAATGCGCCCAGCGTCAAGGGTTCGACATGCGGGGACCGCGGGGGCGATCCCACAGCGACGCGGGCGGCCGTGCAGCAATGATGCCACTGCTTGAGGCTTGATTGCCCCGCCGGGTGACCGCATTGTGCGGCCATGACACCAGCCGACGCAGAAAAAATCCTCGCCGACATGTTCGCCCCCTGGGTCCGTGCGCTCGACATGCGCGTGGACGAGATCGGGGAGACTGGCGCCGTGCTGTCCATCCCGATCACGGATGAGATCGCGCGGGTGGGCGGCATCGTTTCGGGTCAGGCCCTCGCGGCGCTGGCCGATACCGCGATGGTCTTTGCCGTCGCCGGACACTTCGATGACTTCAAGCCGGTCGCGACGACGAACCTCGACACCGTGTTCCTGCGCCCCGGCGCAGGCGAGCGCATCTCCTGCCGCGCCCGCGTGGTGCGCGCCGGGCGCGCAGTCATCTTTGCCGACGCGACCATGACGGCGCTGCCTGCGGACAAACCCGTGGCCACGGCCACCGCAACCTACATCCTGCCATGAACAGCACCCCCGCCTATGTGGCAATGATGCTCGCGGCGGGCATCGGTATCCCGATCCTCGCGGCCTTCAGCGCCTCGCTCGGCCAGCGGATCGGAAACCCCTTCGCGACCGGCGTGGTCGTCTTCGGCCTCGCCTTCGTCATCGCGGTGGTCGCAGCACTCCTGACCGGCCCCGGTGCACTCACACGGCTGGGCGAAGCGCCGCGCTACCTGCTTCTCGCAGGGTTCTTCGTGGCCTTCTACGTCCTGTCGATCACCTTCGTCGCGCCGCGCTTCGGCGTCGGTAACGCGGTGTTCTTCGTGTTGCTGGGCCAACTCATCTCGGCGGCGCTCATCGACCACTACGGCCTCTTCGGCGCCCGCGCTTCCCCCGTGAGCCTCACCCGCGCCGCAGGGATCGCGGTGATGGCGATGGGTGTCTGGCTCACGCAGAAGGCCTGATCCGGCTTCTTCGTTCCCGAAATACTTCGGAGGGGAGTCACGCCCACAGGCGTGACGGGGAGGCAGCGCCTCCCCCACCGCGACGACCCGTGCGCAGCACGGGACGGCGCAAGACCTGCGCGGGCGTCAGCCCGCACGATGTCCCGACCGCATCGTCAATCCTGAACGATGATATAGGTGTCGCTCTTCCCGGTCTCGAAGATCATCGAATAAAGAACCTCCGCATTGTCCGGGTGCAGGCGCACGCAGCCTGCGGACGCGGGCGCCCCGAGGCGGCTGATCGCGTCGGTCCCGTGGATCGCGTAGTCGCCGTCATAAAAGACCGACCAAGGCATCGGCGCGCCGCCGTATTTCGACGAGCGGTGATGCGGTGAAAAGAACTGCGGCTGGAACGTGCCGCGCGGTGTGATCTTGCCCGTGCGCGCCGTCGAGACGTCCCACTGGTAAAGCCGCTTGCCGCCCTGGATGACGGTCATCTTCTGCTCGGACACATCGACCCGCACGACGATCATCGGATTGGTGGACCGGTTGGACGTCGAGATCACCTCGTCGGCGCTGGCAGGCACCGCAATGGACATGAAAAGGGCCGCACCCGCGATGGATCCGGCAAGACGAAAGCATTTTTTCAACATTTAGTGTATCCCCCTGAACACGCCGCAATGATTGGGGGCTGTTGTCGATTCGGCAAGAGGGATGTGAGGCATCACTTGCCGAGTGTGACAACTCCGGCATCGAGCGCGACGACCCGGTCCATCCGGTTCGCCAGGGCGATGTTGTGGGTCGCGATCAGGGCCGAAAGGCCGGTGTCACGCACCAGCTCCATCAGCGCCCCGAACACACGGTCCGAGGTGTCGGGGTCGAGGTTGCCGGTCGGCTCGTCGGCCAGAAGCAGGTCCGGCGCATTGGCGAGCGCCCGGCAGAAAGCTACGCGCTGCTGCTCGCCGCCCGACAGCTCGGCCGGGCGGTGGTCGGCCCGGTGCGCCACGCCCACGCGGTCGAGCAGCATCTCCGCCCGCTCCCGCGCCTCGGTCTGGCCCGCGCCGTTGGCAAGCTGGGGCAGGATGATATTCTCGACCGCCGAGAATTCCGGCAGCAGGTGGTGGAACTGGTAGATGAAGCCGATGCGCGAGCGGCGCAGCGCCGTGCGCCGCCGGTCGCCGAGTTCGGTCACGTCCTCGCCACCGATGAACACCCGGCCCGAAGACGGCGTGTCGAGCAGCCCGGCAATGTGCAGGAGCGTCGACTTGCCCGCGCCGGAGGGCGCGACCATCGCCACCACTTCCCCCGGCTCGATTGCAATTTCCGCACCTTTCAGCACCGAAACCTCGCCCGGTTCGCCCCGGTTATAGACCTTTTCGATCTTTTCGAGTTTCAGCACCTCACTCATAACGCAACGCCTCCACCGGGTTCATCCGGGCCGCGCGCCGGGCCGGGAAGATGGTCACGATGAAGCTCAGGCCCAGCGACATGCCCACGGCAGAGAGCACGTCGCCCAGTTGCAGTTCGGCGGGCAGCGCGTAGATGCCCCGGATCGACGGGTCCCAGACGCCCCCGCCGGAGAGGTAGTTCACGAGCCCGAAGATCGGGTCGATGTAGATCGCGAACAGGCACCCGAGGATGACGCCCAGCGCCGTGCCCACCAGCCCGGTCATGGAACCACAAAGGAAGAACACCCGCAGAACCGACCCTTCGGTCAGCCCCATCGTACGCAGGATGCCGATGTCGCGGCCCTTGTTCTTGACCAGCATGATGAGGCCCGAGACGATGTTCATCGACGCGATGAGGACGAGCACGGAGAGGATGATGAACATCACGTTGTCCTCGATTTCGAGCGCACGCAGGAACGACCCCGCGCTGTCCTCCCACGTCCAGGCGAGTGCGCCCTCCCCCGCGGCGACAAGCGCGGGCCCGACGTAAGCGTTGATCTTCTCCGGGTCCTCGACCATCACCTCGATCTCGTCCGCAGAACCCTCCTTGTTGAAAAAGCTCTGGGCCTCGGCAAAAGGCAGGTAGACGCGGGTCGCGTCGATGTCGTAACGCCCGACCGAGAAGATGTAGGTGACGTCATAGACGTTCACGCGCGGGCTGGTGCCGAAGGCGGTCTTGACCCCGTTGGGCGAGATCAGCTTGATCTTGTCGCCCAGTCCAAGGCCCAGCTCCCGCGCGACGCCGAGCCCGATGGCCACCCCGTCCTCGAAATCGTCGATGTCGCCCGTCGCCGTCTCGTCATTCACGATCCCGGGGATGGTGCGCAAATCCTGTGACCGGATGCCGAAGATCTGGACGCCGATGTTGCGGTCGACGTTGTTGGCCATCACCTGCCCTTTGACCAGCGGGGCCGCACGGGTGACGCCCTCGACCGCGCCGATCCGGTCGGCCCAGCCTGCGAAATCGGCGATGGTGCGGTCGATGTTGCCCTGCGCCGTGACTTCGCCCTGGCTGTAGACGGTCACATGGGCGTTGGCGCCCAGGATCGTGCCGACGAATTCCGAGCGAAAACCGGTGCGCACCGCCAGCGTGATGATGAGCGCGGCGACGGCGAGCGTGATGCCGATGAGCGAAATCCACGTCATCGTGGACACGCCCCCCTCGGCGCGCCGCGCGCGCAGGTAGCGCCAGGCGATCATCCATTCGAAACGGGCAAACGGGGGCGTGCGATTGGCCACGGGCGAACTTTCTGTGAGGGCGGCGGGCGTCGGCCCGGCTCAGGCGTCCTTGGCGTCGGTGGAGTTCGCGGGCTTCTTGGACGCGACCAGCCCAGCGCCGATGGCGGCGAGCGCGATCACCACGAAGACAGCATAAAGCGTGGGTGTCAGCTCCACCCGGTCGCCGGACATGGCGAGCAGATTGATGAACCGGCCCAGAAGGTAGAAGACGACAATCAGCACGCCCTGGGTGATCAGGATGCCGCGCATCGACATGAGCCCGCCTTCACGCCCGACCCGCGCGGCACCGATGGCCGCGTTCAGGATGAAAATCGCGTAAATCGCAAGGCACCAGAACACGCTGGCCTTCAGGATGCCCGCGAGCAGCGGCATCAGGAACAAAAGACCGGCGGAAGCGAGCGCGAAACGCATCTGGATGGGCATGGGCTTTCCTTTCAGGCGGTGCGGCGCCGGCGAAACGGCCGCAGGAGGAGCGCGAGAAGCCCCGCGATGATCGACCAGCCGGCAACGAATCCGATCCCGGCCGTCAGTGCCCCGTCGACCGTGACCGGCACGGCGGGTTGATAATGCGACCACGTCCGCTCCACAAGCTCCCGGTCACGAAAGCGCCAGAAGTTCGCGAGGCGTTTCACAGGCGTGACCGGGGCCAGCGCCTCGTAATCGGCGCTCAGGCGCTCATAGCGCCCGATGCGGTCGCCGATCCCGCTGCCCACGCTCGCGACCAGCCCGGAATTGCCCGACTGCATTTCGCGCAGCGCCTCTTCGCGGGTAAGGCCCGCCGCGCTCGCCGCCCCGTCGAAAACGACCGTGACCGCACGCAGCTCATCCACCGCGCCAGAAAGCCGCTGGACGTATTGCTGGGAAAACTCGGGAAACTGCGACAGGCTCACCGCCCCCGCCAGTCCGCCCGCCAAGGCCAGAACCCGCATCTGCTCTACTCCTTTTTTTCAGTGAGTCTGCGGGGCGCGAGGCGGGGCGTCAAGGCGCAGCGGGAGTCGCCCGCTCAGGACGCGACCCACAGCGCGGCCCATGTGAGCGGCGCGAAGGCCAGAACACCTGCACCCGCGGCCGCCAGCCGGGCCGGGTCGGCCAGCGGGAGATTGCGGTAGAGCCACAGCCCCGCCGGCAGAACTAGGGCGAGCGCCGTTGCGGTGCCCGGCACATAGCTCCATGTCGCAAGGCTCAGCGCGGTGAGCGTGACGACCCGGGCAAGAACGAAACCCGTCACGACCGCAACGGCGATCTGCACGGGGCGGTTGGTTACCGTGCGCCCGACCATGAACACGGCCATCGCGCCCAGAGCGATCCAGATGGAAGCCTGCGAAATCTGCGCTTCGGTGATTGCGACCGACGCCTGCCGCGATGCGAGCCATCCCGGCAAACCGGACATCAGTTCGACGGTGTGGGCCAGAAAGGCGAGCGCGGCGTAGGAATAGGCCCGGCAGGGGTGAAACAGCCCCTGCGGCTCGGTCACCTCGCGCCGGCGGATCACACCCCGTAGATCTCTTTGACCCGCGCGACGGCGGTGTCCGGGGCCAGTTCCTCGCTCTCACCCGTGCGGCGCGAGGTCAGTTCGACCACACCGTTTTTAAGCCCGCGCGGACCGACGGTGATCCGCCAGGGCAGACCGATCAGGTCCATCGTCGCGAATTTGCCGCCCGCCCGCTCTTCGCGGTCGTCATAGAGCGGCTCGAGCCCGGCGGCGGTGAGGGCCGCGTAAAGATCCTCGCAGGCTGCATCCGCCTCGGCGTCGCCCTGACGCAGGTTGACGATCCCGCAGTGGAACGGTGTCACGCCCTCGGGCCAGATGATGCCGTTGTCGTCGTGGTTCGCCTCGATCAGCGCACCCACCAGACGGCTCACCCCGATCCCGTGGGACCCCATGTGGACGGGCACCTTGTTGCCGTCCTTGTCCTGCACGGTCGCCCCCATCGGCTCGGAATACTTCGTGCCGAAGTAGAAGATCTGCCCAACCTCGATCCCGCGCGCCACGCGGCGACGCTCTTCGGGGATCTGGTTGAACAACGCCTCGTCATGGGTTTCGTCCGTGCGTGCATAGCGGGAGGTGAACTCCTCGAGCACGGCGCGGCACTGGTCATGGCTGTCGTAGTCGATTTCGCGGTTGCCGAATTTCAGGTCCGTGATCTCGGAATCGTAGAACACCTCGGACTCGCCGGTTTCGGCCAGAACGAGGAACTCGTGCGTGTCGTCGCCGCCGATCGGGCCCGAGTCCGCGCGCATCGGGATCGCCTGAAGCCCCATGCGTTCATAGGTGCGCAGATAGCTCACCAGATGGCGGTTGTAGGCGTGCAGCGCGTCTTCCTTCGTGAGGTCGAAGTTGTAGCCGTCCTTCATGTAGAACTCCCGGCCCCGCATCACGCCGAAGCGCGGACGGATCTCATCCCGGAACTTCCACTGGATGTGGTAGAGCGTCAGCGGGAGGTCCTTGTAGCTGCCGACGTGGGAGCGGAAGATGTCAGTCACCATCTCCTCGTTCGTCGGGCCGTAGAGCATGTCGCGCCCGTGCCGGTCCTGCATCCTGAGCATCTCGGGCCCATAGGCGTCATAGCGCCCGGATTCGCGCCAGAGGTCCGCCGACTGGAGGGTCGGCATCAGGATCGGGATATGCCCCGCGCGCTGCTGCTCCTCATGCACGATCCGCTCGATATTGCGCAGAACCTTGTATCCCAGCGGCAGCCAGGAATAGTTGCCGGCGGAGGCCTGCTTGATCATCCCGGCGCGCAGCATGAGCCGGTGGCTCACGATCTGCGCCTCGGACGGCGTCTCTTTCAGAACGGGCAGGAAATAGCGGGACAGGCGCATGGAACCCTCTTGGTCAGTGGTCGTGCATCCCTAGCGCGGCCCCTGCGGCGCGACAAGTGCGCGGCTGTTCGGATCGGAAATAACGCCGGAAAAGGCGCGAACCGACCGTTTGCGTGGGCGTGGCGGGACCGGTAGGGTCCGGTCGAACGTCACATGAAATCCCACGGCACCGTCGCTGCTTGCAGGGAGTGCCGCACCGAAAGGACCCCATGCCCTACCGCGTTTCCCTGATCTCCGCCGCTGCCCTCTGCGTCACCACCGTCGCGACCGCGCAGGACCTCACGCCGCTCGACGTGGGCGCCATGTCCCGGGAGGCGTTCGTCGAGCGGTATGTCACGTCCTACGAAGAGCAGCTCGACTGGACCAAGGAGGCGTTTCGCCGGGTCGATCCGGCGTTTGCCGGGAACGTGGATGCGGAGGCGCCCGTCAACGAGGCCGAGCGCGCCGTCGCCGGCTGCCTTTACGACGCCGCCGACAGCGATGCGAAAAAGGAGCAGCTTGGCCTGCAACTGGCGATGGTCGCGCGGCTGGACGAGATGATCGAGGCGGACCCTGCGCTCGACTATGTCGACGTGGTGTTCGGCGGCGTCATGGAGGAAATCGAGGGCTTCCAGCCGTCGCAGGACCTTGCATCCATGATGCAGGCCTGCAACGCGACGGACGCGGCGATGCAACGTATGACCCTGTCACCCGAGGTTTTCGCGGCCTTGCAGGAGGAGGCGGTTTCGCGCGGTTACCTCGAACAGTAACGGGTGCGGGAGGGCGCGGCCCTCCCACGTTGACGGCGACGCGGAAATGGCCGCCCTGGCGGCCTATCTAGAAGACGCTTAGGGCCAGATCAGCCGCATTTCGAGTGGCCGCAGGAGGCGCATGTCATGCAGCCTTCGATCATCTGAAGCGTGTATTGCCCGCAGGACGGACAGGCCGGGCCGGGGCGGGTGCCGAGGTTCACGACATCCGCCGTCGGGTCGGACTTCAACCCCATGCCTTCACCGGCGAGGAAGCCTGTGGCGATCATGTGCTTTTCGATGGTGCCGCCGATGGCCGCGAGGATCGAGGGGATGTATTTGCCCTGCATCCACGCGCCGCCGCGCGGGTCGAACACGGCCTTGAGTTCTTCGACCACGAAGGTCACGTCGCCCCCGCGCCGGAACACCGCCGAGATCATGCGGGTGAGCGCCACGGTCCAGGCGAAATGCTCCATGTTCTTGGAGTTGATGAACACCTCGAAGGGCCGACGATGGCCGCCGACCACGAGGTCGTTGATCGTGATGTAGATCGCGTGTTCGCTGTCGGGCCACTTGAGCTTGTAGGTCGAACCGTCCAGCTCCTGCGGCCGGTCGAGCGGCTCGGTGATGTAGACAACGTCGCCGTGGGGCTGACGCGGTTCGTCGTCGTTGGTGGCGATGACTTCGGGGGCGGGTTCGCTCCCCGCGAATTGTTCTAACGTTTTTCCAAAAGCGGCAGCGATCTTGAGCGCGTTTTCGGCACTTGTTGAAGCGCCATCTCGAGCAAGAAGCTTGTTAATGACGTCTCGAGAAACGCTTGATTTCTTGGCGAGTGCAGCAACCGACATGCCGGTCGAAGCCATCTCCTGCTTCAATGCATCTCCAAACGGCCGAGAGACCACGTCCGGTGTGGTCACACTCAAAACCGACCCGGTAACATCGTTCGGGCGGTAGGTGGTGCAGCCTTTGCAGCCCGTCTCCCAGGCCTGCATGTAGACGTCCTTGAACCCCTCGAACGAGATGTCCTCAGGGCAGTTGATCGTCTTGGAAATCGAGCTGTCGACCCACTTCTGTGCCGCCGCCTGCATCTTGACGTGATCGAGAGGGGCGAGCGTCTGGGCGTTCACGAAATACTCCGGCAGGTCCGCATCCCCGAACTTCTCGCGCCACATCTGCACGGCGTAATCGACCACCTCTTCCTCGGTGCGCGTGCCGTCCTTTTGCAGCACCTTGCGGGTGTAGGCATAAGCAAAGACCGGCTCGATCCCTGACGACACGTTGCCCGCGTAAAGGCTGATCGTCCCGGTGGGCGCGATGGACGTCAGGAGCGCGTTGCGGATGCCGTGTTCGCGGATGGCCGCGCGCACGTCGTCGTCCATGTGCTGAAGCGATCCAGAGGCGAGGAAGGCCTCGGCATCGAACAGCGGGAATGGCCCCTTTTCCTTCGCGAGGTCCACGGAGGCGAGGTAGGCGGCCCGCGCGATGGCCTTCATCCAGCGTTCGGTCTGTTCGGCGGCCTCGTCCGATCCGTAGCGCAGCCCGAGCATGAGGAGCGCGTCGGCAAGGCCCGTGACCCCCAGCCCGATCCGGCGCTTGGCCCGCGCCTCGGCGGCCTGTTGCTCCAGCGGAAAGCGGGATTCGTCGACCACGTTGTCCATCATGCGCACGGCGGTCGCCACGAGATCGTCGAGCGCGGCGTAGTCGAGCGAAGCCCCATCCTCGAACGGCTGATCGACGAGGCGGGCGAGGTTGACCGACCCCAGCAGACAGGCACCATAGGGCGGCAGCGGCTGCTCGCCACAGGGGTTGGTGGCCGCGATCGTCTCGCAATACGCAAGGTTGTTCATCTGGTTGATGCGGTCGATGAAGATCACGCCCGGCTCGGCGTAATCGTATGTCGCCTGCATGATCTTGTTCCACAGCTCGCGGGCATCGACCGTGCGATACGTGGTGCCGTCGAACACGAGGTCCCACGGCGTGCCGTCCTTGACCGCCTGCATGAACGGGTCGGTCACCAGCACGGACATGTTGAACATGCGCAGGCGGGCGGCGTCGGATTTGGCGGTGATGAAATCCTCGATATCCGGGTGATCGCAGCGCATGGTGGCCATCATCGCGCCGCGACGGCTGCCCGCCGACATGATCGTGCGGCACATCGCGTCCCACACATCCATGAAGCTCAGTGGGCCGGAGGCATCGGCGGCCACGCCTTTGACCCCTGCCCCCTTGGGCCGGATCGTCGAGAAATCATAGCCGATCCCGCCGCCCTGCTGCATGGTCAGCGCGGCCTCCTTCAGCATGTCGAAGATGCCCGCCATGCTGTCGGGGATCGTGCCCATGACGAAGCAGTTGAACAACGTCACGTTGCGCGCCGTGCCCGCGCCCGCCGTGATCCGGCCTGCGGGCAGGAATTTGAAGTCCTCAAGTGCCGCGTAGAATTCGCCCTGCCGGTCCGGTTCGCTTTCGGACAGGGCCGTTGCGATCCGCGTCCAGGTATCCTCGATGGTCTTGTCGAGTGCTGTGCCGTCGGCCTCTTTCAGCCGGTATTTCATATCCCAGATCTGTTCGGCAATCGGGGCGGCAAAACGGGTCATGGCACGTCCTTGAAACATCGAGGTAGCTGGTTTTGGGGACGCGGACCGGACTTGAACCGGCAACCATCGGGGCATACTCTGGAGTCGTGACACACCATGAAGTTCGAATCCCCGGGCTCTTCCGTTTGAGCTACCGCGCCAAACCCCGGTTGAATCGGCTTGCCGGGGAGGCCTAACATAACCCGAACATCTAGATGAGTCACGCAGGGGAACCCAAAGATATGGGGCGGTGACATATTTGATTTGGGGGTGGCCCGTTGAGCCATGTGAATCTCGTGAAACTCTGCGTGGGCGCGGAAGGGGTCGAAGACCTCACCGCGTGGCAGAAGATGCGCGCGGGCGGCGACCCGGATTACGAGCCGCGCCATGTCACCCGCATGTGGCCCAAGCGTGAGGACGAGTTACTGAACGGCGGGTCGCTCTACTGGGTGTTCAAGGGCGTCATCCTCGCCCGCCAGCGTGTCATGCGGCTGGACGAGGTGATCCGGGAGGACGGCATCCGCCGCTGCGGCCTCGTGCTCGACAGGGAGGTGGTCCGCACCAACCCGGCCCCGCGCCGCCCGTTCCAGGGCTGGCGCTACCTCGCCCCCGAGGACGCGCCGCGCGATCTGTCCAAAGGTCGGGAAGGTGACAGCGATCTGCCGCGAGAACTGGAAAACGCCCTCGCGGAGATCGGAATCCTGTAAGTGGGGTCGGGCGCCCGGCGCGCTTAGACGCCGGTGCCGATGGGACAGCTCACGCCCGTCCCGCCCAGCCCGCAGTAGCCGTTCGGGTGCTTGTGCAGGTATTGCTGGTGATAATCCTCGGCCCAGTAGAACGGCCCGGCCATCTCGATCTCGGTCGTGATCTTGCCATAGCCCGCCTTGGCAAGCTTTGGCTGGAACGCCTCGCGCGCCGCCTTGGCGGCTTCGAGCTGTTCCGGCGTGGTCGCGTAGATCGCTGAGCGATACTGCGTCCCCCGGTCGTTGCCCTGGCGCATCCCCTGGGTCGGGTCGTGACCTTCCCAGAACACCCGAAGTAGATCCTCGTAGCTGACCTGCTTGGGGTCATAGGCCACGCGCACCGCTTCGGCATGGCCGGTGCGGCCGGTGCAGACTTCCTCATACGTCGGGTTCGGCGTGTGGCCGCCCGCGTTGCCGACCATCGTCATCCAGACGCCCGGCACCTGCCAGAAAATTCGCTCGACGCCCCAGTAGCAGCCCATCGCGAAGATCGCGACCTCCATGCCCTCGGGCACGTCCATCGTCAGCGGGCGCTGGAACACGGCGTGTTCGTCGGCGGTCGGGATCGTCGTCTCACGGCCCGGAAGCGCGTCCTTGGCCGTGACCGTTTCGGGGTCTTTGAAGAATGAAAACATGCGGTCCTCCTTTGCACCCGATATAGGTGCGGATCATTCGGCGGGCGAGACGGCGGTGCCGGACAACACGGTCTCGTGACCCTTTTCCGGGTGGCGCGGGATCAGCATGGCGAGCATGAGCGACGCCGCCGCCATGCCTGCCGCCAGTCCGAAGACCGCCCCCGGCGACTGCACCCAGAGATAGCCCAGAAGCGCCGGGAGGAACACCGCCGCGATGTGGTTGATCGTGAAGGCGACAGCAGCCGTGGGCGCGATGTCAGGCACATCGGCGATCTTCTGGAAATAGGTCTTCATCGCGAAGGCCAATGAGAAGAACAGGTGGTCGATGACATAGAGCGCACCGGCCAGCACCACGCCCCAGCCGAAATAATAGATCCCGCCATAGGCGAGGAACACGATGATCAGCCCGCCGTATTCGAAGATGAGCGCCCGCCTCTCGCCCCAGCGCATGACCGCCTTCCCCATCAGTGGGGCGAAGAGCATGTTGGCCACGAAGTTGATGATGAAGAGCGCAGTGACTTCGTGGACCTCGAAGCCGAAGCGCTCGACCATCATGAAGGCCGCGAAGACGACGAAGATCTGGCGCCGCGCGCCCGACATGGCTTGCAGCGCGTAGTACAGCCAGTAGCGGCGGCGCAGCACGAAGGTCTTGAGCTGCGGCTCGGGGCTTTCGAACTGCGGATACAGCAGGAAGGCCGCGAGGGTGAGCGCCGTGGCCACGCCGCCGGCGGCCATGTAAACGAAGTTGTAGCTCAGGTCGAAGGCCTTCCACGTCACCACGAGCAGCCCGTAGGACGTGAGAGACGCCGCCGACCCGATGGCGATCAGCCAGCCCAGCACCTGCGGCGCACGCGCCCTGTCGATCCACTGGAGCTGGAGCGACTGGTTCACCGTCTCGTAGTAGTGAAAGCCGATGGACGAGAGCATCGTGATCGTGAGGATGCCTCCCAGCGACGGAAACCACCCGGTCAGCGCGGTCGCCACACCCAGCATCACCAGCGCCACCAGGGCCAGCACCTGCTCGCGGATGAACATGATGAGCACGATCACCCCGATGGCGAGGAACCCCGGCACTTCGCGCACGGAATGGAGCCAGCCGATCTCGACCCCCGTAAAGCCCGCAGCCTCGATGACGAAATTGTTGAGCAGCGCGTTCCAGGTCGCGAAAGCGATGGGCATTGCCGCCGCCATCAGCGCGAGCAGTGCAACCGGCTGACGCCAGAGCGGGAGGCGGCGCGCCTCATCGAGAGTGAGCTTGCGGAGCGGCATCCCCTCCCATACGCCGCCAAATTCGCCAAGGCGAGAGGCCTGAAGTGTTCACGGGCGCACAATAGCGCATCCGCACGCGTGGGGGCGCACAGTCACACATATTCAGGAAATTAAATGCCTCTGATCCATGTCAAGGCGCGTCAGCTATTCGGCCCTTAGCAGGCAGGGAACGGAGGACGCGTCATGGATATCGTACCGCTGCTGGACTGGATCGGGGAGGCCCGCGTGGGGGCCCTGTTCGGGCTTCTGACCGGGATCGTTTTCGGCGTGGCCGCCCAGCGTTCGCGCTTCTGCCTGCGGGCGGCGACGGTCGAGTTCGCACGTCGGCGCATGGGGGCTTCCGTCGCGGTCTGGCTCCTCACCTTTTCGACCGCGATGGCCTGGGTGCAGGCCGCATCCCTTTCGGGCCTGATGCGGCCCGAGGACGCGCGGATGATGGCGGTGACCGGGACGTGGTCGGGCGCGATCATCGGCGGGCTGATGTTCGGTGTGGGCATGGTTCTCGCGCGTGGCTGCTCGGGCCGCCTGCTCGTGCTGGCGGCTACGGGAAACCTGCGCTCGGTGGTCTCCGGCCTGATCTTTGCCGTGGTCGCGCAGATGTCGCTGCATGGCTGGCTCGCGCCGCTGCGTGACCGGCTGGCCCGGCTCTGGACCACGGAAGGCGGGTCGAACGTGAACCTGCTGCACGCGCTGCACCTGCCCGACTGGTTCGGCCTCGCGCTCGGCCTTGCGCTCGCGGTGCTCGCGCTGGTCGTGGCCCGGCGCAACCGGATCGGCGGCGCGCGGCTGGTCTTCGCCTCCGGCGTCGGCTTCGCGGTCGCGCTCGGCTGGGTGCTGACCGCGACGTTGAGCCAGGTCGCGTTCGACCCGGTCACGGTCACCTCGGCGACCTTCACCGGCCCCTCGGCCAACACGCTGATGTTCTTTCTCGAACCCAACCCCGTGCTCGAGTTCGACATCGGCCTCGTCCCCGGGGTCGTGATCGGGGCCTTCCTTGCAAGCTGGATCAAGGGGGAGTTCCGGTTCCAGGGTTTCGAGGACGAGCAGAACATGCGCCGGTCCTTCACGGGCGCCGCCCTCATGGGCTTCGGCGGGATGCTAGCGGGCGGCTGCGCGATCGGCGCAGGCGTGTCCGGCGGGTCGATCTTCGTGGCCACCGCATGGCTCGCCCTGTTTTCCATGTGGATCGGGGCGATGGCCACGGACCTGCTCGTCGATCAGCGTGGGCCGATGGCGCAGCCCGCCTGAGGCGTTTCGACTTGCGCAGGGCGCAAGCCGACCAGGGCGGGGGCGCTGCCCCCGCACCCCCGAGGTATTTTGGACCGAAGAAGTGGGTTGGGTTCGGTCGAGACCGAGGGGCCCGCGCCCGCCGCGCGTGCCTGCCTCAGGCAGGGACGTGCAAGACCTGTGCGGGCGTCAGCCCGCTCCGTCTGGAAGCGTGGGGTCAGTAGAAGCTCTGGGGGTCGATATCGACGGAGAGGCGGATGTCGCCCTTGAGATCGAACGGGGCGAGCCAAGCGCGCAGGGCGCTTTGCAGGGGCGCTGACTTGGGGGCTTTGACGAGCAGGCGCACGCGGTGGCGGCCGCGGATGCGGGCGATGGGTGCGGGGGCGGGGCCGAAGACCTGGCCGCCGATCTTGCGGATCGGGGCGTCGGCGCGGGCGAGCGCGGTGCCCAGGGACATCGCCGGGTCGATCTCGGGCGACGAGATCACGACGCCGGCAAGGCGACCATAGGGCGGCACGCCGGCCGCCTGCCGCTCGGACGCTTCCGATCTCCAGAACGACTCCTCGTCGCCCGACAGGATAGCACGGATGACCGGGTGTTCAGGCTGAAACGTCTGGAGAAGGGCGAGCCCCGCTACGTCGCCGCGCCCCGCCCGGCCGGCCACCTGCCGGATGAGCTGGAACGTGCGTTCGGCCGCGCGCAGGTCCGAGCCTTGCAGGCCGAGATCCGCGTCGATTACGCCCACCAGCGTCAGTTTCGGGAAGTTGTGACCCTTGGCCACGATCTGCGTGCCGATGATGATGTCGGCCCCGCCCGCCGCGATCAGTTCGATCTGCGCCTTGAGCGCGCGGGCCGAGGCGAAGAGATCGGACGACAGGACCGCCACGCGGGCGTCGGGGAAGACTTCCGCCACCTCTTCGGCCATGCGCTCCACCCCCGGCCCGACGGGCGCGAGCTTGTCGACCGCCTCACAGGTCGGGCAGGCCTCCGGCATCGGTTTGGACTCACCGCATTGGTGGCAGACGAGCCGTTTGAGGAAGCGGTGCTCGACCATCCGCGCGTCGCAGTGGTCGCAGCCGATCTGGTGACCGCAGGCGCGGCAGACCGTGACCGGGGCATAACCGCGCCGGTTGAGGAAGATGAGCGCCTGCTCCCCTTCCTCGATCCGGCCCCGGACCGCCGTGGCCAGCGTGGGTGAGATCCAGCGGTTGCCGGGCAGGCTCTCGTTCCGCATGTCGATGGCCCGCATTTCGGGCAGGACCGCCTCGCCGAACCGGCTGGTCAGGTCGAGGCGCTTGTATTTCCCGGCTTCGGCGTTGGCCCATGTTTCGAGCGACGGTGTGGCCGAGGCGAGCACCACCTGCGCGCCGTTGATCGAACCGCGCAGCACCGCCATGTCGCGGGCGGAGTAGAGCACCCCGTCCTCCTGCTTGTAGGAACTGTCGTGTTCCTCGTCGACGACGATGAGGCCGATGTCACGGAACGGCAGATACAGCGCCGAGCGCGCGCCGATCACCATCTGCGCCCCGCCCTCGGCCACCATGCGCCAGACGCGTCGCCGTTCGGTCATGGTGACGCCCGAGTGCCATTCGGCGGGCTTTGCGCCGAAGCGCTCCTCGACCCGTTTCAGAAACTCCGAGGTCAGCGCGATTTCGGGCAGGAGGACGAGCGCCTGCCGCCCCTGCGACAGGCATTCCGCCACCGCCTCGAGATAAACCTCGGTCTTCCCCGACCCGGTGACGCCGCGCAGGAGCGTCGCGCCGAAGTCGCCGGAGCGCACGCCCGCCCGCAGCGCCTCGGATGCCGTTGCCTGATCGCCGGTAAGGTCCTTGCCTTTCGCCGTGTAATCGAGATGCGCGAACGGGAGGTCGCGGGGGCTTTCCTCCTCCTCCACCGCGCCTTGTTTCACGAGACCCTTCACCACAGACGAGGTGACGCCCGCCTCCTCCGCCAGTTCCTTGAGCGTGAAGGCGGATTGGGCCTGCGATTCCAGCACCTCAAGCACCCGTTCGCGCGCCTCGGTCATCCGGTCCGGTTCGCGGTGGCCCAGACGGTAGATCTTCCGCATCGAGGGCGGGTTGGTCAGCCCCGGCGCGCGGGTGGCGAGGCGCAGCATGAAGCTCATCGGTGTAAGCGTGTAATCCCCGACGCGGGTGAGGAACTCGGCCATTTCGGCGCGCATCGGCGGCACGTCGAGCACGCGGACAAGGGCGCGCAGCTTGGAGGCGTCGAACCCCTGCTCGCCCGGACCCCAGACCACGCCCATCACGCGACGCGGGCCCAGCGGCGCCTCGACGAAAGCGCCTTCCCAGCAGCCGCCCTCGGGCGCGCGGTAGGTCAGGAGCCGGTCGAGCGGCTGGGTCGTGAGAACCGCGACCCGCGCCCCTTCGTCAAAGAATTCAGCCATGCGCCACCTGCCCGGCATCCATGCGCGGGGGGAAAATCGGGGGCTTTCTGCGACGGGTGACCTCCTGTATGACACCGCTAACACTTCCGACCATCCGAGCCAGGGACGCTGCCATGAAATTCTTTGCCGATACCGCCGACGTCGATGCCATCCGGGACCTCAACGACCTGGGGCTTCTCGACGGGGTGACGACCAATCCGTCTCTCATCAAGAAATCGGGGCGCAACATCCTCGAGGTGACCAAGGAGATCTGCGAGATCGTCGATGGTCCCGTCTCTGCCGAAGTCACCGCCATCGAGGCCGACCAGATGATCGCGGAAGGCCGCAAGCTTGCCGAGATCGCCGGCAACATCGCCGTCAAGGTGCCGCTGACACTGGACGGCCTCAAGGCCTGCAAGGTTCTGTCGGGCGAGGGCAACATGGTGAACGTGACGCTGTGCTTTTCCGCCAACCAGGCGCTTCTCGCCGCCAAGGCGGGCGCGACCTTCATCTCGCCCTTCATCGGGCGACTGGACGACATCAACATGGACGGCATGGAACTGATCTCCGAGATCCGCACGATCTATGACAACTACGGCTACGAGACGCAAATCCTCGCCGCCTCGATCCGGACCGTCAACCACATCAAGGACGCCGCGTTGATCGGTGCCGACGTGATTACCGCGCCGCCCGCCGTGATCAAGGCGATGGCCAACCATCCGCTGACCGACAAGGGGCTCGACGCGTTCCTCGCCGACATCAAATCCGGCGGCATCTCGATCCTCTGAGACCGCCACTTCCGGGTCCGGATATGACTTTTGCGCCATACCGGACCCGGAATACCCCGATTTTTCGCAAAAAAGTTGCAGAAATCCGATTCGCGACCTGCTAGACTCGCTGTCAAGAACACGAACAAGTGGCAGTAGGACAGGCGAATGACGAGCAACGCTCCGATCAGCGACGATGTGCGCGAAGAACTCCTCACCAAGCCCGAGGCGATCCTGGAAGATCAGGACATGATGCGGGCGCTCATTGCGGCGAACGAACGCGCGATGGGGGCCAATATCGTGGACCTGCGCGGGATCGCGATGGAACGGCTCGAGGCCCGGCTGGACCGGCTCGAAGACACCCACCGCTCGGTCATCGCGGCGGCCTACGAGAACCTCGCGGGCATGAACCTCATCCACCGCGCGACGCTGCGCATCCTTGAACAGGAAGATTTCGAGGCGTTCCTGCGCGAACTCGGCACCGACATCGCAGACATCCTGCGGGTCGATTGCCTCCGGCTCGTGCTGGAAACGGTGCAGGAGGAAGAGAACGAGGCGATCCGGAAGATGGGCGATGTGCTCGTCACCGCGCCGGTCGGGTTCTCGGATACCTACGTCGGTCGCCCCCGTGATGTCGGCGGCCCGGCCGTGGTGCTCCGGCAGGTGCAGGAGCAGGACAAGCGGCTGTTCGGCGACTCGGGCTACTGGATCCGGTCCGAAGCGATCATCCGGCTCGACCTCGGCGAGGGACGGCTGCCTGCGATGCTCGTCATGGGCGCCGAAGATCCGCACCAGTTCAAGCCGGGGCAAGGCACGGACCTGCTGTCCTACTTCGGTGGCGTGTTCGAGCGCACCATGCGCCGCTGGCTCGGGTGATCCGGGCCACGCGAAACACCCACGCCTGACCCGATGAGCGACGGCATCACCATTTCCGAAGGTGCGCGCGACGCGCTGTCCGGCTGGCTCGACCACCTGCGGGCGCTGGATGGCGCATCGCACAACACGCTCGAGGCATATCGCAAGGATGTCGTCGGGTTCCTCGCCTTCCTGTCAGCACATCACGGCACGTCGCATGGCCGCCGTGCGCTCGCCACTGTGACGCTGTCGGACATGCGGGCGTGGATGGCCAGCGAACGGGCCGGCGGGTTGTCGGCGCGGTCCCTCGCCCGGGCCCTGTCCGCCGTCAAATCCTTCTACCGCTGGCTGTCGGACCACGACGATTTCGACGCGAGTACGGTTCTCTCTGTCCGCGCGCCCAAGTTCACCGCGAAGTTGCCGCGCCCGGTGTCGGCAGACGCCGCGCAGGACGTGATCTCGACCGCCGCCACGCAGGCGCGCGATGGCTGGATCGGGGCGCGCGACGCCGCCGTGGTGACGTTGCTGTACGGATGCGGATTGCGGATTTCCGAGGCTTTGGGCCTTACGGGCGCAGCCCACCCCCTGCCCGAGGTGCTTCGCATCATCGGCAAGGGCGGGAAGGAGCGGGTGGTGCCGGTGCTCCCCGCCGCGCGGGACGCCGTGGAAAGCTATGTGCGCCTCTGCCCCTATCCGATCACGGCGGAGACACCGCTGTTTTATGGCGCACGCGGCAAGGCCCTGGGCCCGCGCGTGGTGCAGAAGGCGATGGAAAGCGCGCGGTTGCAACTGGGCTTGCCCGCGACGGCCACGCCACATGCGATGCGCCACAGCTTCGCGACCCATCTGCTCAATGCCGGTGGCGACCTGCGCGCGATACAGGAATTGCTGGGCCACGCCTCGCTCTCGACGACGCAGGCCTATACTGCCGTGGACACCCAGCGGCTGATGGAAGTCTACGACCGCGCCCATCCCCGCGCCCGTTAGGCGAATCTTCAGGGCTTCATGCCAATCTGGCGGGCGATACCGCTTGTCCAGAAAGGAAAAGCCATGTTTCCAGCCGCATTGGGCGCCGTCGCGCCCCTCGCCCTCGCCGGCAAGGCGATCTCGACGGTCGCGACCCTCGCCGCCGAAGGGAAAGCAAGGGATTTTCAGAACACGGTCGAGAAGCTGAGCGCACAGCTTGACGAGATCGGCGTGACCGGCGACGGGCCGCCGGGAACCGGCGCCTCACGCCGAGGGGTGGTGCCGGTCGACTCGCAGGCTTCGGCGCCCCTGCCCCCGCCGCCAGCGGTCAGCCAGACGCCGATCCCGCCGACCGTCGAGGGCATCCACGACCTCTACGCCACGTTGCGCGCGATGCGATGATCCCGGGGGGCTTGTGATAGCCCGATGCATCGTCCAAGAAGGCGGGCATGACCCGTGATTTGAAGGCTCTCGCCGTCCACCTGTTCACCGCCACCGGTGCCATCTTCGCCATGCTCGCAATGCTGGCGGCGGTCCAGGAGGAATGGGGCCTGATGTATGTCTGGCTCGTCGTGGCCTTCGTCGTCGACGGAATCGACGGGCCGCTCGCGCGGCGCTACGACGTGAAACGATATGCGAAACAGATCGACGGGGTCCTGATGGACCTCATCATCGACTATCTCACCTACGTTTTCATCCCGGCCTATGCGCTGTTCAAGTCCGGGCTGCTGCCGGGCTGGACCGGCTGGATCGCGATAATCGTCATCACCTATGCCTCGGCGGTCTATTTTGCAGACAGCCGGATGAAGACGAAGGACAACTCCTTCGCCGGGTTTCCGGGCTGCTGGAACATGGTGGTCGTCGTGCTCTTCGCGACCGCGCCGAATTTCTGGATCACGCTGGTGCTCGTCATCGCGCTGGCCATCGCCATGTTCACGCCGCTCAAGTTCATCCACCCGGCCCGCACCGTGCGCTGGCGCACCCTGTCGCTGCCCGTGGCAGTCGCCTGGACCGGCTTCGCAGGCTGGGCGGCCTGGTTCGATTTCGCCCCGGGGCTCTGGGCGCATTGGGGGCTGGTCATCACGAGCGTCTACCTGCTGTTCGCGGGGATCGTGCAGCAGATCGTCCCCCCGCGCGGCAGCCCGCGCAGCGCCTAGATCAGAAGCCCGGCCGCGCCTTCGTGGCGCAGGAGCGCGACCTTCGTTTCCACGCCCCCTTCTCCGGAAAAACCGCCGAGATTGGTCGCTCCAAGAACCCGATGGCAGGGAATGATGACCGGGATCGGATTGCCGCCGCAGGCCTGACCGACCGCCTGCGCAGGTACACCAAGCTCGGCGGCGATGTCGCCATAGCTGCGCGTCTCGCCAAACGGGATGGCCGCCATTGCATCGCACACCTGCCGTTGGAAGGCCGACCCGGAAACAGAAAGCGGCAGGTCAAAGTCCTGCCGCGTCCCGTCGAAATAGGCCCGAAGCTGACGGCGCGCCTCGACAAGCAGCTCCGTCTCCTCGCCCGCACCGTCTCCGCGCCAACTCACCCGCGTGATCGCCCCGCCTTCCTCGCTGATGAACAGCGGGCCGACGGGGCTCTCGACGCGGAGCGTCGTCACCCCAGCGCCTCGTCGCAGCGTCCGCAGACGCCTGCGTGCGCATGGGTGCCGACGTCCGGCAGGATCTTCCAGCAGCGATGGCATTTCTCGCCGTCCGCCGTTTCGAACACCACGGCGACACCTTCGACCTCGGGCAGGCGGAACGCCTCCGCAGGCGCCGGGTCGGTCGTGACCGAGATGTCCGAGCAGATGCAGAGATCCGCGAAATCCACCGTGCCCAGCATGGCTGCAAGCCCGGCATCCTCGATATGGACCACTGGCGCCGCTTCGAGCGAGGCGCCGATCACCTTGTCGCGCCGCTGGATTTCCAACGCCGCCGTCACCACGCGGCGGACACGCCGGATGCCCGCCCACTTGTCGGCAAGCCCGGCATCGCGCCAGTCCTCCGGAGTCTGGGGCATATCGACGAGGTGGATCGAGCTGTCGTCGCCCGGGAACCGTTCCAGCCACACCTCCTCCATCGTGAAGACGAGGATCGGGGCGAGCCATGTGGTCAGGCGGTGGAACAACAGGTCCAGCACCGTGCGCGCGGCGCGGCGGCGCAGGCTGTCGTCGGCATCGCAGTAAAGCGCGTCCTTGCGGATGTCGAAGTAGACCGACGAGAGGTCCACGGTCGCGAAGGTGAAGACCTTCTGAAACACGTCCTGGAAGTCGAAGGTCCGATAGCCTTCGCGCACCTGCGCATCCAGTTCGGCAAGCCGGTGCAGCACCCAGCGCTCCAGTTCCGGCATGTCCGCCGGGTCCACCCGCTCGCTCTCCTCGAAGCCTGACAGATTACCGAGGATGAAACGCATCGTATTGCGCAAGCGGCGGTAGCTGTCGGCTACGCCCTTGAGGATTTCCGGCCCGATCCGCTGATCGACCGTGTAATCCGTCTGCGCCACCCAAAGCCGCAGGATGTCCGCGCCGTATTGTTTGATGACCGTCTCGGGCACGATGGTATTTCCGAGCGATTTGGACATCTTCATGCCCTTCTCGTCCAGCGTGAAGCCCGCCGTCACCACGTTGCGATAAGGCGCACGGCCCAGCGTGCCCGACCCTTGCAGGAGCGAGGAATGGAACCAGCCGCGGTGCTGATCGGTGCCTTCAAGGTAAACGTCGGCGATTCCGTCATCCGTCCCGTCCGCGCGGTCACGCAGCACGAAGGCGTGGGTGGAGCCGGAATCGAACCACACGTCGAGCACGTCGAACACCTGCTCGTAGTCGTCAGGGTTCGCGATGCCGTCGAGCATCTTCTCCTTGAAACCGTCCTCGTACCACACGTCCGCGCCGTTCGCGTCGAAAGCCGCGACGATGCGCGCGTTCACGGTCGCGTCGCGCAGGAGGTAGTCGTCGTCGGTCGGCAGCGCGCCCTTCTTCGTGAAGCAGGTGAGCGGCACGCCCCAGGCGCGCTGGCGGCTCAGCACCCAGTCAGGGCGGGATTCGACCATGGAATACAGCCGGTTGCGCCCGCTCTGCGGCCACCACTTCACCAGCTTGTCGATCGAGGTCAGGGCGCGTTTACGGATCGTATCGCCGTATTCGCCCATTCCGTCGTCGAGCGTGATGTCGATCCCCGCGAACCATTGCGGCGTGTTGCGATAGATGATCGGCGCCTTGGAGCGCCACGAATGCGGGTAGCTGTGCTTGATCTTGCCACGGGCGAGGAGGCCGCCGACCTCCACCAGCTTGTCGATCACCGCCTTGTTCGCGTTGCCCTCGCCGCCCTTGCGGCTGAGGATATAGGTCCCGCCGAAGAACGGCAGGTCCGCGCGGAAGCCGCCGTCATCCATCACGTTGTAGGTGATGACCTCTTTGAGCATTCCGAGGTCGCGGTAGAGCTCATATTCCTCCATCCCGTGCGACGGCGCGCAGTGGACGAAGCCCGTCCCCTCCTCGTCCGTCACGAAATCGGCGGCACGGAAGTCGCGCGGGTCGTCCCATTCGCCTTCGGACCCTTCGGCGCCCGCGAGCGGGTGGGCCAGCGTCATCGCGGCAAGCTGGTGAGAGGTGACGTCGCAGACGCGTTTCCACTGGCCTTCCTCGAGCCGCGCCCTCGCGAAGGTCTGCGCCGCGAGTTTGTCGGCGAGGATGAAACGTTCGCCCACCTCGGCCCAGCATTCACCCGGCGTCTCGGTCACTTCGTAAAGCCCATAGGCATAGTCCGCGCCGAAGACGACCGCCTTGTTCGAGGGGATGGTCCAGGGCGTCGTCGTCCAGATCACGACGCTCGCGCCCACGAATTTCTCACGCGTCTCGGCCACGGTCTGCGCCACGGCCTTGCGCATGTCGGAGCTTTCCTCCTCCGACGAGCGGTCCTCTTCGGGCGAGGTGAAGTCGGTCACCTTGAACTTCACCCAGATCGTGAAGCTTTCCTTGTCGTGATACTCGACCTCGGCCTCGGCCAGCGCGGTCTTCTCGATCGGCGACCACATGACGGGCTTGGAGCCCTGATAGAGCGTGCCGTTCATGAGAAACTTCATGAACTCGTCCGCGATCACCGCCTCGGCGTGGTAATCCATCGTGAGATAGGGCGCGTCCCACTTGCCGGTCACGCCGATCCGCTTGAACTCCTCGCGCTGGACGTCGACCCACTCGTCGGCGAAGGCCCGGCATTCGCGGCGGAAATCGACGACCGGCACCTCGTCCTTGTCGAGCCCCTTGGCGCGATACCGTTCCTCGATCTTCCATTCGATCGGCAGGCCGTGGCAGTCCCACCCGGGCACATAGCGCGCATCGTGGCCCATCATCTGATGCGAGCGCACCACCATGTCCTTGAGCGTCTTGTTCAGCGCGTGACCGATGTGAAGGTGGCCGTTGGCATAGGGCGGGCCGTCGTGCAGCGTGAACGGCGGGCGGTCCCCGGCGGTTTCGCGCAGGCGGTCGTAGACCCCGATCTTCTCCCACCGGGCCAGCCATTCCGGCTCGCGCTTGGGCAGTCCCGCGCGCATGGGGAAATCGGTTTCGGGAAGGTTCAGGGTGTCTTTGTAGTCAGGCGTGTCGGCGCACATGTCATGTGTCCTTCGAATTCTGGTCGCGTGGTGTGTAGGGGAAGGGCGGCGCGGGGTCCATACGCCTTGTCCCGGCGTCTCGTATCAGAGAGCCGGGTTCGTAATTCGAATGATGATCGCCCAATGCATCATGGGCGCGGGTATAGCGTGGCCGTATGGGCGCGACAAGGCACGTTGCGCGGGCGGATCAGCTGCCCTTCGAGCCGAACAATCCCGTGAGCGCCCGCTGCACCAGGCTCGTGACCGAGGGTTTTTTCGCCCGCATGAAGGGCAGCGGGCGGCAGACCTCCATAGCAGCGACGCCCACGCGGGCGGTCAGCGCACCGTTGACGACGCCCTCGCCGAAGCGGCGCGAGATGCGCGAAAGCGCCGTGCCGCCGGCAACCGAGCCGATAAGGTCATCGCCCACCGCCACGGCGCCGGTCGCCACGAGATGCGTCATCACCGCGCGGGTTAGGCGCCACGCTCCCAACGCACCGGCCCGACCGCCATAAATCTCGGCGATCCGGCGGATCATGCGGATGTTGGAGGTGAGCGCCGTCACCACGTCGGCCAGAGCCAGCGGCACAATGGCCGTGACCGTGGCCACCTGCCGGGCGGCTGCCTCGATCTCGCGCCGGGCGGCGGCGTCGAGCGGCACCAGAAGCTCGGTTTCGGCGAGGTGCAACAGGCCATCGGCATCGAACACGTCGCCCTCGCGCTCAGCCAGCCGGTCAAAGCCCCAGCGCAGTTCTTCGCGCCCCCGGAAAAGCTTGCGCAGCTGGCCCACGACCGTCTTGGCCTCGGCCAGATCCGTATGCGTGATCGCGGCTTCGGCGGCGGCATGGATGTCATCCACACGCCGCAGTCGCGCGAAGGCCGCCAGTTCGCGGATGGCGAGGATCAGGAGCACAACGACGAAGGCCACAACGAGCACGGTGGCAATCAGGCCAAGCACCGGGTTGCGCTCGAGCAGGCGGGTCACGAAATCCCACGCGGCCACCGAAACAGCGAACCCGACGATGGACAGGGCCAGCGACCAGAACCACCGTGACAGCCGCGAGGGTTTTCGCGCGGCAATGCGCGCGGCCATTTCCATCGCCCGTGGCTCGGGAAGCGCGGGTTCCGGCTCGGGCACAGGGGGGGCCGAGGCCGGAGTTTCCTTCGGCGGCCTATCGCCCTCGAGGTCGATCAGCACGGGGCCCTTGGTCATACCGCCTTCTCCCATTCATAACGCACTTCGGTCAGCCGCTCGTCATTGTTGGCGCCAACGGCCACCGGGCGGAAGCCCGTGGCGGCATAGAACCGGCGCGCCGGGTGGTTGGCGGCATGGGCCCACAGGCCAAGGCGTGCGCTGTCGGATTGGGCGCGGGCGATGAGGGCACGGCCCACGCCTTGCCCCCGCGCCCCGGTCGTGAGGTAGAGGCCATGCACCTCCCCCTCCCCGACCGCGATGAAGCCCACGACCTTTGGCCCACGCCGGGCCACGCGGACCCAGCCGCGCGCGATGAGGCCGCGCAGGGTGCGCATATCCTCGCGCCGGGTTCGGGCGCGCGGAAGCCACGGGCTTTCGTCCCCGAACTCCCACAGGATGCGCGACAGGGCCGGCGCGTCCCAGACCCGCGCCCGGGTGATCCGAACAGCGTTCACAGCCGATCCCCGATCAGGAACTCGGCCGCACGGTCGAGCCGGATGTGCGGCGGCCCTTCGTTCGGGGCGAGCGTGATTTCAGCCGGGGCGAAGCGCATGATCGAATAGTCCGCGTCGAGCCAGCTTCCGGCCCTGTCCCGCGCGGGTTTCAGGAGACGTGCGGGGTCTTCGGGCAGCGCACCGGGGTAGAAAGCCGCGCGTTTGCCGGTGTCGAGGAGCGTCCCGCGCACGCAGTCGAGCTTTTCGCCCCCGTGATCCAGTGTTTCTTCGGTCGTGGTGCGCAAACTGGCGACGGACATGGCCGCCGTGTCAGCCCCGGCGAAGTCGGCGCGATCCTTGGCCTCGCGCATGAGGGCGGACATGATCGCGGTGAGCTGCGGGTGCTGGCTATGGTGCAGGTGGTCGGCCTTGGTCGCGGCGAATAGGATCTTCTCCACCCGGCGTCCGACGAACAGCGATGTGAGCCAGGCGTTGCGACCGGGGCGAAAGGCCGAAAGAATTTCGGCCATCGCGCGGCGCAGATCCTCGAGCGCGGCGGGGCCGGAATGGATCGCGCCCAGCACGTCGACCAGCACCACCTGCCGGTCGATCCGGGCGAAGTGATCGCGGAAAAAGGGTTTGACGACGCGCGACTTGTAGGCTTCGAACCGCCGCTCGAATTCGCGATGGAGCGAGCCGCGCGGGGCGCGGTCGGGGGTGGGCAACGGCGCGAAGGTGAGCGCGGGCGAGCCCTCCATCTCGCCGGGCAGCAGGAAGCGCCCCGGCGTGCAGTCGGAGAACCCGGCCTCGCGGGCCGCGCGCAGGTAGGTGGTGAAACTGTCGGCAAGCGTGCGCGCGCCCGCCTCGTCATATCCCGCCGTGGGATCGGCGGCATGGACAGCGGCGAGGAAATCGCCCCCCATCTTGCGCGGCTCCGCCCGCTTCAGCGCATCCTGCGACCAGCTCGAATAATCGAGGTCGAGCAGCCCGAGGTCGAGTAGCCACTCACCGGGATAGTCCACGATGTCGAGATGCACCGTGCGCGGCGCACGCAGGCCCGAAAGCAGCCCGCCCGGCTTGACCCGGAACGACAGGCGAAGCTCGCTCACCGCCCGCGTAGACTCGGGCCAGGCAGGCGCGGGGCCCGTCATGGCCGAGAGGTGGGATTCATAGTCGAACCGCGGGACGTGGTCGTCGGGCTGCGGCTGGAGAAAGGCGGTGAGGATGCGCCCGTCTGCGGCGGGGAGGAAGCCCGGCATCCGCTCACGGTTCATCAGGTTGGCGACCAGCGAGGTGATGAACACGGTCTTGCCAGCCCGGCTCAGACCCGTGACGCCGAGCCGGATCACCGGCTCGAACAGCGCCTCGTTCACGCCGTTTCCGACAGCTTCGACCTGCCGGACGATGCCATCCGCGATATCGTTGAAAATCAACCGCAATCCCTTTCGTTTGGCCAAACATAGGGGGCAGGCCCCGCCGCTGCCAGTGGGGAGGCGTTATCTATCGGTGCGGGCTGACGCCCGCGCAGGTTTTGCGCCGCACCGGGCTGCGCCCCGTGCGTCGCGGTGCGGGCGCACAGCGCCGTCGGATTGGAGGGTTGCGAAGGCAGAGGCGGGGGCGCTGCCCCCGCACCCCCGAGGTATTTGAGGACCGAAGAAGATCAGTCGCCGATATCGAGGCGCGCGATCAAGGCAGTGAGCGTTTCGCGCTCGGCCTTGTCCCACGGGGCCTGCCGACTTTTGAACAGCGTGGCCTGCGACCGGTGGACGGGGCCGCCCGACAGCACCTTGAGGTGGTTCGCGCGCAGCGTTTCGCCCGTGGAGGTGATGTCTGCGATGGCTTCCGCGGTTTCGTTTTTCACCGTGCCTTCGGTCGCGCCCTGGCTGTCGACGAGTTGGTAGTCGGCCACGCCGTTGTCGCGCAGGTAGTCGCGGATCAGGCGGTGATACTTGGTTGCGATGCGCAGGCGGAAGCCGTGGTGGCGGCGAAAGGCCGCCGCGACCGCGTCGAGGTCGTCGAGCGTGGTGACGTCGACCCAGGCACGCGGAACGGCGATCACGAGGTCGGCATGGCCGAAGCCCATCTGGGCAAGCTCGCGCACCTTCTCCTCCCACATCCCGAGCTTTTCGCGCACGAGGTCGGATCCGGTCACGCCGAGGTGGATGCGCCCCGTCGCGAGCTCGCGCGGGATCTCTCCCGCCGACAAGAGCACGAGCTCGACACCGTCGATCCCGGTCACGGCGCCCGCGTATTCGCGGTCCGATCCGGTGCGCGAGAGCGTGATGCCGCGCTCGGCGAACCAGTCGAAGGTCTTTTCCATGAGCCGGCCCTTGGAGGGCACACCGAGCTTGATCGTCATGCGCCGCCTCCTGCCGCCAAGAGCAGTTCGGGGCGGATCACGCCGCCCACCGCCGGAATCTCGCGCCCCCGGCCCAGTTGCCGGGTGAGCGCGTCGTAGCGCCCGCCGGTTGCCACGGGGGGCAGGTCGGGGCGCGCGGCGGCGTAGAAGCCGAAGACGAAACCGTCGTAATATTCCAGCGTCGTGCGCCCGAAGGAGCCTTCGAAGTCGAGGTTTTCGATGTCCACACCCCGCGCGGCGAGCGCGTCCGTGCGGGCACAGAACCGGTCGACCGCGGCCCCGATGGACGGCATGTCGACGGCGAGGTCACGCAGGTTCTCGGCGACGTTGGTGAGCGTTTCACGCAGGGACATCAGATCGTTCAGGAGCGCCACTTCGCCTTCGGGGATCGGGGGCGTGGCCATGTCTTCGCGCAACGCGGCGATCCGGTCCTCGACCTCGGCGCGCGCGCGAAGGCCGATGTCGGGCGCGTCGAGCCCCGCGAAGGGGTCGCCATCGGCGAGCGCGTTACGGCCCTCCGGGTTGGGCGCGCGGCCTGCGAACCGGTCGAGCAGGGTACGAAACCGGCGCGGCCGCCAGAGGTGGCGCAGGAGCGCGTTGCGCCGCCGCTCGGTCGTGGTCAGCCCGCGCACGGCGGCGAGCAGCAGTCCGAGGTCGCCCGTCGCGGCACGCAGGCCGTGGGGGGCGAGAATATCGGAGAAGATCGCGAAGACCTCGGCGTCGGACGCGGCGGGATCGGTGCGGTCGAACACCTCGTAGCCCACCTGCATGTATTCCGGCGCGCGCTCCGGGTCGTCCTCCTGCTTGCGAAAGACCTCGCCCGCATAGGTGTAACGGGCGGGTTCGGCGCCCTCGGCCATGTGGGCCTGCACCACGGGTACTGTGAAGTCGGGGCGCAGCATCGCCTCGCCCATCATCGGGTCGGATGTGACGTAGGCGCGGGCTCGGATATCCTCGCCATAGAGGTCGAGGAGCGTTTCGGCCGGTTGCAGGACGGGAGTCTCGACCGTCCGGGCGCCGTGGCCTTCGAACACGGCGAGCAGGCGCGCCGCCTCGGCCCGGACCGCAGCCTTTGGCAGGGTTTCAGGCATTCTGATCGTCCAGCATTTTTCGAACCTCGGCGACGAGATCCGCCCGCGAAACTTCGATTTGCGAGGGGCGGTCCTTCCACTCTTCCAAGGTCGCGCTCTCGGCGATCTTGGCCCCGAGGATCAGGTCCTTGAGTTGGACGACGCCCTTTTCCTTTTCGTCGCCGCCCTCAATGACGGCGATGGGCGACCCGCGACGGTCGGCGTATTTCATCTGGTTCCCGAAGTTCTTGGGGTTGCCCAGATAGACCTCGGCCCGGATGCCCGCGTTGCGCAGTTCCGCCACCATCGACTGGTAGTCGGCCATGCGGTCGCGGTCCATGACGGTGACGACGACGGGACCTTGGGCGATGCCGCCCATCCGGCCCTTTTCGCGAAGTGCTGCCAGCAGGCGGTCGACACCGATCGAGACACCAACGGCCGGCACGGTCTGGCCGGTGAAGCGCGCGACGAGGTCGTCGTAGCGGCCTCCGCCGGCGACGGAGCCAAACTGGCGCGGGCGGCCCTTGTCGTCGAGGATTTCGAAGGTGAGCTCGGCTTCGAAGACCGGGCCGGTGTAGTAGCCGAGGCCGCGCACGACCGAAGGGTCAATAACAATGCGTTCGGGGCCGTAGCCTTGGGCGGCGAGCAGGTTGGCGATCTGGCGCAGTTCGTTCACGCCCTCCTGTCCGCTAAGGCTGTCGCCCACGGCGGCGGCAAGGTTGTCGAGCGTCGCCGCAGTGGTGTCGCCCTTGGAGGTGAGGAACTGGATGATCCGATCCGCGGCTTCCACGGTTAGACCAACCCCGTCAATAAATGCTCCAGATGCGTCTTGCCGCCCGTCGGTCAACAATTCACGGACGCCAGCCTCTCCGGCTTTGTCGAACTTGTCGACTTGCCGTAGGACATCCTCACGCGAGATCTTCTCGATATTTTTTCGAACCATCTCGGAATAAAGCGCTTCAGCAGCTTCGCTGACAGACATATCCCTAGGGTTTAAGAGCAAATCCTCGCTAAGGCCGATCGACTCAAGCACCCCGTTCAGCACCTTGCGATTGTTGATCCGCACAACGTAGTCGCCGCGCGGTATGCCGACCACTTCGAGCGCGTCCGACAGCATTGCGCAGATCTCGGCATCCGCCGCCATGCTGGCCGTGCCCACCGTATCCGCGTCGCATTGATAGAACTGCCGATAGCGCCCCGGCCCCGGCTTTTCATTGCGCCAGACCGGCCCCATCGCGTAGCGGCGATAGGGCGTCGGCAGGTCGTTTCGATGCTGCGCATAAACACGGGCCAAAGGCGCGGTCAGGTCATAGCGCAGCGCCATCCAGGTGTCGTCCTCGTCCTGCCAGGCGAACACACCCTCGTTCGGGCGGTCCACGTCGGGCAGGAACTTGCCCAGCGCCTCGACGGTCTCCACGCCCGAGGACTCCAACGCGTCGAACCCATAGCGATGATACACGCCCGCGATGGCGTCGAGCATCTGGCGACGCTCCTCGACATCCGCACCGAAATAGTCGCGAAAACCCTTGGGCGTCTCGGCCTTGGGTCTGGGCTGTTTCTTCTGCTTGGCCATGTTCGGTCCCGTGCTTGTTCGCGGGCGGAATATCCCGGTTCCGGCCACGGGGCAAGCGAGGGTCAGCGCATCGTCATGTCGACGTAGCAGATATAGTCGGTATGAACCCAGCCCGAAGGACCGGCGTCGGGCCAGAACGCATCCGGCGTGTCGATGACCGAGACCTCGCGCCACACGCCGACGGCCTCAGGCTCGTGGGTCAGAAGGAACGTGCCCGGACCGAGTCGGGCGAGCCTTTGCGCTCCGATATCGGGCGCGGCCTTCAGCGCGAGCCAGTTGTCGCCGTTCGGATCGAGGTGGCAGGTCACATAGACCTCGCCGTCATAGGCGGTGGCCGTCCCCGCGATCAGCATCGCTGCGACGGTTGCAAACACACGTCTCATCTCTACCTCCTGTGCCACGGGAAAGTGTCGCGCTTCTGCGCGTCTCTCGCTATGACACCGATCAAAGGGAGATGGACATGACCGACCGCATCACCGATCTCGAAGAACAGGTGGCCTACCTCACCCGGACCGTCGACGAGCTGTCCGAGGTCATTGCCAGGCAGGACCGGACGCTCGACACCGTGACGCGCCGGCTCCACCTGCTCATGGAGCGCTCTGCCGAGCAGGAGCTGGAGGCGGGCGGCACCGTGCCGCTTGCCGATCAGAAGCCCCCGCACTGGTAGACGCTAGTGCTCACGGTCGCGTCGGGTCTGGCCGTAAATCAGCATGGTGAAGATGGCGGTACCACCGATCACGTTGCCCGCCAGAACAGGCAGGAAGAACGAGAAAACGGCGGGCTGAACCGCAAGGTTGCCGGTGACCAGCAGGAGCGCCATCTCCACCGACCCGGCGATGATATGGGTGAAATCGCCCGCCGCGATGAGCCATGTGAAGATGATGATGATCATTACGGAGGCGTCCTTCGCCTGCGGCAACATCCACACGATGCCCGCCACCAGCACGCCTGCCGGGATGCCCTTGGCAAAGCCCAGCGCCGCGGGGTTTTCAACCGCGTGACGTGACAGGTGCATGAGCGCGCCCATAAACCGGTCGTCGATCGCACCGCTGTAGGCGATGAACCACGCCACGACGAAAGCCCCGATGACGTTGGCGACGAGCACGATACTCCAAAGCGTCGCCGTCTGGCCGAGCACCCGCCAGCCGGGCCGGTCCAGCACCGGCAGGACGGTCGTCATCGTGTTCTCGGTGAAAAGCTGCATCCGCCCCACGATCACGACAAGAAACCCCAGCGAGTACCCGAGGTTCTCGATCAGGTAACTTGCAGGGCTCTCGGGCAGGTAGGTGCGGAAAATCGCCTCGCCCAGTACGGACAGGCTCATGAGCAGACCCGCGGAAATCCCCGACCACATGAGCGAGAGCTTGTTGCGGCTGAGTTCCTCTTCCCCGTCGAGGCGGATCACCTCGTAGATCGTGACGGGCGAGAGCTTGCTCGCTTCCTTGATTTCTTCCTGTTCTTCCTGTCGGCCGAGCTCATGGCCGTCCGGTCTCTTGGACCTGCTCAAGTGGTCATGCACTGGCACGCGCTTTCCCTTCGTTACCCACCGGTAACGGCGGAGCGACCGGATTGGTTCAGATACAAAAAGGGATAACGCGGATGCCCCGCCCTGACCACATCGTCCGGGCCCGCGCAAGACACACGCGACCGCGCCGGCCCCACGGCCGCGAGACCGACAGGAACCTTCCGCCCCGCAGGCTCGTTCCGTCTGCCAAGGCAAGACGGAGGAATTCCCATGTCCAACGGCAAAAAGTCGCCCCCCACCACCACCGATGCAGGCATCCCGGTTCAAAGTGACGAACACTCCCTCACCGTGGGCCCCGATGGTCCGATCGTGCTGAACGATCACTACCTCATCGAACAGATGGCCAACTTCAACCGGGAGCGCATCCCCGAGCGCCAACCCCACGCCAAGGGCGGCGGCGCTTTCGGGCATTTCGAAGTGACCGGAGACATTTCCAAATACACCCATGCCAAGGTGTTCCAGCCGGGCGCGAAGACCGACCTCGTGGTCCGCTTCTCCACCGTCGCGGGCGAGCGTGGCAGCCCCGACACATGGCGCGACCCGCGCGGCTTCTCGGTCAAGCTCTACACCGAGGACGGCAACTTCGACATGGTGGGCAACAACACGCCCGTCTTCTTCGTCCGCGACCCGATGAAGTTCCAGCAGTTCATCCGCAGCCAGAAACGACGCGCCGACAACGACATGCGCGACCACGACATGCAGTGGGACTTCTGGACCCTGTCGCCCGAAAGCGCGCATCAGGTCGCCTATCTCATGGGCGACCGCGGCATCCCGCGCAGCTGGCGCGAGATGAACGGCTACTCGAGCCACACCTATTCGATGGTCAATGCCGCGGGCGAACGGTTCTGGGTCAAGTTCCACTTTCACACCGTTCAGGGCGACGGGAACGCCTATCTCAGCCAGGATGAGGCCGACCGGCTTGCGGGCGCCGACGGCGACTACCACCGCCGCGACCTCTTCGGCGCCATCGCCGGGGGCGACCACCCGAGCTGGACCCTGAAACTTCAGGTGATGCCTTACGAGGATGCCAAGACCTACCACATCAACCCCTTCGACCTGACGAAGGTCTGGCCGCACGCGGACTACCCGCTGATCGAAGTCGGGAAAATGACGCTCGATCGCAACCCGACCGACTTTCACACCCAGATCGAACAGGCAGCGTTCGAGCCCAACAACATGGTGCCGGGGATCGGGCTGTCGCCGGACAAGATGCTGATGGCGCGCGGCTTCTCTTATGCCGACGCCCACCGGGCCCGGCTCGGCGTGAACTACAAGGAAATCCCGGTGAACGCCCCGAAGGTCGAAACGCACAGCTACACCAAGGACGGCCACGGACGCACGGTCCCGGTCACCGACCCGGTCTATGCGCCCAACTCCTATGGCGGCCCTGCCGCGCAATCCGACGTGCCGGAGGCCGGGCTCTGGCACGCCGATGGTGACCTGATGCGGTCCGCATACACGCTGCGCGAGGATGACGACGACTGGTCGCAGGCCCATGCGCTGGTGCGCGACGTCATGGACGACGCGGCGCGCGAGCGCCTCGTCACAAACGTCACAGGCCACCTCCTCGACGGCGTAAGCGAAAAGGTCCTCCAGCGCGCCTTCGACTACTGGAAGAACATCGACGAGGAGGTCGGAGCGGAAATCGAAAAGCAGGTGCGCGACGAACTCGGCGGCGAATCGAAAGCCCCCGGTATGGCCTCTGCCGAAAGCATCGAGGGCTAGACACCGCCCGGCTCCCGCTTCTTCGTTTCAGGAAACCTCGGGGGT
>NZ_DGCP01000009.1:973791-1086459 GCF_002384975.1 Maritimibacter sp. UBA3975
CCCTTCCCGCCATGTCCCGGCACAGCCGGGGCATGGCTCGCCAAGCGCGGGCGGCACGCCCGCACCGCCTGAAAACTCAGACGTCCTCGACGTCCACGACGCCCGAGAGCGACTTCAAAGCGCCCTTGATCTGCGGGTTAAGCGGGTACTCAGTGCCAAGGTCCATCTCCACCTCACCCGGCAGCGCCGGGTCCATCAGGCAGAAACTCACGGGACCGGGCCGGGCCCCCTTGGCCTGCTCACGCGCGGTCTCCAGCAGGTCCGCCACCGTTGCCACCACGCCGGGGCTCGAGACATAGACCTTGAGCGCCATGCCCCCCGCGTCCGCCACGATGGTATCGACCGGCGCGACGGACCGCGCGAGCAGCTTCAACTGCTCCGATTCCATGTTCGCCTCGACCGTGACGACCACGTTCTGCCCGACTTCGAGGTATTCGCGGCAGGCTTCCAACGTGTCTGAAAACACCGTCACCTCGTAAAGCCCGGTGGGGTCCGACAGGCCGACGAAGGCGAAACGATTGCCCCGGGCCGACTTGCGCTCCTGCTTCGACGACACGGCCCCTGCGAGCTTGGCCACGCAGGGCGCGCGCTCGGCCTTTTTCGTCAGCTCTTCCAGCGTCACCACCTGCTTGCGCTTCAGCCCGGCCATGTAATCGTCAAGCGGATGGCCGGAGAGGTAGAAGCCGATCGCCTTGTGCTCCTCGGTCAGCCGCTCGTTGGGCAGCCAGTCGGGCACGTTCGACAGCCGCGGTTCCGGCAGGTCGTCGCCCGCCTCGCCGAAGAGCGACACCTGCGCGCTTGCGCGTTGTTCGTGGATCGCGCCGGAGTAACTCACCAGCGCGTCGAGGCTTTCGAACACCCGCCGCCGGTTCGCGTCGAGCGCGTCGAAGGCGCCGGCCCGCGCCAGCATTTCCATCGGACGCTTGCCCACGCGCTTGAGGTCCACGCGCCGCGCCACGTCATAGAGGTTGACGTATGGCTTTTCACGCCCGTCCACCTTGCGCGCCTCGACGATCAGCTTCATCGCCTCGACGCCCACGTTCTTCAATGCGCCGAGGCCGTAAACCACCCGCCCCTCGGACACGCTGAACATCGCGTCGGACCGGTTCACGCAGGGCGGCACAATCTCGATGCCCAGCCCCCGGCGCACCTCTTCGGCATAGACGCCCAGCTTGTCGGTCAGGTGGATATCGCAGTTCATGACGCCCGCCATGAACTCGACCGGGTGGTTCGCCTTGAGCCACGCGGTCTGGTAACTCACCACAGCATAGGCGGCCGCGTGGGACTTGTTGAAGCCGTAGTTGGCGAACTTCTCCAGAAGGTCGAACACCTCGCTCGCCTTCTTCTTGTCCACGCCCTTCTCGGCCGCGCCGGTCTCGAACTTCGGGCGCTCGGCGTCCATCGCCTCCTTGATCTTCTTGCCCATCGCGCGGCGCAGCAGGTCGGCGCCGCCAAGGCTGTAGCCCGCCATCTCTTGCGCGATCTGCATCACCTGTTCCTGATAGACGATGATGCCCTGCGTTTCCTCGAGGATATGGTCGATCAGCGGGTGAACGCTCTCGATCTCGCGCTGGCCGTTCTTGACCTCGCAATAGGTCGGGATGTTTTCCATCGGGCCGGGACGGTAGAGTGCGACGAGCGCCACGATGTCCTCGATACAGGTCGGCTTCATGCGCCTAAGCGCATCCATCATGCCCGTGGATTCCACCTGGAACACGGCGACCGTCTTGGCGCTGGCATAAAGGCGGTAGGTCTTTTCATCGTCCAGCGGGATCAGGTTGATCTGGTTCTCACCACCCTCCGCCGGGGTGTAGATCTCGGCCCCGTCCGGCCCGATATGCAGATCGCGCCCCTGCCCGTGGATCAGGTCGATGGCGTTCTGAATGACGGTGAGCGTTTTCAGGCCCAGAAAGTCGAACTTCACCAGCCCCGCCTGCTCGACCCATTTCATGTTGAACTGGGTGGCGGGCATGTCCGAGCGCGGGTCTTGATAAAGCGGCACCAGTTCGTCCAGCGGCCGGTCCCCGATCACGACACCCGCCGCGTGGGTCGAAGCGTTCCGCAAAAGCCCCTCGACCTGCTCGGCATAACGCAAAAGCCGCTCGACCACTTCTTCCGAGCGCGCTTCTTCGCGCAGGCGCGGCTCGTCTTTCAACGCCTGCGTGATCGACACGGGCTTCACGCCCTCGACCGGGATCAGCTTGGACAGCCGGTCCACCTGACCATAGGGCATTTGCAGCACCCGGCCCACGTCGCGCACGGCGGCCTTGGACAGCAGCGCGCCGAAGGTGATGATCTGGCCCACCTTGTCGCGCCCGTATTTCTCCTGCACGTAGCGGATCGTCTCTTCCCGCCGGTCCATGCAGAAGTCGATGTCGAAGTCCGGCATCGACACCCGTTCCGGGTTCAGGAAGCGTTCGAACAGCAGGGAGTAGCGCAGCGGGTCGAGGTCGGTGATGGTCAGCGCATAGGCCACGAGCGAGCCTGCACCCGACCCCCGGCCCGGCCCGACCGGGATATTCTGATCCTTGGACCACTTGATGAAGTCGGCAACGATCAGGAAGTAGCCGGGAAACCCCATGCCCTCGATGATGCCCAGCTCGAATTCCAGCCGCGCCTCGTAGTCCTCGACCGGGGCGGCATGAGGAATCACGGCCAGCCGTGCCTTCAGCCCGTCCTTGGCCTGCCGGCGCAATTCGTCCACCTCGTCATCCGCGAAGCGCGGCAGGATCGGGTCGCGCCGATAGGCCATGAAGGCGCAGCGCTTGGCGATCTCGACGGTGTTCTGTGTCGCTTCGGGCAGGTCCGCGAACAGCGTCACCATCTCCTGCGGCGATTTGAAATAGTGTTGCGGCGTCAGGTGCCGGCGCGGCTCCTGCTGGTCGACATAGGCCCCGTCCGCGATACAGATCAGCGCGTCATGCGCCTCATAAAGCCCGGTCTTGGGGAAATAGACGTCGTTCGTGGCGACCAGAGGGATGCCCATCTCATAGGCCATCTCGACAAAGCCGCGTTCGGTCTTCTGCTCGGGTTCGGTCAGTTGGCCGCCCTCGCCCGGATGCCGTTGCAGCTCGACATAAAGCCGGTCGCCGAACACGCGGTGGAACCATGACATCAGTTCCTGCGCCTTGGCGCGGTTGCCTTGCTGGAGCCGCTGACCCACCGGACCCTCGGCCCCGCCGGTGAGGCAGATAAGGCCCGCCGAGTATCTCTCCAGCTCTTCCAGCATCACCTCCGGCAGCGCCCCGTGCTTGTCGAGGTACAGGCAGGAGTTGAGCTTCATCAGGTTCTCGTACCCGCCCTCGTTCTGGGCCAGTAGAACCACCGGCGCGCCGGGCTTCGGCTGCTCCCCCGGTGCCGGTTTTTCGTAGGCCAGGGTGACCTGACAGCCGATGATCGGCTGCACGCCCGCTCCGCTCGCGGTCACGGAAAATTCCAGCGCGCAGAACATGTTATCCGTGTCCGTCACAGCAACGGCAGGCATGCCCATCGCCTCGCACAGACCGGGGAGTTTCTTCACCGGAACCGCGCCTTCGAGCAGCGAGTATTCCGTGTGAACGCGCAGGTGAATGAATCGGGGATCAGCAGCCATGCGCCCAGACTAGGCCCACGGTCGGCGGGGGCAAGCCGGGAACGTCACCCGGTCGCAATTGTGATGGACGCTGTTCGGGCAGCCACGCCAGACTGCCCCAAAACAACGAATGAGGCAGACATGATTCCCGGACCCACGCAGGATGTCCGCACGACCCGCTATCTCAAATCCACGCCCGGCGCGCTCTATCGCGGGCTGACCGACGGTCGGCTGCTGGTGGAGTGGTTCAAGCTCTTCGGCGAAGACCTCGCCGGTGCCACGGTCGAGCCGCAGCCGGGCGGAGCCTTCGACCTGACGCGGGCGCAGGCGGGTGCATCGCTCGAGACCTACCCGGCCTGCGTGATCGAGGCGCGGTCGGGGGCGCGGATCGTGATCACCACGGCGCTCGGCGCTGGGTATCGCCCCACGGGCGTCCACAATCCCGCGACGCTCATCCTCGACCTGCATGAGATCGCTTCGGGCACCCGGCTGGAAGCGAGCCTGATCCAGACGGATGGTGCGCGCCCCGGCCCGTTGGCGAGCTGGGACGACGGGGTGGCGCGGCTCGATTCCCTCGCTGCGGACATGACCCAAAACAGTTAGCCTCTGGGATAACTTTTTTCTTGACCGATGCGCTGGACTCGCAATAGTTAGCTTAATGGCTAACCAAATGGACTCCCTCTTCTCGGCCCTCGCCGACCAGACCCGCCGCGACGTGGTGGAGCGCCTGACGCGTGGCGAAGCGCCGGTCAAGGAACTGGCCGCGCCGCACGACATGGCGCTGCCCAGCTTCATGAAGCACATCGACCGGCTGGAAGAGGCGGGCGTTGTGTCCACCCGCAAGGTGGGCCGCCAGCGCATCGTTGCCCTCACGCCCGGGGCTTTCGGCCCGGCGGAAACATGGCTCGACCGACAGAAACAGGTTTGGGAGGGCCGCCTCGACCGGCTGGAAGCGCTCGCGCGGAAGATCGAGGCCGAAACGAATACCTTTCCGGGCGACGACCCCTAAAGGGCCGACCACACCGAACAAACAACCACGACCCCACGTTCTCAAGGATCCCGCACAATGGACATCTTCGCCTTCAATCCCGACACCGACCTCGAATTTTCCCGCACTATCGCGGCAAGCCCCGCGACCGTCTGGCGCTGCATGACGGATGCGGAGCTGCTCGCCCAATGGTTCTGCCCCAAGCCGTGGCAGGTGAAGAACGCCGTGATCGAGCCGCGACCGGGCGGCGCCTTTCACACCCCGATGTACGGACCCGACGGCGAAGTGATGGATGAGGGGGCGGGCTGCATCCTGATCGCCGACGAGGCGCGCGTGCTGGCCTTCACCGACGCCATGACGCCGGGGTTCCATCCAAAGGGCTCGGCCTTCATGACCGGCGTTTACATGCTGGAGCCGACCGAGGCGGGAACCAAGCTCACCGCCCGCGCGCTGCACGCGGACCAAGCCGCGCAGAAGCAGCACGAGGACATGGGCTTTTTCGGCGGCTGGGGCACCGCAATCGATCAGTTGGGCGCGCTGGCCGAGACGCTGTAGGTCAGGGTCCGCCCCCGGAAATAGGGCGCAAATCCGGTGTCGCGGACATAGCCGACCTCGCTTTCCAGCGGGATGCGCCGTCCGCCGATCTCGCGATAGTTGGAATAGCGCCCTTCCCAGACCATCGAGCGCATCGTTCCATCCGGCTGAATAGCCGGGCGGTCCTGCGCCGTCATACGCGCGACGTCGCCGCGATCATCGAAATAGAGCGTCACACGCGCGGTCCCGCCCGGCGTGTCGAGCGCGACCTCGACCGCATCACCCGCTGACGTCCAGACGAGGTCGCGGTTGAGCAGGATTGCGTCGGGCGACCATGGTATTTCGGCAAGGTAGCGTGCAGCCTCGGCCACATCCGCCGCCGGCCCTTTGAAGGCATCCATGCGCCACGCGCCGAAGAGCCGGACATCGAGAATACCGTGGCCGGCCGCGTAGCTGTCGAGGACGCGCACCACCGGCACGGGACCGGCCCGCATCACGGCGGTCCAGGCGAAGCCCGTCACCCCGGTCCCGATGACTTGCCGCGCCGACAGCGCCATCCAGTCATCGCCGGGGTTGCGCTGCATCTCGGCCGATTGCGTGAGGTGCGCCGCCGTCCCCGGTGTGGCCCCCATCATGCCGCGCAGGGCGAAGGCCTCGACCTTCTCCGGCAGATCGGCACGGGCAGCGCCCGCCCGGTCCGCAACCAGCCCCGCCTCGCGGTCCGCAATCGCGCGCGACACCTGCCACGCCTTTGCCCCGGTGACGATCATCGTCACGAGCAAGAGTCCCAAAACCACGAGAGCCACGATCTTCATGTCAGCCTCCTTCACCCTGGATGCGCCATGACACGAAGCGCCGCCACGCGCCTTGCGCCGGATCAATCCGGGGTCCGGCCGGTGCCGCGCTTTTGGGCAGTCACCCGCCGGACCGCCCGGATGCGTGGCGTTTTCAAGCCCTTGTGGGCCCCGCTGCCTTGCCCGATGGGTAGACAGCGCCCAATTTCTGCGCTTTCCTGACGGAACAACCCGGCTCTTCTACGCCGCATCGAAGGGCCGACCGGGGAAGATCGTAAAGCGGCGGGACAGACAGGGCATGGATATCGCGTTTCTTCTCAACGGAGAGACCGTTGAGCTGACCGGCGTATCTGCGACCACGACGGTACTCGATTGGCTGCGCGAAGAGCGCGGGCTGACCGGGACGAAGGAAGGTTGCAACGAGGGCGACTGCGGGGCCTGCACGGTGATGGTGACCGACCATTCGGGCACGAAACCCATCAACGGCTGCATCCTCTTCTTGCCGCAGATCAACGGAAAATCGCTGACGACCGTCGAGGGGCTCGCGGCCCCGGACGGCACGATGCACCCCGTACAGCAGGCGATGGTCGAACATCACGGGAGCCAGTGTGGTTTCTGCACCCCCGGCTTCGTCGTCTCGATGGCGGCAGGCCAAATCACCGGCGAGACGGATCACGACCGCCAGCTTGCGGGCAATCTGTGCCGCTGCACGGGCTACGCCCCCATTGTGCGCGCCGCCGTGAATGCCGCGCGGCAGCCGGTTCCGGCCTGGCTGCGCGACCGGCCCGCCGGGCCGCCGATGGGTGCTTACGTCAACGACTTTCAGCCGACGACAATCGCGGCCCTCGCCGAACTGCGCCGCGCCCATCCCGACGCCACCATCGTCGCCGGGGCCACGGACGTGGGGCTCTGGGTCAACAAGGACCACCGCCCGCTCGGCAACGTCATCTTCATCACCCAGATCGAGGAGCTGCGCCGGATCGAGGTCGCGCCCTACATGATCCGCATCGGCGCTGCGGCGAGCATCGAGGCGCTCCGCCTCGCCACCGCCCGCCGCTACCCGTCGCTGGCCGCCATGCTGGACCGCTTCGCCTCGGCCCAGGTGCGTGCTGCGGCGACCGTCGGCGGCAACATCGCCAACGGCTCGCCCATCGGGGATACGCCACCGCCGCTCATCGCGCTGGGGGCCATGCTGCAACTGCGCAACGGCGAGGACATGCGGGAAATCCCGCTCGAGGATTTCTTTATCGAATACGGCAAGCAGGACATCGGACCGGGCGAATTCGTCGAGGCGGTGGTCATCCCCCGCGATCAGGAGAGCGACCGGCTCAAGGTCTACAAACTTTCCAAAAGGTTCGATCAGGACATTTCCGCGGTCCTCGGCGCATTCAATATCGAGATCAAGGACGAAAAAGTGATATCCGCCCGCATCGCCTTCGGGGGCATGGCGGGCACGCCGCAACGGGCCCGGGCCGTCGAGCGCGCGCTGGTCGGGCGGCCCTGGACCGAGGCCACGGTGCGCACGGCCAAGTGGTCTTTCGCCGAAGATTTCCGCCCGATGTCAGACATGCGCGCCTCTGCCGCCTACCGGCTGGAAACCGCGGCCAACATGCTCGACCGCTACTGGCGCGAGGATCAGGGTGAAGCGGTGGACGTGCGGGAGGTGACCTCATGAGCATGGGCAAACCCCTCCCCCACGACAGCGCGCCGCTCCACGTCACCGGCGCGGCCCGGTATATCGACGACATTCCGGTGCCCGCCGACTGCCTGCACCTCGCTTTCGGTCTCAGCCACGAGGCGCGGGGCGTCATCACCGCGATGAACCTCGACGCGGTGCGTTCGGCCCCGGGCGTGATGCGCGTCCTGACCGCCGCAGACCTGCCGGGCGTGAACGACATTTCGACCGCCGCCCATGACGAGCCGCTTCTTGCGGCGGGCGACGTGCATTACCACGGCCAGCCGATCTTCCTCGTCCTCGCCACCTCGCACCGCGCCGCACGCGAAGCGGCGGCCAAGGCCGACATCACCATCGAGGCCAAGCCCGCGCTTCTTTCCATCGACGACGCGCTCGCCGCGCGCAGCTATTTCGAAGGCGGCCCCCTCACATGGCGGCGGGGCGAGGTCGCGCCGGCCATGGCCAAGGCCGAAACCATCGTCGACGGGCGCATTGAGATCGGGGGGCAGGAGCACTTCTACCTCGAAGGTCAGGTCAGCCTCGCCATGCCGCAGGACAACGGCGACATGGTGCTTCACACCTCGACGCAGCACCCGACCGAGATCCAGCACAAGGTGGCCGAGGCGCTCGCGACGCCGTTCCATGCAGTGCGGGTCGAGACGCGGCGCATGGGCGGCGGGTTCGGCGGCAAGGAAAGCCAGGGCAACGCGCTCGCCATCGCCTGTGCCATCGGCGCGCACCTGACCGGCAAGCCCTGCAAGATGCGCTACGATCGGGATGACGACATGGTCATCACCGGCAAGCGCCATGATTTCCGCATCGCTTACAAGGCGGGGGTGGATGCCAAGGGCAAGCTGGTGGCGGTGGAGTTCGACCAGTATGTGCGCTGCGGCTGGTCGATGGACCTGAGCCTGCCGGTCTGCGACCGCGCGATGCTCCATGCCGACAACGCCTACTGGATTCCGAACATCCGGATCACATCCCACCGGCTCAAGACCAACACCTGCTCCGCCACCGCGTTTCGCGGCTTCGGCGGGCCGCAGGGCATGGTCGGGATCGAGCGGGTGCTGGATCACATCGCCCACCGGCTCAAGATGGACCCGCTGGAGCTGCGGCAGGCGAATTTCTACAAGAAATCCCGCCCGCAGGAGACGCCCTATGGCCAGCCCGTGAAGGGCTTTATCCTGCCCGAGATGGTCAAGAGCCTCGCCGAGAGCGCCGACTACAAGGGCCGGAAGCAGGCCATCGCGCGCTGGAACGAGAAAAGCACCGTTCTGAAAAAGGGGATCGCGCTGACCCCTGTGAAATTCGGCATCAGCTTTACCCTCACCCACCTCAACCAGGCGGGCGCGCTGGTGAACCTCTATGCCGACGGATCGGTGACGATCAATCACGGCGGCACCGAGATGGGTCAGGGCCTGAATCAGAAGGTCGCACAGGTCGCCGCCGCGGGCTTCGGCATCGGGATGGAGCAGGTGCGCATCACCGCGACCGACACCGGCAAGGTGCCCAACACCTCGGCCACCGCCGCGTCGTCTGGCTCCGACCTGAACGGCATGGCGGTCAAGAACGCGGTGGACGAGATCCGCGACCGCATCGCGCGGTTCCTCGCGACCGAAGCCGGGGTGAAGCCCCGCGATGTGGTGTTCGCACAAGGGCGCGTCACGGCGGGCGAGATGGACATGACCTTTGCCGAGGCCGCCAAACATGCCCATGAAAACCGGATCAGCCTTTCGGCCACCGGCTTCTACGCCACGCCGGACATTTCCTGGGACCGCGCCATCGGCAAGGGGCATCCGTTCTTCTACTTCGCCTACGGCGCAGCGATCACCGAGGTCGCCATCGACACGCTCACAGGTGAGAACCGCATCCTGCGCGTGGATATCCTGCACGACGTGGGCCAGTCGCTGAACCCCGCCGTGGACGTGGGCCAGATCGAGGGCGGCTATGTGCAGGGCGCGGGCTGGCTCACCACCGAGGAACTGGTGTGGGACGAAAAGGGCGTTCTGCGCACCCATGCGCCCTCGACCTACAAGATCCCGGCCTGCTCGGACCGCCCCGACGTGTTCAACGTGGCGCTGTGGAACGGCGAGAACCACGTTCCCACGATCTACCGCTCCAAGGCCGTGGGCGAGCCGCCCCTGATGCTGGGCATCTCGGCGCTGATGGCGCTGTCGGACGCGGTGGGCGCCTGCGGTGACGGCTACCCCCACCTCAACGCCCCCGCCACGGCGGAACGCGTGTACATGGCCGCCAAGCGCGTGCAGGGGGCGCGGTAAATGGCGGAGCCTTTCGCATGAGCTTCGACCGCTCCGCCCTCGCCGCGCGGATCGCGGCGCATGGTCCGATGGTCCGGGTCGTGGTGGCCGAGGTCGCGGGGTCGGCCCCGCGCGAGGTCGGGGCCTCCATCACGGTGTGGGAGGACGGTCAGGACGGCACCATCGGCGGCGGAACCCTGGAATACGAAGCCGCGGCGACGGCGCGGGAGATGCTCCGCGCTGGCACCGACAAGATCACCCGAAGCGTCGCGCTCGGACCCGACATGGGCCAATGCTGCGGCGGGCGCGTGCGGCTCCTGTGGGAGCGGTTCTCCGAGGCTACCCTGCCCGACGGCCCCATCCATGCCCGACCGACGGGCAAAGCGGAACCGACCCTCACCGTCCAGCGCATCCTCGCCCGGTCGCGTGACCGGGGGGATCAACCCGGGCCCATGCTCATGGATGGCTGGATGATCGAGCCGCTCACCGCGCGCCCCGCCCCGGTCTGGATCTGGGGGGCCGGCCACGTCGGCCGCGCGCTGGTCTCGGCCCTGTCCGCCCTGCCCGACATCACCATCACCTGGATCGACACGGCGCCCGAGCGGTTCCCGGATGACATCCCTGAAGGCATCACCGCCCTCCCCGCCCCCGACATCGCGGCGGCCACCCGGTTCGCACCGCCGGACGCCCATCACATCGTGCTGACCTACAGCCACGCGCTCGATCAGGCGATCTGCGACGGTCTGCTCGCGCGCGGCTTTGCCAGCGCGGGCGTCATCGGGTCCGCGACCAAATGGGCCCGGTTCCGCAAACGCTTGCAGCAATCGGGTCACACCTGTGCCGAAATAGACCGCATCCGCTGCCCGATCGGCGACAAGAGCCTCGGCAAGCACCCGGCGGCGATTGCCTTGGGCGTGGCGGCAGATATCGTGAAGAATGTGGGACGCGCGCGGCGAGACGCGCGACCGGGGGACAAGGGGACCGAGAATGACAGACGCCTATCTGGCGATTGATGGGCTGACCAAGGCCTATCCCGGCGTCGTGGCCAACGACGACGTGTCCTTCGCCATCGCCCCCGGCCAGATCCATGCGCTGCTTGGCGAAAACGGGGCGGGGAAGTCCACGCTGGTCAAGATGATCTACGGGCTGGTCAAACCTGACAAGGGCCAAATGCGCGTGAACGGTACGCCCTTCGAGCCCGCCAACCCGCACGCCGCCCGCGGTGCCGGCGTGGCGATGGTGTTCCAGCACTTTTCCCTCTTCGACGCGCTCGACGTATCCGAGAACATCGCGCTCGGCATGGACAACCCGCCGCCCATGCGCGAGCTCGCCCAGCGCATCACAGATGTCTCCGAGGCCTACGGCCTGCCCCTCGACCCGACCCGGCGTGTCGGCGACCTGTCGGCGGGCGAACGCCAGCGGGTCGAGATCATCCGCTGCCTGCTACAGAACCCCAAGTTGCTTGTCATGGATGAGCCGACCTCGGTCCTGACCCCGCAGGAAGTCGAGATCCTGTTCAAGACGCTCAACAAGCTCTCGGACGAGGGCACGGCGATCCTCTACATCTCCCACAAACTCGAAGAGATCCGGGCGCTGTGCGATCACGCCACGGTCCTGCGGCTGGGCAAGGTCGTGGGCGAGTGCAATCCGCGCGAAAAATCGGCGCGGGAGCTGGCCGAGATGATGGTGGGCCAGACGCTCCACACCCCCTCACGAGACTACGCGGAGCCGGGCGACGTGCTGTTGACCGTCGAGGGCCTGACACTGGCCCCCGCCAACGAATTTGGCACCCGCCTGCGTGACGTGGCTTTCGAGCTGCGCGCGGGCGAGGTCCTTGGCATCGCCGGTGTCGCGGGCAACGGTCAGGACGAACTACTCGCCGCGCTGTCGGGCGAACGCACGACCAAGCCGGACGCGGTGCGCCTCAAGGGCATACCCATCGGCCGCCACGGCCCCAACGCCCGCCGCGCCGCCGGGCTTCTGGCCGCGCCGGAGGAACGGCTGGGCCATGCTGCGGCCCCGGAGATGAGCCTCACCGAGAACGCGCTTCTCACCGGCGATATCCGCGAGCAACTGACCACCAACGGCTTCGTCGCCTGGTCCAAGGCGCGCGACTTCGCGGGCAAGGTGATCGAGGCGTTCGACGTGCGTACGCCGGGCACCGAAACGGCCGCCGGGGCACTTTCCGGCGGGAACCTCCAGAAATTCGTGATCGGGCGCGAGATCCTGCAACGCCCCGAAGTGCTCGTCGTCAACCAGCCGACCTGGGGCGTGGACGCCTCGGCCGCTGCCGCGATCCGGCAGGCGCTTCTCGACCTCGCAGCACAGGGCGCAGGCGTGGTCTGCATCAGTCAGGATCTCGACGAACTCATGGAAATCTCCGACCGCATCTCGGCCCTGACCGAGGGGCGCATGGCCCCGCCCCGCCCGGCCAAGGGCATCACGATCGAGGAGATCGGCCTGATGATGGGCGGCGCGCATGACATGCACGAAGCCCACCCCGAGGAGGCCAACGCATGAGCCTCATCCGTCTCGAAAAGCGCCCGGCGCCCTCGCGGCTCCTCTCCGGCCTCACGCCGATCCTCGCCGTGATCGCCACCATGTTCGCCGGCGGCATCATGTTCGCGGCCCTGGGGTTCAGCCCGTTCGAAGCGATCCGTATCATCTTCTGGGATCCGCTCTTCGATCCCCAGTTCGGCCCCTATTCGCGGCCCCAGCTCCTCGTGAAGGCCGGTCCCCTGATCCTTATCGCGACCGGCCTCGCCCTCGGCTTCCGGGCGGGGATCTGGAACATCGGAGCCGAGGGTCAGTACATCATGGGCGCGATCGTCGGCGCGGGGGCGGGCCTTGCTTTCTACCCGTCCGAATCCTTTTTGATCTTTCCCTTCATGGTCCTTGCAGGCGCCTTCGGTGGCTGGGCCTGGGCAATGATCCCGGCGATCCTGAAGACCCGCTTCGGCACGAACGAAATCCTCGTGTCGCTGATGCTGGTCTATGTCGCCGAAAACATCCTCGCCTCGGTCTCCTCCGGCCTCCTGCGCAATCCCGACGGCATGGGCTTCCCCGGCTCACGCAATCTGCGGCGGGACTTTCCGGCAGCCTCCAACACGGAAATCTTCGCCGACACCGGGATGCACTGGGGCGTCGTCGCCGCCTTCATCGCCGTTATCCTCGCCTATGTCCTGATGTCGCGCCACAAGATGGGCTTCTCGATCCGGCTCGCAGGCGAAGCGCCGCGCGCCGCGCGCTTCGCAGGCGTCTCGCCCGCCCGGCTCATTATCTTTTGCCTCGGCACGGCCGGCGCACTCGCGGGCCTTGCCGGACTGTTCGAGGTCTCCGGCCCCGCCGGTCAGATCTCGATCGACTTCAACACCGGTTACGGCTTCACGGCGATCATCGTGGCCTTTCTCGGCCGCCTTCACCCGGTCGGCATCCTTCTGGCGGGCCTGCTCATGGCGCTCACCTACATCGGCGGCGAACTGGCCCAGCTCATGCTCGGCATGCCGGCAGCCGCCATCCAGCTCTTCCAGGGCATGCTCCTGTTCTTCCTTCTCGCGATGGACGTTTTCGCCAATTACCGCGTCCGCATCGGCACGCCCGAGATCGCCAAATGATGGTCTTTCCGGTCTCCAAATATCCCGGGAGAGCGCGAGAGGGCAGCGCCCTCTCGCCCGCCGCCGCGCCAACCGGCGCGGCTCCCAAAGCGCGCGCTTGCGCGCCCAATTCGACAGGAGCCGCCTGATGGACTCGATCAACCCGATCCTTCTGATCGCCTCGCTCATGGTGGCCTCAACCCCGATCCTGCTCGCGGCCTTGGGCGAAATGGTGGTCGAGAAGGCCGGCGTCCTGAACCTCGGGGTCGAGGGCATGATGATCACCGGCGCCGTGGTCGGCTTCGCCATCGGCGTGAACACCGGGTCGAGCTGGGCCGGCTTCGCCATCGCGGCCATCGCCGGGGCGGGCCTGTCAATGATCTTCGCGATCATCACGCAGATGCTTTTGTCCAATCAGGTGGCCACCGGCCTGGGCCTCACGCTCTTCGGGCTCGGCCTCTCGTCGCTGATCGGCAAACCCTATGTCGGAATGAAAGCGCCGGGGTTCGCGAAACTCGACATCCCGGTCCTGTCCGACATTCCGGTTCTGGGGCCGATCCTGTTTCGCCATGACCCGATGGTCTATCTCTCGCTCGCCGCAATCTTGGGCGTCTGGTACCTGCTCACATACACCCGCGCGGGTCTTGTCCTGCGCGCGGTGGGCGAGAACCACAACGCGGCCCATGCGCTCGGCTACAAGGTCGTGCGCGTGCGTTTCATGGCCATTGCCTTCGGCGGGGCCATGGCTGGACTTGGCGGCGCCTATGTAAGCCTCGTGCGCGTGCCGCAATGGGTCGAGGGGATGACGGCAGGCGCGGGCTGGATCGCGCTCGCCATCGTCGTGTTCGCCTCATGGCGCCCCTGGCGCATTCTGCTCGGCGCCTATTTGTTCGGCGGGATCACCGTGCTACAGCTTAATTTGCAGGCAGCCGGTTCGACCGTCCCGGTCGAGTACCTGTCGATGAGCCCCTACCTTGTGACCATTCTCGTGCTGGTCATAATCTCCGTCCGGGGTAATCACGGGGCACCGGGGTCGTTGGGACGTGTCTTCCACGCCTCGCACTGAGGCCGCCGGACAGATCGAGGGATGAGTGTCACGCGCCGAAATCTTGCAGATCCTGGATGGGACGCATCCGACCGTGGGCCGGTCCGTCGCGCTTGCGATGGACCTGCTGGTGCTCGCCTCGGCGCTTGCCATCGCGGTCGAGACCGTGCCGGGCCTCGACCCAACCTTGCGCCGTGCGCTGTTTTCCTTCGAGGTGCTGGTCGTCCTGATCTTCGCCACGGAATACTTCCTGCGGCTCTTCTCTGCGCGCAAACCGGCACGATACGTCTTCAGCTTTTGGGGCGTCGTCGACCTCATGGCCTGGCTTCCGGCCGTGCTCATGTTCATTCCGGCGTTCCAGGCCGTGCGCGTGCTGCGGCTCATTCGCCTTCTGCGTCTCATCAAGCTGTTCAACACGGCCCCCGCGCTGAACCGGCTGATGCAGGCCTTCGGGCGGGTCAAGAGCGAGCTTGTCGTCTGGGGCGTGATCTCGACCCTGCTGCTCTACATCTCGGCCGTCGGCATTTACGTCTTCGAAAACCCGGTGCAGCCCGAGGTCTTTTCCTCGATCCCCGCTGCGCTGTGGTGGTCGGTGGTGAGCTTCACCACGGTCGGTTACGGCGACATGTTCCCGATCACGCCGATGGGGCGGCTCCTGACCACCGTTCTTCTCTTTATCGGCCTCGGCATCTTCGCGGTGCCCGCGGCCATTGTGACCACCGCGCTGCTCGAGGCGGAAACCAAGCTCGACCCGCGCGACCCGGAACCGAAAACACCTGAATCCAACAAGGGAGACTGACATGAAACTTGCTACCAGACTACTCACCGGCACCGCACTCGCGGTTGGCCTCGCAGGCATGGCCCAGGCCGAAAGCCACGGCGAACCCGTGAAGGCGGGCTTCATCTACGTCGGCCCCGTCGGCGACGGCGGCTGGACCTATGAACACAACGAAGGCCGGCTCGCGGTCGAGGAAGAATTCGGCGACATGGTCGAGACCGTGTACCAGGAGAACGTGCCGGAAGGCGCGGACGCCGAGCGCGCCATCACCCAGATGGCCCTGTCGGGCGCCGACATCATCTTCACCACCTCCTTCGGTTACATGGAACCGACCGTCGCCGTGGCCGAGAAGTTCCCCGACGTCGTCTTCGAACACGCCACGGGCTACAAGACCGCCGACAACCTCGCGGTCTATTCCGCCCGGTTCTACGAGGGCCGTGCCATTCAGGGCCACATCGCGGGCAACCTGACCGAGTCGAACATCATCGGTTACATCGCGTCCTTCCCGATCCCGGAAGTCATCCGGGGCATCAACTCGGCCTACCTCCACGCCAAGAAGGTGAACCCGGACGTCGAGTTCAAGATCATCTGGGCCTACACTTGGTTCGATCCGGCGAAAGAAGCCGACGCGGCCAAGGCTCTCATCGAGCAGGGCGCCGACGTGATCCTACAGCACACCGACTCGACCGCACCGCAGGCTGCCGCGCAGGAAGCCGGCAACGTCTATACCTTCGGTCAGGCGTCCGACATGGCGGAATACGCGCCCATGCCGCGCGTCTCGTCGATCATCGACAACTGGGCACCCTATTACATCGACCGCGTGAAGGCGGTCATGGACGGCACCTGGGAAAGCCACAGCGTATGGCAGGGTATCGGTGACGGCATGGTCGGCATCGGCGAGATCACGGATGCGGTTCCGGCGGACGTGAAGGAAGAAGCCCTCGCGCTCAAGGACTCGATCGGCGCGGGCGAGTATCACCCGTTCACCGGCCCGATCAACAAGCAGGACGGATCGGTCTGGCTGGAAGAGGGCGAAACCGCCGACGACGGCACGCTCCTGAGCATGGATTTCTACGTTGAGGGCATCGAGGGCGAAATCCCCAACTGATCCCCGCTGAAAACGGACTGGAAAGGCCCCGCCCTGCGGGGCCTTTTCTTTTGCCGGGGGTCGTGCCAGCGTCCCGCCCATGGACGATTTTCTCATCATCGGCGGCGGGATCGCCGGGCTTACCGCAGGCGCGCATCTCGCCGCCCATGGCACGGTCACGCTTTTGGAATCGGAAGAGGCACTCGGCTATCACGCCTCATCCCGGTCGGCGGCGATCTTCATCCCCACCTACGGGGCCCCGTCGGTCAAAGCCCTGAGCCTTGCCTCGGCGGCGGACCTTCACGACACCGGCCTCACCAGCCCGCGCGGCGTGATGGCTGTTGGCCGGGCGGGCGAAGAGCAACAACTCGCCCATGTGGCGGCCGACCTGTCGCTCGCCCCCATCCCGCTGTCAGACGCGCGCGCACTGATCCCCATCCTCGACCCCGAGGCGATCACGGCCGCCGCGTATCGTGAGGAGGCGTGGGACATCGACACCGACGCGCTGCTCCAACTCTACGCACGCCGCCTGCGCGACAACGGACAGATCGTCACCCGCGCGCCTGTCACGACCATCCGCCACCTGGACGGGTGGGAGGTCGAAGCGGGTGGCAAAACCTACCGCGCCCGCACCCTTGTCAACGCCGCCGGTCCCTGGGCTGACGTCATCGCCGAAATGGCTGGCATCCCCCCCATCGGCATCACGCCCCTGCGCCGATCGATGGCCCGGATCGAAGTGCCGGGCGGCGCAGACGCCCGCGACTGGCCGATGGTGATCGGGGCGCGAGAGAACTGGTATGCCAAGCCCGACGCGGGCGCACTCATCGTGTCACCGTCAGAAGAAGACCCCATCGACCCGATGGACGCCTGGGCCGAGGACATGGTGCTGGCCGAAGGGCTCATGCATTTCGAGGAGCATATCACGGGCGAGGTGACGCGCATGCTCGCCAACTGGGCAGGTTTGCGCACATTCTCGCCCGACCGTCAGCTCGTCATCGGCGCGGAACCGGGGATGTCGGATTTCTTCTGGATGGCCGGGCAAGGCGGCTATGGGTTCCAGACCGCCCCGGCTGCCGGACGCCTGCTCGCCGCGCTCGCGACCGGTCAGGCGCCAGAGGTGGCCGGGGACATCGTCACCGCCTGCGATCCCGCGCGCTTTCGCTGAACCTACTTGCCGCGCAGGATCGCCGCCGGGTCTTCCCGCGCCGCCCGTGCGGCGGGCAGGTAAGCCCCGATCAAGCCGATCCCAAGGCCCAGCGCCAGAGCGCGGGCAAGGAGCGCCGCGTCAATCACCGGCTCAACGAACCCCTCGACACTGGGCGACCGCGCCACGATCCACGCCACGGCGACCCCCGCGAGGATACCCAGCACAGACCCGGCGGCGGTAAGCCACGCGCCCTCGAGCAACAGCACGCGGATCACCCGACCGCGCGGCCAGCCGACCGCGCCCATGATCGCGATTTCACCGCGCCGCTCGTTCACCGTCATGGCCATCGTGTTCAGCACGGCCAGCGCGGCGGAAAGCACAGCCACCGTGGACACCACCCAGGCGAGGATATTGGCGATGCGCAGGTTGAGGTATTCCTCCACCATCTCCTCGGTCGCATCGACGGACAGGTTGGGAAAGCGGTCCGCGAGACCGTCGATCACCGCGTCGCGCTCGGCGGGGGACAGATTGTCCTCCAGCCGCACCACGACCGAGGTCGCCTGCGCCTCGCGGTAAGTCTGCGCCTGCATGTCGCCCAGACGCATGAGGGCTCCGTTCTGCGACATCACCCCGTCGGCCGCGTAAATGCCGGTGACAGCGAAGGGCACGGCAAAGACCTGCACCCTGTCGCCGGGGGCGACGTTCAGCCGTTCGGCCAGACGAGCGCCCAGCGCGATGCCGCCCGCCACCTCGCCGCTCGCATCCTCGGCCACGGGAAACCGGCCCGCGATGATCTCGACACTGTCGAACCCATAGGCATCCGGCGGCCAGCCGACGATAAAGCTCGTCGTCGCCTCGCCCACCGTGGTCATGCGGCCCATCTCGGGCGCAGCGGCCTGCACGCCTTCCACCTGCGCCACCTCGGCGGCGAGGCTTTCGGGCACCACCGACGACAGGATGTCCGCCGCCCCTGCCTCGGTCATCACCACGTCCGTCCCGCGCGAGGAAAAGCCCTCGAGCAGCGTGTTCTCGATCCCGCGCGTGAGCCCCACGAGCGCGACATAGGCCGCGATGGCGAGCGCGACGCCCAGCAACGTCAACCCGGTGCGCCAGGGCCTGTGCGTGAGGTTTCTGAGCGCGATGCCGGTCAGCGTCATGGCGCATCCTCCAGCTTGCCGTCGACCATGTGAACCTCGCGCCCGCAAGCCGCCGCCACGCCCGGATCATGGGTCACGATGACGACCGTTGTGCCGGCGTCGTTCAGCCCGCGCAGCAGGCCGACCACGCGTTCGGAATTGGCCACGTCCAGCTCGCCGGTCGGCTCGTCCGCCAGCACGACGGCAGGGGAATTGGCCAGCGCGCGGGCGATGGCGACGCGCTGCCGCTCCCCGCCCGACAGGCCCGCAGGCAGCCGGTCCGCATGTTTGGCAAGTCCCACCCGGTCAAGCGCTGCATGGGCGCGCTCGGCCCTGAGCGTGGCAGAGCGCTCCACCCCGATCATCGGCATCTCGACGTTCTGCACGGCGGTAAGTGTCGGCAAAAGCCAGTCGTCCTGGAACACCAGCCCGAGCGAGGCCGCCCGCACCCGCGCCCAGTCGGCCCGGCGCACGGGCGTCTGGCCCAGCACCGTGACCGCGCCCGCGTCCAGCCGGATCAGCCCGGCCATCGCGTAAAGCGCGGTGGACTTGCCCGACCCGGAAGGGCCGGTGATCGCCAGCATCTCGCCCTCCGCCACGTCCAGCGACAGATCGTCGAGCGCCGGGTGCTCCATCGCGGGGAACCGTTTGACGAGCCCGCGGGCCGAGATTGCAGCCGTCATGGCGCCCCGGACAGGTAAGCGACGAGCGCGGGCATGTCGCCGGAGATGAGGATGGGCCGGAAGTCCTTTTGCTGCTGGGCCGTGACCAGCACGCCCTCCACCGCCACGTTGCTCACCCGAAAACCACCTCCAACGGGCCTCATGTAGAACTCGGTCATCCGCACGAGCCGCCCGTCCTCGCGCACTTCAGTGCCGACCAGCGTGAGGGAGCCAAGTTGCCTCGTGCCAATCGGGATCAGGTCACCGTCACCCGCCCGCAATGTCCGGCGAACGAACGCGCGGGCGAGGTTGGACCGGTAGGCCTGCAAGTAAGCGTCGTCCGCCTTGTCCCGAAACGCCTCCGGCAAGGCCGACAGTGCCATGGACCTGAGGTCGAACCAGCGATCCAGCGCTGCACCCACCTGCGCAGCGCCGGCAGACGGGTTCGACCCGGCAACCTCGGCCGCCGCTTCGAAATCGGCGCCAAGCGCGCGCACGGCATCTTCCGGCGTCTGGGCCGAAGCCGCTGTCGCGACTATCGCCGCGACGAATGCCAATGCGGCCAGCCAGCCGAGGATCTTCAACATGGGGGCAGCATATGGCGCGGCCCCGCCTCTGGAAACCCATTGCGGATTTGAGCGCTGCGGCTTGATACGCATCAAGGACTTGCCACGAGGGGGCGTCATGGTGCGGGATGGGGAGGCGAACAGGAACGGGCCACCAGCCCAAGGAGCCAGACATGGAAGACAGCCCCCTCAAGGGCATGATGGACCCGGCCTCGGTCGCGGTCATCGGCGCGTCCGAGACACCGGGCAGCGTGGGCGCACAGGTGTTCGCGAACCTCACCGGCGGCGGGTTCGCGGGCGACATCTATCCGGTCAATCCGCGCCGCGACACGGTGGGCGGGCTGCGCAGCTATCGCTCGGCCACGGCCATCGGCAAGGACATCGACCTCGCCGTTATCGCGGCCCCTGCCCGCACGGTTCCGGGAATCATCCGCGACTGCGGCGAGGCGGGCATCCGAAATGCCGTGATCCTTTCACCCGGCTTCGACGAGGACGGGAGCGGGCAGAAGCCACACGGCGACCTGCGCGCCATCGCCGCGCGGGCGGGTGTGCGCTTCATGGGTCCCAACTGCGTGGGGCTCGTGCGCCCGTGGCACAAGATGAACGCGACGATCCTGCCCGCCGGAACCCCCAAGGGCCGCCTCGCGCTCATCTCGCAATCCGGCGCGCTGTGCTCGGCGATTTCCGACTGGGCCGGGCCGCATCACCTGGGCTTTTCCGCGCTGGTGTCGCTGGGCAACTCCATCGACATCGACTTCGGCGACATGCTGCAATACCTCGCCTCCGACCCCCATACCGACGCGATCCTGCTGTATGTCGAGGGCGTGCGCGACGCGAAGAGCTTTATCTCCTCGCTGCGATATGCGGCCCGACTGAAGCCTGTGATCGTGCTCAAGTCCGGGCGCCATGCCCGCTCCGGCGAGGCGGCACATACGCACACGGGCGCGCTCATCGGGTCGGACGCCGTGTTCGACGCGGTGCTGGAACGGGCGGGCGCCGTGCGCGCGATGACCTTCGGACAGCTCTTCGCGGCGGCCGAGATCCTGTCGTCCAACCGCAAGGCCACGGGGAACCGGCTGTCGATCATCACCAATGGCGGGGGTGCGGGTGTCCTCGCCGCCGACCGCGCCGCCGACCTGAACGTGGCGTTGCCCGCGCTGGAGGTGAAAACGGTCGCCGCGCTCGACAAGGCGCTGCCGGGCGGCTGGAGCCACGCCAACCCGATCGACATTCGTGGCGACGCTGGGCCGGCGGCCTACGGCGCGGCGGTCAAGGCGGCACATGACGATCCGAACTACGACGGGGTGCTCGTGCTCCTTACCCCACAGATCAAATCCGATCCGGAAGGTGCCGCGCAGGCGGTCGTGGACGCGCTGCCAAAGCGACGGCGCAAGCCGGTTCTGGCGTGCTGGATGGGCGAGGCGAGCGTGGCCGAGGGGCGCAGGCTCCTCTCCGCGAACGGTGTGGCCGACTTCATCTCGCCGGAACGGGCGGTCGAGGCGTTCTCCTACCTCGCCAAGCATCACCGTAACCGCAAGCTGGCGCTGGAGGTGCTCGGCCCGCTCTCGCCCACGACCGCGCCGGACCTCGACGGGGCGCGGCTCATCATACAAGCGGCGTTGGCCGACGACCGCGAGATGTTGTCGGACCTCGAAGCCAAGGCGGTGCTCAAGGCCTTCCGCATCCCGATCAACGTCACCTTCGAAGCCGAGAGCGCGACCGAGGCGCTCGTCGCGGCTTCGTCAGTGGGGTTCCCGGTGGCGATGAAGATCTCTTCCCCCGACATCACGCACAAGTCCGACGTGGGCGGTGTGCGCACGGGCATCGGGGACGCTGCCGAGGTCAAGCGCGTCTTCCGCGACATCTGCGACCGGGTGCGCCGCGAACGGCCCGGCGCACAGATCAAGGGCGTCACGGTCGAAGCGATGGCGAACATCGAGGCCCCGCGCGAACTGGTGATCGGGGCGAGCCGTGACCCGGTCTTCGGCCCGACGATCCTCTTCGGCGCGGGCGGCACGGCGGTCGAAGTGCTGGCCGACAATGCCGTCGCCCTGCCGCCGCTCAATGCCGTGCTGGCCAACCGGCTCATCAGCCGCACTCGCGTCTCGCGCCTGCTCGCCGCCTATCGCGACATGCCGGCGGCGGACCGCGAGGCAGTGATCTTCGTCCTGCGCCGCATCTCGATGATGGTGAGCGAACTGCCGGAAATCGTGGAGCTGGACCTCAACCCGCTTATTGCCGGGTCGAACGGCGTGCTGGCGGTGGACGCGCGCATCCGGGTGGCGCGCCCGCCCGCGCGCGACGGGCTTTACGATCACATGGCGATCCATCCCTACCCGCGCCACCTGATCCGGCAGGAACACCTGTCGGACGGCACCCCGCTCATCATCCGCCCGATCCGGCCCGAAGATGCCGAGAGCGAGCAGAAGTTCGTGAAGAACCTGTCGGAAGAAGCGCGGATGTTCCGGTTCATGGGTGTGCTGAACGAGCTGTCGCCGGAGATGCTCGTCCAGTTCACCCAGATCGACTACCGCCGCGAGATGGCGCTGGTCGCGATGGCCGAGATCGACGGGGAAGAGGTGCAGTGCGGCGTGGCCCGCTATGTCATCAACCCCGACGGGCGCAGCGCGGAATTCGCCGTGGTCGTGGGCGACCAGGTGCAGCACCAGGGGATCGGGACGCGGCTGATGAAGGGGCTGTTCCGGGCTGCGCGGGACCACGAACTGACCACGATCGAAGGGACGGTGCTGCGCAACAACGCGCCGATGCTCAAACTCATGAGCGAGTTGGGCTTCACCACCCGCCGCGACCCGGACGACGCGGAACTCGTGATCGTCGAGCGCGCGCTCTGACGCGACGAAATACCACCGCGCGGGCGGGGAGGCCCGCGCGGTAGACAGGATGAGGGACAGACGGGAGGGGACATGCTGGCGTTTATATCTCACCACGAGTGCCACGATCACGACGCGGGGCCATTGCACCCCGAACAACCGCTCAGGCTGGAGGCGATCACCAATCAGCTGATCTCCTCCGGGCTCGACTACGTCTTGCGCCATTACGACGCGCCGCTGGTGACCCGCGAGCAGCTGATCCGGGTCCACGACGACGACTACATCGACCGGGTCTACGCCATCGCTCCCGGCGAGGGGATGCAGTCGGTCGAGGTGGACGGCGACACGGTCATGTCCTCGGGCACGCTGCGCGCGGCCGAGCGGGCCGCGGGCGCGGGCGTGCTGGCCGTCGACCTTGTCCTTTCGGGCGAGGCCAGCCCGGCCTTCTGCGCCGTGCGCCCACCCGGCCACCATGCCGAGCGTGGCACCGCGATGGGGTTTTGCCTGTTCAACAACATCGCCGTCGCAGCGGCACATGCGCTGGAAGCGCACGGGCTGGAGCGGGTGGCCATCGTCGATTTCGACGTCCATCATGGCAACGGGACCGAAGACATCTTCCGCTCAGAGCCGCGCGTTCTGTTCTGTTCGTCGTTTCAGCATCCGTTCTATCCCTTCACCGGACACGAGAAGGAGACAGACAACCTCGTCGATGTCCCGCTGTCCGCCGGAGCCGGGTCCGCGGAATTCCGGGCGGGCGTGACGGACCACTGGCTGCCGCATCTCGATGCGTTCAAGCCGCAACTCCTGCTGATCTCGGCGGGCTTCGACGCGCATGTGGCCGACGACATGTCCTCGCTTCAACTGACCGACGACGACTACGCCTGGGTGACGCAGGCGCTCGCGGATGTCGCGGGGCGCCATGCGGAGGGCCGGATCGTGTCGATGCTGGAGGGCGGGTATGAGCCGGGGGTGCTGGCGCGTTCCGTCGTGCGCCACCTCGACGTTCTGCTGGGGTGAGGCGGGGCGCCGCCCCCGGACTCACGAAGTATCCGCAAAGAAAAGAAGACGGACCGGGCGCTCAGACGAAGCCGCGGTCGCGGATGAGGGCGACGAGTTCGTCGCAGCTCTCGTCCTCGGCCTTGCCCGAGGTGTCGAGCTGGGCCAGCGCCTTTTCATAAAGCGCCTCACGCGACGTGAGGATGGACTTGAGCTGTTCCATCGCCTCGGGGTTGCCCGCCATCGGGCGCTCGTCCCCCTGCTCGCGCACCCGCGCCATGTGCTCGGCCGGGGTCGCCTTGACCCAGATCGTGTGGAAATGGGTGAGCAGGCGGTTATAGGTCTCGGGCTCGGCCACGATGCCCCCGGCCACGGCGAGGATCATGGAGTCGTGCGTGGCGATCACGCGGCCCAGCGCCTGCGCCTCGAGCCGCCGGTAGCCCTCCTGCCCGTAAAAGGCCATGACCTCGTCCACCGGCATCCCGGCCTGATCTTCGATCTCGCGGTTGAGTTCCACGAAGGGGATGCCGAGTGCCTCGCCCGCACGCCGTCCCAGCGTCGACTTGCCAGCGCCGCGCAGGCCCACGAGGCAGACACGGTTCGCCCGTTGCATCGCCGTCGGCTCCGGCGACAGGGTCGCGCGCACCGACGCCTGAACGCCGCTGTCGGCGCTGCGGTAAAGATCGGCGACGCGCAGCGCGTCGGAGGTCCAGGGGTCATCCTCGCCCACGAGCCACTCGATCTTGTGGTCGAGCGCCACCGCCACCCGCTGCAACAGACCGATGGAGATGTTTCCCTCGCCCGCTTCGAGCTGGGCGAGGTAGCGCGGCGAGACACCGGATTTCTCCGAAAGAACGCGGCGGGGGATGCCCTTGCGGTCCCGCGCCCGGCGTACCCGTTCACCGACCCGCGCGATCAGGTCGTCGACCGCCCGGTCACCATCGGACCGGTCGTCGCGCGCTTCTCCACGGAAATTGGTGATCTCGGACATACCGCCTCATGTTCAATAGTGCATAAATCCTAGGCGGTGATGCGGGGCGGTTCAAAGGAAAACCGGGATCGACCGGGATATAGTGCACAAAAGCCTCAGCCGCGCACCAGCGGCTCCAACAGGCTGCGCACCCGATCCGGCGGCGGCTGCTTGGTGAAGGTCGAGGCCTGGATGAAGACTTCGACGAAGCTGCCCTCGAAACACAGCGTGCCATCCTGCCGCCCGACCACGCGGAACGTCACCGACGTGGTGCCGAGCCGTTCGGGCCAGACTTCGCAGTCCAGCGGATGACGCGGCGTGACCGGCGCGCGGAAATCGAGCGACATGGACACGAAGGGCATCCCCATGTCGTGATCGATCTCCTGAAAATACCAGCCGCCGCCGATATGGTGGTCGAGAAACGCGTTGATCGCGTCGAGGCACCAGTTCGGGATGCGGCCGGTATAGGCGATCCGGGCCGGGTCGCAGTCCCCCCAGGAAACCTTGACCGTGTGAATGAAAGGTTCGCTCATCTGTGCTGCCTCGCGCAAAAGGACGGGGGCGCGCGGCCCCCGAGTCCTGGTCTGTAGCCGCCGGACAGGCCCGGCTCAGTAGGTCTCGACGTGATAGCGGCCCTCTTCGCGCATCCGGTCCCGGATCGGGGTCCAATCCTGACCCTGGGCACGGGCGATGTCGGCCAGCGCTTCCTCGACGCCGTGCTCCATCTCCTTCTTGCCGCAGATGTAGATATGCGCCTTGTCCGAGGACAGGAGCTTGCCGACCGCGTCCTTCTCCTCACGCAGCTTGTCCTGAACGTAGTGCTTGGGCTGATCCTCGAGCCGCGAGAAGGCGAAAACCTTGCGCATGAAGGGTTCAGGCACCTTCTTGAGCGGCCCGAAATAGGGCAGTTCGCCCGGCTTGCGCGCACCGAAGACCAGCGTGAGCTTGCCTTCGTTGGACGGCATGTCGCGTTGGCGGCGCATGGTAAAGCCGCGAAACGGGGCCGAGCCGGTGCCGGTACAGATCATCAGGAGTTCCGCGTCCGGGTCGGAAGGCAGCAGGAAGGTCGAGCCGAAGGGGCCGGTCACGCGCACCTTGTCGCCCTTCTTGAGGTCGCAGACGTAGTTGGAGCAGACCCCCTGCTCTTCCCGCTTCACGGTGAGCGAGATGTTGTTGTAACCGGGCCGCTCGCCGTCGCGGGGAGATGACACCGAGTAGAGACGTGGCAGGTGCGCCTTGCCGTCCGGCCCCTCGCCCGGCGGGATGATCCCGATGGACTGACCTTCGAGCACCGGCATGGGGGCCGCGCCGAAATCGAGGATGATGTGGCGCACGTCCGCGTCGCTGTCCTCGGCGGTGAGGCGGTAGTTGCCCTGCACCGTCGCCTCGACCGGCTTGCCGAGGTTGTAAAGGTTCACGGTCGCCTTGGAGGCCGACTTGGGAGCCACGGACTTGCCGCCAGCCCCGGCATGGGCTTCGGCCAAGAGCGCCGCCATCGCCTCGTCCAGCGCTTCCATCGAGCCGTCGCCCTCGGAGGCAGGCTCAACGTCGCCCTGCTCGGGAAGCTCGGTCCATTCGAATTGTTCGTCCAGCGAATACGGCTCGTTCACCACGCGCCACTCGTCGATCGAGCCGGTCGGGCAGACCGGGATGCAGTCCATGCAGAAGTTGCACTTCTCGGCATCCACCACGACGTTGTCGTCGTTATGGGTGATCGCCTCGATCGGGCAGGTCATCTCGCAGGTGTAGCAGCGGATGCAGATTTCCGGGTCGATCAGGTGTTGTTTGAGCGGCTTGTTCATTTCTCTTCCGTCCAGAATGGCTGCGTGGACCAATCGAAATTGAAACACGCTTGCTGTTCTCGTTTCAGGCCTTCTTCATCCAGACCCAAACGCCGATAGAAGTTGGCGTCAGCTGAAGGCAGTCGGGTTTGTTTGTTGACGACCAAGACCGGCAGCAGGGGCAAGCCCTGATCCTTGAGCCATTCTCCCATTTCGGTGAGCTTCGCGCCCCATCCTTGGGCAATCCCTCCGAAACGGTCCGCAAATTCACCGTATGTAACCAGCCGTTGTTCCGTCGCTGCTATGGCAAGAAAGGCGGCTTGTTCCGGCGAGAACCTGGGTGAGGCCAAGTCACTTGCCCTTGAGCACGAGATCGGGAACCAGCATCGTCTCGATCAACTCGTGACACAGCCCCCGGCAATCGGCGCAACCGACGCAGCCCTGTTTCAGTTCGACGATCCGGCTCGCGACGTCGCGGGTGCGCGGCGCGTGTCCTGTCTGGCGGTCAACTTGCATGGTCTCCTCCCAATGTCGGGGGCAGGATGAGGGTCTCCCCCCATCCTACACCATTGCTTATGCCATGTGCAGCTTCACGTATTCGAAGTCGCCCGGCTTGTTGTCGATGCCCACTTTCGGCGGCGCGATCCAGCTGGCGAACTTGCCCGGCTCGGTCACGGGAACCATGAGCGACTGGATGAAATCGCCGTCGGCATGGGTCGGCAGCCAATTGGGGATGCCCGCGTCGTATTCGGCACCCGAGACCATCTTGCCCTCCGGATCGAAGTTATGGCCCGAGAAGACGCCGATCTTGCGGTTGAAGCTCTCGTGCGGGAGCTTCAGCTCGAACTGAACGCCGGCCTTTTCGATGATCTTGTTCCAGCGGCCCACGCCACCGGCCGCATCCTTGATGTAGTCGTCGCGCAGACGCATGTTGATGGCCGTCAGCGCCGGGACTTCTTTCTGCACGGCCTTGCCGTCCTCGAAATCCCACACGGTATAGGTCGCGTCCTTGAGCTGGTGATCGTCGTCGATCCGGTGCTCGTGGAAGCGGCCCTTGATCCCTGCGTTGAACGCGTTGGCGGCGTTCGTCGACACTTCCTGGCCGAACAGGTCGAGCGACAGGGTGTAGTGCAGGTTGAGCTTCTTCTGGATCGTCGGCAGGTCGATGACACCGAGCGAACGGATCTTGTCCACCTCATACGGGTCTTCGATGCCGTTCTCGCGCATGACCTGACAGGTCTTTTCGACCGTGCGGCCCACGCCGGTTTCGCCCACGAACATGTGGTGCGCTTCCTCGGTCAGCATGAAGCGGCAGGTGCGCGACAGCGGGTCGAAGCCCGACTGCGCCAGCGATTCGAGCTGCATTTTGCCGTCGCGGTCGGTGAAGTAGGTGAACATGAAGAACGACAGCCAGTCCGGCGTTTCCTCGTTGAACGCGCCCAGCATACGCGGCGCTTCCTCGGAGCCCGAGGAGCGGACCAGCAGGTCGTTGGCCTCTTCGCGCCCGTCACGGCCGAAGTATTTCTGGAGCAGGTAGACCATCGCCCAGAGGTGACGCCCCTCTTCCACGTTCACCTGGAACAGGTTGCGCATGTCATAGAGCGACGGCGCGGTGAGGCCGAGGAACCGCTGCTGCTCGACCGAGCCCGGCTCGGTGTCGCCCTGAATGACGATCAGACGCTTGAGCATGTTGCGGTATTCGCCCGGCACTTCCTGCCAAGCGGCCTGGCCGAAATGCTCACCGCAGGGGATCTTGCGATCCTCGACCTGCGGGGCCAGCAGAACGCCCCAGCGGTATTCCGGCATCTTCACATAGTCGAACTTGGCCCAGCCCTTGGGATCGACCGACACGGCGGTGCGCAGGTAGACCATCGACTTCTGGAATTTCTCGGGGATGAGATCGTTCCACCAGTTGATGTAGCCCGGATGCCATTTCTCGAGCGCCTTCAAGACCTTACGGTCCGAGGACAGCCCGACGTTGTTCGGGATCTGCGTGTCGTAGCTGACATTGATGAGGTCGACCATTTGTCTCTCCCTGTGGGTTTGGGGCAGGCACGATAGCCTGCCCTGCAAATTCTGTTAGACGCGTTCCATGTTGTATTTGCCGCGCACGCCGGTGCCGTAGCTTTGCAGCGCCCCATCGGCGCCAACGGCATTCGGGCGGTTGAAGATCCAGTTCTGCCAGGCCGTGAGGCGGCCGAAGATCCGGGTCTCCATCGTCTCGGGACCGGCGAAGCGCAGGTTGGCCTCCATCCCGGTCATCGCGTCGGGGCTGAACGAGGCGCGCTCTTCCATGAAGATGCGGATTTCGTCGTCCCAGTCGATATCGTCGAGGATCATGGTGACGAGGCCAAGCTCGTCGGCCTCTTCCGCCTCCAGCGCCTCGCCGATGCTCTCACGCGCCTTGTCCACGCTCTCCGGCTCACCATAGAAGCGGGTTTCGAGCCGGGTCAGGTCATTGCCCATCGGGTAGCGCCCGAAGTTCGACTCGCTCAGCGTGATGGTGGCGGTCGGGCGGTTGTCGCCCTCGAACTCGTCTTCCATCATGTAGGTGCGGTCGACCGAGAACAGGATTTCCGCCAGCACGCCCGCATAGCACGACCCATGCTCCACCAGCGCGGTGAGCGAGCGGGAGGTCACGTCGATGCGCTTGAGCACGCGCTTCCAGAACTTGAGGATCTCGTTGGCAAGCCAGTGGTCGTCATTGGCGAGCAGCAGGTCCTCATGGGCCTTCACCTGCTCCGGATCGCCCTGCGTGCGGAACACCCACAGGCCCTGCTCCATTTCGTTGAGCCGCAGGTGCATGATGGCGTCGTCCAGCTCGCGTGCCAGCTTGAGCATGTAGCCGTCCGCGCCCTGCGACACGACCTCGTCCATCGACGCCGGAGCGTCGGCATCGGGGCCGGAGAGCGTGATCGTCGCCTTGCGGCCTTCGCGGTCGATCTCGACCTCGACGAGGTCGTAATGCACGCCCTTGTCGTCGATGGTGCGGTTGAGCGGGGTCAGCTCAATGCCCGTTTCGGCGTCGGCCTTGGCGGAATTGGCCGCGAATTCACGCGCCCGCTCCATCACCGTGTCGGCGAATTTCGAGTTCGGAACCACCTCGTCCACAAGGCGCCAGTCCAGTGCGCGCTTGCCCTTGATGCCCTCTTCGATGGAGCAGAAGATATCGGCCCGGTCCCGGCGCACCTTGCGCTTGTCGGTAACGCGGGTCAGGCCCCCGGTGCCCGGCAGAACCGCAAGAAGCGGCACTTCTGGCAGCGCGACCGAGGTGGTCGAGTCGTCGGTGAGCATGATGTAGTTGCAGGCCAGCGCGAGCTCGTAGCCACCACCGGCGCAAGCGCCCTTCACGGCCGCGATCCACTTCTGGCCCGAGTCGTCCTCGGCGGCCTCGAAGGTGTTGCGCGTCTCGTTGGTGAACTTGCAGAAGTTGACCTTGTGGCTGTGGGCAGCGCCCCCCAGCATCCGGATATTGGCCCCGGCGCAGAACACCTGATCCTTGCCGGACTTCATCACGACGGTCTTCACTTCCGGGTGTTCGAAGCGCATCCGCTGCACGACGTCGGAGAGCTCGATGTCCACGCCGAGGTCGTAGGAGTTCAGCTTGAGCTTGTAGCCGTCGAAAAGGCCGGCGTCTTCGTCCACATCCATGATGACGGTGGCCACGGGGCCGTCGTATTCCACCTTCCAGTGGCGGTACTTGGACGGGTCGGTCTGAAAGTCGATCACCTTGCTCACGGCTGGGTCTCCTTGTTCGCGTGGGTAGCAACATAGTGCGTGTTCATTGCCGAGTCTACCGCATGTTGCATTATAGTGCTAATTTTTCTTTGCTTACTTTTCAATGCCTTGCAAAATAGCATTCCCGTTTATGCACTATTTTGCACCATTTGCCGGGCCTGATTCCAACGCCTCCAGCTCCCGCCAGGCCCAGTCCACCCGTTCGCCCTGCCCGGCGCGCCCAAGATGCTCACGCACCATCGTGGCGATGCGGGTCGCGGCGCGGGGCTGGCCCGTCACCCGCTTGAGGTTACCGTTGGCGAGCTGGATCGCCGCCTGAAGCAGCGACTTCTCCGGCGAATTGGGTGCGGCCTCCATCCAGACCGGCTCCCACGCCTCATGCGCTTCCCAGAAGTAGCCCGCGCGATACTGCGCGAGTCCCTCCGCCCAGCCGGGGGCGATAGAGCCCTCGGGCGGGCGGGCGTTGCGCCCCGGGATGTGGGGCGCGGGCGTCACAGCCCCTCGGGCTCGGCGGCTTCCATCTGGTCGAGGCGTTCGCAGAACTCGGTGATCGCCGCGAGCGTGTCCTCCGGCTGCTCCAGATGCGGCGCGTGTTTGGCCCCCTCGATGATCGCGATATCGGCGGGCGAGTAGGTCCGCGTCTCGATCTCCTCGATCTGGGCGAGCGTACCGTACTGGTCGTCACGGCCTTGAATGGCGAGGCAGGGAATACGCCAGTAGTCGATGACCTCGGCCACATTCCACTCCTTGAACCCCGGCGCGAGCCAGCTGTCATTCCAGCCCCGGAAGGTGTTGTCCGGATCGCGGTGATAGCGCGCCATCTTCTCGCGCATGTCGGTGGTTTCATAGGCTTCGCCCGCCTTGGCGATCTCGGCCAGCCCCATCTCTTCCGTGAAGAAATGCGGCGCGATGAGGATCAGGCCGCGAACCCGAACGTCTGACACCCGCCCCGCGTATTCGGCGGCGATGGTCGCCCCGTCGGAATGGCCCATGAGGATGAACCCCTCCGCCCCGATCTGGTCGAGCACGTCGGGAAGCACGTCCACCGCCTCGCGCGTCATGTAGTCGAGCGGGCGCGGCAGGTCGGCAAGGTCGGACTGGCCATAGCCCGCGCGGGAAAAGACGAAGACCGGATGCCCCGTCGCCTGGGCCACCTTCGCCGGAACGTCGCGCCACAGCGCGGTGCAGCCCAGCCCCTCGTGCAGCATCACGATCACCGGCTTGTCGCCGGGCTTCGGCCCGTGAACGGCGTATTCCAGTTGCTTGCCACCAGCGGCGACGAAGCCGTCACTCCAGTCGAGCATCAGTGCGTCTCCCTCAGCTTGAAGCGCTGGATCTTGCCGGTCGCCGTCTTGGGCAATTCGTCGACGATGTCGATCCAGCGCGGGTATTTCCACATGCCGATCTTCTCTTTTACGAAGTCCTTGATGTCCTCCGGCGTCGGCGCATCGACGCCTTCCTTGAGGACGATAAAGGCGGCGGGTTTGGTCAGGTCTTTCTCATCCTCGCGCGCCACCACGGCGGCCTCGAGCACTGATGGGTGGTCGATCAGGGCCTGTTCCACCTCGAACGGCGAGACCCAGATGCCGGACACCTTGAACATGTCGTCGGTGCGCCCGCAGTAAACGAAGCGGCCCTCCGGCGTCTGCTGATACTTGTCGCCGGTGCGGGTCCAGTGGCCCTGAAACGTGTCCTGCGACTTGTAGCGGCGGTTCCAGTAGCCCTCGGCGCTGGACGGCCCGCGCACGAGCAACTCGCCCACCTCGCCCTCCGGCACGTCCTCGTCATGTTCATCCACGAGCCGGACCTCATAGCCCGGAACGGCTTTGCCGGACGTGCCGTAGACGATGTCGCCGGGGGCGTTGGACAGGAAGATGTGGAGCATTTCGGTGGACCCGACCCCGTCGATGATCTGCGCCTTCCACAGCCGTTCCCACCGTTCCCCGATCTCGCGCGGGAGCGCTTCGCCAGCCGAGGTGCAGATGCGCACGGTGTGCGCGGGCTCCGTCCCGGCCTTTTCCTGTGCGGCGACCATCGCGGCATAGAGCGTCGGGACGGCGCAGAAGACCGTAGGCTTTTCATCCGCGAGGATGGCCGTCACGCCGTCTGGCGTCGGGCGGCCGCCCAGCAGGATCGAAGTCGCCCCGACGGACAGCGGAAAGGACATGCCGTTGCCGAGGCCATAGGCGAAGAAGAGTTTGGCGACGGAGTAGACCGTATCGTCCTCGCGGATGCCAAGAACCTGCGTCGCGAAAGTATCGCAGGTCGCCTTGAGCGAAGAATGAATGTGACGCACGCCCTTGGGGGTGCCGGTGGACCCGGAGGAATAGAGCCAGAAGGCAAGCTCGTCACCTGAGGCCTCGCAGGTTTCCTCGACCGGCGCGTCGGCCATGAAATCGGTATAACTTTCAGTGCCTTCCGGGGCCTCACCGATCACGACGACGGTGCGCAGATAGCGGTTGCCCTCCACCGCCGGCTTGACGGTATCCCAAAGCTGAGCGCTCACGACGAGGATCGAGGCGCGGCTGTCGGTCAGGATCGCCTCATAGACGCTGGCGGACAGGAGCGTGTTGAGCGGAACCGGGATCGCGCCGGCCTTGAGCGAGCCCCAGAAGACCACGGGAAACTCGATCTGGTCGCGCACGATCATCGCGACACGCTCTTCGCGCCGAACCCCGTGTTTGTGGAGCGCACCGGCCCAGCGGCCCGCCTGTTCGTGCAGGTCGCCGTAGGTCAGGGTGCGCTTGTCGCCGTCCGCCTCGCGAAACGCGGGCTTGTCGGCGCGGCCCTCGTCGATGTGCCGGTCCACGAAATAGACGGCTGCATTCTCGTTGGTCATGTGATCCTCCCAGACGGACGCCTCCCGCGCCCAGACCCGTTATTTCCCTGTAAATTCAATGGCGCCCTCGGGGAGCAGGTAGAGGACATAGGCGTCACCCCCGCTCACCGTCGGATGATGGTCGGACCCCGGCGGGTAAACGTACCAGCCCGGTTCGAAGTCGTCGAATTTGGGGCTTCCGGCGAGCGGGAAGATCGCCCCGATCTCGCCCGTCGTGTGGACGTGATGCGGGCCTTTGACGTCCTTCATGCGCACCACGTCGACCGAGAAGCTGCCAGCCGCCCCGCCCGGTTTGATCGGACGGCCGAACTTGATGCCCCCCGCCTCGCGGCTCATCAGCCAACCGTCGCGCTCGCCATCGGCGCAGAGCTCGGAAAGTCGTTTGAATTCAACGCTGTCGGTTGGATACTCGCGGTTCAGGAACGCGGCCATATCGTCATCGAGCGGCACGCCTTCGAGACGGGCGGCGATCCCGCCTATCAGCATGGAAAACTCTTCTGCGGACATCCATTCCTCCCTGGTCATCAGCCGTGAGTCGTTTGTGCAGTATTTTGCACAATAGCACACACAGATCAACAGGCTCTGCGGTGTATTGCACTTTATTGCATATGCCGGGATGTGCACACGGCGTATGACTCCTGTACATACGCCGTGCATACGATTGCTGTATTCAGGCCGCCGTCATCTCGGCAAGGTCGGCTTCGGTCCGGGCCGATTGGCGGGCGACGAGGGCGGCCACGCGCCGGATGCGGTCCGGGTCCGGGTGGTGATCGGCGGCCGCCGCCATGCGCGCCCACATCGCCTGCTCCAGAACGCGGGAGGTGAGGCGGATGAAGGGCGTCGCGATCTGGCCCGGATCGACGCCGGTTTCCAGATGCCCGCGCGCCGCCTCCCACGCGGTCAGAGCGCGGTCGAGCGCAGGGCCGCCATCGACGCCTTTCACGAAATCGACGAAGGCGTCCATCGCCGCGCCGTTTTCCAGCCGCAAGAGCCGTGCCGCGACACCCATCGCGTGAATGCCCGAGGCACCCTCATAGATCGCGGCGATGCGCAGGTCGCGGTAGGTCTGTTCGATCCGGTATTCGGAGAGATAGCCGTAGCCGCCCAGCACCTGCATCCCGGTTTCGGCGGCGCGCAGGCCCTGCTCGGAGGCATACCATTTGATGACATGGGTCAGCAGCTCCAGAAGCCACGGGTTGTCGCCCGACTCCAGCGTCACGAGGGCGAGGTGGGTCATGGCACGGGCGCCCATCGCGATGGCGTCGATCTCGTCCAGCATCCGGCGCACGTCGCCGTGCTTGTCGATGGTCACGGGGCCATCGGGGCCTTTGCCCTGCACACGGTCGGCAGCGTAGGAGGACGCGATGTCATAGGCGCGGGACGCATGGGCCACGCCTTGGAGCGCCACGTCGACGCGGGCGTGGTTCATCACCTCGAACATTGCCTTGAGCCCCTGCCCTTCGGCACCGATGAGCTCCGCCTCGGCCCCGTCGAAGGCGAGCTGGCAGGTGGGCTGAAGGTGGAGGCCCATCTTTTCCTCGATCCGGGTGACGTTGACCGCGTTGCGGCTGCCGTCGGCGCGATCAGAGAGGCAGGCGAAAAGCGAGAGGCCCTTAACGCCGCTGTCCATCTCACCCGTGCGGGCAAGGACCATGTAGAGCACACCCCGGGACATGTCCTGGTCGCCGCCGGAGATGAAGATCTTTTCGCCGGTGATGCGCCAGACGTCGCCATCCGGCACCGCACGGGTACGGATACGCCCGAGGTCGGAGCCGGCGCCGGGTTCGGTCAGGGCCATCGTGCCGAGGTAGTCGCCGGAGGCCAGCAGCGGGAGATATTTCGCCTTCTGCGCCTCGGTCCCGAAGTTCTGAAACACCCGGTTGTGGCCAACGGCGAGCGAGACGAGCATCTGGAAGGCGTGATTGGCGCCCATCAGGATTTCGTGGACCACGCCGCCGGTCACGCCGTCGACGCCCATGCCGCCGTGCTCTTCGGGCAGCATGAGGCCGGGCCAGCCGCCCTCGACATACTGCGCGAACATCTGTTTCACGGCGTCGGGCAGGACCACGCGCCCGTCGACCAGCTTTGCCCCGATCCGATCCCCGACCTCGTCCGTCGGTGCGATGACATCCTCGGCAAAGGACGCGAAGTGCTGCGCGATCTCGCGCGACATGTCGGCGTCGTAGTCGGCCACACAGTCGGCATCGACCACATGGTTCAGGATGAAGAAAATGTCGTCGAGCGGAGCGGCGAAGGGTTTCATGGTGGCCTCAGATGGTGATCGTCGCGGGGTCGGCGTCGTCGTAGAGCCGGTCGAGCAGCGCGCTTCTGCGGTCGAGCACCTTCCGGTAGTTCAGGTTGCCCTTGGCGGTCATTTCGCCCTCACCCATGTTGGGCGGCTCTTCCAGAACGATGGCGCGACCAATGCGCGAGGACGATCCGGACACCTCGCCCGCCCGGGTGGCGAGGCGGCGGCGCACGTCGGATTGCAGCGCCGCGTTGATGAGCGCACCGTTGTCTGAATCGAACGAATAGCCCTCTTTTTCCAACTCAGCGACGTTCGGGAATATCATGATTCCGATTTCATTCTTGTCCGCGCCGGTGATGACGATGTCCTGCGCGAGCGGTCCGATACAGGCCAGCATGTCGAGCCGAAGCTGCCCCGCGCGCACCCATGTGCCGGTGAGCAGTTTGAAGTCCTCGGAAATGCGGCCGTCGAATTGCAGGCCCATGTCGCGATTGTCCGGGTCCACGAATTTCATCGCATCGCCGGTGAGGAAGAAGCCCTCGTCATCGAACGCCTCGGCGGTCTTTTCCGGGTTATCGAGGTAGCCGGTAAAGATCGACGGACCCTTCACGCGGACCTCGCAGCGCATGTCGTCGTCCGGGATCAGCTTGACCTCGACACCCGGCAGCGGGACGCCGACGATGCCTGAGCGCGTGGTCGGTTCATGCTGGAGGAGGGCGGCCGGCGCGGTTTCGGTCAGGCCCCAGGAGGAGTTCATCAGCGGCAGGTCGCCGCGCACGTCATGCGCCGCATCCTCGATCCCCTTCCAGACGTCCTGCGGGAGCGAGGCACCGGCGTAGAAGATCATGTCGAGTTCGGCGAAGTAGCTTTGCTTGAGGGCGTCGTCGGTCTGCATCGCCTTGACCAGACCGGCGAAGCCCACGGGGACGTTGAAGCTGATGGTCGGGGAGACGAGCTTCAGGTTCTCGACCGTGCGCGAGATGAGCGCGGGGGTCGGCTTGCCGTCATCGACGTAAAGCGTGCCGCCATTGGCGAGGATCATGTTGAAGTTGTGCGAGCCGCCGAAGACATGGTTCCACGGCAGCCAGTCGACCAGCACCGGGGGGCGCGTTTTCAGGAAGGGCAGCGCGGAGGCGAGCTGCGCCTGATTGGTCGTCATCATCCGGTTGGTGGTCGGCACGCCCTTGGGGGCCGAGGTGGAGCCGGAGGTGAGGAGAATCTTGCCGACCGTGTCGGGGCCGGTCGCGGCGAAGGCGGAATCCACATCGGCGCTTGCGTCGCCTTTGACGAGGTCGGCGAAGGGCGTGACCTTGTCGTTCTTGCCCGGGTTGGAGGCGACCAGTTCGATCCCGTCGAAGATGTCGAGCGCGAGCGCCTCGGCATATTGATCGGCATCGACGGTGTAGGCCATGCGCGGACGGGTCATTTCGACCGCGTGGCGCAGGCGGCCGTGGGCGCCGTGGATCAGGGCGTATTGCTCGGCCACCGGCACGATCGGCACGCCGACATATTGGCCCGCCAGCGCGAGGAGGCCGTGGTCGACGCCGTTGCCGGACATGACGAGCACCGGCGTCGAGGCGTTCAGGCCCCGGGCCAGCAGGGCGGCAGCGATGGCGCGGACCTGTTCCAGCGCTTGCGAATAGGAAACCTCCCGCCAGCCCGCGCCGTAGCGCTCGGCAAGGAAGGTGCGGTCGGGCGCGGCCCCGGCCCAGTGGTGGAGCCAGTCGCCGGTGCGGTCCGCGACGGGGCCGAGCGGGTCGGCGGCGCGGTAGATCATGGTCCCGTCGTCGCGGGTCTCGATCGTCGTGGCGTGGGCTTTGTATTTCGACATGGGTCAGCTCCTCCCTGTCCCGGTGGATTCAATGCGCCGGAACGCGGCGATCAGGGTGGCCCGGTCGGCCTCGCCCAGATCGGCGTAGAGCGCGCTTTCGTGGTCGTGGACGGCGGTGGTCGCGCGGGCGAGCAGGCTCGCGCCGGACGCCGTGAGACGCAGCGCGTAGGTGCGCCGGTCCGAGGGCACGCGTTCGCGCGTCACCAACCCGCGCGAGGCGAGTTCGTCGGTGACGGGCACGAGGTTCGGGCGCTCGACCGACAGCGCGGTCGCGAGTTGCGCCTGACTCAGCCCCGGATTGTCACCGATCACGGCCAGCGCCGAGAAGGTGATCATGCGCAGGTCGTGCGGTTCGAGCGTCGCGGTCAGGTCCGCGTGGATCACGTTCCACGCGCGGCGCAGGTTGAAGCCCAGGAAGGGGCGCAGCGCCGCGTCGGTGACCGTCTTGGCCGTGTCTGTGTCCTCCCTCACTGACATGGCCTTACCGGAAACTCGGGTCGCGTTTCTGAAGGAAGGCCTGCAACCCCTCGACCGCGTGGGGGCTGGTCTGGGTGAGCGCGGCGCAGAGGCTTTCGGTGAACAGGCCGTCCGCCTTGGACATATCCTCGATCCGCGACAGGGCCTGGATCATGACGTAGTTCGAGAGCGGCGCGTTGTCCGCGATCTTGCGGGCAAGCTCCTGCGCCAGCGCCAGCGCCTCGCCCTCGCCGACGGAATAATGCGCGAGGCCGAGCGCCTTGCCCTCGTCCGCCCCGTATTTGCGGCCGGTGAGCATCATCTCGATCATCCGGTCGGCCCCGAGGATGCGGCCCACACGCACGCTTGCGCCGCCGCCGACGAATATCCCGCGTCGCCCTTCGGGCAGTTGGAAGATCGTCGAAGGTTCCGCGATGCGCACATGCGTCGAGGTGGCGAGTTCCAGACCGCCGCCGATCACCGCGCCGAACATGGCCGATACGACCGGCAGACCGCCATACTGGATCTTGTCCATGATCGCGTGCCAGCCGCGCGAATGGCGCATCGTGCCCTCGGCGTCGCGCTGTTCGTGTTCGGCGAGGTCGAGGCCGGAGCAATAGTGCCCCTCGGTCCCGGTCAGAACCACGGCTTTCACGCCCTCGGGCGGATTAGAGAAGAAATCGTCCAGCGCCGCCAGCAGCTTGTCCGACATGGCGTTGCGCTTGCCCGGACGGTTCATCGTGACGGTGGCCACACCGTCGTCCGACAGATCGACCTTGATGATATCGTCGCTCATGTCTGAAATGCTCCTTATTCGTTATGACTCGTATCTATCGTGCCGTGCAAATACCGCTCGGACCGCCCTGCCCCCGATCACATGATCAGGAACAGGGTGATGGCCGGGAATGCGACCAGCAGGGCCACCCGGATGAGGTCGGAGGTGATGAAGAACATCACGGCCTTGTAGGTTTCGACAATCGGGGTCTGCCGGTCCATCGCGTTGATGATGAACAGGATCATGCCCACCGGCGGCGTGATGAGCCCGGTCTCGACCACGATCAGCACGAGGATGCCGAACCAGATCGCTGTGTATTCAAGGCCGATGGCATTGGCGCGCAGTTCGGTCAGGCGCACGCCCACCTCGGCCGAGAGCTTGCGTGGCACTTCCTCGCCCGCGGCCATGAGGGCATTTATCTGACTCATCACATCCTGCGCGACCCCTTCGGCCGCGCCCGACGCTATGGCGTCGCGGATCATGTCGTGCTGCATCGTGACGAAATCGACCATGCCGAAGTCCAGCACCGAGATGATCGGGTAGAAGATCGGGATGGTGAGCAGGATCATGGACAGCGAGTCCATGAGGCAGCCCAGAAGCAGGTAGAACACGAGGATGATGATCAGCACCGTGTAGGGTGCGAACCCCTGATCGGCGACCCAGCTCGCCGCCGTCTGCGGCACCTGGCTGACCGCGAGGAAGCCGTTGTAGAACGCCGCCCCCAGAACGATGAAGAAGATCATCGCGGTCGAGCGTGCGGTGGCCGTGAACGAACCGAGCAGCGACTGGAAGTTCAGACCGCCGTTGGAAAAAGCGATGATCGCGGTGCCCAGCGCACCGACGGCCGCACCTTCGGTCGGGGTGAAGAGGCCGCCATAGATACCGCCCACGACAAGCGCGAAGACCAGCATGACCGGCCAGACGTCGATCATGGCCCGGAACCGCTCGCCCATCGGGACGGGCGGGCGCACGCCAGCCGATTTCGGGAACAGGCGCACATAGATCGAGATCACGATGATATAGCCGAGTGCGGCGAGGATGCCGGGCACGATGGCCGCGGCAAACAGCTTGGCGATGTTCTGTTCGGCGAGGATCGCGTAGATCACCAGCACGATGGACGGCGGGATCAGGATGCCCAGCGTGCCGCCCGCGGCCAGCGTCGCCGTTGAAAACCCGCCGGAATAGCCATAGCGCTTGAGTTCCGGAAGCGCGACGCGCCCCATCGTGGCCGCCGTGGCGAGCGAGGAGCCGCAGATCGCGCCGAAGCCCGCACAGGCGCCGATGGACGCCATCGCGACACCGCCCTTGCGGTGCCCGAGCCAGCTTTCAGCCGCCCGGAACAGCGAAGTGCTCATCCCGCCCAGCGTCGCGAAATGGCCCATCAGCAGGAACATCGGCACGATGGACAGCGAATAGGACGAAAACGTCGTGTAGGTCTCGGTCTTGAGGCGCGCGAGCGCGATGTCGAAGCCGCCGTTGATGAGGCCGAGCCCCGCAAAGCCCGCGATGAACATGGCGAGCCCGATCGGCACGCGCAAAAAGATCAGGACGAGGAGCGCCGGGAAAGACCACAGGCCAATCTCGATATTGGTCATACTTCGCCCCCCTCGACGGCGATTGTCTTGCCGGTCGCGGCTTCGGTCACTTTGACCAAGGCATGCCAAACCCCCACCACGCCGCCGACGACGGCGGCCGCGAAGGCGGCGGCATAGCCCCACCAGACCGGAAACTGCAAAAGCAGGGTCGTCTGACCCGACCGCAGCTTGCTTTGAAACCCGCCCAGAAGCTGGACGGCGATGATGACGAGGACGATGGCAAAGACCACTTCGATGATCGCGATCAGCCAGGCCTGCGTCTTGTTGCCCAGCGAGTTGGTGAAGATATCGACGGTCGCATGGGCGCCGGTCATCTGCGCATAGGGCAGGAAGGCGAAGATGCAAAAGGCCATGCCGGCCTCGACGATCTCATAGTCTCCGGTCACGGCGCCGAGGCCGGTTTCCCGGCCGATGATCGACGCGACGATCAGGATGATGAGCACGCTCAGGACGAAACCGCCCACGATCGCCAAAGCTTTTGACAGGCCAAGAAAGAAGCTGTTCATGAGATCCCCTGTTTCAGGTCCGGGTCAGACGAAAAACGCGCGGCGAAACCCGTTCGCCGCGCGCCTGTGTTGGCTTATTGACCGTAGACGTCGATGGAGGCCATGTCTTCGCCGCACTGCTCCATGAGCATCTTGGCTTCGTCGATCAGCTCCTGACCGTTCTCCATGCTGGAGGCCCATTCTTCGTACATCGGGCTCACGATCGGATCCCAGGCCGCTTTCGCGTCTTCTTCCGAAACGGTGATGATGTTGTTGCCGAGGTCGACGGCGACCTGACGGGCCGGGCCGTCGGCATCCGCTTGCGTGCCACCCGCAAAGACCGAGAATTCGAGGCCGGAGTTGGCGTCGATGACGGCTTTGTTCTCGTCGGACAGGCCTTCGTAGACCTCTTTGTTCATCGCGAGGACGAAGGTGAGGTTATAGAGCGCCGCGCCTTCGAATTCCGTGTGGTTGGTCACGAGTTCCGGCACTTTCAGCGCGTAGGTGACTTCCCACGGAATGGTCGTGCCGTCGAGAACACCCTTGGACAGGCCTTCGGCGATGGCCGGGACCGGCATGCCGATCGGCTCGGCGCCGACGCGGGTCAGCAGGTTGTTCACGAGGCGCGAACCGCCGCGGATTTTCATGCCTTCGAGATCGGCGGGTGTTTCGACCGGCTCGGCGGTGTGGAACATGCCGGGGCCGTGGACCCAGGTGCCGATGATGTGGACGTCGGAAAACTCGCCGTCCTTCATGTGCTCGTCGAACATTTTCGAGTAGGCGCAGGACGCCTCGCGCGCATCTTCGACCATGAACGGCAGTTCAAAGACTTCGGTGGTCGGGAAACGGCCCGGCGTGTAGCCGACGACGGTCCAGACGATATCGGCGATGCCGTCGATTGCCTGATCCATCAGCTCCGGCGGGGTGCCGCCAAGCGCCATCGACGCGTAGCGCTCGACCTCGATGCGGCCTTCGGACTGTTCTTCGACATTGTCGGCCCAGACGTCGAGCACGTCCTTCGGGACGTTGGCCTGCGCGGGCAGGAACTGGTGCAGTTTCAGCGTGACTTCCTGCGCGGATGCCGCACCGGCCACGAGGGCCGACAGCGCGACGCCGGTCGCAAGTGCCTTGAGCGTTTTACCTTGGGTCATTGATTCTCCTCCCATTGACCTGATGTGGCATTATAGTGCCACTATCGCGGATTGCATGACATATATTGCCACCGAATGCCACCCTGAACTGCCGGATACTGGTGTTTTTCAGCTCTGAGTGCGGTGGCGCGTCGGGCAGATAGATATAACGTATACCGATTTCACGCAATACCCGTCTCGCCCGACACGGCGGGTCGATGCATTCCCAACGGTTGTGCCATTTGGGGCCGGGGATCAAGTACCTTTTTCGACCCACCGGTTGGTGAATTCATTTGACCTCTGTGACCTCACATCGTCGCCGGGACCGAAACAGTCGGTCAGATTTGTCGCCACATGAGCCGGAGAGGAAACAAAAACGTAAATAATTCAGTGTATTAATTGACTTTGCGGGCGGTTTTGGGCCACTCATTTCACGGGGGCGCCGGTTTGCAAGGGAACCTGCTGCCATGTTCAATTACGATCCATCCGCATTCCGGACGGCTCTTGCCGAGGAAGGCTACGTCCACCTCAAGGGTCTTCTCAGCGACGATTTCGTGCGCGGGCTTCAGGACCTGTTCGACGCGGCGTTGACCGGCGGCGACACGGAAAGCGCCGAGTGGCGCATCTCGAAGAAGAAACGGCAGTTCGTGTTCGACTTTCCGTCGACCGAGGCCGCCGAGACCTTCCGCACCGGCATGGCTGCACTGACGGGCATCCCGGCGGGCGACCTCACCATCTCCGAGCGTCACATCAAGCTTTATGAGCCAGAAGCCGATCCCTACCCTGCCCCGCACAAGGACCGTGCGGCGTCGTTCTATTCCATCGGCCTGCCGATCCGACTGTCCGAGGGTTCGTCGGTCTGTGTCTTTCCCGACCTCGACCCCGGCCCGAATACCGAAGAGCGCGCTGTGTTCCTCGAACCCGCTGAGGGGCAGGCCCCCGCTGATCTCTATTCCTCCGATGACGCGCGTATTCTGAACGAGCAGGTCGGCGACGTGATCGTGTTCCTGGGCTCCGGCCTTTACCACGAACGGATGAAGGCCGCCGGAACGGCCGTCCTTTACATCAAGGTCAACGGCGAAGGCGACGACCCGCTGGGCGAGAATATCTACGCCCGCGACAACGTCACGGCCTGAGCGGACGGGAGCGCCGACGATGCAGGTGGATATCATCCGTCCGGACGAGATCGACACGGATGTCGAGGTCGCGTGGCGTGGCTTTCAGGCCTCGGACCCGGACTTGCGCAGCCCGTTCTTCACGCCGGAGTTCTGCCGAATCGTGGGCGCGGTACGGGCGGATACGCGGGTTGCGGTGTTGCACGAAGGCGGTGATATCGCCTGTATCTTCGCCTATCAGCATCAGCGCTTCGGACGGCTCGCGCCACTAGCGGGCCAGATCTCCGATTACCACGGCTTTCTCGCCCGGCCAGAGACGACGATCGACATGGGCCTTATCCTGCGGGCCGCTGGCGCGCAGGCCTATGACTACAACCACGCGCCGAAGTCGCAGCAGAGCTTTGCCGCACAGGCGTTCCGCGAAACGACGTCGCCGCTCGTCGACCTGTCGCATGGGTTCCAGAGCTGGTTCGATGCCAAGAATGCAGAGACCCGTGCGGTCCGCGACCTTGGTCGCAAGGCGCGCAAACTCGCCCGCGAGAACGGTGAGCTTCGGCTCGTCGCGAACGACCTGTCGGAAGATGCCTGGGCGCAGTTCCTGGACTGGAAGCGCGAGTCGCTTGCGGCGCAGGGCGCGTCCTTCATCCTCGACGTGCCCTGGGCCCGCGACATCGCCCGGATGGTCCGAGAGACCGACACGCCGGGGCTCGGCGGCATGACGTCATCCCTTTATGCCGGCGACACGCTCGTCGCCGTGCATTTCGGGATGCGCACGGACAAGACCCTGCACTGGTGGTTCCCGGCCTACTCGAACGAACACCGCAATGTCTCACCGGGACTGGTTCAGATCGTGGAAGTGCTGCGCCACCTCGACGCCGCGGGGATGACCGAGCTCGACTTCGGGCGGGGCGACCAGCGATACAAGCTCGACCTGATGAACGGCGCGCGCAGGCTGGTCGAAGGCTCGCTCGAACGCCCCATCAGCCCGTTGGGCGCGCCGCGGCGGATTCGCAAGAGCCTCCAGTCGATGCTCGCAAGGCTTCCGGGCCCTGCGGTGCCCGAGTTCACACGGCGGGCTGGGGACAGGATTCTGGGTGCCGGACGGATCTCATGACGGATTTCCGTTGCCGAAACGCGTTCAGTGCTGGGTACGGCCCATGACTGTCTCAGATACCGCAACATACTGAATATTTTGAAGTTTATCCTTCGGCCCACCCAACAGAGGTGGTAAGGTAAACCACCATACTTTGGGGAACAGGATCATGGATTTCCGCGACATTGACGTGCGTAGCGATACGAGTAAGGACAACGTTTCGTCGAAATTCCTGAAACCGGGTGCGACCAACTCGCTGCCCAAATCGGCCGACATATCACCCGGTCCCGGATTCATGGTGCGAACGCGTTTCGACCGACCCGACGCCGATGTGGTCGCGGGCTTCGAACACTTCGAGTCCACCGACATTTCCGACAGCCTCAACCGGCTCTATGCGATGGGTCCGGGGATACACAACGTGGTCAACGACGCGCCGCTCTGCGGCCCCGTCTGCACGGTCAAGGTCTATCCCGGCGACAACCTGATGGTGCACAAGATCCTCGACATCGCCCAACCCGGCGACGTGGTTGTGGTCGACGGATCAGGCAGCATGAACGCGGCGCTGATCGGAGACCTCGTGTCGAACAAGGCCCGCCATCGCGGCATCCAGGGTTTCATCATCGACGGACTGGTGCGCGACCTGCCCGGCCTGCGTGAATGCGGCCTGCCGATCTATGCGCGCGGCGTGACCCCGTTCGGCCCGCTCCATCGCGGACCGGGCGAGATCAACTATCCGGTCGCCTGCGGCGGGATCGTGGTCAATCCGGGCGACATCGTGCGTGCCGATCCGTCCGGCGTGGCCGTGGTGCCGCGCGACTGGGCGCCGGAAATCCTCAAGCGCCTTCGCGCGGGTGAAGAAAAACTGGCCGCCTACACCGCGAACGTGAAACGCGGTGTCTTTTCGAACGCCTGGGTCGATGACCAACTGGAGGCCGCAGGCTGCATTTTCGATGACTAGAACCGTCACACCGACGGCCGGCGGCGCGGGCTTTCTGCCCGACCTCGACCGGCTGCGCCGCGCTGCGCGGCTCCATCGCCTGCCCGATGCGCTGAACGTGCTCAAACGGCGGCGGCTTGCACCCGTGAGCCGCCGGTTTTACCGCGAGATGTGGCAGGCCGCGGCGGACAACATCGGCGCGACCTGCCGCCCGGTCGGGCCCGGCCTGACCCGGATCGACCGGGACGGGTACGCCACCTTCGTGGAAGGTTCGGACCTGATGCTCGACAGCGCCGTGACCCTGTCCATGATCGGCGACCGGGAGGTGAGCTTTGAACTGATCGCGGGCCACGGCATCCGCACGCCCGCCTACAGGGTCTTCGACCGGGCACGGGCGCGGGAGGCGGAGGCGTTCCTCGCGGCGACGGGTGGCCCCGTGGTGGTGAAGCCCCTGCGCGGGACCGGCGGCGGGCGTGGCGTGACGACCGGCGTGGATACACCCGAACGGTTGCGGCGGGCCATCCGCCGCGCGGCCCGGTTCGGACGCGACCTCGTGGTCGAGGAGCAGGTGCCGGGCGACTATTACCGCCTGACCTATCTCGACGGCGACCTGATCGACGCGGTGCGTCGCGACCCGCCGGCCCTCGTCGGCACCGGCGACAAGACGATCCGCCACCTCGTCGCGCGGGAGAATGACCGCCGTTTGAACGGGCCGGTTCCCACGGCTTTGAGCCCGCTCCTGATCGACGCGGATATGCGCAACCGGCTGGCCGAGGACGGGCGGCGCCTGTCCGATGTGCCGGCCCGGGGCGAGACGGTCGTGGTCAAGCGCGCGGTGAACGAGAATGCGGCGGCGCAGAACCATTCGGTTCAGGGTCAGGTGCCCGAGGCGACGGCGGCCCGGCTGGGCCAGCTTGTCACCGACCTTGGCCTGCGCTTCGCGGGCGTCGACCTGATGACCCCCGACCTCGCCACACCTCTTGGACCTGAAGGGCCCGTGGTGATCGAGATCAACGGAAACCCCGGCCTGCATCACCATGTCCTCGTCGCGAACCCCACTCAGGCGGTTCCGGTGCCGCGGATCGTGCTCGAACACCTGTTCGCGAACCGCGTGGGCGTGGTGCGGCCGTGAAGCATCGTGGCATGACCTCGACGCTCGACACCGCCTTGCCCGTGCTCCTTCTTGGGGGCGAGGCCAATACGCTGGAAGTGGCGCGTCACTTCGGGAAAACCGGGATCGCGGTGGAGATTTCGGGCGGGTCGGACACCTGGGGCATGGCGAGCTGGCATTGTCGGCGGGCCTATCCCGTGCCCTCCGGAACGCGCACGCATGATTTCTGGCGGGCATTGCTGCTTGCGGACGATCACAGCCATGACGGCCATGTCCTGTTCGCGATGTGCGACGATGCCATCGACTTCGTGTTGGAGAACGAGGCCGCGTTGCGGGACCGCTACCGGCTGGAAAAGTTCGACGGGCAGTTGCGCCGGGAGATGCTCGACAAGCAGCGCACGCTGGAATTGGCGGGCAAGGTGGGTGTGCCCGCCCCGGCCTACTGGCCGGTGGAGACCGCCGCGGACGTGGCGGCGCTTGCCGGCAAGCTTACGTTTCCGGTCATGGTGAAGCCGATCCATTCGCACCTGTTCAATCACCATTTCGGGCGCAAGCTGTTCATCGTCGAGGACTCGTTCGACGAGGTGGTGGCGCGGGCGAACGAGGCGCTGGAGGCGGGGCTCGAGATCCAGATCGTCGAGATGATCCCCGGCCCCGACAACCTGCTGTCGAGCTACTACACCTATATCGACGATCAGGGCGTGCCGCTGTTTCACTTCACCAAGCGGGTCGAGCGGCGCTATCCGGTCAATTCCGGCGGCGCGGTCTATCACGAAACGGTCTGGCTGCCGGAAACCGCCGAGATGGGGCTGCGGTTCCTGCGCGGGATCGGCTGGCGCGGGCTCGCCAATATCGAGTTCAAGCGCGACACGCGGGACGGCAAGCTCAAGATCATCGAGGTCAACGCCCGCTTCACCGCCGCGCACCGGCTGCTGGTGCGGAGCGGCGCGCCCATCGACCTCGTTGCCTATTGCGACCTGACGGGGCAACCTGCCCCGGTGTTCACCAGCTATGCCCAGCATATGTATCTCTGGCAGCCCGTTCATGACTTCCGGGCGTTCCTTCAGTTGCGCGCGAAGGGCGAGCTGACCTTCGGCGGGTGGCTGGCGAGCCTGCCGTGGCGGCGGGCGATGAACCCGATCTTCAGCCTGTCTGATCCAATGCCCGGGGTCGCGCGGTTGCGTCATTCGCTGGCCCGTCAATGGGCGGTGAGGCTGGGGCGTGGCTGATCCCGTCCGGGTCGGGACACCGGCGCTGACGGCGTTCGGCCGGGCGCTTATGGAACGCGCCGGTGTGGACAGTGCACAGGCTGAGAGCGTCACCGAAAACCTTGTCTGGAACGATGCCGCCGGCCGCCACAATCACGGCTTCGAGCGCCTGCCTGTCTTGCTCGACCGTGTGGCATCGGGCGCGATCCGGTGTCCGGCCGAGATTTCGGTGCGCGAGGTCGGACCGGCGCTTGCCCATCTCGACGCGGGCGGCGGCTTTGGCCAGCACGCCGGGAGGGTGGCGGTGGACCGCGCCTGCGACATGGCCGAGGCGGGGGGGATCGGGGTGGTCGGCGTGTCGGGGAGCAATTTCTACGGCACCGGCGCGGCGTTCGTTGCGCGGGCCACGGCGCGCGGGCACATCGCCTTTGCCCTGTCCAATTCCTACGCCAAGGTGGCCGCCCATGGCGGGCGCGCGCCGGTCCTCGGGACCAACCCGCTGGCCTTCGGCGCACCGCTGGCAGACGGCGACCTGATCGTCGATTTCTCGACCGCTGCGCTGGCGGGATCGACGCTGCGTGACGCACAGGCGACCGGCACGCCGCTCCCCGAAGGATTGGCTATCGACACGGAGGGAGCGCCCGTCACCGATCCGGCGCAGGCGGCCGGGGCGACGCTGTTGCCGGACGCGGGGGCCAAGGGCTTTGGCCTCGCTTTGATGGTCGAGGTGCTGGCGGGCGTTCTGACCGGCGCGGGCATCGGGCCGGAGGTCGGCTCGCTTTATGCCGACACCGACCGCCCTGCCGACAATGGTCATTTCTTCCTCGTCCTCGATCCCGGGCGCTGGTTGCCCGGTGGCGGGTTCGGTGAGCGGATGGCGGCACTGGCCGGGATGGTGGCGGCGTCGGCCCCCGAGGGGGTCGTGCGACTGCCCGGCGCCGCCCGTGCGGCAGCTTTGAGAGAGAGCGCGGAACAGGGTGTTGCCCTCACAGCGGCAACATGGGCCGGGCTCGGAGGGCTCGCGGAGCGCCACGGGGTCGCCCTGCCCAAACGTCGGTCATAATGCTGCCCGACTTGGCCGGTATGCCCTTGCGCGGGCAGAAACGAAGACAAATCGCATGACACTCGACATTTGCGTCATCCTCGACGCGGGCCGGCCCGTCGGCCCGGGAGAACGCCGGTTCCTAGCCGCGCTGGCGGATGATCCGCGTCTGTCCGTGGCGGGGGTGTTCACCGCGCCGGGTGCCGATCCCCTGCTCCCCGCAATTCTGCGAGGGGCGCTCGCGGTTGAAACCCGCGCCTTTCCCGCGCCAGACACTGCGCCGCCATTGGCCAGGACGCCGGAGCCGATCCCGCCTGACGGGTTGCCCACTTGCGATGTGATCGTCGATTTCGCTGGGTCCGCGCCGGAGGCCGCACCGGTGCATGGCATCTGGCGGCTGTCCTCCTTCACGCCGGAGGCTGCGATTACCGAGGCCCGCCTGCGCGCGCCCGTAACCGAGGTGGTTCTCAGTGTCGAGAACGGCGGCGCGGCCCGCCCGATTGCCAGCGCCCGCTATGACACCAAGTTCCTTGCCACCCGCAACGCCGCCTATGCGCGGGAGAAATCGGTGCAGCTTCTGCACCGGGAACTCGCGCGGCTGGCCGGGACGAACACCCTGCCCGCCCCGATCACGCCGCCCGATGCGCTGACGCCTCCGCGTAGCAGCCACCTGCCCGACTACATCGGTGCGGTGGGCCGGGAGCTTGCCATGCGGGCCTGGCGCAAGGTGCAGGCCAAGCGCGGGCAGCGGCCCGGCATGTTCTTTCTGCGCCTCGGGCATGGCACGTTGGCCGACCTCGACCCCGCCACCGGCACCGACCTGATCCCCGACGGCAATACCTATTGGGCCGACCCGTTCCTGTTCGAGGACAGCGGCGAGACCTACCTGTTTTACGAGGATTTCGACTTCGCCACCGGGCGCGGCCACCTGTCGGTGGGGCGGCTCGACGGAGACGGGATGGTTCCGCTGGGCCCTGTGATGGTGCAGCCGCATCACCTGTCCTACCCTTTCGTGTTCCGGTGGGGCGATGAGATCCTGATGATCCCCGAGACGCATCAGGCCGAGCGCATCGAGGTCTGGCGCGCCACCGAGTTCCCGCTAAAATGGGAGCTTGCCTCGACCGCGCTCGAGGGTGTGAAGGCCGTGGATAGCGTGGTGTTCGAACGGGCGGGCGCGTGGTGGCTGATGACCAACATCTGCCGCGACAGTTTCGGGGACTTCGGGACGGAACTGCACCTTTACCGGATCGACGATCCCTTGCTGGGCGGTGCGACAGCCCATCCGCTCAACCCCGTCGTGATCGACGCGACCATTGCGCGTGGCGGGGGGCGTGTGTTCGAACACGAGGGGCGGCTGTTGCGGGCCAGTCAGGACAATTCGCACGGGATTTATGGATACGGCCTGAACCTCATGGAGATCACGGCGCTGAGCGACACGGATTATGGAGAGCGCCGGTTGCGCTACCTGTCGCCCGAGGCGCTGGACGGTGTGATGGGTCTGCACCACATGGACGCGGCGGGCGGGCGCACGGTGATCGACCTGCGGCGCACCTTCACCGGGCTGCACCGCTCAGGGCGTGGGAAGCACCAGCACGCGGCGGCGCAGGAAAACCACCATGAGGACGAGCCAGATCGCCGCCGCCTCGGTAATGGTGAGGCCGAGCCCGACTTCCCGGCCCAGTGACTCCCGCTGCCCGGTGGAGAGCGTGATCGCCGCGTAGGTCATCAGGGTGAGCGCAGCCGCAGGGAGGAAGGTCGTCACGATCTCCATCACCCGTAGTTGGAGCGCGCGCGAGATCGCGATGAGCGAGAGCGAGCCGACAACGACGCTTGCGCCGAGATGTGAATAAGCGGCCGCCTCGGGTCCATAGCGCCCCACGGCGAAAAGCAGGATGACCAGCGTGGCCGCGCCCGCCGAGCGGATCTGAAGCTGCCGCCCGCCGTGGCTCGTGGTGATCATCACGGGTTCAAGCAGGCCCGACAGGAAAGCGATGGACTTGGAGACCGAGAGGATCGCGACGATGGACGCGGCCGCGAGCCATGTTTCGTCGAGGATCGTCACCACCAGCATGGGCGCGAGCAGCGACACCGCGCAGGCGATGGGCCACAGGAGTGCGGCGGCGAGCGACATGTTTTCGATCCACGCGCGTTTCATCGCGTCACGCCCAAGCCCCTCCTTCTCGATCCGGGTGAACCGGGACCAGGACAGGATGCCCAGCGGCTGCACCACGAGGTCGGTGGCGGTCATGGCGATGCGGGCGCCGCCGCGGTAGGCCCCGACGACGGCGGGCGACAGGAAGGCGCCGAGGACGAGGTCAGCCCCGTAATTCGACAGGAGGCCAACGGACGTGGTGCCCCAGAGCGGGGCCGTCGTGCTGCGGGCGTCGCGCAGGGTCTCGCGCCGGAATTCGAACCGGGGAAGCGCACGGACCATACCGCCGGTGATGAAAAACCCGGTGAGCGTGGAGACATAACGCGAGGCGACGAGCGCCTCGATCCCCCATCCGCGCGACAGGAGGGCCACGGCAGCAGCGAGGCCGAGCGCCTCGGACAGGACGACATAGACGCTGGCGGTGCGCACCTTGGCATCGCGCACGAGCTGCGCCTCCCACCAGGCCGTGGGCACGATGACCAGAGGCAGCGGGGCGAGCGAAATGAGGGCGAGACCGCTTACCGTTCCAAGGCCGCCCTGAAGCAGGCCGACGACGAAAATCACCAGCATGGCAATGGCGCCCACGCCGAGCTTGGCCCAGAAGAGCGTGGAGCGGTCCCGGTCGAAATTCTGCGAGCGCAGGAGCGCCTGATAGAAGCCGGTGAAAACGAAGGTCGTCCCGATGACCGTGAGCGCCCAGGCGAAGGCATAGGTGCCGAAGTCGGCAAGATCGAGGTAGCGCGACGCGACCGCGACGGCGAGGAACGATATGACCTGACCGATAACGCGGGAGCCGACGCCGACGACATAGGGCGGGAACAGCTTGGCTAGCATGGCCGTCCCCCTGCGCCGAGCGCGATGTAGCGTATCGGCAACGGTTTCACGCGGCTTGCGCGAACGCCTTGTTTTGCAAGGCAACGGGGCGCTGCGCGCTGTATTCGGGAGGTGTGACAGGACAAGCGCCGCGAACCATGACGACACCCTCTCTCGCCATACGGGTCATCAGCCTGACCGACAGCACCGAGCGCCGCGCGGCGGTGGCCAAGAACCTGTCCGCCGCGACGTTCGACTGGGCGTTTCACGATGCCCATCGCCCCGGTGACGACAGCGCGCTGATCCCCGATCCCGAAGGCCAGAAGCGGCTGTTCGGGCGCACTCTCACCCCCGGCGAGACGGCCTGTTACATGAGCCATGTCGCGGCGATCGAGACCTTTCAGGCGATGCCGGAACTCGACTGGCTGCTGGTGATGGAGGACGACGTCTGGATCGATCCGGATTTCCCCTATGCCGAGCTGGCCGGGGCGCTCGATGCGCGTGACATCGGCTATATCCGCCTGTTCGCACGGGAATGGAAACGCGGTCTTCCGCAGTTCCGGTTCGGCGAGCGGCAGATCCTTTACCTTACGTCCGATCCGTACGGCGCGCAGGGCTATCTCATCCGCCGCGACCGGGCGCGGGCCTTCCGCGCGCGGCTGACCCACATCCAGCGGCCCATCGACGACGAGCTGGGACGGTTCTGGGAGAACGGGCTGGGCAACCACATCCTGTTTCCCTTCCCGCTGATCGAGCGGCACATGCCCTCGACCCTCAACAGCGCGCGCGAGGATGCCAAGGCCGGGACGATTCTGGCCGCCCCCGCACGGCTTCGGGCGCGGCTGGGCGATTTCGTCGCCAAGCGGGCCTATCTCGCCGCCCGACGTATGCCGTTCACGCGAAACCGGATCCGGGCGCGCAAACGCTAGCCCGGTTTCAATCACCCGCGACCTCCGCCATGTTCACGGCCATCCCGTTTTCACGCAGGACGCTCGCGATTCCGCGGCGGAAGTTGCCTTCGTCGAACTGACGGGCATGGGCGGTCAGCGTGGCTGGGTCGAGGTCGTCGTACCTCTCGGCCTCGAACGCCTCCACGGCGGCCATCAGGCCTTCGGCGTCGGCCTGTTCATACAGGAGGCCCGTGCGGCCGTGGACAACGGTGTCGAGCACCCCGCCCCGCGCCATCGCGATCACCGGGCGGCCGGCCGCCATCGCCTCGACCGGGACGAGGCCGAAATCCTCTTCGCCCGGAAATACGAGCGCCTTGCAGGCGGCCATATAGGCTTTGAGCTTCTCGAACGGCACGCGGCCCAGAAAGCGGATGTTCTCGTTCGCCGTGGCGGCCAGCGCCTTGGCCGTCTTGTCCGGGCCGCCGATGACATAAAGCGGTTTTCCGAGGCGGTTGAAGGCCTCGATGGCGATGTCCGGGCGCTTGTAGCCCGCAAGCTCGCCCGCCCAGAGGTAGAAGCCACCACGTTCGGCCGCCGTCGCAGGCGCGAAGTCGTCCACCGCCACGGGCGGATGCACGACACGCGCGTCCCGGCGCCAGTATTTGTTGATGCGCGCCTGAACATGGGTGGAATTGGCCATGAAGGCATCGACGCGGGCAGCGCTCGTCACGTCCCATTTGCGCAGTTCGTGGACCATGCGCGGCATGAGCGCGCGTTTCAGCGGGCCGGCGGCCGCATGGTAGACGTGATACTGGTCCCACAGGTAGCGCATGGGCGAGTGGGTGTAGCACAGGTGCAGCGCGTCGGGGGCCGGGATGACCCCCTTGGCCGGGCCGGATTCGCTCGACAGGACGAGGTCGAAGCCGGACAGGTCGATCTCTTCCAGCGCGCGGGGCATCCGGGTCAGGTAGTTCTGGTAAAGCCGTGTGGAGAAAGGCAGGCGCCCGACCGAGGTGAGGTGGACGGTCTTGGAGCGGATCAGCTCACTCACCTTCGAGGGGTCATATGCGTGGGTGAAGATCTCGGCCTCGGGGAACATGCGCAAGAGCGACTCGAGCACCTTTTCCCCGCCGCGCATACCGACGAGCCAGTAATGGATGATCGCCACGCGCGGGCCAGCGCCGCCGGGACGCCGCATCAGCCGCGGGGCGGCGGGTTTGCGGGGGGCGGAAAAACCTGGAGCCTGACGATCAAGCATATGCTGCATAGCTGTCTCCATAGATCTTCTCGGCCGCTTTCGGATCGACCTGGTTGAGCACGATGCCTGTCGGGCGCAGGCCGACCTCGCTGAGGGCGTCGAGCCCGTCGCGCACGGCCGTGCGGCGCGTGTCGTCCCAGCGCACGACGTAGATGATGCTCTCGGCCACCGCGCCGAAGACGAGGCCGTCGGCCACGTTCACCAGCGGCGGGGTGTCGATGATGACGAGGTCGTAGCAGCGTTTGAGTTCGGCCATGAGCGGGCGCAGCCAGTCCTCGGACAGATCGTCCGCGGCTTCCTGACACGGCGTTCCGGCGGCAAGGAAATGCACGCCCATGTCGCTGTCGAGGTGGATCGTCTCGGGCAGGTCGGCGGTTTCGAGAATGAAGTCGGCGAAGTCGTATTCCACGTCCCATCCGAACGTCTCGGCGAGCCGGGAGCGACGCAGGTCTCCGTCCACGACGATCACCGACTTGCCCGCAAGCGCGGCCATCTGGGCGAGCCCCATGGCGGTCGTCGACTTGCCCTCGCCGGGGTGTGAGGAGGTCACCATGACCACGCGGGCCTCGACGCCCTTTTCGCGCATCGACAGCATGGTGCGCAGCTGGCGCAGCTTTTCGCCCAGCATGGTGTTGGAGTTGATCCGAAGGCCGCGGACCAGTTCGCGCAGGTTGGCCTGCGGCTGGAGAGGCAGGCTTGCCAGCACCGAAAGGCCGGTTTCCGCCTCGACCTCGCGCCGGGTGCGGAAAGTCGAGCGGGTCATTTCCAGAAACAGGGCCGCCACGATCCCGGCGGTGAGGCCGAGGACAAGGCCGAAGGCGGCAAGCAGCTTGGGCCGCGGTGCGGCGGGCACGTCGGAATAGGTCGCGCGTTCGATGACGCGGGCCTCGGGGCGTTGCAAGCTCTCCTGCCCGCTGGCGGCGCTCAGGCGCGACAGCAGGGCCTCGTAGTTTTCGCGGGCCGCCATCGCCTCGCGCTCCAGCTGGCGCAGGCCGATGTTGTTGGCGGACATGTCGTTGAGTTGATCCTCGAGCGACTGGATGCCGTCCGCGAGGGATTGCTCGCGCAGGCGGGCGACCTCGAGGTCGTTGCGGCGCAGTTCGATGATCCGCTCGGCTTCCCGCTGTAGGTCGGCGTCCACGCGCCCGATCTCGTCCCGCAGGCGCTTGCGCTGCGGGTGGTCGGGGCCGAAGGATTGCGCCCACTGGTCGTCCTGCCGCTGAAGCGTCAGCTTGTCCTCGTTCAGCTTTTCGAGAAGCGGCGAGGTCACGGCCTTGGCGAGCGCGTCGGACCCCTGCGTCTCAAGCAGTCGCTTGAGCTGGTCATACTGCGCCTCGGCGGTCACCCGCTCGGAGCGCGCGACGACGAGCTGGCTTGTGAGGTTGCCGAGTTGTTGCGTCGATGTCTCGTAAGTGCCGCCCTCTCGGTCGAGGGACGCGGCGCGGTAGCCGGCGAGTTCCTCCTCGGCGCGGTTCATCGCGGCGCGGGCGTCGTTCACCTGATCCTGAATCCACGTCGTCGCCTGCCGCGCGCTGTCGCGGCGGTTCTCGACCATCAGGGATATATAGGTGTCGGCGACGCCGTTCGCGATTTCCTGCACGATCCCCGGCTCGCCGCCTGAGAAGGAAATGACGAAAACATAGCTCTGCGGCTCACGCCCGACGGTAAGATCTTTGCGGATCGCCCAGGTGAGATCCTTGATCCGCTTTTCCTCGGCCACGTCATAGAGCGGCTGGCCCCAGAAATGCGTTTCGAGCTTTTCGATCCCGAGGTCGCGGATCAGCCGCTCTATCAGGATGTTGGAGCGCATGACCGAAATCTCGGACTGGATCACCGGGTCCGAGAGGCTGAGGTTCGACACGACTTCGTCCGACGACATCACGCGCACCTGGCGCGGGTCGAGCATGACCTTGGAGAAGGACTTGTAGGTGGGAGCAAGCAGGCTCGTCGCGACATACATGAACAGCGCCAGCCCGACCGCGAGGCCCGCGATCAGCTTGTAGCGCGAAGCGATGGCGCCGAGCAGCCCGCGCACGTCGACGCGGTCGAGATCCTCGAACCGCGACGCTTTGCGCGCCGGTTGTGGTGCCTGCATGTCGAACGTGGTCACGTTTGCTACTCCTCGGCCTTCATGTGCGTTCTGTCACCGTCTTGTCCGGCACACACTTCGCCCATGCCGCCGACGCTTTGCCGATGGCCGGTCCCCGCATCGGAGACGAATACGCGCAGCGCCGGAACATCCCGGCCACACCACGCGCCGTGGTGAAGTGGTGGCAAAACAGACAATGGACCCCACGCAAAGGCCCCCCCAGTCCTCGCAAATATACGGGCTCGGGGGCATTCACGCTACTGAATTGCGGAAAATTTTGGGAAATTACTCAACACGTTACCGTATTTTGGCCTCAATTCCATACCGACGTGGAAACAATGAAACGACTGGGAAAAACTGGTTCGCAACTGGCAACAGTGCCGGGTGGGTTATCCTGCCCGTGCTGCGGTTGATTCTATCCCGAGTGCCCGCGACAGCCCGGTGAGCAGACCGGCGAGCGCGAAGAAGAAGACGCCCATGTCCGGCGTGGAGTGGGTGAGCACCGCAGCGCAGAGCATGGCGAGGCACCCGGCCTTGAGCGCGCGCACCACGATGGCGCGCGGGTCCGACAGCGGCCGCGACGGGGCGAGGCCGAGCGATGCCATGAAGGCGAGAAACAGAACTGTTCCCGGCACGCCGATACTGGCGAGACAGGCGATCACCCAGTTGGACGCGCGCACCGATCCCAGACCCGCGCCGAGCCCGTAGGTATCCCAGGCGTTCTGAAGCGCCTGCGCGTTCCAGCCCATCCGTTCCACCCCGGATTGAGAGTCGAGCTTGGTAAACAGCGCCCGGTCGAGGAAATCGGTGACGGGCTGGACGTATTCGTAAGAGGCAAAGACCGCCACTGTCGCGACCCAGGCCGTAAGGATGCCCCCGGCGGCCAGCATGAAGGCGCGGCGGCTCGTCTCGGGCCGCAGGTTGGCGAAGATCGTGTAAAGCGCGAACAGGCCGAGGAACACGACGAGCGCGATATAGGCCGAGGACGAGGTAGAGCGCAGCACCGAGATGGTGGACAGCGCGAGCATCCAGCGGCCCAGCCGGTTCTCGGGCCTGAGCAGCCAGAACTGCATCCAGAAACCGAAGAGGCCGAGGGTGAAATAGCCGAAGCTCGACGCCTCGGGAAACCCGCCGATCATCCGCTTCATGCCCACCATCCGGTCGGTGATGTGCATCGCGTAATTGGCCGAGCGCAGCCAGGACATAAGGTCGGTCATGCCGAGTTGAAATGTCAGAACGTCGAGCCAGCCCAGCGCGAAGTTGATCGCCGTCGCCACAGCCAGCGCAGTCAGCACCGGCTGCACGGTCGAGGTGCGGCGAAAGCTCGTGGCGAGCGCGGCGAAGGTCAGGAAGCCGAGCATGAGCCGGAAAAGCTGCGTGATGTTGCCGGTGGTCGGCTGGAGCGGGAATTGCAGGATGCGCGTCATCCCCTCGATCCGCGCGATCAGGAACACGCTCGTCTCGCCCGCGAAGAGGCGCGGGAAGAACATCGTCGCGATGAAGGACACCACCATGACCAGCGCGAACCAGAACCCCGGACCGAAGGGGCGAAAGCTGCCCAGAAGACTGCCCGCTGTCCCGCGCGTCAGAAGCACCATGCAGAAGATCGCGACGGCGGCGAGGTCAAGCACCCCGATCGTCGCGCCGCCGAGTGCGGGCAGGTTGAACGCCGCCGCCGCCCCGAACGGGGCCAGCGCCATGAAGGCCCAGAGACCGCGATGGAGGCCCAGCCCCAGAAGCAGCAGGATCGACAGGACGGCGAGAACTGTTGAAGGGACGAATTGCAAGGGCGGGCGGTCCGTGGCTGCTGCCCTGTCTTCCTGCACGAAACAGGCTGTGCTGTGAAGTGCGCTTGCGGCAGGGGGGCCGCTCGGGCAGGCTTTCGGGCATGATCCGCTTCGCCCCCCTTGCCCTCCTGGCACTCGCCCTCCCTGCCGTCGCGCAGGAGCCTGTCGGCCCCAAGCTGGGCGCCGCGTCGAACTTCGGGCAAAGCTGGGATGCCGGGATGCTGGACGCGGCCGAGGCGCTGGGCGTCACCGATCTGCGCGACGCGGTCTACTGGAACGACGTGGAACAGGGTGGCGTGGACAGGTTCAACACGTTCCGCAGCACCTATCCGGCCCTCCTGCCCCCGCGCGGCATGGGGATGAGCGCCACTTTGAACAACGGGCACGCGGACTATGACGGGGGCGTCACGCCGCACACGGCCGAGGCGGTCGCAGGGTTCGGAGACTTCGCGGCCCGGCTGGTTGCCCAATACCCGGCCATCGACGCCGTCGAGGTGGGCAACGAGATGAACAGCGCCACCTTCACCTCCGGCCCGATGCGCGAGGCGGACCTGTCCGGAAAAGCCCGGTATTACACCGCCCTGCTCGCCGCCACCAAGGCGGCGGTCGGGGCTGCGCGGCCAGAGGTCCGCATCCTTGGCGGCGCGGCCCATTCCATTCCGATCGCGTGGTTCAAGGCCCTGTCCGAAGCCGGTGCGCCCGCGCATATGGATGCGGTGGTCGTCCATCCCTATACGACCCCGCCCGAGCAGTTCGTCCGCCAGATCGCGCTCATGCGCGCCGTGCCGGGGTTCGGTGACTTGCCCATCGAAGTGACGGAATTCGGCGACGAGAACGCGGCCAGCGCGCCCGCGACGCTGGTCAAATACTACTGCCAGATGGCGCTCGCCGGGGTGACGCGGGTGGTGTGGTATCCGCTGAACCCGCGCGGCGACGGGCTGGCCCCGCTGATCGACGCGGAGAACGCCATGACCCCGGTGGGCCGCGCCTTTGCCATGCTTGGGCGTCACGCCGCGGGGCGGGCCGTGCGCGACGTGGCGCCCGATCCGTTCACCTACGCCTGCGGCTTCGGGACCGACAGCCTCGTCCTCTGGGGTGCGCCGCGCACGGTCGAGGTGGCGGACGGTGTTCGGGTGCTTGCGCCTGACGGGACCGAGACCGACCGGCGCCGCCTGTCGCGCGACGAACCGCTCGTCATGGTCGGCAGTGGCGCACCCGTGACGCTGGGCGACACCGTGCGGCTCGGCCCCCAGGCCGTCATCGCGGACAGTTTCGACCAGTTCACCTATGGCCCGCCCGCGCCCGGCACGTTCCGGCCGCTTGCGATGATCCGGGGCGAGGAAAGCGCCTTCGAGCTGCGCGACGGGCAGCAGACCAACGGTGTGCCCTGGACACCGTATCTGGGTCATCCCTCGGACGGGCTCTTGCGGATGAACGCGGAGTTCCTGCTGCCCTCCGGCGGCGGCGCGTCTGCCGCCGTGATCGTCCAGCGCTACACCGCGCCCGAGGCTGTGCGCGCGCGGCTTGTCGTGACGCTGGAGCCCTCACCGCGCAGCACGGACGGGATCGAGGCATGGGCGGCGATCAACGGGGACGAGATCGGGCGCATGACCCTCACCGAACGCGGGGAGTTCGTGCTGGACGAGGTGACGCTGGCCAAGGGCGATGTGCTGGACGTGGCTGTCGGACCGGGGGCGACGGCGGACGGGGACACGACGCTTTACCGCGTCACGCTCCTGCGCGCGCCCTGATCCGTGTCGATGCCGAGCGCGTGGAGCGTGCCGGCGAGGCCAACGCGCGTTTCGGCGAGCGCATCGGCGTGGCGCACCGGGTCGATGCCCTTCGCGATCGCGCGTGTGGCGAGCGCCACCACCTCCTGCGGCGTGGCCGCTTTCGCTCCGGCGAAGGCGTCCGACAGACCAACAGACGCGAAGAAGCTTTCGACCTTGCGGTCCCAGCCGAGGCCGACGACCGGGCGGGCATAGGCGTAGCCGAGGATATTGGCGTGCAGGCGATGCGAGATGACCGCGCGGCAGGGGGCGACGGTGGCGACCAACTGCTCCGGGGTGGCTGGCACCTCCGCCACCTCAATCTTGCGCGCCCCGATGGCCTGATAGATCGCCGGGCGCGCGGCCAGTGAGGCGAGCGCATCGGCGTCCTCGTCGGCCCCGTTGCAAAACAGCCGGACCGGGCCGACCGTGTCGGCCAGTTGCAGCGCAAGGGTTTCGTAAAAGTCGAGCGTACCGCCCGCGACGCCGCTGTCGGCGTGGTAGGTCAGAAGCTCCGGCGCGGTGATACCCAGCGCGATACGGTTGACCGGCGTGACGGCCCCGAAGGCCGCGGCGGAGAGGAGGCCGGGATCACGGGTGATGCGTGGCGCCGGGCAGCCGTCGCTTGCCTGGCCTTCCCATGCAAGACGTGAATGTTCGTCGCGCACGCCCACGGCACGCAGGTCACCGGAACAGAGCGTGGAGAACAGCGCGCGGCCCCGACGGCTCCAGTTGCCGGTGACACCGACGGCGTGGATCGCGGCGGGCACCCGCGTTTCGGCAAGCAGCTTGCCGACACGCTCGAGCTTGGTCGGGAAGTTGAGATCCGCGTCGGAGAAAAGCTGGCCACCCCCAATGACCGCCCCGTCCGCGTCCGCCAGCGCGGCGCGCCAGCGCGGTTCGACCCTGTCAAGAAGCGTCGTCAGGCGGCGGTAGACCACCTCGTGCCGCAAGCGCCGTGGCAGGCGCCGCAAAACCTTGAGAGCGAGCGCCCGGTTGCGCACCGTCACGGCCCCGAACCCATCCCGGCCCGAGATGTCGACGGGCACGACAGACAGCCCCGGCGCGAGGCTTTCCAGCCCGTGGATCATACATACGCCGATCAGGCCATCCCCGAGATTCGGAGAGTAATGCAGATTGAACAAAGCGATTTTCACCGTGGACGCGTCCTTGAACCGGGGATTGCGAAGAATTGCCTTAAAATGACCTTAACAGTCTGCGGATACTCTGATGAACTGCCGAAAGACAGTAAAACAAGACTTTCGTGAGGCCGCAGGAACAATTCATGGCAAGGCGCAGGATTGTCATCGTGAACGATGCCAGTATCGCCCGAGGCGGTGCCACTTCGCTTGCCTTGCTGGCAGCCGAAGACTTTGTCGCGCGCGGGCATGAGGTGATCTGGATCGCCGGGGATTCGGGTCACGGCCCGGAACTGGATGCCTTGGGGATCGAGGTCGTGGCGCTTGGCGGTCAGCCGCTCCTGGACCTGCCGAGTCACACGGCGCTCCATGCCGGGATACGAAATGGGGCCGCGCGTGACCTCGTGGCCCGCTTCGTGGCCGAACGCGACACGCCCGGCACCGTCTATCATACGCACAGCTGGGCGCAGATTTTTTCGCCAGAGCTGTTCTCGGCCCTCGCCCCCGTCTCGCGGCGCACCGTGATTCACGCGCATGACGTTTTCCTCGCCTGCCCCAACGGAGTCTATATGGACTACCGGCACGACAAGGTTTGCACCCGTGTGCCCCTGTCGGCCGATTGCCTTGCGACCCATTGCGACAAGCGCAGCTATCCGCAGAAGCTCTGGCGCGTCCTGCGACAGGCCAACCTGCGCAGACACCTGCGCGACGGGTCCGGTTGGGGTGCGATCCTTGTGCTGCATCCCGAAATGACGGAACGGCTCACCCGCGCGGGCTATCGGGAGGACCGCGTCCGCGTGGTACGCAATCCGGTCGTTCCGTTCAGCGAGACGCGGATCGCGGCGGAGGACAACCGTTCGCTGGTCTATGTCGGCCGGCTGGAGCCGGATAAAGGCGTGGGCACCCTGGCCGAAGCCTCGGCGCGCACAGGGGTTCCGGTGACGCTCATCGGCGACGGGCCGATGCGCCCGATGCTGGAGGCGATGGACGCCCCGCTCACGTTGACCGGCTGGGCCGACCGCGACCGGATCGGCGGGCTGGTGCGCGATGCGCGTGCGCTGGTCATGCCCTCGCGCCACCCGGAACCTTTCGCACTCGTCATCGCCGAGGCGGCGGCAAGCGGCCTGCCCGTCCTCGTCTCGGACACCGCGCTGATGGCGCGGGAGGTGGCGGAGAACGGATTGGGTCATGCGGTGAACATCGCGGATCCTGCGCGCCTCGACGCGGCACTGGCGGGTATGATGGAAACCCCTGACGCCGAGGTGCGCGCCATGAGCGAACGGGGTTTCGGGGGCGAAGCCCGGCTCGGCCTTACAAGGTCAGAATGGATCGATGCGCAGGAAGCGGAATACGACCGGCTTCTCGGTTCGCTCAGGGCGTCAGCTGCGTGATCCGGTCCGGAGCGTCCCGGCTTCTGAGAACATCCCGGATCGCGATGAGGTTGCCACGCAGGCGACCACGATAATCGCACCACGCCGGCGGACGCGGCGAGCGCAGCAGGTTGGACGCCATGTTGCGCAGGATCATCTCCCACGCGTGACGCCGGTTCATCGTGCCCTTGCGCATGAGATAGATCGGATTGGCGATCTGCGAATAGCCCAGGAATACGCCGGGCGTGCGCCCGGTCTTGGTGCCCAGATGAACGCCCCGCATCGAGCCGGCCTTCACGACCCGTCCGTGGCGCGCGAGGCGGCGAGAGAAATCCACATCCTCGAGCCAGGAGTAGAGCGGCAGCGCTTCGTCGAAGCGGATGTCATTGTCGAGCGCGGCGCGTGCCCGGAAGGCCATATTGCAGCCGTATCCGGCGTAGATCGGAGACAACGCATCGGTGCCGGGGGCGGCGGAGAGCTCGGCCAGTCGCCGCGCGCCGGTCGCATGGTCCATGCCCGCGCCCAGGATTCCGTCGGCCAGCACGGTGCCGGTCGCGATCACCACGTCCGGGTTGTCGCGGAACACGGCGAGCGTGTTGCCCACGAAATCGGGCGCCATGAGAAAGTCGTCGTCGAGCAGGAGCAACACGTCCTCACGCCCGAGGCGGCGCATCATCCGGTTGCGTTGCAGCGTCGCGCCCTTGGGGCCGGTCACCACCTCGACCGGAAAGGGCAGCGCCTGCGTGTCGAGGTCGCCCAGATCGTCTTCGGTCGCGACCGACAGGATCACGAGGTCGGGCAGACGCCGCTGGCGGGCGATGGCGCGCACAGTCTCCGGCAGGATCGCCGGGCGTCCCGTGGTCGGGATGCCTACGACCACGCGGGTCGGGGCGGCGATGTCGCCAGCCGCGCCCGGGGTGATCGGGGTCGCGTCAGCGGCAAGCAGGCTGCGGGTCGCGTCGAACATTCTGGCTCTCCGGTCCGTATGCGCGGCGCTCAGCACGCGCCGCGTTGGGCGAGGACGACCCCGACCGTTTTGTAGACGATCTGAATATCGTCGACGAGCGAAGCGTTGCGGATGTAGTCGACGTCGAGCACGACACGCTGCGCATAGCTCGTATCGGACCGGCCGCCGACCTGCCACGCGCCGGTGATCCCCGGCTTGACCGAGCAGTAGTCGGCAAAGTGATGCCCGTACTTCTCGGCCTCGGCCATCGTGATCGGGCGTGGGCCGACGATGGACATGTCCCCTTTGAACACGTTCCAGAACTGCGGCAGCTCATCGATGCTCGTGCGCCGCAGAAGGTCGCCCAGCGAGTGAACGCGCGGGTCGCGGTCGAGCTTCTGCTCGGCGTCCCATTGTTCGCGGGCAATCGGGTCGATCGCGAACACCCATTGCAGACGCCGGTCCCCGTCCTCGCGCATCGTGCGGAACTTGTGGCAGCGGAACGTGCGGCCATCGATGCCCACGCGTTCGTGCGAGAAGAACACCGGACCCGGCTCGCGAAGACGCAGCATCAGCGTGACGACGGCGAAGACCGGCGACAGCGCGATGAGCGCGAGAGTCGAGAAAAGGATATCGAAGCCCCGCTTGAGGACTCGTTTCACATCAAGCTTGCGGTGTGTCCGAAGCGGCGATGTCGGTTCCAGCGCAGAAACTGAAACCTGCGGTTCAAAATCAAATGCCATCTTCACCCCTGAAGTCACCGGCAGCTCGCGCCGCCCGTCCCTGGCACCCCCAGCCGCAATATTGCCGCAAACGCGCCTCAATTCGACTGGGCAAAGGGGAAACAGATTGTTGCCTAAAGCTGGTGGAATACCTTACCCGTGACGCGTTCAGGGCGCGTCAATCAGCCCGGACGCAGGGCGGGAGAAGCGATTTTAATCGTTATTTTTCATTCTATTATGGCTAATTCGAAGGGTTTGTTGCCCGTTCACGAAATGGCCACTGTCGGGCAGGCTCGCGCCGGCGACTGCCGCGCCAAATGGGGCATTTCTGGCCCGATTTGGGCACGGGATCCGGCGAAATCTGGGCGCAAATCTGGCACGCCCCCGGAAATCGTGACCGATTGAGGCAGGGTTAGGGGAGCGGCCGGGCGAATCCTGCGCGGATCGGTTCCGCGTGCGGATGCCGCGCGGCGGCTCACGCGGTCAGCACCGCGCAGGCAACAGGAGACGGTCAGCCGACCTGTCGGCCGTGGCACCAGACGCCGCGCACGACCGGCGTACCCTCGATCCGGCCGACGCGGACCAGATCGGCGTGCAGCCCCGGCGCGATGCGGCCCCGGTCCGTGAGCCCGGTAGCGCGAGCCGGATTGGCCGTAACGGTGGCAATGGCGCGCGGAACGTCGTCCCAGAGATCGGCGAGAAGGAAGGCCGAGGACATGAGCGCCGACGGCACATAATCGGACGACACGATGTCGAGCAGCCCCGCCTCGGCCAGTTCATGCGCCGCCACGTTGCCGGAATGCGATCCGCCCCGGATCAGGTTGGGCGCGCCCATCATCACCTGAATGCCGTTGGCGTGGCAGGCCTCGGCGGCCTCGCGGGTCGTCGGGAACTCGGCCAGTCGCATCCCGTGCGACGCCGAGACCGCGACATGATCGGCGGTCGTGTCGTCATGGCTCGCGAGCACCGCGCCGTAGCGGCGGGCATGGGCCACCGCCTCGGCCTCGTGCCGGTCGCCGTTGTCGGCCTGAAGTCCCTTGAGATGTGCGACGTGATCGTCGAACTCGTCGTCGGTCATTGAGCGCTTCTTGGCGACGTATTGCTTGAGTTTCGCGATGTCGCGGAACTGGCGCTGGCCGGGCGTGTGGTCCATCAGGCTCACGATCCCGACGCGGTCGTCGGGTCCGAACTCGGCCATCTCTTCCGCCAGCGTTTCCGAGCAAATCTCGGCGCGCAGGTGGACATAGTGGTTGATGCGCAACGCGCCTTGCGCACGAAGCGCGAAGACCTCGTTCGCCACGGTGCGCGCGTATTTCTCATATCGGCCCTTTCCGGTGTGGATCGATCCCACGCGCAGGGCGTCGAACACGGTGGTGATGCCGGTGGAGGCAAGCTCGCCGTCATGGGCGAGGATCGCGGCGGCGTGGGGCCAGTCGACGTTCGGGCGCGGCTCGAGGTGGCGTTCGAGGTTGTCGGTGTGCAACTCGATCAGGCCCGGCAGCAGCATGTCCCCGTCCAAATCCACCTCGCCGCGCGCCGCCGTGCCGCCCGGGTCGATCCCGGCGATGCGACCGCCGCGCAGGGTGACGGTGCCCCGGATAACCTCGTCATCGAGGACGATCTGCGCATTGGTGAGGATCATGTCGGTCATTGTATCGTTCCTGTTCACCGTGCCCTATGTCAGCCGCGTGTCACTGATTTGTGACAAATGACGGCTACGGGGCAGCCATGACTGAATTCAGACGTTTCGCGGTCTATGCCGCGCCAAGGCCCGGCCCGCTGGCAGACTTCGCGGCCCGCTGGCTGGGCTGGGACCCGGCAGCGGGCGAGGTGCGAACGCATCCCGAGGTGCCGGGGTTGCAGCTTCCGGTCGCGAGCCTGACGGCGGCGCCGCGCAAATACGGGTTTCACGGGACGCTCAAGCCGCCGTTCCGGCTGGCCACGTCCCGCGCCGCGCTGGAGGCTTATCTGGGCGCTTTCGCCGCCGATCATGCGCCCGTGGTGCTGGACGGTCTGCGGCTGGCCCGTATCGGCCGGTTTCTGGCGCTGGTCCCGGACGGGGAGACGACAGCCCTGTCCGACCTCGCATCGGGGGTGGTCGAAGCGCTCGACCACCATCGTGCTGCACCGGGGGCCGACGAACTGACGCGGCGGCGGGCCGGGGGGCTGAGCGCGCGGCAGGAGGCCCTGCTCACCACCTTCGGCTACCCCTATGTGATGGAAGAATTCCGGTTTCACTTCACGCTGACAGGGCCGCTGGACCCCGAAGACCTCACGGCTGTGAAAAGCGCGTTGGAGCCGGTGCTCGCCCCGCTCCTGCCGCGCCCGTTCGTTCTGCGCGACCTGTGCCTGTTCGGCGAGGACGCGGCGGGCATGTTCCACCTGCTTCACCGTTACGCCCTCACCGGCTGAACGATGGCGGCGAGGCGGGTAACCGTGGCCTCCAAAGCGCCGGAATTGTCGATCTCGAACACGTCCAGCCCCTCGGGCATCGCGACGGGAGCGCGGTCGAGGCGGCGTTCAATCTCGCCCGCTGTTTCGCGGTCGCGCTGCGCAAGGCGCTTGGCCAGGACCTCGCGCCGGGCGGTCAGGTGGATGACCCGGAGGCCGGGGAAGACCTGCGCGGCCTGCGTGAGCATCGCGCGCGATCCGTTGAACAAGACGCTGTGGCCGGTGGCGAGATCGTCGCGCACCTTGGCCGGGATACCGTAAGACAGCCCGTGCGCCTGCCAGTGGAGCGCGAAATCGCCCCGGGCCGCGCGGCGCGCGAAGTCCTCCTCCGTGACGCCCACGAAATCCTCGCCCCCGGCCTCGCTGGGTCGGGTGATGACCCGGCGCACGAGGCGCACGGCGGGAAGGCGCGCGGCGACGGCCTCCATCACCGTGTCCTTTCCCACGCCTGACGGGCCGACGATGGCGAACACGCGGCTCATGCGGCGCGCGCCGGGGTATAGGCCGAGACGTCCACCTCGCGGTCCGCCACACGGTCGCGGGCGGGCGCGTCGTGAAAGATACCGATGATCGCCGCGCAGCGCCCCTTGGCCTCTTCGATCAGCGTCAGCACCGTGTCGCGGTTCGTGGCGTCGAGCGAGGCGGTCGGTTCGTCGAGCAGCATCGCCGGATAGGTGTGGGCGAAGCCCCGCGCGATGTTCACGCGCTGCTGCTCGCCCCCCGAAAACGTCGTGGGCGACAGGCCCCAGAGTGTTTCTGGGATGTTGAGCCGGGTGAGCAGGTCGCGCGCGCGGGCCAGCGCCGCCTCGCGGTCGGTGCCGACGGCGAGGAGCGGTTCGGCCACCACCTCCAGCGTTGCAACGCGGGGCACGACGCGCAGGAACTGCGAGACATAGCCGAGCGTGGTGCGCCGAAGCTCCAGTATCTCGCGCGGTGCGGCACTGGCCACGTCGATGTCGCCGATCCGGATCGACCCGGAGGCGGTGAGGTAATTGCCGTAGATCATCCGCATCAGCGTGGATTTCCCCGCGCCGGAATTGCCGGTGAGCGCGACGCATTCCCCCGGCGCCACGGCGAGTGTCGCGCCCGTCATGACCTCGATCACCGCGCCGCCCTGATTGTGCAGCGCGAAGGATTTGGAGACGTTCTCGATACGGATCATGGTCACACCTGCAGGACGGAAGAAACGAGGAGTTGGGTATAGGCGTGCTGCGGATCGTCGAGCACCTGGTCGGTGAGGCCCGCCTCGACCACATGACCCGATTTCATCACCATGAGCCGGTGGGCCAGAAGCCGCACCACGGCGAGGTCGTGGGTCACGATGATGGCCGAAAGCCCCATTTCTCGCACGAGGCCGCGCATCAGGTCGAGAAGCCGCGCCTGCACGCTCACGTCCAGCCCGCCGGTGGGTTCGTCCATGAAGACGAGCCTCGGGCCGGTGACGAGGTTTCGCGCAATCTGGAGCCGCTGCTGCATGCCACCGGAAAAGGCGCTCGGGCGGTCGTCGATGCGGGTGTCCGCGATCTCCACCCGGCCCAGCCAGTCGGTCGCGCTCTCGCGGATGGCGCCGTAGTTGCGCGCGCCCACGGCCATGAGCCGCTCGCCCACATTGCCGCCCGCCGAGACGCCCATGCGCAGCCCGTCGCGCGGGTTCTGGTGGACGAAGGCCCAGTCGGTGCGGCTGAGCATCCGCCGTTCCGGTTCGGACATGGTGACGGTGTCGCGCGGTCCCTCGGCGCGGGTGTCGAACAGGACCTCGCCCCTGTCGGGTGCGAGATGCCCGGCGAGGCAGTTGAGCAGCGTGGACTTGCCGGAGCCGGATTCGCCCACGATCCCCATGACCTCGCCCGGGTAGAGGTCGAAACTCACATCGGTGCAGCCGACATAGCTGCCGTATGTCTTGCGGATGTCGCGCACCGACAGGAGCGGCGCCGGGGCCCGCTCGTCCGCGCGGTGCGCGACCTCGCTGTGCATCGTTTCGGTCATGCCGCGTCCTCCTCGCTCAGGCGCCCGCGATGGCCCGCAGCCTGTCGCCCGGCGCAGTAATCCGTGTCGGAGCAGACGAACATCCGGCCACCGGCATCGTCCACGATCACCTCGTCGAGATAGGTGTGGTCGGCGCCGCACAGGTCACAGGGATGATCGGCCTTGGACGGGTCGAAGGGATGATCCTCGAAATCAAGGCTGACGACCCTGGTATAAGGCGGGATCGCGTAGATACGCTGCTCGCGCCCGGCGCCGAAGAGCTGGATTGCGGCCATTTCGAGCTTCGGGTTGTCGAACTTGGGGATCGGGGAGGGGTCCATGACGTAACGCCCCTCCACCTTCACCGGGTAGGCGTAGGAGGTCGCGATATGGCCGTGGCGGGCGATGTCCTCGTATAGCTTCACATGCATCAGCCCGTATTCTTCGAGGCTGTGCATCTTGCGCGTCTCGGTCTCGCGCGGTTCGAGGAAGCGCAGGGGTTCCGGGATCGGGACCTGGTAGACGAGGATCTGATCCTCGCCCAGCGGCGCCTCGGGGATGCGGTGTCGGGTCTGGATCACGGTCGCTTCGGCCGTGTGCTCGGTCGTCGCCACCTGCGCGGTGCGCTCAAAGAACTTGCGGATCGAGACGGCGTTCGTCGTGTCGTCCGCCCCCTGGTCGATCACCTTGAACGTGTCGGACGGGGTGAGGCAGGCCGCCGAGACCTGCACCCCGCCCGTGCCCCAGCCATAGGGCATCGGCATCTCGCGCGAGGCGAAGGGGACCTGATAGCCGGGGATCGCCACGCCCTTGAGGATCGCGCGCCGGATCATGCGTTTCGTCTGTTCGTCGAGATAGGCGAAGTTGTAGGCTTGGTCGGTCACAGCAGGCCCCTTTCGATCAGGTCGGTTTCCAGTGCCTCGGGGGTGGTGAACAGAACCGCGTCCATGCCGGCGGCCCTGGCGCCTTCGACGTTGCGGGCGCTGTCGTCGATGAAGAGGCAGTCGGCGGCCGCCACCCCGGCGCGCGCGCACAGCGTGTCGAAGATCCGGGCGTCGGGTTTGAGGAGTTTCTCCTCGCCCGAGACGACCGTCACGCCGAAGGCGGTGTCGAGGCGCGGGTGGGTGGCGCGGCCCGTCGGAAACGTCTCGGCCGACCAGTTGGTGATCGCGTGGAGGGTGACGCCCCTGGCCTTGAGCCGGTCGATGAGCGTCCATGTCCCCTCGATGGCCGTGGGCACGGAGCGGGCGAAGTTGCTGACGTAGCCCATCAGGCGCAGGCGGTCCTCGGGATCGTCGATCTCGGCTGCGAGGTCGGCAAACCGTTCGCCCGCATCCGCGCGCAGGTTCTTGTCGGCGAAATCGATCCGGTCGAGGAAGGCGCGCACCGCCGCCTCGCTCTCCATGTCCGGCAGCCAGACCAGCACCGGATCCCAATGGACGAGCACGCCGCCCAGATCGAACACCACAATAGACGCGCTCATTCCGCGGCCTCCTTCATGTCGGACTGCGCCGCCTCGCGCCGGAGTTTGCGCACCAGTTCCAGTTCGGACTGGAAGTCGACGTAGTGCGGCAGCTTGATATGTTCGAGGAAACCGGTCGCCTGAATATTGTCCGCATGGGCGAGCACGAATTCCTCGTCCTGCGCGGGCGCGCCTTCGCTGTCCTCGCCCAGCTCCTCCCACCTCAGCGCCCGGTCCACGAGCGCCATCGAGATCGCCTTGCGCTCGGTCTGCCCGAAGACGAGGCCATAACCACGCGTGAACTGCGCCGGTTCGGTGCGCGAGCCTGTGAACTGGTTGACGGTTTCGCATTCGGTGAGGGTCACCTCGCCGATGTCGACTGCGAACCCAAGCTCGGGAATGTCCATTTCGACCGACACGCGGCCGATGCGCAACTCGCCCACGAAGGGGTGGTTGCGGCCATAGCCGCGTTGGGTGGAATAGGCCATCGAGAGGACGAAGCCCTCGTCGCCGCGGGTGAGCGCCTGCAATCGCAGGGGGCGGCCCGCCGGGTATTCCATCGGCTGACGGGTCATGTCCGGGGGCGCCTCGTCGCTGTGCTCCTCGGCCTGGATCAGCCCGTCGCGGTCGAGATACTCGGTCACGCGGGGCATCTCGCCCTCCTGCGGCGCGGCGGTTTCCGCGCGCGGGTCCAGCCCCTCGGCCTCAAGCGCGAAATCCAGAAGCCGGTGGGTATAGTCGAAGGTGGGTCCAAGCACTTGCCCGCCCGGCACGTCCTTGAACGTCGCCGAAATGCGCCGGTCACAGGCCATTGCGCCGGTGTCCACGGGTTCGGCGTGACCGATGCGGGGCAGCGTGGTGCGGTAGGCGCGGATCAGGAAGATCGCCTCGATCAGGTCGCCCCGCGACTGCTTGATCGCCAGCGCGGCGAGGTCGGGGTCATAGAGCGAGCCTTCGGCCATCACCCGGTTCACGGCAAGGCTCATCTGCTCGCGGATCTGGGCGACGGTGAGTTCGGCGACGGCGGTATCCCCGCGCCGCTCCTCGGCGAGCCAGGCGTGCGCGTTGTCGATGGCGCGCTCACCCCCTTTGACGGCGACATACATCAGCCGGCCTCCACGTTGGTCGAGCGGGGCAGACCGGCGATCCGGTCGCCCGCGGTGAAAAGGCTGTCGAGCCCGAGCGGGAAGCGGGCGTGGTTCGCCCGGAACGGCGCGATGTCGGGCAAGGCGAGGTGCGCCTCGGTTTCGATCCCCGGCCCGGTGAGGCGCGCGCCGGTGGCGGCAAGCGCGTCCATCTCCACGATCAGGGTGGTCGAGCGGTCCGGATACTCCGGCGTGCCGACCGGGAATGCGTCGAGCGGGGTGAGCGCGGGCCATGTGCCCAGCGCGAACATGGCGTGACTCCGGCCGACGAGCGGCGCGCCGATGTGAAAGGCGATCCAGTCACGCACGGGCTGCTTGTCGTGGTCGCCCGCGAGGTGGAGCGGCGTTTCCGCGTCGCAGAGCGTGAGGAGCAGCGTTGCGGCGGCGGGTGAGACCGGCGCGGGCGCCTCGGCCCCCGAAATTCGTTCGATCCGCCCGGGCCGCGCCAGCGCGTTCAGCGCGGCGCGGAAAGCATGGGCCGACTGGACAGGTGCGTCCGCGAACCCACCCGTGAGTGCGTTGCCGTCCATCAGTCCTCTCCCCTGACCATCGTGAAGAAATCGACCTTTGTCGCGGCGGCCTTGGCCGCGCGGGCGCCTGCTCGGGTCGTCGCTGCCTCGTCCAGCGGGGCGAGCACCGCTTCGCGGATCACCTCCGCCCGGTCGGTCTGCATCAGCGCATCAACCACTGCGGCCCGTTCGGCGTGGGTCTTGTCGCGCCCCTGCACATAGGCATGGCCGACTTCGCCACTGTCGAGCTTGAGCGCGCAGCGGGTCACGGTCATCTCGCCAAGGTTGAAGGGCGCGCCGGTGCCGCCCATCCGCCCGCGCAGCATGACGCCGCCGATCTGGGGCGGGCGGAGCCAGACGAAACCCGGAGCCGGGACGTCGCGCATCAGCGCGGCGAGTTCGGCGGGCCGCGCCTTGGCGAGCAGGCTCATCCAGCCTTTGCGCGCGGCGCTCTTCGGCGTGATCTCGGGGGCGGTCGTGGTCATTGGACACCTTGCCGATTTGTCTAGGTTACTATACAACTAGACAAGTATTGCCACAGCGAGGCGGACGAGTCCCGTGAAGATTTCGTGACATGACGCGCACCCCGGTCTGGAAGTCGATCACCGAGACGCTGGAGGGCGAGATCGCCGGGGGGAACTATCGCCCGGGCGACAAGCTGCCGACCGAGGCGGCGCTGTCGTCGCGCTTCGGAGTGAACCGGCACACGGTGCGTCGGGCGCTCTCGGACATGGCGGAGCGCGGCATCGTCCATTCGCGCCGCGGCGCGGGCGTGTTCGTCACGGCCGAACCGACCCTCTACCCCATCGGCAGACGCACCCGGTTTCACCAGAACATCGGCGCGACCGGGCGGCTGCCGCAAAAAAAGGTGCTGCGGGTCGAGGTGCGTCCTGCGGACGTCACCGAGGCAACCGCCCTCGCCATCGCCCCCGGTGCGCCGGTCACGGTCTACGAGGGGCTTTCGCTCTCCGGGGCGCAGGCCGTCGCACTGTTCGTCAGCATCTTTTCCGCCGAGCGCCTGCCGGGTCTGGCAGGGACTTTCGGCGAGGTCACCTCGGTCACCGAGGCGCTGCGGCTGAACGGCGTGGAGGATTACCTGCGCGCCGAGACGCAGGTTACGGCGGAACGCGCGAGTGCGACGCTGGCGCTCCACCTCGCGCTGCGCGAGGGCGATCCGCTGCTCAAAACCGTCGGGCTGAACCGGACGCTGGAGGGCGCCCCGCTCGAACACGGGCTGACGTGGTTCGCGGGCGACCGCGTGACGCTGACCTTCGCGCCCTAGGCGTATTTTTCGAGGAACGCCTCGATCTCCATATTCCGGAAATCATCGAGACGCGCGCGCAGGGTGGCGTGGTCCCAATCCCACCAGGCGAGTGCCATGAGCCGCTCTGAAATGGCGTCGGGGAAGCGCGCGCGGATCGGCCTGGCGGGCACGCCCGCGACGATGGTGTAGGGCGCCACGTCGCGCGTCACCATCGACTGCGCGGCGACCACCGCGCCGTGGCCGACGGTCACCTCGGGCTTCACCACCGCGTTGTGGCCGATCCAGGTGTCGTGCCCGATATGGGCTGTGCGCGCCGCGCGGCGCGCGAAGAAATCCGCGTCCAATTCGGCATCGTCCCAATAATCGGCGGAGCGGTAGAGGAAATGGTGCTGCGAGGCGCGGTCCATCGGGTGATCGGTCGGGCCGATCCGGCTGAAGGCCGCGATGTTGGCGAACTTGCCGATGCGGGCGTTCGCGATCTCTGCATAGCGGTCGCAGTAGGAATAGTCGTCAATATGGGTGTGGAGCACCCGGCTCCCCTCCCCGATCTCGACGAAACGGCCCATCGTCACCTCATGCAGATGGGCGCCTGCGTGGATCACGGGGTCGTCGCCCAGCTTTGCCATCAGAACGCCCGTTCTTCGCCCGAGAAACGAAAGAACTTGCCGGTGTCGGCAATGGTCAGGCGGTCCGCGATATCGAGGAAACCGCGCGCGACCGCGACGGGATCCTCTTCGGCCGTGTCGCCGCCCATGTCCGTGCGCACCCAGCCGGGATCGAGCAGGACCACGGGGATCGCGTCCGGCGCGAGGTCGGTGGCGAGCCCCTGCATCTCCTTGTTCAGCGCGGCCTTGGAGGCGCGGTAGGCGATGCGATCGGACTTGGCATAGCCCATCCACGACATCTGCGACGACACATTGAGGATTCGCGGCGCGTCGGACTGGCGCAGGGCCGGCAGGAGCGCATGGGCCACGGCGAGCGGCGCGAAGGTGTTGATGCGGAAAGTCTGTTCGAAGCCATGCGCCTCGAGGCCGTCGCCCGCCGACATCGCCGGGCCGATGATGCCGGCGTTGTTGATGAGCACGTCCACCGGCCCTTCGATGGCACCGAAGGCCGCCGGGATCGTGTCGAGCGCCGCGAGGTCGCAGGCCACGTCGCCCGACGTGCGCCCGTGGCGGATCACGCTATGCCCGCGCGCCTCCGCCTCGGCAGCCAGCGCCGCGCCGATGCCCCGGTTCGCCCCGGTAGTCAGGATGTTCATCATTCCCCCTTGATCAACTTCCGGCGCAACCAGCCGGAGAGCGAGTCCATGGCCATGACCATAAGAACCACGAGGATGATGTAATAGGTGACTTCTTCCCAGTCCTTCTGCGTGATCATCGCCTGCGTGAGCAGGAGCCCGATCCCGCCCCCTGTGATCGCGCCGATGATCGTCGCGCTGCGGGTGTTGGATTCGAAGAAATAGAGGACCTGGCTCAGAAGCACGGGCGTGATCTGCGGGATGACCCCGAAGCGGTAGCGGTGGGCGGTGGCCGCACCTGTAGAGGCGACGCCTTCGATCTGCTTGCCATCCACGTTCTCAAGCGCCTCGGAAAACATCTTGCCGAACGAGCCCGTGTCGGTGAGCAGGATCGCCAGCGCGCCGGTCATCGGACCGGGGCCGAAAGCGCGGGCGAGGATGATGGTCCAGATCAGCCCGTCGATGCCGCGAAACAGGTCGAACATGCGGCGCAAGGCAAAGCGCAGCGGTCCGAGCGGGGTGAAGTTCTTTGCCGCGAGAAATGCGAGCGGGAGCGAGATGACGGCCGCGCCGAAGGTGCCGAGGAAGGCCATGAGGATGGTCTCGAACAGCGCCCAGGCGACATGACTGTGGCTCCACATCGTATTGTGCCAGAAATCGTGCCACGCCCCGGCGAAGTTCGAGCGTTCGGGGTCGATGCGCGGGCCGAATACGATCTCGCCCACCCCGTGATCCTTGTAGGGGCTTTCGAAGGTGAACCAGAACAGCTCCCACCCCGGGAAGTAGTTGAACACCTCGGTCCGGTTGCGGGTGAAGGACACGCGCCCCTCATCCGTGGTGATCGCCAAACGGGTACGCGACAGGCTGATCCAGTCCGGCACCGGCTCTTCGAGGTTCGTGACGACGTCGCGCCCCTCCATTCCGGCCTCGATGGTGCCGAAGTCGGGAAGCTCCACCGACAGGCGCGTGTCGGGCAGGAAGGTGACGATCTGGCCGCCGCCGAGGTCGATGACGGTCGTCTCGCCCTGCATGTCGACCCAGTCGGGGGTGACGCCCGGGGGGTATTCGCCCTTGCGCTCACCCTCGATCGAAACCTCGGTCGTGCCGTCGCGGTTGTCGCGGGTCACATGGGTCTTGTAGCTCACCATGTCCGAGGTGAGCGTGCGCGCGTTGTCCATCCGGGCGCGGTCGGCGAGGCCCGGAATGTCGAAGGCGAAGAAGACATAGGCGAGGTAGGCGGCGACCACGACCGGGAGGCCGATGGCCAGCGCCTTTTTCCGGGCGAAGCGGGTGTCGATCCGGGCGCGCAGGTCGCCCGCGGAGATCACGTCAGTCGGCATCAGTGCGCCCCCTCTCCGGTCAGGCGGTTGCGGATATGGCTGGATATCTGGTCGAAGAAGACGATGGTGAGGAACAGCAGGATGAAGATGGCGGCTGCCTCGTCATACTTGCCCTGCCCCCAACTCATCGCGTTCTTGAGTTCGTAGCCGAGGCCCCCCGCCCCCACGAAGCCAAGGATAGCGGAGGCACGGATGTTGATCTCGAACCGGAGCAGCGCGTAGCTGAAGTAATTCGGCGAGACTTGCGGGATGATGCCCAGCCACATGCGCTGGCCCCAGCGGGCGCCGACCGAGGCGAGGCCCTCGACGGGCTTCAGGTCGGCGTTCTCGTTCACCTCGGAAAAGAGCTTGCCGAGTGCGCCAGAGGTGTGAAAGGCGATGGCGATCATCGCGGGCACCGGCCCGCCGCCCAGCACGAAGATCAAGACCAGCGCGACCACGATTTCCGGCACCGCGCGCATGATGTCCATGACCCGGCGGAACAGCCCCGTAAGGCGTGGCCAGCGTGCGATGCCCCGGGTGGACAGGAGCGAGAGCAGCGTGCCGAAAATCGTCCCGACGAGCGTGGCGACCGCAGCGATGTTGAGCGTTTCCACCAGCGACGGGAAGTAGGTCACGAGATGGCCGGGAAGCTGGTCGAGCTTCGGGGCCGTATCCTCCCACACCGCGGCGGGGAAATCGAAGACGTTGAGGATGCCGTCCCAGAACCCGCCGGCATTTCGGCTGTCGGCCAGCGTGAAACCGGAGATCATCAGGAGCGCGAAAATCGCGAGCATGATGCCGCCGTAGAGCCGTTTGCGGGCGACGAGCGCGACATAGTTCGCGCGAAAGTCGGTCTCGACGAAGGACATGGCAGATTCCTTGAAAAAAGGCCCCGCCGGAAACCGGCGGAGCCCGATGGTGCTTAAATCCTGTTACTCGGACTTCGCCTTTCGGGCCTCGATGATCGAGAGGTAGGCGTCGTGCGTGATCGGGTCGAAGCCGAGGCTCTCACCCGCCGAGATGTTGTAGGTGCAGTCCGGATCGGCGTCGTACATGCCGTCGACCAGCTCGGTCATCGTGGCTTTCACCTCGGCCGGGAGCGCGGTGCGCAGCACGACCGGACCCTCGGGGATCGGCTTGGAGCGCCAGATTTCGACGAGGTCGTTCATGTCGACGAGGCCGGCGTCCACCGCCTTGCGCAGCGCGCCGGAGTTGTAGCCGTCTTCCCACGCGCCCTGGCCATCGGCCCAGGTCACGCCGCCGTCGATGTCGCCGTTATTGACCGCGACGATGGTCTGCTCGTGACCGCCGGTGAAGCGCACGTCGGCGAAGTATTCGCCCGGCTCCATGGTGATCGCGTCGCCAGCCTGCGGGATCTCGATGGAGGGGATCAGGTAGCCGGAGGTGGAGTTCGGGTCACCGAAACCGAAGACCTTACCTTGCATGTCCTCGAGCGAGGTGATGCCCGCGTCGCGGCGAGCGAAGCCGATGGAGTGGTAGCCGTAGGAACCGTCGAGGTTGATCTTCACCAGCGCCGGCTCGACCGCGTCCGGGTCCTGCAGGTAGGTGGCAGCATAGCCGGACGCGCCGAGCCAGGCCATGTCGATAGTGCCGCCCAGAAGTCCCTGAATGACGCCGGCGTAGTCGGCCGGGGCGAAGAGCTTGACCGGAACGCCCAGCGCCTCTTCGGCATACTCTTTCAGGCATTCATGGTTGGCCAGACGGTCCTGGGCGTTCTCGCCGCCGAGGATGCCGATGTTGAAGCCGTCGATCTCCTGACCGAAAGCGGTACCCGTGAGGGCGGTGGTGGTGAGCGCAGCAGCGATCAGTTTCTTCATCTTACTCTCCAGTGGTTGTGCCCGCTGACGTTCGGCAGATGCGGACGGGTGATGAAACGGGGCGATCAGACCTGCACCTTGGCGATGAGGCGCTCGGCCTCCTCGACAGGTTCGTGGTCGTTGATCGCGGTCGAGGTGGCGCCTTCGGAGAAATCGGCCCCGGCGCCGTAGATGTCGCGCGCGACCCCGGTGGTGAGCTGCGCGGGCGTGCCGTCAAAGACGATCCGTCCGTCGCGCATCCCGATAATCCGGTCGCAGTAGCGGCGCGCGGTGTCGAGCGTGTGAAGGTTCGCGATGACCATGCGCCCGTCTTCCTCGTGGATGCGCCGAAGCGCCTCCATCACGGTCTGGGCGTTCATCGGGTCGAGCGAGGCGATGGGTTCGTCGGCGAGGATGATCTTGGGGTCCTGCATGAGCGCGCGGGCGATGGCCACGCGTTGCTGCTGGCCGCCCGAGAGCGCCTCGGCGCGTTTGGCCGCGTGTTCGGCGACGCCCAGACGTTCGAGGATGTCGATGGCGCGGTGGATGTCGTCGCGCGGGAAGAGGTTGAACATCGTGGCGAGGGTCGAGCGGCGGCCCAGCGTGCCGTGAAGCACGTTCGACACCACGTCCATGCGCGGCACGAGGTTGAACTGCTGAAAGATCATGGCGCAGTCGGCCTGCCACTCCCGCCGCGCGCGGCCGGTGAGCGTGAGCACGTCGCGGCCTTCGAAACTCAGCTCCCCCGAACTCGCATCGGTCAGCCGGTTCATCATCCGAAGGAAGGTGGACTTGCCTGCACCGGACCGACCGATGATCCCGATCATCTTCGGTTCGTCCACGGTGAAGCTGGCGTTGTCGACGGCCGTATTGGTTCCGAACCGCTTGGTCAGCGCTTTGACGACGAGCATGTATCCCCCGATCTGTTCTGCCGGGGGTCTAGGAGCGTCAGAACACGCTCGCGTGACAGTTTTGAAAAACATTTGTGACGACCGCCCGCCGCGAAGGTCTGTGGGGCGGACGGATCGGACGATTGCGACCGTAACGCGTGCGGGCTACCGTGGCCTGCGCGGGCGTGCGAACCCGTTCGACACAAACACCGGGACAGTCACATGATGGAATCGCTCACCGCCGCCGACGGCCACCAATTCGAATGCTGGATGCATCCGGCGCAGGGCACGGCCCGGGGCGGGATCGTGATCTTGCAGGAAATCTTCGGTGTCACGGACCAGCTCAAGGGCGTCGCGGAGATGTATGCCGCCGAAGGGTATGACGTCGCGATTCCCGCGCTGTTCGACCGTCAGGCCCCGGGTCAGGTCATTTCGTTCGACGACGCCCCGAAGGGACGCGATCTGATGCTTTCCGCCGATCCGGGGGAGACGATGATGGACACGGATGCCGCCGTTCAGGCGCTGAAGGCCAAGGGCCACAAGGTGGGCGTCATGGGATTCTGCTGGGGTGGTGGCCTTGCACTGCGGGCCGCGCAGACGCTCGACGTGGATGCTGCGGTGTCCTTTTACGGCACCCGGCTCACGCAATACCTCGACGCGCCGCTCCGCGCGCCGATGCAGGGGCATTTCGGCACGCACGACGACCACACACCCCGGGAGGTTCTGGACGAGACCAAGGCCTACCTCCCCGCGTTCGAGATGCACCTATACGAGGCCGGCCACGCCTTCGCCAATGATCTGCGCCCGAGCTATGTGGCGGAGGCGGCTGACACGGCGCACGCGCGGACCAAGGCATTTTTCGCCACGCATCTGGGCTGAACGACAACACGGGCGGCTGACGCATTGGACCCTTCGGACATCATCCTGATCGTCCTCGCATTCGCGGCGGGCGGACTTCTCAAGGGCGCGGTGGGCGCCGGTGCGCCGCTGCTCGCCGTGCCGCTCATGGCGCTTGTGGGAGACCTTCAATTCGCGGTCGCGGTCTTCGTCCTGCCCAATATCGTGCCCAACGTCTGGCAATACTGGCTGTACCGAAGCCGCATCTCACGCCCGCGTTTCACGACGATCTTCGCGGTCGCGGGCGGCGTGGGGGCCGGGCTGGGCACGATCGCGCTGGCGGGGTGGAACCCTGACGTTCTGCTTCTTGGCGTCGGGCTCGTGCTGGTGGCCTACATCCTGTTTCGCCTGTTCAATCCGACGTGGGTTCTCTCCAACAGCATGAGCCGCATCCTCGCCCTGCCCGCAGGGTTGCTGGCCGGCGCACTTCAGGGCGCGACGGGATTGTCGGCCCCGGTGTCGATCACCTTCCTCGGGTCGCTCAAGCTGCCGCGGAAGGAGTTCATGGCGACGATCTCGCTCTTCTTCCTCGCGCTCGGGATCGTGCAACTGCCCGCACAGTTCGCCTACGGCATCATGACCGGCGAACGCCTGCTCCTGAGCGCGCTGTCGCTCGTCCCGCTGCTCCTCGCCATGCCGGTGGGCAACTGGATTGGCCAGCGCCTGCCCCGCGAGACGTTCGAACGCATTATCCTCGGGATTCTCGGCGTGCTGGCGATCCGGCTGATCTACGCGGCGCTCGCCTGACCGCCGCAGGCGCGCGTCACATCCCGAAAGCGCACCAGACCCGGGCACCGCCGGGTCCAGACGCCCATACCTTGTGCAGAATTGGGTTTTCCCTGCAAATTCGTTCGCTTATGAATATAAGTGTTCAAATATGTGCAGGTTGCGTAGCCATGTCAGACACTCAGACCTCAGACGAAAAGGTGAGCCCGGCCTATTCCGTGCCCCCGGTAGAACGCGCCTTTCGACTGTTGCGCCATATCGCGGCGGGCAACCGATGCCGGAACCTGAACAAGACCGCGAAAGAGATCGGCATCAACCGCACCACGTTGATCCGACTTTTGGCCACACTGGAGGCCGAGCGCATGATCGACGCCGTGTCGGACGGGGGCGGCTACCGGCTTGGCACGGGTCTCATCACGCTCGCCTCGCAGGCGCTGAACGAACGGGGGTTGGTGCCGACGGCGCGCCCGGTGCTGCGCCAGCTGGTGGATGATCTGAACCTGTCGGCCCACCTTGGCGTGCGCGACGGGCGCGATATCGTCTACCTCGCGCGCGAAACGCCGAACTCCCACCTTGCCAGCATGGTGCGCGAAGGCACCCGCCTGCCTGCCCATGCGACGACCATCGGACGTATCCTGCTCGCTTCCATCAGCACGCGGGAGTTGAAGGAAATCTATGCGGGCCAGTCGCTCAAGGCGTTCTCGGACAAGACCCGCACGACATTGGACGACCTGCTGAGGCAGCTGGAAAGCGACAGGGCGCAGGGCATTTCGTGGAGCGTGGCGAATTTCGAGCCCGACATCGGCTCGGCCGCGGTCGCGATCTACGATCATCAGGGGCAAGCCGTCGCTGCGATCAACGTGACCGGCCATGCTAGCACCTTCGCATCGGATGGCCCGATGGTCGAAGAGATCGAGGAAAAGCTCAAGGGTGCTGCGCGTGAGATTTCCGAGGCGCTCGGCTATCGCGGCTGGGGTGCGGATCAGATGTGACCGCGCTCAGGTCCAGACATAGCCATAGGCGAGGTCGAAGTCCTCCGCACGAATGGCGCGGTTGCCGATCTGCCCGCCGCGCAGCCAGAGCCGACCATGGACTTGCGTCCCGTCAAAGCGCGTCTCGGGCGGCAAGGCCACATGGTCGAGCCAGAGGCCGCCCATGCACTCCCCCTCCGACAGCAGCGCCGCGCCTTCGACGCGCGCGCCCTCGAACGAGAGGTTGCCGTTGCAGGTGACACCCGGCATCGTGACGCCTTGTGCGAACCGGGCACGGTCGAAGCGGGCGATGCCGCGGAAATCCGTGGCCGAAAAGTCGGCCTGACCGTCGAACTGCGCCTCCTCGAACCGGGCGTCCGAACCGAAGGTCGCGCCGGAGAAACGGGCGTCGCCCGCAAACCGTGCGCCCGTGAACCAGCTCAGGCCAATGAACTGCGCACCGGAGGCGTCCACACCGTCCGGGAAATGCGCCCCCGAGAAATCGACGCCGGACAGGACAAAGCCGGACAGATCGAGCGGCCCGTCGCAGGTGATCCCCGCAAAGGACGTATGCGCCCCGTGCCGATACGGACGGGAGAGCGCCGCGCGAATCTCGTCCGGCGCGGTCATGCGGCGGCGCCAAGCCGCTCTTCGGCCTGCGAGATGATCTCTTCGGCCCAGGGAAATGCGAGGTCTTCGGCCATCTCCGGGCCGGAGGCGTCATGCGCCACGCGTTCGCCGATCTGCGTCGCGCCGTGGGCCAGCATCAACTCGGCGAGCCGCTTGGGGCCGTGATTGAACGTTTCGTCGTATTCGCTGTCGCCCATCCCGAAGATCGCGAAATGAATGGCCGAAAGATCGGGCTTGGCCGCCTCCATCGCCTCGGCAAAGGGCTGGGCCGACGCAGGCAGTTCGCCGTCGCCATAGGTCGAGCAAACCAGCAGGTAGAGATGTTCGGGCACGAGCGACATCGGGTCCACGTCCGACAGGTTCTGGCAGGAGACGTCGTGATCGCCCTCAAGCTCGGACTGGATATCCTCGGCGAGCATCTCGGCATTGCCGGTTTCGGTCCCGTAAAGAATGCTGATGTTCATCCCGTGGTCACTCCTTTGCTTGCGAGGCGAGTCATTTCTTCGCGTGTCGTGATCTTGGCGCGGCACCGCCCTTCGGGCAGCGCCTCGGTTTCGGCGGCGTCGATGCGACACCAGCCGTCGTAATCGACGAGCCCTGTGCGGCCCTCGAAGATCGCGCGTCCTGGCTTTGCAGGGTCTGCGGTCAGATCGTCAAGGATGTGCGTCGCGAGCGCCTGCGCGTCGGCACGGTTTTCCGGGATCGTGCCGCGTGGACCGCGCCGGAACCAGCCGGTCGCGTAGAGACCCGGCGCGAGCGCCCCTGCCCCGGCGTCGGTCGCGCTTTCCAGAAGGGCGTCGCGCGGCAGGTCCGGGTCGGCGTCGAAGCCGATCGCCGTCAGAACCGATGTGCAGGGGATCGTTTCGTCGCCCGCGTCGCTCGTAAATCGAACCGCGCGAACCTGCCCTTGTGAGCCGATTACCTCTGCAGGCGTCAGGCCGAACCGGAAGGTCACGTTGCGCGCACCGCTGCCATGACCGGCGATGGAGGCGAGCGCGTCCAGCGTCTTCACCGCGTCGGGTTCGTCGCTCGCGCCTGTGCCCACGACGTCGATGCTGACACCGCCCAGCTTGGCGAGTTCCTTGATCATGACGGGATCGAATTTCGCCGCCGCCGCGGGTGAGCGACCGGTGATCGTGAGGGACTCGATCCCGGCTCCGGCCAGCCAGTCGGTCGGACCGGCGCCGAGGTCGGACCCGGCGAGTTCATCGGGGTCTTTCGCCAGAAGCCGCAGCAGGTCGATGGCGACGTTGCCGTTACCGACGATGAGGGGATGCGCCCCGAGCTCAGGGAGCGTTTCTGCATCTGGGTGATCGTAGAGTGCGCGGGTCAGCCGCCCGGCGCCGAACACACCCGCGAGGTCGTCGCCGGGAATTCCGAGCGGCCGGTCCACCGGCATTCCCGTAGCGAGGACCACCGCGTCATAGGCTGCGCGCAAGTCTTCGAGCGCGACGTCATCACCGAGCCGCAGACACCCGAAGAACCGCGCACCCTGCCGTTCGAACACGCGGGCGAACTGGCGTGTGACTGCCTTGGTTCCCTGGTGGTCCGCCGCGACTCCGTAACGTACGAGTCCGTAGGGCACCGGCAAAGCGTCGATCAGGTCGACCTCCAGGTCCGGCGCCGCCTTGAGCAGCGACTGGGCCAGATAGCAGCCGGACGGACCTGCGCCCACGATGGCGATCTTTCCGCTCATGGCGTCACCGCAGCCCCCGCCCACGGGATCGGGGCGCCCGTGAGGTCGGTGTAAAAGCCTTTCTGACGCATGTAAGCGCGCAGGCCTTGTCGGCCCTTTTCACGCCCGATGCCGCTCGCGCCGTCCCCGCCAAAAGGCGTCGACACCGAGAACTGCTTGTAGGTGTTGTGCCAGACGGTCCCGGCCTGAATGGCTTGCCCGACGCGCCAGGCGCGGGGAAAGTCACGGGTCCAGATGCCGCAGGCGAGGCCGTAGTCGTTGTCGTTGGACTGCGCGATGACGTCCGCCTCGTCGTCGAAGGGCAGAACGGCGAGCACCGGGCCGAACACTTCTTCCCGGCAGAGCCGCGCAGTGTTGGGGAGGCTCGAAAGGATCGTGGGCAAGTAATAGCTGCCCCCGTCATACTCTGGCCCCTCTGGCGCGCGGCCACCGGTCAGAAGCTCGGCCCCGTCCGCGAGCGCCTGTGCGACATGCGCCGCGACCTCGTCCCGATGATCCATGTGGATGAGCGGGGCGACCTGCGTGGCCGGATCGAAGGGGTGGCCCACCACGAGCCGTTCGGTCGCTGCGACCAGCCGGGAGACGAAGCTGTCGAAGATAGAGCGTTCGACGAAGAGCCGCGAGCCGGCGATGCAGCTTTGGCCGGTCGAGGAGAAGATGCCGTAGAGCACACCGGCGATCGCGGTGTCCATGTCGGCATCGGCGAAAACGATGGTCGGGGATTTGCCGCCGAGTTCGAGACTCACCGGCATGAGTTTCTGCGCCGCCTTCACGGCGAGCGCACGGCCCGTCTCGGTGCCGCCGGTGAAGCTCACACGCGCGATGTCCGGATGTTCTACGAGCAGATTACCGATCTCACGCCCAGATCCTGGAAGAACCGAGAACAGACCCTTGGGGCAGCCGGCCGCGTCCACGATCCGGGCCAGTTCCAGTGCGGTCAGCGGCGACCAGGAGGCGGGCTTGAGGATGACGGCGTTCCCGGCCGCAAGGGCCGGGGCGACCTTCTGCGCGTCCGAGGCGATGGGAGAGTTCCAGGGCGTGATCGCGGCGACCACACCCATCGGCTCGTAGACCGACAGGGTCATCGCAGGTCCGCGCCGGGTGGTAAGCTCCTCGTCCATCGTCTCCAACACCGCGCCGAAGTAGCGAAACGTCCCGGCGGCGGACGCGGCGAGCGCTCCCGTTTCGGCCAATGTCTTGCCGGTATCGCGCGACTGGATGCGCGAGATGCGTTCGGCATTGGCTTCGATCCCGTCCGCGATGCGATAGAGGAGCCGCGCGCGTTCATGTGGCTTGAGCGCGCGCCAGGCGGGATCGGCCTGTGCGGCCTTGGCCTTGGCGATGGCCTCTTCCCCGTCAGCGGCACTCGCGCCGCGAAACACCCGGTTCACCCGACCGTCCGCCGGAAAGATCGAAGTGATCTCGGCCCCGCGCCCATCGCGCCATTCGCCTGCGAGAAAGAGCTTGCCCTCGGGAAGCTCGGCGTTCACGTCCATATCCTTCATCAGATCACCATCGGTCCGATATGGTTTCGGATTTCGCGCAGAACGGAGTAGATCGTCGCCACGCTCGTCTTCGCATTGCCGTTCGACGGCAGGTTCTCGATCTCCACGCGCACCTTGGCGGCGGGGGAGACGACCTCGTAGCTGTGGACATTGCCGGGGGCTGCGGGGTCGGCCACGAGTTCCACCCGGGTCTTGTCGAGGCCGGGGCCTGCCAGCGCCAGAGTCGCGGCCACGTTGGCGTTCTTGGGAAACTGAGCCGCAGCCTCGCGGGCCGTGCCGGTAAAGAACACGGCCGCTGACTCAAGTGTATCAAGGTCGAGCGCTTCGGCCGCCGGCGATCCGGCCCAGGCTTTCGGCGGCTTCGTCCCGCGATAGGTCAGCGTGACCTCGCCCGAGGCGGACAGGGCCGATACGATGTCGATTCCGCCGACAGCACCTGCGGGCAGGATGATCCGCGCCCCGCCCGCGCGCGCGGCCGTCTCCAGCCTTGCCGCAAGGTCGGTGTCCGACAGCGCCCCGACCGAGACGACGACCACATCGAATCCGGCCTCGAGGCAAGGCCCCACATGCTCGGCCACACCGGCATGTCCTGCAGCCTCGACGATAAGGTCCGGGCGGGCCGCGATCAGGTCGGCGGTCTCCTCCACGATCTCGGCCTTCGGTGTCATGGCGGCGATCTCGTCCTGCGCGCGGTCGCATTGCCCCGCGCGCACCAGAAGCGTGATACGGGTCACGTCCGGCGCATCCGGCGCGTCGAGGAACCCGAGAAGCGTCTTGACGATATTGCCGCACCCGATGAGACCGAGATGCATGGATCACACCTCCTTGGTCTGGGCGGCACCCGCCGGCGGTCCGGCAAAGGCTTCGGCGAAGGGTCCGATAGCGTTCATGTCGATCTCGATGAGCGACGGGCCGGACCCCGCGAGCGCGGCGTCGAGCACGCCCGCGAATGCTTCGACGTCATCGCAGCGCGTGTGCGGCATCCCGATGGAGGCGCAGAAGGCGTCGAACTCCGGCACGGCGATGGCCGAGTAGTGGCGGCGGCTGTCATACTGCGCGTCCTGGATGTTCTGGATCACGCCATAGGCCCTGTCGTTCATCAGGATGTAGACCAGCGGCGCATTCTCATCGACCGCAGTGATCATCTCGGCGAGACCGAGCATCGTGCCGCCGTCGCCCACGAGCGTCACCGCCTTCTGGTCAGGCGAACAGGCCAGCGCCGCGCCGATCCCCATGGCGACCCCCTGCCCGATCCCGCCGCCAAGGGCGTGGACCCCCTGCTCAGGCCGGGCAAGGCGGACGTAGCGGTTTCCGAAGGTGGAGTTCGAGATCGTCACGTCGCGCACCCAGGCGTGACCGCCTGCCGCCACAGCCTCGCTGATCGCGTCGGCGACCACGCGGTATTGGCCGAGTTGAGAGCGCATGCGCCCCTCGGCCCCGGCCCGCGCGCGGGCGATGTCGAACCCGAGGTTCGGGTCGGCGTCGAGCTTGGCCGGCAGCTTGTCGAGCAAGCGCGCCAGCGTGTCCTGCGCGCCGCCGTGAATGAACATGTCGACGGCGTAGTTGCGCCCGCCCTGCGCGGCATCCGCGTCGATCTGGACCAGGGGGCGCGGCAGCGGCATCATGTTGTTGCGGGTCTCGTTGCCGCGCAGGCGCGAGCCGACCACGACCATCAGGTCGCAGGTTTCATACAGCGCGACCGACTCCGGTCCCATGTTGAACGCGCCGAGGTTGGCCGAGGCCTCCTCGCTGACCGTTGCGCGGCCATTGGTCGAGGTGACGATACCGACGCCCCGGTTCATCAGTTCGGTCGCTTCGCGGGTCGCCTCACGCGCGCCACCGCCCAGCCACAGGAGGGGGCGTTTCGCGTTCACGATGGCGTCGGCAAGCGCGTCGATCGCGGGGTCCGGCGCGCGCGGCGCCTGGGCTTCAGGTGCGAAGATCGTGGATTGCTCCACCGCCATGTGGCGCTGCACATCGACGGGGATCTCAAGGCTCACGGGGCCTGACGGTGCCGACAAAGCGGACGACACGGCGGCGGTCAGCGTGCCGACGGCTCCGTTCGCGTCCCACATCCGGTAGACCGCCTTCGACACGCCGCGCAGCATCTCCGGCTGGCGCGGCACGTCGTGGATCGCCGCGCGGTCGCGGTCGGCATAGGCAAGGTCCACCTGGCTCGTGATATGGAGCACCCGGCTTCCGGCCGTGAGCGCCTCCGCCTGCGCCCCGGCCGCGTTGCCCGCCGCCGTGCCGGTCGAGGTGATGCACACGCCAAGACCGCCCGACACACGAGCATAGGCATCGGCCATGTTCATCGCCCCTGCCTCGCCGCGCGCGGGCACGAACCGGATCCGGCCCTGACGCGCGACGGCGTCGAGGATGGGCATGTTGTGGATCGAGATCACCCCGAACATGGTGGTGACACCAACCTCCGCGAGATACCGGGCAATGTAGTCGCCGACGGTTTCGACGTCCTGGATGGTTTCGTGTTTCATGCCCATCTCCTCAGATATGTCTGTCCAGGCCGCCCGACACGTCGAGTTGGGCCCCTGTTATGTAGCTGGCCGCGCGAGAGCCAAGGAACGCGATGGCGTTCGCCGCTTCTTCGGGATCGCCAAGACGCCCAAGGGGGATGCCCTTGCGCTCGGCCAGCGCCCCGTACCAGTCCGCGCGGCTGTCCGTCTGGTCTTCGCGCGCCTCGAACCGCCGGGTCCACTGGCCGCTTTCGATGAGCCCCATCAGGACGGAGTTCACGCGAACGTCCGGCGCAAACTCGATCGAAAGGGATTTCAGGAGGTTCTGCACCCCGGCCCGCGCCGAAGAGGTGCAGACCATGTGTTCTTCCGGCTGGTAGGCCAGCAGCGAGTTGACGGCCACGATCGACCCCCGCGCCTCGCGCAGCATCGGCAGGAAGGCCCGGATCGGGTAGATCTGGCTGAAAAGCTTGAGCTCGTATTCCGCGCGCCAGTCCTCGTCCTCGGTCGTGGCGAAGGTCGATTGCCGGCCCGCGCCCGCGTTGTTGACGAGGAGGTCGCACCGGCCCCAGTGGTCCTGCACCCCTGCGGCGAAGCCGTTGACCGCATCGCGGTCGAGCACGTCGACGGTGCGCGACAGAATCCGGTCGGCCCCGAAGTCGCGTTCGAGAACGCCGCTCACCTGTGCGAGCCGTCCTTCGTTGCGTGCACAGAGCGCGACCCGTGCCCCGGCGCCCAGCAATGTCTTGACGGTCGCGAGCCCGATGCCGGACGTCCCGCCCGTGACCACCGCCACGGCATTTTCGTAGCCAAGGTCCATCACGCGGCTCCCCGGTTGCGCTTGGCCAGTTCGGGGAATCCGGGATCTGGGCGCCCCTGCATCACCGCGCGTTGCGCGGGCGTCGGCGGCCCTGCGGTCATCCACTGGTCCATCGCTTCGGGGTCGGTGCGCGACCAGACCTTGGCCTCATGCGTCGCCTCGTCGATCTGTTCGAGCTCCGAGGTGAATTCGATCACGAAACCGGACGGCGAGACGAAATAGGCGAAGGGGTTGTTGCCCGGCCCATGCCGGCCCGGCCCCCAGCTCGGCACATGACCCTTCTGTTTCATCCGCCCGATGGAGCGCATGTATTCGTCGAGAGTCGGGAGTTCGAAGGCGACGTGGTTCACGCTGGGATAGGTCGCCCGCACGAGCGCGATGGAATGGTGGTCGGTGTTGCAGCGCAGAAAGACCATCTGGTCGGCGGAATAATCCGACGCGCGGAACCCGAGCACATCTTCGTACCAGGCCTGAACGCCATCCATGTCAGGCGTGTTCAGCACCACATGGCTGACCTTGCGGGGCCTGGCCCAGTCGGACCCGGCCTCCAGAACGCGGGCGTCGGTGCGAAAGCGCAAGCGGCGCATGTCGGGGTCGAGCATCTCGAACCCGTAACCGCCCACCCAGTCGTCGAACGGGGCCGGGGCACCGATCACGTCCGCACCTTTCGCCACGACCTGGGCGTGAAGCGCATCCATCGACTCGCGGTCCGGCATTGCGAAATGGATGTATTCGATCCCGTGGGTGTCGCCATCCTTGAGGCCATAGAGGAACGGCTCCTCACCCGTGCCACGCAGGAGGGCTTCGCCTGTCTCTTCGTGGGCGAGCGACAGGCCCCACATGTCCAGATAGAACGGAAGGGTGTCGGTCATGCCCGGGGCGCGCATCATGATGCCGCGCAGTCTGCCGACTCGTATCGTGTCGCTCACAAGTCCATCCTCCTGTCGTCGCCCCGGCTCATTTTGCCGGGACCGTTTCCTGTTCGAGTGCCGTCGCGAATGCAGCCGGCGCCTGTTGGTAGATCGCGTGCCCGGCCTCGGGCACGAGTGTGAAGGCCCCGCGGTACCGCGCGGGCACGGCGGCATGGGCGCGGCGCGCGCCGTCCGGCGGCGTCACCACGTCGCCCGCACCGACGATGACATCGGTGGGCACCGACAGCCGTTCGGCATCGTCGAGCAGCCGGCCCGACGCGAGCATCCGCGCGGCCTGCGCGTAGCCCGGCAGTTTGACCCGGGACATGGCGTCGCGCACGATCTCGACCGCTTCGGGGTGGTCCTCGGCGCGGTGAACGAGGCGGGCGGCCCGTGCTGCGGCAAAGGCAGCGGCCCCTTCGTGCTCCAGATCGTCGATCCGGCTTTGCGCGGCCGAGCTGAGCCCCCCGCCCCGGACAACGCCGTGACCCAGCGCGGGCGAGGCCATGACGAGCCGGCACACAAGGTCACCGTGGCGGGCGGCGAAGGCCGCCCCCATAAGAGCGCCCAGCGAATGCCCGACAAGCGTCGCCCGCCCGATATCGAGCGCAGCGAACAGGCGGCGCAGCGCCGCGGCGTAATCCGTCGCCTCCGGCCACTCCCGGTCCAGCGGGTGGGACTCGCCATAGCCCGGCGCGCTCCACGCGATCACACGCGCCGAGCGCGGCAGGTGCGGCAGAAGCGGTGTGAACGACGCGGCTTGCGAGCCGATGCCGTGAAGGAGGACGAGTGTCTCACCGTTGCCGGGACGTTCGAGGTACTCGAGCCCGGCGGCGCTATGCGTGGTCCAGCCGCTCATGTGAACACGAAGCCGTTGTTGACCGGCAGCACCTGCCCGGTGAGGGTCAGCGCGCTTTCGGTCAGCAGGAAACATGCCACCTCGGACACGTCGCCCGTGTCCTGCGGCCCCGGCACGGCGCGGCCGTCCTGGTAGAACCTGTGGCGGTGCTCCGGCACATATTCCGTGCTTTCGGTCGTCAGGATGCCGGGCGCGATGGCGGTGACGCCCACCCGATCCGGCCCGAGTTCGCGCGCGAGCGATCGGGTCATTGAAATAACCGCGCCCTTGGACGCGACATAGGACAATAGGTTCTGGGCCCCCCATAGCGCCGTGTCCGAGGCGACGTTGACGACCCGACCGGACCCCGACGCCTTGAGCAGCGGCGCGGCGGCACGGGTCATCAGCCAGGTGCCGCGCACGTTGACGCGCTGGACAAGATCCCAGGTGTCGATCTCGATGGCGTCGAACGGGATGCCGCCGATACCCGTCGCGATGGCCCCGTTGTTGACCAGCCCGTGCAGTTTCCCGCCCGTGCGCTCGGCCACCCCGGCGGCCAGCGCCTCGATCGAGGCCGGATCACCAAGGTCGACGGGCAGGAAGTCTGCGCCCAGCGCCTCGGCCGTCGCGCCTCCCGTTTCCTCGGCAATGTCCGCGAGGATCAGCGATGCGCCCTGGCCGGCGAGGGTCTTGGCGATTTCGGCGCCAAGACCGCGGGCCGCGCCGGTCACGAGGATATGTCGTCCGTCGAGCGTCATTATTCCGCCGCTACCTCGGCAGCCTTCAGCTCCGCCTCGATCTGCGCCTTGGCGGCGCGGGTCAGGACCTGCCGGATACGGCTTACACCAAGGTCATGCTGGTAGAGCATCTCGCGCTTGCGGGCGTCGTCCGGCATGCCTTCGAGCATGACGCGGTCCTGCTCCAGCACGTTCCAGTGGTTCTCCTCAAGCTGGGCGCGATAGAGGAAACGCCAGCTTTCGCGCGCGGTCCCTTCCACCTGGCGCATCCGCCAGAAGAAGACCTTGGTCGTGTGGGCGTCCATCGGGGTGGTGTAACCGATGATGCGGAACACGCCGCCCGGGCCGCCTGCGGGTGGATAGGGAATGTCGAGGAAACAGAACATCGTGCCTTGGTGAACCTCGAACTCGGTCCAGTCGAAATTCTCACCCGTCTGGCCGACCCGCTCGATCCGGAACCCGCTGTCGGTCTTGTCGAGCTTCATGAGGTCCTGTTTGGAACCAAATGCCAGCGTGAAGCTCTCGGAATGGAGGTAACAGCCGTGCATCGGGTCGGCGAGGTTGTCGAGCGCGTAGCGGTAGTTTGCCTCCCAGACGGACGTGCAGAGAAAACCAGTCCATTCGTCGCTGACCAGCTCCTTGGGCAGAACCAGTTCCGGAGCCTCCGGCTGATCGACCGAGGGGACATAGACGAACACGGCGTCGTTGCTCTCGGTCACCTCATAAGAGGTGAGCGCCTTGCGGCCCTCAAGCGCGCAATCGGGCATCGCGGGGACCCTGACCACGACACCGTCGCCGTCGACGATCACGCCGTGGTAGCGGCATCCGATGTGGCCTTCGTGGATCTCGCCATATGAAAGCGGCGCGCCACGGTGCGGGCAGAAGTCCTCGATGCAGCGGATCTTGCCGGACCCATCGCGCCAGAGGACGACCTTCTCGCCCAGAAGCCGGGTGCCGTAGGGCTTGGAGGTCTTCACCTCCACCGACTTCGCCACCGGATACCACTGGCCGCGCAGGCCCTCGTTCACCCGGTTCTCGATCAGGGTTTTCTTGTCGACTGTCATTTCGGTGTCTCCCTGTCTTGCCCGGCGCTTACTGGTGCGCCTTGGGCAGGTAATGCAGAACCCGCTCTTCGATCCGCTCCAGCACGACGTAAAGGAGGAAGCCGATCACGGTCAGCAGGATGATGGCGTTGAAGACCATGGCCGCGTTGGCCTGCCCTCCGCCGTAGGAAATCAGGTAGCCGAGCCCGGTGTTTCCGCCGACCAGCTCGCCCACGGTCACGCCGATGACGGCGAGGGTCGAGGCGATGCGCAGGCCTGCCATGAGGTTGGGCACGGTCGACGGCATCTCGACCTTCCAGAAGATGCCCAGCCGGGTCAGGTTGTAGGCCCGTGCGAGGTTCACGAGGTCCCGGTCGACGGTGCGCATTGCCTGCAACACGTTGACGAGGACCGGGAAGAACACGATCAGCACGGTAACCAGCAGTTTCGGCATCGAGTTGTAGCCGAACCACATGATGAAAAGCGGGGCGAAGGCGACCTTCGGCGCGATTTGCAGCGCGAGGATGTAGGGCGACAGCACCTTTTCCCAGAACTTGGACATGCCAAGCAGATAGCCCATGACGGCGCCCAGAAGGCTGCCGATGAGAAAGCCCAGCACGGTATAGAGCGCGGTGGACAGAATGTGACCCAGAAGACCCTCGTTCGCCCACATCCGCTGCAATTCGGCAAGCGAATCCGACAGCGTCGGGATGATGAACCGCGGGACGTCCAGGGCGGTCGGCAGGACCTCCCACGCGACGAGAACGGCGATCAGGATCGCGACGCTCGTCAGCTTGATGCCATGCTTGCGGATCATCGATGTGTTCCTCGTCGCGGGTTTCGGGCTCGGGGCGGGGGTGTCCGGGGCCGCTTGGGCCCCGGTTCCGTGGTGGGTCGCGTCGGTCATTGCACGAATTCGTTGGTGTAGAGGTCTTCGACCGGCACGGCGGTCTGGACGATCCCGCTTTCGACATAGAACTTCTGCACGGCCGCGATCCGCTCGGGGTCGAAGCTGCCCAGCGGCTGGTCCTCGCCCTCGGGATAGATCAGGTTCGAATAGGCGCGCATGATCGCTTCGATCTGGGCTTCCTTGCCCTCGTGCTGCGGCACGAACCCGACATATTCCTTGGCGGCCTGAGCCGGGTCGGACGTGATGTCGCCGATGGCCTTGAGGACAGCGCCCACGAAGCCGGAGACGATCTCGGGCCGCTCCGCAATGGTTTCGTCCGACGCGATGATTGCCTGCGCCATGGCCGGGAAGATCGTGTCGACGGGAACCTGGTCCATCTCGACACCGGCGCCTTCGATGGCGGCGATCCATTCCGGCACACCCGACATGCCGTCGAGTTTGCCGGCGATGTTGAGCTGGATGATGCCGCCCGGTCCGACCGCCTGAATATCGACGTCGTCCTTGGACAGGCCGACCGAGGCGAGCACGCCGAGCAGGTTGTAATAGGTGGTATCCTGGAACGCGAGCACGCCGATCGACTTGCCGGCGAAATCCTCCGGACCGGTGATCCCGCTCTCGGTACGCCAGGCAAGCTGGGTCAGGCCGCGACCGCCCAGCAGGGCGACCCCGCGGATTTCGAGCCCGTTGGCACGCACGATGATCGGCGTGTCGCCGATGCCGCCGCCGAGATCGGCATTGCCGAGCGCGACCTGCGTCGCCACGTCCGCGCCGCCCTTGCCGACCTGGAAGGTCACGTCGAGATCGGCCTCGGCGAAGTATCCTTTGCCAAGAGCGAGCTGGAACGGCGCGAAGGCCGGGAGGAAATCAGGCGCGGGGAAGAGGTAGGTCACCTGTTCCGCCGCGAAGGCCGCCGTTGCCGACACCGCGATCGTCGCGGCCGCCACTGTATTCTGAAGCAGTTTTTTCATTTGTTGAGTCTCCCTGTCAGGCTGCTTTTTCTTCGAGTTTCAGATGCTTAAAGAGCTGCGCGGCGTATTCGCCGACTTCCGGCAGAACCCGGCGCCTGATCGGTTGATCCCGATGCGGCAGGTCCACCTTGATTTCCGCGATCACCTGACCCGGACGCTCGCTGAGGACGAGAATGCGATCCGACATGAGGACGGCCTCGGAAAGGTCGTGCGTGATCAGGAGCGTGGTCTTGCCCGCGTCCTTGATCGTCTTGGCAAAGGAGTTCTGGAGAAGGAGTTTGGTCTGGGCGTCGAGCGCCGAGAACGGCTCGTCCAGCAGGATGATTTCCGGGTCGATCGAGAGCGTGCGCGCGAGGGCCGCACGCTGCCGCATTCCGCCGGAAAGCTGGTAGGGAAAGTGGTTCTCGAAGCCGGACAACTGGCAATGGTCCAGCTCCTTCATCGCACGGGCGCGCCGGTCAGCCTTGGGCACGCCGCGGGCTTCGAGCCCGAATTCGATGTTCGCGATGATGTTGCGCCACGGCAGGAGCAGGTCTTTCTGGAGCATGAACCCGACGTGCGAGTTGGGTCCGGTCACCGGCACGTTAGAAACGAGCACCTCGCCCGACGTGGGCTGATACAGGCCCGCGGTCATCGACAGGATGGTCGACTTGCCGCAGCCCGAGGGGCCGACGACCGATACGAACTCGCCTTCCTCCACGCGGAAGCTGACATCATCGACGGCGAGGAGTTCCCCGTCGCCTTGCGTCGCGAAAGATTTGGAGACATTGCGGAACTCAAGCGCCATAACCGTGCTCCTGATAGGCGGCTTCGAGATCGGCATTGATGGCGGCGAGCTCTTTGGCGAGGCTCTCTTCGGTCCAGTCGGTCCCGCCTGAGATCGGCGCAACCACGCCCCGCTCCGTGAGCGCCTTGGCGACAAGCGCGAAGTCATGCGTGCCGTCGGAATAGATATCCATGAGAGCGGCTGCGAGCGCCGTTTCCGCGTCTGTCAGGTCACGCCCCCGGCTCTGGTGCGCCAGTGCCGGACGGCCGGTATCCCGCGCCCGCTCTGAAAGTCTGTCCTTGAATGCGTCCATTCCTGGCACCCCCTGTCGTTTGCTCTAACGGATAGTGTTCAATATTGAGCACTATGTTCAAATACGATTTTTCGTTCAATTCGATCTTGAGTCAACATCTTTTTCGGGTCTTGGGGGCGCGAAGGGCTGCGGGATGCGGCCAACTTGACCGAAGTGCCTGATATCTGGCATTATTCATATTTGAAATTTACGTTCATTTATGAACATTATACCGTGAAAGAAGAAGGAACAGCGACAATGACAGGATTGACCATAGCGATAGCCGGCGGCGGCGTTGGCGGGATGACCCTCGCCATTGCGCTTCAGGCGCGCGGACATAATGTTCGGATCTTCGAACAGGCTCAGGCCTATGGCCGTGTTGGTGCGGATGTGAACCTCACCCCGAACGCGGTCCACGCACTCGACGGTCTCGGAGGGGGCGTCGGGGCCGCACTGCGCAAAACGGCGGCGCGCCCGGAGTTCCGAATCAGCCGGATGTGGGACGACGGGCGCGAGACATCACGCCTCCCCATGAGCACGGCGGCCGAGACGAAGTATGGCGCGCCGCAGCTCACCATCCACCGCGCCGACCTTCTGACCGCCCTGGAGGCCGCCCTCGCACCCGACACGATTCGCTTCGGCAGCCCGGTCAGCGGGTATCGCGAGGACGGGACACACGCGCGCCTGACCTTTGTCGACGGGACCGAAAGCGAGCCCGCGGACGTGGTGGTCGGCGCAGACGGCATCCACTCGGTCCTGCGCTCGCAGATGTTCGGGCCCGATGCGCCGCGCTTCACAGGACTCGTGTCCTGGCGGGCGGTCGTGCCGCGTGCGGCGGTCGAGGGTCTCGACAACCTGGACAGTTTCACCAAGTGGTGGGGTCCGGAGGCCGAGCGCCAGATCGTCACCTTTCCCCTGTCGCGTGGCGAGGAAATCTTTGTCTTTGCGACCACGCCCGCCTCGGACTGGAGCGCGGAGGGCTGGACCCTGCCCGGCGACGTGGAAGAGCTGCGCGCTGCCTATGCCGACTTCCACCCCGACGCCCGCGCCCTGCTGGACGCAGTGGACGAGGTCACGCGGTCGGCACTTCATGTGCGTGAGCCCATGAACGCCTGGTCACGGGGGTGTGCAACGATCCTTGGCGACGCGGCTCACCCGATGGTGCCGTTCATGGCGCAGGGGGCCTGCATGGCAATCGAGGACGCGGTCCTTCTGACGCGCGCTCTGGATGCGCACGCAAACGACATCTCCTCGGCACTCCGTTTTTACGAGGACAGTCGCCGCGACCGGACAGCGGCGGTCCAGCGCGGATCGCTCGCGAACGACTGGCTCAAGCAGGGCGGGAACGCGGACTGGGTCTATGGCTACAGCGCGTGGGACGCGCCGCTGGGCGAACCGGTCGCGACGGCCTGAGGCCCCCCAGCCCTTCGAACAACGCGGCGCTCCGGCGTCGCTTTTTTTCCTAGCCACGCACGGAAAACGGGCCGCCCCTGTCACAGGACGGCCCGGGATTGAAAGGGCGCCATCAAGCTGCGGCGTAGACCACGTCATCCTGCTTCGCAGACCCGATGACGGTCCAGACCGTGGCATGTGCCGCCCCGTTGTTACGGAACCAGTGCTTGCGGCCCGCCGGTGTCTTGACGAGGTCGCGGGGGCCAAGCTCGACCTCCACCTGCTCGCCATCCTCGGCTTCCCACCCGACGGTCAGCGACCCTTCCAGCACGAAGAAGGCGTCCTCGACATCCCGCACGAAGGGCGCGACGCCCACGCGGCTCGGCACGCCCCACATCTCCTTGCGGCAGCTGTCGTTGTCGATCCCGCCCTCACCCACATAGACCTTGCGGGTGAAACCGGCGTCTTCCCAGATCGTCGGCAGTTCGACATGGCGCACGACGTACTTGCCCATGAGCTGTTGCAGCGGATGATCGCCCGCCGGATCGAAGGGCATCGTCTTGCCCGGCTGCGCCCCGAAACTGCGCGCGAGTTCCGGCGCGTGATCCTTGGGGTGGTAATGGTATTTCGGCGGGAGCGGTTTGCCCACGTCGACCGAGATCGACATCAGGACCGGCTCCACTCCGTCCACGCGAAAGCCATGCCCGACCTCACGCGCGTTCAGGATCATGTCCTTGGGGCCGAGATTGACCTCGACCACCTCGCCATCCCGCTCCCATCCGACGATCAGCGCCCCGTCGATGATGAGGAAGCTCTCTTCGATCTCGTGGCTGTGGCAGGCCGCATAACGCCCCGGCTCCTTGTAGATGAGCGACAGGGTGAAATGGTCGGGCTTCAGGGTCGTCGTGTCGCCGACCTTGGGCGACCCGCCCGCCCCGATATAGCGCATCTGTGCGCGGGCGAGTTCATCGTATCCCGAGTTCGACGGGAAGGCGTCCCAGTCGAAGGCCTTGTCGGTGAAGCGCCCGGTATGGGCCTTGAGGTCCCCGGCAAGGGGGCTCGGAGTTCCGGCTTGGGTGTTCATGCGTCCTCTCCTGTGTCGCGCAATGTCATGACACAGAGGTAGCCAGCGCGCGTTTCATTGCCTATACGGCGTTTTATGGACAAAACACAGACCGCCGTGAACGATGACCGTTACCTCGTCCCGGGCCTCATGCGCGGGATGCAGGTGCTGGGTGCATTCACCCCGGAGCGCCGCGACATGAGCCTGAGCGACATCGCCCGCGTGATCGGACAGAGCCGGTCGGCCACCTTCCGGACCGTTTATACACTGACCCACATGGGCTACCTCCTTCATGACGAGCGGTTGAAAACCTACAGCCTCGGGCCGGCGGTCATGAAACTCGGACACGGCTACATGGCCAATCGCGAACTGGTTGAGATCGCCATGCCGGAGTTGGAACGACTGCGCGACGAAACCGACTGGTCCGCCCATCTCGGGGTGCGGGACGGGGCACGCGTGGTTTATGTGCTGCGCGTGCCGAGCCGGATGGGGATGGGCAGTATCGTCCATGTGGGAAGCCGCCTCCCGGCGGCGAGCACGACGATGGGGCGCGTGTTGCTCGCGGCCCTCGACGAGGCGACGATCACCCGCCTGCACCGTGACGGGCCACCCGCCGTGTCAGGCGGAAGTTTCCTCGCCCTTCCCGACATTCTCGCTCAGCGTGTGCGGGACCGGGAGACAGAGAATGTGGTTCAGGTGGGCAGTTTCGAAGCCGGGATTTCCTCTGTCGCGGCCCCCGTACGCGACCTCACGGGCGACGTCATCGCAGCGATCAATGCCACCCGTGCCGTCGACGGATTGACCGACGTGCCCGAGGCTGTCCAGCGCGCAGTCGTCGACACCGCTCACCGCCTGTCGCACCTGCTGGGTTACACTGCAAGAACGTGACCAAGCTCGGCGGGCCAAAGAAACCAGCCTGCCGGTTTATGAGCTGGTTTCCGGCGCGCCCTGAATCCGGACCTGTAGCCGGGCGAGCGCATTCGAAAGCTGTTCGGCTTCGAACGTGCGCGTCGCTTCCGATGGGAAAACCGGCTCGCCGTCAGCGATCTTCGCCGCCTCATGTGCAAGGTCGGCAAGCGGCTTGAGGTATCGGAATGCGAACACCAGAGCCAGGACGCCGATTGCGCCCAGCAACCCGGCCACCGTCCAGATCAGATACGAGAAGACCGAACCCATTTCGGTGTTCCCCGTCGACACAGGGACGCGCACGACAAGCGACCAACCTGGCTTCGGCACGTCGCTCTCCGCGAGGATCGGGAGCACGTTTGAGACAATTCCTTCGCCACGTCCCGTCTGCACGGTATCTTCAAATCGCGAGCCCAGTTGCGCACGCGACCGGATCATGGTCGACAGTTCCGCCCCGACACGATCGCCCTGATCGAAGAGCGTTTCCGCGTTCTGGTCCAGCACCGTGACGTCGACACCAAGCCGCTCTGACGACTCCTGAATGAATCGGTCCAACCAAGCCGCATCCAAGCGGTACACGGCCAATCCGAGGATCTCACCCAATTCGTCGCGCACGGAGCGGGACATGTAGATGTATGAGTCACCTTCCGTGTCGGACGATGTCACCGTCTGCAACGTGTCGCGCCGCAGCCCCTGGTTGAACCAGATCGACGTCGATACGTCCGCGCCCTGATCCACGCCCATCGTCGCCGCGTCGACCTTGCCGTCCAGTCCGACCACGGCAGCCCAGGTCACGCCTTCGGACGCCATTGCGGCCGCGTCCGTGAGAACCCGCATGCTGTCGTAATCGCCGACATCGACGAAAGAGCTGAAGCCAACGAGGCTCTCCCATTCCCGGGTGATCAAAGTCGAAACCGCCAATTGGATCGCACGCGCGGCATGTTGAGTCGCATCTCCCTGTGACCGAAAGGCGAAATCCTCGACCTTCCGTTGCAGCGGCAGGAAGACGACGAGTATCGCCAACAGGAACGCGACCGCCGCACTGATGAACAGCGTGCTGATGATGCGGGGCTGGTATGACTTGCGGACTGAATGGGGCATGGTGTGAACTCGGGGTTGCGTTAACCTTAATATCGATTATGGATTTGTCAGGAATGAGGCAAGACTTCGGTTCTCAATTAGGCTGGCGGCGAAGGCCCGAGACATGAACCGCCGCGCGCTTTTGGCTGGTCTGACTGGAGCCGTTTTGCCCTTTGCAACGTCCCGCCCTGCCTTCGCCGACGCAGAACCAATCTGGTCAGACTGGAAAGCGCGGTTTCTTGAAGCCAACGGGCGCGTCGTCGACAGTCTTCAGGGCAACGCGAGCCATTCGGAAGGACAAGGATACGGCCTTCTGCTTGCGCAGGCATTCGGCGATCGCGACGCTTTCGACGCTATCGAGTCCTGGACCCGGGGACATCTCCTGATCCGGGACGACACGCTTATGGCCTGGCGGTGGCGGCCCGAGGAAGCCGACCCCGCAACCGCCGACAATCGCGACTGGCATACCGCCACGGACGGCGACCTATTCCGTGCCTGGGGGCTTTTGCGTGCGGACACGTTTTCGGGCTGGGGCGATTACGGGGCGGAGGTTCGCCGCATCGCCGAAGCGCTCGCCGCGCTCTGCCTGAAACCCGACCCGCGTGCCCCGGGTGAAGTGGTGCTCACGCCGGGGGCCGAGGCCCTGGGCACGCCCGACCGTGTTCTGTTCAACCCGTCCTACGTCATGCCGCGCGCGCTACGCGAACTGGGCGCGTATTCCGGTGTGACCGAACTGATCCGGGCGGCGGATCACGGCGAAACCATTCTGGCCGAACTGGCGGCAACGGGGCTGGTGCCCGACTGGAGCATGATCACGCCGACCGGGTTCGCCCAGCCTGAAGGTTTCGGCACCAACCACGGCTATGACGCGATACGGGTCGCGCTCTACCTGCACTGGTCGGGGCAGAAGACGCACCCCGCGTTGACGCAAAAGGCCGGCGTCTGGTCCGGGGCCCCCGCCCTGCCCGTCGTTCTGACGCCAGAAGGACAGGTGATCGAGCGCAGCACTTTTCCCGGCTACCATGCCATCGCCGATCTGATCGCTTGCCGCCCGGTCGCCCCCCACCCGGATCAGGGCGAACCCTACTACCCGGCCACCCTTGGCCTGTTGTCACGCGTCGCCCGGCGGGAAAGCGGCCTTTGTCCGGCTTGAAAGCTTCCACACTTTCGACAATCTCTGCGTGTGTTAAGGTTAATTCAAAACACAGGTTCTGCGGCTGATCGCCGTAGTGAATTTCAGGAGGCACGTCGTGCGGTATCTTCGCCTCGTCATCGGTTCCATCGTCATCATCGGCGCGCTCTACATCCTCGTGGCCGAGCATGTGACGGGTGCCAGCTCTAACGCGTTCGTCAACACCCCGGTCGTCACTGTCCGCTCGCCCGTCGCAGGTGACATCCAGATCGCCACCCGCACCGTCGGGGCCGAAGTCACGACCGATACGGTCCTGTTCAACGTCAGCGACGTGCGCGCCGACGGTGTCCGGTTGGACGACCTGATTCTGGAGCATGAACGCGCGCTTGCCGAGGTCGAACGCCTCCAAGGGCAAAAGACCGCGCTCGAGGATCACAGTGCGCGGCTTGACCGGCGACGTGACGCCTACGCTGCGGCAAGAACGCGGGAGCTTGCCCTCATGGCGGACCAGCCCGTCGATGGCCCTCTGCCTGACCTCTCCGATCCCGAAAAATTCGAGGACCTCAACGTCGCACAACCCGTGGTCGATACCGCGACGGAAGAACCGAACGGGGATACTCAGGCCAGCTCGACGCTTGCCGGGCTGCGACTGGACGCTGCAACCGGCGACGTTTTCCTTGATGGTTCGGCGGGCGCGACATGGAATTATGGCTATTGGGCCGAAACGGCACGCCATCAGCTCGCGCGCCTGGAAACCGATCTTTCAGCGGCTCAATCAATCGCGAAATCCTATGACGACCGGATCGCGCGCGAGCGGGTTCGCATGATCCGCCTGACCGGAGGCGACATCATGTCCCCGGCCAACGGGATCATCTGGGAACGGATGGTCGGCGACGGGGTCAACGTCCAACGCGGCGACCCGATCATGAAGGTGGCGGACTGTTCCTCGGCCGTGGTGTCGCTGAGCGTGTCTGAAATCGTCTACAACCGCCTGCGCACCGGAGACCCGGCCACGTTCCGTCTGTCGGGTGCCGACGCGGTCATGGATGGCACCGTCGCGCGGCTCGCCGGTGCCGGAGCCGCCACGGTCTATGACGACATGGCGGTCAAACCCAGCAGAGAGCACCTCGAACGCTACGACGTGACGCTGATCGTGCCGGAGCTGCGGGACGCGGACGGATCGGGCGGCTGTGGAATCGGGCGCACGGGCCGCGTGTTCTTCGAAGACCGACCGCTGGACCCGCTGCGCCGCCTTCTCAACTAGGCCGGCGCGATGATCTATCCGAGCGACCTTGGGTCGAGCTTCAACCAACTGGCCCTGATATTGGGGATCGCCGTCGTGATCCCGTTGATCTTCGACAAGTCCAAGCCCACCCATCGCGTCGCGATGCTTTCCGTCGCCATCGTCCTCGCCCTGCGCTACATCTTCTGGCGAGCGACCGAGACTATCGCGCCGTTCGGCCTGACCCTGGACTGGGCGGCCAGTTGGGCTTTGCTCGCACTCGAAGCTCTGGCCCTGATCGGTTCGCTCAGCGCCTTTGTCATCATGATGCGCGTCAAGTCCCGCTCGACCGAGGCGACCGACCACGCGAACTGGTGGGGGCCGGCGGGCGACCCGTCCGTCGCCCTCCTGATCGCGACCTATAACGAAGACCTCGACGTTCTCGAACGCACGATCATCGGGGCCAAGGCACTGCGCCACCCGAACAAGGAAGTACTCGTGCTCGACGACGGGCGGCGCGATTGGCTGCGCGATTTCTGCGCCCGCTCCGAAGTCGGATACATGCGCCGCCCGGACAACAAAGATTCCAAGGCCGGCAATATCAACCACGCGCTCCAACGACTGGTCGAGCGGGACAGCCCGCCCGATTACGTCGCCGTGCTGGACGCCGACTTCGTGCCGCATCGCGGATTCCTGCGCCGCTCACTCGCCTTGTTCCACGACCCCGGCGTCGGCCTCGTCCAGACGCCGCAGCATTTCTTCAATGCCGACCCGATCCAGCACAACCTCGGCGTCAGCCAGTCCTACCCGGACGAGCAGCGGTTCTTCTTCGACCACATGCAACCGTCACGGGATGCCTGGGGCATCGCGTTCTGTTGCGGCACGTCATCGGTCATCCGGTTCTCGGCGCTTCAGGATATCGGGGGATTCCCGACCGAAAGCATCACCGAGGACTTCATGTTGACCTTGGCACTGCAAAACCACGGCTGGCGCACGGTGTACCTGAACGAGGCACTGACCGAGGGGCTCGCCCCCGAAGGACTCAAGGAATACGTCACGCAACGCGCGCGCTGGTGCCTTGGCCTCATGCAGATCGCGCGCGGCTCGCTCGGACCCTTCGCCAGAAACAACCTGCGCCTGCGGGATCGGTGGAGCGTCATGGACTCGGTCTTCTACTGGCTCACGACCTTCACCTTCCGCCTCGCGGCGCTCGTGTTCCCCCTGCTCTACTGGTACGGCAACGTGACGGTGGTGAATGCCCAGCTTGCCGATGTCGTGTCCTATTTCGGTACCTATTATCTGTGGATTCTGCTCACCCTGAACCTGCTGTCGCGGGGGCATGTGGTGCCGGTCCTCAACGACGTCCGCCAATTGATCGGTGCCTATCCCATCGCGCGCTCCGCAATCACCGGTCTGATCAAGCCTTACGGCCACCCGTTCAGCGTCACCGCCAAGGGGGGCGACCGCAGCAAGATCGTCGTTCAATGGCGCATGATGTTGCCCTTCGCGGTCATGCTCGCCCTGACGCTCGTTGGCCTCTGCCTCGGCGTGTTTACGGACAGGTTTGCGTTCTTCGACGCGGGCGACGGCAAATGGGTCATCCTGTTCTGGACGCTTTACAACATCGTCGTCCTGTCGGTCACGCTTGTGGCCTGTGTCGAGCTGCCCCGGCGCGAACGCCATGTGGCGGATGCGCCGGAACAGGTCCGCGTCACATTCGGGGGGCATGACCTGAAGCTGTGGATGACGAACCTCACCCTCGACCACGCCCGTCTGCGCGGTCGCAAGTTCGACGTGGGGACGCGCGGCAGCATCGAACTCGCCGGGGTCGGCTCGGTGCCGGCCTATGTGAGCGAGAAATCAGGCGACGGCGTCCGGCTCCAACTCCTGCCCGACGATCAACAGCGCGCCGCGCTGTTCCTGCGCTTTCATGCAGAGGACAACACGCCGGGCATATCCAACGTGCGCATGTCCGCCATGTTGCGCGATATCGCACGCCGGTTCACCTTCAGTTCGGCACGGAAGTCATGATAATTTTGCGATGGCCCGCACATTAATCCACTGAACGCGCCGCAATCAGGAATTCTCAACTCATATCGCTTGTTGACCTACCTTTGACATGCGCTGCGCTCAGACGAACGCAATAAATCACAGTGAACCGTTTAGCGTTTCCACCATGAATGCGACGTCGCCGTAGTCCCGATCGCCCCCGCCGGTTTGATCCTCGAACCCAATGGTGATGGATTTCCCGCCGGCATTGACGCCAGACAGGGCATGTTGCACGCCGTCTGAATTCAAGCTCTCAGAATAGCTGTGGAAAATCTTCAAATCTTCCGTGGAGCCATTCAATTGGAGATACAGGTCGCTGCCATCAGATACTTTGGCTGCTTCGCCGATCCCGTTCACGAACCCGAATGTGTCCGTGTCTGACACCGTTGAGGCCAACCCAGCCGCGTCTTGCAAAATGAAAAAGCCGAGGCTGTTGCCAGCTTCCACGTCCGTAATCGTCGTTTGCGCCGTTTTGTCAGCCTTGGCGTTTGCGAATGCACTTTCGCCTCGAACGCCCCAGCCAAGGCGCGTGCATCGGTTGCGGCCAAATCACCGAAAACCCGTCGGTCCCGTTCAAAGCTGCTTGCGATCTGCATTTCTCGCGTCCCGTTAACAAAAGACAATGCCTCGCATGCAAGGCGCTCCTAACAGGTAGGCATACCTCAAATGCAAAAGGAGTTCTTCGTATGAAAATCGAACACAGCGGCAAGGCCACAATCCTGTTCGGGCTGGGCGCCACAATCATCTATCTTGTCATGGTACTGGGCACGCTCAGGTATCTGACCGATCTTGCAGGCGCGCTGCCTTTCGATCTGCGGCCCTCAGGGTACACACAGGCTGACGCCGAAGGTCTGCTGGAAGCACTCGGCGGGAGAGGGCGCAACTATTATCTCACTCGGCAGATCCCCCTCGATACGCTCTACCCCGCATTGCTTGCGCTGACCCTGATTTCGGCATTGCGATGGCGTTCCTTCAGGTTCGGGCCGACGCTGATGACCAAGATAGGCGGAGCCTTGGCAATCCTGGCCGCGACTTTCGACTATCTGGAAAACCTTGGCATAAGCCTCATGCTGCTGACTGGATCAGGGTCAGACCTTGCGCTGGTAACGGCCATAAGCACAGCGACGATCTTGAAATCTGCTCTGACGACGGCGTCCGTACTTGCCTTGATCGTAAGTCTACTATTGGTCCTGTTCAGTCGCATGTTGAGTGCACGCAGCACCCCGGCCGCGCGCTGATAAGATGTCTCGGCTCATCTGCGCTGAGCCTGCATCCAAAACCGCTCAGCCCGACGAAAAGCGAAGAATTACCCCTGCGCTCAGAACGATTATCCGCTTGATATCGGCGCCCGAAAAAATCTGTGTCGTCCCAGCAGGGTTTCGTCGAGGAAATCGACGAAAAGCCGGACGCTGCACCCGGCGCGGGTCGGCTTGCATCAGCACCCATGTTGAGCGGCGCTGGTCGGGGTCGGTCCCTCTTATTCCGCGCAGAGACCGCGCCGTTCGGTCAGAGCGGCGGCGCAGCCTCGAACATGGATCGGCTTGAGAGGCTCCGTTCTTCGTTGAAGTGTCTTGAGACAGAAGCGTGGCCCGGTGGGCAACTGGATCGGCCAGCGCCTGCCCCGCGAGACGTTCGCGCGCATTGCCTTCGGGATTCTCGGCGTGCTAGCGATCTGGCTGACTTACGCTCCGCTCGGCTGACCCGCCGCGCCGCCCTCAGCCCGGTTTGACCAGCCGGTTGCGCAGCACACCGATCCCCTCGACCTCGAGTTCGACCACGTCGTCCGGTTTCAGGAAGCGCATGTGTTCCAGGCCGCAGCCATTGCCCACTGTGCCGGAGCCCAGAAACTCGCCCGACCGGATCGTCTCGGAGGCCGATATGTGTTCGATCAGGTCCGCGAAACTCCAGTGCATCGTCGACGTGGAGCCACGGCCCCATTCTTCTCCGTTCACCCGGCAGATCATCGTCTTGTCATAGGGATCACCGAATTCATCGGCTGTCACGAGGCACGGGCCCATCGGGTTCGCCGTGTCGAAATCCTTGCCCTTGGCCGGGCCGAGCGATCCGCCCATCTCGGCGGTCTGGGCATCGCGGGCCGTGAAGTCGTTGAAGATCGTGTAGCCGAAGACGTGATCCATCGCGTCGGCCTTTTTCACATCCTTGGCCGGTTTGCCGATGTAGACGCCGAACTCCAGTTCGAAATCCATGAAGTTGGAATAGCCGGGCCATATCACGTCATGCTCGTGCCCAACGACAGAAAAGCGGTTGGCTTTGTAATAGATCGGCTGGTCGTAGAACGTCTGCGGCACCGACAGGATGCCCTGCTCTTCCATCTCGCGTTCGGCGGCTTCCGGATCGGGCATCTGGCTCGCCCGCAGTTTGCGCGCCTGCTTGAACGCCTGGATCAGGTGGGTCTCGAAACACAGGCAATCGCGCATCTGCGGTGGCGGCTCGATGGGGGCCATCAGCCGGACGTCGTCCAATGATACCTGTGTGCTCCCCTTGGCCGCATCCTGCGCCTGTGCCAGCGCGCTTTCGCCGCCTTCGGCGATCCACAAGACCGACTCCACAGCGCCTGATGAGTTGGCAGCCAAGTCGGCAATCCTGCTGCCGTCCCCGACCAACGCGCCGGGCCGACCGATCCCGTCGCCCGTATCGTATGTGACAAGTTTCATGCGAGTTCCTCCCTGAATGTCCTTAGTCTTCCGATCCGCGTGTCTGGTCGCGATCCCGGTATTTCAGTCCGGCGACAAGGATCGCGCACATGTGGCGCGCGGCCTCCTCCCAATTGTCGGACGACACACGCCCCCCGGAGAGCCGCGCCATGCGGCCATTATCCGTCATGACGATCATCATGGCCCCGAGCATCGTGTGATAGGCCCAGTGAACCTCTTCCAGCGTCCAGTCGGGAAAGCACTTCGATATAGCATCGGTCAGCATCTCGGCCACGGGGTCGAACATGTCGCGGAAAATGCCCCGCGCTTCTGACTGCGGGTCCGACATTTCGCGCACGATCATGCGCCCGAAATCCGCGGACGGGCTTTCGCCACGTAGCGAGAACATCGGGTAGATCAGCGCCTTGACCACGAGGTCGATGCGCCGGTCGAGGTCCGGTTCGGCCCGCGCGAGCCTCAGCCCGGCGATCCGCTGATCCATGATAGCCGGCGCGCGCTTCTCGAAAATCGCGCGGTACAGCCCGGCCTTGGATCCGAAGTGGTAGTTGATGAGCGCGACAGGCACCCCCGCCTCTTCCGAGATCCGGCGGACCGAGGCCCCGTCGAAACCCCATTCCGCGAAGACCGATTCGGCGGAGGCGAGGATTCGCTCCTTCGAGGTTTCGCCCTGATCGGCCTTGTTTCGTTGGGGTTTGATGGTCATGAAATGCCCTGTGTTGAACGCCATCGTAATAATCTTGAACAGTTGTTCAATGGCCGTTAGCGTTGGCTTCGGAGGAAACGGCGAAAGCCATCAGGGAGGAAAACATGAAAACCATACGTCACAGTATGTCGCTTCTGGCCGCGTCCGCGGTTCTGGCAGGCGGGGCGCTTCCGGCGCTTGCGCAGGAGAAGCTTAACCTGACCATCGCGACGGGACATCCGGCGGTGTTCCTGTGGGTCAAGCATATCGGCGAGACGTTCATTCCGACGCTCAACGAGGAGCTCGCCAAAACCGGCGAGGTTGAGGTCGAGTGGACCGAGGCCTATGGCGGCACGCTCGTCAAACTCGGCGCCGAAGCACAGTCGATGCAGGATGGTCTGATCGACGTCGGACAGGCGATGGGCGTCTTCGACCCGGCGAACATGGGCATCCTGAACATGACTTATGCCATGCCGTTCGGACCGGTCGACGCCAAGCTGGTGACCGAAGCGGCGGAACACGCGCTCATGTCGAGCGAGGGCTTTATCGATCAGCTCGCGGACGCGACCGGCGTGGTCTACATCGGCGGCGGCATCGCCATCGACGGCTACAACATCGCGACGACCATGCCGCTCAAGACCCGTGCCGACATGGCGGGCGTCAAGATCTCGGGTGCCGGTCCGAACCTGTCCTGGCTCGACGGCACCGACGCGGTCGGCGTGCAGGGCAGCTATGTCAGCTTCTACAACGACATCAAGACGGGCGTATCGGACGGCGCGATCGGCTGGATCACGGCGAACGCCCCAGCGAAGCTTTGGGAAGTCGCCCCCTATTACAACGCGGTCGAATTCGGCGCGATGTATGTGGGCGGTCTCGCGGTGTCGCAAGACCGTTGGGAAAGCTTCTCGGACGCCACCAAGGATGCCTTCCGGGTCGCGGCCGATGCCTACCAAGAGGCCTATTTTGCCGAACAGTCGGCCCGGATCGAGGGCGCGACGCAGGCGATGCTGGACGGCGGTGGCGAGATCGTCGAATTCGATCCGGCCGAGCGCAAGGCCTGGATCGAGGAAATGGCCAATCCGGCCACGGCCTGGGCTGAGGCCGCGCGGGCGCGGGGCGAGCCGGTGGATGATATCCTTGCGGCCTATGTCGCCTACCTCGCCGATGCGGGGTTCACCTTCCAGCGCAACTACCTCGAAGACTGACCGGACCTGCCCCGGCGCATCATGCGCCGGGGTGACCGGGAGGAGACTGACGTGAGCGATGTGAACGAAACATCCCGCGCGCCCGGAGGGCGTGGCGGGGGCGATGGGCCTTTGGGTCCGGTCGTGGCCGGGCTGAACGCGCTCGGATCCGTGTGGATCATCGCGATCATGCTGCTGATCTGCGCCGATATCGCCATGCGGACCCTGTTCAATGCGCCCATCGCGGGCGTGGCAGAGATGGTCGCCTTCTCAATCGTCGGGATCGTGTTTCTGCAACTGGCCCACACGTTACGCTCCGGCGCGCTCACGCGGTCGGACCTGCTCATCATGGTGGTGATGAAGCGCTCGCCGCGCGCTGCGCAGATCCTGCTGGCCGTGTTCAACATAATCGGCGCCGTGCTTCTGGCGCTGACTTTCTGGTATTTCTTCCCGGTGCTGTCCAAGGCCTGGGTTCAGCCCGAGCGCAACTTCATGGGCAATCCGGGCTTCTTCGTCATTCCCACTTGGCCGCTCTACGGCCTCATGGCGATCGGCATGGCCGCGACGGTGCTGCAATACCTCGCCTCCGCCTGGGCCAACCTCGCGGGGCGCCAACCATGACGGGACTCGAGATCGGTTTCGCCTCTATCGGCGTGATGCTGGTGCTGATCTATTCCGGGCTTCATGTCGCCATCACGCTCATGCTGGTGAGCTTTGTCGGCGTCTGGCTCCTGCGCGACAACATGGACCTCGCAGCCAAGCTGATGGTCGCCGCGTTCAAGGATTCCATCTCGGACTACCTTTTCGGGGTCGTGCCGCTCTTTGTGCTGATGGGCCTCGTCGTGTCCGTCGCCGGGATCGGGCGCGATACGTTCGACGTCGCACAGCAGGCATTTCGCAAGGTGGTCGGCGGGCTGGGCGTCGCCACTGTCGCCGCCAACGCGATCTTCGCCGCGATCACCGGCATTTCCATCGCCTCGGCGGCCGTGTTCACCAAAGTCGCGGTGCCGGAGATGCGCCGCCACGGATATACCCCGCATTTTTCGGTCGGCGTTGTCGCGGGTTCGGCGGTACTGGGAATGCTGATCCCTCCGTCCCTGCTCTTCATCCTTTACGGCGTTCTGACCGAGCAATCGGTCGGCGACCTCTTCATCGCCGGCATCATCCCCGGTCTCGTTCTGTCGGCGACCTATGCCTTCGGGATCATCGCAATGGGTAAATGGGCACCCGAATTTATCGGCGGGACACAAGTGCCGGTGGACGACATGCCGACCATGTCGGCAGGTGAGATGCTGGGCAAGCTTGCACCTATCGTGATCCTTGTAGCGCTCGTTCTGGGCGGCATCTACGGCGGGGTCTTCACCCCGACGGAAGCCGGAGCCGCAGGTGCCGCAGGTGCGCTGGTCATCGCCATCGCGAAACGCCGGCTGGGCTGGCGCGACTTCTGGCAGGTGCTCGTCCAGACCGGTCACACCACCGCGTCGATCTGTTTCCTCATCATGGGTGCGACGCTCTATTCCCGGATGCTCGCCCTGTCGGGCATGCCCGACTGGCTCGGTGACACGGTGCTGGGCGCAGGTTTCGGCGTGAACGGGGTCGTCATCGCCATGATCCTCGTCATGGTCGTTCTGGGCACCATCCTCGACAGCGCCTCGATCATGCTGCTTGTGCTGCCCATTGCCGTGCCGATTCTCACCGGGCTTCAGGTCGATCTGATCTGGCTCGGTGTCATCGCCATCCTCGCGGTCGAGATCGGGCTCCTGACCCCACCCTTCGGTCTGGCCGTCTATGTCATCAAGTCAACGCTCGGGCCGGACAGCGACATCACGCTTGGCCAGATCTTCAAGGGCGCCGCCCCTTTCGCTCTGATGATGGCGCTCGTCCTCGTTCTCGTATTCCTGTTTCCGGCGCTCGCCACCGCACTTCTTTAGGGAGGAATTCTCATGTCTAAATGGAAATACACCAAGGGTCTGCACGATCTTGGCAACGGCTGCTGGGGCTATCTCGTCCCGGACGGGTCGTGGGGCTGGTCCAACGCGGGCATCATCGCGGATGGTGAGGCGAACCTTCTGGTCGATACCTTATTCGATCTGAAATGCACCAAGGAAATGCTGGACGATATCAAGGCCAACGTCCCTGGCGGGGGTGACATCGGCATCCTCGTCAACACCCATGCGGACGGTGACCACACCTTTGGAAATCAGCTCGTCAAGGACGCGCGGATCATCGGGACTGACGGCACCGTGACCGACTTTGACCGGTTCGATCCGGCGTTCCTCGACCAGGTGATGAAAGACCCGGGCCAATTCGGCGTCGCGGGCGAGTTCATGGCGGAGTGTTTCCGGCCCTTCGACTTTTCAGGCATCACGCTGACCCCGCCGACCGAGACCTTCAAGGACCGGATGACCATCATGGTCGGAGACAAGCGCGTCGAGCTGATCGAGGTGGGGCCGGCACATTCGCTGGGTGACGCGCTGATCTATGTGCCCGAGGACAAGGTGCTCTACACCGGCGATATCCTGTTCTCGGCAGGCACGCCTATCGCGTGGTATGGTCCGGTCGCGCGCTGGATCAACGTGTGCAACATGGTGCTCGACATGGATGTCGAGGTGATCGTCGCAGGCCACGGCCCGATTTCCACCAAGGACGACGTGCGCAAAATGCGTGACTACTTGCTGGATGTGACCGAGATGGCGCGCCCGTTTTATGAACAGGGGGTCGAATTCCTCGACGCGGCCTACAAGATTGATCTGGGCGACTACAAGAACTGGACCGACGCCGAGCGGGTCATCGTGACAGTGCAGACGCTTTATGACGATTTCGATCCGTCGGACGAGCGCCCGGTTCACGTCCCGATCCCCTATTTCGAAATGATGAAGAACATGCGCGACCACATGGGCAAACCGCGCGTCCATGACGAATGGTGCAAGGAACACGGGCATTGAGGGCGCGCTGACCCCACGGATCAGACGCGCGTAAGGGGAATTTCCGTGCTGACCGCCTTTTCATTCTTGGCAATGGTTGAGCAAACAAGTGTGTATTGAATTGGCGCCACTTCCGGTACAGCGAAGTCCGGACGGATTTTTAATCGCCCGGCGCGCGGAGCTTGCATCTCGCATAGCTGGTCGGGCGATCGAGGTGGGTGGGGGAAAGGGCATGTGAGGAACCTTTCCTTCTCCTCCGAGTTCTCAAAGCAGATATGGATTCGCAACCAGAGAGAAACGAGATAGTTCCACAAGCTGCTGAGAGCCAGCCCATGTTCATGATCCTTTTAGGCTGGATCGTGATCGCCGGCTGCACGGCTCTCGCAGCAGCCATTTTAATTGCGGATGTGGCTGTTCCAAATCACGATTGGATCGCCGATACGATCAGTGACCTGGGCGCCGGTCGGTATGAGTTCATCGTAGACATTGGTCTTTATTCTTATTCTATTGGCATCCTGTCTGCAGCGCTCCTTTCAGCCCACGTTCACTTGGGCGGCAAGCGGTGGAGTATTGGCATATTTGCGCTTCTCATTTTTGGCTTGCTGGTTTTCCTGATCGGCGCAAGAAACGAATACGGTGACGCGGACAGCGACGGCTGGGTTATTCACCAATACTTGGTCTACGGGGTCGGCGCGGCGGTCCTTGTAATCGCATTCACGATGGCGAAAGGCTTGAAACGCGCAAATGACCGCTACGCCTATGCGATGCGAGGACTCGGCGCGCTTTGGATGATCAGCGCGCCGGTGTTTTTCTTTCTACCGACCGATATTGACGGCCTCTATGAGCGAGCATTGGGGGTTATCTCCGGCGCCATCCTAATCACCTTGGCAATCTTTTTCATTCGTCGCGGATGCCATTTGGCCGCATGATGGTGACCCGCTCTCCTGAAACGTCCTCGATTTGAGGTTAGCCTGTTCTCCCACTGAGGAGACAGATGATGAAGAGAAGCCATTTCAGCGAAGAGCAGATCATTGGCATCCTGAAGGAGTTCCAGTGACCAAGGGAGCCGCGGCAGATTCTCGTGTGAAGAAAATGGGCGAGAAGCATCTCGTTACGCCCTGGTCGTGACAGTGTAGCGAACGGCACGAGATGGGATCTGAACGCTGTCCGCCAAGCCCGGGCAAGCCCATCCGCCTGTACCCCTGACTTGCAACAGTCCCTTGCCGCCCGCGACCCGCAGCGCATAGACTTCGCGGGGTCATCGGGACATGCGGGAACGAAGGGCGACAATTGTGGACACTGTGATGGACGAGCGCGAGATCACCTTCAGGTCCGCCCTGAAGTCGCCGCTCTCCGCCTACATCCGCGCCTTCGACGCGCCCGGCACCTCGCTCGACGAAACCCTCGTGAAGATCCTCATCGACTACAAGATGGGGCGCTTCCGGCAGGCGATGAAACGGTTTCACAACCTGCTCGTGGCGCAAGACCTCGACCCCGAGGTGCCGCTCCTTAAGCAACGGGATGCTCTGACCGAGGACACCGCCGCCCTGCTGGTGATCGAGATGCTGGCCCATATGGGCTACGATACCACGCTCAGCCCCGAGGGGATGTGGGGGTATGTCGACGCGATTTCGCTGTTCGATCCCGACGATCACGTCTGTCACGGCGCGGTCTACAACATGCTCCTGATGATCGCGTTCCGGCGGCTGGACCTGTCGGCGGCGGCCGAGTTCGGCCAGCTCGCCATCGACGCCTACCGGGCCAGCGGGTCGGATTATCTGGAAGGGTTCATCCACCTCCACCTCGGCTTCCTGAACATCAGCACCGGCGACCTCGCCGCCGCCTCGCGCGCGATGGACGAGGGGCATCGGTGTTTCGCCGCCGCCGGGGCGCCGGTCTGCGAAATGGCGATGGTCACCGTGGTGCGCTGGTGGATCGACGCCGAGCATACGGGGGCCCTGCCCGACCCCGCGGCGCTTGTCGAAATGCAGGACGCGCTGGTCCACGGTGAGTTCTGGCCCGAGACCCTGCTGGTACTCGCCACGCTTTTGTTCCGTGTCGGACAGGCGGAACAGGACGAGCGGGTACTGGAGCGGCACGCCGCGCTAGAAACCCTCCTCAGGGTGCGCGGCATGACCGATCTCCTGCCCGCGATGCAGCTCTTGCGCGACGAATTCTTCCACGGGGCCAATCATGCCAAACCGGACGGGGCCAGCCCGCTCCGGCTGGACGAGCGGCACATGGTGATCCTGATGCCCAACACCACGTCTTTGGTCGTGAACTGGGGTGCCGACGCGCCGGAGGTGTCGCTGACCCTCGCCCGGCTTCGCGCAACCCAGAGCCTACTCAACGGTGAACGGGCCATGCAGCAGGGTCGGTTCGACGAGGCCGCGCGCTGGCTGCTTCCCACCTTCGAGACGATCGAGGCGCAGGGCTGGACCTATCTTTTTACCACCGCGCGCGAGACCTTCGACCGCTTCTGCGCAGAATGTCGTGTGCGGCGCCGGTTCATCGACCGCGCCCGACACATCCGCGATGCCTATCTCGACCCGCTCTCGGCGCAGGACCGGCTCGACCCCGCACCGCCGGACCTGACCCCGGCGGAATACGCCGTGCTCTGCCTTCTGCCGAACGCAACGAGCAACAAGGCGCTGGCCCGCACCCGCGGGGTGAGCGAGGCGACGGTGAAGTTCCACCTCAAGAGCATCTACGCCAAGCTTGGCGTGGGCCGCAGGCGCGACGCGATTGAGGCCGCGAAGCGCCTGGGCTGGATCGGTCAGGCGACGTCGAGCGGTTTGTAGTCCGCGTCGATCCCGAAGTAGCGCGGGCCGACGAGCGCAAGCGCCTCCTCGGTCCGCCAGATCGGGTCGCAGGGCAGGCCCAGCACCTTGACCGACAGCCCGTATTTCACCGTGTCCGTCGGCACCGGCGCGCCGGTGTTGGCGTCGATCAGCGTGATGAGGTCCGGCGTGGTGGCAAGCATGCGCCCGTCCTCCTCCGCCGACAGAAACTCGTTCTGAAAGCCCAGCGTCACGGTCCGGCCCCGGAAATGCCCCTGCCCTTCGATCCGCACGCTGCCCTTGGCGAACGCGCCCTCGAGCCGGCGCTCCACGTCACGCACACGGCCATGAAATAGCATGTCTGCCGTCAGCACCCTTGG
>NZ_DGCP01000008.1:0-3154 GCF_002384975.1 Maritimibacter sp. UBA3975
ACGTCTGTCACAGCCAACCAGGCTATCATCGAGGCAGAAGTCTTCCGCTATGTGACCGACCGGGAGGTCTACAACCAGCTCGACAACGACCTGCGCATACGCAGCGTTCTGCGCCGCTCGGACGGGGCCGCCGAGAGCGGGCTGCGCCAAATCTGGAACAGCGCCAACGAGAATTACCCGCCGACCGTCTATGGCCCCAATGCCCGGCTCGACGTGGAAATCCTCAGCATCAACCGGATCGGCACCAACCGCGCCACGGTCCGCCTGCGCAAGCGCCTGACGTCTATCAATGGCGTTCAGACAGGCCTCTTCACTGCCACGCTTCTCTTCGAGTTCCGCCCCGAGACCCGCCGCTCCATCGATGAGGTCTGGACCAACCCCTTCGGCTTCACGGTCCTCGAATATTCCGTCCGCTCCGACAGATTGGAGAATTGAATTTGTTCCCTGCTCGACTTTTCATATTGCTGATTGCCCTGTTGCCCGGCCTTGCTTTCGCCGAAGCCATCCCGCGTGGCGGGCCCAATGACAATCGGGTGCGGCTGGCAACATATCAAGAAGGTCAGGTCTACCGCCTCAGCGTGTCGCTCACCCATGTGACCACGGTCGAGTTCGGGGAAGGCGAGAGCATCCGCTCGATCATCGCAGGCGACACGGAGGGCTTCGAGATCGACGGCGTGCCGGGCGGCCAAGCCTTCGCGATCAAGCCCGTCGCGCGCGGGGTGCATACCAATGTGACCGTCTATACCAACCGCCGCAGCTACTACTTCAACGTCCAGGAGACCCGCAGCCCGACCTTCTACGTGGTCCAGTTCCGCTACCCCGAAGACAATGCACGGCCCGCGCGGGCCATCGCGGCACAAGCGCCGAACTACAACTACGGGGCCAGCGCGCGGACCGAGTTCACCCCCACCCGTGTCTGGGATGACGGGACGTTTACGTATTTCGAATTCCCGCGGAACGCGCCGGTGCCCGCGATCTTCCGCTACGGCAATGGCCGAGAACGGACGGTCAACACGCAAGCCACCGAGGACGGCGTGATCCGGGTTTCCGGGGTGAACAGGCAATGGGTGCTGCGGATCGGAGACGAGGTGGTCTGTATCGAGGCCACACCACCTGCGGGAGTGGGATCATGAGCGATACCGAAAACGCGGACCTTGAGAAACGTCTCGCCGCCCTTGAGCAGGGCAAAGGCGCGAGCTCACCCCCTGCCCCGCGACGCTCGCCGCTGCTGGCTTTGGTCGTTGTCCTCGTGATCGGTGCCGGCGGTGCATTGCTCTATCTCCTGTCCCAACCCGAAGAAGAGGAGGCCCTGCCCACGGCCACGCCGGACGTATTTCAAAACGAAGGCGACGGGTTTGGCGCCATCGAAACCCTCCCCCCACCCGAGCCCGAGGTGGTGTTGGCAGCACCCGAACCGGTGGAACCCAACGCCGAGCTTCTGGCGCAGCTCGCCGCCCTTCAGGCCCAGATCGAGGAGTTGCGCAATGCGCCCGAACCCGTCGTCGAGGAAGATACCGCTGCCGCCGAAGCCATCGATGCGCTGACAACCCAAATCGCGGCGCTGCAAGCCGCGTCAGAGGCCGCGCAACAGCAATTTCGCGATGAGCTCACGGCGCGTGATCGCGAACTTGAGCAACTCCGCATGGACCTCGAACTTGCGCAGCTTGAGGCCAACCGGCCCCTTCCCGCGCCCATCGGCCCCACCGAGGACGAATTGCGCGCGCGGGAAGAAGAGCGGCTCCGCCGCGAGGAGGAAGCAAGACGGCTCGCGGAACTTGAACGCCGCGCGGCTGAAGAACGGGCGTTTCAAGAGCGCCGCATCACCTCGCCCACCATCGCCTTTGCCGGCACCTCCGGTGCAAATGAGACGCCTCTGACCGAACGCACCTTCGGCGAAGTGACAGATTTCGTACTGAACGGCGCGCTGCCCACTTCGGTGACGCAAGCTGAGGTCATCGCCAATCCGTCCAACACCATCAACCAGGGCACGATGATCCAGGCCGTCATGGAAACCGCTCTCGACAGTTCCCTGCCCGGCCAGACGCGTGCTGTTGTTTCCGAAGACGTGTTCAGTTTCGATGGCTCCCGCCTCCTGATCCCGCGCGGGTCCCGTCTCATCGGGCGGTATCGTTCTGGCGTCGATATCGCGCAGCGCCGGGTCACCATCGCCTGGGACCGGATCATCCTGCCTGACAATCAAACCATCCAGATCAGCTCCTTCGGGGGCGATGAACTGGGTCGTTCGGGTGTGACCGGCTTTGTCGACACGCGCTTTGATGAACGCTTTGGCTCGGCGGCGTTGATTTCTCTGATCTCCGCAGCGCCAAGCGCCGCTGCGGCAAATGTGCAGGACGAAACCGCCGCGGACGTGCTCGAAGACGTAGGCGATGATCTTGCCGATGCCACGGATAGTGTGATTGGCGACTACCTCTCAATCGGTCCCGTCATTTATGTCGACCAGGGGGCTCGCGTGACGGTGATGGTCGACCGCGATCTGGAGATATTCTGAGCCCATGTCGCTGAGCTATCTCCAAACCTCGCTTGATCGGATCGACGCTGCCGCCCGCGACGATGTCATCGAGATCTGCATCAATCCCGACGGCAGCTGCTGGGGCGAATTCCAGGGCGATCATTTCATGCGAAAGCTGGACCGGGCGTTGACCGCAACCGAAGTGAAAGACCTCGGCAACCAGATCGCCTCCTCCGCCAATACCACGATGAGCAAGGACCGCCCCATCGTCTCGGTCTCGATCACATACAAAGGGCGCCCGATCCGCGCACAGGTCATCACCCCGCCTGCCGTGATCTCGGCGATGTCGATAAGCTTGCGGTTCTTCTCAAGCCTGCCGCTCGACGGGATCGCGCTTGATTTCCTCTATGGCAAGGAGCGCAAGCTCGAAGAACTCCGCCTCGAGAAGACCCGGGAACTGCGTGAAGTGGTGGCCGCGGGCGTGATCGACGATGCGCTGGCCTTTTGCGTCGACAACAAGCTCAACATGATCGTCTCGGGCGGCACCTCCACCGGCAAGACCGTCGCCGCGCGGAAGATCCTCTCTCATGTGCCTGCAGAAGAACGTATCGTCACCATCGAAGAAGCCGCCGAACTTCTGCCGACCCAGCCCAATGCCGTGACCCTCATCGCCAATCGCGACGC
>NZ_DGCP01000014.1:0-24471 GCF_002384975.1 Maritimibacter sp. UBA3975
CAAACTTCAATGCCGATTGACACATGGCGCTTTCCCGTCGTCGGAACGGCAGGTGTCAATTTTCTGCCCGGTTGTTGAGCCAGTGACCGCAGGTCTGCCGATGGGTGGCGCCCTGATCGTTCAGCGCGGCCCGGTAGGAGCGCAATCGGTCGGTCACGATCTCATCTGCGCGCTCATGCTTGCGCATTGCTTTTCTTATGAATTTCATGGCGGCTTCCGGTCCCGGGTCTTGGTCACAAAGCTTTCGAGCACCTCGCCTTCATGATCGACCGCGTGCCATAGCTAACAGCGTTCACCGTTGATTTTCACAAACATCTCGTCGAGGTGCCACCACCAGCGACTGGACTGCATTCCCTCACTCCGACGCTTGCGGATCTCGGCCGCGAAAAGCGGTCCGAACCTGTGCCACCAATATCGGACCGTTTCGTGGCTCACATCGACGCCGCGTTCGTGGAGCAGGTCCTCGACATTTCGAAGCGAGAGCGGGAAACGGACATACAAGAACGGGGCCTCCAGGAACTGCTCGTCGATCTGCCGCATCAGGCCGAGGTTCTGTTCGGTCTCTCCCTTCGGCGCGTAGTAATAGGACGAGCGCGCGATCGACAGCAGCTTGCACTGCTGACCGATGGACAGCCGGGGATGGTGAGGCTCGATCATGCCGCGCCTCACTTCCCGCCCCAGGGCTTCAGCTTTCGTTCCAAAAAAGAGTTGGCCACCGCCAGCTCCCCGATCTTGGCGTGGAGCTCCTTCACCGGCTCTTCGTAGATCTCGGGTCTCTTGCGGCCGCCGCGCTCAAACACGCCGGACGCGCCTTCGAGCAAGGCGCGCTTCCATTGATGGATCATCGTCGGATGCACTCCGAACCGGCTCGCCAGCTCGGCCGCCGTTTCTTCACCTTTCAGGGCTTCCAGCGCGACCTTCGCTTTGAACTCGGGCGCGTGCTCCTTGCGTTTCGACATCTCTGATCTTCTTCTCGTCGAAGATCAGCAGACTGCAAATCGTAGTTTACGTCACTGTCCGAATTACGGGGGGTAGCTCAAGACCCTCCCTTCGAGATCAGGCGCTCGTGTCTCAAATCATCGGACGAAGGACACGCGCATATCGAACAAGCCTTCGACTTTCGCACCGAGAGCGTGGACAGAACTAACAGGTTTCACCGCGTAAATTTAGATATGTAAGGAAATTGTTAAATCCCGTGCGGCTATCAGCTACAAGGAGCTATAGGTCCAGTCTTACCTTTAGAAACATGCTCAAGCTCAGTTGGAGACAGCCTACATGGTCGATGCAAGATTGCTTGAAGATCGGCAGAATAGCCTTCTGGTGGCACTTCGCGTGCGGCACCGCGACGGTGACAGGTGCGCGGAGTTGCTGCAGAAGCTGAATGAGGTGCTTGTTCAGACAGAAGGCTTCAAGAGCCTCGACGTCATCCGCCGCGAGGGCGGGTTGGGCACGGATTTCTACGTCGTGGTGAGATTCCGGGACAGCGCAGCGCTTGATGCGTGGCGCAACTCGCCGAAGCGCGCGGCCGCCTTGGTCGACATCGAGGCCCTGGCGATAACGGACGTTTCACGTCAACAGGCTGCCGGGGCGAATATCTGGTTCGAGCCGGTTGGCTCACTCCCAAGCACACCACGCCCACCCCTGTTCTGGAAGCGTTGGGCCGTCAGCCTTCTGGCGGTCTATCCGGCACTCATCGTCCTGGTGACGGTGTTGTCCCCGCTCACCTCACGCGTTCCCCAAGCCCTGGGGTTGTTGATCGTCGCGGTGATCCTGACCGGCCTCACCACCGCGTTCATCGTTCCTTGGCTTACCCGGGCCCTGAATGGTTGGCTTACAGCACGCTGACGCGCCAACCGGTACGGGCCCAGGCAATTGGACTCAACTCGGACACACTGAAAGGCGTGGCTTTGGCCGGGCCAATCAAAAATCGAGGCCGAAGTCCACCGTGCCGGCCGAATGGGTCAACGCGCCTGAAGAAATATAATCGACGCCGGTCTCGGCAATTTCACGCAGGCGGTCCAACCGGACATTGCCGCTGGCCTCGGTTTTCATTCGTCCGTCAATTCGCTTCACGGCTTCCGCCATGTCCGAGCTCGTCATGTTGTCGAAAAGAACAACGTCGGCGCCACCGACCTTGATCACCTCGTCGAGCTGGTCCAACCCGTCAATTTCAATCTCGACCACGACCATGTGCCCGGCGTGCTTTTTGACGGCCTCCAGCACCTGCGTAACACCGCCTGCCGCGGCGATGTGGTTGTCCTTGATCAGGATCGCGTCGGACAAGGAAAATCGATGATTGTGGCCCCCGCCATGAAGAATGGCGAGCTTTTCGGCCAGCTTCAGGCCCGGCGTGGTCTTGCGCGTACAAGTAATGCGGGTCCCGGTCCCCGACACCGCCTTCACGTATGAGGCCGTCATCGTAGCCGTTCCCGACAGGCGACCAGCAAAATTCAAGGCTACGCGTTCCCCCGCGAGAATGGAGGCGGCCGCACCTTCGATCTTCATCAGGGTATCGCCGGCCTTGCATGCGGAACCATCGGCAACGATCGTCTCAACGCGCAGTTCGGGGTCGATCAGGCGAAAGGCAAGCGCTGCCAGTTGCATCCCGGAGACCACGGCGTCCTGCCGGGCGACCATTTCCGCATTGTACTGGGTGCCCTCCGGAAGAACTGCGCGCGTCGTTACGTCACCGGCAGTTCCCATATCCTCCATGATCGCGTTGCGCACCATCGGCTCAAGGATGATGTTAGGAACAGAAGCAGCGGTATTCACGGTTTGAAGTCCTTCGTATTGAGTTACGGGCGCCAATCACACAGGGCGCGAGTGCTCCTCACGCCCTGTGAACGCCCTGCTTTGAAAGGGAACCCTATTCGGCGGCCTGCGAGTCAGCCTTCGGGTTGACCAGGGTGCGCCAGTCGACGTCCTTGGAATAGACGCCCTCATGCGAGGCTATCAGCGCTTGCGGCACTTCGGCGTCGGTGCCGATGGCACGACCGCCTTCGGCGACCTTCTGCGCCGCATCCACCATAAGGCGGCGGAATTCCACGATTGCCAGGTCCGAGGCGCCGAGCGTGTCGGTTTCGCGCTGCACGCGGCTCCCCATGGACACCCACATGACGATATCCTCGTTAGGGATGCCGTCGACCCCTGTAAAATGCCCTTCCGCCATACGTTCGCGGTCTTGCAGGAAATCGTTTTCCAGCGTTCGCACGGGCCGCCACTTGTCGTCGACATCGACCCCCGGTACCGCATGGGCAAACTTGCGCCATTCCTCCGTCGAGGGCACGTTCGGACCACCAAACGCGATAAAGTGGAAGGCGGTCTCGTCATCGTTAATCGGCACGATCACGCTGGCCACTTTGTAGTTGTTGTTCGGCGGGATCAACGAATAGTAAGGTGCCACGAACTCGGTGATCCGCAGGTAGTTGTGGGTCTTCGCGTTCTTGATCGGCTTGCGGATCGCGGCGTAGTGGAAACCGTAACTTGTGGTCTCGGTTTGCATCCGCGGCGACTTGTCCGTCGATGGCCGATACCAGGACTTTTCGTCCGACGAAGCGCCTTCGACCCGCGCCGGAACCATGTTGGAGGAGTGCAGCGACGAGCTATGCGCGCTGTCGATTTGACCTTCGTGGATCTGCGCCCAGTTAGCCGGCACGCGGATCTTGAGGATCGAAACCTTCGTGTCTTCCTCGGGGGCGAAGGCCGGCGGCTGGAACTCCGGCATCTCGTCGCGGTCGCCAAGCCAGGCCCAAACGAAACCGCCCCACTCGCGCACCGGGTAGGCGCGTGCTTTGACCTTGTCCATGAGGGGGCTGCCTTCCGGTTCGGAAGACATCGCAACCACGTTGCCATCCACATCCATCTTCCAGCCGTGGTAGAGGCAGCGCAGTCCGCAATCCTCGTTGCGGCCATAAACCAGCGACGCTTTGCGATGCGGACAAAGCTCGTCGAGCATGCCCAAGCGGCCCTTGGTGTCGCGGAAAGCGACATAGCTCTCCCCCAGAACCTCGACGCGTAGCGGCTTGCCGTCGTTCTCGGCTACCTCTTCGATGAGACAGACGGGTGTCCAGTGCTGGCGCATGAGCTTTGCCATCGGGGCATCCCCGGTCACTCGCGTCAGCAGCTCGTTTTCTTCATATGTCAGCATGTCGTTCTCCTCCAGCAAGTGCAGAAATTTTCCACATCTATTCTTAGCTATCTAATTTTTTTTGTCAAGCTAGGCCGGCGGCGTCATCGCTGCAGCCAGCCTGCGAGACAGCGGTGCAGAAAGGGAAGGATCAACCCAGTGGACAATCCTGTCAGGCACAGGGCAACCAGAAAAAGTACGGCCGGTGTAGGCACGCCTTTTAGTAGGCTGCGCGAGGCGTATACGAGTAGCACAAGCGGCGGGTAGACCGCGAGCATACTAATGGCCCAACGTTTCCAGAAAGGCGGAGTTCTCGGGGTCGATGTTGCGCGCGTTTCGGCCACGTCTGTTCCTTTGTATCAGCATCGGTAGAAGTCATTCGGTCGGCCGGGCGCAAGAACCGCGCCCGGCCTTTCTCAGGCACTGGTCTCTTTCTGTGGGCCACCGCCGCGCATCAGCAGGGCGTAACGTCCGGCGAATGCGAGGATCACCAGAATCCCGCCCAACGCCACGAGCGTGAAAGGCATCACGGCGGCGGCCGCAGCCAATGTCAGCACCAGTCGTTCCACGCGCCCCAGCGGCAACCCGATTGAGCCTTCCACCGACACCGCGATCGCCAGCGTGGCCAGCACCCCGCCAGACACCGCGATGACATTGAACAGCGGATCCGACAGCAAAAGCAGACCGGGGTTGAACACGAAGGCGAAGGGCAGAAGGAAACCGACGACTGCCAGCCGCACCGCCGAAAACGCGATCTTGAATGGATCCTCGTCCGCGATCGCCGCGGCCGCGAGAGCCGCGACTGCGATCGGCGGTGTCAGCGCCGACAACACGGCGTAGTAGAGCAGGAACATATGGCTCTGGAGGATCGGGAATCCGAGTTTTGCCAGCGCCGGCCCCACCAGAACGGCGGCGAGGATGTAGGCACTGGGCGTCGGCATTCCGAGGCCGAGAATGATCGTCACGATGGCCGCGATCACCAGTGTCACACCGGGCTGGCCATTACTGATCGTCAGGATCACGTTGGCCGCTTTCATGCCGAGACCGGTCATCGACAGGCCGCCGATCACCAGGCCGGCGGCCGCACAGGCACCCGCGACCGGCAGAATCCGCAGCGTGGTCTCGCCGAGCCCTTCGACGATTTGCCAGGGCCGCAAGCGTGTCGCCTTCGTCAGCATGGAGGCAACGACGGCACCGACGACGCCGGCGCCTGCGGTGAAAGTGGGTGAATAGCCTGCGACCAGCGCCGCGACGATCCCCGCGATGGGGATCAGGAAGACCCAGCCGGTGCGGAAGGTCTCTTTCGCCGTCGGAATCTCGTCGTCCGAGGGGCGCAGGTTGAGACGAACCGCTCGCAGGTGCACCTGTGTGAAGACGCCCATATAATATAGAAGCGCGGGGACCAGCGCGGCGAAGACCACCTGCTGGTAGGCCACGCCGGTGTATTCGGCGAGGATGAAGGCAGCAGACCCCATGATCGGCGGCATGGCACTGCCACCGGTGGAGGCCGCGACCTCGACCGCGGCGGCGAAGCGCGCGCGGTACCCCAACCGCTTCATGACCGGGATCGTGATTGAGCCGGTGGCCACCACGTCCGACGTAGGGCTGCCGGACATCGTGCCGTACAGGCCGGAAGAGATGACCGCGATCTTGGCGGGACCACCGCGCGACCGGCCAGTGACCAACGATGCGATGTTGAAGAAGAACTCTCCACCGCCGGCCTTCGACAGGAATGTCCCGAACATGACGAACAGGAAGACATAGCTCGCGACGACCTGGATCGGAACACCGAAGACGCCATCGGTCGTGAAGACGAGAATATCCAGAAGGTAGCTGAATTCATCTACGCCATGCCCGAAGGGAGGGGGCAGCAGGTAGCCGAACAAGTTGTAGACCAGAAAGAGCACGACGACACCGGTCAGACCGAGCCCGGTGGTGCGCCTGGTGGCCTCCAACGTTAGTAGTAGCAACGCGGTGCCGAAAAACAGCTGCGCCGGTGTGAAGGCATGCAGAAGGCTGATCCGGTCAGCAATAGCGCTCGCGTTTACGAAAAAGAATATCCCGCACGCCAAGCTCAGCGCCGACAGCGCCCAATCGTAGAGCGGGATGTGGTCCGGCGCACGAGGCGTGGCCCCGATTGCGCCGAACATGATCGTGTAGATGCCGCAGACGAAGAGAATCCCCAGGATGAGTGGATCCGAGATCGTGAACAGGTTCGCGTAGATGACCCAGGCCGCGAAAACCGCCGCGACGACGATCAACACTCGCTGCGAACCTGCCGCAAGCTTGCGCCTGCGGCCGGTGGCGACGAGAGAACCAATCACTTGATCAGCCCCGCTTCCTCATATGCCTTCGCGGCACCCGGGTGGAACTCGAGCACGCTGGGCGTGGCGAGAAGCTCGGGCGAAAGTTGCTTCATCGAGCTGTGCACGGCGCGCACTTCGTCGATGTTTTTCACCAGCGAGCTTGCCAACGAGTAGGCGGTCTCTTCGGACATGGAGTCATTGGCCACGAGCAGCGCGCCGAGCGCGGAAGTGGTCACATCCGCTTCCTGGTTCGAGTAGCTACTGGCCGGGATGGTCATCGTGCCGGTGCCGAATTCCTCATTGGTGGCCGTGACCACGTCTTCCGGAACTTCGAGCAGAATGACGTCGTTGTTCTCGTCCACCGAGCGGAACGACGAGTGGTTGATGAAGATCCCGTTCGTGATCATGTCGAGACGACCATCCTGAATCAGGTCCGCCTGCTCGTTGGCACCCGCACGCACGAATTGCCCGCCGGCATCTGTGAGGCTTTCCTCGGTCACGCCCGCCTCTTCCAGCATGAACAACGCCACATTGGACGTGATGTTGCCCGAGCGGTTGATGCCGATGCGAAGCGCCGCGCCGCTGCCGGCGATGTCGTCGAGGCTGTCGATGTCGTACTCCTCGGCCACGGCCTTATCGAGGAAGAAGTGCATCGGCGCCCAGTTGTACATGTAGCCGATGGCACGCATGTTCTCGATGGGCTCAGCAAACGGCTCTCCGCCCTGGAGAGCGATCTGCGCTTCGGCGTCGTGCAACAGGCCCAAGTCGGTCCGGTCACTGCCAAGAAGACCGATGTTGGCGAAGCCGCCACCGGTCGCCTGATACGTGACGACAGAATCGCCGTCGTCGGCCTTGACGGCACGGTCGATGCCGGCACCCAGAAGCGACCACAGGCCACCCGGGCTGCCACCCGACAGGGTAAGGTTCACAGGATCGGCGGACACCGCCGTCGATGAGATCGCGAGGCCGAGCGTCGCGGCCAGAATCGAGTACTTCATGAGTCTCCTCCCTTAGTTTTGCATGAATCGCCTCCCAGCGATTCTCGGTTCGTGTCTCCATCCGGACGTGACCGCGGGCCGACCCGCCTGAACACGCGAGAATATTAGACGTCTACTTTCCTAGCTGCGATATTTTGCCACGTCAAGAAATTAGATATCTCAATTATAGCTTCAAACTATTGCTAGATTTCGCCCGACACCGCTCCCGTGATGGTTGCATAAACGCTCCCACACGGCCACTCAAATATGGTCAACCCAATCCGGACACGGTCGCGCCGACACCCCGGCGACGCCCGTCAAATCTTGGCCAGTGATCGGGTCGGCGGGACACGAAGTCCGCGCGCAGCACCATCTTTCTCATCTTGTTCGAGATTGCGGATGATGGTCGTCAAACCGTGTCGCAGGACCTTCACTTCGACTTCGCTTAACCCCTTGACCGCGATATCGTTGCTCTCCACCGCCATCGGCTCAAGCACGTCGCGCAATTCCCAGCCACGCTCGGTCAGAAAGGCATGCACGCGCCGCTTGTTATCGCCGACGTTGCGCCGTGCGATGAAGCCCTGCTCCTCCATCCGAAGAAGCGCGGTGTGGGTCGTGGGCTCCGTGAGGTTTGCGCGCTCGGCCAGTTCACGTTGCGACAGGCCGTCCGATTTCCAAAGAATGCGAAGGAAAATCCATTGCCCGAAGGTCACACCTTCGCTGGTCAGGCGCATCTGAAGCGAACGGTTGAAAGACCGCGCGGCGAGCCGGATGAGACGAGCGAGACGTTCTTCGTCGTAATCCGGGGCTCCGCCGGCCTTGGGGGCCGGCGTCTTACCCCCTGCCGAAATTTCATCGCTCATCGCAGATCAACCCCTTGATCGAAAATCCTCTTCCGGCCGGACCGGGCAGTGAAGCGCAGGATGGCCGTTCAGTCCGGGTCTGGCAAGTGCACGTTGCGAAACCGTGATTGACCCCTAAAGGAATGAGCATACCCGCTCATTCCTGCGTCATTCCTGCCGCCATTGCCTCGCTGTAGCCGGGACGCACGCGGACGTCGACCACCGCGACGGATCCACGGCCGACCGCGGCGATCGCCTCGGCAAATACCTCGCCCAAGTCTTCCATCCTGTCCACGGGACCGAAGGCCTCGGCCCCCTGGGCGCGCGCCATGGCGGCGATATCGATGTCCGGCTCGTCGATGGCCTGGCCTACGTGCTTGTTTTCGACGGGGCGGCCGCGGTCGCGGGCAACACGCTCCTGGTGGATTTCGTCGTTGAAGTAGGACCGGTTGTTGGCCACCACGATCAGCAAGGGCACCTCGTGATGCACGGCCGTCCATAGCGCCGTGCAGCCCATCAGGAAATCCCCGTCCCCCAGCACTGCAACCGGCAAACGCCCCTGCCCGCGCAGCGCCAAGGCAGAGCCGACCGCCATGCCGGGGCCAGAGCCGATGCCGGCACCGCCATCGTAGCCGAGGTAATCCAAGGGTGCCGCGAAGTCACATTTCTCGCCGTTCCAGCTGAGCGTCAACCGCAGGTAGCTGGGCTCATGCCCCCGCACCGCCAGGGCCAAGGCGTCTGCAAGGCTGTCGACTGAGATTTCGCCTTTCGCCCGTGGCTTGGGATCAGCGACCAAGAGCGCCTGTTCGCCCTGCTCCGCGACGTGACCGATGTCGCAAAGCGCTTTGACCACATCATCGGGGCGCGCCAATAGCGTGAAATCCGTGGCTGGCATCGCCTGGTGGTCCAGCGACCAACCGTTCTGAAGAAAGGGCTCGAGCGTCACGTTAACCACGCGGGTCGCGCCGGGCTTCAACCCGGCCTGATCCAGTGTCCCCGCAAGGTCGACCCAGTCGAAGGAAACGACAAGATCCGCGTCCGCGATCACCTTGCCCGCTTCGGGCGAGAGGAAGTAGCCCGGCGCTCCAGCATGCAGCGGATGGCGCGTCGGGAAGGCGGCCGCGACCTTGATGTCGGTCACCACCCTGGCGCCGAAGCGTTCGGCCAGCGCAACCCGGCGCTCCCAGTCTCGGCCATCGCGTGAAACCCGCCCCATCAGGAAAACCGGCGCCTCTGCGCCCTCGAGCATGTCCCACAACTTTTTCGCATCCGGCGCGGCAACAGCAGGAAGCTGCGGGGCCGCGTAGCGCGCCGGGTCGGGAAGCGCCGGCAGGACATCCAGCTTTTCTTCCTGAACGCTCACGTCGAAACAGACATAGGTGGGCGCCATCGGGGGCGTGGCCGTGATCGACGCGGCGCGCAGCATGGATGCCAGCGAGGCATCAAGCGAGGCCGGCTGGTCGTCCCACTTCACGTAAGGACGCACCACCGCCGCCTGGTCCCGCGAGGTATGCAACCAGTCGATCCACGGCCGCCGCTTGGCCGCATCGACCGGTCCGGTAGCGCCGTAGACAAGCATCGGTACCCGGTCGCACCAGGCGTTATATAGTGCCATCGCCGCATGCATGAGCCCCACGTTGGCGTGCAGGATCACGCCCAGGGGTTGCTCGGTCACCTTGGCCCAGCCGTGCGCGATCGCCACTGCGTGTTCTTCATGCAGGCACAGCAGCATCTTGGGATCACGGTTCCCCAAGTGGTTCACGATACTGTCGTGCAGACCGCGAAAGCTGGATCCCGGGTTCAGCGCGACGTAGGGCGTGCCCAGCTCACGCATCATCAATGCGATGGCATCGCTGCCGTATACGTCGGTGGTCTCGCAAGGAACCGGGCGGTCGATTTCGTCGCGCATCGGGCGATCCTCCTCGGGCGCGGGCTTCATTGACCGCCCAGGTTGATGTGAATGTTCTTTTCGTGGGTGAAGGACATCAGTTCGCCGATACCCTCCTCGCGCCCGATCCCCGACTGCTTCACACCGCCGAAGGGCGCGCCGAGGAAGTGGCGCCCCACCTCGTTGATCCAGACGAACCCGGCTTCGACCCGGTTCGCGGCCCGGTGCGCCGTGGAAAGATCGCGGCTCCAGATCGCGCACGTCAGCCCCACGTCGAGCCCGTTGACCTCCGACAGCATCTCGGCTTCGTCGGACCAACGTCGCACCGCCAGGACGGGACCGAAGATCTCTTCGCGGGCGATGGTCATCCCGGGGGTCACGTCGGCGAAGATCGTGGGCGCGATGAAGCAGCCGTCCTCGAGCGGCCCGTCCGTGACGGCATGGCCACCGGCCACGACACGGGCGCCTTCCTGCTTCGCGCTGTCGATGAAGCCCATGACCCGGTCGAAATGCGCCCTGCTGACCAGCGAGCCCATCGTGGTGCCTTCCTCGGTGGGAATGCCAGGCTTGAAGCGCTTTACCTTATCGGCCAGCCGCTCGACAACGGCGTCGTGCAACTCGTCGTGAAGGAACGCTCTGCTGGTCGAACCGCAGGATTGGCCGCACCAGCCGAAGTTCATCCCCGCGACGATCGCGTCCGCCACCTTGTCTGGATCACTGTCCGGATAGGCGATCAGAGCGTTCTTACCGCCAAGTTCCAGAAGTACCGGCTTTATCGTGTCGCTGGCGCCATGCATCACGGCCCGGCCCGCGCCCACCGATCCGATCAGGGTCACCTTGGCGACGTCCCGATGCGCAGCCAGACCAGCACCCGCTTCGGTGCCACCCGGCAGAACGGAAAAAACGCCAGCGGGCAGCAAGTCCTCGACGATTTCCGCCAGCCGCAGTGCCGAAAGCGGCGCCTGGACTGGCGGCTTGATGATAACCGCATTACCTGCCGCCAGCGGCGCGGCCATCTTGCCTCCACAGAACATGAACGGATGATTGAATGCGAGGATGCGCGCCACCACCCCCATCGGCTCTCGCGTGGTCATGTTCACCCGCTCGGGGCCCATCGGGATCGTGTCGCCCTTCATCTCGGTCACGAGGCCGGCGAAGAATTCCATTTGCGCGGCGGCGACGCCCGCGTCCCCTCGCATCTCGGTGTAAGGATTGCCACAGTTGGCCGCGTCGATCAGCGCCAACTCGTCGCCGTGTTCGCGCAGCCGCGCGGCGATTTCCTTGAGAATCCGGGCCCGCTCCAGCGGTGCGACATCGCGCCATTCGCGAAAGCCTGCATCCGCGGCAACCACGGCAGCATCGACGTCGGCCTGAGTGGCCACGGCGACGGGTGCCAAGGCCTTGCCGGTCGCCGGATTCACCGTGTCTTCGTAACCGCCCGCGCTCGGCTTGTGCCAGCGCCCACCGTAATAGAGATCACGGTGTTTCGGCAGCGATGCCTCGATATCGAGGCGCGATGACTCGCCCATCACAGGTCTCCTCCCCGTTTGTCGGGCGCGCGCCCTCTCCCAGAAGCCACGCCCATGAATTTGTCGTTTCGTGCCATATCGGCCGTCGGCGACGTCGCCACGACGTCTCTGCAGGTTCAGACCGCCATGTCGCTCAAGAGTTGCAGGAAACGCTTTCCGGACATCACTTCACGCAGAGGCAACTTGGCTTGCTCGGCGTCCAGTTCGGCGTCGTATGACAGCCCGCGCCCGTCCCAGAACCACCAGTAGACGATCTCGCCCTGCTTGTCGCGGATCGGCATACGGAAGGTAGGGAACGCGCTGTACGCCTCGGGCACGGCGACGTTTTCCACGAAACTGCACGCGGCGCCAGCCTGCGCCAGAGCCCGGTCGACCGGGATCATGGCCATGAACCGGGTCTCACCCGCGACCAGGGTACCAAGATCCGCGGGACGATCTTCGTGGAGCCCGTCCAGCGCGCGAACCACTGGCGGGTAACTCGGGTGCATATGCGTGACCTGCACGTAAGCAAGTCCGCCGTCGGTGGTGATTTCCAGCACGTCTCCGGGCTTCAGTTCACTCATCTTGCACCCCTTTCAAAGGCTGTAGGCTTCTTGCGTCGACGGATGGAACAACTCGTCCACCGAAACGTGTCTCGGCGACAGTCCCTGCGCGTGGTGATAGCCGAGGAACTTCTCAAGCACGTGCGCATTGCCAACGACGCCGTATGTCCAGGGGTCCTGCCCCATCAGCGCCTGCGCCCGGTTCAGGTTATCCTCGACGAAGGGCATCGTGACCTTGGTCGCCGAGGTATCCTGCAGCGCGTCCTGCGCCAGCTTTTTCGATTCCGAGAATGCCTTGAGCAGAGCGCCGGGAAGCCAAGGGTGCTGGTCCGCCAGGGTGCGGCGCACTCCGAGCACATGCATGATCGGGAACACTTTGGTACGTCGGTAGAAATCTTCGGCAGCGCTCACGCTGTCGGAGAACAGCCGGCCCACGTGCGGATGCCCTTCGGCAAAGCAGCGCGGCCAGCGCGGACCGATGAACCCGTCGATCTCGCCCGCTTCCAGCATGCCGTTCAGGGTGGCACCCTCCGGCGCCGCCTCAACGGTCACATCTTCCGGCAGGTCGACCTTGATCTTCTCCGGACGGCCCGGCGTGTCCATGCCGCCGCGCACCCACGTGACATCCGACGGACGCACACCGAAGTCTTCCTCTAGGATGCCACGCACCCAGACGTTGGCCGAAAGCTGATATTCGGCGATGCCGATCCGCTTGCCCCTCAGGTCTTCCGGCTTCTCGATGCCTTTGTCGGTGCGGATGTAGACCGAGGTGTGGCGGAATGCCCGGCTCAGGAACACCGGGATCGCAACGTAGTGCGGGTCACCGCGTGCAACAGAGATGGAGTACGACGAAAGCGACAGTTCCGAAATGTCGAAGGCCTGGTGGCGGAAGGCGCGGAAGAACATCTCCTCGGGCGAAAGCAGCATCGGAACCGGGTCCACCCCGTCGATCTTGACGCGACCGTCGACGATGGCCCGGGTCCGGTCGTAGTTGCCCATGGCGAGGGAAAGGGTCAGGTCGCTCAAGGTGTCATCTCCTCCTTATAAATTCCGCATTGGCGCGTGAGTTCGGCCGCCACGCCGGTTTCGGCCGAGTGCAGGATTGCGTGGCAAACCTCGAGGCTCGCCCGCCCCCAACGCCCCGTCTGCGCCGGAGGTTTGTTGTGCCGCACCGCGGCCACCAGCGCATCGATCACTGTCTCGCGCGGGACAGTGCTCAGTGGCGTCTCCTCGAAGTGCCGCGCGAAGTCGCCGAAAACCTCCACACCGTCGGGAGTGAGGCGCAGGTCACCCCGGTCGCAGAGCACGATGACCGGGCCGAAATGTTCATGGTGACGCGCGGTCGGCGGGGCGTCTCCGGCGCCATAGGTCCGCGTGGTCTTGAGGCGAGCCTCCGCCTCGGCGTCGAGCCCCTCGAGCGCCCTACGGGCGCGGCCGTAGACTTCCGGTGACTTGTCGCCACCGAGTTCGGCCACATTGTTCATCCAGATGTCGCTGTCGAAGTGGGCGTATCCCGAATAGGTCAGAGTGGCGAAGGCGCCGCCATGGAAGTCCATGAGGGCGGAATAGGCGCCTTCCGTCGGACGCGTCGGGTCCCAGGCCCCTGTCATCGCCGAGACACTGCGCCCGAGTCCGCCGCAGAGTAACCGCACGATGTCGATCTGGTGGACGCCCTGGCTGAACAACACGCCACCGCCCTCTTCGGTGCGCAACTCTTCGGGTCGGCGGGGACGGTAGAGGAAATCCGTGTAGTTGAAGGCCTGCACCATCCGCACGGCGCCCAGCGCGCCGCTGTCGATCACCGCCCGCGCCTGCAGGACCGGCGCATCAAAGCTGTGACTTGGTCCCACGATCAAGTGGACTCCGGCGTCTTCGGCCGCATTCACCATCCGATCGGCATCGTCGAGCGTGACTGCCAGGGGCTTGTCGACGAGAATGTGTTTGCCATGACGCGCCGCAGCCTCGACGTGTTCGGCATGCATCTGATGCGGGGTCGCGACATAGATTGCTTCCACCTCCGGATCGGCGGCCATCGCTTCCACGTCCGAATACCCCGTGCCGCCGAACTCCGCCTCGAAGGCATCTCGGCTCTCGGCCCGCGGCGCGGCGCAGGCCACCAGTCGCACTCGCGTATCGGCGCGGAAGGTGGGCAGCATCAACATGAATGCGCGGCCCAGGCCCGCCACGCCGATGCGGACGGCGTCAGAGGTCAAGAACGAGTTCCCCCTCTTTGGCTCGCGACACGCAGATCATGATGTTTTCGGACTTCTCCTCGTCCATGAGCACCATGTCGCGATGGTCTACCTCGCCCGAGAGCAAGCGCGTCTTGCACGTGCCGCAAGTGCCGCTTTCGCACGAACTCACTGTTGCCACGCCCGCATCACGCAGCGCCTCGAGGATCGACCGATCCTCAGGAACCGTGACGCGCTTACCGGACTTTTCGAGCACAACGTCAAATGCCTTGTCGTCTTCGCGCACCACGTCAACCGGCTTGAAGTCTTCGAAGTTCACGCGCCCCTCCGGCCAGTGGCCGGAGATCGCCTCGATCTCCTCCATCAATGGCGCGGGCCCGCAGCAATAGACATGCATGTTCTTGGGCTCTTCGAAATGGTCCCAGAAATCGTAGACCTTCTCCGGGTCGCCTTCGTCGTGATGCACCAGAAGACGATCCCCGAAAGCTGCGCGCATCTCGTCGAGGTATGCCGTGTCCTCCGGGCTGCGCGTGCAGTAGATGATATTGAAGGGCTTGCCCTCGCGATCGAGTTGCTGCGCCATGGAGTAGATCGGCGTCACCCCGATCCCACCGGCGATCAGCAGATATTCGTTCGCCTCGCCCATGGGAAAATCATTCTCGGGCGGCTCGACACGCAGTTCCGTGCCGACGGTCGCCTCGTCGTGCATGGACGCAGATCCCCCACGCGATTCCGGCTCCCGCTTGACCGCGATCTTGTACACCTCCGGGGCGCTGCCATCATTGATCAGCGAATACCGGCGCATCGCCTTCGATGGCGTCTCTATCGTCACGTGCGCCCCGGGCTCGAACGTCGGCAGCTCGGCACCGTCCAACGGGGCGAGCGTGAATTCGCAAATCTGCTCGGTCAACGGCCGCCGAGCTTCGACGCGCATGGTCAGATCCGTCATGAACCACCTCCTTCAAGCGCTCCCGCCGAACCCCGCGTCATACGGATCGTGGGCGCCGGAGAACATATATTTAGATTGCTAATTTGTTGTCAAGAGTTATGGAAAAGTTGTTTCCGCCTATGTGTTCGCTTTTCAGTTGCTACCCTTTGACCTGAAAACGCTCTCCGCAAAACCCGGGCAAGTCCATATCACAGTGCTTCTGTGCCCGTGCGCACCATCACGAAGTCGAAGCGGGACGACCAGATGGCGTCATCGTCGATCGTGCGGTCGAACGGTGCGACGAGGGATCGTTTGAGGCCGAAGACGTTCACCCGGACGTCACGGTCGAATTCTCGACCCGCATTCCCTCGCAACCTCGCTCCGGCCCCGGCATCCTTCCTGCCGTCATTGAGAAGTTCCGGGGGGGGGGGGATGCTCGTTGAGAACGGCTGATCCAACTGGATCTTCGCGCCATCGCGACACCTGAAATTGCCGAAGCCGTGCTTGCCGACGACAAGGACATGCTCCGCCAGACCCACGTTCTGCTGCACGTCACCGAACGCGTCATCTGGGCGAGCCTTTTCGAGATCCCAGCTCTGCCCGGGCTGCGGTCCCGCCCTCTGCTCACGTTCGAGAACTACACGATGTTCCTGCAGACGGTATCACGCGGACTAGGCATCGCGCTCGCGCCGGTCCAACTGATCAAAAACGACCTCGCCAAGGGTCGGCTGGTAACGGTTTCCGACATGGCGGTTAAGTCGCGTAGCGTCGGATACCTGGTCTACCAGCAGCAGATGGAGAACTACCCGCCGCTCGTCGCGTTTCGCGACTGGCTTCGGGAGACCATCGCGGACGACATCGCAAGGACGAATGGCGGGGGCGATCGGCAATGATCACGCGGCTCCGGCGAGGCCCTTCATGCGATTTGGGAATGAGTCGCGCATGTTCCGCCTGCGCTAGCGAAGTACGCTCGCCGCCTTTAATCGCCGCTCGCGCGCAGATACGGCAAGCTGCGCTACAACTGGAGCAACAGGATAGAAATCATGTCCGGCCGGCTCAAATAACGGAACCCCAAAAATTTCGCACTCATTTCTGATCAGTATCAGGAGTCAAGACCAGTCGGCTTGGTTGATGTTCGCTCCGTGACGGCGAGGATCGTGCTTAGTGCGTCGACGATGCCAGGGTGATAACATTGGTCTGTGCCGTAGGCGTCTCCTATTCGTTTTCTGAAGAGACGGCCGACAAGCCGATAGCACTTTCCAGCACGTCCGGCCGGCCGCGCAACTCATCGGTCGTGCCCGAGAAGACCATCTGACCCCGCTGCACTACCAATGCGCGGTCGCAGAAATCCAGAACGGTGGCCACGTGCTGCTCGACAAGGACGCAGCCGAGGCCTGTTTCCTCGACCATTTTCCGTACCGACTTCATGACGTCTTGCGCCAGGGTTGGCGAAAGACCTTCGAGCGGCTCGTCCAGCATTAAAAAGTCGGGCTTCGTCATGATTGCCCGTGCGATGGACAGCATTTGCTGTTCGCCGCCGCTGAGATCGGCGCCGAGATTCTGCATCCTCTCGCCAAGCCTGGGGAACAGTTTCACCGCCAGCTTGGTCCGATCGCGCTCGGCGCTGGCGACAATGAGGTTTTCGCGCACCGTAAGCGACCGGAACACGTCACGAGTCTGCGGCACGACCGCGACACCAAGTTGATTGCGTTGGTAGGCCGGCATGCCGGTTACGTCGACCCCGTAGATTTCGACCGTTCCGTGGTGGACTTTAGCGTCCCCCATCATGGCGCGCAGGATCGTGGTCTTTCCTGCCCCGTTGCGCCCGAGAATGCCCAGTTTCTCACCGGCGCTGAGCCGCACCGTGATACCTTCCACCGCAACAGTGCGACCATAGCCCGCATCAACGCTGTTCCATGCGATTTCCTTCGCCATCAGCTTGCCTCACCCAGATACATTGCCCGCACGTCCTCGTTCGCTGCGATTTCGTCCGGGGTTCCCGTGCAGAACACCCCGCCACTCACCAGAACGATGATGCGACGTGCAAAGCGGAATACGAGGTCCATGTCGTGCTCGATGAACAGGACCCCCAGCTCCGCTGGCAGGTTTTCGATCGCGTCCATGATGATGTGGCTTTCGCTTTGCGGAACACCCGCCGCCGGCTCATCCAACATGAGCACGCGCGGCTCCATGATCAGCGCGACGCCAAGCTCCACCAGTCGCTGCTCGCCGTAGGCAAGCAGGCTGACATCATTGTCCCGGCGATCTTGCAAACGCAGATCGGTCAACACGCGTTCGACGCTCTTCTCGATCAGGTCAGCGCTCCTACCCCCCCAGCCGAAACGATAGGTCATGCCGTTCTTCTGAATCGCGGCAACGCGCAGCGTGTCCGCTACAGTCATGCTGTGAAACAACCGCGTAATCTGAAATGTGCGGATCAACCCGCGATGGGCGCGCTGCCGTTGCGACAGCGCCGTGACCTTGCTCCCGTCGAGCATGACCTCGCCGCCCGTCGGGTCCAGCACACCGCTGATCAAGTTGACGAGCGTTGTCTTTCCCGCGCCGTTCGGTCCTATCAACGCCACCCGGTCGCCCGGGGCGATCGTCAGATCCACGTTGCGGGTAACCTGCAAGCCACCGAAGGATTTCGACAGGTTGCGTACTTCCAGAAGATTGTTCATGTCCGTGCCCCTTCGCGCAGACGGTTCACCGCGGCTTCGAGGCCACCGAACAGGCCCTTCGGCAGGAACAGGACGATCATGACAAGCATCGCCCCGATGAAGAGCATCCAGCGGACCGGATCGACCTCTGCCGCGTAATGGTGGATCATCATGAACACCAAGGCTCCCAGCAAGGCGCCCCAGAGGCGACCTGTTCCCCCCATGACGAGCATGACAAGAATCTCGGCGGAATACGTGACACTCAGCGTGTTCAGCCCGACCACCTGCACGGTCTGGGCCGATAGCGCCCCTGCCAAGCCGGCGATACCTCCGGAGAGGGTGTAAAGCGCGACCCTGTGGGCGAAAATACCCCCGCCGAGGGAGGACACGCGACCTCCGTCATCGCGCACCGCGCGGGCTGTCAGACCAAAGGGGGAGGCCGCGATGTGACGCAGAAGCAGGAAGACAAGCCACAGGACGACCGCCGCGTACCAAAAGGCGAGCCGCCCGTAAAAATCGAACTCGAACCTGCCGAAGAGCGGTTGCATCATGATGCCATAGAGCCCGTCATCCCCGCCGGTGACGGCACGCGACTTGTTGACGATCTCGTATATGATCTGCGTGATCGCGACGGTCATCATCAGGAAGGTCAGGCCGTGGGCACGCATCAGCATTAGTGCCGAGACCAGTGCGACGAGGCCGCCGGCAAGAATGCCTACCACAAGACCGGTCAACGGTTCGGCCCAGACATGCAGGGAATAGAGCGCAGCGGCGTAGGCCCCGGCACCGTACATGGCCGCATGGCCCAGCGTTGCAAGGCCCGCGAAGCCGACAACGAGATCGAGCGACAGGACGAGAAGCGCTGTGATCGCGATCTGGGCCAGAAACGCCTGTTGGTTAGGAAAGATCACGACCAGCGCCACGGCGACGATCGGTATGACCGCGGCGGCGCCAAGGGTTCGTTGGGTGTTTGTCATGGCGGGCCTAGGTCTTGGAGCTGCGCTGGAACAGGCCCTCGGGCCGCCAGCTCAGCACGATGAGCATGAGTGCATAGAGCGCGATGGTCGCGAATTCCGGGGCGAGGTATTTGCCTGCGGTTTCAACTGTCCCGAGCAGGATGGCGGCAACGAAGCTGCCCGCCATATTGCCCGGTCCGCCCACGGCGACGACCGCAAGGAAGAGCACGAGGTACTTCAGCGGATAATATGGCTCCACAGGCAAGAGCTCCGCGCCGGCGACCCCGCCTAGCCCGGCCAGCGCCGCGCCGATGGCGAATGCGGCGGCATAGACCCGGCGGGTGTTGATCCCCAGTTCACCCGCGGCACGCGGGTTATCCACGGTCGCCCTCAGTTTGACGCCGAAACGCGTGCGCTCAAACAGAAGCCAGATCCCCGCGAGTGACAAGAGCCCCAAAACCAGGGGAACGAACCGCTGCGTCGGCATGCTGCGGAAACCGAGATCGGTCGATCCGCGAAGAAACTCCGGCAGACGGATCGGGACCAGGGAATTGCCAAAGATCATGCCCGACAGGGCGATCCCCATGAATACGAGGCCGATTGTCAACAGAACCTGGTCCAGCTCGGGCCGGGCATAGACGCGGCGCACGAGCGCGATTTCAAGGCCGAAGGCAATGATCCCCGCGACCGCCGCCGCGAGAATCAGCGCGAGGACGTAGGGTAGTCCTAGCGCAGTAACAAAGGTGGCGGCCGCATATCCCCCGACCATCGCGAACGTCCCGTGGGCAAGGTTCACGAACCGCATGAGGCCAAGAGTGACCGTAAGACCGACCGACACCATGAACAGGACGAGCCCGTACGAAATGCCGTCGATCAGGATGCTTGCGATGAGCGAGAGCATGCGACCGTTCCCTTAGTCCTGCACGCCGTAGTCAGGCTGTGCTTCGTAGGTCTTGATCTCGCGGTTCACGAGACGACCATTCTCTTCCTGCTCGACCACACGGATATACACGTTCTGGATGATATCCCGAGTTTCGGCATCGATCGTGATCGGGCCCCGCGGGCTTTCCCAGCTGGCTCCGGAGATGGCGGCGATGGCCGCGTCCGGGTCCGGCTGACCTTCGGTCGCGCGGATCATCTCGTAGAGCGCATGAGTGCCGTCGAAAGCCGATACCGTGGCTGGGTTCGGCTCTGCGTCCGGGAACAGCTCCGCGAGCTTTTCCTTGAACGCCTCGTTCTCAGGCGACTCGTGCGCAGCGGAGTAGAAGTAGCCGGTTTCAAGCCCGATAGCAGCCTCACCCAGTGATTGCAGGTCGACTTCTTGTGTCTCGGACGTACCGACGAAGGCGATCCCCGCGTCATCCAGACCGTTGTTTCGGTAAGCGTTGACGAAGCTGTATGTGGGCGGGCCGTAGGGCAGGAACACGAACAGCGCATCCGGCTCCTGCAACTGGATCGACTGCAGGTAGGGGCCGAAATCAGTCGTCGAAAGTGGCATGCGGATGGTCTCTAGCACCTCGCCACCTCCCGCTTCGAAGGCTTTCACGAAACTGGTTTCGGCATCCACGCCAGGGCCGTAATCGCTCACGGCCGTCACCACGGTACGGTATCCCTTTTCGAGCGCGTTCTGCGCCGTCGGGACGGACACTTGCGGAAGCGTGTTCGAAGTGCGCACGTAGTACGGCGATTGCGACACCACGGCCGAGGCCGACGCGTTGAAGATAACCGTAGGTATTTTCGCTTGGGCAGAGATGCCCGCTGCCGCAATGGCATTCGGCGTAAACACGAAGCCCGCCAAGTATTGCACTCCGTCACGCGCGACCAGTTCCTGCGCAAGGGCTCGCGCCCGCCCCGGATCAGGGGCTTGCAGGTCGCGGTAGATGAACTCGACCTCGATGTCTTCTGTTGGCTGCCCGTTCATGGCAACGTAGGTTTCCACGCCTTGCCGGAACGGTTCTCCGAACGAGCCTGAAAACGGACCCGAGAAGGGGCCGATCACGCCGACCTTGACGGTTTCGGCCATGAGTGGCGCTGTCGAAATGGCCGCCACTGCGGCGGCTAGTAGAAGTTTCGTGAGTTTCATGGGGTCCTCCCTTTCCAATATCCGGTTCGAGCGCATCTTTGCGCCCGCCGGTCCTATGCAGCGCCCCATCAAGGCAGCGGGACGCTGCTACGTCAGTAAGATGCTCGACGGTTGTCCTGCTTATAGGGGGCGGGTTGGACGGTGGCCCGGATGTTGATCTGCGGGTGTCCCGGGTTGCCCCATACGACTTCCACCTCATTGCCAATCTCGGCCTCGGCCACATCGATCGTGCAAAGCGAGAGCATTTCCCGAAAGAAATACGAGTAGCCGCGCGAGGTGGTCGTGCCGACGTCTTTGCCGTTCTTCAGAACCCGGTCGCAGTACATGAAGCCGCGCTGATCCCGCGGGATTTCCATCCAGTCGTAGGGCGTTTCCTTGCCGAAAAGCGAGGCGAAGACCTTAATCACGTCCTCAGGGTTCCAAACCAGGGTGCGGATCACCCTGCGTGGGTTGGCTTTTTCTTCGGCCAGCGCGTCGCGACCGATGAAATCGTGACCAAGGTGGATGCGATTGGCCCAGCCCAGTTCAACGGGGCTGCGATACCAGTCCGAAACCTTCTGACCCTCAAAGCTGCCCGCGACGTTGAAAGTCGAGGCGAAGGCAGGCATCGCCGAACGGAACTCTTCAAGATACCCGGCCATCTCCGGTTCAAAGATCGCTGGGAGGTAATCGGTCACGATGGTCGGGAAGCAGGCTTCGAGGTGGTTGATGAAAGCCGCACGCCCGCCAAGTTTGCGGATGCCGAATTCCTGGCCGGCCTCGAGGATCGCGTCGTAAACTTCCTGGCTTTTGTTGATGTCGCCTTGAAGCTCGAACCCGAGTTCACCGGCCATGCCCTGACGCAGTGCCACTACGTCGCAGCCAGCGATCTTGATGTGGCCGTTATACATGAACTTCACGTCGCGCAGCTTCTGTCCGCAGGCCTTTTCGACGACGTGGATCGCGTCGGGCCCCTGAACCTGAAAATTGAACCAGTCGTCGGCTTCAGACGTCGCGTTGTAGTCGCCGTGGCGCATCTTGTAGTCGACCCAGAAAGTGCCCCGGCCGAAATGCATGAACTCGTCCTCGCCCAGCCGCGTCAGGATGCCCTCGGCGATCAGCTTGCCATTCTCGTCGGTGTGAATGACGTGCTTGGACTGATTGAGCTCGAACTTCTCGAAGTTGTTAACCGAGGTGTCCGCGAACAGCTTGAGCGCGTCCGGGCCCCGGAACCGGCGCTCCCAAAGGAACGACCAGTCGCCTATGTAGCACCCTTCCTTCCAGGACATGCTTTCATCCTGCCAGTCGGTGTACTCGGGCTGGCCCCATCGCGTCGTGAAATAGCCTTCCGGCGTGCGCCTCAATGTATCTACTTGGTTCATCTCTTCTTCCTCCAGTTGACAGCAGGCACAGAATCTCCGTTCGCTTTCGACGAGGTCAAAGCGGTGGGGCGCGCCGGCGATTTCGGGTTATTATTTCCTGTTGGCTCTCTTCGCCTTCTCGGCAATCCAAGGAATGGGTTCGTCCTTCGCGCGCAACAGCTGAAGATATCGCGCCGCGCAGAAGGAATGTTCATGTGCCAGCCGTTCGGCCCGCGTGGCTTCGCCTTTCCGGATGCACTCCACGATCGCGCGGTGCTGCTCCTGCGCCATGATGAGCACCTTCTTCACCGCCGCATGGTTAAGCGAAAGCGATTCAACGAAAGCGTTCGGCGAACCGAATGGCAGCGCTTTTATCCGCTCCAGCGACATGGCCAGCATCTCGCTTTCCGACGCTTCCAGCAAAAGCCGGTGAAATTCATTATTGAGGTGGACGTACTCGGTCTGCTCGCTGTCGGTCGTAAGACGCCCCACGACATCATCGAGCTCCGTCACGACGCTCTCCATCACCTGAAGGTGCGAAGCAGAAACATCGGCTTCGGCAGCGAGACGGGCGGCCATGCCTTCCAGTATCCCGCGGATCTCGATCGCCTGGAACACATCCTGCTCCGTATACGATTTGACCTCGTAACCGCTTTTCTCGCGCTTCGCGAGGAGCCCCTCTTCGGCAAGCTGTGCCAAGGCGGCACGCGCGGGCGTACGCGACACACCGAAGCGCTCCACGATCAGCGGCTCTGACACCCGAGACCCAGGGGCGAGCGTTCCATCCACGATGAGCCCGCGCAGCCCGAGAAAGGCCGTGAGTGTCTGGGACTTTGTGTTTTCCGATTCGCTCAAGGCGGTCTCCTCCATATGCTTTTTCTTAAAGCATACAGAAGATAGTTCAAGTCATAACGTATACGTTTGCGCCATATTTGAGCTACAGATGGCGATAGTAACCGCATTACGTATACGTTCTGGCCTTGGCACCGCTCAGGGCATAAGGCTGGGTAAGAGCAATGAAAATGCAGGAAAAATGCTGAGCAGAAGCAATCTGACGAGGTCGGCGGCAAGGAAAGGCATCACACCTTTGAAGATCCCGACCAAACCGATCTCTCGGTCTATGGAGTTGATGACGTATACGTTCATACCCACAGGCGGTGAGATGAGACCGATCGAGACCGTCATGACGATAATGACCCCAAACCAGATCGGATCGAACCCCATCGCGATGACCGCAGGGTATACGATCGGGATGGTCAGGAGGACGATTGCGATTTCGTCCACGAAGGCGCCCAACAGCAGGTAACCCAGCAGAAGCAACGCCATGATCATCGCTGGCGCCATGTCGAGAGCGATAATGAAGCCGGTCAGATTCTGCGTGGTCCGAGTGATTGCAAGGAAATAGCCGAAAAGGAATGCACCGATTGCGATGGTGAAGATCGACGCCGTCGTGCGAAGGGCTTCGATCAGACATTCGCGAATGGCGGGGAAGTCCAGACGTCCCCGCAGTACGCCGATGATCATGGTACCGACCGCCCCAAGGGCCGCCGCCTCGGCTACGGTGACGATACCGAGATACATCGATCCGAAGACGAGCGAAAACAGCAAGAGCGTCGCCCAAACATCTCGTAGCGCCCTCATCCGCTCTCGCCGCTCGGTGCGCTGCGCAACGGGGAATGCCTCGGGTCGGCGAAACGACACGATCCAGATCGCGCAACTGTAGAGTGCAACCGCAAGCAGGCCCGGAAGAATCCCCGCAATGAAGAGCGTGGCGACATCCTGCTCCGTCAAGATTGCATAGACCAGCATCGCGACGGACGGTGGAATGATGATGCCGAGGGTGCCGCCGGCGGCGATGCTGCCCGCGGCAAAACTCGCTTCGTATCCTTCCCTGCGCATCTCCGGCATGGCTATTTTCGTCATGGTCGCGGCGGTTGCGAGGGATGAACCATTGATGGCGGCAAACCCTGCGCAGGCAAGGATCGCCGAGACGGCGAGTCCTCCACGCCGATGTCCGACGAAGACACGGCTCACCCGAAATTGTCAATCGGCGTTGAAGTTTGACCCCCTTTCGGCGTCCATGTTTGGATGCCCCCTTCGAT
>NZ_DGCP01000002.1:0-65292 GCF_002384975.1 Maritimibacter sp. UBA3975
TCACCGAAGTACTTCGTGATCGCAGCCGTCAACGTCGTCTTGCCGTGGTCAACGTGACCAATGGTGCCGATGTTGCAGTGCGGTTTGTTACGTTCAAACTTTTCCTTAGCCATTGGCCATGCGCCTCATATCTCTGAGGGGCCCACCCTGGGCCCGGTTCCATGCACGGGGGGGCAAGTAGCCAATGCACAGGGGAAAATCAAGCGCTGATGGCATCAGAACGGGTGCAACCCGTGGCGCGTTTGCACCCCTGCACAAGCGGGACCGGCGCGTGCACGCGGTCCGCCCGTCTTCGGCCAACGGCGTCCCCGTGGTGTCCCACGGGGATCGGTCCGTCAGCTCGAGGATTCGATGATGGTCTCGCCGGAGGTGGTCGTCTCCATCTCGCCCGGCGTCTCGCTGCGGACGCCAGTGGATGTGCCGCCCACTTCCTGGCCGCCTTCGAGGACCGCGCCCTCTTCGCCGGCCTTGACCCGCGCGAACTGCGGCGGGACCGTTCCGGCGGTCGGCGCAGGCTTGCCGGCCGATGTCGTGGCCGGGTCCATGAGCGAGGCGTCACCGAACCATGCGACGTTCTCGAGCATGTATTTCTGCACCGACTTGGCGAGCGAACGCGCCAGCGACAGCATCTGCTCGTCGGCGGTCTTGGTCAGACCGGTGCCGATCAGCGCCTCGGGCGAAAGCTCTTCGGAAACCGTGAATATCTCGGGTTCGTTGATCGGCTCGCCTTTCTCGTCATCCCACAGGGTGACGGAGGCGACGAGCACCGATTTCGGCGTGAACACGACAGGAATGCCGATCATGGCGAGCGCGTAGCCGTCGACCTTGGTGGCGATGTGGAAATACTTGTCGCCGTCGTAGCGGCCGAAGCGTTCCTCCATCGCGAAGTTGATGGCTTCTTCCCAAGCCTCGTCGGTCGCTTCGCGCGAGAAGGGGCCGATCTCCGGCTCCTCGACGACGGTCACCGAGTGGCCCAGCAGGAAGCGCCCCATCGGTTCAGGCACTTTTGCAAGGTCATTGGTGACGGCACAGGCCGACAGGGAAACGGCTGCGGCGGCCAATGCTGCGAAGGTCGTCAGGCGGGACATGCTCACTCCTCGAAAGATTCACTCGTGCATACCCGCTGAAACCGGGTAGTTCAATTCACGTCCTTGCCTGTGGGCGTGAAGGCGGCAAAGGTGGCGCCATGCCGAACAAACGCACCCCCGTCGCCGTCCCGATTCCGGAAAAGCCCCGCAGGTTCCTGAACGCCGTCAGGGCGATGCAGGAAAATGCGCTGGCGCTCCTGCCCCGGATCGCCTTCACCCAGCCCATCGTATCGGGCCATGTGGTGCGGCGGTTCCACATGGTGATGGACCCGCCCTCGTTGCGCCGAATCCTGAAGGATAAGGCCGAGAACTACCCGAAATCCGAGGAAGCACAGGCCATGTTGCGCCCTGCGCTCGGCAACGGGCTCTTCCTGGCCGAGGGCGCGCACTGGCGCTGGCAGCGCCGCGCGGCCATGCCGATCTTCGCGCCACGCAACCTTACCGCGCTCACTCCGGTAATGACCGAGGCGGCGGAAGAGACCAGTCGGCGGATTGCCGCCCGTCCCGGCCCGCAGGACATGTATGGCGAGATGCTGCGCACTGCCTTCGACGTGATCGCGGCGGTGTCGATGTCGTCGGACACCGCGATTCCGCGCGAAGTCGCGCACAAGGCCATCGACCGCTACCTCGAAACGGCGGGGCGGGCCTCGCTCCTCGACATCCTGCGGGTGCCGGCATTCGTTCCCCGGCCATCGCGGGCGGTGGCGAAGGTCATCATTTCGGACCTCATCAAGGCGACGGACGCGGCCATCGAGGCGCGCATGGGCCGCGAACCGGCCGATCCGCCGCCGCTCCTCGACCTGCTCATCGGCGCGTCGGACCCCGAGACCGGGCGCACCATGACGGCCGGGGAATTGCGCGACAACCTCCTCACCTTCCTCGTGGCGGGGCACGAGACGACGGCGCTCACCCTGTCCTGGGCGCTCTATCTCATGGCTTTCGACGAGGAGGTGCAGGAAAAGGCGCGGGCCGAGGCGCAGGCGGTTCTGGGCGACAGGGCCGCCGGGGCCGACGACGTGGCCGGCCTGCCCTATATCCGCCAGATCGTGCTGGAAACCATGCGGTTGTATCCGCCCGTCGCGATCCTGTCGCGCACGGCGACGGAACCCGACATGCTGCGTGAACGCGAGGTGAAGCGGGGCGATGTCATGCTGCTTCCGTTCTACGCGCTCCACCGCAACGAATGCATCTGGGACGAGCCCAACGCCTTCGACCCGGACCGCTTCGCAGATCCCAAGTCCGTCGACCGCTACGCCTACCTGCCCTTCGGCGCGGGGCCGCGGGTGTGCCTGGGAATGGATTTCGGGATGCAGGAGGCGATCATTGTGCTGGCCACGCTGCTCGCCCGGTTCCGGTTCACCGCGATACCGGGGCGCGATCCCGAGCCGGTGATGATCCTGTCGCTCAGGCCCAAGGGCGGCGTCTGGCTGGACGTGCAGCCGCTGGGCGAGACGGCCGGTCCCTGAAGGTTTCGGCCCGGCTCAGTTCCGGCCGCCCAGCCCGCCGCCGCCATTTCCCTCTTCCGCAGGCAGATCCTCGGCCGGGTCGGACGGGGCCGGCCCGCACATCGTCTGCATCGCGCGCCATTGCGCCGGGGTGATGATGGGCAGGCCATAGTCCTGCCCCCCCGATGCCTGCTGCGCCGCCTCGATGCGCGAGACCATCTGGGGGTGGCTGGCGAAGTGGGCCATGATGCCCTCGGCGTCCCCGTATTCGTCCATCAGCCGCTGAAAGATCGTGCCGAGCGCCGCCGGGTCCACCCCGGCTTCCCGCATGAGGTCGTGGGCATAATCGTCCGCCCCGGCCTCGGCGGCCTGCGAATATTTCGCGTTGATAAGCTGGTTGGCGAGCATCAGCACAACTGTGCCGCCCGCGAAATCGCCGAACAGAAGACCGAGCACACCAATGGACCCGGCCGACCGCAGGGCATCGCGGGTCGGGTCGCGGTTCACCACATGGCCGATCTCGTGGGCGAGGATCGAGGCGACCTCTTCAGGCGTCTCCGCCGCTTCGATCAGACCGCGAAACAGGATCACCCGGCCGCCGGGCAGCGCGAAGGCATTGACAAGCTCGTGGTCCAGAACGGCGATCCGTGCCTCGTACGGCAGGTCGTCCGAGGGGTCGAGCCGCGCCATCATCGCGTCGATGGCGGCCATCCCGTCGCCGTCCTCGCACAGCTGCACCGGCGAATTGGCCCGGCCCAGCGCGCCCCGGATCTGCTCGAACGTCGCATCGCCCAGCGCGCGCTCGCCATCCGGCGGAAGGTAGGTGGCAAGCTGGTCGGCCATGATCGGCACGAGGACGAAGATGATGAGCGCCACGCTCGCGACCGCACCACCTGCCCAGGCGGTGATCCGGCCCCAGTTGCCCACCGGTTGTCGCTGACCAAGGTTCGGCGCGACCGAGCGCAGTTCGGCGGCGACATAGGGGTTGTCCACCACCAGCCGCGCCATGTTGTCGAAGCCCTCGGTCAGCACGATCCCTTCGGAATAGGCCTGATCGCGCAGGGCGCGCAGCGCGTCGAGCGGCCAGTAGACCCGGTTCCCGTCCGGCAGGATGATGTTGAGATGCGTGCGCGACAGTTCGAGCGCCACGCGGTGCATGACCGCATCCGTCCCGTCGACGTAATCGGCATAGACGGTGGTGTCCGCGGGCGGCGTGTCGGGCGCGGTGGGCGCCATCCCCGTCTCGTCGCTCAAAACGCATCCCCCAGCGGCAGGGCATCGGCAAAGCCCTCGGCCTCGGCGAATTCGTCACGGTCACGCTGGCGCACAGCCATGAGCGCGCCGGGATTCACCACCTCGGTCACTTCGGCAAGGTGCTGGGCCAGTGGCAGGGTAATGAAGGTCTCTTTCAACACGTTCCAGAACACGAACACCCCGAAATAGACGATGAGTCCCGCGACGATCGGAATGATCTTGGGCAGCGCACCCAGCGTGGTGAAATAGCCTTCCTCCAGAACGTCGCCGTCGAACCCGGTGATGGCAGCGAGGATGCCGACCACGATCCCGCCAGCGATCATCCCGACGAGGAACAGCCCGCTCATCGCGGCCCAGCCACCGGCATAGATCCCGATGATCCGCCCCGTGCGCGGGCTGGTGCGCAGGCTCGCGTCACCCAGCGTCTTGGTCTCGGTCAGGGCCTTGAAGCTCCCCGCCTTCCACGCGGCGAGGCCATAGACGAACCAGCCGAAGCCAAGCGGGATCAGCGGGCCGAACCGCGGCTCGCCCGTGACTCCGATCAGGGCGCCGGTCCCGCCCATCAGGGCGACCGACAGATAGACATGCAGCATCGGCCGGACGAGCATCTTCCACGACCCGCCCTGATGCATCCGGTGATCGCCATAGTAGGTCCGATCCACCCGATACTTCTCAAGGTAATAGGTCATGACCGGCCAGTAGAGACCGGCGGTGAGCACAGTCAGCCCCCAATGCAGCATCGAGCGCCAGACAAAGCCCGCGACACCGGGCTCCAGCCCGAACCGGATGCCCCGCCAGCGCGTGCGCCCCAGCACGTAGCGCCGCGCGCGGTACTGGGCGAAAAAGATCATCGGCGTGATCCCAATGACCGACACCACATAGGCCGGGGCGTTCCCGCTGAAGAGCGAGAAGGAAAAGAACATCAGGATCAGGTTCACGATCCCGATGTAGAAGGCGAGGATCACGACGGCGGTGAGAAACCCCAGAAGCTTCTCGGTGGGCCGCCCGACGTATTCGAGAGGCATGCCCCCCGGGCGGATCGCGCTCCAGTAATAGCGCCGCATCCGGGTCTTCATCCAGAAGCGGTACATGCCCGCCGTAATCACCGTGAAAATCCCCGTGATCATCGCAAGACGGAAGATTGGCGACTTGGCGCCTTTGTAGTCCGTCGAGAGGTCGGCGAAGGTCATGGGTCAGGGCCGCGTTTCGATGCGATGAAATCCAGTCGGAGCGCGAGGCCCCGACCGCACGTTTGCCGATCCGCGGTCGCATGTCCACCATCACGCGTCCTCGCTGTGCCCGCGCATGGCACTGCGGAGACACAGCGCGCCCTAGCGCACCTTTATGCGCGAGACCCGGATATTGCGCATCTGGATCGTGAAACCGCCGGCAGGCGGCATCCGTCCTGCCCGGTTCAGACCGTCACGCCGCGCCCGTTCTCCGTACCCGCGAAACAGGATGCCAAGCTGGAACTGCACCGGTTGGTTCACGCGCTGAAGGTCCGGCACGCACTGAAAGACGCCGGGTTGTCCGCAGTCCCGCGGGATCGCCGTCTGGCCGCGATAGGCGATGACCGGCTTGCCGTCGCAGATCACCTGGAGGAACCCGTCCTCGCCTGCAGCCCATTTCACCTGCACCTTGATACTGCGCCACGATCCGAACGCGCCCGGCGGGATACAGCGCGTGTCGTCGAAGGAGATGCCCTTGACGCTGTCGAGGTGGAGCGTGTGGATGTGGTTCTTGATCGTGTTGAGGCGCTGCCACTCGGCGATTTCCAGAAGACTGCGCCGGTTCGGTCCACCGCCGTAACGTAAACCAGCGGGCACCATGACCTCGAAGGCGTATTCGAGGCTTTGGCCCAGATTCGCGTGGCTGCGGTAGGCGATACGCGACCGGAGGTTGCCGTTGAAGCAATCGCTCTCGCCACGCCCGTCACCGTATTTGCGGCTGCTGCAATCGCCCTCCTCCACGTGGAGCGTCACGACGCCGTTCTGCGTGACGGGCGCGCGGCCGTTGAAGACATGGTTCTCGAACCCGTTGGGCGCGCCCGACGCGACGCCCGGAAGGATGGCAAAGGCGAGGGCGAGACGCACGAGAGCGGCGGACAGACGGGTCAATGAAATCTCCCACAAGCTATGCGGGAAGCTTGCACGACATCGTTCGTCCGGCAAAATTCAGGTAAAGGTGTTGGACTTCGGGAAGCCGTGGGGCGGCATTTTCCCCACCCCGGCCCGTTTGCCGATCCACGGGCTCATGTCCACCTCTGTGCGCGTCCGGTCCCCGGTCGCGGCCCAGCTCAGGCCCGCGGCGAGGTCGAAGGTGGTAAGGTCCGACAGCCCGCCATCGATGTCGAGCGTCCCCTGCCGCCCGCGCGCGCTGCCGTATTTCTGAAGCCTGACGCCCTTGCCGCGCCCCATCTCCGGAAGCTCGGCCAGCGGGAAGACGAGCAGCTTGCGGTTCTCGCTCACCACCGCGACGTGATCGCCCGCGACCGGACGCACGAGTTTCGCGACGGTGCCGGAGGTATTCAGCACCTGCTTGCCGTTCTTGGTCTGGGCCACGACTTCGGCCTCGGGCACGATGAACCCGTTGCCGGCCTTGGAGGCGACGATCAGCTTGCGGTCGGGCTGATGGACGAACATGTCCACGATCTCGACGTCGTTGGGCAGGTCGATCATGAGCCGCACGGGCTCGCCCATCCCCCGCCCGCCGGGCAGATTCGCGGCGGACAGCGTGTAGAACCGCCCGTTCGCCCCGAACAGGATCACCCGGTCCGTCGTCTCGGCATGGAAGGCAAAGCGCGGACCGTCGCCATCCTTGAACTTGAACTCGCGGCTCAGGTCGACATGGCCCGACATGGCGCGAATCCAGCCCATCTGGCTGCACACGACCGTCACAGGTTCGCGCTCGATCATCGCCTCCAGCGGCACGTCCGGCACTTCGGCGGCCTCCGCGAACTGCGTGCGCCGCGCGCCGCCCTCGTAATCCCTGCCGAACTTCTTCTTGGCGTCCTTCAGCTCGTCACTGATGCGCGTCCATTGCAGGTCTTCGCTGTCCAGCAGGTCCTCGAGCCCGGCGCGCTCTTCCATCAGCGCATCACGCTCCCGGATCAGCTCCAGCTCTTCGAGACGCCGCAACGACCGCAGCCGCATGTTGAGGATCGCATCGGCCTGCACGTCCGACAGCCCCTCGGACCGCCCCACGAACCGGCGCGGGTTGGCGCCCGATCCGGTGCTGTCCGTGATGATCTCGGGCGCGGTCGCGTCGACATCCTCGCGCAACTCAAGGCTCGCAACATCCACACCGATGAGCGGCGAGACGTAGTCGGCCTCGGACGTGGCACGCCGAATCGTGTCCTGATGCGGGCGCGACCAGTCCTCGTACATCAGCCCGGCCTTGGGGTCGTCGTCATAGCGGATGATGTCGATCACCCGGTCGAGGTTGAGGAAGGCGATGATGAAGCCTTCGAGCACCTCCAGCCGGTGATCGATCTTGGCCATCCGGTGCTGCGAGCGGCGGATCAGAACCTCGCGCCGGAAATCGAGGAAGGCGCGCAGGATTTCCTTGAGCGAACAGACCTTGGGCGTCAGCCCGTCGATCAGCACGTTCATGTTGAGGGAAAAGCGCACTTCCAGATCGGAGTTCCGGAACAAAAGCCCCATCAGCATGTCGGGCTCGACATTGCGCGACTTCGGCTCAAGCACGATCCGCACGTCATCCGCGCTCTCGTCGCGCACGTCGGCCAGAAGCGGCACCTTCTTGGTCTGGATGACCTCGGCCAGCTTTTCGATCAGCTTGGATTTCTGAACCTGAAACGGGATCTCGGTAACGACGATCTGCCACTGGCCCCGGCCAAGGTCCTCGACCTCCCACTTCGAGCGCAGGCGGATCGAGCCGCGCCCGGTGCGGTAAGCTTCCGCGATATTCTCGCGCGGCTCCACGATCATACCGCCGGTCGGAAAATCCGGACCGGGGATGTAGTTCAGAAGCGTGTCATCGCGGGCATCCGGCGTCTTGATGAGATGCACGCAGGCATCCACCAGTTCCGCGATGTTGTGCGGCGGAATGTTCGTCGCCATCCCCACCGCGATCCCCGCCGCGCCATTGGCCAGCAGGTGCGGAAAGGTGGCAGGCAGAACCACCGGCTCGCGCAGCGTCCCGTCATAATTCTCGCGAAAGTCGACCGAATCCTCGTCCAGTCCTTCGAGCAGCGCCTCGGCCACGATGGTCATCCGCGCTTCGGTATAGCGCGAGGCCGCCGGGTTATCCCCGTCGATATTGCCGAAGTTCCCCTGCCCGTCGACGAGCGGGTAACGCACGTTGAAGTCCTGCGCGAGCCGCGCCATCGCGTCGTAGATCGCCGTGTCGCCGTGGGGGTGATAGTTGCCCATCACGTCGCCCGAAATCTTCGACGACTTGCGGAAACGCCCGCCAGAGGCCAGCCGCAGCTCCCGCATCGCATAGAGAATGCGCCGGTGCACCGGCTTCAGCCCGTCGCGCGCGTCGGGCAGCGCCCGGTTCATGATCGTGGACAGGGCGTAGGTCAGGTAGCGGTCGCCGATCGCCCGGCGCAGCGGCTCGGCGAATTCGGTGATCGGGTTCTGGGGGTCATCCACCTGGTCGGTCATGGGACCCGGAATACTGAAGGAACGGAATCGCGTAAAGCGCGTTTCATATGTGGAAGACGGACGTGACACAGCTGCCACCAAAAGGACGGCTTTATTCGCCATCTTCCTGCCGAATCATTGCCAGCCGCAGGGCGCGGTCGGTATCTTCTGACTCTCTTGGGGAGAATCTGACTCATGGGCCTCGTTCGTCTTTCCGTTCTCACGCTCGCCGGTCTCGGCGCGTCGATGTATTGGTTCGGGCGCGACGCAGGTGTGCCGGATGACCCCATCGGTCGGGAAACGGCGCTGATCTCCGACGATTTCATCACCGCCATCACGGGAAGCGGCGAGGAGTCGCAGGAAGACGAACGCCTCGCCCGCGCCCTCGCGTCAGACGCCAGCCCCGAGACCGCGACGCTCGTGGCCTTCCGCGCCGACCGGGACAAACCTGCGGCGCAACCCGCCGTCGCCACTGTCGAAGGCGGAGAAACCGGGGTCGTCGGCACGGCCTCCGAACCCGAAGCCAACCGTCCCCTGAGCGGGACCGAAAAACCGGCGGCGGAGCCTGAAGCGGACTACCTCTACGTCACCGGATCGCGCGTGAACGTGCGGGGCGGCCCGTCCACGGCCTATGGCGTCATCTCGTCCCTCGGACAGGGCACGCGCGTGGAAGACATCGGGGATGCCGGTAACGGCTGGCGCCAAGTGGTGTTGACGGACACAGGCGAGCGCGGCTTCATGGCCGGACGTTTCCTGTCGCCTCAGCAGCCTTGAACCAACCGAAATCGATCATCATGACCGGGTGTTCCTCCGGCATCGGCCTCGATGCCGCCAGAACGCTGACCGCGCGCGGCTGGCGCGTGTTCGCCACCTGCCGGAAAGAGGCGGATTGCGCACGCCTGCGTGACGACGGGCTCGAAAGCTTCGTGCTTGACCATCGGGACCCGGCGAGCATCGGCACCGCCATCACGGAAGCCACGACACGCACCGGCGGCACGCTCGACGCGGTGTTCTGCAATGCGGGCTACGGCCTCCCGGTCCTGATCGAGGATCTTCCCGCCTTCGTCCTGAAGGACATGATGGAAACCAACTTCTTCGGCGTCCATGAAATTGTGCGCCGCGTCATCCCCGTCATGCGCGCGCAGGGCTACGGCCGCATCATCAACTGCTCCTCCACGCTGGGCTTCTCGGCGATCCGCTGGCGCGCGCCCTACGTCGCGTCGAAGTTCGCTCTGGAGGGATATACCGATACCCTCCGGCTGGAGCTCGCACCGGACAACATCCACGCCATCCTGATCGAGCCCGGCCCGATCACCTCCAACTTCCGCCTGAACGCCAAGGCGCAGTTCGAGGCCCATATCGACTGGGAATCCTCGGCGAAACGCGCAGCCTACGAGGCAAAGATTTTGCCCCGCTTCGCCCGCGACATCGACGCGAAGGACCCCTTCGAACTGCCCGCCTCCGCCGTGACCGCAAAACTGATCCGCGCGCTCGAGGCCCGGCGCCCCCGGCCCCGCTACCTCGTCACAACGCCGACCTATATGTCCTACTGGGCGCGCCGGCTCCTGCCCACGCGGCTGGCCGACTGGTTCCTCGCCAAGGCGTGACGACGCGCCGCTCGCATCCCGCTTCGAGACGCGCTATCGCTGGGCCAAACCAAGGATAGACCCATGTTCGAAGATCCCCTCATCATCATCCCGCTGGCCGCGGTCCTGATCGTCGCCCTCATCCTTCTCACCGGCATCGGCAGCTTCGGGCGCGGCGGCGAATTCAACAAACGCAACGCCAACAAGATCATGCGCTACCGCATCTACGCGCAAGCGGTCGCCATCGTCCTGATCCTGGGCTACGTCTGGCTGAAACGGCAGGGAGGCTGACATGGTCGTTCTGAACAAGATCTACACCCGCACCGGCGACAAGGGCGACACGGCTCTGGGCGACGGCACGCGCGTACCGAAACACTCCCCCCGGGTCGAGGCGTATGGCACCGTCGATGAAACCAACGCGACGATCGGCATGGCCCGGCTCCACGCGACCGGCGACACCGACGACGCACTGGCGCGCATCCAGAACGACCTCTTCGATCTGGGCGCGGACCTGTGCCGCCCCGACATGGCCAAGGATGCCGAGGCGGAATATCCGCCGCTCCGCATGACCGACGCTCAGGTCGAGCGGCTCGAGGCCGAGATCGACGCCATGACCAAGGTGCTCGAACCGCTCCGCAGCTTCATCCTGCCCGGCGGCTCGCCCCTCGCAGCCTTCCTGCACCTCACGCGCACCGTCTCGCGCCGCGCCGAACGCCTCGCCACAGACCTCGCGACGGTCGAAGACGTGAACCCGGCAGCGGTCAAATACCTCAACCGCCTCTCCGACTGGTGCTTCACCGCGGCCCGCATGGCCAATGACGACGGCAAATCCGACGTCCTCTGGGTGCCCGGCGCGAACCGCTGACCCTCTTTCCGGTCTCGAAATATCCCGGAGGTCTGGAGGCTGGCCTCCAGCCGCCCGTGAGATCCGCAAGGATATCACGGGCTCCCAAAGCGCGGGCGCCAGCCCGCTCCACCTGAAACCATTTGGACGTTGGAGCCGTTTGTTCTTGGTGAAGGCCGCATCACAAGCGGCCAAAACCGACAGGGAGGCCCCATGACCGCAAGCGCCGAGCACACCCCCGCAACGGGCGGCGACCGCGTCTATCGCCACCGGACCGGCACCCGGCTGTGGCACTGGACGACGGTGCTGACCTTCGTCGTCATGCTGATGTCCGGCCTTATGATCTTCAACGCCCACCCCCGGCTCTACTGGGGCCAGTATGGCGCGAACCCCGACTACGCCTGGATGGAGATCGGCAATGACGACCGGCGCGGTTACCTGCGTGTGGGCAATATCGACGTCACGACCACCGGCGTCCTCGGCATAAACAACACGCAGGACGGCGAACTGACCGCGCGGGCCTTCCCATGGTGGTCCACGATCCCCTCCAACTACAACCTCGCCCGCGCCCGGCTCTGGCACCTGACCTTCGCCTGGGTGCTGGCGCTCACCATGACCGCCTACCTCATCGGCACCCTCTTCGGCCGTCACCGCCGCGACCTCCTGCCTGCGAAGGGCGAGGCGCGTCCCGGCCACATCTGGCGCGACATCAAGGACCACGCCCGCCTGCGGTTCCCGCGAGGCGAGGCGGCGGCGCGCTACAACATCCTGCAAAAGCTGACCTACCTGACCGTGCTGCTCGTCCTCTTCCCCGGCATGATCCTGACCGGCCTCACCATGTCGCCGAACCTGAACGCGAAACTTCCGTTCCTGCTCGACCTTTTCGGCGGGCGGCAATCGGCGCGCTCGCTCCACTTCATCTTCGCCTTCGGGCTGGTGGGCTTCGTGGTCATCCACCTCGTCATGGTGGTGCTCGCAGGCCCGATCAACGAAGTGCGCTCCATGCTGACCGGCTGGTTCCGCCTGCCGAAGGAGAAAGACCAATGAGCCTTATCACCCGCCGCCGCCTCATTACCGGGCTTGGCTACACCGCCCTTGCGGGCACCGCGGGCGGGCTGGCCGTCAGCCCCGCCTTCCGCGATCTCGTGCTCAAGGGCGGCGAGACGCTGTCTTACAACACGCACCGTCTGGTGGGCCGCGACGCGCTCGTGCGCGAATATTCCGAGGCCGAGATGTCACCGGATTTCCGCACCAACGGCAGCACGGCAGGCAGCACCGACGAATGGCTCGCGGGTCGCGACAATGGCTTCGCAAACTGGCAGCTCGGCGTCTCCGGCCTTGTCGCCCAGCCCGCGCAGTTCAGCCTCGACGCCCTGCGCTCCATGCCCGCGCGCACCCAGATCACGCGACACGACTGCGTCGAGGGGTGGAGCGCCATCGGCAAATGGACCGGCGTGCCCCTGTCCGAAGTGCTGGAACGCGTCCAGCCGAAGCCCAACGCGAATTACGTGGTATTCCGCTGCGCAGACCGGATGGGCCTGTCGCTCTACTATGAGAGCATCGACATGGTCGACGCCTATCACCCGCAGACCATCCTCGCCTATGGCATGAACGACCAGACGCTCCCCGTCGGCCACGGCGCCCCGATCCGCCTGCGGGTCGAGCGGCAGTTGGGCTACAAGAACGCCAAGTACATCATGCAGATCGAACTGGTGGAAAGCCTCGACGGAATCGCCGGGGGCAAGGGTGGCTATTGGGAAGATCGCGGATACGAATGGTATGCCGGGATCTAATCCACGCGCGCGGGCATCTGGAACCCGCGCAGGAACTCATCGGCGTCCATCCCGCGCCCGCCGGGCTTCTGCGCCCGCGTGATTTCCACAGCACCGTCGCCACAGGCGATGGTCAGCGGCCCGATCACCTCACCCGGCGCACCGCTCCCGGCGACGAGGCGTGAGCCGAGGAGCTTCACCCGCACCCCGTCCATCTCGCACCATGCACCCGGAAAGGGCGACAGCCCCCGGATCACCTGGTCGACCTCTGCGGCGGGCCGGGTCCAATCCACCCGCGCCTCGGCCTTGTCAATCTTGGCGGCATAGGTCACGCCGTCCTCCGGCTGCACCTCGGGCGTCAGCGTATCCAACTGTCCCAGCGCCTCGACAATCGCATCAGCCCCCAGCGCTGACAGCCGGTCATGCAGTTCGCCGGTGGTCTCCTCTGCGCCAATCTCCGTCTCCCGCCGCAACAGCACCGGCCCGGTGTCCAGACCTGCCTCCATCTGCATGATGCACACGCCGGTTCGCGCATCCCCGGCCATGATCGCCCGGTGGATCGGCGCGGCCCCACGCCAGCGCGGCAGGAGCGAGGCGTGAATGTTCAGGCACCCATGGGCGGGCGCATCCAGCACCGGCTGCGGCAGGATCAGGCCATAGGCGACGACCACGGCGGCATCCGCCCCGAGCGCCGCGAACGCAGCCTGCTCGTCCGCGCCCTTGAGCGATTTCGGATGACGCACCGGCAGGCCCAGCGCCTCGGCCCGCGCCTGCACGGGCGTCGGGCGGTCCTTTTTGCCCCGGCCCGCCGGGCGCGGCGGCTGGCAATAGACGCAGACAATCTCGTGGCCCGCCGCGACCAGCGCGTCGAGCACCGGGACGGAAAAGTCGGGGCTGCCCATGAAGATCAGTTTCATGATTTCGCCTTTCGCGCCTTGGCGATCAGACGGTCGCGCTTGAGCTTCGACAGGTGGTCGAAATACATCCTGCCGTTCAGGTGGTCGATCTGGTGCTGCACGCTCGTGGCCCAGAGCCCGACGAAATCCTGCTCGCGCACCTCGCCCGTCTCGTCCATGAACCTGACCGTCACCGCACGCGGGCGGCTGATGGTCGCCCAGACGCCGGGCAGGTTGGGCGAGGCTTCGTCATGCTCGCGCAGCTTCACGCTGGCATGGAGCACTTCGGGGTTCGCCATGCGCACGGCCTTGCCGCGCTCCTCGGACGCATCGACGACCGCCAGACGTTGCATCACGCCAAGCTGCACGGCGGCCAGACCGACCCCCGGCATCGTCTCCATCGCCTCGATCATCTCGTCCCAGATCGCGCGCACCTCGTCGGTCACAGCCTCGACCGGCTGGGCGGCTGTCCGCAGCCGCTTGTCCGGCCACATCACGAAAGGGCGCGGCATCAGACCCGCGCCCGCTCGCGTTTCAGCTTCTGGGATTTGCGCGTCATCATCTGGCGCTTCATCGGCGACAGGTAGTCGATGAACAGCTTGCCGTTCAGATGGTCGATCTCGTGCTGCACACAGGTCGACCAGAGCCCTTCGAAATCCCGCTCCTGCTCGTTGCCCGCACGGTCGATCCAGCGGACCTTGACCTCGGCGGGCCGCGTCACTTCGGCATATTGCTCGGGGATGGACAGGCACCCCTCCTCGTAGACGCTGGTGTCGTCGGACGACAGCACCACCTCGGGGTTGAACATGACGAGCGGCTGGGGCGGCTCGCTTTCGTCCTTCACGCAGTCCAGCACGATGAGGCGCTGAAGCACGCCCACCTGCGGCGCGGCAAGGCCAATGCCCGGCGCGTCGTACATGGTCTCGAGCATATCGTCGGCGAGCGCGATCAGCTCGTCGTCGAGGTCGTGGACCTTTTCGGCCTCCTTTTTGAGGCGCGGGTCGGGGTGTATCAGGATCGGACGTATCGGCATGACGTTTCAATTATGACACGCACGCGCATTTCGCAACGGCCCCTTGCACTCACCGATGTCGCAGCTAGCTTGTCCGCCAAATTTCGGAGGCAGTATGAGTTACGATTTCGACCGCATCATCGACCGCGTGGGCACCCATTCCGCCAAGTGGGACAAGATGGAGCCGATTTACGGGGTCTCGCCCGAGGACGGTATCCCGATGTGGGTGGCGGACATGGATTTCGCCGCCGCCCCGCCGATTCAGGCCGCGCTCGACCGGATGCGCGAAGTCGGCGTCTACGGCTATTACGCCGACGACAGCGGCTATCGCGCGGCGATTCAATGGTGGATGGCCAACCGCCACGGCTGGGACATCGAATCCGATTGGATTCTCACCACGCATGGCCTTGTGAACGCCGTGGCGCTGGCGATGGAAGCCAACACCGATCCCGGCGACGGCATCGTGCTGATGACGCCCGTTTACCATGCCTTCCACCGCATCATCAAAGCCGCCGGGCGCGCGGTCGTGGAATGTCCGCTCGCCGTGACCGACGGGCGGCACGAGATGGATTTCGACGCCTGGGACGCGCAAATGACCGGGTCCGAGCGGATGCTCATCCTCTGTTCCCCGCACAACCCCGGCGGCCGCGTCTGGACGCGGGCGGAGCTGGAGGGCGTCGCGGCTTTCGCGAAACGCCACGACCTGATCCTCGTCTCGGACGAGGTCCATCAGGACATCGTGTTCCCCGGCGCGACGCACCTCCCGATGGCCAACATCGGCGGGATCGAGGACCGGCTTATCACCCTGTCGGCCACCTCCAAGACCTTCAACATCGCCGGCTGCGATACGGGCAACGCCATCATCGCGGACAAGGCCCTGCGCGCGAAGTTCGCGGCGGTTCAGACCGGCCTCTCCCTGTCGCCCAACGCCTTCGGCCTCAACATGGTCGAAGCCGCCTACTCTCCCGAAGGCGCGGACTGGGTCGATGCGCTGGTGGATTATCTCGACGAGAACCGGCGCATCCTCGACGACGGTTTCAACGCGATCCCGGGCGTGCGCTCGATGCCGCTTGAGGCCACCTACCTGTCATGGGTCGACTTCTCCGGCACCGGCATGGACGACGCCGAGGCGATCCGGCGCGTGCAGGACGAGGCGAAGATCGCGGTGAACCACGGCACCACCTTCGGCGACGGCGGCAGCGGCCACCTGCGGTTCAACTTCGGCACCCGCCGCGCGCTGGTCACTGAAGCGGTGGAGCGGATGCAGGCGGCCTTCTCGGACCTGCAATAAAAAAAGCCCCGGCACGAGGCCGGGGCAGGAGCACCTTCTTCGGTACGAGGTCGTCTTAGCCGGGAATGCGGAGCTGCTGGCCCACCCGGATCTTGTCCGGGCTTGCGATGACGTCGCGATTGGCCTCGAAGATCCGCTCGAACTGCCCGGAATCCTTGTAAAAAATCAATGCGATATAGGCGAGGCTGTCGCCCTGCTCGACGGTATAGAGCCGCTCGCCCGCCACCTCCTGCACTGCCGGCGCGCGGGGCGTCGTGCCCGCGTTCGCCTCGGCGGCGATGGCCTGAATCTCGGCAGCGTCCGCGCTGCCCATCGACTGCTGCACGATGGCGGCAATGAGCGTGCGGGTATCCACGCGCCCATCCACGGTCATCAGCGCCTCGGGCACCTGCACGGACCCCGACGTGACCGCCTCGTTCAGGAGCGCGTCGATATAGGCGTCGCTCTCCCCCGCCTGCATGGATTGCGAAATGATCGCCTCAAGGCTCTGCGGGGCCGGGTTGGTGGGGGCCGTGGCGCCGTTCAGGCTCGCCAGCACCGCCGCGGTCGCCTGCTGCATCGCGTCGTCACCGCCCGGCGCGGGGGCGGGCGCGCCGAGACCTGCCAGCACGCCGGAGGTCATCGCGGCCATGTCGTCCGCCTCCTCAGGGGCCGCCACCGTCTCGGGGGAGAGCGAGGCGCGCACGGCGGAGGTCAGACCCGACAGATCGGTCGCCGGGGCCTGCGACGTGCGCGCGGACATCTGCGCGACGTCCTCGATCACGATGTCCTCGGCGAGGGCGAAATCGGCCGGGTCGCGCTGCCCGCCCTGGAGAAACAGCATACCCGAAACGGCGATGAGGAACCCCGCGATCAGGACGACGATACGATACATCGGCCCCTCCTTAAGCGTTCGGGGATTCGACGGTCAGGCCGAGCAACAGCCAAAGCTGCATCCCGCCCCGGTAATACCTGATCTTGTCCGCCGGATACCCGGCGTCCACGAGGTTGCGGATCGCGCGCGGGCTCTGGTCGCACCACGGTCCGTTGCAGAACAGCGTAAGGTCGCGCGCGGCGGCAAAGCTCCAGCCCGCGCCAGACTGGACCCCGCCAAGTGCCTGAAGGATCTGGTCGCGATAGGGGTTGGAGGGCTCGAGGGTCGCGAAGGGCACGTTCACCGCACCTGGGATCGTCCCCTTCGCGAACCATTCGGGAAGCCGGCTGTCGATCAACAGCCCGTTGCCCTTGGCCACCGACGTCTCGATGAAGTCGATAACCTCGAGTTCGCCCACCGTCGTCACACCCGGCGCTGCCGAAATCGGGTGGATACAAAACGGTGGGCAGGGGCGCGATGTCTTGGTGAACTCGTTGGTGATCTTGTGATTTGTGTCCTGGTTGCGCTCGATGGTGATCAGTTTCCCATTCACTTCCACCGAGAACGATGCGGTATCCGGAGTGATCCGGACCTCTTGCGCCAGAACGTCTTTGCTTGTGATGACACACGCCAGTGCGGCGACCAAGATCAGCCGAAACATCTACTGTCCCCCTGTCCTGTCCTGCTCGACAGGTAATTCTTCCCGGGTGGCAGCCCGGTATTCAATAGGCCACATCTTGGGCGAATCACCTCGGACGGTCAATATTTCGTATGATTCGCAGGCGATTCGGCAATCCGCGGAAAAAGCGAGTCGGGCCAATGGCTTGAGTCGCGGGAGACCCCGGAGCGGGTCGGATCGCGTGACATTATTCTCGTCAGAGAGTCTTTCGCGCCACACCCATTCGGGTCAGCCGTTCGCGCGCAGCACATGTCCGGCGAGGTAAAGCGAGCCGCAGATCAGGATGCGCGCCTCCGGTGTTTCGGCCACGATGTCGCGGATCGCGGCGTCGAGGCTTTCCGCCGTCCCGGCCTGCAACCCGACCGACCGCGCAACCTTTGCCGTCTCGCGGGCGGTGAGTGTCGCGGCCTCGCCGGGAATGGACACTGCGGTCAGATCCTGAGCGAGATCGGCCAGCGGGCGCATGAAGCCGCTCACGTCCTTGGTGTTGAGCATCCCGCAGACGAGCCGCAGGGGCCGCCGGGGCAGCTCCGCCAACACACTGGCCAGCGCCGCGCCCGCCGACGGGTTATGCCCCCCGTCGAGCCACAGCTCCGCCGCCCCGGCCGCCTCGACCAAAGGTCCTTCGCGCAGCCGCTGCATCCGCGCGGGCCAACTGGCGTCCGTCATCGCCGCCTCGCAGGCATCCTCGCCGAAGCCCAGCGCGCGCAGACCGGCCAGCGCCGCGCCCGCGTTCTCGACCTGATGCGCACCGATGAGCGCCGGGCGCGGCAGATCCAGCAGGCCGGTTTCGTCCTGAAAGATCAGCCGCCCGCGCTCCTGCGACACCTGCCACTGCTGTCCATGCGCCAGAAGCGGCGCGCCCAGACGCGCGGCCTTGGCCTCGATCACCTCCAGCGCCTCGTCCGGCTGCGGCCCCACCACGCAGGGCACGCCCCGCTTGATGATCCCGGCCTTCTCGCCTGCGATGGCGGCGAGCGTATCGCCCAGAAACTGCGTATGGTCGATGGAGACGGGCGTGATCGCGGTCAGCACCGGATCGACCACGTTGGTCGCGTCCAGCCGGCCGCCAAGCCCGACTTCGAGCAATGTGTAATCCGCGTCCGTTTCCGAAAACGCGAGCAGCGCGGCGACGGTTGTGATCTCGAAGTAGGTGATGCTCTCGCCGCCATTGGCCGCATAGCAGCGGTCGAGCACATCGGTCAGGTGATCCTCGGTGATCAGCGTCCCGGCAAGGCGGATGCGTTCGTGGAACCGGGCAAGATGCGGCGAGGTGTAGACATGGACCCGCTTGCCCGCGCCCTCCAGCCCGGCGCGGATCATGGCTAGGGTAGAGCCCTTGCCGTTGGTCCCGGCCACATGGATCACTGGCGGCAGACGCCGCTCGGGATGGTCCAGCGCCTCCAGAAGCCGCCACACGCGGTCCAGCGTCAGGTCGATGATCTTGGGGTGGAGTGACATCATCCGGTCGAGGATGATGTCCGAGCCTGCCTCGCTCACGCTTTCTTGGCCTCCTGCGGGGGCGTCTTCTTCTGCGCATCCGGCTTGGGCGCATCCGGCTTCGGCTTCGCCTCGGGCTTGGGCGCGTCGGCCTTGGCGTCCTGCTTCGCCTCGGGTTTCGCGTCAGGCGTCGCGTCGGGCTTGGGCGCCGGCTTCTTTTCCGGCGCGGGCAGGTCGCCACGCACCGCCGGGCCGAGACCCAGCATCATGCGAACGATGGTGATCAACTCGTCGCGCATGTCGTTGCGATGCGTCACCCGGTCGAGCATCCCGTGGTCGAGCAGGTATTCGGCCCGCTGGAACCCCTCCGGCAGCTTCTCGCGGATGGTCTGTTCGATGACGCGCGGCCCGGCAAAACAGATAAGCGCGTTGGGCTCGGAAATCTGCACGTCACCCAGCATGGCGTAAGACGCGGTCACGCCCCCGGTCGTCGGGTGCGTCAGGACCACGATGTAGGGAAGCCCCGCCTCCTTCACCATGTCGACGGCCACGGTCGTGCGCGGCATCTGCATGAGGCTCAGAATGCCCTCCTGCATCCGCGCGCCGCCGGCTGCGGAGAACAGGATCAGCGGGCGCTTGAGCTCCACCGCGCGTTCGGCCGCCGCGATGATCGCATTGCCGACATACATGCCCATCGACCCACCCATGAACGAGAAGTCCTGACAGGCCGCGACGATGGGCGTGCGCCCCATCTCGCCCTCGGCGACGAGCATCGCTTCCTTCTCGCCCGTGGTCTTCTGGGCGATCTTCATTCGGTCGGGATATTTCTTCTGATCCTTGAACTTCAGCGGGTCCTCGATCGGCGCGGGCACGCTCACTTCGGTAAAGGTGCCGCCATCGAACAGCTTGGAGAACCGCTCGCGCGGGGTGATCGCCATGTGGTGATCGCAATTGGTGCAGACGTTGAGGTTGTCCGACAGCTCCCGGTGGAACAGCATGGAACCGCACTCCGGGCACTTGATCCACAGGTTCTCGGGCACCTCCCGCCGCGAAAACAGCGAGTTGATCCGGGGCCGGACGTAGTTCGAGATCCAGTTCATCGCGTCATCCTTGGCTCATTCGGGCACTACCTATGCCGCCACGCCCGCCTTTGCAATCTTGTCCCGCCGGTTCATCCAGAGCCACCAGAGCGTGAACAGCACGAGCGTAAAGGCGGTCTGGCTGAGGATCGACCAGGCGGTATAGCCGGACCCCAGTTCCATCCCCACGACGAAGAGAGAGAAGCCGTCGAGGTTGCCGTCGATCCCGATGGCGATCAGCGCCGCGTTGTTGCCGAAGTGCAGCCCCGCCGCCGCGCCGAGATTGCCGGTGCGGATGGTGATGAGGCACAGCAGGATACCCGTCGTCGTCGTGTTCACCACATAGGCCAGCGCGTTCACCGTGCCGTAGGTCGCGACGTCGAAATGCAGGAACCCGAAGATCAGCGACGGCAGCACCGCCCAGATGAACACCGACCGGAACCGCGCGCGCAGTTGTTGGAGCAGGTAGCCGCGAAACAGCGCCTCCTCCGCGAAGGTCTGGAAAAAGATCAGCGCGATGGCGGGCAACAGCCACACGACCCACTCGCTCACCGGACGGATCTGGCGCACCGTCGGCTCCATCCCGTCCGGCAGAAAGACCCGCTCCACGAACATCACGCCATAGAGCAGCGCGGCGAGCGACAGGGTCGTGGCCGTGCCGATGGCGAAGTGGCGCAGGTTGAGCCGGCGGGTGGGGCCGAACAAGCTGAAATACCCCCGCCGGTGCAACAGCGGCAGAACGATCAGCAGACCCACATGGAAGCCGATGAACGTCGCGAAAAAGACCGATGCATCCGCGGGCGATCCGCCGCCGAGCATCGCGCCCGGATCTGTCCCGATCAGCCGGGCCGCAAGCAGGAACACCCCCGCCGTTCCGGCGAAAAAGGCCCCGAACAACAGGATCAGGCCCAGCGTCGTGCGCCAGATCTGCACCTTGGGAAAGGCCGGGGCCCAGAAATCCTGCATCATTCGCTCCGCGTTCTCGGACCGGAGCATAAAGGACGTGCGCCGGGTCACAAGCATGGCTTGCATCGCCCTGTGGCGGCCCCTATCCCGGAAGGGACAGCGGGCTTTCGGGACAAGGCGATGCAACGGATATACGGGGTGATTTGCGTGGTGGCGCTGCTCGCGGGATGCGCGGGTGGGCTGTCATCCGGTGGCGCGCTTCGCGTGCTGAACGGCACCTTCACGCTCGTCGCGCCCTCCGGTTTCTGCCCCGATCCGGCACAGCGGCGCGAGTCCCCCAGCGGCGCCTTCGTCCTTTACGGCACCTGTCAGGGCATCGAAGGGCGCGGCCCCGCCCCGGCAGCCCCGGCCGTTCTGACCGCCGCCGTCGCTCCGGGTGCCGGCGCGTTGGGTCGCGACGACCTCGCCGCCCTCGCGGCGCATCTGTCGTCGGATGCGGGCAAGGCCGCTCTCGCGCGGTCCGGCGGCTCCGGCAGGGCGCAGATCCTGTCGCTTGAGCGGGACGCGAACCTCATCCTCATGCGGGTGCGCGACGACGGCACCATCGACCTGTCCGAGGACTACTGGCGCGCGATCTTCGTCCAGTCCGGCGCGCTGGTGACGATCACCGCCGCAGGCACGGCACAGGCCCCTCTCGCGGCGGCGACGGGCAAGGCGCTCACCCTCGCCTTCGTCAAAGCGGTGCGGGAGGCCAATCCGGCAGGAACGGCCCCGGATGCCGGGCAGGACGACACCCCGCGCGCGGCATCACCAGGCCTGCGCGGCCTCCTCAACCGTTTGCTTTAGGTCAATAATTCTGGTGTAGATGATGAGATTATTTACAATGGGTAAACAATAACCGATGCCTGACCGCGCCTTTGGCCCTCTCGACGCGCTGCTTCACCGGCTGGTGATGCGCCGCTGGCGCCGGATCGCCGCTGCCGCCGATCAGATGGGGCTGGACGGGCTGCGCCGCCTGCGCCTGCGCGCGCTGGAGCTGCGGCAGGTCACCGACCGGCTCCTCTTCGTCTCCAATGGTCGCCTGGCGCTGCCCCTCATCGGCTCCAACTCGTTTCCCAAGCCGCTCCACTCCGACTGGTCGTGGCGACCGCAGCTTTGGCGCGGCCCGATCTTCCCGCCCGGACAGGCCGAGGTCGAGAGCAAGACGACCTTCGGGGACGAGGTGACGATCTTCCATGACTGCCGGATCTCCGAACTGACGGTGCGCCAGCTGCGCAACACGCACGAGGACGACCTCGCCCCCTTCGGCCTGCGCATGGATGTGTTCCAGTTCGACGGATCGTTCCTGTCGCTCGTCGTCGAAATGCCCGACAGCGCCATGCGCGGGCTGGGTCGCAAACATCTGATCCGCATGAACGCTGTGGTCGAGACCGAGAAGCCGCTGGAAATCTTCGCCCGGCTCAACATCCAGCACGGCCCCAACACCGAACAGATGGTGCGCGAGCTGCCGCTGTCGGACACCGAGCTTTCGGTGGACTTCGACCTCGCCTACACCAAGCTCAACGAAAAGCGGGTGGAGCGGGCGTGGGTCGATCTGATCTTCGAGGGGCCGGAAATGAATCAGGTGATGCTGCGCGACGTGAACTTCTCGCGCCGCCCACGCTCGGAGGTGTGACATGGCCGAACTCGTGCTGACCAAGACACGGATTCAAGCTGGCATCTGGGAAGGCGTGCTCACGGGCGCCGCGACGCCGCCGGACATCACCGTCACCCACAACGGGCAGGACATCGAAGGGGCCACCCTGCGTGAAGACCCCCAGGTCGAGGGGCAGTTCCGCGTCTCGGTCCCGATCCCGCCCGAGCTTCTGTCGGAAGGGGTGCAGACTTTCATCATCGCCCACGCCGCAACAGGCGACCGGCTCGCAAGCTTCACGGTCGTCACCGGTCAGCCGCTGGATGAGGATTTCCGCGCCGAGATGGAGCTTTTGCGCGCCGAACTGGATATGCTAAAGCGGGCATTCCGGCGTCACTGTGTCGAGACGACCTGAGGCCTGCCCCGCGGGGGGCTCTGCCCCCGCACCTCCGAGGTATTTCCGGACCGAAGAAGATGGACGCGCCTCGGCTTCCCGGCGGATCACACCGAGCGGTCCGCAACCTCTTCGGCCCGGCGATTGATCCTTCCCACCGGGCGCGACGTTTTCTACCAAGACGGCAGTCATAGGAGTTTCCATGTCCGATCCCATCCTGCTCGGCATCGCCGGTGCCCTACGCAAAGCCTCGACCAACCGCCTGCTGCTGAAAGAGGCCGCGCGGACCTTCGGCCCCTGCGATTATGTCGAGGCCGACATCGACTTCCCGGCCTTCAACCAGGACATCCAGGATGGCCCCGGCATCCCCGAGGCGGTGCTCCGGCTGAACGACCAGATCGCGGCAGCGGATGCTGTGGTGATCTCCACGCCCGAGTACAACAAGAACATCCCCGGCGTGCTCAAGAACGCGCTCGACTGGGTGTCGCGCTGCGACGGCAACGTCTGGCGCGACAAGCCCGTGTCGCTTATCGCCGCGTCGTCCGGCATTTCCGGCGGCGCGCGCGCGATGCACAACCTGATCCTGTGCATGATGCCCTTCCGCCCCCACCTCGTCTATGGACCCGAAGTGTTCATCGGCAACTCCAAGGACGCCTTCGACGACGACGGGCGGTTGAAGAACGAGGCGTCGGTCAGGTTCCTGGGCGAGTTGATGGGAAACCTGCGGACGGCGTCCGGCGCGTAAGCCGGGTCACTCGGCGTCCTTCCACGCCTCCAGCCCGTCGAGGATCAGGTCCAGCCCGAACTCGAACCGGGTGATCCCGTCATACCGCGCTTCCGCGATCTGCCGGGCTGCTTCGTGAAGGAACGGATACTCGCTCGCCGGAATGCGCGGCAGGAATCGTGACGCGGCGGCCTTGTAGCCCTCGGGGTCTACCGGGTAATTCACCTCCTGGAACGCATAGCCATAGACATGATTGTCGATCGCGTTGCGCGCCCAGTCCGCCTGGGGATAGGTGAACCCCGCCGTGACAAGGCAGCCAAGCGTCGCGTTCGTGTCGCGCAGGATCGCCGCGCCCGAGGTCATCCGGCTGATCAGTGGGATCGACGCCCAGCGGTGGCGCATCAGCACCTCCCGCATCGACAGTGCCCGACGGCGCATCATCGCGCGCCAGTCCCCGTCGATCTCAGGGCTGTCGATCTGCGCCACGACCGCGTCCACCATTGCGTCGAGCAGCTCTTCCTTGCCCGCGACATGGTTGTAAAGCGACATGGGCGTGACCCCCAGCGCCCCCGCAAGACGGCGCATCGACAGTCCCTCCAGCCCCTCGGCATCCGCAAGCCGCATCGCCTCTGCCACGACCTTGTCGGTCGTGAGGGTCCGGCGTTGCGGGGGTTTTGACGCGGGGCTCATGGCACACCTTTAGGCATCGTCACACGGCTTGACAAACATACAGTGTATATTTACGTCTTTCCGCACAAACATACACCGTATGTTTTTCCTTGAACCACAGAACGGACCCATCCCATGACCCTGCCCGCCAAGATTTCGACCCTCTGGGTCGTCGTCCTCCTGAACATGATTTTCGCCGACATCCTTTCGATCTTCTATCCCGGCACCGTCGCGCAGCTTTCCACCGGCACGATCGAGGGCGTTACGATCACCCCGATGTTCCTCGTGCTCGCCGCCGTGTTCATCGAGGTCGGCATCGCGATGATTTTCCTGACCCGCGCTCTCGCCCCACGGGCAAGCCGGATCGCCAACCTCGCCGCGGTGGTGGTGACGATCCTGTTCGTGGTGGGCGGCGGATCGCTCTCGCCCCACTACATCTTCCTCGCCTCGATCGAGGTGCTGGCGCTGCTCTACATCGGCTATCTCGCCTGGACGTGGCGGGAGGCGGAGGACGCAGCCTTCGCCTGATGCGCCCTTAGAACCGCTCGAAGCCCGGCGTGCCCCGGGCTTCGGGATGCGCCTCGACATACTCGGCCTTGAGCCGCTCGGACCCGCCCCCGCTCCCGTCATGGCGCCAGCCCGGCGGCATAACGGCATAGCGCAGGCGGTCCCAGAGCGTCAGACCCGGCTGACGCCAATCGCGGAAAATGGCGACCCATTCATGGAATGCCACCCGGAGCGGATTGAACGTCCCGATATTGTGGACGAGGCCATAGTCGGGCCGGTCCTCCTCCAGCTCCGGCACGAAGGTGCCGAAGAGCTTGTCCCAGATGATGAAGACACCGGCGTAATTGGCGTCGAGATAGCGCGGATTGCGCCCGTGATGCACCCGGTGATGCGATGGCGTGTTCATCACCGCCTCGAACCAGCGCGGCATCTTGTTGATCGCTTCGGTGTGAATCCAGAACTGATAGATCAGGTTCAGACCGCCCACGAACAGGATCATTGCCGGGTGAAACCCAAGCAGGACCAGCGGCGCGCGCACAATCATCATGAAGGTGAAGGTGCCCGTCCACGTCTGCCTGAGCGCCGTGGTGAGGTTGTAGTGCTGGCTCGAATGATGGTTCACATGGCTCGCCCAGACCCAGCGCACCCGGTGGCCGAAGCGATGAACCCAGTAGTAGCGCAGGTCATCCAGCACGAAGCACAGCGCCACGACCCACCAGGCGGTGCCAAGGTCGACCGGCGTGATTTCCCACAACCACATGAAGAAGCCGAAGGTGATGAAGCCCAGAAGGATGCCCGAGGCCACGTTGCCCACGCCCATCGCAAGGCTCGTCATCGCGTCGCGCGCCTCATAGCGCCCGCCCCTGTGCTTGACGAAGATCCACGTCACCTCGATCAGGATCGCAGCGACAAAGAATGGCACGGCGAGCGAGATCACGTCCGGATAGGTGAGCTGCGACAGATCCATCAGACGGCCTCCTCGATCATCGGTTTCCACCGGGCCTTCTCGTCCTCGGTCAGGGTCAGCGTCACCCGCGGCGCGGCGAAGTCCGGCAGGCGCAGGGTCAGCCCGCTCTCCGCGTCGCTGACGCGCGCCTTGGCAAGGTCATGGGTCGCCACGTCCTGCCCCATGACCCAGAGCACATAGGTCGATCCACCGGCATGGACGAGCGCCGATTGTCCGGATTTGGCGAGGTGTATGTCCTCGGGCGTCAGGCCGGGGTTGTCGACGGCGAATTCCTGCGCCACGACCTCATGGGTCAGCGTGAGCGGGCGGTCGAAACCATAGACCCGCATGACCAGCCAGATGGCGGTCAGCCCGACAACGACGATGATGCCTAGAAGCCAGAGCGGCATGGGGGTCTCCTCCGGATCACAGGGAAGCCGGGGCGCGCGCCGCTGTCAATCTTGGCGCGACGGAAACCGCGCCCTCAGGCGCCGCCATCCTCCGCGATCAGGGCCGAAACGATGGCCATTGCACTTTCAGACGACCAGTCGGCATCCCCCATGAGGCGCGCGATCTCGTTGCCCTCGCGGTCGAGCAGCACCGTGACCGGAAGGCCCATGACCCCCATCTCGCGCGCAAGCCCCTGTTTCGGGTCCATGAGGATCGGCAGGTTCTCGACCCCGACCTCCTCGAAAAACTTCTTGATCGCCATTTCCTTGTTGCGACCCGTGGCCACGGTCACGACCGCGAAATCGTCGCCGCCGTATTCCGCCTGCAACGCATCGAGCATGGGCATTTCATGCCGACAGGGCGCGCACCAAGTCGCCCAGAAGTTCAACAGAACGACCTTCCCGCGATAATCGGCGAGCGACACCTCGTTGCCCTCGGTATCGGTGAACGTCGCCTGCCCCGCCGGTGACGGTTCGGACGAGAACATGAGCTTTTTCATGTCGCCGTCCTTAAGCGCCTCGATCTCGGCCATGTCGGCGAAGGCGGCGTTTGCACCCAGAAGGAGGGCCGCGTATAGCAGCTTGCGAATATTCATCAGGTTCTCCGAGGCTCCCGGCCATGACAGACAACAACAAAAAAACCGCTAACGCCATGTGGGGCGGACGCTTTGCCGCAGGCCCTGACGCGATCATGGAAGCGATCAATGCGTCGATCGGCTACGACAAGCGGCTGGCCCCCCAGGACATCACCGGCTCTCGTGCCCATGCCGCGATGCTCGCGACCACGGGCATCATTACGGATAACGATGCGGAAGCGATCCGGGAAGGCCTCCTCACGGTTCTGTCAGAAATCGAGAACGGCGCGTTCGCCTACTCGACCGCGCTGGAGGACATCCACATGAACGTGGAAGCCCGGCTGAAAGAGCTGATCGGGGAACCCGCCGGGCGTCTGCATACCGCGCGCTCGCGCAACGATCAGGTGGCGACGGATTTCCGCCTCTGGGTGCGCGATCAGCTCGACGCGGCCATCGACGGCCTCGACGCCCTCATCCGCGCCTTTCTCGATCAGGCCGAGGCGGGGGCCGACTGGGTCATGCCCGGCTTTACCCACCTGCAAACCGCGCAACCGGTGACATGGGGTCATCACATGATGGCCTATGTCGAGATGTTCGGGCGCGACAAGTCCCGGTTCGAGGATGCCCGCCGCCGGATGAACGAATCCCCCCTCGGGGCCGCCGCGCTCGCCGGGACCGGGTTTGCCATCGACCGCCACATGACCGCCGAGGCGCTCGGCTTCGACCGCCCGATGGCCAACTCGCTCGACGCCGTGTCGGACCGCGATCACGCGCTGGAATTCCTGTCCTGCGCCACGATCTGCGCCATGCACCTGTCGCGCTTTTCCGAAGAGCTGGTGATCTGGTCCTCCGCCCAGTTCCGCTTCGTGACGATGAGCGACCGCTTCTCCACCGGCTCCTCGATCATGCCGCAGAAGAAGAACCCCGACGCCGCCGAACTGATCCGCGCCAAGATCGGGCGGATCATGGGCGCGATGGTCGCGCTGTTCACGGTGATGAAGGGCCTGCCGCTCGCCTATTCCAAGGACATGCAGGAAGACAAGGAACAGGTGTTCGACGCCGCCGACACGCTCATGCTCTCGCTCGCGGCGATGACCGGGATGGTGTCCGACCTGACCGCGAACCGTGACGCGCTCGCCGCCGCCGCGTCCTCCGGCTTCTCGACCGCCACCGACCTCGCCGACTGGCTGGTGCGCGAGCTGGGCCTGCCCTTCCGCGATGCCCACCATGTCACGGGCTCCCTCGTCGCGATGGCCGAGGGCAAGGGCTGCGACCTGCCGGACCTGACGCTCGACGATATGCGCAGCGTCCATGAGGGGATTACCGAGGGCGTGTTCGACGTGCTGACCGTCGATGCCTCGGTCGCCTCGCGCACCTCCTACGGTGGCACGGCCCCGGTCCGGGTGCGCGAACAGATCGCCCGGTGGCGCTCCGCGCTCGGATAAGGGCGGCCCCGGCCAAATCTCTTGCATCCAGACGCGTCCCGGTGCCGTAATCGGGTCATGTCTGTATTGCGCCTCACATACCTCGCCCTCGCCATCGTCGGAGCCATCTGGCCGATGTGGCATTTCCTGACATACCTCACGAGCGAGGGGGCCAGCTTCGGCGGTCTCTTCGCGGAGTGGACGCGCGGCCCGGCGGTGACCGGCATGGCCATCGACCTGATGATCGCCGGGCTCACGCTCACCATCTGGATCATCGCGGAAACCGCTGTGCGCCGGAACTGGTCCGCGCTCCTCGCGATCCCCGCCGCGCTGTTCATCGGTGTGAGCTGCGGCTTCCCGCTCTACCTGTTCCTGCGCACCCGCCCGGTCTAAAGCGACGCGGCCAGCCGGGTGCCCTGATCGATGGCGCGCTTGGCGTCAAGCTCGGCGGCCACGTCAGCCCCGCCGATGACATGCGCAGTCACGCCGCGTTCAGCGAGCGCATCGGCAAGGCTGCGTTCACTCACCTGCCCGGCGCACAGCACGATGGTATCCGCCGCGACCACGCGCGGGTCTTCGCGGGTTTCGCCGCTTGAGACATGAAGCCCCTCGGCGTCGATACGCTCGTAATTCACGCCGCCCACCATCTCGACCCCCTTCATCTTGAGGCTCGCACGGTGGATCCAGCCGGTCGTCTTGCCCAACCCCTTGCCCAGCGCCTTGGCCTTGCGCTGCATCAGCGTGACCTGTCGCGGTGACGGCGCGGGGTTCGGCCCCTCGGGGTCGAGCCCGCCGACCGCCTCGGCCGGATCGGCCACGCCCCATTCCTCGCGCCAGAGGTCGAGGTTCAGGGTCGGGCTCTCACCCTGATGGGTCAGGAACTCGGCCACGTCGAAGCCGATGCCCCCCGCGCCGACGATCGCGACCCGGTCGCCCACCGGGGCCTTGTTCAGGAGCACGTCGATATAGGACAGCACGTTCTCGCCGTCCTGCCCCACGATCTCCGGATCGCGCGGGATCACGCCCGTCGCGACGATCACTTCGTCGAAATCCGCAAGGTCATCGGCGGTCGCCACGGCCCCCAGCCGCGTCTCGATCTGCCATTTGGCAACCATCGTCTTGAACCACTCGATCAGCCCGATGAATTCTTCCTTGCCGGGGATCGCGGCGGCCATGTGAAGCTGCCCGCCGATCCGGTCGGCCTTGTCAAAAAGCGTGACCTTGTGGCCCCGTTCGGCAGCGGTCAGGGCGGCCGACAGACCCGCAGGCCCCGCGCCCACGACGGCGATGGACTTCAGCGTGCTCGCAGGCTCCACCACCAGTTCGGTTTCATGACAGGCGCGCGGGTTCACGAGGCAGGAGGTCATCTTGCCCGAGAAGGTATGGTCGAGACAGGCCTGGTTGCAAGCGATGCAGGGCGCGATCTCGTCCGCCCGGTCCTCGGCCGCCTTCACCACGAAATCGGCGTCCGCAAGGAAGGGGCGCGCCATCGACACAATGTCGGCGGCGCCCTCGGACAACAGCTCCTCGGCCACCTCCGGCGTGTTGATCCGGTTCGAGGTGATGACCGGGATCGACACCTTGCCCATCAGCTTTTGCGTCACCCAGGCCCAGCCCGCGCGCGGCACGCTGGTCGCGATGGTCGGCACCCGCGCCTCGTGCCAGCCGATGCCGGTGTTGATGATCGTCGCGCCCGCTTTCTCGATCTCCTGCGCCAGTTGGACCACCTCGTCGAAGGTGGAGCCCTCGGGGACGAGGTCGATCATCGACAGGCGGTAGATGATGATGAAATCCTCGCCCACGGCCTCGCGCACGCGGCGCACGATCTCGATGGGCAGGCGGATGCGGTTCTCGTACGACCCGCCCCAGCGATCCTCGCGCTTGTTGGTGTGGGTAACGATGAACTGGTTTATGAAATAGCCTTCGGACCCCATGATCTCGACCCCGTCATAGCCCGCCTCGCGGGCGCGGGTGGCGGAGGTCACGAAATCGGCGATCTGTTTCTCGATCCCCTCCTCGTCCAGCTCCTTGGGCGGAAAGGGCGAGATCGGGGATTTGACCGGGCTGGCCGAGACGCAGTTCGGCCCGTAAGCATAGCGGCCGGCATGGAGGATCTGCATGGCGATCTTGCCGCCCGCGTCATGCACCCGGTCGGTGACGACCTTGTGGTTGGCGATATCCTCGGGCGTGTAGAGCCCCGCCGCCCCCGGAAACACGCCGCCCTCGTCCGATGGCGCGATGCCGCCCGTGACCATCAGCGCGGCCCCGCCGCGCGCCCGCGCCGCGTAGTATTCCGCGACCCGGTTCCAGTCCCCGCGCTCCTCGAGCCCGGTGTGCATGGAGCCCATGAGCACGCGGTTCTTCAGCGTCGTGAAGCCGAGGTCGAGCGGGGCGAGCAGGTGCGGATACTGGGTCATGTGGGGCCTCCCTTTGATCCGCGTGAGGATAGGGCGGGAGGTTGCCCTGTCACTCCCCAACGCTGCGTCAGCAGAGGGTTTGCGCCGGGGCTGCGCCCCGTCGCGGTGGCGCCCATGACCTGCGTGGCGCCGGATGGCGGGGGCGGAGGGGGGCCGTCTGCCCCCCACGCGGCTGCGCCGCGTTCCCCCCGAAAGTATTTCAAGAACAGAGAAGAGCCCACGTTGGTCGAGAGGTGAGCGGCGCGCGCGCCGGCTTAACCGGATTTCCTGTAACCCATTGGTTTCGCGGCGAAACCTACGGCGAGCGCCGGTTCTTCAGTATTCGACGCCCGCCTGTGCTTTCACGCCCGAGCGGAACGGGTGCTTGATGAGTTCCATCTCGGTCACGAGGTCCGCGATCTCGATCAGGTCGTCCTTGGCGTTGCGACCCGTCAGGATCACATGTGTCATGTCCGGCTTTTCCTCGACAAGGAAGGTCACCACCTCGTCGATGTCGATGTAGTCGTAGCGCAGCGCGATGTTGATCTCGTCGAGCAGGACGAGGCGGATGTTCGGGTCACGGATCAGCTCTTTCGATTTCTCCCACGCGGCCTGCGCCATTTCGATGTCGCGCGACTTGTCCTGCGTTTCCCAGGTAAAGCCCTCGCCCATGGTGTAGAACTGGCACAGGTCCGAGAAGTGGCCTTCGATCAGGTCACGCTCGCCGGTGCCCATGCCGCCCTTGATGAACTGGACGACGGCCGAGGGCATCTTGTGCGCGATGGCGCGAAAGACCATGCCGAAGGCGGAGGAGGATTTCCCCTTGCCCTTGCCGGTATGGACGATGATGAGCCCCTTTTCCTCGGTCTTGGTGGCCATGATCTTGTCCCGCGCGGCCTTCTTCTTGGCCATTTTCTGGGCGTGGCGGTCGGTGTCGTCGGTCATGTGGACCTCCTTCAGGTGAACAGGCGGATGATGACGGGCGCGATCAGCGCCGTCAGGATGGCGTTGAGCCCCATCGCGACGCCGGAAAAGGCGCCCGAGGTCTGGCTTTCCTGAAACGCGCGGGCGGTGCCGATGCCGTGGCTGGCCGTGCCGAGCGCGAAGCCGCGCGCCCGGTCGTCGCGGATGCGAAGCAGGTTCAGGATGGGCGCGGCGATGACAGCCCCGGTAATGCCGGTGAGGATGACGAGCACGGCGGTCAGGGTGGGCGAGCCGCCGATCGCCTCGGCCACGCCCAGCGCCACGGGGGCGGTCGCGGATTTCGGGGCCAGCGAGATCAGGACATCGCCGCTCACCCCCAGCGCGCGGGCGATGGCGAGCGCCGACAGGATCGCGGTAAGTGATCCGGCCACGAGGGCAGCCAGCATCGGGAGCGCCGAGGCGCGGATCAGCGCGCGGTTGTCGTAAAGCGGGATCGCCAGCGCGACGGTCGCGGGGCCGAGCATGAAGTGGACGAACTGCGCGCCCTCGAAATAGGTCTCATACGCCGTGCCGCTCACGGTCAGCACGCCCGCGAGGAGCGCGACGGCGATCAGCACCGGGTTCACCCAGGGTTTCGTGCCGGACACCTTTTGCAGCCAAGCGCCGACGAGGTAGGCGATCAGCGTCGCGGTCAGCCACAGGAGCGGACCCTGCGCGAGGTAGGACCAGATATCGGCGAAATCGGTCATCGCCGCGTGGCCCGGTCCACGAGAACGAAGGTGCCCGCGCCCACGGCGATGGCCAGCGCGGTCGAGGCGATGATGGCGGCGAGGACGGCGGCGCTTTGCGCGCCAAGGCTGGAGATATGGCCCACCACCCCCACACCCGCCGGCACGAAAAGGAGCGACAGATGGGCCAGCAGGCCGCGTGCGGTCTCCGCCAGCATCGCATGGAGCGGCGGCCAGACGAGGAAGGCGACGAACAGCGCGGCGAAGCCGAGGACCGGGCCCGGCAGACTGAGGCCCAGCGCCCGCGCGGTGACCTCACCGGCGAGTTGAAAGCCCAGAAGGATGGCAATGGCTCGGATCATCGGGTCCCCGTTCGCGCGTCCGGCGATGGTAGCGGCGGCGGGGGCGAGCGCAACCGCTCATGCGAGGCGGGACAGGCCAGCGGCCCACCCCGCCTCAGGGACGTCGGGTCGTATCACTCGGCAGGCACGGCCGCGCCCGGGGCCTTGGCGAAATGCTGACGGTTCAGGCGGAACACCAGCCAGACCATCGACCACTGGAAGGCAAGCGCGATGGCCACGATGACCCAGTAGGCAACCGAGAACTTGTCCACGATCCCGGCCGCGACCAGCCCCTTGTGCAGGAAGAACTGGGTCAGCACCGACAGCGCCACACCCGGACAGACCAGCGCATAGGAGCCGGGGGAGGTCTTGGTGCCGAAGACGAAATCCTTGAAATACGCCTCACGCTTGAGCACGACGAGACCAAGGCCGAGGAACATCACCTGCACCGACACGAGGCGGGCGAGAAACATCATGGTCTCGGCGGGCGTCTTGTGCGCCTCGAACGTGGTGTGGAGGCCGTGATCCTGACGCAGGAACATGATGCCGAGGATGGTCATCAGCGGGATCAGGATCATCAGCGTCGGGGCGCTTTCCCGGGCCGTGCCGTAGTGCAGCATCGAGTTGAAGGCCGTGACCAGTGCCACGGCGGCATAGACGATCGCCACGGTCGAAAAGAAGGTCGAGCCGACGAGCGAAACGCCGACAACCAGGCTGTTGCCCGACATGGCGGCAGGGGCGGCGAGGCCCACGGCCACCATCGCCAGCGCGAAGGTCGGCAGGAGCTGGGCGAAGGAATTGTGGGCGGTCACGTCGAACAGCCCGCCCTTGGTCAGCACGCGCCCGAGGAAGTCGCCGATGGTCGAGAGCGCGAAGATCCCGATGGCGAGGAAGGCGGCCATGGCGAAGGGGAAGAGATATTCGACCACGCTCCAGAGGCCGGGGATGAAGACGAGGCCCACGATGAAGAGCCCGTTCACGGACATGGCGAGGGCCAGCGGATAGGCGAGGAGCGTGGTCTCGGCATTGGAGTTGCGCAGTGTCTCATACCCTTCCGTCGTCTTGAAACGGGTGAAGGCCGCGATGTTCCACAGCAGCTTTTGAAGATTGATGAACGCAAAGACCGCAATGCCGGCCATCGCGATGACGATGGCGGTTCTGAGCCCGGCCCCGCCGGTGGACCAGGCAGCCGCGATATCCTCGAAAATCGGGACCGGGCGGCCCGGATGGGGCACCCAGAACATCAGGTACATGAAGAACGTGACCGACAGGCCACCGGCGCCGACGGAGGCAAGGAAGTAGAGCGGCGAGTAGCTGTCCGCCGGACGGTTGGAGTGCATGGTTCGCTTCCTTTCATATTCGATTTTCCGCATACGTTGTAATCGAAACGATCGCGGGCTTGCAGTGCGACAAGGTGTTGCAGGGCCAAGGTTAACCTTCTGTTAACCGGGTTCGGTTTTGGTCGGGCCATGAGATCATTTGTTTTCCTGGCCTGTGCGGCCCTCGCGGCCTGCAACAGCCCGAGCCCCCGGTTCATGGATTCGCCCCATGTCGAGGTGACGGTCGAAACCAGCCGGTTTTCGGTCTGGCGCAATGGCGACCGGGTCGAGGTGATCCGCATCTCGCCCGAGGCGCTGCCCCGGCTGTCGGTCGTGCTCGCGCGCGCCGAGGTGGCGATCGAGCGGGCCACGGGGTGCCGCGTGTGGCAGGGCACACTCAAGGGCGATCAGGCCGTCGTGACCGCGCGGCTCGCCTGTGGCTGACGTGTCCGACAGGGGCCGCGCGAGGCGCGGCGCTTTGTCAGCTCATATCCGCCTTTGGCAGATATGAGCGGGTGCCTCCGGCGGAGGTATTTTCGGACCGAAGAAGCCCTAGAGCCGTTTCTCGAAGGTGATCGAGGTTGCGCGGCTGTAACCCGGATGGGCAGTGGCCGCCGTCTTGGTGAAGCCGAGGTGGCGAAAGGTGGCGTGGTTTTCGGTCAGTTCGATCCGGGACTGGAGCCTCAGGCGGTCGAAGCCAAGTGTGCGCGCGCGGGTCGCGGCGTGCGTGACGAGTGCGCGGGCAAGGCCCCGGTTTCTGGCCCGGGACGTCACGGCGAGTTTGCCGAGATACAGCGCGGGGGTGTCCGGGGTGAGGAAGACGCAGGCCTCAGGCGCGGTTGCCGGGCCGATGATCCAGATCTCGCCTGTGGCGAGATGCGCGCGGATGCTGTCGGGCGTGAGCCGGGTCATCGAGGATGGCGGGTCGATCAGGCCCTCCATATAGGCAAAGCTTTCGCGGATGAGGGTCATGAGCGGGTCCGGATTGTCGGCCTGCGAGAACCGGCGCGGTCTGGTGCTGCCGAAGAGCCGTGTCATGATGACGGTCTCGCCAGTGCCGGGGGACAGGTCGAACCCCAACGCATCATAGAGGCGGATCAGGTGGTCGTGGCCCGCCCATGTTTCCAGCGTGAGGCCGGAGAAGCCCTCGGTTTTCGCATGGGTGTCGAGCGCCTCGACAAGACGACGGGCGAGACCGTGACGTCGTGCGGTCGACGCCACGGCGAGGGTTCCGAAATAGAGCGCGCCGGGCACGTCGCGGGACGGCCGGGCGAAGACGCAGGCGACGGGGGCGCCGTTCTGTTCCACCACCAGTGCCGGGCCCTGGGCGATCTTGTCGGCCAGTCCCGCCGGGGTCAGGGTCGCGGCCGGGGAGTCCGGGACGTCGGCGAAGGCATCATGGATCAGGGTCAGGACCGCAGGCAGCGCCGCGTCGTCGGACGCGAGGTTGCGGATCACGCAAGCGCCTCGATCAGCGCGCGGGCGGAGTTGGCGCGCGGGGTCCAGAGGCCGCGCTCCATCGCCTCGGCCAGACGTTGCGCGATCTCGGCCAAGGCCGGCGCGTTGTGGCGTTCGATGAAGGCGCGGGTGTCTTCGTCTTCGAGAAAGGCCGCGTGGACGAGGTCGAAGTGGTGGCTTTTCACAGCGCCCGTGGTGGCGGCGAAGGCAAAGAGGTAATCGACCGTGGCCGCGATTTCGAACGCGCCCTTGTAGCCGTGGCGTTTGACCCCCTCGATCCACTTGGGGTTCACGACACGCGAGCGGACGACGCGGCCGATTTCCTCGTCCAGCGTGCGGATCACCGGGCGTTCGGGGCGCGAGTGGTCGTTGTGATAGATCGGGCGGTCGCGGCCCTGAAGGGTCGAGACGGCCGCCGCGGCACCCCCTTCGAACTGGTAGTAGTCGTCGCTGTCCAAGAGGTCGTGTTCGCGGTTGTCCTGGTTCTGGATGATTGCCTCGGTCTGGCTCAGGCGTTGCTCCAGCCCTTCGCGGTCGCGGGTGCCGGTGGCGTCGGCGCCATAGGCGTAGCCGCCCCAGTCGAGATAGGCGGCGGCGAGGTCGGCTTTCCGCTCCCACAGCTTCTCGTCGATCATGGCTTGCAGACCAGCGCCATAGGCGCCCGGTTTCGAGCCGTAGACGCGGGATTGGGCTTCGCCTGAGCGTGCGCGGGCGGCGGCGGGGTTGTCCTCGTCCGGTTCGTCGAGCTTTTGGACGGCCCGGGCCGCGCTGTCGACCAGAGCGATGAGCGAGGGGAAAGCGTCGCGGAAGAAGCCGGAGACGCGCAGCGTGACGTCCACGCGCGGGCGGCCCAAGGCGGTCGATGGGATGATCTCGAAGCCGGTGACGCGGCGGTTCGCGGTGTCCCACGTCGGTTTCACGCCCATGAGAGCCAGCGCTTGAGCGATGTCGTCGCCGCCGGTGCGCATGTTCGCCGTGCCCCAGGCCGTGACCAGCATGGTGCGAGGCCAGTCGCCGTTCGTTTGCAGGTATTTATCGATGAGCAGGCTCGCGGATTTCCATCCCAGCGCCCAGGCGGTGGGGGTGGGAACCGAGCGGCTGTCGACGGAGAAGAAGTTGCCCCCCGTGGGCAGCGTGTCGAGCCGCCCGCGCGTGGGCGCGCCGGAGGGTTTGGGGGCGACGAACCGGCCGTCCAGGGCGGTGAGGAGACCCGCGCCCTCGTTCGGGCCGCAGGTGGCGACGGCGGGGCGGACGGTGGTGGCGATCTCGTCCATCACGGCGCCGCTCATCGGTCCCGGCGGGACCTCTTCGCCGTTGATGAGGCGGGCGGCGAAGTCCTCCAGCCGCTCCACCGTGTCGCCGTTCGTGCGCCATGTGCCGCCGGTCAGCGCCTCGGGGCGGGGGCCGTCCCACACGGCCGCCATGTCGCAGTCGAGCGGGTCGAAACGCATGGCGAAGTCTGCGGCGAGCGCACGGATGAGCGAGGCGTTGGGGCCTTTGCCGTCTCCGCGCGGGACACGGACGAGGGCTTGGACGAGGTCGCGCTGGAGGCGGCCCTCTGGCGACTGGCCGAAGACATGCAGGCCGTCGCGGATCTGCGCCTCTTTCAACTCGCAAAGATAGGCGTCGAGCTTGGCGAGGTCGGTGTCCTCATCCTCGCCCGCCATGCCGACGTCGGCATCGAGCCCGGTGGCGGCGGTGAGCGACAGGATCTCGCGGCGCAGGTGGTCGATGCGGCGCGGGTCGACGCCCGCGGCCTCGTAATACTCGTCCACGAGCGCTTCGAGATCCTTGAGCGGGCCATAGGTGTCGGCGCGGATGAGCGGCGGGGTCAGGTGGTCGATAATGACCGCCTGTGTGCGCCGCTTGGCCTGCGTGCCTTCGCCGGGATCGTTCACGATGAACGGGTAGATGTGGGGCATGGGGCCGAGGACCGCCTCGGGCAGGCAGGTCTCGGACAGGGCCAGCGCCTTGCCCGGGAGCCATTCGAGGTTGCCGTGCTTGCCCATGTGGACGATCGCGTTCGCCCGGTGGACATCGCGCAGCCAGATGTAGAACGCGAGGTAATTGTGCGGCGGGACCAGATCGGGCGAATGGTAGCTTTCGGTCGGGTCGATGTTGTAGCCGCGCGCCGGTTGCAGGCCGACGACCACGTTGCCGAAGGTCAGGACCGACAGCTTGAACCGCCCGCAATCGACCGCGCCGGGTTCGAAGAACGGGTCCGCCTCGGGTTTGCCCCAACGCTCTTCGATCCTCTGGCGGACCTCCCACGGAAGCTGGCCATAGGCGATCTGGTAGTCGGCCATGCTCAGGTCGACGCCACCGGCGCGGTCGTGGCGGTCGGTGAGCCAGTTGGTCGGGCCGGCCATGATCGCCTGCATGAGGGTGTCGCTGTCGGCAGGGGCGTTTTGGACGTGGTAGCCAGCGTCAGCGAGCAGGCTCAGCGTGTGGACGGTGGCGGCGGGGGTGTCGAGGCCGACGCCGTTCGCCAGCCGCCCGTCCTTGTTGGGGTAGTTGGCCAGCACCAGCGCGACGCGGCGCTTGGGCGTGGGCGTAGTGCGCAGGGTCGCCCAGTTGGCGGCGAGGCGCGCGACGAAGTCGATCCGGTCGCCCTGTGCGCGGTAGGTGGCGATGGCGCATTGGGTGGCGTCGTCGTAATACGCCTCGCCCTTGAAGCTGATCGCGCGCGTCAGCACCCGCCCGTCGACCTCGGGCAAGGCCACGTTCATCGCGATGTCGCGAGCGGAGAGGCCGTTGAGCCCCTCGGCCCATGCCTCCTCGGAGCTGGCGGACAGGACGACCTGGAACACGGGGGCCGCGTTGGCCGCTGGCATGGCGAGCGGGTTCTCGGGGCTGTCGTCACCTTGATGCGGGCTGCCGACCGCGAACGAGGTGGCGTTCAGGATGACGCTGGGCGAGGCTTCCCCGAACAGGTGTTCGAGCGTCGCCGTGGACACCGGGTCTTTCAGCGAGGCGACGAAGACGGGGAGCGGGTTGAGGCCCTGACGCAGGAGCGCCTTGACCATCCGGTTGATCGGGTTCAGTCCCGCGCCCTGCACCAGCGCGCGGTAGAACACCATCGGCACGACGGGCGCGTCCGGGGTCCACATCTCGCGGATGGTGGCGAGGTCCGAGACCCCCGCGCCGGGCCAGTAGACGCCCGCGCGCAGGAGCGGGCTGGCAGGGGCAGGTTTCTCGCCACCGTCGAGCATGGCTGCGGCGTAACTCAGGAAATTGGCCGCGTTCTGCGGCCCGCCCTCGACGAGATAGGCCCAGAGCGCGGCGTAATCCTCATCCGAGACCGTCGAAAGCGCCGCGAGTTCCGCGTCGGGCTTGTCGTCGCCGGGCAGGAGCGCAAGGGGCACGCCCGCCTCGGCCATATGGGCCGCGTATTGCTCGGCCCCGTAACGCCAATAGCCGGTGCCGCCAAGGACGCGGGCGATCACCAGACGGGACTGCTTTGCGCAATCGTCGATATGCAGGTCCACCGACATCGGGTGATTGAGATGGGTCAGGTTCGCAAGCCGCAGGGCGGGCGGCGCGGCCATCTCGCCCCGCGCTTCGGACAGCGCCGCAAGCTCGGTATCCGCGGCCGAGATGAACACCACATCGGCGGGGGTCTGGCCCAGGTCGACAGCCTCTTTCCCGTCGTCGATCTGGCCGGGGGTCGCGGCGAGCAGGTGCATCAGTCGAGAACCTTGGTCATGAACAGGCTGATCCCGTCGTCCTGATAGTCGCCGAATGCGCCTGAGCGTTTGAACCCGTGGCGTTCATACAGGCGCACGGCGGCGGCGAGTTCTTCGCCGGTTTCAAGGTGCAGGACGGGCAGCTTTTCTTCGCGTGCCGTGTCTTCGATCATACGGAGAAGCGCAGCGCCGACGCCTTTGCCACGCGCGGCGTCGGTCGTGAACATTGCCTTCACTTCTCCATAACCGTCGCGCACAGCCAGCGCGCCGACACCCAGCACCTCGTCCCCCTCGCGGGCGGCGAAAAAGCGGATGTCGGGGGCCGCCAGCGCCTCGGTCGGGAGCGCGTGGTTATTCTCGGGCGCATAGGTCTCCGCCTGCAACGCCTGCGCCCGGGCCAGCAGGGCCGAGGGCACAGGGTCGAGCGGGTTTGCCGCTTCGACGACCAGCATCAGGCGATCAGCGCGGCCTCGATCCGCGCGCGGTCGAGCCCGGTCTGGCCGATCACGACAAGCCGGGTCTGGCGCGGGTTCGCACCGAAGGGCTGGTCGAAATAGGTGTCCACGCGGGGGCCGACGGCTTGCAGCGTCAGGCGCATGGGCTTGCCCTCGACCGCTGCGAAGCCCTTGAGCCGCAGGATGCCGTTCTGACGGATCACGTCGGCCACCTGTTCGGCGAAGGCCTTGGGGTCGGCGATCTCACCACGCTCCACGACGAACGACTCGAACTCGTCGTGGCCGTGCTCATGCTCGTGATCGTGGTGATCGTCATGGTCGTCGTCATCGTGGTGGTGGTGGTGATGCACCTCGTGCCGGTGCTCCATGCTGGTCTCAGCCGATGCGCCCTGACCCAGCAACACCTCGATCGGGAGCAGGCCCATCGACGTCTTGACCACCTGCACGCCCTTGCGCGCCTCGCCCGACAGCTTGCCGGTGAGCGCGGTGGCCTCGTCCTCGCCCAGAAGGTCGATCTTGTTCACGACGATCATGTCGGCGCAGGCGATCTGATCTTCGAACAGCTCCGACAGCGGCGTTTCGTGGTCGAGGTTGTCGTCGGCCCGGCGCTGCGCCTCGACGGCTTCGAGGTTGGAGGCAAAGACGCCCTCGGACACGGCCTTGCCGTCCACGACGGTGACGACACCATCCACGGTCACGCGGGTCGAAATCTCGGGCCACTGGAACGCGCGCACCAGCGGTTGCGGCAGGGCCAGCCCGGACGTCTCGATTACGATGTGATCGGGGGGCGTCTCGCGGTTCAATAGCTTTTCCAGTGTCGGCACGAAATCCTCGGCAACGGTGCAGCAGATGCAGCCGTTCGACAGCTCCATCACGTCGTCCTCGGTGCAGGTCTCATCCCCGCAGCCCTTGAGGATGTCACCGTCGACGCCGAGGTCGCCGAATTCGTTGATGATGAGCGCGATCCGCTTGCCGTTGGCGTTCTGGAGCATGTTGCGGATCAGCGTGGTCTTACCAGCGCCGAGGAAGCCGGTGACGACGGTGGCGGGAATCTTGGCACGCATGACGGTCTCCGATATGGGGCGTTAGGGGCTTGTCGCCCGAAACGGTGTGGAAGGAAAGGGTATGGCAGGGCGCGTGGCCGTCTGCATCGGATGCGAAGGGGGCACGGCTCTGGCCGATGCGCTTGCCGCGCGGATGAAGGTGGAGCGGGCGCATTGCATGAACGCCTGCGCCCGTCCCGTGTGCCTGTCGGTGCGCGAGGAGGGCAAGGCCGCGTATCTGTTCGGAGACGTCGACCCCACCCTCGCGGATGAGGTCGAGACGTTCCTCGCCCTGTACGACGCCGCGCCAAAGGGCCTCATCACCGACGCGCGGGTGCTGGAACGGCTGCGGTTCAAGCTCATCGGGCGCATCCCCGCCTAATCGTCCCGCACCATCATGGCGCCGGCGATGGCGCCCAGTACGACCCAGCCGATGGCCGCGAAGGCGAGCGAGCGGGCCGCGAACTCCGCCGCCAGCTCAGGTGCGGCCACCCCGAAATAGGTGTCGAGATGCGGCGCGCCGACCAGATGCGGGGCGAGGACGAGGACCACGCCGACAGCCACGGCCCACCACTGCGGCACGAAGGCGAAGAGCCAGAGCGCGGCCGCGGTCGCGAGGATCGCGAAGCTCCACCATGCCTGGCGCGGCCCGACCTCGGCGGCGATGGTGCCGGGCAGTTCCGGGGGCAGACCCGCCGCCGGGGCCAGCTGCACGGCGAAGAACCCGGCAAGGCCCCAGACGGCCCCGCGCCGGGCGCCGACCGCGTGCCCCTGCCGCACCGCCAGCGCCATGAGGCCCGACAGAATCAGCGCATAGGCGGTGTAACTCACCACGTCGAAGGTGACGGTCATCAGGTGACGGCCCCAGTCGCCCCCGAGCCCCGGCGATCCCGCCGGGCTTTGCGGACTGCCCGCGCCGAAGTGGATGCGGGCACCGGTTTCATAGAGTTCGCCTTCCAGGATCAGTGGAATCACGAATGCGAATTGAAGCGCCGCGGCCACGAGGCCGGACGCCACACCGGCGACGAGCGCGCCGGTCAGCAAATTTTTCAGCATGGGATCAGGCCTGCCTCAGTGGCAGGGGAACGCCATCGCGTGACGCTGATCGTGGGCCGCGTCGTGCAGAACGGTCGCCTGCGCGTAACCGGCGGCGAAGAGCAGAACCGCGCCGAACGCGAGAACGGCGAAGATCGCGCCCAGTTTGCTGTCGGCGGCCACGGCTGTGGTGCGGATGGTCTTGGTCGTCATGTGTTGTCCCTCCTTGGCCCGTCTCCCCGACGGGTGGGTTTCAGTCCACATGGCAGGTCTCCTGGCTCCGCGGGTCGTCGCTTCCGCCGCCTTCCCGGGTGTGGCACCCAGTGGCATCTGACGGTCGCTCGCCGCATTACAGTCGCGGGGGCGGCTGCGGCTGAAGGCTCCGGTTTGGATCACCCCTCCGCATTCCCTATTCTCCCGTGGCGCTTTGCGCCGTCTCGGGAACCATGTCCCATCCTTGTGACGCAGAGCGTGGCGCCCGGTCAAGGCGGATTGCGACACGTCGCGCGTTTCCACCGACCCTGCCCCCTTCTCTGGTCCACAAATACCTCGGGGAGGTCTGGAGGGGCAGCGCCCCTCCAGCGGGTCGGCCCGGCTTTGCCGGGGCGAAACCCCGAGCTGCGCAATATCTTGTGGATAACCCGCAACGGACCGCCATATGCAGCGCAGGCGCGTTGACTCCGCGCCGCAGCATCGGGATCATGTGCCGATACGACGGAATCAGGAACACCCCCCGTGCGATTCACCCGCCTGCGCCTCAACGGCTTCAAAAGCTTCGTTGACCCGACCGATCTTATCATCGCGGACGGGCTGACGGGGGTCGTCGGGCCGAACGGCTGCGGCAAGTCGAACCTGCTCGAAGCGCTGCGCTGGGTGATGGGTGAAAACCGCGCCAAGGCGATGCGCGGCGACGGGATGGAGGACGTGATCTTCGCAGGCACCTCGTCACGCGGGGCGCGCAACTTTGCCGAGGTGGTGCTTCAGATCGACAACTCCGAACGGCTCGCGCCCTCGGGGTTCAACGATTCGGACCTTCTGGAGATCGTGCGCCGGATCACGCGCGACGCGGGCTCGGCCTACAAGGTGGGCGCCAAGGACGTGCGGGCGCGCGATGTGCAGATGCTCTTCGCCGATGCCTCCACCGGCGCGCATTCCCCCGCCCTCGTGCGGCAGGGGCAGATTTCCGAACTCATCAACGCCAAGCCCAAGAACAGGCGCCGCATCCTCGAGGAAGCCGCCGGAATCTCGGGCCTCTATCAGCGGCGTCACGAAGCGGAGCTGAAGCTCAAGGGGACCGAGACGAACCTTGCGCGGGTCGAGGACGTGACCGAACAGCTCGCCAGCCAGTTGGCCCAGCTTGCGCGTCAGGCCCGGCAGGCGCAGCGGTATCGCGAGATCGGGGCGCAGTTGCGCAATTCCGAGGGGATGCTCCTCTATCGCCGCTGGAAAGAGGCGGACGAAGCGCGGGCCAAGGCGCAGGAGGTTCTCACGGACCGCGTGCGTGCCGCCGCCGCCGCCGAAAGTGCCGCGCGCGCCGCCGGCAAGGCCCGTACCGAGGCCGAGGACAAGCTGCCACCCCGGCGCGAGGAGGAGGCGATTGCCGCCGCCGTGCTTCAGCGCCTTACCGTCTCGCGTGACCAGCTTGCCGAGCAGGAGGAGCAGGCGGTCGCCCGGATCGAAACGCTGACGAACCGGATCGACCAGCTTACCCGCGACATGGAGCGCGAAGAGGCGCTGAACCGCGACGCGGGCGAGACCATCGAACGGCTGGAGTGGGAGCGTACGGAACTCGCCAAGGCGTCCGAGGGCCACGAGGCCCGGCTGGAGGCCGCCTCCGAAGACGCGCGCGAGGCCAAGCGCGTGCTGGGCGAGCGTGAGGATGCGCTGAGCCAGTTGACCGAGGATGTCGCCCGCCTCGCCGCCCGCCACCAGTCGGCGCACCGCCTGCTGGACGATTCCAAGAAAACGCTGGAAAAATCCGAAGGCGAAGCCGAGCGCGCGCGGGCGGCTGCCGTTCAGGCCAAGACCTCGCTCGATGCCGCCAAGCTCGCCTATTCCGAAGCGGATTACGCGCAGAAACAGGCGGCCGAGGCCGCCGAAGCCGCCGAAGCCGCGCTGGTCGCCGCCGACGAGGCGCGGGCTGACGCGCAGTCGCGCGAGGCCGAAGCACGGGCCGCCCGCTCCGAGGCCGAGGGCGAAGTGAACGCACTGCGCGCCGAGGTCATGGCGCTCGCTAAGCTGCTCGAACGCGACACCGCCGAGGGGGGCCAGGTGCTCGACCTCGTGCGGGTGCAGAAGGGCTATGAGGCCGCGCTCGGGGCCGCGCTGGCCGACGATCTGCGCGCGCCCGCCGTGGACGATCCTGACACCTCCGGCTGGCTCACCCTGCCCGGCTACTCCGATGCCCAGACGCTGCCCGATGGTGTCGCGGCGCTGACCAACTACGTCACCGTGCCCGAGGTTCTGGGCCGGCGCATGTCGCAGGTCGGGCTGGTCTCGGCGGAGGACGCCGCGCGGCTCCAGCCGCTCCTGCGCCCCGGCCAGCGGCTCGTCACGGCCGAGGGCGACCTGTGGCGCTGGGACGGCTACCGGGTCGCCGCCGAGGACGCGCCCTCCGCCGCCGCGCTGCGCCTGGAACAGCTCAACCGTCTGGAAGAGCTCAAGCAGGATCTCGAACGCGCCCAGTCCAAAGCCGATGGCGCGATGCGGGCGCATGAGGCGCTGCGCGAGGAACTGACCCGCGCGACCGAGGCCGACAAGGCCGCGCGCGAGGCCCGGCGTGACGCCGACCGCGCCGTGTCCGAGGCCAACCGGGCCCAGTCGCGGGCCGAGGCGGATCGCAACATTTCCGAGGGCAAGCTGGAGAACCTCGGGCTGGCCGTCACCCGGCACGAGGAAGAGGCCGCCGGAGCGCGCGCCCGTCTGGTCGAGGCGGAAAAGGCGGTCAAAACCCTCCCCGATCTCGACGAGGCGCGGGCCGAAGTCGAAGATACCAAGATGACGGTCGAGGCCGCGCGCATGACCATGATGGCGCGCCGGTCGGCCCATGATGAGGTCAAGCGCGAGGGCGAAGCCCGGCTGCGCCGCTCGCAGGAAGTGACCAAGGAAATCTCCGGCTGGAAGCACCGGCTCGAAACAGCCGGGAAGCGGATCGCGGAACTGGCCGAGCGCAAGACCGCCTCGGAAGCCGAACTGAAGGATGCCAAGGCCGCGCCCGAGGAACTGGCCGCGAAGCGCGACGAACTTGCCCGCCAGATCGCCGAGGCGGAAGCGCGACGCGCCACGGCGCAGGATGCGCTGTCTGCTGCCGAAGGCGTGTTGCGTGAGGCGCAGATGGCCGAGCGGGACTCAGAGCGCGAAGCGGGCGAGGCGCGCGAGGCCCGCGCCCGCGCCGAAGCCCGGCTGGACGCCGCCCGCGAAACCACCGCCTATGCCGTGGAGCGTATCCAGGAGGATATGGAGACGACGCCGGACAACCTTCTCGAATCGCTCGACGTCGTGCCCGACCAGATGCCCGCGTCGGAACAGATCGAGGCCGACGTGAACCGGCTCAAACGCCAGCGCGACGCGCTCGGCGCGGTGAACCTGCGCGCGGAAGAAGACGCCCGCGAGGTGCAGGAGGAATACGACACCCTGACGCGCGAGAAGTCTGACCTCGAGGAAGCCATCTCAAAGCTGCGCCACGGCATCGCCGCGCTGAACCGCGAGGGGCGCGAGCGGCTGCTGACCGCTTTCGAACAGGTGAACGCGAATTTCGGCACGCTCTTCAGTCACCTCTTCGGCGGCGGCGAGGCGAACCTCGTTCTGGTCGAATCCGACGACCCGCTGGAAGCGGGGCTTGAGATCATGTGCCAGCCGCCGGGCAAGAAGCTGTCGACCCTGTCGCTCCTGTCGGGCGGCGAGCAGACGCTGACCGCGCTCGCCCTGATCTTCGCCGTCTTCCTCGCCAACCCCGCACCGATCTGCGTGCTGGACGAGGTGGATGCGCCGCTGGACGATGCGAACGTCACGCGGTTCTGTGATCTGCTGGACGAGATGACGCGCCGCACCGACACCCGGTTCCTCATCATCACCCACCACGCGGTGACGATGAGCCGGATGGACAGGCTCTTCGGCGTGACGATGCAGGAGCAGGGGGTGAGCCAGCTCGTCTCGGTCGATCTGAAGAAAGCCGAGGCGCTCGTCGCCTGACCCTGTTGCCCCGTGGCGATTCCCGGCTAAGCTGTCACTGGGCATCAAGGGAGAGCGTCATGTCACCCAAACTCGTCGCGGCCGCGCTGGCCATCCTCGCCGCACCGGCCATCGCGCAGGAGCAGAAATCGCTCGAAGGTACGGGGGCGTCAGCGGACATGGTGATCGCCACCGACCCGCAGAGCTTCGTGGATTTCTTTGAGGCCAAAGGGTTCCCGGCCCGGTTGACCGAGGACAGCGTGGGCGATCCGCTTGTCGAATACCGCTCCAACGGCGACAAGCTTAGCCTGTTTTTCTACGACTGCACCGACAACACCGATTGTCAGGCGGTGCAGTTCTACGCGGGCTACCGCGCCCCCGATCTGCCGCTCGACTCCATCAACGCATGGAACACCGAACGGCGTTTCGTGCGATCGTACAAGACGGATGAAGGCGTGGCGCGGATCGAGATGGACGTTGCGACGAGCCTCGACGGCCTGACCCATCGCGACTTCGAGGCGCTGCTGGATCTCTGGCTCGACAGCATCGTGCTCTACGAGGAACACATCAACTGGTGACGGTTAACGCCATCTGAACGATTCCCGGTCAATTCTCCGGTCGCCGCGACCCTTCGCGGTGATTGGAGGTGATGACACTGGACGAACATACATTTCGGAAATGGATGGTGACACTCGGAGCGGCAACGCTGCTCATGGCAATCATCCGACTCTGGATCGGCCACTAGGCCGGGAAAGAGAGACCCCGCAGAGCTGCAACTCTGCGGGGTCGTTTTTCGGTGATGACACTGAAATACATTTCGTAGGTTCAGTGTTTATCACATTCCCTAATTTCCTGTAAACGCGCGCCCGCTAACGTGGTTAAAGCGCGTTCAGCAGCGCCGCTGTCGGCCAGGCATCCGCCGGCAGACCAAGCCGCGCCTGTTCCGCCTGCGCCGCCGCCCGCGTGCCTGCGCCGAGAATTCCGTCGATCTTGCCCACGTCATGCCCGCGCGCCTGAAGCTTCTGTTGCAGCGCCTTCATCTGGCCGCCCGACAGGCCCGGGTCCGGGTTGCCCGCGTCATAGATCGGCCCGCCTTCCAGCCGCGTGGCGAAATAGGCCGCCGTCAGGACATATGTGAAGCTCTGGTTCCACTCGAAATAGATGTCGAAGTTCGGATAGGCGATGAACGCCGGGCCCTTGTGCCCCTGCGGCAGGATGATCTTGCCGGGCAGGTCGGTGCGCAGCTGGCCGTTGCGTGCCTGCACGCCCATGCTGGCCCACTGGCTTGTCGGCAGGCTGTTGTCCGTCCCGGTCTTGGTCCAGTCGAGGTTCTGGGGCACCACGACCTCCTGCAACCACGGCTCGTTCGCCCGCCAGCCCAGTTCGCGCAGCATGTTCGCGCCGGAGAGCAACGCATCGGGGGCCGAGGTCTTGAGCCGCACATGCCCGTCCCCGTCGCCGTCCACGCCCGCCTCGATGATGTCACTGGGGAGCATCTGGACCATACCGATCTCACCCGCCCATGCGCCGGTGGTGCCGGTGGGGGAGAAGTCTCCGCTCTTGTAAAGCTCCAGCGCAGCCAGAACCTGTGGCTGGAACAGCCCCGGACGGCGGCAGTCGTGGCTGAGTGTCATCAGAGAATTGAGCGTGTTGAAGTTGCCCTGGAACCCGCCGTAATCCGTCTCGAACGCCCAGAAGGCGGTGAGGACGCCCCGGCTCACACCGTACTCGCGCTCCATCCGGTCGAAGACGCTGGAGTAGCGGTTGAGGTTCGCACGCCCGTTGTCGATGCGGTTTTGCGAAATGAGCGAGCGGGAGAACTCGATGAAGGGTTTTTGAAAGAACCCCTGCCCCCGGTCAGCGTTCAGCGTCGCGCCGTCCTGCCGCACCGAGGCGAAAAAGTTGTTCACCGTGCCCGCGTCATGGCCCCGGCTGAGGGCGAGGTCCTTCATCCGTCCGACGAAGGACGAGAACGAGCCGCCGCATTCGACAAGCGGCGCGGGGATGTCCTGCGCTGCGCTGGGGCTGGCGGTGGCGAGGCTCAGGGCCACGGCTGCGATCAGTTTCTTCATCGGGCACTCCGGTTCAAATGGTCGAAAGAGAGCCTATCAGGCCCCGCTCACCAGACAACCGCGATGATGAACACGACCACGAGAAGCGCGATCCACGCCCGCCAGAGCACCGATACGGAACGGTCGACCTCGGTCGCGCCGATGTCGCGCTCGCCGGTCTCGTTCACGAATGGGTAGTCGCGAACCTCGCCCTCGTAGCTGCGCGGGCCGGATAGAGCGACGTCAAGGCTCACCGCCATCGCCGCCTCGGGCCAGCCAGCGTTCGGCGAGCGATGGAGGGGGGCGTCGCCGGCGACCGTCGCCCAGCCGCCGGGGCGGTGGTTCACGAGGAACATCAGCACGGCGGAAATCCGCGCGGGAATCCAGTTGAGGACGTCGTCGAGCCGCGCGGCCGCCTTGCCGAACGCCTCATGCCGCGGTGTTCGGTAGCCGATCATGCTGTCGGCGGTATTGACCATCTTGTAGGCCATGATCCCCGGCAGCCCCGCGACGAGGAACCAGAAGGCGGGGGCCACGACCCCGTCCGAGAAGTTCTCGGCCCCGCTCTCGATCGCCGCGCGCGCCACGTCGCCGTCGTCCATGTCGGTGGTGTCGCGCCCCACGATCCGGGCCACCGCCGCGCGTCCGTCGGCGAGCGACAGCGACAGGGCGTCCGCCACCGCCTCCACATGATCGACGAGCGAGCGGTGGGCGATCAGGATCGCGGCCGCAAGCGCCTCGACCACCCAGCCCAGTTGCGCGAGCGCCCAGCCGACGCTCGCGGCGAGCGCGGTGAGCGCCGCGATGGTCACGCCCCCGGTCACGACCCGCCCGCGCCCGTGGTTCAGCATCTCGTCCGCCCAGCCGACGGCGCGCCCCATGATGACCGCCGGGTGCGGCACGCGCGACCAGAGCCGCTCCGGCTCTCCGGCCACCGCGTCGATCAGGAGGGCGATGACGAGAACGGCGGCAAAGCTCACAGCGCGGCCTCCAGCTGATCCCAGCGATCCTCAGGCGGCAGGCCGAGGCGCAGCCAGCGTGGCTCATAGGGAAACACCCGGCTCCAGACCCGGCCACGGGCGAGCCGGTCCTGCCACGCCGCCGCATCGCCCACGTCGTAGAGCCGGAAGAGCGCCGTGCCGCCCGCCACCTCGGCCCCCTTCGCCTGCATCAACTCGTCGAGCCGCGCGGCATCGGCGCTGAGGCGCTGGCGCGTCCGGTTGGCCCAGTCGATGTCGGTCAGCGCCGCGTGCCCGACCGTCAGCGCGGGGCCGGAGACCGGCCAGGGGCCGAGCATCTCGCGCAACGCGTCGATCAGGGCCGCGTCCCCGATCGCGAAGCCAAGGCGCAGTCCCGCAAGGCCCCAGAACTTGCCCAGCGACTTGAGGATGACGACCCCCGGCTCCGCCCCGCGCGCCGGTACATGCGTATCGTCCGGCGCGATGTCGCAAAAGCTTTCGTCGATGATGGTGAGGCCTCGGGGATGGTCGTCCTCGCCCGACCACATGCGCCCGGTGGGATTGTTCGGATGCACCACGACACGCGCCTCGGCGGGACCGTCGCGCACGACCTCCCACCCGGATTGTGAAAAGGCGGCGGCATGTTCGTTGTAGGTCCGTTCCTCGATCCGCACCCGCCCCGGGGCGAAGAGCGCGGGAATGCGCGCGATGAGGGCCGAGGCGCCGGGCGCGGCGACCACACCCGCCCCATCGGGCACCATCCAGAAGTCGCGCGCCGCCGTTTCCAGTGCGGCCATCGCGCCGGTGTCAGGCAGGGCCGCCCACGCTTGGGACGGTATTTGGGGGAGCGGAAAGGGGCTCGGGTTGATGCCCGTCGACAGGTCGATCCAGTCGGCGCGCGTCCCGCCCCAATGCGGCATCGCGGCGTCGAGGCCGCCGCCGTGGTCGCGCGGGGTGGTCATTCGGCCCCGGGCAAGGGCGGATGCCGGGTCACGAAATGCCCCTTCACCGCCACCGGCCAGGTCCGGTAGGGCACTTGCCCCGTCGCGCTGTCGGCATGGAGAACGGCCCAGTCCACGATGCCCTGCGCGGCCTCTTCGGTCGGCTCGAACCGGCCCAGCGTGTAGCAAAGTTTGCCCGACGCCTGCACCGCGACGTTGCAGGAATGGTCGCAGCCCATGAGGCAGGAGGTCCGGCGCACGTTCAGGCCCGTGTCGGCCGCCGCAGCTTCCACCAGATCGGCCAGAACCTGCCCATCGGTCCGCTCAATGCCCTTGGCGGCCCAGTCGTCGCGCTTGCAGGTGTCGCAAATGGTGATCCAGGTCGGTGTCATGGTGTTCCTTTTTTCGCTGCTTGAAACGGAAAACCGCCACGAAAGCAATGGTGAAGGGCTGGTTATCCTATATCTCCGTCACCTCTTTCATTGGTGTAGGATTCGGTAGATTTTGTTCCTGGGGCGCTTGGTGTAGAATGAGCCATCCGGCAAGTGCACCTACAGATTGGATTCGAGTGATTCTGTGGACGTCCTGATCGTCGAAACAGATGCCGACCTCGGTCGCCTTTGGCAAAGGCACCTGGAACGGCAGGGCGCGCGCGCGACTCTCGTCCGCACGACCGAGACGGCGTTCGACCGGCTGCGCGACGGGCATGTGGACATGATCGTGGCCGATCTGGACCTGCCCGGCTCCGGCGCGATGGCCGTGGCGGATTACGCGGCCTACCGGCATCCGGCGGCCAAGGTGGTCTTTGTGACGGCATCGTCCTTCTTCTCGGACGGGTCCGTGTTTTCGATGAGCCCCAATGCCTGCGCCTTCCTGCCGTCCCGCACCCCGCCCGAAGATCTCGTGGCGGTCGTTACCCATCATGGCGACCGGGTGGCCAAGCACTAGCCCAGCGCCGCGCGCACCTCGGCGACACGGGCCGCATTGTCCGGAGCGGTGGTTCCGTCGGCGTTGACGAGCGAGTTTTCGAACCCAACCCGGCACTTGCCCCCGGCGCGATGCGCCTCGGCGAGGCACGCGGTCTCTCCCTGCCCGAAGGCGCAGAGCATCCAGTCCGGGTTGATGTCCGTGGCGCGCATCCAGTCCGTGAAAGGATGCAGCATGTCCGGCGTCGAGACCTGTCCGTCGACATAACGCCCGAGCACGAAGATGAGCTGGAGCCGCGAGTCGCGCAGGAGGCTCTTGGGCAGCGTTTGCGCGAGGCCTTCGGCGTCGCTCACGTCGTAAAGGATATGCTGCACGGCAATCCCCGCATCCGCCGCCTGTTCATAAAACGCGGTTGCCCCCGGCTCCCCCGTGATCTCACGCCATGCGGCCGAGACGAGGGTGCCACCGGAATTGAGCGCCACGAATTTCTGATGGCCCGGACCATAGCGCCCCGCCGCCTCGGTCGTGATCTGCACCGGCATATCGGGAAGCGCCTCGCCCAGATGCGTCAACGCCTCGCGATACGCACCGGTGTCGAGCAGGTGGCCCCCGCCGCCATCGCGCAGGTGGAGGTGAAGCCCGTCGGCCCCGGCGGCACGGCAGGCCCGCGCGGCCTCCGTCACCTCGTCCAGCGTGACCGGCAGCGCGGGATGATCGGCGCGGGTTTTCGAGGCACCGTTCGGGGCGACCATGAGCGAGGGCAGCATCACAGCACCGCCCCGAAGGCCGTACCGAGCTTGTCGATCAATTCGCCCAGCTGGTCGTCGGTCAGGATGAAGGGCGGGGCGAGCAGGACGTGGTCGCCCTGCACCCCGTCGATGGTTCCGCCCATCGGGTAGCAGATGAGCCCGGCCTCGAAGGCCGCGGCCTTGACCTTCTTGTGGATGCCCAACGCGGGGTCGAAGGAGGCCTTGGTCTCGCGGTCCGCGACGATCTCGAGCCCCCGGAACATGCCCCGTCCGCGAATGTCACCGATATGGGGATGCTGGCCGAAGGCGTCGGTCAGCGCCGCGCCCAGCTTTTCGCCCATATCCGCCGCCCGCGCGGCCATGCCGCCCTCGGTCAGCTTGGTCACGACGACGTCCGCCGCCGCGGTCGCCATCGGGTGGCCGATGTAAGTGTGGCCGTGCTGGAAGAAGCCCGACCCCTGCGCGAACGCCTCGAAGATACGCGCCGTGCACAGCGTCGCGCCGATCGGCTGGTATCCCGCGCCCAACCCCTTGGCGATGGTCACGATGTCGGGCGTCACCCCGTCCTGCTCGCAGGCGAACAGCGTGCCGGTCCGGCCCATGCCGCACATCACCTCGTCGAGGATCATCAGGATGCCGTAGCGGTCGCAGATTTCGCGGATGCGCTTGAAATAGCCCGGCACGGCGGGCACCGCGCCCATCGTCGCGCCGACCACGGGTTCAGCGATGAAGCCGATGACCGTCTCGGGCCCGACGCGCAGGAGTTCCGCCTCCAACTCGTCCGCGACACGGCGACCATAGGCCACCGCATCCTCGCCCTCCTCCTGCCCGCGATAGGCGTAGCAAGGGGCGATGTGGCTGGTTTCGACCATCAGCGGCTGGAACTGCGCCCGCCGCCATGCATTGCCGCCAGTGCCCAGCGCGCCCAGCGTGTTGCCGTGGTAGCTTTGCCGCCGCGCGATGAAGCGCGACCGCTGCGGCTCACCCGTTTCCACGAAATACTGCCGCGCCATTTTGAGCGCGGCCTCCACCGCCTCGGACCCGCCGGAGACGAAATAGACCTTGTCCAACCCCTCGGGCGCATGGGCGATCAGCCGGTCGGCCAGCCGTTCCGCCGGTTCCGAGGTGAAGAACCCGGTGTGGGCGAAGGGCAGGGCATCGGCCTGCGCCTTGATCGCCCCGATGACGTCCGGGTCGGAATGACCAAGGCAGGACACCGCCGCTCCCCCGGACCCGTCGAGGTAGGGTTTTCCCGCCTTATCAAAAAGATAGGCGCCATCCCCGCGTGTTGCGACAGGGGGTGAAGATGTGGCGGAACGATGAAAAACGTGGCTCATGGCCGTAGGCTCCCGGACCGACTCGGTCATTCAACATGTTTCAGCATGAAACAGATGGTTCAACCGTTGACAAGATATGAAACAGATGAAACGCTCCGACTCGGTTCTGCTTTTGACGGTTACGGGGGGCGTGTGCTGACCAGCTTCGAGGAACGACTTGCGACGTCCTATGACAGCCTCAGCGCCCGTCTGCGTGAAGCTGGCGATTACATCGCGGCCAATCCCCTCGACACCGCCACCCGCTCGCTGCGCGCCGTCGCGGACCATTCGGGCCTCGCGCCCGCCACCTTCACCCGGCTCGCCAAGGCGCTCGACTACCAGAACTTCGAGGAGCTGCGCGAGAGTATGCGCAAGCGGCTTGAGCGGCGACACTCGAGCTTTGCCGACCGCGCCGGGGCGTTGCAGGTCGAAAGCGACACCGAGGGCCGCAGCCTTGTCGCGCGCAGCCGGGATGCCTGTGTCGCCAATATCGACGGGCTGGTGGACGCCCTCGACACGAGCCGGTTCGAGGAAATCGCGAAATACCTGCACGAGGCACGGCGCGTCGTCGTGCTGGGCGGGCTCGGCTCCACCGCCATCGCGGAATACGCGGCCTATATGGGCAACTTCCTGGGTGACGCCTGGACGCCCGCCGGGCGAATGGGCGGCTCCATCGGGAGCGCGGTCACAGACCTCGATTCCCGTGATGCGCTGTTCGTCATCACGAAGCCGCCATTTTCGACCACCTCGATCCGCGCTGCCGAATTCGCCCATACGCGGGGCGCTTTCGTCCTCGTCGTCACCGACACGCACACCTGCCCCGCGCTGCGCCATGCCTCGGCGCGGGTGGTGGTGCCCACCGACAGCCCCAATTTCTTTTCGTCCTACGTGGCGACCATGTTCTTCGTGGAGACACTGATGGCCATGGTCGCGAAACGCGCAGGACCCGCCGCGACCGAACGGATCGCGGATATCGAGACCGCCAACCTGGCCCTTGGCGAGGTGATCGGTCTTTGAAGTCAACCAACCAGAAGCAACGGGAGAAAATATGATGAAACACATCAAACTGGGCTTTGCCGCCCTCGCGACGGTGGCCTTCACGGCGCCCGCGATGGCGCAGGAAGAGTTCATCACCATCGGGACCGGCGGCGTCACGGGCGTCTATTACCCGACCGGCGGCGCGATCTGCCGGCTCGTCAACAAGGGACGCCGCGACCACGGCATCCGCTGCTCAGTCGAATCCACCGGCGGCTCGGTCTACAACATCAACACGATCCGCGAGGGCGAGCTTGAATTCGGCGTCGCCCAGTCGGACTGGCAGTACCACGCCTACAACGGCACCTCGCGCTTCGAAGAGGCCGGGCCGTTCGAAGAGCTTCGCGCGGTTTTCTCGGTCCACCCGGAGCCCTTCACCGTGGTCGCCCGCGCCGATTCCGGCATCACCACCTTCGACGACCTGCAAGGCAAGCGCGTGAACATCGGCAACCCCGGTTCCGGTCAGCGCGGCACGATGGAAGTGCTGATGGAAGCCAAAGGCTGGACCATGGACGACTTCGCGCTCGCGACCGAGCTCAAGGCCGCCGAACAATCCGCCGCGCTCTGCGACAACCAGATCGACGCGATGGTCTATACCGTCGGTCACCCCTCCGGCTCGATCCAGGAGGCGACCACCGCCTGCGATTCCGTGCTGGTCGAAGTGGCGGGTGACGCCGTTCAGGGCCTGATCGACGAAAACTCGTTCTACCGGACGGCCACCATCCCCGGCGGCATGTATCGCGGCAATGACGAGGACACGATGACCTTCGGTGTCGGCGCGACCTTCGTCACCTCGTCGAACGTGTCCGAAGACGCGGTCTACACCGTCGTCTCGTCGGTGTTCGAGAACTTCGAAGACTTCACGGGTCTGCACCCGGCCTTTGCGAACCTCGTGCCGGAAGAGATGGCGTCCGCCGGTCTGTCCGCGCCGCTCCATGCCGGTGCCGAGAAGTATTACCAGGAACAGGGCTGGCTAGAGTAATCTCCGACCAGACACCAATCAGGAGGGCGGTCCGCCGCCCTCCCCTCCCCATAAGAAACACAGATTTCATCGCGCCAGAACGGCCGGGACGGAGGGACAATGTCCGACAGTGAGAAACGCAGCCTGAACGAAGACGAACTTCAGGAGCTTGTCGCCGCCTCCGACAGTGGCGCGCGCAGCGTTCCGGGGGGCCTCGGGCTTTTCATCGCCGCCGTCGCGCTGATCTGGTCGATCTTCCAGGTGCTGCTCGCTTCGCCCTGGGCGCCCTATATCCTGCCGTCCGACGCGATCAACAACTCGCGCCAGATTCACCTCGCCTTCGCGATCTTCCTGTCCGCGATGGCCTATCCTTTGTTCCGCTCGGCGCCCAAGGACAGGGTGCCGTGGTATGACTGGATACTTGCCGTGGGCGGCGCGATCCTCGCGCTGTACGGCTACTTCTTCTATGAAAAGATCGTGCAGGCCGGCGGGCTGGCCGACCAGACGGACGCCTATGCCGCGCTCGCCGGTCTCACGCTCCTCTTCATCGCCGCCTACCGCACGCTCGGCCCGGTCATGGTCGTGCTCGCGCTGGTCTTTCTGGGCTATGTCTTCTTCGGCGCGTCCGAAGTGGTGCCCGACACGATCCGCTGGGCGGGCGCATCGCTGCGCAAGGCCATGTCGCATATGTGGATCACGTCCGAGGGCGTGTTCGGCATCGCGCTGGGCGTGTCGACCAAGTTCGTGTTCCTTTTCGTCCTCTTCGGCGCGCTGCTCGATAAGGCAGGCGCTGGCAACTACTTCATCAAGATGGCGTTCGGCGCGCTTGGCCACCTGCGCGGCGGCCCGGCCAAGGCGGCTGTCGTCGGGTCTGCGGCCACCGGCCTTATCTCCGGCTCGTCCATCGCCAACGTCGTGACCACCGGCACCTTCACCATCCCGCTGATGAAGCGGGTCGGGTTCTCGTCGGAAAAAGCCGGGGCGGTCGAAGTGGCCTCATCAGTCAACGGCCAGATCATGCCGCCGGTCATGGGGGCCGCGGCCTTCCTGATGGTCGAGTATGTCGGCATTTCCTATGTCGAGGTCATCACCCACGCCTTCCTGCCCGCGATCATCTCCTACATCGCGCTGGTCTATATCGTGCACCTCGAAGCGGTGAAAACGCGGATGCCGACGCTGGGCAACAAGGTCGTGAAACTGTGGCGCACGATCCTGGGCATGTTCCTGTTCTTCGCTGGCTTCGCGATCCTGTGCTACATCACGCAATTCCCCGTCCGCCTCGTGACCTCGATGGTTCCGACCGGCTCGGGCTGGATCCTCGCGGCGCTGCTGGCGCTGGTCTATGTCGGCCTCATCTACCTCGCCTCCACCGTGGATGATCTGGAGCCGGACGATCCAAATTCCGAGGACGTGGAGCTTCCGGACATTCCGAAGATCTACAAATCGGGCCTCTACTACCTGCTGCCGATCATCGTGCTGGTCTATTTCCTGATGATCGAGCGCAAGTCGCCGGGTCTGTCGGCCTTCTGGGCCACGTTCCTGCTGTTCGGCATCCTGCTGACCCAACGGTCGCTCAAGGCGATGTTCCGGGGTGAATCCAACCCGTTCGCCAAGCTCAAGGACGGGCTCATCGACCTGATCGGCGGTATGATCGACGGGGCGCGCAACATGATCGGGATCGGCCTCGCCACCGCGACCGCCGGGATCATCGTGGGCACCGTGTCGCTGACGGGTATCGGGCAGGTGATGGCGGATTTCGTCGAGTTCCTGTCGGGCGGCAACCTGATCCTGATGCTGATCTTCGTGGCGATCCTGTCGCTGATCCTCGGGATGGGCCTGCCGACCACGGCGAACTACATCGTCGTGTCCTCGCTCATGGTCGCGGTCGTCGTGGAACTGGGCGCGCAATCCGGCCTCGTCGTGCCGCTGATCGCGGTCCACCTGTTCGTGTTCTACTTCGGGATCATGGCGGACGTGACTCCACCCGTGGGCTTGGCCAGTTTCGCGGCCGCGGCCGTGTCGGGGGGCGACGCGATCAGGACCGGCTTCACCGCGTTCTTCTACTCGCTGCGCACCGTCGCCCTGCCCTTCGTGTTCATCTTCAACACCGACCTGTTGCTGATCGACGTGACGCTGACGCAGGGGATCATCGTGTTCATCGTGGCCACCATTGGCATCCTGATCTTCACCTCTGCGACGATGGGCTGGTTCCTCACCAAGAACCGGATCTGGGAGACGGTGGCGATGCTCGTCATCGCCTTCGCGCTGTTCCGTCCGGGCTTCTTCATGGACCAGATCCAGCCACCTTATGACGAGGTCGAGCCTACCGCGCTTGAACAACGTGTGGAGAACGCCCCGGTGGGCCGTGATCTGCGCGTCGTGATCTCCGGGCCCGACTTCGACACGCTCGAGATGAAGGACATGACCGTCGTGCTCACCGTGCCCGAGGTCGAGGGCGCGCAGGCCCGCCTCGACGAATGGGGGCTGCTCCTGATGCAGGAGGGCGACGACGTCATTCTCGAAGAGCCGATGTTCGGCACGCAGCTTTCGGACAAGCTGTCCTCCTTCGATTTCTACGGGGACGAGCCGGTGACGATCTCGGCGGTCCGGGCACCTGCCGACCAGATGCCCAAGGAACTCATCTTCATCCCGGCGCTGGCGCTCATGGCGCTGATCGCCTTCCTGCAAACCCGCCGCGCCCCTGCGGCCACCACCCGCGAAGGAGTGCCGGCATGACCCTCAAGACCGTGCTCTGCGCCATCGACATCAACCGCCCCGAGGCCGAGGCCATGGTGCTCCGACGCGCCCACAAGATCGCCGAGGCCGAGGGCGCGCAGCTCGACGTCATCACGGTCGTGCCGGATTACGGCATGTCGGTGGTCGGCGGGTATTTCACGCAGGACCATACGGAAAAGGCGGTGGAACATGCCCACGCGCTGCTCTGCGACGAGGTGGGCAAGGTTCTGGGCGAAGAGGCCAACAAGAAATGCCGGCATGTCGTTGCGGTGGGGAAGGCCTATCAGGAAATCCTGAAAGCGGCGGACAAGGACAAGGCCGATCTGATCGTGCTGGGCGCCCATGACCCGGACCTGTCGGATTACCTTCTGGGTCCGAACGCCGCCCGCGTCGTGCGCCATACCAAGGCGTCGGTTTACGTCGTGCGCGAGGGCTGACGCCCGGCTGTCCGTCACAGGAAAAACCGCGCCCGGCGATGGCTGGGCGCGGCGTCCTTTTCGGAAATCTCCAGATCAGTGATACGGGTGATCGTCCTCCGGCGGCGTGTGGCCCTTGCCGGCCGCCATCCCGGCGGTGATGCCCTGCACGAAGGCCGCGCTGAGGCCGCCGACGGCTGCCATGCCCGCAGCGGGCGCCGCCGTCGAGGCGGGCGCGTGCACACTCGGCGCCATCTTCACGGCCGCCTTGTTGGTGCGCGTCATGGCCAGCATGATCAGGCCAAGCCCCACGAACACACCACCGAAAATCAGGGCGAGTTGCAGCGTGTCGAAAAACTCCGACAGGGCGATCCAGCCCGCGACCGCGAGAAACGCGATCCCCACGAACAAAAGGATGCCACTCGCCACACCAAACATGGTGCGGCGAATGGCAAGCCTTACGCGGTATTCAATTGCCGCAATCATTTGCGGCTCAGGAACAGACCCACCATGAAGCCGACGCCGGCGGCGATCCCCACGGCGGCTGCCGGGTTCTCACGCACCTGGCCTTCGGCAGTGCGATAATAGGCGGCGGCGCTGTCCTGCGCGTCCTGTGCGGCCTTCTGGCCCTTGGCGCGCGCCTTCTTCGCGGTCTTCTTGGCGCGGGTCTTGTATTCGGCGGCGGTGGAGTTGCCCACGTCGCGCAGCGTCGTGGTCAACTCGGACACGTCGCCCTTGAGTTGCTCGATCTGCGCCTGCAGATCCTTGACGTCCTTGTCCATGCCGTTGCGCCCGGCAGTGGTCGTGGTGGTCGGTGTGGCGGTTGCCATTGGATAGCTCCTTTTGGGTGTCTGTCCATTTGGGTGTTCAACGCGTGCGCGTAGGAGGTGTTCCGTCATCCAAGGGATTCTTTTCGCTGGAACTTTCCGATCCACCTAACCGTTTCCCCCACAATCACGGCGTCCCCGCGACGCCTTTGTTTGTAACCAGAGAAAAGGAGGGTTCGTCATGCTCGGTTGGGCTCTGACATTCCTCGTCATCGCGATTATCGCCGCCGTCTTCGGTTTCGGCGGGATCGCCTCGGCTTCCGCCGGGATCGCGCAGATTCTGTTCTTCGTGTTCCTCGTGCTGTTCGTCGTGGCGCTCATCGCCCGCGCGGTCCGTGGCCGGCGCGTGTAAGCGAGGCACATTGAAACACCAAAGCGGGGCGTCCATCGGGCGCCCCGTTTTTTCGTGTTTGCGCGCCAAAAAAAAGGCGACGCCCCGAGGGGGGACGCCGCCTTTCGCACCTTCGAGGGAACCGGGGGTCAGGTATGCAGCGTTTCGGTCGATGCGAAGAACATCGCCTGGCTGACCGCAGAGCGGACCTGATCCTCGGAATAGGGTTTGGTGATGACGAAGGCCGGCTCGGGCCGGTCGCCGGTCAACAGCCGTTCGGGGAAAGCGGTGATGAAGATCACGGGAACATCCCCCGCGCTTTTCAGGATCGCGTTCACGGCGTCGATACCGGAGGAGCCATCGGCAAGCTGGATGTCCGACAGGATCAGATCCGGGGTCTCTTTCCCGGCCAGATCCACCGCCCCGCGCTCGGTCCGGGCGACGCCGGTGATCGCATGGCCCATGTCGGCCACGATGTCCTGAAGATCCATCGCGATGATCGCTTCGTCCTCGATGACGAGGACACGGCCCTTCACGCTGTCTTCCATCTCCTTGCGCGCGACGCCGATCAGGTGGTTCACCTCGTCGGCCGGCATCTCCATGATCTGCGCGATGTCCGCGGTCGGAAACTCCTCGACCGTATAGAGGAGAAGCGCCTCGCGGGTGTTGGTGGTGAGCTTGGCAAGGTGGCGCTGCGCACGTTCGTGCATCCCCTCCTCGCCGGTGTCGACCGGCGAGCCGGAGCTCGACCAGATCTGATGAAAGGCGCGGAAGAGCGCGACCTTGTGGTCAAGGCCGAGATCGAAAACCGAGCGGTCTTCGAGCAGCGCCTCAAGCGTGGCGGCCGCATAGGTGTCGCCGGTCTTCTGGCTTCCGGTCAGCGCACGCGCATATCGCCGCAGATACGGCAGAAGCGCAGCGACCTTCACGGAAAGAAATTCTGTCTCGGAGTCGGGCATCCCATCCATCCCTGTTTTTTTCCCCAATTTTTTCACGTCGTCTGGAACAAAACGCCGACTTGCTGGTTTGGTTCCAGCAGTTTGAAAAAAAAGCGCTGTGAGGCAGCACGGAATGGGACGCGGACACACATGACGGAAAAAGACATCGAAGGAGAGGATCCTCTCGCCGAACAGATCGACGAAAATCTCCGTAAGGTTTTCCAACGCACGCTCGAAGAAGATGTGCCCGACAAGTTCATGGACTTGCTGTCCAAGCTGAAGGACCAGGATCAGGGGTCCAAGCATGGCGAATGACAACAGTCCCGTCGACCCGCGCGAGGCCGTCGTCGAGCATCTGCCGGCGATGCGTGCCTTTGCTGCGAGTCTGACGCGAAATTCCGCGGCCGCTGACGACCTGGTGCAGGACACCATCGTCAAGGCGTGGAAGAATTTCGACAAGTTCAAACCGGGGACCAACCTGCGTGCATGGCTGTTCACCATCCTGCGCAACACGTTCTACTCGGACCTTCGCAAGAAAAAGCGCGAGGTCGAGGATGTGGACGGCGCGATGGCGCAGACACTGTCCGAGAAACCGCATCACGACGGGCGCCTCGCGCTCGCCGATTTCGAAAAGGTCTTCGCCGAACTGCCGGTGGAACAGCGCGAGGCGCTGATCCTCGTCGGCGCGTCCGGCATGTCCTATGAGGAAGCTGCCGAGACCTGTGGCGTCGCCATCGGGACGATCAAGAGCCGAATCAACCGGGGCCGTTCGCGGTTGACCGAGCTGCTCAAGCTGTCTGATGAGGAAAGCCTCGAAATCACCGACAGCGCCACGATGGCGGTCGTGAACTCAGGGATGCAAGTGAGGAAGTCCGGCAATTGATCAATACTTTCCGGGAACGGAGCCGGTCGCTGACCTTCCGAATCGCGGGGCTGTTGGCCATCGCGCTCCTTCCCGTCGGCATCATTTCCGTCGCGACGACCTATCAGTTGCTCGATCGCGCCGACCGTGACCTCGCCCAGACGCTGCTCGCGCTCACTTCCGACGCGGCGGCAGAGCAGGAGGCCGCGATCCGCACGGCCACGGGCGTCGCCAAGAGTCTCGTCACCATGGTTCCCGTGATGCGCGAGGCGGGCTATCCCTGCGAGGAGCCCTTGTCCGCGCTCCTGCGCGACACGCCGGAGCTGTCTTTCATCGGCTACGTCGCGCGCGACGGGACCGTGATGTGCGGTTCGTCTGCACAGGGCCAGAGCCTTGCCGAGCGGCCGCTCCACAGGGAATTCATCGACAATCCCGGCCCCCGTGTGAAATTTGCGATCCGGGGGTCGATCAGCCAGACTTCGGTGATTGTCGTGTCGCTCCCGGTGATCACGGGTGGCGATTACGACGGCTATGTCGTGGCCTCGCTCCCCCACCGCGGGCTGACCACGCCGACCGGCGCGGACGACCTCAAGAACCGGCCTCTCGAGCTCATCACCTTCAACGGGGATGGCGAGGTTCTGACCACCTCCTCCGATGCCACCGACCTGGCCGACAACCTGCCCGCCGACCGCTCCCTGCGCGCGCTCACCGGCGGGTCCGAGGTCGCCTTCATCGCCGAGAACGCCAATAACGAGCGTCGTGTTTTCGCCCTCGTCCCCATCGTGTCCGGGCAGGTCTACGCGCTCGGCAGCTGGGAATACCGGCGCAACGCGATCGGCAACGGGATGAGCTTCAGCACCTCGATGCTCTTCCCGCTGCTGATGTGGCTGGTGAGCCTCGCCGTCGCCTTCTATGCCGTGCAGCGCATGGTCATCAAACCCACCCGCAACCTGCGCGCCCGGATGCTCCAGTTCATGCGCTCGCGCAAGCTGGTGGAACCGCGCCGCGACCGGGGCCTGCCGACCGAGATCCGCGACATGGAAGAGACGTGGATGCGGCTGGCCGAAAACATCCTGCATGACGAGGCCGAGCTTTACGACACGATCCACCAGCGCACCGTCCTGCTCAAGGAGGTCCACCACCGGGTGAAGAACAACCTCCAGCTCATCGTGTCGATCCTCGGCATGAAGATCCGCAAGTCGCGCAATCCGGCGATCAAGGATTCCCTCACCGACATCCGCCAACGGGTCATGTCCATAGCGCGGGTGCATCAGAACCTTTATGAGACCTCGACGGCCGAACGCGTGCGCATGGGCGAACTGCTGGAGGCCATCGTGAGCCAGATGGTCAGCTCTTCCCATACCGGCGACACGCGCGACGTGATCCTCGACGCGAGTTACGACGACTGCGAGGTCTATCCGGATCAGGCCGTGCCGCTGTCTCTCGCCATTTCGGAACTCGTGACCAATGCGCTCAAACACATGGGACCCGCCGAGGGTGAGACCAGGCCGCGCGTGGCCGTGTCGCTTGATTGCAAGGCGGGCGGAAACCGGGGTGTCGTCGTGGTCAGGAACACCATTTCGGCAGAGCCCGCCGAGATCGAGGACAACATTTCGACCGGCCTGGGCGAGCAATTGGTGCGTGCCTTCGTGAGCCAGATGGAAGGCCGCGTATCGCGCGAGATGACGGATGACAGCTATACCGTGACCATAGACTTCCCGATTCAGGCCTTCGACGACACCATCGTCCCCTCCGACCACCTCCACCCGGTCCAGCCCGCTGACAGGAGCCGGGAATAACGGACCTCGGGGCGGAACTCCGGACCGGGACCAGGCGTTTCAATTGCAGACCCTGAACGAAAGGAGGCACCCGATGAATTGGGACCAAGTGCAAGGCAAATGGAAACAGGTCAAGGGCGACGCCCAGACCAAGTGGGGCGAGCTCACGAACGACGACCTCGACCAGGTGGATGGTGACCGGGAGAAGCTCGAAGGGCTGATCCAGGAGAAATACGGTCGCTCCAAGGAAGAGGCCCAGCGCGAAGTCGACGACTGGCTCGCCGCTGCCTGACCTGATCCAACGACCCGAACGACAAAAGCCCCGCCGAATGGCGGGGCTTTTTCATGCGCGGCAAGGGCCGCGACGCTGGATCAGCTTTCGGGGCAGGCCGCGCGATAGCGGTTGCCGTTGCGATCCTGATAGATGCACTGGTTCTCGCCTTCACCCACGCGGGCGATAAGGTTGCCGGCAACGGCACCGGTCGCGGCACCCACGGCAGCACCGGCAAGCGAACCGGACGAAAGCCCCCCGACAGCCGCGCCGGCCGCGGCGCCAACCGCCGTCCCTTGCACCTGATTTTCGGTTTCACAGCCCGCAAGAGCGAACACGGACAGGGCGGCAACGGCAAGAACTCGGGTTTTCATCTGGACTTCCTTCTTCAATGGATTCGTCCCTATGGTAACAAATTCATGAGGTTTTTGTTCCGATAGTTTAACGACTTGGCGTTTTCTCACGCGATTTTCACGGAACCGCGAGGCCTTGGCGGCAGTTTACCCCTGCCATGTACGACAGTCTGCTCAATGAATTGGCCGCCACCACGGTGCTGCCGCCGGGCATCCTCGCGATGAGACTCGCCGGGGCCGTCCTGCTTTGCGGGCTGATCGGGTTCGAGCGGGAATCGCGCGCGCGCCCTGCGGGCCTGCGCACCCATATGCTCGTCGGCCTCGCCGCCGCCGTCTACTGCATCCTGATGCTGGAACTCATGAGCCGCGGCGACAGCTATGCGGAAGGCGCCCGGATGGACCCGATCCGCGTGATCGAGGCCGTGACCTCGGGCGTGGCCTTCCTCGCGGCGGGCCTCATCGTGTTCTCGCAGGGCAAGGTCCACGGCCTCACGACAGGGGCGAGCCTGTGGCTCACCGCATCCGTCGGGCTGGCCTGCGGGCTGGGCCTGTGGGTGGTCGCGGTGCTCGTCACCGTCCCGGCCATCACGATCATCTGGCTCGTGGGCATCGCCGAGCGCAAACTCGCGCCCGACAAACGCCAAAATTACGACAGCCGGTCGGGATAGGCGACAGCCGCCAGACGCTGCTCGAACCCCGCCATTGCGGGCTCCAGCAGGGTAAAGAGCACCCAGTCCCCCATATGCCGCTTGCAGATGCGCGACCGCAGCGCGGGGCTCAGGCGCGCGGCCTGATCCATCGCCGCTTCCGAGATGTCGCTCAGCGTCGGCAGGTTGTGGGACCGGCGGAAATGCTCGACCGAGGCCGAGACATGCTCGCTTACCCCGACGAAGCTGTAGGTCGACACCAGCCGCTCCAGCATCTCCGACACGTTGCCGGTCATGCCGACAAGCTGGGCAAGCTGCGGGTTTTCCGGCGCGCCGTCGACATAGGCCTCGAACGTGGGGAATTCCTCAAGAAACGCCGCGTGGTCGGGATTGTCGGGCGAAGACTGCGCGACATAATCCGAAAACAGCCGGTCCGCCGGGTTGCGGATGAAGCTCGCGAACTGAACCTCGCTCGCCCCCGTCACCATCTCGGACAGCCGCTTGAACCGGAACGGGCCGGCAAGTGCCTGCCGCAACCGGCCCCCGGCCGCCTCGCGCGCGTCCAGCGCAGCCTGCCACTCGGCCTTGAGATCGCCCTTGAGCGCCCCGGACCCGAAGGACCGCGTCCGGTCGAACACGTCCTTAAGCGCCCCTACCACGGCCCCGCCCGCTGTCATCGGCACGTTGATGAAGAACAGGATGTCGCGCTCCTGCTCGTAGGAGCCGGGAATCACCCGGCCCGGATCGAACCGCGCGAGCACCCGGTCGGCCAGGCCCGCAGGCAGCGCACTCAGCGTCGCCTCGGTCTCGGCCCTGAGGTCTGCGGGCTGATGGGCGGCGAATGACGCGGGCGAGGCCGCAACGGTTCCCTCCACCGGGGCGATGCCCCGGCGGTCACGGGCGTTCAGTCGGACGAGATCTTGCAGTCTGCGGGACATAAGGCCTCCTACCAGTCTCCTGTGTTTTCCATCGACACCCACGGCTCTGTCGGGTCGAGCGCGGGGCCGTCCTGGATCAGTTCCACCGAGATATTATCAGGCGATTTGAAGAAGGCCATACGACCGTCGCGCGGCGGGCGGTTGATCGTGACGCCGGCGTCCATGAGCTTCTGGCAGAAGGCATGAATGTCATCGACCTTGTAGGCCAGATGCCCCCAGGAGCGACCGGTTTCATACACCTCGTCGCTGTCCCAGTTATAGGTCAGCTCCAGTTCCGGCGCGGTCGTCGCCTCGGCGCTCTCCTTGTCTTTCGGGGCCGCGAGGAAGACGAGCGTGAACTTGCCCTCCGGCACCTCCTTGCGGCGGATTTCGACCAGCCCGACCTTGTTGCACCAGAAGTCGAGGCTCTCTTCCAGGTCCGACACCCGGACCATCGTGTGAACGTAGCGCATGGAAACTCCCTTCGTTTCCTCCGACGTAAGAAAGGAACGTGCGGACCTCAACAAAAGGTTTCATGACCCCACGGAAACGTGGCGTCCCGGCGCCCTGTCCGTCCCAAGAACTTCAGGCCCCGCCACACGCCCCTTCTTCGTTCTTCAAATACTTCGGAGGGGGTCCGGGGGAGGCA
>NZ_DGCP01000002.1:65451-65750 GCF_002384975.1 Maritimibacter sp. UBA3975
GCCTCCCCCGGCGGGTCGGCGCAGGCGTCAGCCTGCGACGAAACCTCTAGCGTGGCCCCAGGTGCCGCTCGCCCCGCGCGCGCGACAGGGCGATCTGGCGTTGCCGTTCGCGGAAGCGTTCGCGCCGGGCCTCGTCATAGTCGTCGATGCACTGGTGGCACGAGACGCCTTCTTCGTAGTCCGGCCGGCCCTTGTCTTCGGGCAGGATCGGGCGGCGGCAGGCGTGGCACATCTCGTGCGGCCCTTCGGCCAATCCGTGCCCGACACTCACCCGACCGTCGAAGACGAAACATTCGCCG
>NZ_DGCP01000002.1:65922-565621 GCF_002384975.1 Maritimibacter sp. UBA3975
CGCCGGTGCAGAACATCGCGATCCGCTTGTTGTGGAACCGCTCCTTGTTGGCCTCCCACCACGCCGGGAAGTCCCGGAAGCTCGCCGTTTCGGGGTCTTCGGCCCCCTCGAAGGTGCCGATCGCGACCTCGTAGTCGTTGCGCGTGTCGATCACCGCCACATCAGGGGCCGAGATCAGCTCGTTCCAGTCGGCGGGCTGGACATAGCGGCCCACGGCGGCGCGCGGGTCGACGTCGGGCTGGCCCATCGTGACGATCTCGCGCTTGAGCCGGACCTTCATGCGGCCAAAGGGCTGCTCGGAAGCCGTCGACAGCTTGTAGTCGAAGCCCGCGCATCCCGGCAGGCCGTCGATATGGGCGATCAGCTCACGGATCGTGCCCTCGCTCCCCGCCACGGTCCCGTTGATCCCCTCACGCGCCAGAAGGAGCGAGCCGGTGATCCCGCGCGAACAGCAGAATTTGGCCAGCGGTCCCTTGAGGGCGGCAGGGTCGTCGAAGGCGGTGAAGTGGTAAAGGGCGCAGACTGTGAACATGGCGCGGGGCTTACGCCCGGCGCGGGTTCCGATCAAGCCCGCTCGGGCCTCAGTAGCGGTAGCCGCGCGTCAGCGCCACGCGCGCCTGGAGCGACTGAAGCAGGCTGTCGAACGCCTCCCGCGAGCCCAGCGCAGAGCCGGAAATCGTGAGGTTGCCGTCCATGTGCCGGATCTCGATCACGCGGTTGCCCGAGACCGAGCGTGTCTTGATATCGGAAATGCCCTTGTAGGACAGGCGCAGCACCGCCGGGTTGTCGGGCTGTGCCGGGGCCGAGATCGCCTCGTTGTCCAGCACGATGGGCGCCTTGCGCTCGGCCGGGCGCATCCACGACCGGATTTCATCGAACGTGACCCAGCCGGTGACGGTGGCGAGCACGAGATAGGCGAAGGTCGCGCCCTGCATCCCAAGCGAAAATCCCGCGACCGACAGGCTGCCTTGGTGCGTCGCCGCCATGTATCCGGCCCAGACCGTGATGAGTCCGCAGACGACCATGAGAAGGAATCCCTTGGCGGTCGTCAAAGTGTATTCATATGTTTCGTGGGTCATCGTCGGGTGTCCGGTGAAGCAGCAGCGATAGGGTAACTTTCCTCCCGGATTGGGGCGGCTTTGGGGCCGGATCGGTGCATTGTCTTGAATTTGCCGGGGCACTACGCCACTTCTTTCCTCAATCGGAGGTGCCCATGATCCGCGTTCTTGCCCTGTGTTTCGCCCTCGTCCCCGTTGCTGTGAACGCGCAGACGCAGGTGCCCGACAGCCCCGCGCAGATGCAGCTGTCCTTCGCCCCGGTGGTCGAGGAAACGGCCCCGGCGGTCGTCAACATCTATGCCTCGCGGGTGGTAGAGCGGCGCAATCCCTTCGCCGACGATCCGTTCTTTTCCCAGTTCTTCCGCGACTTCGACATTCCGCCGCAACAGCAGAACTCGCTGGGGTCGGGCGTGATCGTGGGCGACGGGCTGGTGGTGTCGAACTACCACGTCGTCGGCAATGCGACCGATATCCGCGTCGTTCTGGCCGACCGGCGGGAATACGACGGGCGGCTCGTGCTCGCGGATGAGGCCGCCGACCTCGCCGTGATCCGGCTCGACGGGGGCGAAGACCTCCCCGCGCTCGATTTCGCCGACAGTGACGAGCTTGCGGTCGGTGACCTCGTGCTGGCCATCGGCAACCCGTTCGGCGTGGGTCAGACGGTCTCCTCCGGCATCATCTCGGGCCTTGCGCGCACGGGTCAGGGCGGCGGGGCGCTGTTGCAGGGCGGGCGGTATTTCATCCAGACCGACGCGCCGATCAATCCCGGCAATTCCGGCGGCGCGCTGGTGGACATGCGCGGCGACCTCGTCGGCATCAACACCCAGATCGTCACCCGCTCGGGCGGCTCGAACGGGATCGGCTTCGCCATCCCCGCCAACCTCGTGAAACAGGTGGTCGCACAGGCCGCCGCCGGGCGCGACCGGTTCGAACGGCCCTGGTCGGGGGTCGAGGTGCAGGTGGTCGACGCCTCCATCGCCGATGCGATGGGGCTGGAGCGGCCGATGGGCGTGCTCCTGCGCGACATCCACCCGGACAGCCCCTTCGCGCAGGCCGGGCTGAGTGTCGGCGACGTTGTCGTGGCCATCGCGGATCAGCCGGTGAATGCCGCCGCCGAGCTCGACTTCCGCCTCGCCACGCATCCGATGGGCGACACGGTCGAGGTGCGCTACATGAACGCCGACGGGTTTCAGGCGGCGCGCGTGACCCTCGCCGCCGCCCCGCGCGGGATCGAGGCGGCGCTGACCGCCATCACCCTGCCCGGCCCGTTTCAGGGCCTCACGCTGTCGCCGCTCTCGCCCGACATCGCCCGCAACCTCGGCCAGCCGATGGATGCGAAGGGCGTCGTCGTCGTGACCGCCGAGGGGCCGGCGCGGCGCACGGGGTTCCAGCGCGGCGACGTGATCCATTCCGTGAACCACATTTCGGTGACGACCGGCGACGCGTTCGAGGCCGTCATCGCGGAAGGCTCGCGCTGGTGGCGGGTCGAATTCTCACGCGGTGGACGGCGCATCACCGCACGCTTCAACGGGTGATCCCATGACCGACGCGCTTATCGTCATCGACGTTCAGAACGACTTTTGTCCCGGCGGCGCACTCGCCGTTGCGGGCGGAGACGAAATCGTGCCGGGCATCAACCGGCTCCTGCGTGCCTTCCCCGTGCGGGTCTTCACGCAAGACTGGCACCCGGCGGGCCATTCGTCCTTCGCCTCGTCCCACCCGGGCAAGGCGCCGCTGGAACTGGTCGAGATGGATTATGGCCCGCAGGTGCTCTGGCCCGACCACTGCATTCAGGGGAGCGACGGGGCGGCCTTCCACGAAGACCTGGAAACCGATCCCGCCGACCTCGTGATCCGCAAGGGCTTCCGGCCCGAGGTCGACAGCTACTCGGCGTTCTTCGAGAACGACCACCGCACGCCCACCGGGCTCGAAGGTTACCTGCGCAACCGGGGGGCCACGGACCTGACCTTCGTCGGGCTGGCCACGGATTTCTGCGTCGGCTGGTCCGCGATGGACGCGGCGCGGCTCGGGTTCAACGTGACGGTGCGGCTCGACCTGTGCCGGGGCATCGACGCGAACGGGTCGCTCGACATGGCGCTGGCGAACATGGCGCAGGCCGGGGTCAAGCTGTCGCGCAAGCCCGACTAGCCCGCCTTACAGATAGCGGTCTTCCAGTTTCGCGGTGCTCTCGACGCCCAGCGCCCCGCGATGGGTGCCGAGCCAGTCCCCGGCCGTTTCGGACCCGAGGCCGTGCAGTTCGGTGAGCAGCGACCAGGACGGAAACATCTTGGACTTCGGATCGAACTCCCGCATCGCCAGCTCGTTCTGAATTTCGTGCATCCGCAGGTTCGCGATGGCCTGAATGAACGGCACGCCGCAGACCGGCGGGCGCCCGTCCAGCTCGGCCTTGAGCATGGTGATCGCGCGGATGTCCTTGGTCAGCGTCTGGTTGAAGGTGAGCTCGGAAATCCGGTCCGGGATCTTGTCGGGCGAAGACGGCGTGCGGCGGCGGCTGATCGGGTTCACGGTGACGAGGATCAGGTCGTGATTGCCGCTTTCCTGCACAAGCTGGACCAGAGGCGGATTGGCGCTGTAGCCCCCGTCCCAGTAATCCTCGCCGTCGATCTCGACCGACGGAAAGGACATCGGCAGACAGGCCGAGGCGATCAGCGCATCCACGGACACATCGTCGTTGCGGAAAATCCTGGCCGCGCCGGTCTTGGCATTGGTGGCCGAAATGAACAGGCGCGGCGCGGATGCGTGGCGGAGCGCGTCGAAATCCACATGGTCGCGCACGATCTCTTCCAGCAGCATTTGCGCCGGGCGTCCGTTCGTCGGGTGCGGCGTGACTGAAAGCTGGGCACCGGAGAGCAGGTTGAACCACGACGCGGTGGCCGAGGTCCAGTTGGGGAACTCGTCGAACACGGTGATGAGGGGGGCCAGCGTGCGTGCGCCGGTATTCACGGCCTCCCAGAACGAAGCAAGCGAACGGCGCGCGCCCTCGCGCCCGCCGACCGCGAGGCCGGAGGCCGCGACCGCCGCGTTCATCGCCCCGGCGGAGGCGCCGGAGATCGCGGTGATATCGACGGTCTGATCGGTGAGCAGCCGGTCGAGAACGCCCCAGGTGAACGCCCCGTGCGCGCCGCCGCCCTGAAGCGCGACGTCGACCTTGACCGTGTTGAGCGTGGTTCCGTCCATGAGGCGACTCCTTCGGGCCATTGCTGCACCGCAGCATACCTTGGATATGGCCCCATAGCTAAGGAATTGCAAACGCCCGCCCTCTCACGAGCGTGTGTCTTGCGCTACGGCGCTCAGGCGTCAGACCCACTGGCCGGGATCAGACCTCGAGGACGATCTTGCCGATATGGGTCGAGCTTTCCATGTGGGCATGGGCCTTGGCGGCCTCGTCCAGCGGATAGGTCGAATCCATGATCGGCTTCACCCGGCCGGCCTCCAGCAATGGCCAGACGTGTTCGCGCAGTTCCTCCGCGATCCGCGCCTTGGCCGCGTCGGACTGGGGCCTGAGCGTCGATCCGGTGACGGTGAGCCGGCGCGCCATGATCTGTGCGAAGTTCACCTCGGCCTTGGGTCCGGTCAGGAACGCGATGTGAACCATCCGGCCCTCATCCGCCAGCGCCTTGATATTGCGGGGAATATACTCGCCACCCACCATGTCGAGGATCAGGTTCGCACCCCCGGCCTCGCCCATCACCTCAACGAAGTCCTGCTCGCGGTAGTTGATCGCCACCTCGGCGCCCAGCTCCCGGCAGACCGCGCATTTCTCGTCCGACCCGGCAGTGGTGAAGACCCGCGCGCCCAGCGTGTTCGCCAACTGGATCGCCGTCGTGCCGATGCCGGACGACCCGCCGTGGACCAGAAACCGCTCCCCGGCGGTCAGCCCGCCGCGCATGAATACGTTGGACCAGACCGTGAAGTAGGTTTCGGGCAGGCAGGCGGCCTCCTTCAGCCCCATGCCTTTCGGGACCGGCAGGGCATGGGCCGCTGGCGTGACGACATATTCCGCGTAACCGCCACCCGGCAGAAGCGCGCAGACCTGATCGCCCACCGAGACTCCGGTCACACCCGGGCCGACCGCCACGACCTCCCCTGCCCCTTCGAGGCCGGGCAGATCGCTCGCCGTCGGCGGCGGCGCATAGGCTCCTGCGCGTTGCAGCGCGTCGGGGCGGTTCACGCCGGCATAGGCCAGCTTGATAAGGATGTCGCCATGCCCCGGTTCGGGCACGGGCCGCTCGACGGGGGTCAGAACCTCCGGCCCGCCAGCCTTGGAAATCTCGACCGCGCGCATGGTGTCAGGAAGGCTCATTGTCCGCGCCCGCCCCACTGTCCGGGATAGCCCGAGCGCGGGGTGCCCGGCGCGCGGATATGGTCGAACACGCGCCCCGGTCCCTTCATGAAGGCATCGACCAGCGTGTTGGAGCGCACGCGCCCCTTCACCTGTTCGAACTTCATCACGTTATCGATTCGCCGGTCGAGGAAGGCCCAGGTCGCCACGCGCCCCTCGCTCTCGTCGCCCAGCCAATACAGCACCGTCGAGGAATAGACCGCCGAGAGCGTCGCCCGCTTGGTGTACCAGTTGATGTCGTCCGACGTGTCGCCCAGCGTCTCCCAGATCAGCCCGGCGGTGCCCCAGAGCGCTCGCGACCCGTCGGCGGCGTGCTGCGGCAGGGCAAACAGCGACATGCCACGCCGCACAAGCTCCCGGTCCGCCACCTCGAGCCGGGTGCGCACGGCAAAGGCGATGCGGTCGCGAAACCTCAGCGCCGTAAGGTCCGCCGCGCGCAGCGCCTCGACCATCTGGCGGTCGCCGCGCTCGTGATACGCGAAGGCAAGGTCCACCCCGCCACGCGGAAACAGCGCGCGCGCTTCGTCGAGCGGTATGCCGGTATCCTCGCAGGCGGCCTTCAGCGCCACCTCGCTCCAGCCATCGAAAGGGACGTGCATTTGCACGGCGTCGAGCAGTTGATCAGCATGTGTCATGGGAAATAAGTGGCACGCGGTGCGGGGTGCTTCAAGGGAACCCGCGCGCCAACGTCGCGTTTCATGCCCAACTGGACAAGTGGCGGGATCGTCGCTATATAGCGCGCTCCTGCAATTTCTCTTGCAACACAAACCTAGAAAGGTGGTGACAACCACATGCAGGTATCGGTTCGCGATAACAACGTCGACCAGGCGCTTCGGGCTCTGAAGAAGAAGCTTCAGCGTGAAGGTGTGTTTCGTGAAATGAAGCTCCGGCAGCATTTCGAGAAGCCCTCCGAGAAGAAGGCGCGCGAGAAGGCGGAAGCCATTCGCCGTCAGCGCAAGCTCGCCCGTAAAAAAGCGCAACGCGAAGGCCTCCTTTAAGGCCCTTGCGATAGACGGTCGACATGTCGACCAGACGACCCCCGTGGCTCTCGCCCGGGGGTTTGTCGTTTTTGGGGTTGAGGGATTCGGCGGCGCGGCGTTTTGTAACGCCGTATTCGTTGCAGGAGACACCCCTTGGCCCGTGAAATCACCGTTACCGCCCGTTACCCCCGCGACGCGGACACCGTGTTCGACGAAGCGATCCATTTCGACGAGATGACCGAGGCGATGAAGGGCATCGCGCGCTATGACGGCCTGCCCAAGGGCGTGGTGGAAGAGGGCGCGACCTACGTCGTGGACATCACCCTCTTCGGCGTGATGAAAAACCCCGGCCACACGATGTATGTCGAGATGCTCGACCGAGAGGCGCGGGTGATCCAGAGCCGCGAAAAGAACGCGCAGGTCACGCGCTGGGACCACACCCTGTCGATCCAGCCGGAGCGGACCGGCAAGGGCTGCGTCTGGACCGACCGGGTGATCGTCGAGGCCCCGCGCATGGAATGGTTCACCGCCCGTTTCGCCGCCTACGTCTATACCCGGCGGCACAAGCACCGGGGCGCGGCTGCGCTGGAAACGGTCGTCAAACCTCTCTGAAAAACGTGGTGATCGCCGCGATGATCTCGTTCGGCGCGGCATGTGGCAGGGCATGGCCCACCCCGTCCACGACATGGTGGCGCGCGGTGCGGTTCCACTGGGTCAGCTTGCCCATCGAGGTCAGGGGAATCACCTTGTCCTCGCCACCCCAGATCGCCAGCACCGGGATCTCGGTCTTGGCGAGGTCGCGGTGCAGGTTCTCAAGGTTGATGGCCAGCGACTCCCGGTGTGCCGACAGGACCGCCCGCAGGTATCCGCGCCGCCCCGTCTCCTCCGACATTCGCTTTTCAAGGTCGGGGATCACGGTCGGCGCCTGCGCGTCCCGTCTGGCGGCCCGCCGGAGTGACCGGGAGCCCACGACCCGCCACAGCCAGTTGCCCAGCACGCCGGATGCCCCCGCGGTCTTGAGCGGTTCGGCGGGGGTGTAGTCGATCCCGGCCGGGGCCAGCAGGATCACGCGGTCCGTCCGCTCCGGGTAAGTCACGGCGAACTGCGCCGCGATGACACCGCCCATCGAGTAGCCCAGCAGCGACACGGGGCCGTCGAGCCCCTGCTCGATCAACAGCTCGTTCAATTGGTGAAGAAAGAACTGCGGCGTCTGCGCGTCGCCGGGACGATCCGACAGCCCGCGCCCGAACAGGTCATAGGCCAGCACCTGATAGCCCAGCAGGTTCAGCCCGCGCACGATCCCGGAAAAGACCCAGTGCGGCGTGGTCAGCCCGTGGATGAGGACGATGACGTGGGAGGTCGGCGCACCATACCAGCGGTAATAGGTCTTGCCGCCCGACAACTCTGCGAACCCGCCGTCCTCGATCCCGTCCCGCGCCGCCGAAACGGGCGCCCGGAACCATTCACGCACGAAGGGCGCCGCAGCGATAAGGGCGACGATGCCGACAATGATCCAGGCCATGAAAGCTGCTCGCTGTTTTTCGGCAACTGTGCCGGTTGGGCGGTCCTGACGCAACGGAAAAGGCGGGATTGCCTTATGTCAGTATTTGTTTATATAAATAATTATGGAATCAAAGATCCCCGATATGGACGCCGCCTTCGCCGCGCTTTCCGACCCCACGCGCCGGGCGATTCTCGACCGTCTGTCGGGCGGCGAGATGACGGTGAGCGAGATCGCAGCGCCCTTCCCCATCAGCCAGCCTGCCATTTCGCACCACCTCAAGGTGCTGGAGGGCGCGGGGCTCATCACCCGGCGGGTGGACGGCCAGCGCCGCCCCTGCCGACTGGCGGGCGGCACGCTGGAGGAGCTCGAGGCCTGGCTCGACCACCTGCGCCGCGCCCTCACCGCGAATTACGCCCGGCTGGATGCGGTTCTGGCCGAAGAAATGCAAAAAGACCGTTCTCAAAAGGATTAGATCATGCCCAATCCCCTGACTTTCGAACTTGTCGGCGACACGCAGCTTGTCGTCACCCGCGACTTCGACGCGCCCCCCGCCCTTGTCTGGCGCGCACATATGGAGCCGGAGCTGGTCAAGAAATGGCAATCGGGCGCCGACGATTGGAACGTCGTGAATTGCGTGATCGACGCGGCGGTTGGGGGCTTCTATCGCATGGATCACGAAGGGCCGGACGGCTCGGTGTTCTCGATCACCGGCACCTTCCTCGACCTCGACGAACCGCACCGCGTGGTGCAGGAGGAGGTGATGCTCATGCCCGAGCCTTCGCCACCCAACCATATCGAGACCTTGTTCGAAGCAAAGGGCGCAGGCACCCGCATGACCATGACGATGACCCTGCCCGATGCGGAAACCCGCAAGATGATCATGGACACCGGGATGCTCGACGGGATGGAGATTTCCTTCAAGTCCCTCGACGCACTGGAACTGGCCTAAGCCGCCTCCGCGCGTGTCAGGAGGCCGGCCGCCACAAGGCGGTCGGCCCAACCCTGCGGCCCGTCGAACAGATGCACCTGCCAACCCCGTTCGGCGGCGGTGGCGATGTTGTCGGGCTTGTCGTCGGTGAACAGAAGCCGCTCGGGCGCGATCCCGCAATCTTCCTCGACCATCTCGTAGATGCGCGGGCTGGGCTTGGTCACGCCCATGTGGCCCGAGATATAGCGCCGGTCGAACTCGGTCAGAAACGTATCGCGCCCCTCGGACAGGGCGAAACTGTCGATCCCGAAATTGGTCAGCGCAAAGACCGGCACCCCCTTGGCACGCAGCGCCCGCAACAGACGCACCGAATGCTCGATCGGCGGCGTGGCGAGGTCGAGCCAGCGGTCATGCCACATCATGATCTCATCGTGAAACCGGGGGTAGGCCGCAGCCGTCTCCACCACAACGTCCCGAAACACCTCGCCCCGGTCGAAGCGCTCATTCATGGCGTGAAGATCCACGGCGGCGAACATCGCCTCGCGCCGCGCCCGCCCGATCATCTCGTCATAGCGGTCCTCGGGCTGCCAGGTGATGAGCACGTTGCCGATGTCGAAGATCACGGCCTCGGGCCGGGGAAGGGTCGCGTCAGTCATGGGGGGACGATGCGCCAGCGGGCCGCGAATGAAAAGCCGCTCAGTGGCGCTTGTCGCTCGTCTTGATATCGCCCGTGGTCAACACCGGCGAGGCGTCGATCTCATGCGCGTCGAGCATCGCCGCGACCCGTTCGAGCGAGGCGATGATCTGCGCCTGCTCCCAGTCCTCGAGCGCCTCGAACTTGCGCACATAACGCTGTTGCAGCGCGTCGGGCGCGTCGTCCACGGTGGCTTGCCCGGCGGGGGTGATCGTGACGTTGGTCTGGCGCCGGTCACGCTCGGACCGCTGACGGGTCACGAAGTTGCGCGCCACGAGCTTGTCCACCAGCGTCGTGATGGTCGCCTGGCTCACCCCCATGCGGGCCGCGATATCCTTGGGCGTCGCGCTGCCGCGTTCGCCCACGATCTGAAGCGCGCGGAATTGCGCGGCGGTCACGCCGGCGGCGGTCGCGAGCTCTTTGCCGTACAGCTCTGTCGCCCTGAGAATACGCCGCAGGGCGATGAGGCTTACGTCGGTCCGATCCATATGTTCTCCCTCCAGAGGCATTGATGCCACGGCGAGCAGGTCTGATGCAATCATGGTGCTTAGATAGCCAAATCTTTCGGTATGTAAAGGTTCTGAGTCGCTCATTACTGAAGTATTTTCGCCCGAACGACCCGAAAAACAGGGGTTTTTCCGCCCATTCCGGCGAAAAGTGCTTTAGGTCTTGAAACAAATGGCTTGGTTTAATAGTTAGTGCATCGAAGGAACTTTGGAGAGGACCGAAACATGCATACTGCGAAAGACATTCCCCGAACTGGCAAGCTCCGCCTTCGGAAGCCGAATTCCGAGGACGGGGCGCAAATCTGGGACCTGATCCGCGAGTGCAAGCCGCTCGACGAGAATTCCGTCTACTGCAACCTGCTGCAATGCGACCATTTCCGTGACACCTGCGTGGTGGCGGAGCTGGACGGCGACGTCGTGGGCTGGATCTCCGGCTATCTCGTGCCGAACGAAGAGGCGCTCTTCGTGTGGCAGGTGGCCGTGAGCGAGAAAGCCCGGGGCATGGGCCTTGGTGGCCTGATGCTGGACGAAATCTTCGGTCGCGAGGAATGCGACGAAGCCAACGTCCTCAAGACCACCATCACCAAGGACAACGACGCCTCCTGGGCGCTCTTCAAGAAATTCGCGAAACGCCACGGCGGCGAGCTTGAAGACGAAGCACACTTCAAAAAGGACGATCACTTCGAAGGCCGTCACGACACCGAACACATGGTGACGATCACGCTGCCCGACGAAGATGACATGGCGAAGGCCGCGTAAGACACGCGCGGCCCCCCGTCCTTTCACACTAACATCGAAGGAATACGTTATGACGACAGACAAGCAGTCTGCGAACAATCCCGTTTTTGAACGCCGCGAGTCGGAAGCCCGCTCCTATTGCCGCGGTTTCCCGACCACCTTCGCGAAAGCGCAGGGGTCGATCATGACCGCGACTGACGGCACCGAGTACATCGACTTTCTCGCCGGGTGCTCGTCGCTGAACTACGGCCACAACGACGCCGACATGAAGACGGCGCTGGTCGAGCACATCACGGGCGACGGCATCGCCCACGGCCTCGACATGTATACCGAGGAAAAGGCCAAGTGGCTCGAAGCATACGAGAACATCGTGCTCAAGCCGCGCGGCATGGACGACTACAAGGTCATGATGACCGGCCCGACCGGCACCAACGCCGTCGAGGCCGCGATGAAGCTCGCCCGCAAGATCACCGGGCGCCGCAACATCATCTCGTTCACCAATGGCTTCCACGGCATGACCATGGGCTCGCTCTCGCTGACCGGTAACGCCGGCAAGCGTGGCGGCGCCGGCACCCCGCTGGGTGGCGTAACGCACATGCCCTATGAGGGCGCGATGGGCGACGGTGTCGATACGCTCGCCTTCATCAAGGCCATGCTCGACAACGGCTCCTCGGGCGTCGACGCCCCGGCCGCGTTCATCTTTGAACCCGTGCAGGGCGAAGGCGGCCTGAACGCCGCGTCCAAAGAGTGGATCGAAGGCATCGCCAAGCTCGCCAAGGACCACGGCGCGCTGCTGATCGTCGACGACATTCAGGCGGGCATCGGCCGCACCGGCACCTACTTCGGGTTCGAGGGCATGGACATCGAGCCGGACCTCATCACCCAGGCGAAATCGCTGTCGGGCTTCGGCCTGCCCTTCGCCTGCCTGCTCATCAAGCGTGAGCATGACGTGTGGAAGCCCGCCGAGCACAACGGCACCTTCCGCGGCAACACCCATGCTTTCGTCACGGGCCGTGTCGCGCTTGAGAAATTCTGGGCCGACAAGGACGCGATGGAAGCCTCCACCGCCGAAAAGGCGCAGATCCTCGAAGACGGGCTCAAGAAGGTCGCAGACCTGGTGCCGCACGCCTATCTCAAGGGCCGTGGCTTCATGCGCGGCGTGGACGTGGGCTCCGGCGATCTGGCCGAAGACATCTGCGCGCGCTCGTTCGAGAAGGGCCTCATCATCGAGACGTCGGGCGCCGACGACGAGGTGGTCAAGGTGCTCGCCGCGCTGAACATCCCGAACGACGTGCTTCAGAAGGGCCTCGAGATCGTTCTCGAAGCGACCCGCGAAGCCCTCGACGCCAACAAGAAAATTGCAGCGGAGTAAGACGCCATGATCGTCCGTGACTTCAACGAACTGAAAAACACCGACAAGTCCATCTCGGACGCGCGCTGGAACTCCGTGCGCATGCTTCTCGCCGATGACGGGATGGGCTTTTCGTTCCACATCACCACCATCGAGGGCGGTTCGGAACATACGTTCCACTACAAGAACCACTTCGAAAGCGTCTACTGCATCTCGGGCAAGGGCCGGATCACCGACCTCGCCACGAACGAGACGCACGAGATCAAGCCGGGCGTTATGTACGCGCTGAACGAGCATGACAAGCATACGCTGGTATCCGATGAAACGCTGGTTCTGGCCTGCTGTTTCAACCCGCCGGTGACCGGCAAGGAAGTGCATCGCGAAGATGGCTCCTATGCCGCGCCCGACGAAGACGCTGCCTGAACCGAACGGGGAAAAACCCATGTCTGAGCGAAACCATACTGTCGAGAAGATCGGCGGCACGTCGATGAGCCGTGTGAACGAGCTGCGCGATACGCTGCTCATCCGCGACGGCGACCCGTACAACCGCGTCTTCGTCGTGTCGGCCTTCGGCGGGATCACCAACCTGCTGCTCGAACACAAGAAGACCGGCGAACAGGGCGTCTATGCCGCCTTCGCCGACAGCGAAAGCGACGACCACGCCTGGATGTCGGCCCTGAAAAAGACCGGCGCAGCGATGGAAGAGGCGCATCGCGCGGTGCTCGAACACCCGGCCGATATCTCTGACGCCAACGACTTCGTGGCCGAACGGATGGCGGGCGCACGCTCGTTCCTGATCGACCTCGGCCGCCTGTGCTCCTACGGCCACTTCCGCCTGTCCGAGCACATGGAAATGGTGCGCGAGCTGCTCTCGGGGCTGGGCGAGGCGCATTCCGCCTATGTCACCACCCTGATGCTCAAGCGCGCCGGCGTGTCGGCCCGGTTCGTCGACCTGTCCGGTTGGCGCGACGAGGGCGACTGCAACCTGTTCGAACGCATCGAGCAGGGGCTGGCCGACATCGACCTCGCCACCGAAATGCCGATCGTCACGGGCTATGCCCAGTGCAAGGAAGGTCTGATGAAGGAATACGACCGGGGCTACTCGGAAGTGACCTTCGCGCGCATCGCCGCGCAGACCCACGCGAAAGAGGCGATCATCCACAAGGAGTTCCACCTCTCCTCGGCGGACCCCAACCTCGTGGGCGAGGATGCCGTGCGCAAGCTGGGCCACACCAACTACGACGTGGCCGACCAGCTTTCGAACCTCGGGATGGAGGCGATCCACCCCTCGGCGGCCAAGATGCTGCGTCAGGCCGACGTGCCGCTGCGCGTGACCAACGCCTTCGAGCCGGACGATCCGGGCACCCTGATCGACGACAGCCGCGGTGACACGCCGGGGGTCGAGATCGTGACCGGGCTGGATGTCGTGTCCATCGAAGTGTTCGAACAGGACATGGTGGGCGTGAAAGGCTACGACACCGCGATCCTCGACGCGCTCAAGCGTCACAAGGTCTGGATCGTGTCCAAGACCTCGAACGCCAACACGATCACCCACTACGTCAAAGGCTCGCTCAAGGCCGTGAAACGCGTGGAAGCCGACGTTCTCGAACGCTTCCCGCAGGCCGAGATCGAAGTGCGCAGCCAGTGCATCGTGTCGGCCATCGGCCGTGACCTGCGCAAGCAGTCGGTGCTGGGCCGCGGCCTGACCGCGCTGGACGAAGCCGGGCTGGACGTGATCGCCGCCCACGCGACCCCGCGCAACGTGGACGTTCAGTTCCTCATGCCGCGCGACGAAGCCAACGAGGCCATCAAGGCGCTCCACCGCGCCCTGGTCGAACAGGAAAAAAAAGCCCCGCTCCGTGAAGCGGCATAACGGATTGCCTGACACTCCAAAGTTCCAAAAAGAACGTCAGGCATAGACTGAAGCCCCCCGGTTCGCGCCGGGGGGCTTTTTTTATGCGTCCACCATCGGGTCCAGCACCCGCGCCATATCGAGAACCTGACCGCGCATCCAGCGGTGCGAGGCGGAGCGGTCCTGCCGCCGATGCCAGTAGAGGCTGAGTTTCTGCTGCGGAATATCGATGGGGGGCCGGTAGATGACCACGTCATGCGACGCCACGGCCGCGCGCGCCCATGCCGCTCCAACGCCGTGTCGATCACCCCGTGCATCGTGCCGTCGGACGTTCTGAGCGCCTGCGGCATCGCGCAGAACAGGTCCATCGGCAACGCCTCGCCCGACTCGATCCCCGCAGCGGCAATCGCACGATTGTCCCGTGCGGCGACCACGCAGAAGGATGAGCGCATCAAGGGCGTGCTCGACACCCAGTCGGGCTGTTCACCCAGATCCCGCTCCAACGCCATGTCGATTGCGCTGTCACGCAACAGGGTCTGCACATCCACCGTTGCGCTTTCGATCATTCTGAGCGTCGCCCGCGGCGCGACGGGCGCGATTGCCCGATAGAGCCGGGGCAGGAACAGGACGGAAAAGAAGTCGGCCCCCGCGAAGGTGAAGGTCTCGTCGATCTCCTCCGGTCGGAACGGCCCTTGATCGGCCATCGCCCCCTCGATATCGCTCAGCGCCTTCTGGAGCGTGGGGGCCAGACCCTCGGCCTTGGGCGTCGGCACCATGTCATTGGCCCGCCGCACGAACAACTCGTCCGCGAAATGGTGGCGCAGGCGCGACAGGGCGTTACTGACCGCAGGCTGGCTGAGGCCGATCGAGGCCCCGGCCCGCGTGACGCTCCGCTCGCGCATGAGCGCGTCGAATACACGGAGCAGGTTCAGGTCGAAGGTGGCAAAATTCATCTCAGTGATGGGGCCGATACAAAATTGCAATTCGGTCAATAGAGCACCCTGCCCTATGGTCAGGTCAAGTCGCCATGATCCGGCGACGACACCCACGATCACTGCTCAGGAACCAAAATCGGCACGCCGCCGAGCCAGAAGGCACGCGCGCGGACGGGTCGTCCGCCTGCCCCTGCACCGCGCCACCTGAAGGAGACAAACACATGACCGCATCCAAGCTTTCCATTTCCCTCGCCGTCCTGATGGTTATCATCGGCATGGGCTGGGGCATCGCAATGGCGATCTCCGGCAACCACGAAACCGCGCCGGCCCATGCCCACCTGAACCTTCTGGGGTGGGTGTCGCTTTTCCTGATGGGGCTCTATTACCGCTGGCACCCGGAGCGTGACCAAAGCGGCCTTGCCAAGCTTCAGGTGGCCGTCTGGGCCGCCGCCACCGCCGCGATGGTGGCCGGGATCGCCCTGATCTACAGCGGCGCACCGCAGGCAGAGCCGCTGGCCGCGATCAGCTCGCTGGTCCTCTTCGCCGATATGTTGCTGTTCGGCTGGATCGTCCTCGGCGCGTCGCGTCAGCCGGTCGCCCACCCCGCAGAGTAAACGGCGCAACGCCCCCACGACACGCCTCCGGCATCCGCCGGGGGCGCGCGTGTCCTCAGCCCTCCACCACCGACACCGCCTGATAGATCAGCCCCGCAGGCGCCTGCGAGTCCATGAAGGCGATGTCATAGGCGTCGCGGCCCACGGCGATCTTGGCGATGTTGTGGGGCTGGCCCATCGCGGTCGGGTCCACGAGGTGCCAGGCATCGTCGAGCCAGACCTCGGCCAGCGCGTGGAAATCCGGCGGCCAGACGCCGGGGCTGTAGGCCGCCACCATCCGCGCGGGGATCTGGGCGGCGCGCACCATCGCGCAGATCAGGTGGGCATAGTCACGGCACACCCCCTGCCGCCCCGCGAAGGTCTCCAGCACGTTGGTATCCGCATCCGAACTGCCCGGCACATAGGACAGGTTCTGGGTGATCCAGTCGCGGATCGCCGCGACCTTGTCCCCGCCGCCCAGATGCCCGAACCGCTTGCCCACGAAGCTCTGGAACTTGTCCGACTGGACATAACGCGAGGGGCGCAGATAGGGCGCGACCTCGGCAGGAAGCTGGTGAAGCGGTATCGCCTGCATCCCCTCCAGCGGCACCGTGGGCCGGGTCACGTCCACCACGGCGTGATAGGTGAGGTACATCTCGTACCCCGGCACCCGCGCCCAGATCCGCTCCCCCACACCAGAATCGCCCGCGATCCGGTCGATGGTGGCATCCCCGATGTTGATCCACGCGTCGATGACGTCCTGCCCGTCCGTCTGCGCCGCTTCCAGCGCGAGGAACACGGTATTCGGCTGTGCGAAATTGTAGTGCATGGTCACGTCGATGATGAGGCGCATGGGCGTATCCACTCAGGTTAAAAAGATGACGGGGCATGACGCGCCAACCGCCACGGGCAGGGCGCGGTTCCGCTGTCGTGATCGTTCACGGCGTTCCATGCCCCCCTATCCGTCCTTGGCCTCGCGATCAATGGGGCCGCGACCGTGGCGGCGCAGTCACGTCTTGTGGCGCATCGTCCAGATCGGAATGTTGTCGTGCAGGTGCTTGAACGCCCGCACGCGCGGCAGGTCGCCCTCGCCAAAGGTGATCGCCGCCCCGCGCTGCTTGGCCAGCAGGCTGAAGATGCTCTGATCGTGGCGGTGTTCGCGAAATTTCGGATGGTTCGCGGCGACCGACGGCGTGTCGTCGATGAAGTGATAATTCTGCTCGCTGGCAATCGCGATCATCTCGCGCAGGAAGGCCCGCGTCTTGCGTGAGTTCCGCATGAGGTATTTGCCGCCCATGAGCTGACCGGTCTTCATGTGCGAATGACCCGCGCCGATGCCGAGCCTGAGCGCAAGGTCCATCTTCGTCCAGTGACTCTCGATGAATACCTGCTCGAACCCGAGCACACCGAGGGGATTGTCCTGACAGAGCGAGACATACTCGGCAAACCGCGCGCGTCCCGGCGAATGGAACTCGCATCCGGCATCCGCGTAGAGCACGACATCCCCGTCCGCGACCCTCTCGAGCGCCTGCAAGGTGACTTGCGGCTTCCAGATCCAATAGCCGTACCCGCGCACGTCCGGTTTCAGCATCGCGGCGTGACGGCGCACGAAGTCCGGGTCCAGATCCGCCGCCGAACACAGCGTCGCGCTTTCGAACCCGCCGAACGCGGCTGCGCTTTTCAGGAACGACGCCCCGCGCGGCGCAAAAAGGCCATCCGCGAAGGACACGAGGTGGACACGCGTCGGGCGCGCGGGCCGGCCCGTCAGACGCCGCAAAGCCTTTTGGGCATGAGTGGATATCCGCGCTTGCGCCATATGTTCAGGAAACCCCGCCTAAAAATGTGAACGGGATCATTGATGTATTCCGGGGTGAGCGCAAGTGACCCGGCCTAGCGCATCGGCTCCACCACCTCTTCGCTCACCATCGGCTCGGCGGCGAGGATGGCTTCGAGCGTGTCGTGCTCGGCCACCCAATGCCCCGGCGCGATCTGGTCGAGGCGCGGGGTGTAGTCCGTATCGCCCGCCCGCAGTTTCGACGGCAGGAACCTGAGCGAGGCTTTGGGGTCCAGCGGTGACGGAAGCTCACCGGGGATGCGGATACGCTCCCGCGTGCGCTCAAACTCCGGGTCCGGGATCGGGACCGCCGAGATCAACGCCTTGGTATAGGGATGCACCGGCTCCTCGACCACCGTGCCGGCATCCGCCAGTTCAACGATCCGGCCCAGATACAGCACCATGATCCGGTTCGAGATCGCGCGCACCACCGACAGGTCGTGCGAAATGAAGATCATCGACATCCCGAACTCGTCCTGAAGGTCTTTCAGCAGCCGCACGATCTGCGCCTGAATGGACACGTCGAGCGCCGACACCGCCTCGTCACAGATAATCAGCTTGGGCTTGTTGATCATCGCCCGGGCAATCCCGACGCGCTGGTTCTGCCCGCCCGACAGCTCATGCGGGTAGCGGTTGAACATGCCGCGCTCCAACCCGACGCGGTCCATCATCGCAAGCACTTCTTCCTTGCGCTGCGACTTGGACAGCTCCGGGCGGAAGGTCTTAAGCGGCTCCGCGATGCTGTCGGAAATCGTCATGCGCGGGTCGAGCGAGGCGAGCGGGTCCTGAAACACCAACTGCATGTCCTTGCGGCTTTTCGTCAGCGCCCGCTTGTCCAGATCGGTGAAGCTTGATCCCAGCCACGACACCGAGCCGCCCGTGGGTTCGATCAGTCGCAGCACCGCGCGCGCCAGCGTGGACTTGCCGCAGCCTGACTCGCCCACGACCCCCAGCGTCTCGCCCTTGGCCAGATCGAAGGTCACGCCGTTCACGGCCTTGAGCGGGATGGTCCGCCCGAACAGCCCGCCTTTCACCCGGATCGGGAAATGCACCTTGATGTCGTCGGCGGAAAGCAGAGGCTCGGCGGTCGCCTCCGTTCCCTCCGGCGCGCCTTCGTCATCAATGCGCGGCATCGCGTCGAGCAGCTTGCGGGTATAGTCGTGCCTGGGCGCGTTGAAGACCTGCATGACGTCGCCGGACTCGACATATTCGCCCAGCTTCATCACCTCGATCCGGTCGCACATCCGCGCGACCACGCCCATGTCATGGGTGATCAGCGCGATGGCCGTGTTCGAATCCCGCTGCAACTCGTGCATCAGGTCCAGGATTTCCGCCTGCACGGTCACGTCCAGCGCCGTCGTCGGCTCATCCGCGATCAGCAACTTCGGCTCGCACAGCATCGCCTGCGCGATCATCACCCGCTGGCGCATCCCGCCCGATAGCTCATGCGGATACTGGCCCATCCGACGCTCCGCCTCGGGGATCTGGACGCGGTTCAGCCAGTCGAGGCAATGACGCCGCGCATCACCCCCCGACAGGCCCTTGTGAACCTTCAGAACCTCGGCCATCTGGTCGCCCACCTTCAGGTGCGGCGTCAGCGCGGTCAGCGGGTCCTGAAAGATCATGCCGACGTCCGAGCCGCGCAGCTTGTTCAACTTGGACACCGGCAGGTTCAGGATCTCGTCGCCCTGAAACGTCACCGATCCCGTGGCGCGCCCATTTGGCGGCAACAACCCCATCGCGGCCATGAAGCTTTGCGATTTGCCGGACCCAGATTCACCGACGATGCCAAGGCACTCCCCGGCGGCCACGTCGAAGGACACGCCCTTCACGGCGTCCACCTGTCCGTCGGGGGTCGAGAACGAAACGCGCAGGTCGCGGGCGGAAAGCACAGCCATCTCAGCGGTCCTTCGGGTCGAGTGCATCGCGAAGCCCGTCACCGATGAAGAACATGGTGATGATGATCGCGACGTAGAAAAACAGGGGATAGAGAAGCTGCCATGTCGTGCCATAGGCCATCGTGCCCGCCCCCTCGGAGATGAGCTTGCCGAGGCTGGTGTAGGGTTCGGAAATGCCAAGGCCAAGAAACGAGATGAAGCTCTCGGTCAGGATCATCTCGGGCACCAGCAGGGACGCATAGACGATCACGACGCCGATCAGGTTGGGCAGGATATGCCGGATCATGATCGTCACCTCCGACACACCGGCGGCACGCGCGGCCTCGATGAACTCGCGGGTCTTGAGGCTCAGGGTCTGCGCGCGCACGATCCGGCTCATGGTAAGCCAGCCGACCGCGCCCAGCGACACGAACAGCATGAAGAAACTCCGCCCCGCGATGACGAGCAGCAGGATGATGACCAGCGTGAGCGGGATCGCCAGCAGGATATCGACGAAACGCATCATGGCGCTGTCCACCCGGCCGCCCGTGTAGCCAGCGACAAGGCCGTAGGTCGTGCCGATGATGAGTGCGGTCAACGCGCCGATCAAGCCAACGAGGAGTGAGGTGCGGGTCGCCTGAATGACTCGCGAATAGAGGTCGCGCCCCAGCTCGTCCAAGCCAAAATAATGGCCATTGGCCAGCGACGGCATCCCCTCGGTCGCGATGTTGCCCATCCGGTCCCAGTCGATTTCCTCGTTCGACCACTGGGCGAACAACGGCCCGATGATGACGAACAGGATGATGAGACCAAGGACGACGACACTCGCCATCGCGGCCTTGTTCTGCACGAACCGGATCTGCGCGTCCTTGAGCAGCGACCGCCCCCGCACGGGGATCTGGTCGGTCACATCGTCGGCGATGGCGGCGGCGCGTTGGGAGCTTCCGAAAACCATGACGTTCCCTTCAGTACCGGATTTTCGGATCGAACCACGCATAGGCGAGGTCGGTGAGGAGGTTCACCACGACGGTCAGCGTGCCGTACAGGATCGTGACCCCCAGCAGCACGGCGTAATCGCGGGTGAGTGCGGAGCCGACATAGGCCTGCCCCAGCCCGCCGGTCGAAAAGTACATGTCCACGAAAACCGACCCGGTAAGGACGTAAACGAAGACGGGGCCAAGGTAGCTCACCACCGGCAGAAGCGTGGGCTTCATCGCGTGGCGCCAGATCACCGCGCGGGTCGGCAGGCCCTTGGCCCGCGCCGTGCGGATGAAGTTGGAGTTCAGCACTTCGAGCATGGACGAGCGCGTCAGCCGCGCGATGTTGCCCATGTAGGAGGTCGAGAGCGCGATCACCGGCATGATGAGATAGGGCCACTGGCCCCCGTTCCAGCCGCCACCGGGCAGCCAGCCGAGCCACAGCGTGAAGACGAGGATCAGGATCGGGCCCATGATGAAGTTGGGCAGCGCCTGCGCGCCGATGCCCATGCTGACGGCGGTGTAGTCGATCCAGGAATTATGCCGGATCGCGGCGGTGACGCCCAGCGCGATCCCGACGATCGAGGCCGCAAGGAAGGCGAGCGAGCCGTAGGTCAGCGAAATCGGAAAGCCCTGCGCGATGATGTCGTTCACGTCGCGGTCCTTGAACTTGAACGACGGGCCGAAATCGAAATGCAGGACGATGTTGGTGAGATAATCCCAAAGCTGCTTCCACAGCGGCTGATCCAGCCCGTACCGCGCCTCGATATTGGCGAGCACGGCGGGCGGCAGCGGGCGCTCCGATGTGAACGGGCCGCCGGGCGCGAAATGGATCAGAAAGAACGAGGCGACGATGAGGATCAGGATCGTGGGTATCGCGATCAGCAGGCGCCGGAAGATGTATGAGACCAAGGGACTACCTCTTCAAACCGTGATGCGCGCCCCGGTTGGCCGGGGCGCGCGCTACGTCAGGTTTGCGTGACGGGGTTACTCGGCGATCTTGTAGAGATTTTTCGAGTACCAGTTCTGCTCCACGTTATCGACCGGCCAGTTGCCCAGATCGGTGTCGAGCATATAGACGCCGGCATAGTGATAGATCGGGATCACCGGCATTTCTTCGTACAGGATTTCCTCGACTTCCGTGTAAAGCGGCGTCGTGTCGTCCGAAGTCTTGGCCTGCTCCAGCAGCTCGTCGACCCGCTCGTTCGAGAACTTGCCGTCGTTATAGCCGCTGTCGCTGTCCAGCAGGTCGAGGAAGGTCGAGGCTTCGTTGTAGTCGCCACACCACGCGCCACGGGCCAGCTCGAAGTTCTGGTTGCCGCGCTCTTCGAGGAAGACTTTCCACTCCATGTTGGCGAGCGTCGCCTGCACGCCGAGCTTGGATTTCCAAAGCTGGCTCAGGGCCACCGCGACCTTCTCGTGCGCTTCCGAGGTGTTGTAGACCATCTCGAATTCAAGCGGATTGTCCGGGCCATAGCCCGCCTCGGCCAGAAGGTCCTTGGCCATCTGGTCACGCTCCGCCTGGCTCATCTCGGTCCACGGCAGGGTCGGCGGCTCGAAGCCCGCGACGGCGGCCGGGGTGAAGGTATAGGCCGGCGGCTGCCCGCCCTGCATGACCTTCTCGGTGATGATGTTGCGGTCCACGGCCATCGCCAGGGCGCGGCGCACGTTCACGTCCTGAAACGCCTCGGGACCGGAGTCCGACACGTTGAACGTGTAGTAGTAGTTGCACAGACGCGGGAAGCTCGTGGCTTCCTCCGGGTATTCTTCCTTGAGCTGCGGATACTGGCCGGCCGGAATGTCGGTGCGGTCCAGTTCACCGGCAAGGTAACGGGTCAGCGCCACGTTCTCGTCGTTGATGACCAGCGCCACGACCTTGTCGATGATCGTGTTCTCGTTGTCCCAGTACATCTCGTTGCGCTCACGGGTGGAGCGCTCGTTGGGCAGGTGCTCGGTCAGGACATAGGCCCCGTTCGACACGATGTTCTCGGGCTTCGTCCACTCGTCGCCATGCTCCTCGATCACCGACTGCGGCGCGGGGAAGGTGGTGGCATGCGTCGTCATCTGCGGGAAGTAGGGCAGCGGCGAGGTCAGGCGCACTTCGAGCGTGTAGTCGTCCACGGCGGTCACGCCCAGCTCCGACGGCTCCATCTCGCCCGCGATGATCTCACCGGCGTTTTCCAGCGACATCAGCTCGATGAACCACTGGTAGGGCGAGGCGAGCGCGGGATCGGCGGCCCGGCGCCAGGCATAAACGAAATCACCGGCGGTCACCGGATCGCCGTTCGACCACTTGGCATCTTCACGCAGGGTGAAGGTATAGGTCATCTTGTCCTCGGACGCCTCGAACCCCGTGGCCACACCCGGCACGAGCTTGCCGTCCTCGTTCTGGTTCATCAGCCCCTCGAACAGGTCGCGCACGATCTCCGCGCCGGTCACGTCCTCGACGACCTGCGGGTCGACCGAGCTGTGCTCGTCCAGCACGCGGTAGGTGAAGGTCTGGTCATCGGCCAGCGTGACGCCCTCGGGCACATGGCTCGCGGCGATGGCCGCCCCGGTCAGCATCGTGGTCGACAAGAGCGTCGCCACGGCAAGGTGGGTCATGTGTTTCATATGTTTTTCTCCCTGTGTTGGTGAAGTGCGGTTGGACGCGGCGAGGCGTCATCCGATCTTTTCCGATCGCTCAACTCTACCCCGGACTAAGGACGGGACAAGGTGATGCAAGCCTTACGCGACGAAACCATGCGGGAATTTGCTCAAATTCCTGCGACACCCTCTGATTTCACCCCCGAAAGCGGCGCCCCGGCGCGAATCTCGTTCGGTATACCGTCGCACACATTGACTTGGCGCCCCGCCTGAATTACGCGATCACCAACACCACGGAGCGGCGAGTCCCCCCGTGCCATCCCGACAACCCGGAGAGCATTTCATGGCCAACAGCGACACCCCCGACATCATCTACACCCAGGTCGACGAAGCCCCGGAGCTGGCGAGCCATTCGCTCCTCCCCATCATCCGCGGGTTTGCCGCGGCGGCCGACATCGGCATCGAGGTGCGCAACATCTCGCTCGCGGGCCGGGTGCTGTCGCAGTTCCCCGACTACCTGACGGACGACCAGAAGGTGAGCGACGACCTCGCCGCGCTGGGCGAGATCGTGAAGACGCCGGGCGCCAATGTCATCAAGCTCCCCAACATCTCGGCCAGCCAGCCGCAGCTCGACGCGACGATCAAGGAATTGCAGGAACAGGGCTACAAGCTCCCCGATTATCCCTATGAACCGGCGACGGACGCGGAAAAGGACGTGCGCGCGCGCTATGACGCCGTGAAAGGTTCTGCCGTGAACCCGGTCCTGCGCGAAGGCAACTCCGACCGCCGCGCCGCGAAGGCCGTCAAGAACTACGCGATGGCCAACCCCCATTCGATGGGCGACTGGGCGAAGGACAGCAAGACGACCGTCGCCTCGATGCCCGGCAACGACTTCTTCGCGAACGAGAAATCGGCCACCATCACCGCCGATCAGGCGGGCGGGGCCAAGATCGTCTTCCTCGCCGATGACGGAAACCAGAAGACGCTGAAGGACGGGCTGTCCTATGACGAGGGCACCGTCGTCGACGCCACCTTCATGTCGGCGGCCACCCTGCGCGACTTCATCCGCGCCGAAATCGACAGCATGGAGCCGGGCGTCCTGTTCTCGGTCCACCTCAAGGCCACGATGATGAAGGTCTCGGACCCGATCATCTTCGGCCATTTCGTTTCGGTCTACCTCGAGGAGTTCATCTCCAAGCATGAGGCCAAGCTGAAAGACCTCGGCTGGAACCCGAATGCCGGCATCGGCTCGCTCGAAGCCAAGATCGCGGGCGACGGCGACCTTGAAGCCGACCTCAAGGCGGTGATGGACAAGCAGCCTCCGATGTACATGGTCGACAGCGACCGGGGCATCACCAACCTGCACGTCCCCTCGGATGTCATCATCGACGCCTCCATGCCCGCCGTGATCCGCGCGGGCGGCATCGGCTGGGGCCCCGACGGGAAAGCCGCGCCGACAAAGTGCTGCATCCCCGACAACTGCTATGCGCCCGTCTATGACGAGACGATCGAGTATTTCAAAGAGAACGGGAAACTCGACGTGACCACCTGTGGTGCCGTGTCGAACGTGGGCCTGATGGCGCAAAAGGCCGAGGAATACGGCTCCCACCCGACCACCTTTGAAATCCCGGCCTCGGGCAAGGTGCGCATCGTGCTGGACAATGGCGACATCCTGCACGAGCACTCGGTGAACGAAGGCGACATCTGGCGCTCGGCCACCGCCAAGAAAGCGCCGATCCTCGACTGGATCCAGCTGGGCATCGACCGCACGAAGGCGACCGGCAAGGCGGCCTTCTGGCTCGACAGCACCCGCGCGCATGACGCGGAACTCATCAAGTATGTCGAACCGGCGCTGAAAGAGGCCGGGATCGAGATCCCGATCATGAACCCGCGCGACGCGACCCGCTTCACGCTGGAAACGATGGTCGCGGGCGAGGATTGCGTGACGATCACCGGCAACGTGCTTCGCGACTACCTCACCGACCTGTTCCCGATCCTCGAACTGGGCACGTCCGCCAAGATGCTGTCCATCGTCAAACTGATGAACGGTGGTGGCCTGTTCGAAACCGGCGCGGGCGGTTCGGCCCCCAAGCACGTCCAGCAGCTTGTCGAGGAAAACCACCTGCGCTGGGACAGCCTTGGCGAATTCTGCGCGCTGGGAGAAAGCCTCAAGTTCCTCGCCGACGCGCGCGGCAACGCCCGCGCGAAGATCCTCGGCGAAGCGGTCGAGGATGCGACGCAGAAGGTGCTGGAGAACGGCAACAGCCCGGAGCGCAAGGTCGGTCAGAACGACAACCGCACCTCGCATTACTGGTTCGCCCGTTACTGGGCCGAGGCGCTGGCCGCCCAGTCCGGCGACGCCGACCTCGCCGCGCACTTCAAGCCCATCGCCGCCGCGATGGTCGAGAAGGAAGCCGACATCATCAGCGAGCTGATGGCCGGTCAGGGCGAGCCGGCCGACCTTGGCGGCTACTACCACCCGATCGAGGAAAAGACGTTTGCCGTCATGCGCCCCTCGGCCACGCTGAACGGCATCGTCGACTGAGGTTTCGGGGCTTTCGCGAGTTTGGAAAGGGCGCTCTTCGGGGCGCCCTTTTTTCGTGTGGGGCGGGAGGGATTGCGAATTGCGCCTGCGGCGCAATCCGCGGTGTCGGGGGGCCAGCCCCCCGAACCCCCCGAGGTATTTTCGGACCGAAGAAGGGGGGAGCGGTCAGCAGGTGATGACGAGTTTGCCCGGAACGTCTCCGGCGCCCATGCGCGCGAGGGCAGCAGGGGCGTCGCCAAGCGGGACGGTTGCGCCGATATGGGGCGTGATCTCTCCCCGCGCGACCTGCGCCACCATCCGGGCGGTCAGCTCGGGACCCTGATGGGCGATCAGCAGCCCGGTTCTGCGCGGTGGCAGCGCGGCGGCGATCAGATGTTGGGTGGCCCCGCCCACCAGCCGGTAGATACCGCGCGGGGTCAGGCGCGCGGCCACCCGGCGCATGGGGCGGGTGGCGATCAGGTCGAGGATATTGTCGAACGTGGAGTCGAGCGCGGCAAAGTCCGTTTCGCGGTAGTCGATCAGGTGATCGGCCCCGGCGGCGCGCATCACGTCCTGCTTGCCCGCGTTGTCGACCGCCCAGACCTCGGCCCCGGCGCGTTTCGCCACCTGGATCGCGAGCGGGCCTGCCCCGCCGCCGCCCCCGTTGACGAGGACGCGCGCATTCTGCGGCAACGTGCCGTCGAAAGCGGTGAGCGCGATGGCCCCCGATTGGGGGAGCGCGGCGGCGGTGATGAAATCCATCCTCTCGGGGATCTTCACCCAGCGCTCCGCCTTGGCCACGCAGAGCTCGGCGAAACCGCCGAATGTCTCGAACGTGTCCGCAACCACCCGGTCGCCCACGGCGAAGCCGGACACCCCCTCGCCCACCGCCTCGACCACGCCTGCGACGTCCGACCCGGCCACGCGCACCCGCATCAGCGTCCGCGCCAGCCGGCCATAGAGGGGCCGCCCCGTCGCGAACTCCCAGTCCGACGCATTCGCCCCGCAGGCCGCCACGCGCACCCGCACGGCGCCGCGCCCCACGGACGGCACAGCCACATCCGCCACGGCGAAGGCCCCCGGCCCGTAGCCGCGCATCACAACCGCCTTCATCCTTGAAATCCCCCGCCGCCCCGGCTCACATGGCCGCATACGGAGGACACCATGGTCGACATCGCATCCCGCGTCTACAATCACACCTGGAAGATCGACCCGATCGTCCGGTCGCTGATCGACACGGATTTCTACAAGCTCCTCATGTGCCAGTCGATCCACCGCAACCACCCGGACACGCAGGTCACCTTCCAGCTCATCAACCGCGCGACCGACGTGCCCCTCACCACCCTCATCGACGAGGGCGAACTGCGCGAACAACTCGACCACATCCGCACCCTCACCCTCACGCGCGGCGAGAGCACCTGGATGCGCGGCAACACCTTCTACGGCCAGCGCCAGATGTTCCGCCCGGAATTCATGGAGTGGTTCGAGGGGCTCAGCCTCCCCCCCTACCATCTCACCCGCACCGGCGACCAATACGAGCTCACCTTCGAAGGCGCCTGGCCCGAGGTCATGCTGTGGGAGGTGCCGGCCCTCGCCGTCCTCATGGAACTGCGCTCCCGCGCCGTCCTGCGCGACATGAAGCGCTTCGAGCTCGAGGTGCTCTACGCCCGCGCCATGACCCGCCTGTGGGAAAAGGCCGAACGCCTGCGCGCGCTCCCCGGCCTGAAGCTGGCCGACTTCGGCACCCGCCGCCGCCACTCCTACCTGTGGCAGGACTGGGCGGTGCAGGCGATGGTTGAACGCCTCGGCCCCGCCTTTGTCGGCACCTCCAACTGCCTCATCGCCAAGAACCGCGACCTCGAGGCGATCGGGACCAACGCGCATGAACTGCCGATGGTGACCGCCGCCCTCGCCCCGGATGACGAAGCGCTCGCCCGCGCGCCCTATGACGTGCTCGCGGACTGGCATGAGGAGCATTCGGGGAACCTGCGCATCATCCTGCCCGACACCTATGGCACGCGCGGGTTTCTGGACAACGCGCCCGACTGGCTCGCGGGCTGGACCGGCATCCGCGTGGATTCGGGCGACCCGGTGGAGGGGGCCGAAATCGCGATCCGCTGGTGGGAAAGCCGCGGCGAGGACCCGCGTGAGAAGATGGTGATCTTCTCCGACGGGCTGGACGTGGAGGAGATCGAGCGGCTCCACGGCCTGTTCTCAGACCGGGTGCGGGTGAGCTTCGGCTGGGGGACGCTGCTGACGAATGATTTCCGGGGCTTGGCGCCGGACGACGCGCTGGCGCCGTTCTCGCTCGTGTGCAAGGCCGTCGCCGCCGAGGGGCGGCCCACGGTGAAGCTCTCGGACAACCCGGCGAAGGCGATGGGGCCGAAGGGAGAAGTGGCGCGGTATAAGCGGGTGTTCGGGGTTGGGGAGCAGGCCCGGCGGGAGGTTGTGGTTTAGAAAACAATGCTACATCAATTCATTGAAAGCGAGAAACTACATTGCCAAACGAACGCGACATCGACCTAGTCAACGAACTTAGAGCGCGTCCAGCCGAGAATGGGTGGATAGAATTCAAGGCAAATCTGGCTGACCATCACAAGATTGGAGTTCTTATCTCTGCACTCTCCAATTCGGCCCGTTTGGAGGACAAAGAAAGCGCATTTTTAGTTTGGGGCATCGATGACGAGAGTCACGAAGTCGTCGGAACCACCTTTTCACATGACTCACACACAGTTGGCAGGCAGCCTTTGGAAATGTGGCTTAGGCAACGACTGAGCCCAGCTCCCGCCTTCCAATTTCGCGAAGTAGCCCATCCAGACGGAAATCTAGTTCTGTTGGAAATACCAGCGCCGACTATGGCGCCAACCGCGTTCGAAAGCATTCCATATGTGCGCGCAGGCAGCGCAACACCGAAGTTGACGGATGATCAATCTCGCTATCAAGCATTGATAGAGAAAATTCGCCCCTACACTTGGGAACAAGGCGTGGCGATGTCATATGCAACAGAAAATGATGTGCTTGAAGCACTTGATCATATAGCATATTTTCGACTCATCGGTGTAAGTGGTTCAAGTGATCCCGAGCGGATACTAGAGCGCCTTCGCGCTGATCGGCTGGTTTCCAAAGATGTAGGACGCCGCTGGAATATCCTTAATCTTGGCGCAATTCTTTTTGCGACTGATCTAGCGACCTTTGGCCCGTCAATAGCGAGGAAGTCCGTCCGCTTTGTCAGGTATGATGGTCCCGATAGAACATCGCGGGTTACTCATCGGCAGGATGGAAGGCGCGGATATGCATGCGGATTTGAAGGCCTGCTTGAGTACATTAATGGGCTACTTCCGCAGAACGAGCATATTGGAACAGCCCTTAGAGAGAGCCACCCTCTTTTCCCATCTTTGTCGATAAGGGAACTGGTCGCTAATGCCCTTATCCACCAAGACATGAGTATCAGTGGCGCGGGTCCGATGATTGAGTTGTTCGCGGACAGGATCGAAATTACCAATCCGGGGCAACCGCTGATCGAGACTGATCGCATGATCGACCAACCTCCTAGGTCCAGAAACGAAGCTCTCGCGTCTTTGATGCGACGCATGGGGATGTGTGAGGAGCAAGGAAGCGGCTTAGATAAGGTGTTTCGTGAAGTAGAATTATTCCAACTGCCCGCACCCCTGCTTCGATCCAGTTCGTCGTCAATGCAAGTCGTATTGTACGGACCACGCACCTTCGCAGAGATGACACCTGAAGAGCGGGTGCGGGCATGCTACTTCCACTCTGTGCTCCGCTTTATGGCTGGTGACAGAATGAAGAATGCGTCACTGTGCGAACGATTTGGCATTGCTTCCCGTAACGCAGCGCAGGCATCTAATGTGATCCGAAAAGCCTTGGACTCTGGATTGATCCGTTTCGCTGATGAAGACCATCCCAGAGCCGGGTACTTGCCATGGTGGGCCTGACTTCTTGATCTGAGAGTCAGCATAGTCAAAGATCACAATCTAGCCCATTCTTTTCTCGTTACTTGTCAGATGGATAGGACGACCTTGGTCTAAACGTAGTTCTTGATCGGGTTTTGATCCGCGCCCAAACGCTACCCTTACAAGCCATGTAACGCTCGCCATATTGCTGCCTACGCCACTCCAAACCGCTATATCTAGACGCAAACTGCACGGACTGTTCTTGATCCGGTTTTGCCCCCTCAATCCTCCACCTTCCCCCGGAGCGCCTTCACCTCCCCGCGCTTCTTCTTCGCGTCGACGCGTTTGCGCTTCTGGTTGGGCGACACCTTGGTCGGCACCCGGCGTTTGGGCTTTTCACAGGCTTTGCGGATCAGCTCCGCCAGCCGCTCCTGCGCGATCTCCCTGTTCCTCGCCTGTGACCGGGTGTCCTGCACAAAGATCAGCAGCGCGCCGTCCGTCGTCCAGCGCCGCCCGGCCAGCCGCCTGAGCCGCCGTTTCACCGGGTCGGGCAGGTTGGGCGAGCGCTCGGCCTCGAACCGGAGTTCGACCGCCGTGGACACCTTGTTTACGTTCTGACCGCCGGGGCCCGAGGCGCGCACGAAGCTCTCGGTCCATTCCCAGTCTTCGATCGTGATCGTGTCGTTCACGCGGATCATGCCGCCCTCGCCCGTTAACTATTGTATGTACAATCGTATGCACACGATGTGCACACCCTGTGTACGCGCTGTGCATGGCCATTTCAGCCCCCCGGACGCGAAAAGGGCCACCGCTTCGGGTGGCCCTTCGAGAAGTCTGGAGGTGGGGCCGGTTAGGCGGGTCATTCCGCCAACTCAGCCCGCGATCCGTTCCGGGGGCTGCCCCGGCGCGGCGCGACTACTTTGTCCCGGCACCTCGCTCCATAGTTTCTCTAGACATGGACACCTCCTTTCTATGAGTTACGATAAGGAAAAGGTGCCACATATTTTGTGTGGGTCAACAATTTTTACGCAGGATTTGGTGAAAGTTTCGCGACGAGCACACGAAACGGGATCAGCGCGACCAAAGCGAGCGAAAGTTTGACCAGCCAGTCGGCCACCGCAAGGCTGACCCACAAGGGTGCGACGCCGCCCTGTCCCAGGAACGGAACCGCCTCGGTCGCCCAGGACGTCTCCATGTTCGCGGCCTCGGAAAAGAAGGCGCCCAGCGTGGCCGAGAAGGCGATCGAGAAGAACAGCACCGTATCCACCGCCGACCCGATCACCGTCGACGCCAAAGGCGCCCGCCACCACGCCCCGTCGCGCAGGCGATTAAATATAGCGACATCAAGGAGTTGCGCGGTCAGGAACGCGATGCCAGAGCCCACCGCGACGCGCAGCGAAACGGCCGCGTAGGTGTAGCCGTCGCCCTGCAACATGATCTGCGACCCGATGAGCGAGCACACAACGCCCACGAGGAACCCCACGAACACCACCCGCCGCGCGGCCCGCACGCCGTAGACGCGGTTCATCACGTCGGTGACGAGAAATGCGATGGGGTAGGTGAAAGCGCCCCATGTGAGCCAGTCGCCCAGCAGGAATTGCACGAGGATGTTGGATGCCACCACGACGGCGGCCATGGCGATAACGCCGGGCAGTATTCTGGTCATGTATCTGATCCGTTTTTACAAGGTAGTCGGAGACTTGGCCCTGCACCACGCAGGACGGGCGCGGGTTACAGGTTCTCCTCCCCCGGATCAAGGCCCGTGTCGGCGGGCACGACATATTCCACGATTTCGTTCTTCTGGAAAAAACGGTGATTGTCGTCGGCGATCATCACGAGCCGCATGTCGCCCAGATCGTCCTGCCAGACCGAGATGCCCTCGAGGTTGTCGTGGTCGCGCGGCTGGGTTTCGAGCAGCGTGATCTCCCCCGTCGCCCCGTCCTCGCCGATGTCGAAGCGCCTGACCCGCGTCGCGAAGCCTAGCTGGGTCGAGGACAGCGTGCGCTCCAGCAGGTAGAGGCGTCCGTCCGGGCCGATGTCCATGCCGACGGGCAGGAACTCGCCCCGGCGCGGCAGGCTGAAGGGGATGGTCCATTCCCCGTCGCGGAAGCGGAAGACCGGGAACGGGCGGTCCAGCTCGCCCGAGCGTTCCGGCAGGGTGTAGAGCGCGCCTTCGCCGTCGATGGCCAGCGCTTCGAGCGAGGAGTTGTTCTGGAGGTCGGCAAACCCCTCGGCCCGCGGCAGTTCGGTCGCGCGGTCGGCGGCGGCGTCCTCGTAGACGTTCACCCGGTGCTGCGCCTCGAAGGAGATATAGACCTTGCCGTCCGGTCCGATGGCCAGCCCCTCGCTGTCGTCCCAGTAGCGCGGCAGGGGGCCGCCGTCGGTGTGGCTGATGGACAGGATCGGCCCCGCCTCGGCCCCGATGAGCCATCCGCGCGCGTTGCGCAGAAGCCGGCCGGAGACGATGAGGCCACGATCCGAGACGGCGGTAAAGCCGGTGCCGGTGTCGTCCACCTCGATCCCCGACCAGCCACCGAAGGAGTCATCCGCGATCGACCACAGTGTGCTCGATGCGAAGGTGGCGGGTTGCAGCGATTGGGCTGTCGCGACCGGCGACAGGGCCAGGGCGGTTATTGTGACTGCAAGACTGCGGCGCATTGCTGAGGCAGGTCCGCGAGCCGAATCTCACGGCGCGGCTGGGGAGCCGGGGCGTTGGGGTCGGGCGGCGGCGGATTCAGGATGTTGTTCACCCACTGCTGCGCGTCCTCGCAGCCGTCACCCGGCGGGGGCGGGTCCTGGTTCGTGCAACCGGACAGGCCCGGCGGGCAGTTGAGGCGCACATGGAAATGATAGTGGTGGCCGTACCACGGCCGGACCTTGCGCAGCCACGATTTGTCGCCGGTCTCGTCGTTGCACATCTTCACCTTGGCGCCGGGGAAAATGAAAATCCGCGCCACACGCGGGTCCGAGGCGGCGGCCTTCAGCACCTGATGGTGCTGCGGCGTCCAGTTGGAATTGGTGTAGGCCCCGTTCGCACGGCGGGTCGAGATCGACGACAGGTTCTCACGCTCGGTGCGCGACAGGTCGAGCCGCGACGGCGGCAGCATCCAGATATCGGCATCGAGCCCGATCTGGTGGCTGGCATGGCCGGTCAGCATCGGGCCACCGCGCGGCTGGCTCATGTCACCGACGTAAAGCCCGGCCCAGCCCGGCTGACGCGCGGCCTTGGCAGACAGGGTTTTGACGTAGTCGATCAGCTCCGGGTGGCCCCAGTTGCGGTTCCGGCTGAGGCGCATCGCCTGCCATGTCGGTCCGGTTTCCGGAAGCTGTGCGCCCCCGGCAAGACACCCTTTGGAATAAAAGCCCCACGAGGCCGGCGTCTGGCTCGACGCGGTCGACTTGTGGCCAAAGAGCTGTTTCGCCGGCTCGTTCGAGGTCGAGATGATCTCACGCGCGGCGGTCAAGTCATATTCGCTCGCAGGCGGCGCGGCGGAGCGGCCCACCGGTCGGTTGTCGGCGGAACAGGCCGCGAGGGCACCGGTCAGCGCCAGCGCGGTCACGATCGTTCGGGGCAGATGACGTATCATCGGGTGGCGTACTCCTCACCGTCAGGTCGCACCCAGATTAGCAGAACGAGCCCCAGAAGAAAGAGCAGGATGAGCGGCGAGACGCCGAGCCGCGCCGAGCCGGTGATCGCCGTGAAAATCCCGATCAGCGCCGGGGCGATGAAGGCGGTCGCGCGGCCCGACAGGCCGTAAAGCCCGAAGCTTTCGGTCGGGGCCGCCGGGTCGGTATGGCGCACCATGAGCGACCGGGAGGCCGCCTGAAGCGTGCCGCCCATGCCGCCGATCACGACGCCGGCCCCGAACATCACGATGTCCGGAATCCGCGAGCCGGGTTCCAGCGGGATGCCGAAGAGCATTTCCCTGTCCATGAAGACGATGGTGATGATGACGAAGATGAGCGCGATGATCGCGCCAATGATGACCGGCTTCGGTCCAAGCCGGCTGTCGAGCCGCCCGCCAAGCCAGGAAAAGACCGCCGCCGCCAGCGCCGAGATGATGCCGAAGATACCGATGGAGGTGACCTGCCAGTCGAGCACCAGCGTCGCATAGACCCCGCCGAAGCCATACAGGCCGTTGAGCGCGTCGCGGTAGAACATCGACGACAGCAGGAAATTGAGGAGCGAGCGACGATCCTTGAGCGCGCGGATCGAGCCGCCGAGCCGTTGCATGGCGGTCGAGATGGAGTGCTTCTTGCGCGGAATGTGATCCTCGCGCACCCACATGTAATAGGGGATCATGAAGACGAGGAACCAGAGCGCCACGAAGGGCCCGACGATCCGCGTGCCCTCGCGCATTTCGGCGTCGAGCAGGCCGAAGGCGGGTTCCAGGCCGATCAGCGTCTTGCCGCTGTCGTTCTCGGCGAAGACCGCGAGCATGACGATCAGCGCGGTGATGCCGCCGAGATAGCCGAAAGCGAAGCCGGAGCCGGAGGTCTTGCCCACCGCCTCGTCCTCCACCAGTCCGGGGAGCTGGGCGTTGACGAAGACAAGCGCGAATTCAGCGCCGATGAAGCCGATGCCGAAGGCCACGAGCATGGCCCAGATATTGCTCCCCGCCGGGTCGGTATACCACAGCGACCATGCGCCCACGACGTAGAGCAGTGTGAAGGCGTAGATCCAGGGCCGCCTGCGTCCGGAGGTGTCGGCGAGGGCGCCGAGGATGGGACCGCCGAAGCCGATGATCAGCCCGGTGATCGTCAGCCCCATCGACCAGATCGTCTGCGCCCGCGCATCGGCGAGCGTCTCGGACATGCCGCCGGCAATGAAAAAGGCCGTTGCGACTGTGGCGAAGAACGGCCCGTAGATGAACGTGAGAAGTACGGTGTGATAGGGCTGGCTCGCCCAATCGAACCAGTACCAACCCCATATTCGTTTTCGATCACCGGTGGCCATGATCCCCTCCCAGCCCCTCTTATGGATAACTGTATGAACTGAGACTTTATCGTCTGGCAAGCTTCGCGGGCCGATCAGGCTCAGAAATCCGGCGGCCAGGGACGGTGAGTATCGGCTTCGATCCAGCCTGCCACCCAATTGGGCAACGGCGGGGATTTGGCATCAGGAAAGCCCATCGCCGCGAGCACCCGGTCGTTGCGCACGATGCCGTTCTTGTCGGTCGTCGCGGCCCGCACGAGGATGTGGTTGGCACAGGTGCCCCGGGTCCACATGGATTGCTCGGTGTAGGTGAATTTGTCGTCCCAGCCGATTAGCCGGGTGCGCAGCTCGATCCGGTCGAACATGCGCACGCGGCGGCGGTACATGACGCTGGCGCCCGCCACGGCCCCGCCCCAGCGTTGCTCACGCAGGGTCCGGGCAATGCCTGCGCGGATGCCGAACGGCACGCGGCCAAGGTCGAACAGGGTCAGCGTGCGCCCGTTGTTGAGCTCCATCCACATGTCGAGGTCCCAGGGCCAGCACAGGTGGTGGCTGACGTGAACCCCGTCGATGGGGAGCGGCGGTTGGCGCAGGGCCTTGATGATTTCCTTGGCGAGCCGGATGAACGGATACATGGCGGATCTCCTTCGCGCGTTTGCTGCAACTGCGAAGGCGGCGCGTCAACCGTTCCTTGGCGTCGCACTTGCGCTTTGGGCGCTGTGCCCCTAGGTCAGTGGCCGGACAATCAACGGACGGCCCATGCTTTCTCTTATGCAAATCCTCCTCGCGATCCTGAACGTGATCTGGTTCATCGTGATCGTGCACATCATCATGTCGTGGCTGATCAACTTCCAAGTGCTCAACCTGCATCAGAGGTTCGTGGCACAGGTGTGGTACGGGCTGAACCGGCTGGTCGATCCGGTCTATTCGCGCATCCGTCGGGTCATGCCGGACATGGGCGGCATCGACCTGTCGCCGGTGATCGTCCTCCTGGGCCTGTTCGCGATCCGGACCGTGATCCAGAACAACATGTACCAGTTTTACTGATCGGTCATTCAACCTCTTGTGCCGGGTGGCGCCGTTTGGCTAAACCCGGGCCATGCCCCGTGACCTCGACCTCCTGAAATCCGTCTTCGGCTTCGACGCCTTCCGACCCGGTCAGGAGGAGATCGTGAACGCCATTACGGCGGGCGAGGATACGCTCGCCATCATGCCCACGGGCGGCGGCAAATCCCTGTGTTTCCAGCTCCCCGCGCTCCTGCGCGATGGCGTCACGGTGGTCATATCCCCCCTCATCGCCCTCATGCGCGACCAGGTCCGCGCCCTGCGCGCGGTCGGGGTGGAGGCCGGCGCGCTGACCTCGGGCAATACCGAGGAGGAAACCGACGAGGTGTTCGCGGCGATCTCCGAAGGCCGCCTGAAGCTGCTCTACATGGCGCCCGAACGGCTGGCCTCGGGTGGCACCGTGAACCTGCTCAAACGCGCGGGTGTCACGATGATCGCTGTGGACGAGGCGCACTGCGTGTCCCAGTGGGGGCACGACTTCCGCCCGGACTATCTGCGCATCGGTGAACTCAAGGCCGCCCTCGGCGTACCACTCGCCGCCTTCACCGCGACGGCGGATGAAGAGACGCGGGCCGAGATCGAGACCAAGCTGTTCGCCGGGGGCGCGCCACGCACCTTCCTGCGCGGGTTCGACCGACCCAACATTCACCTCGCCTTTGCGGTCAAGGACGGGCCGCGCGGCCAGATCCTCGACTTCGCGGACGCCCGCAAAGGGCTGTCGGGCATCGTCTACACCGCCACGCGGGCCAAGACCGAAACGCTGGCCGAGGCCCTGCGCGGCGCGGGGCACGAAGCGGTCGCCTATCACGCGGGCCTCGACCCCGAGCGGCGGCGGGAGGTCGAGCGGCGGTTCCAGACCGAGGACGGGCTGATCGTGGTCGCCACCGTCGCCTTCGGCATGGGGATCGACAAGCCGGACATCCGCTGGGTCGCCCACGCCGACCTGCCGAAATCCATCGAGTCCTATTACCAGGAGATCGGGCGCGCGGGCCGCGACGGGGCCGCCGCCGAGACGCTCACGCTTTACGGCCCCGACGACATCCGCCTGCGCCGCTCCCAGATCGACGAAGGGCTCGCCCCGCCAGAACGCCGCGCGGCCGATCACGCGCGGCTGAACGCGCTTCTGGGTCTGGCCGAGGCCTACGGGTGCCGGCGCGAAAAACTCCTCGCCTACTTTGGTGAGGCGGGCGGCTCCTGCGGCAATTGCGACACCTGTGACAAGCCGCCAGAGACCTTCGACGCCACCGTCCCGGTGATGAAGGCCCTGTCCGCCGCGCTGCGCACCGGCGAAAACTTCGGCGCGGGGCATCTGATCGACATTCTTCTGGGGAACGAGACCGACAAGGTGCGCCAGCGGAACCATCAGGATCTTCCCACCTTCGCCGTGGGCCGCGACATGTCGCGCGGACAGTGGCAGGCGCTGTTTCGGCAGATGATGGGGCTGGATTTCGTGCGCCCCGACCCCGAACGCCACGGCGCGCTGCGCGTGACCGAGGCGGCGCATCCGGTGCTCAAGGGCGAGGCCGAGGTGACGCTGCGCCGCGACACGGTGTCGAAATCCAAGACCCGCCCCGCCGTCAAGGCGCTGGTGTCGGAGGAGGACGCGCCGCTCCTCTCCGCGCTCAAGGCCAAGCGCCGCGCGCTGGCCGAGGCACAGCGGGTGCCGGCCTATGTCGTCTTTACCGACCGCACGCTCATCGAAATGGCCGAGACGCGGCCCCAGACGCTTGACGCGATGGCCGGGATCAGCGGGATCGGGGCCAAGAAGCTCGAGAAATACGGCGACGCCTTCCTCTCGGTCATCGCGGGCGAGGTCGAGGCGCTGCATCCGGCACGGCGCAAGCTGGCAGGGTCAGAGAGCGGCCCGCTTTACGACCGTCTGGCCGAGGCGGCGCGCGATCTCTACCGCGGGGTCGACGGGTTCGCCAAGCCCCTGTCGCTCACGCCAGGCCAGCTCAAGCAGATTGCCGAGCGCCGTCCGTCATCCGAAGACGATCTGGCGCGTATCAAGGGTATGGACACCGCCCGTCTCGACCGGTTCGGGTCGGCCTTCCTGTCGCTCATACACGAGAGGTTCTGATGCTCATCACCGTTTCTCCCGCCAAGCGCCTCGACGAATCCGACGCGGTCGCCACCGGCGGCACCACGCCCGTCTTCGCCGAGGAAACCGCGAAGCTCGCGAAGACCGCGGTGCTGAAACAGCCGACGAAGCTTCAGGCGCTGATGGATATCTCGCCCGCGCTTGGCAAGCTGAACGCCGAGCGGTTCAAGCGGTTCGGCACGGGTGAGGGCGCCAAGCAGGCGATCGAGATGTTCGCGGGCGATACCTATACCGGCTTCGACGCGGGGTCGCTGGATGCGGATGCGATGGACTATGCGCAGGATCACCTGCGCATCCTGTCCGGGCTTTACGGGCTCCTGCGTCCGCGCGACGTGATCGAACCCCACCGGCTTGAAATGGGCACGCGGCTCAAGACCCGGCGGGGCACGTCGCTGTACGATTTCTGGGGCGACCGGATCGCGAAGCAGCTCGTGGCCGAGGCCGAAGCGCTCGGCACCGATACGCTCGTCAACTGCGCCTCGGTGGAGTATTTCACCGCCGCCGACCGCAAGCCGCTCGCCCTGACGGTCGTGACGCCGGTGTTTTACGAAACGAAGGCCGGGGAACCGAAGATCGTCAGCTTCTTCGCCAAGCAGGCGCGCGGCACGATGGCGCGGTTCATCTGCGAAAACCGGATCAGCACTCCCGCGGGCCTCGCCGATTTCACCTCGGGCGGCTACCGTTATCAGCCTGCGATGAGCACGCCAGAGCGCCCGGTCTTCCAGCGCGCCGAGGATTCTCAGGACGCCGCCTGAGCATCCTCCCGCGGCAGCGGGGCAAGGGCGCCCTCCGGACAGGCTGCCGCGATCTCGGCCAGGATCATATCCTTGGGGAACGGCTTGGTCAGGTGCGCGTCGAGTCCGTGCGCCATGATGTCATCCCCGTCGCCGGTCATCGCATGCGCGGTCAGCGCGACGATGCGGGTGCGGGTCAGCCCGCCTTCCCCTTCCAGTCGGCGGATGCGGCGCGTGGCTTCCTTGCCGTCCATGCCCGGCATGGAAATGTCCATGAAGATCAGGTCCGGCTGGGCCTCTTCAAACGCATCCACGGCCTCGAACCCGTTCTCGGCAAAGGACAGGTCGATGTCGCAGGCCTTGACCAGCTTTGAGAAGACGAAACGGTTGGTCTTGTTGTCCTCGGCGCAGAGGACGCGCATCCGTCGGGGGGCCGGCGTGACGGGCGTGGCGGGCGGAGGCGAGAGCGGTTCAGGCGCGGCTTCGCCCCATTCGGCGTCGCTGTCTCCCCATCCATCGTCGTCCGTATCCGGGCTGACCCCCGGCATTTCGGCGAACACGTTGTCCTGGGTCGCGGCCCGGCGGGTGCGGAAGCCCGGCACCTGGGGTTCGGGGAGCGCGGTCAGTTGGGCCATCAGCGCGGGTCGGGAATGGGGTTTGCGCAGCACCCGGTCCTCGTTACAGGCGCGATCATCGGCCAGCGGGTCGGACACGGTGATGACCGGGGCCGGGGCGTTGGCGCACAGGTCCGCGTGTTCCGCCCGCAAAAGCTTCTGATCCACGAAGATCACGCTCGCCGTTTCCGCCAGCGCCTGTCCGTCTTCGACCGTCTCGACCTGCTCCACCCGGATGCCAAGCGCGAGGAGACGCTTGGCGAGGATCGCGCGGTTCATGTCGTCGGCCATGACCAGCAGCGCCTGGTCGAGCCACTGCGGCACCTCGGGAAGCGCCTCTTCCTCGACGCGGGGCAGCGAGATGGTGAAGCCGAAGCAGGAGCCGACGCCCGCTTCGCTTTCGACCCAGATTTCGCCGCCCATCAGTTCCACGAGTTGCCGGGTGATCGCGAGGCCAAGCCCCGTGCCCTCGAAGGCCCGGTCACTGTCGCCCTCGACCTGATTGAACTCTCCGAACACATGGCCTTGCATGTCGGGCGCGATGCCGATGCCGGTGTCCTCGATCGTCACATGGACACGCTCGCGCCCCTCGGTCCGGTCGGGCACGCCCAGTACACGGACAAGGACATGGCCCTCGGCGGTGAACTTCACCGCGTTCCCGATCAGGTTCGTCAGGATCTGACGCACGCGCACCGGGTCGCCTTCATACCGGGTAGGCAGGAACATGTCGTAGTCGAGCATGAGCTTCAGTCCCTTCTCGCGCACCGAGGGCATGAGGAGCGCGATCACGTCGAGGATGGTCTGTTCGAGGTCGAAGGTCTCGGCATGAAGCTCAAGCTTGGCCGCTTCGATCTTGGAGTAATCCAGCACGTCGTTGATGATGGTCAAGAGCGCCCGGCCCGATGAGCGGATCGTGTCGACATAGGTCGAAAGTTCTTCGTCCAGGTCATGTTCGGCCATCAGGTCGGCCATGCCGACGACGCCGTTCATGGGCGTGCGGATCTCGTGGCTCATGTTGGCGAGAAAGGCGGACTTGGCGCGGTTCGCGGCCTCGGCCCGTTCGCGGGCGGCGCGCAGCGCGTTCTGCCGCCGGATCGCCTGCGTCACGTCGAGCGCCATCGACACCGTGTCACCCCCGGGCGCGCGGCGGTCCACCAGCCGGACGTAAGCGCCGTTCCAAAGCCGGATCTGGCGCGGCTCCGGGTCGTCCTGCGCCCAGCGCGCGAGCATCCAGTCGCGCCACTCCGGCGCCGTGCGCGGGCCGGTATCGACCACTCCTTCGGACAGCGCGGCCTCCACGATCTCTTCGTAATGCACGCCAGGACGGATACAGGCCAGCCCGTCAAAGGGCGCGTAATAGGCGGGGTTGGCGATGACGAGGCGGCTGTCCTCATCGAACACGGCGAACCCGTCCTCCACCGTCTCGATCGACGACCAGAGGCGGCGCTTGGCGATATCCACCTCGACCGTCGCACGTTCGAGATCCTCGCGCACCTCCACCATCTCCTCCCGCGTTTCCACGAGGTCTTCGGACAGGTGGCGGGCGTGGCGCGACAGCATCCGGTTCGCGTCGTTCAACTCGGCCTGCTTCTGGGCCAAAAGCTTCTCCGCCGCCATGCGCGCGCGCCGTTCCTCGGTCAGAAGGTTATCTACGGACATCGTTCACTCCCGTCGTCTCGGTCAGGCGGAGATTGGCGCAACGAGGTGAACAGGGGCTTAACGCCAGCCGGCTCAAACGGGGAATCGTTGTCAGATTCGGGGGCGCGTGGCAGCATGAGCGCGGCACAGGAGGACGCCTTCATGCGGAAGCTTTTCATTTTCATCACGATTTTCTTTTCTCTCACCGTCTCGGCCATCGCGCAGGATCTTGTCCCGGACCGGCGCTTCGTCCTGAGCCGCGACGTGGATTTCTACGGCTCCGACCTTCAATCCATCTTCGACACCAACCTGCGCGCCTGCGAATCCGCCTGTCTGGGCCGTGCCGAATGCAGCGCCTTCACCTTCAACACGCGCAATTCCTCCTGTTTCCTGAAGTCCAGCATCTCGGACCGCGCCGAATACGCCGGGGCGTTCTCGGGCGAGGTCGTGCCCGAGGCGGGCAACGTGCTCGCCAACGCAGCGGAGCGTGAGGCCGAGCTTGGCTTCCTGCGCGACTCCGACATCCAAAACGCCGCCGAGCGCGCGCGCTGGCTGTCCAACGATTTCGTCGCGGGCGGATGGGAGGCGGACGAGCTGATCCGGTTCGCCTTCGACTCCGAGCGCGAGGGGAATTTCGTGCAGGCCATGCGCAACATGGGGGCCGCGACCGTGGTGAGCGGCGCGGGCGGCGACTGGATCGAATACGCCCGCCTTGCCTATGCCGCCGCGAACGTGACCGAGGATTCCGGTGAAAAGCGCAACCTCCTTCAGGCCGCGCTCGACGCCTCCATCGCCGGTTATGCGCGCCTGTCGAACCCGGCGGCGCGCGCCAATGCGCTTATCACGATGGCCAATACGCTCGAAGATCTCGACCGGGGGCGCGACATGATTCCCGCGCTCCGTCTGGCGCAGGAGTTGAGCCCGCGAGACGATACCGTCGCCGCCATCGACCGCGCTGCCGGGCTTTACGGCTTCCGCGTGACCGACACCGAGGTGCAGTCGGACGCGGCCCAGCCCCGCCTCTGCGCGACCTTCTCGGAGCCGCTGGTGCAGACCGGGCGCGACTATGCCGATTTCGTGCAATCCGAGACCACGGGCCTCGCCGTCTCCGTTTCGGGCCGCCAGCTTTGCATCACCGGGGTCGAGCACGGCCAGCGTTACACCATGACCCTGCGCGCGGGTCTGCCCGCCGGGTCGGGCGAAGACCTGCGCAAGCCGGTGCAGGTGACGCATTATGTGCGCGACCGCTCGCCCTCGGTGGTCTTTCCGGGCCGGGCCTATGTCCTGCCGCGCACCGAGGATGCCGGGCTGCCGGTGGTCGCGGTCAATGCCGACACGCTCGACCTAAAGCTGATGAAGGTCTCGGACCGCAACCTCGTGCGCACGATGCAGGAGAACATCCTTGGCAATTCTGTCGACCCGTGGATGGCCCAGTACCTCGAAGGCGAGATGGCGACGGTCGTGTGGGAGGGCGAGGCGGTCGTGTCGTCCGAACTCAACACCGACGTCACCACCCGGCTGCCGATTGGCGAGGCGATCGCCGATATGGCACCGGGCGTCTATGCGCTTCAGGCCGCCGTGGCCGGGGAAGACCCTTATGACGTGCCGCCCGCGACCCAGTGGTTCGTGATCTCGGACATCGGGCTGACCTCCATGCAGGGCACCGATGGCGTCCACGTCTTCGCCCGCTCGCTGGCCAGTGCCGACCCGATGGAGGGCACGACGCTCCAACTCGTGTCCAATGCGAACGAGGTGCTGGGGGAGGCGACGACGGATGCCGCGGGCTATGCCATGTTCCCCGCCGCGATGGCTTTGGGCCAGGGTGCCGCCGCGCCCGCGCTGATCGTGGCCGAGGACGGGGGCAATGACCTTGTTTACCTGTCCCTGCGCGGGCCGGAGTTCGACCTGTCCGACCGAGGGGTCGAGGGTAATCCCGCGGCCCCGCCCATCGACGTGTTCCTGACCACCGATCGCGGGGCCTACCGCGCCGGTGAGACGATCCACGCGACTGCCTTGGCCCGCGATGCACAGGCGGACGCGATCCCCGGCCTGCCGATCACCGCGATCCTGACGCGCCCCGACGGGGTGGAGTATTCCCGGCAAGTCTCCGACGGCGCCGGCGCAGGCGGGCACGTTTTCGACATGCCCGTCTCGGGTGCTGCCCCGCGCGGCACATGGCGGCTGGACCTTCACGCCGACCCGAAGGAACCCGCGCTCGCCTCGACCACCCTGCTTGTCGAAGACTTCCTGCCTGAGCGGATCGACTTCGACCTGACCATGCCGGACGGCCCGATTTCGGCCAGCGCGACGCCCACGCTCGGGATCGACGCGCGCTATCTCTTCGGTGCGCCGGGCGCGGACCTTGCATACGAGGGCAGCATCCGGCTTTCGGCCACCGACAGCCTCGACGCCTATCCCGGCTACCGCTTCGGGATGTGGGAGGACGAGTTGTTCCCGCGCTACGGATCGGTGCCCGAGGGGCGCACGGACGAAGCCGGGCGGGCCAGCGCCATGCTCTCATTCCCCGAAATCGACGCGCCGGGGCGGCCCCTGTCGGCCAATGTGACGGTCAGGGTGAAAGAGGGGTCCGGGCGGCCCGTGGAGCGCGACGTGACCGTGCCCGTGGTCCCGGCCACCGACCTTATCGGGATCAAGCCCGGTTTCGACGGCGAGGTGCCGGAGGGTTCGACGGCCTCCTTCCAACTCATCGGCCTTGGCCCCGACCTTGAAGCCGAGGCGATGGAGGTGACATGGACCGTGAACCGCGTGCGCACGCGGTATCAATGGTATTCCTCGGACGGCTACTGGGACTGGGAGCCGGTGACGACCCGCGAACGGGTCGCGACGGGCAGTGCCACGCTCGGCGGTGATCCCGTCGACGTATCGGCGCAGGTGGAATGGGGCCGCTACGAGATCGTGGTGAGCCGGACCGAGGGCGAATACCTCGCCTCATCCATGAGCTTCTATGCCGGCTGGTATGTCCCGGCGGACGTGTCGGAAACGCCCGACATGCTTGAGATGTCGCTGGACGCCGAAAGCTACGCCCCCGGTGACACGGCCACCCTGCGCATCCTGCCGCGCGAGCCGGGCAAGGCGCTCGTCACCGTCATGTCAAATCGGCTGATCGACATGGTCGCGGTGGACGTGGACGGCGAGACGACCGTCGAGCTTCCCGTGACCGAGGAATGGGGCGCGGGCGCTTACGTCACCGCCTCGCTTATCCGGCCGCTGGACGAGGCCGAAGGGCGCAATCCGACCCGCGCGATGGGGCTTGCCCATGCGGGCGTCGATCCGGGCGAGCACCGGCTGTCGGTCGGCCTCGACGCGCCCGAGAGCGCACAGCCGCGCGGTCCGATGGAGGTCGCCGTGACGGTGGACGGGATCGCTGACGGCGACACCGGCTGGGTCACGCTGGCCGCCGTGGATCAGGGCATCCTGAACCTCACCGGGTTCGACGACCCGGACCCGTCCGACCACTATTTCGGACAACGCAGGCTCGGCATGGGCATCCGTGACCTCTATGGCAATCTCATCGACGGAATGACCGGCCAGATGGGCGAGATCCGCTCCGGCGGCGACGCGGGCGCGCAGATGCGGATGCAGGCCCCGCCCCCGACCGAAGAGCTTATGGCGCAGTTCGTGGGCCCCATCGAAGTCGTAAATGGCCGCGCGACGGCGACCATCGACCTGCCGGAATTCAACGGCTCCGTCCGGCTGATGGCCGTGGCGTGGTCCGAGACCGGCGTGGGCGAAGCGGGGGGCGATGTGCTCGTCCGTGACCCCGTGGTGATGACCGCCTCGGTCCCGCGCTTCATGGCGCCGGGGGACGAAGCGCGCATGCTTCTGGAACTCACCCATGCCGACGGGCCGACCGGCGACGTGACGGTGACGGCCACCAGCGCGGGGCTTCAGATCGGCGGCGGTGTGCTGGCCGATGACATCGCGTTGGGCGAGGGAGAGACGGCGCGTGTGTCCGTCCCCATCGCGGCCGAGACGGAGGGTGTCCACGAGATCGCCCTCGTCCTGCGCACCCCGTCGGGCGAGCGGCTGACCAAAACGCTCACGATCCCGGTCGAAAGCCTCGACCCCGAGGTCGTGCGCCAGAACCGCTTCTCACTCGCCGCCGGTGACACCTTCACCTTCACGCAGGACGTGTTCGACGGGCTGACGCTGGCCTCGGCCCGCGCGACGCTCGCCGCCGGTCCGCTCGCCCGGATCGACGCGCCTGCGCTTCTCGACCGGCTGGACCGCTATCCCTATGGCTGCACCGAGCAACAGACCTCCCGCGCGCTGCCCCTCCTTTACATGGGCGGCGTGGCCGAGGCGCTGGGGCTGGAGGATCGCGACGACCTGCCGGAGCGCGTGAACACCGCGATCGAGGCGGTGCTGTCAAACCAGTCGTCCTCGGGCAGCTTCGGGCTCTGGCGTCCTGACAGCGGCGACCTGTGGCTCGACAGCTTCGTCTCCGACTTCCTGTCGCGGGCGCGCGCGCAGGGCTACGCGGTGCCGGACACGGCGTTCCGCGCGGCGATGGACAACCTGCGCAACCGGGTCAACTACTACCCGGATTTCGAGGACGGGGGCCGCGACCTTGCCTATGCGCTCTACGTTCTGGCGCGGGAGGGCGCGGCGGCGATGGGCGATCTGCGCTACTTCGCCGACGTGAAGGCCGCCGATTTCGACGGGCCGCTGGCCGCCGCCCAACTGGGCGCCGCGCTCGCCGCTTACGGCGACCCGACGCGGGCCGACCGCCTGTTCACGCTGGCCTCCGAGCGCATCGCAGCACAGGAGCCGGAGGGGCAGGTCTGGCGCGCCGACTACGGCACCAACCTGCGCGACAGCGCCGCCGTCCTGACCCTCGCCATCGAAGCGGGGAGCGAGGCGGTGGACCGGGACGCGCTGGTCAACCGGATCGCACAGGGCGACCGCTACTGGTCCACGCAGGAGGCGACATGGTCCCTGCTGGCCGCCAACGCGCTCCTCTCCGACACGGCGAGCGCCGGGCTTGTGTTGAACGGCGAACCGATGACCGGGCCGATGGTCGAGGTGATGAACGCGGTGTCCCTGTCGGACCCCTGGACCATCGAGAACACGGGCGATGCGGCCATCGACATCACGCTCTCGGCCTTCGGCGTGCCGACACAGCCGGAACCGCCGACCTCGAACGGCTACACCATCGGGCGGCAGTATTACTCGATGGAGGGTGAGCCGGTGGACGTCGACCGCGTGGCACAGGGCGAGCGGCTGGTCACGGTGGTGACGGTCACACCGCAGGGCACGTCGGACGGGCGGCTCATGGTCTCCGATCCCCTGCCCGCAGGCTTCGAAATCGACAACCCGAACCTGATCCGGGGCGGCGACATCCGCGCGCTCGACTGGCTGCAACTCACCGCCAACACCGAGACGACCGAGTTCCGGCAGGACCGCTTCCTCGCCGCGCTCGACTGGCGCTCGGACGACGCCATCCGGCTGGCCTATATCGTGCGGGCGGTGACACCGGGGACGTTCCACCACCCGGCGGTGTCGGTCGAGGATATGTATCGCCCCGACTACCGCGCGACGGGCGCGACGGGGACGGTGGTGATCGAGTGAGGCTCCTTCCCGGCCTTCTCCTCGTCGCGGCGCTCTGGGCTGCTGCGGCGGGGCGCGATGCGCTGGACGATTGGGTCGCGACGACCGAGGTGCCGCCGCTCGACGTCGCGGTGTCGGACGAGGTGCTGGACCGCGAGGGCCGCCTCCTGCGCGCCTATACGGTGGCGGACGGGCGCTGGCGGCTGGGGCTGAATGGTGCGCCGGTCGATCCGCTGTTTCTCGACATGCTCGTGGCCTATGAGGACAAGCGGTTTTACCGCCATAAGGGCATCGACGGGTTTGCCGTGACCCGCGCGCTCGGGCAGGCGGTGATGAACGGCGGGATCGTCTCGGGCGCATCCACGCTGACCATGCAGACCGCGCGGCTGCTGGAGGACGGGCCGACCGGCACGGTGGCCGGCAAGGTTCGACAGATCAGGCTCGCCCTCGCGCTGGAGCGGCGTCTGTCCAAGGACGAGATCCTCGCGCTCTACCTCGACCGCGCGCCTTATGGCGGGAATACCGAGGGCATCCGCGCCGCGACCCGCGCGTGGTTCGGCAAGGAGCCGCGGCGGCTTACACCTGCCGAGGCCGCGCTGCTCGTGGCCCTGCCGCAATCGCCCGAGACACGGCGGCCCGACCGGCACCCGGAGGCCGCGCTTGCGGCGCGCGACCGCGTGATTGACCGGATGGAACAAGCGGGCGTCCTGACCACCGGCCTTGCCGACACCGCGCGGCGCGACCCGGTCCCACGCGCCCGACGCGCCATGCCCGCGCTCGCCCCGCACATGGCCGACCGTGTGCGCCGCGAGGGGCGGGGTCCGGACGGACGGTTCGCCACGACGCTCGACGGCGGGCTTCAGGCCCGTCTGGAAACGCTCGCCGCGCGGGCGGTGGCCGATCACGGCGCGGGGCGGCTCTCCATCGCGATGGTGGTGGCCGATCATGCGAGCGGCGACATCCTCGCCAGCGTCGGGTCCGCAGGCTATGCGCCCACGGACCGGCAGGGGTTCGTGGACATGACCACCGCCCACCGCTCACCGGGGTCCACGCTGAAGCCGCTGGTCTACGCGATGGCCTTCGATGACGGGCTCGCCCACCCCGAGACACTGATCGACGACACGCCCATCGCCTTCGGTACCTACGCGCCCGAGAATTTCGATGGGGCCTATCGCGGCCCTGTCACGGTGGCCGAGGCGCTGCGCCTGTCGCTGAACGTGCCGGTCGTGGCGCTGGCGTCCGAGATCGGGCCCGCGCGCATCTTCGCCGCGCTCGAAGCGGCGGGGACCGACCCGAAACTGCCCGGCGGTGTGCCGGGGCTTGCCATCACGCTTGGCGGGCTGGGCGTGACGCCCGAGGGGCTGACCGCGCTCTATGCGGGTCTGGCCTCCGGCGGGCGGGCCGTGCAGCTCGCCCACCGCCCGGAGGCGGCCCGTGGTGCGCCGGATCGGCTCGTCTCGCCCGAGGCCGCATGGCAGGTGGGGCATATCCTGTCCTCCATGCCGCCGCCGCCCAACGCACCGCGCGCCCGGCTGGCCTACAAGACAGGCACCTCCTATGGCCACCGCGACACATGGGCCGTGGGCTATGACGGGCGCTATGTGGTGACGGTCTGGATGGGCCGCCCAGATGGGACGCCGGTGCCGGGGGCCTTCGGCGCCGACATGGCCGCGCCGATCCTGTTCGAAGCATTCTCACGCGTGACCCCCGAGATCGAACTGCTCGGCCCGCCGCCGCCCGGCACGCTGATGTTGTCGCACGGGGCGCTGCCGCTCCCGCTGCGGGAATTCAAGCCGCGCGGTGCTGTCTTCGCCGCGCCCAAGGGCCAGCCGGAGCTCGCCTTTCCGCCGGATGGCGCGACGGTGGAAACCGGGGGGATGCCGCTTGCCGTGAAGATCCGTGACGGGCGCCCGCCGTTCACGGTGCTGGCCAACGGGGCTCCGGTGCAGGTGGCGAGCCATGCGCGCGAGACGATGCTGGACCTGCCGGGCCCCGGCCACGTCACGCTCTCGGTGATCGACGCGGACGGTCGGGCGGCGCGTGCGCGGGTGGAATTGCGCTAGCGGCGTCCGGAGCGGTTCATCCGGCCTGCGAGGTGCATTGATCCTCGAAGATCGGCGTGATGCTCCACCCCATTCCGACCAGCTCGCTGTCGCGGTAGAGCGTCAGGAACTGCCAGCCGTCCAGCACCGACTCGTAGTCGTATTCCCAGACCACGTTCACCCCGGCCTCGCCCCGTCCGACCAGTGCCGCGTCTTCGCGCGGGGCGGCGAGAAGCGGGATCGGCCCCCCGGTCCAGCCAATGCAGCCAGAGGCGGTGTCGGTCGGCACCGGCAGCACCTCCAGCCGGTCGAGAAGCGCGCGGTGCGGCACGTCGAGCCGGGTCGCGCCCGTATCCACGGCACAGGCCATCCAGCCTTCCTGCTCACGGATCATTTCGACCGTCGCGGCGTCTCCGGGCGACAGCGAGACGTCCTTGCCGGTGCAGCCGGTGTTGTCGAACACCGCCTGACCGAGTGTCGAGCCAAAGCAGTAGCCCGCGCGGTCGAAGATCAGGTTGCGGATATACCAGGCCTCGTCACAGACGTCATAGGCAGCGGCGGGGGTCGCCGTGAACGAAAGCAGGGTAAGCGCGATGAGCCTGTGCATGAAATCCTCCGATATTCTCCTAAGCGTAGGATATCGCTCGCGTTCAGGCCAGCTACATGAGGGACGTGACGCAGCGGCAAAGAAAAACCCCGGCGCAGGGGCCGGGGTTCATCAGGTTCAACGCGAGGGCGACGATCAGCGGTCGTCGTCGTCATCCTCGTCATCGTTGTCGGGGAGGTTGAAGAAGCTCTCGGCATCCACCGGCTCTTCCTTCTTGTCCTCTTCATCATCACCGGAGAGCGTGAACGTCTCCAGCCCTTCGATGGCGGTCGGCATCTTGGGCTCGGCGTCCATGCCAAGGCTCTGCTCGGTCGAGAGAAGCTTGCGCCGGTCCTCGTCCGACATCGCGTCGCCTTCCTTGGCCTTCTTGGATGCGGCCTTCTGCACGGCGGCGTCCAGCTCGGTCTGTTTGCACAGACCCAGCGCGACCGGGTCGATCGGCTCCATCTGCTGGATGTTCCAGTGCGTACGCTCGCGGATCGACTGGATCGTCGGTTTGGTGGTGCCCACCAGCTTGGCGATCTGCGCGTCGGTCAGCTCCGGGTGGAACTTCACCAGCCAGAGGATCGAGTTCGGACGGTCCTGACGCTTGGACAGCGGGGTGTAGCGCGGGCCACGGCGCTTTTCCTCGCCTACGGCGGCGGCGTTGTACTTGAGCTTGAGCTTGTGGGTCGGCGACTTTTCCGCCGCGTCGATCTCATCCTGCGTGAGCTGGTTGTTGGTGATCGGGTCAAAGCCCTTCACGCCCTGCGCCACGTCGCCGTCGGCGATGCCCTGCACTTCAAGCTCGTGCAGCCCGCAGAAATCCGCGATCTGCCTGAAGCTGATCGTCGTATTGTCCACCAGCCACACGGCGGTGGCTTTCGCCATGATCGGTTTGTCCATATCGGCACTCCTTTAGATACGCCGGTGCCAGTCCCCGGAAAGGGGCGCCTGTCGCAGGCTGGGCTACCGTTGTCGGGAAACTTGGCGCCTATATAGTGCGGGCAAACGTCTGAGGAAAGAGTGAATGCACCTCCTGTTGCCGATCCTGCTCGTGGCCCTGTCGGCCCTTCCCGCCCGCGCCGATGGCGAACGGGCCGGGGACTTCGACTACTACGTCCTCGCCCTGTCGTGGTCGCCCAACTGGTGCAAGCTTGAGGGCGATGCACGCGAGGCGGAGCAATGCACGCGGGATCTCGGCTGGGTGGTCCACGGGCTCTGGCCGCAATACGAACAGGGCTGGCCCGCCTACTGCCCCACGACGACCCGTGCGCCCTCGCGCCAGATGACCGCCGCGCAGGCCGACATCTTCGGTGCCGGCGGGGCCGCATGGTATCAATGGAAGAAACACGGGGTCTGTTCGGGGATGGAGGCCGGGGCGTATTACGACCTCGCCCGCAGGGCCTTCGATTCGGTCGAGAAACCCGAGGTGCTGCGCAAGATCGACCGGACCTTCGCCGTGCCCGCCAGCCTGATCGAAGAGGCGTTCCTTCAGGCCAACCCGGCGCTGGAGCCGGACATGGTCACGATCACCTGCCGCGACGGACATATTCAGGAGGCGCGGATCTGCCTTACCCAAGACCTCACGCCGCGCGCCTGCGCCCCGGACACCCGGCGCGACTGTTCGATGCAGAAGGCCCTGCTGGAGCCCGTGCGCTAACCCACCAGCCAGAGCATGAGGTAGAGCGTCGCAGCCCCGCTCGCGATGGCGGCGAGCACGTTCTTCGTGAACCCGCCGACCGCGAGCGTCACCGCCGCGGCCACGAGCCGCGAGGGGTCGGGCTGACCGTCCGTCGCGGCGGGCCAGAGCACCAGCGGCGCGACGAGGCCGGGGATGACCGCGACCGGCGTATAGCGCAGCGCGCGCAGCACCCATTCGGGCATGTCCCGGTCCCCGATCAGGCCGAGGAACGAAAACCGGATCAGGAACGTGCCGAGGCCGAGGAGTGCGATTACCAGCCAGATCTGCGAGTCGGGAAATCCGGTCATGCCGCCGCCCTCCGTGCCTGTGCCACTTCAATAAACGACCCGACCGCCATCGCGCAGACCGCCGCGACCAGAAGCCCGGTCCCGTAGGGCATCCACGCCAGTGCAAGCGCCACAACCACCGACGTCAGCGCCGCGCCGAGATGCGCCAGCGTTTTGACCATCGGCGCGATCATGGCGAGGAACGTGATCGGCATCGCGAAATCGAGCGCGAAGCTCTCCGGGATGCGCCCGCCGACGACGGCGCCGATCCATGTCGCCCCGTACCAGAGCGGCGCGATCGGCGCGACGACACCGAAGAAATAGGCGAACTTCTCAGCAAGCGTGGCCTTCGGCCGGGCCTCGAATTCCGCCGTGGCGAGAACCGCGCTCTGATCGACAAGGAAATAGGCCGCCACGGCCCGCTTCCACAACGGCGCGGCACCCAGATGGGGCGCCATCGTCGCGGAATACATCGCCATGCGCAGGTTCACGGCAAGCGCCGTCGCCAGCACGATGAAGACAGGTGCGCTGTCCCCCATCTGCTGAATCGCGGCGAATTGCGAGGCGCCCGCGATCACGAGCACAGTCATCACCATGACCTGCGCAAGGTCGAGCCCCGCCTCGGTCGCGACCACGCCGAACAGCATACCGAACGGGACGATAACGAAGACAAAGGGCAACCCGTCGCGGAAGCCTTTGCCGAATGACAGCTTGTCGTTGCTCATGAAACGGTCCCTTTCGCCGGTACTGGCTATTCCCGGCGCCGGGGTGATGCAACCCGGACCTTGCGCATGACCCGGGGCAGGCGCAGTCTCGGCGCATGGAAGACGGGACATTCTCGCCGCCCGCCGTGATCCTCGCGGGCGGGCGCGCCACGCGTATGGGTGGCCAGGACAAGGCGCTGATCGCCCTGGCCGGTCGCCCGATGGTCGATCATGTCATCGACCGCCTGTTGCCGCAGGTCGGCCCCATCGCGATCAATTCCAACGGCGACCCGGCGCGGTTCGGACGCAAGAGGCCCGTGATCGCGGACGGGATCGAGGATCATCCCGGCCCGCTCGCCGGCATCCTCGCCGCGATGGACTGGGCGCAGGCGCTGAAATCCGAATGGGTGCTGACGGTCGCGACCGACACACCCTTTCTCCCGGCCGGGCTGGTCGCGCGGCTGGCGCAGGCGCAGGTGGTGAGCCGGGCCCCGATCGTGCTGGCCGAAACCCCGGACGGGCTCCAGCCCGTGACGGGGCTGTGGCATGTGCCGCTGTCCGACTCGCTGCGCGGCTCCATCGAGGCGGGAACGCGCAAGGTCATGGATTTTGCCGAGGCGAAGGGCGCGGTGAGCGCGGTTTTCGCGACCGAGGACTTCTTCAACGTGAACACGCCCGCGGACCTCGCGGTGGCCGAGTCCCGCCTCCAGCGCTGACGCGCGGGCGGTCTCGGGGTTTCCGATCCGCTCCACACCGTGTCGGAACGCCGCACGAATAGGTCGGTTTCACGCGATTTTCCCACTTGTGCGCATCATGGCCCGGCCGTATCTGCGTCGACGGGACACCCCTCCCCAACGAGGGGCATATATCTGGAAGGATACCATGACCGACACGAGTCAACCGGCGACGCGGCCGGCCAATCCGCGCTTTTCGTCTGGCCCCTGCGCCAAGATTCCGACTTTCACCCTCGACAAGCTGAATGACGCCGCCCTTGGCCGCTCGCACCGTGCTGCCGTCGGCAAGGCCAAGCTCAAGGACGCGATCGAAACGACGCGTGAGGTGCTGGGCATCCCCGCCGACTACAAGATCGGCATCGTGCCCGCCTCCGACACTGGCGCTGTCGAGATGGCCATGTGGTCCATGCTGGGCGCGCGTGGCGTGACGATGATGGCCTGGGAAAGCTTCGGCGCTGGCTGGGTCTCCGACGTCGCCAAGCAGCTCAAGCTCGACGCGACGATCATGGAGGCCGACTACGGCCAGCTTCCCGATCTGTCGGCGGTCGATTTCGCGACCGACGTGGTCTTCACCTGGAACGGCACGACCTCGGGCGTGCGGGTGCCGAACGGCGACTGGATCCCCGCCGACCGTGAAGGCGTGACCATCTGCGACGCGACCTCGGCCGCCTTCGCGATGGACCTGCCGTGGGACAAGCTCGATGTGACGACCTTCTCGTGGCAGAAGGTGCTGGGCGGCGAAGCGGCCCACGGCATGATCGTGCTGTCCCCGCGCGCGGTGGAACGGCTGGAAAGCTACACCCCGCCCTGGCCGCTGCCGAAAATCTTCCGCATGACCAAGGGCGGCAAGCTGATCGACGGCATCTTTGAGGGGGCGACGATCAACACGCCCTCGATGCTGGCGGTCGAGGATTACCTCGTCGCGCTCGACTGGGCGAAATCCGTGGGCGGGCTCAAGGGCCTGATCGCGCGGGCCGACGCCAACGCCAAGGCGATCTGGGACTTCTGCGACACCCATGACTGGATCGAGAACCTTGCCGAGGATGCGGCGCACCGCTCCAACACCTCCGTCTGCCTGAAGTTCACGGACGACCGGATCAAGGACGGTGGGGCGTTTGCGAAAGCGGTGGCCAAGCGGCTCGAGGCCGAAGGCGTCGCGCTCGACGTCGGCGCCTATCGCGACGCGCCCGCAGGTCTGCGCATCTGGTGCGGCGGGACGGTCGAAACCTCGGACATCGAAGCGCTCCTGCCGTGGCTCGACTGGGCATTCAACGCCGAGATCGCAGCGCAGTAAGACATTCCGCTCGTCGGGGGCCGTCGGCCCTCCTCGCGAGGAGAGGGCATCGCCCTCGACGAGCACCCCCCATTTACATCAAAGGACCAAACACATGGCCCCCAAAGTTCTCGTCTCCGACAAGCTCTCGGAAACCGCCGTCCAGATCTTCCGTGATCGCGGCATCGACGTCGATTTCGAACCGACCCTCGGCAAGGACAAGGAAAAGCTCCTCGAGGTGATCGGCCAGTACGATGGCCTCGCCATCCGCTCGGCCACCAAAGTGACCGCCGAGGTTCTGGAGAAAGCCACCAACCTCAAGGTCATCGGCCGCGCCGGGATCGGGGTGGATAACGTCGACATTCCGGCCGCCTCGCAAAAAGGCGCAATCGTGATGAACACGCCCTTCGGCAACTCCATCACCACCGCCGAACACGCCATCGCCATGATGATGGCCGTGGCCCGCCAGATCCCCGAAGCCGACGCCTCTACCCAGGCCGGCAAGTGGGAGAAGTCCCGGTTCATGGGGGTCGAGCTGACCGCCAAGACGCTTGGCGTCATCGGCTGCGGCAACATCGGCTCTATCGCCGCCGAGCGCGCGCGCGGGCTGAAGATGAAGGTCATCGCTTTCGACCCGTTCCTGAGCCAGGAACGCGCCGACAAGCTGGGCGTCGAGAAGGTCGAGCTGGACGAGCTCCTCACCCGCTCCGACTTCATCACGCTGCACGTCCCGCTCACCGACAAGACGCGCGGCATCCTGAACGCCGAAAGCCTCGCCAAGACCAAGAAGGGCGTGCGGATCATCAACTGCGCCCGTGGCGGCCTGGTGGATGAAGCCGCGCTCGCCGAGGCGCTCAAGTCGGGCCATGTCGCCGGTGCCGCCTTCGACGTGTTCGAGGTCGAGCCCGCGACCGACAGCCCGCTCTTCGGCCTGCCCAACGTGGTCTGCACCCCGCACCTCGGCGCCTCCACGACCGAGGCGCAGGAGAACGTGGCGCTGCAAGTCGCCGAACAGATCTCGGACTACCTGCTGACCGGCGCCGTGACCAACGCGCTCAACATGCCGTCGGTGACGGCCGAGGAAGCCAAGGTCATGGGCCCGTGGATCAAGCTGGCCGAGCATCTGGGCGCCTTCATCGGCCAGATGACCGAGGAGCCGATCAAGGAAATCAACGTCACGCTCGATGGCGTGGCGTCGAAGATGAACGTGAAAGCGCTCGACTGTGCCGTTCTGGCGGGTCTGCTCAAGCCGCAGAACGCGGAGATCAACATGGTTTCCGCGCCGATCGTGGCCAAGGATCGCGGCATCAAGTCCTCGACCACCACGCAGGACAAATCGGGCGTCTTCGACGGCTACATCAAGATCGTGGTAAAGACCGCCAACCGCGAACGCTCCATCGCGGGCACGGTGTTCTCGGACGGCAAGCCGCGCTTTATCCAGATCAAGGGTATCACCATCGACGCCGAGATCGGGGCGCACATGCTGTACACCACCAACCGCGACGAGCCGGGCATCATCGGCGCGCTCGGGGCGACGCTGGGGCAGATGGGCGTGAACATCGCCAACTTCACGCTCGGGCGGCAGACGCAGGGCGGCGACGCCATCGCGCTCCTCTACGTCGATGCGGAAGTGCCGGCGGATGTGCGCAAGGCGCTCAAGGACACCGGCATGTTCCAGAACGTGAGCGCGCTGCAATTCGCGATCTGAGGGTTCGAACCGGCTGACGCCGGTCCGACCCGGGCGGGGGCTCTGCCCCCGCACCCCCGAGGTATTTCCGGACCAGAGAAGAGGCTGCCGTTTCGGTGGCCTTTTCTTATGTCCAGAGCTCGGGCTGCTGGGTGTAGGCGATGTAGAGCGGGTGTTTCGGGTGCCCGGCCTTTGACAGCCCGAGGTGATAGAGCGGCTTGCCCGTCGCGCGCAGGAGCGCCTCGACCGCCGCGCCGCGCGCGCGGTGTTCGCCGTGGGTGCCCCAGGCGCAGATCACCTGATCCGCCCACTCGACGCTTTCGCGGATCGCCGCATCGTTTTCCGGCCCCACCGGATCGTCGGCGCGGCGCATCGCGCGCGGATCGGTATCGCGCCAGGCGAAGATGTTGAGCACACGGAAGGCGCCAAAGCCCAGCGTACGGGCACGCCGTTCGCAGCGCTCAACCGTCGGGTCGTTCTGCACTTCGGTCGCCGTGGACGGGTTCAGCATGATGAACAGAGCGCGCCTGCCCGCCGGGTCCCATGTGCGCGTCAGCATGTAGCGGTAGCGTTCGCAATCGGAATAGACGGCGGTGGAGGGCGCGTCGGCCTTGGTATGCTCGCGGGTGATCATGGGGCGGGTTTTGTCCTGCCCGTCCCGGCTTGGCAAGTCGCGCTTGCGAAATTTGACCGATGGGTCAAGGTGGCCGCATGTTGATATCCGAGATCATCCGAAAGAAGCGCGACGGCGGCACGCTGAACGAAGACGAGATCGCCACGCTGGTCGCCGGGATCGCCGACGGGGCCGCGGCGGACGAACAGGTGGGTGCCTTCGGGATGGCCGTGTTCTTTCAGGGCATGACGGCCGAGGAGGCGGCGGCCCTGACGCTTGCCATGCGCGATTCCGGCGACGTGCTGACCTGGGACCTGCCGGGCCCCGTGGTGGACAAGCATTCGACCGGCGGCGTGGGCGACAACGTCTCGCTCATGCTCGCCCCGATCGTGGCGGCATGCGGCGGGTTCGTTCCGATGATCTCGGGCCGGGGGCTGGGTCACACGGGCGGGACGCTCGACAAGATGGAGAGCATTCCGGGCTATTCCGCCACGCCGGACAACGCGACGTTCGAGCGGGTCGTACGCGAGGTGGGCTGCGCCATCATCGGCCAGACCGGCACCATCGCCCCCGCCGACAAACGGTTCTACGGCATCCGGGACGTGACCGCGACGGTGGAGTCGATCCCGCTCATCACCGCTTCGATCCTGTCCAAGAAACTGTCGGCCGGGCTCGACGCACTGGTGATGGACGTGAAGACCGGCAACGGGGCCTTCATGCCGACATACGATCAATCGGAGGCGCTGGCGCGCAGCATCGCGCAGGTGTCCACGGCGGCGGGCGTGCCCTGTCACGCGCTGCTCACGGGGATGAACCAGCCGCTCGCCTCCGCCGCCGGAAACGCGGTCGAGGTGGTGAACGCGGTCGAGTTCCTGACGGATGTGCGCCGCGACGTGCGGCTGGAGTTCGTGACCCTGTCGCTGGCGGGTGAGATGCTCTCGCTGGCCGGAGTGACCGAGGACCGCGAAACCGGGTTTTCGGTCGCCCGCGCGGCACTTGAGGACGGGCGCGCGGCTGAGGTGTTCGGGCGCATGGTCGCCGGGCTGGGCGGCCCCACGGACTTCGTCGAGCGTTACGCCGATCACCTGCCCGTTGCACCGCTGTCGCGCGACGTGATGGCCCCGGTCGAAGGCAACATCTGTGAGATCGACACGAGGGGCATCGGGCTCGCCGTGGTGGAACTGGGCGGCGGGCGGCGGGTGTCGAGCGATACGGTCGACCCGGCGGTCGGGTTGACCGGACTGCTGGACCTTGGCGAGGCGGTGTCAGTCGGCACGCCGCTCTGCACCGTCTACGCGCGCACCGAGGCACAGCTCGACGCGGCGGAGGCGCAGATCCGCGCGGCCTATCGCGTGGGCGAGGCGCCGGAGCTGACGGACCCGATTCTGGCGATCATCGACTAGGCATGTCGCCCGGGCATGCGCCCGGCCGATCCGCGCGGGGGCTCTGCCCCCGCACCCCCGAAGTATTTGACGAACGAAGAAGACCCAAGTGGGCCTGATCTCACGTTTACCGAATATTAAGGTTAACGCGCCAAGGTGACGAGGCGCTACAGGCTGAAGAGCCGATGGGCGTGAACGGAGAAGCCCCGGCCTCGTGCCGGGGTGGACCCGCCTCTTCTTCGTTCCGCAAATACTTCGGGGGGAGCGGCGCTTCAGCGCCGTGGGGGGGCAGAGCCCCCCTCTTGCCGCGCCACGGGCACGAACGTCAGAGGTTGAAGACCCGGCTCGGATGCAGCTCGCCCGCCTTGTAGACTCCGACCGCCACCGGCTCACCATCGAGCGAGGCCCAGGCCTCGTCGCCGTATTCGACGTCGGAGGCGATCACCATGCCGGGGTTGCCGTGGCGCAGGCGCGTCGCGCCCTCGTGGGTGCATTTCAGTTCCGGCAGGCTCGTCAGCCCCTCGGACAGCGGCATCAGGAGCGCGTCGATCTCATCGGTTTTTGCCAGTTCCTCCACCCGCTCAAGGCTCACGCCTTCCTCGGCGAGGAAGGGGCCGGACCAGATGCGGCGCAGGGTCTCGACATGGCCGTGGCAGCCAAGCGCTTCGCCCAGATCACGGGCGATGGCGCGGACGTAGCCGCCCTTGCCGCAGGTCATTTCCAGCACGGCGTGGTCGGCATCCGGACGCTCGACCAGCGACAGCGCCTCAACGAACAGCGGGCGCGCGGCGATCTCGATGTCCTCACCGTCGCGGGCGCGCTTGTAGGCGCGTTCGCCGTCGATCTTCACGGCCGAGAACTTGGGCGGCACCTGCATGATGTCGCCGGTCAGCGGCGCGAGGGCCGCCGTGATCTCGTCATCCGAGGGGCGGGCGTCGCTCTCGGCGATCACCTCGCCCTCGGCGTCGTCGGTGTTGGTCGCCTGCCCGAACCGCACGGTGAAGCGATAGGCCTTCATCGCGTCGGTGACATAGGGCACGGTCTTGGTCGCTTCGCCCAGCGCGATGGCGAGAACGCCGGTCGCGTCGGGGTCGAGCGTGCCGGCATGGCCCGCCTTCTTGGCGTCGAACGCCCAGCGCACCTTGTTCACGACAGCGTTCGAGGTCAGCCCCGCAGGCTTGTCCACGACGAGCCAGCCGTGGACGTCCCGCCCCTTCTTGCGCCGCGCCATCAGTCTTCCTCGTCGCCTGACTGGATGTCGCGCTGCACGTTCTCGTCCGCGAACAGGCGCCGCGTCTCTTCCATCCGGTCGAACGTCTCGTCCAGCACGAAGCGCAGGTCCGGGGTGAACTTGATCGTCAGCGCCTTGCCGACGATGCGCTTCAGCTCGCCCTTGTTGCGGGCAAGCGCCTTGATCGCCTCGTCCTGGTTCTTGCCGCCCAGCGGCATGACATAGGCGGTCGCGATCCGCAGGTCGGGCGACACGCGCACCTCGCCCACGGTAACCGACATGCGGTTGAGGTCCGGGTCATGGATCTCACCACGCATCAGGGCATCGGACAGGGTGCGGCGGATAAGCTCGCCCACGCGGAGTTGGCGCTGGGACGGGCCCTTGCCTTCGTTGAATCGGTCTTTGGACATGGGCGCGATGTAGTGCCGATTGCGCGAGCGCGCAACAGGGACTAGGGATTGGGCCGAACGACGGAGGGTCACATGAGCGAAACGCCGGGTATCGTGGTGAACGGAGCATCGGGCCGGATGGGCCAGATGCTGGTCAAACTGGTGAGCGACAATCCGGCCTGCCGGCTGGTCGGCGCGCTGGAGCGTGAGGGCCACGACTGGGTCGGGCAGGACATCGGGACCGCGATGGGCGGGGCCGCGCTCGGCGTGGCCGTGACGGACGATCCGCTTGAGGCGATGTCGCGCGCGCAGGCGGTGATCGACTTCACCGCCCCCGCCGCGACCGTGCCACTGGCCGAGATCGCGGCGCAGGCGCGCGCGGTCCATGTGATCGGAACGACAGGGCTGGACGAGGACGACCTCGCCAAGCTGGACGCCGCCGCGCGCCACGCCATCGTCATCCGGGCGGGCAACATGAGCTTCGGCGTCAACCTGTTGACCAAGCTGACCGAGACGGTGGCCCGCGCGCTGGACGTCGATTTCGACATCGAGGTGGTCGAGGCCCATCACAAGCACAAGGTGGACGCGCCCTCCGGCACGGCTCTGATGCTGGGCGAGGCGGCCGCCGAGGGGCGCGGTGTGCGCCTGTCGGACGTCTCCGACCGGGGCCGCGACGGGATCACCGGAGAACGGGAAGAGGGGCACATCGGTTTCTCCGCCATTCGTGGCGGCGACATCGTGGGCGAGCATGACGTGATCTTCGCCGGAGCGGGCGAGCGGATCATCCTGCGCCATGTGGCGACCGACCGGGCAATCTTCGCGCGCGGCGCGCTCAAGGCCGCGCTCTGGGGCATCGGGCGCAAGCCGGGGGCCTATGACATGATGGACGTGCTGGGCCTCTGAGGCGGACCATACGCCGGGCGCCGAAAATTCCGGCAGATCGTGCTGCAAAGCAGCAATTCCGCCGGAGGTCTTATTCCAAAGGCTGAAATTGCCTTGCACTTTGCCGCCGATGCAGGGGGCGGGGCGCAATCTCCTTGAAAATGCTGCACCTGCGAAGTAGGGTGATGGTGTTCTTCCAGAGGTATTTTCATCATGTCGACCACCAAGCCACGCCTGTCCGCCAAAGACTGGATCTCAGCCGGATTCCGCGCCCTCGTGACCAAGGGTCCGGAGGCGCTCAAGGCCGAACCGCTGGCGCGTGACCTCGGGACGACCAAGGGTAGTTTCTACTGGCACTTCAAGGACGTGCCGGACTTCAAGACCAAGATGCTCCACCATTGGCAGGGCAGCGTGATCGGCGCCCTCAGCGCCGCCGTGGATGCAGGCGGCACCGCGTCGCAGCGGCTTTACCGGATCAACGAGATGGCCGCGCATGAGGGCGGAAACCTTGGCGGGGCCGGGCTTGAGCCTGCGATTCGCGCCTGGGCGCAGTCGGATGCCGAAGTGGCGGATGCGGTCGAAGAGATCGACGGCAAGCGGCTTGCCTATCTGTCGGCCACGCTCAAACAGCTTGGCCTGACCAACCCGGAGTTCGCGCGCATCATCTACGGCGCCTATATCGGCATGGGCACGCTGTCGGCCACCGATGGACAGGACAATACCGATGCGCTCTCGACCCTGACCGCCGCGATGCTGGCGCTTCAGGACGCCTGACCCCTACCGCCGCGACAGCCGGTCCACCAGCCGCGCCCGCGCCTCGGGCAAGGGTTTGTCCCCCTGGGCATGGGCAAGGCTATGGGTCAGGAAATACCCCGTCGTGCGCAGCCCGTCGGCAATCCCCGCCAGATCCCCGGTGACGACGCCCAGAAGCTCCTGCGGCAGCGGGAGGAGCTTGTCGGCCCACTCTCCCGCCCCCTCCGCGCTCACCGCCCGCCCGGATCGGGGCGAGACATAAGAGAGATCGTCGGGCGCGCCCGTGACGGCACAGGCCGTGAGGTCGAGGCCATAGCCAAGCTCCTCCAACACCGCGAGTTCCCATTGCAGGTAGGCCACCGGCCAGGCGGGCGTTTCCGACAGCAGGTCGAGCATGGCGACGCTGCGGGCGTAAAGCTGCGGATGCGCCTCGCGCTCGGGCAGGGCGAAGGACAGAAGCGCGGTGATCGCGTTCAACGCGGCCAGCGCATCGCGATCGCCCATGATCCCCGCCGCCCGCGCCCGGACCGGCTCCACGGTGAAGGACCCGATATGCTCCTCCAGCCGCGCGCGCCACATGAGGTCGAGCTGTGAGCCGGGTTGCAGGATCGGGGCGATCTTGCGCGACACGCCCCCGCGCACCACGCCCGCGTGGCGGCCATGTTCGGCCGTGAACACCTCGATGATCACCGAGGTCTCGCCATGCTTGCGCACGCTCAACAGCGCGCCCTGATCCCGCCACTCCATGCGGGCCATTCTGCCCGGCAGATGACGCCGCGCAAGGGCTTGCTTTAAGGGCAGGATTCGGCCCTGATGGCGCAATGACCGGAGCCGCCCGCCTTGCTGCGACCCTGATCGCCCTTGCCACCTTCGCGGCGCTCGCGATGCAGGTGGTCGTCACCTACCGGCTGACCGGCGGGGCGCTGTCCACGGTCTGGGTGATCCTCGGCTATTTCACGGTGCTCACGAACCTCCTCGTCTTCGCGACATTCGCGCGTATGGCGCTTGCGGGCCGGATGCTGTCGGCAAGCTGGCTTGGCGGTCTCACGCTCTGGATCGCCATCGTGGGGGTCGTCTACCACACGCTTCTCGCGAATATCTGGGAGCCTCAGGGGCTCGCCCTCTGGGCCGATCAGGGGCTGCACACGCTGACGCCGCTTCTCACGCTGGCCTTCTGGGTTGCTTTCGCGCCGAAGGCCGCGCTGACGTGGATGGACGCGGTGCGCTGGCTGTCATGGCCGCTGATCTACACGATCTACGCCCTGATCCGGGGCATGTTCACGGGGCGCTACCCGTATCCCTTCATCGACCTCACCGTGCTTTCGCCCGGACAGGTCGCAGTCAACTCGGTCGGGTTGAGCGTCGCCTTTCTCATTGGCGGGCTCGTCCTGATCGCCATTTCACGCTTGGTGCCATGACCCAATCCTCCCGGCTGATCGCCACCCTCCTCGCACTCTTGGCCTGGGCCGGGCTCGCCGCCCAGTTCGCCCTGTCGATCGAGACGAACGAAACCGTCTGGCGCACGATCTGGGTGCTGGCGCGGTATTTCACCATCCTGACGAATGCCCTCGTCGCCGTGACCTTCACGATCATGGCGGTACGCGGACGGCGCGCGCCGGCCCAGTGGACGGCGGCGCTTACCTTGTGGATCCTGATCGTCGGTGTCGTCTATCACACGCTGCTGGCCGATTATGACAAGTCGGGGCTGGATTTCTTCGCCGATCACGCCACCCATACGGTCGTGCCGCTGCTCACCGCCGTCTGGTGGGTGGCCTTCGCGCGGCATGTCGCGTTTCGCTGGCGGCTGGCGGCGTATTGGCTGGCCTATCCGCTCCTGTATCTCGCCTATGCCTTGGCGCGCGGGGCGGCGGACGGGATCTATCCGTATTTCTTCGTGGACGTGTCCCGCTTCCCCGTCTCGACGGTGCTGGGCTACTGCGTCGGGCTGTGCGTGGCGTTCTGGCTTGCGGGACTTTTGATGATTGCCATCGCAAGGGCCCGCGCGCGGTAGTATATTGGGGCCATGCCCGCCCTGTGCCGAGATTGCCTGACCACCTTCGATGACGGTGCCCGCTGCCCCGCCTGCCGGTCGCCGCGCGTGGTCTCGCACCCCGAGCTTTTCTCGCTCTCCATCGCGCACATGGACTGCGATGCGTTCTATGCGAGCGTGGAAAAGCGCGACGATCCGAGCCTCGCGGGCAAGCCGGTCATCATCGGCGGCGGCAAGCGTGGCGTCGTGTCCACCGCCTGCTATGTCGCGCGCATCCGGGGGGTGCGCTCCGCGATGCCGATGTTCAAGGCGCTGGAGTTGTGCCCAAACGCCGTGGTCATCAAGCCACGCGGGAGCCATTACGCCGCCGTGTCCAAACAGATCCGCGCGATGATGGACGAACTCACGCCCTCCATCGAACCGCTGTCGCTGGACGAGGCGTTTCTGGACATGACCGGGACGGAACGACTCCACGGCCACCCGCCCGCCGTTATGCTGGCCCGGCTGCTCAAGCGGATGGAGGACGAATTGGGCCTCTCAGGCTCCATCGGCCTCAGCCACAACAAGTTTCTGGCCAAGGTCGCCTCGGACCTCGACAAGCCGCGCGGGTTCTCCGTGATCGGCAAGGGCGAGACGATGGACTTCCTCGCCGGCAAGCCGGTGCGCATGATCTGGGGTGTGGGAGCCGCTGCGCAATCGTCGCTGGAGCGGGCGGGCATCCGCACCTTTACCGACCTCCTGCGCTGGGACAAGCAGGCGCTGGTGGAGCGGTTCGGCGGCATGGGCGAGCGCCTCTGGCACCTCGCGCGGGGCGAGGATTTCCGCCGAATCTCGGCCAACGCGCCGGTCAAGTCGATCTCGAACGAAACCACGTTTTTCGAGGATACCTCAGACCCCGACCTGCTCGACGGTCATCTCTGGCGGCTGTCCGAAAAGGTCGCCGACCGCGCCAAGGCCAAGGGCCGTGCGGGCCGCGTCGTGACGCTCAAGCTCAAGCGGGCGGACTTCAAGCTCATCACCAAGCGGGTGAGCCTCTATGATACGACGCAAAGCGCCGACCGCATCTATCGCACGGCGCGCGGGCTGTTCGACACGGTCGCCAACAAGGGGCCGTTCCGGCTGATCGGCGTCGGGATCAGCGAGATTTCCGGGGCGGACGGGGCCGATACGGCGGGCGATCTGCTCGACCCGCAGGCGGCGCAACGGCGCGCGGCGGAAAAGGCGACGGATGCGATCCGGGCGAAATTCGGTGAGGGCGCGATCCTGAAGGGGCGCGCGATCCGCTGATTACTCGGCGGCGAGCGGCAGGTCCTGCGGACGCCCCACTTCGGCCACCCGCGCGATGACCCGGTCAATCGCCGCCTGCATCGAGGCGAAATTGCCATTCGGCACCAGCTTGGACTCGTTCATGTACAGCGAGCGGTCGATCTCGACCTGGATCGCGTGCTGTCCGCGTGAGGGGCGACCGTAGTGCTGCGTGGTAAAAGCCCCGGCGAACGGCGTGTTGCGCCCGACCCGGAACCCCTCGTCGCGGAAGGCCAGTTCGATCTCGTCCACGATCTCGCCCGCCGCCGACGCGCCGAACCGGTCGCCCAGCACGATCTCGGGCTTCTCGCGCCGCCCCCGGCACAGGCTGTCGATCGCCTCGTGCGGCATGGAATGGCAGTCGATGAGGATCGCCTGACCGAACAGCCGATGCGACTCGTTCACCAATGTCTTGAGCCGCCCGTGATAAGGGTGCCAGTGCGAGCGCAGCCGCGCCTCGGCCTCGGCCAGCGGGATCTTGCCGCGGTAAATCGGGCGCCCCCCGGCCACAACCCGGGGAATCACCCCAAGGCCGGAGGTCACGCGCGGGTTGTGCAGCGCCTTCTCGACGCCCCGGATCAGCGCGGGGTCCAGTTCCTCGGTCCCCCGGTTCACGTCCACGAACGCGCGCGGCACGGTCAGCGCCAGAAGCGGCGCGCCATGCGACGGGGCCGAGGCGAAAAGCTCGTCCACAAAGGCATCTTCAGAGGATCGGATGGTGCGCGAATCAAGCACGCTGCGGCGCAGGAAACCCCAGCCGTAGTCGCGCCCGGAATGGGGCGAGGCAAAGATCACCGAGGTTGACCGAAGGCTCGGGTATTCGACGCGATGCGAGGGACTCATTTTCTCTCCTGAGACTCCAGCATAGCCTGATAAACACCAAGGCCAAAAGCCCCTTGCATGGTCCTTCGACTCCTTTTATAGACCTGCGGACCGGCGCGGGGTTTCCCGCGTCTGTTTGTTTGGGTTTACCCCCGGACGAGAAATTCAGGGCGATTAGCTCAGCGGTAGAGCACTTCGTTGACATCGAAGGGGTCACTGGTTCAATCCCAGTATCGCCCACCATGAACCGCCTTGGAAACAAGGCTTGAACACAAAGGCGCGACCAGCGCCGCGAATGAGGAGAAGGGCCATGAAAGTCCGCAACTCGCTCCGCTCGCTGAAGAACCGGCACCGGGATTGCCGTGTCGTGCGCCGTAAGGGCCGCGTCTACGTGATCAACAAGACCCAACGCCGCTTCAAGGCCCGCCAGGGCTGATCAGCAGGCTACGGAATTGACGAAAGGCCGTCGGAGCGATCCGACGGCCTTTTTTCCGTTCCGGCGCAACGCAACGTCAGGGCGTGAGCGGACTCGCGACGCCGCGCTCCCGGCTGACGAACCCGTCCCACATCACGACCGACCAGATCTGTAGAACGTGACGATAAGGGCGCAGCACCACCTGCGCCGGGGGCACCACCGCGATACCGGACAGGAGCGCGCGCGGGATGCGGGTAAAGCCCGACTCGTTCGCCGGGATTTTCTGTGACTCGCCATAAAACGCCGCCTCGGCGGTGCGGCGCATCCGGCTCCCGCGTTCCAGGTTGCCGATCTTGGCGGCGACAAGGTCCAGCGCGTCGGGTGTGAGCAGGACGATCGGGCGGTCGGGCGGCGGCGCCACCGCCATCAGCCACAGGCGCGCGGGCGGCGGGTGAAACGCGGCGGGGAGCGGCAGGCTCCCGTCAGCGCCCAGCCTCACACGCCGGACACCGACACCGAGGCCCTGATGCCGCCCGTCGACCATCTAGAACGCCGCGAGCAGGCGCACCATCGTCTGCTGGGTGACGAAGCCCGTCACCGGGATGTTGCGGCTGCTCTGGAACCGGCGGATCGCGGTGCGCGTGCCGGGTGTGAACAGCCCGTCCACCTTGCCGACGTTATAGTCGAGGCTCGCAAGCTTGGTCTCCACCAACAGCCGCGTGACCTTGGTGCCCGCCACCTGCTGTTCCTCGCGTTCCGCCGCCGTCAGCTCCGGTTCCCGGTCTTCCTGGTTGTTGAACTCACCCAGCCGCGCGCGGGCTTCCTGCGCGAAAATGCCGTTGGGGTAGCGGTCGAGATATGTGCGATAGCTGCGCGGCTGGTCGGAATTGCGCACCCGATCCCAGAACTCGCGCTCCTCGGCCTCGGCCCGGCTGCGTTTGTCCGCTTCGATATCATCAAGCCGCTCACGCGCCACATCCGCGAACAGGCCATCGGGATAACGGTCGAGATAGGCACGCAGCCCCGCCTCGTCCTGCCCTTGCCCGATCTGGTTCCAGTAGCGGCGATCCTCGCGCTCCTGCCGGGCCTGCCGCTCGGCGGCTTCGCGTTCAAGCTCAGCGGCCCGCGCATCGGCCCGCTGGGTCATCTCGGCCAGCATCTCGCGCGTGAGGTAGCCGGTGACGGCGAACCCGTTGGCGGACTGATAGGACCGGATAGCCGACCGGGTCGCGGGGCCAAAGATCCCGTCGATCCCGCGCGGGTCGTGGTCCAGCAGGGCGAGGTTGCGCTGCACCTGCCGCCGTGCGGCGCGGTTCAGGTCAAGCGCGTCCTCCGCCCGCGCGTCCGCATTGGCCTGCGTCTCTTCGCTCTCGGTCAGGGCCGCGCGCGCCTCGTTGGCGTGCGTGCCGTCCGGGAAGTATTCGAGGTAAAGCTCAAGGCCCTCATCGGTGTCCATCGTCTGCGCGACCACCCAGAATGCTTCATCCGGCGATTGCGCGGTGCGCTCGATCACGACGCGCCCGTCGCCTTCGGCCGGCAGGAACGGCACCACGTCCGAGACGAACCCGCGCGCGGTCACGCCGCCGGGGCCGTCCTCAAGCCCGACGCCCAGCGGCAGGCCGGGCACCAGCAGCACCTCGTTGGCCACGCGGATCACGCGGTCCACGGGGCCGGACAGGATCGTCACGCCCTGCGGCGCTTCGATGTCGAGGTCGTCGGACAGTCCGGTGCCCGCCACCTCGTCACCCGCCGGGGCGGTGAGGAGCACCGATTGCCCCTGATACTGCGCCAGCACGTCGAGGATCGGGCCGATGGCCAGCGCCTCTCCCCCGACCGACACGGCGTTGGGCGTCTCGGCCTCATGGGTGAGCAGGTAGCTGTCACGCGGCCCGCCGACCATGTGACCGGCGAGATAGACCAGAACCCTGTCCGACCCTTCGGCATCGTCACGGAAATCCTCGACCGCGCCGCGCACGTCCGCGGCCTCTTGGTCCAGCGACGAGGTGACCGAGAACCCTTCGTCCTCCAGCTTCTGGGCCAGCGTCACGGCCTGCGCTGCGCCGGAAACATCGGGCAGGTTTTCATATTCGCTTTGAACGACGATCAGCGCCGCATCGGCGGCGGCGATCTGTGGAACGGTGGCCAGAACGGCAAAACTCGTGGCCAGCGTCTTGGATAGGATAGACTTGCGCATGGAACCTCCCTGCGTCGTGTGTGTCACTTGACGCATACCTGTGCCCTTCCCCGATGATATCCCATATCAACGGGTCGCGGGGCGGGAAGTTCCGGCGAGTTATCGCCTGACAACCGCGCTCAGTCGTAGCTGCGCGCGTCCTCGATCACCTTGCCGTCGTTGGGAAGATGGCCGGGTGTCACGATTTCGACCCGTCCCTTGAGCTTGAGCACTTCGGAAATGGTGCGCCCATAAGCGTCGGCATCGCCGCCTTCGGCCTCCACCTGCACCGTCATCACGTCCGCCTCGCCATCACGGCTGGCGACGACACGGGCGCGCGCGATCTCGGGATGTTTGGAGACGAAATCCGCCACCTGTTCAGGCCGCACGAACATGCCCTTGATCTTGGTGGTCTGGTCGGCGCGGCCCATCCAACCCTTGATGCGCATGTTGGTGCGCCCGCAGGGGCTGTCCCCGGCCATTACGGCGGAAAGGTCGCCGGTGGCAAAGCGGATGAGCGGGTAGTCGGGGTTGAGCGTCGTGACCACGACCTCGCCCACCTCGCCCGGGGATACGGGCTGGCCGGTGCCGGGGCGCACGATCTCGACGATCACGCCCTCGTCCACGATCATCCCCTCCATCGCCGGGCTCTCATAGGCGATGTTGCCGAGGTCTGCGGTCGCGTAGTTCTGAACACAGGCGATGCCGCGATCCGCGTATTCCTGACGCAGCGAGGGAAACAGCGCGCCGCCCCCGACGGTCGCCTTGGTAATGGCGAGCTTCAGGCCCATCTCGTCGGCTTTGTCGAGGATCACCTTGAGGAAATCGGGGGTGCCCGCATAGGCCGTCGTGCCGATATCCGCCGCCGCGCGGACCTGAAGCTCGGTCTGGCCGATCCCGGCGGGAACGACGGTGGCCCCCACCGCCCGCGCGCCGTTTTCAAAGATCATGCCGGCGGGCGTGAGGTGATAGGAAAAGCAGTTCTGCACGATGTCGCCCGCGCCCACGCCCGCTGCGTGCAGGAACCGCCCGATGCGCCACCAGTCATGCCCGACCCCGCCCGGCTCATAGATCGGGCCCGGGCTTTGAAAGATGTGGGCGAACCCGCTCGTCGGCAGGGTTGCAAAGCCCCCCAGAGGCGCCTTGGCCGCCTGCGATTTGCCGAGGTCCGACTTGCGCAGAACGGGGAGCGCCGCAAGAGCTTCGATGCTGGTCACGCTGGCCGGGTCCACATCCGCAAGGCTCTCGCCATATCCCGGAAGTCCCTTGGCGCGGGCCACCTGCTCCGGCAGGGCCTTGGCAAGGTCCGCCGCACGGGCGTCTGCGGAGCGGATTTCAAGGTCATCGAAGAAGTCAGGCATGGCAAAGGCCCTTTCGGTTCGCGGGGGACAAGAGACGTGCGGCAATTCGCGCAATATTGGTATGCCGTCGTATACGATAGACAGCGGCGGATAATTGACGTTGCGTAAGAAGCGAAGTGATCCGGGAGAAACTTACATGCCAGAAAGATATTTGCACCGGGTCAGTTTCGACGATGCCGCGCAGGTCGCCGAGATCGACTTGTCGGGCCTCAGCCTGGACACGTCCGGCGAGATCAACGCGCTCTACGACGCGATCGAGGCGGCCATTGCGGAAACCGGCGAGGAGCTGTGGTTCTTCGTCATCAACTACTCGCAATTCCGGATCGACAGCGCGGCGTGGTACACCCACCACAAGCGCGGCAAGGCGCTGAACCTCGGCCATTCGCAGGGCAGCGTGCGCTACGACATGAGCGACGAGACGCGCCGGCAGATCGAGCGCACGGCCAAGACCGAGGCTTTCGATCCCAACCTGTTCGCCGACCGTGACAGCGCCCTGGCCCGCGTGGCGGAGTTTCCGTCCAAGCGGCGCAAGAAGGTCGTGCATGACGTGGACTACACGGATGACGACTTCGCGCAGCGCATCTCGTTCGAGCCCGAGGCGGAAATCATGAACGTCGATTTCCACGACTTCACGTTCCACCACTCCGCCGACGTCAACGCCTTCTACGATCATATCGAGCGTCGCGTCGAAGAGACGGGGCTGCGCTGGTTCTTTCTCATCAACTACGAAAACTGCCGGATCTTCGAGGAGGCCTGGGTCGCCTATGCGCGGCGCGGCAAGGCGCTCAACCAACGCTGGTCGATGGGCTCGGTGCGCTATGCGCCGGGGTCCGAGGCCGAGGAAACCATCCGGATGCGGGCCGAGAGCCAGCAGTTCCGCCCCAACATCCGCAACACCCGCGAAGACGCGCTGGCACGCATCGCCGAGATGAAGTCGGAGATGGCGGAGCCGTGATCCGGCCCGACCTTGGGGTATGTCCGCGCTGAGGATCGGCATTACGCGAGCCAGCGTTTCCGGCGGCGGTAGGAGCGCACGTCGCGGAAGGATTTGCGTCCGTCGTCCGACATGCCGAGGTAGAATTCCTTGACGTCCGGGTTCTCGCGCAGGTCCGCAGCGGGGCCGTCCATCACGATCCGACCGGATTCGAGGATATAGCCGTAATGCGCATAGCGCAGCGCGACGTTGGTGTTCTGCTCGGCGAGCAGGAAGGTATAGCCCTCCTTCTCGTTAAGCGATTTCACGATCTCGAAAATCTGCTCCACGAGCTGCGGGGCGAGACCCATCGAGGGTTCGTCGAGCAGGATCGTCTCGGGCCGGGACATGAGCGCGCGGCCAATGGCGATCATCTGCTGCTCACCGCCCGAGGTATAGCCCGCCTGCGACTTGCGGCGTTCCTTGAGGCGGGGGAAATAGTCATAGACTTTCTGCAATTCGGCGTCGATGTCGCCCCGGCTCGCCTTGCGGGTATAGGCCCCGGTGAGCAGGTTCTCTTCGACGGTCAGGTGTTCGAAGCAGTGACGCCCCTCCATCACCTGGATCACGCCTTTCGAGACGAGGTCGGCGGGGGTCAGACCCTCGACCTTCTCGCCCTTGTAGACGACCGTCCCCTTGGTGACTTCGCCGCGTTCCGACCGCAGCAGGTTCGAGATCGACTTGAGCGTCGTGGTCTTGCCCGCGCCGTTGCCGCCGAGAAGCGCGGTGATGCCGCCCTTGGGCACGCTCAGGCTCACGCCCTTCAGGACGAGGATGACGTGATTGTAGATCACCTCGATATTCTTGACCTCGAGGACCGTCTCGGTGTCGGGCTTGGCGGCGTCCAGCATGGCGAAATCCGTCTGTCTGTCGTGGTCCCCGGCCCGCGTCAGGGCGGGCCGGGGGTTGTGGCTTACATGCAGCCCGCTTCGATGCCGGCTTCCGCGGCATAAGCCGAGGAATCTTCATCGATGAGCGGCTGAAGCACGTCCTGATCCGACTGCATATAGTCGGTGATCAGCGACCAGGACTCGGCGTTCGCGTCCCACTGCGCGACGGCGGCATAGCCTTCGCCACCGTGGTTCTGACAGGACACCTCGAACTCCGGACCGAAGTTCGGCAGGCCGAGATCGGCCATCTTCGCTTCGGTCATGACGAGGTTTTCCATCCCGTCACGCATCTGCGCGGGGGCGAGGGCCGCCGTGTCGTGCATCTCCTGCGCCGTCTTGGCCGCTTCGGCGGCAAGCATGGCGGCGTAGAGACCCCGGTTATAGAGCGCGGTGCCGATCTGGTCGCCGGCACCGGCAGCCATGCCGGCATCCACGACATACTGCTGGATGTCGTCGAACAGCGGATAGTCGGAGCCCACGTTGTGGAACGTCAGCGCCTTGTAGCCGTCGGCGCCTTCACCGGCGGGCAGCACGTCGTTCTCCGAGCCGGACCACCAGATGCCGATGAAGTTCTCCATCGGGTAGCGGATGTTCACCGCTTCCTGAATGGCGACCTGGTTCATCACACCCCAGCCCCACATCAGCGTGTAGTCGGGCTTTTCACGGCGGATCTGAAGCCACTGGGACTTCTGCTCCTGACCGGGGTGATCCACCGGCAGGGTCATGAGCTCATAGCCATGCTTGGCAGACAGCTCTTCCAGCGTGCGGATCGGCTCCTTGCCGTAAGCGGAGTTGTGGTAGACGAGCGCGATCTTCTTGCCCTCGAGCGATCCGCCGTTCTCCTCCAGCAGGTACTTGATGGCGACCGAGGCCCCGTCCCAGTAGTTGGCCGGGTAGTTGAAGATCCAGTTGAACACTTCGCCGTTCTTGGCCGAGGTCCGGCCATAGCCCATCGAGTGAACCGGGATGCCGTCAGCGGTCGCTTTCGGGATCAGCTGGTAGGTGATGCCGGTCGAAAGCGGCTGATAGACCAGAGCGCCCTGGCCCTTGGTCGACTCGTAGCATTCGACGCCCTTCTCGGTGTTATAGCCGGTCTCGCATTCGATCAGCTCGACTTTTTCGCCACCGATACCCCCGTCCCGCTCGTTGAGCAGGGTGAAGTAATCCTCATAGCCGTCGGCGAACGGGATGCCGTTGGCGGCATAGGGTCCGGTCCGATAGCTGAGCGCGGTGAAGGTCAGTTCGGCAAGCGCCGGGGTGGCCGCGATCGCGGCGCCCAGGGCCAGTGTTGCCAGTTTCATTTTCATCGGGTGTCTCCTCCCTTGGTTGGTTCCGATGTTTCCGTCCCGGGGTTGCCCCCCGTCTTTCTTGGACCCGTCCCTAGTGCGGGAAGGGCCAGAGTCTGAGTTTCTCTTTCGCCACCTTCCACAGCGCGGCAAGCCCGTGGGGCTCCACGATGAGGAAGAACAGGATGAGCCCGCCGACGATCATGAATTCGAGGTGCGCGGCAAGGTCCGTGGGCCAGCCGAGGCCACCCACCAGCGAGTTCTTGAGCAGCACGGGCATCAGCACCATGAAAGCCGCGCCCGCGAAGCTGCCGAAGATCGACCCAAGCCCGCCGATGATGATCATGAACAGCACCAGGAACGATTTCTGGATGCCGAACGCCTCACCCACCTCGACCGCGCCGAGATAGACCGAGAAGAACAGCGCCCCCGCGATGCCGACGAAGAAGGACGACACGGCAAAGGCCGAAAGTTTTGCGCCCAGCGGGTTCACCCCGATGATCTCGGCCGCGATGTCCATGTCGCGGATCGCCATCCAGCGCCGCCCGGTCGATCCGCGCGTCAGGTTGCGCACGATCCAGGCCGAGGCGACGACGAAGATCAGGCAGAACAGGTAGGTCGCCCAGGCCTCGGTCTCTGGCCCCGTGACCTTGATTCCGAACACGCTGCGCTCCGGCGCGCTGATCTGGCCCGAGGCGGAGTTGTTGTAAAACCACGGCACGCGGTTGAAGAGCCACACGAGGAAGAACTGCGCGGCGAGCGTCGCGACGGCAAGGTAGAAGCCCTTGATGCGCAAGGATGGCAGGCCGAACAGCAGACCGACAAGCGCGGTGATCCCGCCCGCGATGATGACGTGGAAAAAGATGTTCACGTCCGGGAACGCCGTCATCAGCTTGTAACAAGCATAGGCCCCCACGGCCATGAAACCCCCGGTGCCAAGGCTCACCTGCCCGGCATAGCCCGTCAGCACGTTCAGCCCGAGCGCCGCGATGGCGTAGATCAGGAACGGCATCAGGACCGCGTTGACCCAGTAGTCGTTGATGACGAAGGGCACGACGAGGAACGCGACCGCAAGCAGCACATAGTAGGCAAAGCGGTCGAACCTGATCGGAAAGGTCTGACTGTCGTCCCGGTAGGATGTCTTGAAATCCCCGGCCTCGCGATAAAGCATCAGGCACTCTCCCCTTGGGTCTTGATATGTTCAGGCACGCGGTTGGCGGGCTTGGCGTATCCGGTCGCTTCCGTATGGCGCACCAGCTGGAACCAGCAGGCAAGCCCGACGCCCGCGCCGACGGCGGCGAGGAGCGAGGCGATCAGCGCCTGGTTCCCCGTATCGGTCGGGGCCGACAGGGCGAGGTAGCCGAAGGCCCAGAAGCCGGCCCACGCGACGGTATTGGCGATGGCGATGAGCTTGGTCATGCGTCACACCCTCTCGATGATCTTCTCGCCGAACAGGCCCTGCGGCCGGAAGACGAGGAAGATGAGGGCGAGCACATAGGCGAACCAGTTCTCCGTGGCGCCGCCGACGAGCGGGCCGATGGTGAACTCGAACAGTTTTTCGCCCACACCGATGATCAGCCCGCCGACGATGGCGCCGGGGATCGAGGTGAAGCCGCCCAGCATGAGGACCGGCAGCGCCTTGAGCGCGATGAGCGAGAGCGAGAACTGGACGCCCGACTTGGACCCCCACATGATCCCGGCCACGAGCGCGACGAAGCCCGCGATGGACCAGACCAGCACCCAGATGAAGCGCAGCGAAATCCCGACCGACAGCGCGGCCTGGTGATCGTCGGCCACGGCGCGCAGCGCCCGGCCCTGCTTGGAGTATTGCGAGAACACCGTCAGCGCGACGACGAGGATCACGGCCACGATGGTCGCCGAAATGTCGAGGTTGTCGATGAAGAAGCCGTAGCCGAACCACTCGAACGTGGTGTCGTCGATGGCGAAGTTGATCCCTTGGGGCAGACCGACGTCGAGCTTCTTGATGTCGGACCCCCACATCATGTCGCCGAAGCCTTCCATGAAATAGGCGAGCCCGATGGTCGCCATGAACAGGATGATGCCCGGCTGGTTCACAAGGTGGCGCAGGACGTATCGCTCGACGATCCAGGCGAACAGAACCATGACGGCGGCGGTCAGCAGGATCGCGAAGATCGCGGGAACGTGCCAGCCGAAGTGATGCACGTCGGTCCCGAAGATCGCGTTTATGAGGTGGCTGAACGGAACCTGCCCGTCCTGGATGCCCACCAGCGTCAACGCGGCGAACAGCGCCATGACGCCCTGCGCATAGTTGAAGATGCCCGACGCCTTGAAGATGAGGACGAAGCCCAGCGCCACGAGCGCATAGAGCACCCCGGCCATGAGGCCGTTCAGCGTGACCTCCATCGCGAAAAGCAGCTGCTCAGGCATGGGTCGCCTCCCCCGTCGTATGCATCATCGTATGTACAGCGTGTGCACACGGTGTGTACGCGCTGTGCACGCGCATTTTGCGGGCGGCGTCAGTCATGGGACACCCCCAGATAGGCGTCGATGACGTCCTGATTGTTGCGCACTTCGTCGGGCGTGCCGTCCCCGATCTTCTTGCCGTAATCCATCACGACCACCCGGTCGGACAGGTCCATGACCACGCCCATATCGTGCTCGATCAGCGCGATGGTGGTGCCGAATTCGTCATTCACGTCGAGGATGAAGCGGCTCATGTCCTCTTTCTCTTCGACGTTCATCCCCGCCATCGGCTCGTCCAGCAAAAGGAGCTTGGGCTCGGCGGCCAGTGCGCGGGCAAGCTCCACGCGCTTTTTCAGACCATACGGCAGGCGGCCCACCGGCGTCTTTCGGATGTTCTGGATTTCCAGAAAATCGATAATCTTTTCAACTTGTTCGCGGTGGTAGCTTTCTTCCTTCTCGGCCCGCCCGAACCAGAAGGACTGGGCGAACAGGCCCGTTTTCATCATCGTCAGCCGGCCGGTCATGATGTTGTCCAGCACGCTCATCCCGTCGAACAGCGCGATGTTCTGGAACGTGCGCGCGATGCCTTGGGCGGCCACCTCGAACGGCTTCATCTGCGGGCGGCGGCTGCCGCGGAACCAGACCTCGCCCTCCTGCGGGACGTAGAAGCCCGAGATGACGTTGAGCATCGAAGATTTGCCGGCACCGTTCGGTCCGATAATCGCGCGTATTTCTCCTTCGCGTATGTCGAAGGAGATGTCCTTGATGGCGACCACGCCCCCGAAGCGCAGGGTGATGTTCTTCATCTCCATGACCACGCCGCCGATGGTGCGGCCGTCCGGGGTCACATAGCTGTCCGGGCTCATATCGTTCATCTGGCCCCTCCGGTGCGGTTCGTTTTCTGGATCATTGCGCCGCGATCCCCTGTGCGCCGCCGGTGGGCACGACCTTGGCGTCGCGGATCTCCAGCGTCGCGGTGATCTTGCCCTTGCGGCCGTCTTCGTAGGTGACTTCGGTTTCGGTGTATTGCTCCGACTTGCCGGAATAGAGCGCGTCCACAAGCTCGCCGAACTTGTCGGTGATGACGTTGCGCCGGACCTTGCGGGTGCGCGTCATCTCCCCATCGTCCGCGTCCAGTTCCTTGTGCAGGACAAGGAAGCGGTGGATCTGGCAGCCCGACAGCATCTCGTCCTGGGCGACCGAGGCGTTCACCTCCTCCACATGGCTTTGGATCATGTCCATCACCTGCGGATGGCCCGCGAGTTCCTGGTAGGAGGCGTAGGAGATGTTGTTGCGCTCGGCCCAGTTACCCACGGCGTTCAGGTCGATGTTGATGAAGGCCGTGCACATGTCGCGACCGGAGCCAAAGACCACGGCTTCGAGGATGTTGGGGTAGAATTTCAGTTTGTTTTCAACGTACTTGGGCGCGAACATCGACCCGTCGGCCATCTTGCCCACGTCCTTGGCCCGGTCGATGATCCGAAGGTGGCCGGTGTCGGGCTCGATGAAGCCTGCGTCCCCCGTCGCGACCCAACCCTCGGGGTCTTTGGTCGAAGCGGTGCTTTCGGGGTTGTTGTAGTATTCGACGAAGGTGCCGGGGCTGCGGTAGTAGACCTCGCCATTGTCGCCGATCTTCAGCTCCACACCCGGCGCGGGCACGCCGACCGTATCGGGGCGCACTTCGCCATCGGGCTGCACGGTGATGAACACCGTCGCCTCGGTCTGACCGTAGAGCTGTTTCAGGTTGATGCCGAGGGAGCGGTAGAAATCGAAGATCTCCGGCCCGATCGCCTCACCCGCCGTGTAGCCGACGCGCACACGCGAAAAGCCCAGCGTGTTCTTGAGCGGGCCATAGACCAGAAGATTGCCGAGCCAGTAGCGGAACTTGTCGCCGCCCGAGACCTCCTTGCCGTCGAGGATCGCGGGGCCGACCCGGCGCGCGACCTTCATGAAGTGGTCGAAAAGCGCCTTCTTCATCCGCGTGGCGTCCTCCATGCGGATCATCACGGTGGTCAGAAGGTTCTCGAACACGCGCGGCGGCGCGAAGAAATAGGTCGGCCCGATCTCGCGCAGGTCGGTCATCATGGTGTCTTCGGACTCGGGACAGTTCACGCAGAACCCGGTCCAGTATGCCTGCCCCAGCGAGAAGATGAAGTCGCCCACCCAGGCCATCGGAAGATAGGCGAGGATGTCCTCGCCCGGCCCGAGATTGTCGAATTCGGCAGAGTTCTTGGCGCTTTCCACCACGTTGCGGTTGGAGAGCACGACGCCCTTGGGCCGGCCGGTCGTGCCGGAGGTGTAGAGCATGACGCAGGTGGAATCATAATCCAGCTCGGCGGTGCGTTCGGCCATGATCGGTTCGAGCCGCGAATGGCCCGCGCGGCCCTCGGCCTGCACGTCCCCGAACCAGTTCATGTGCGTGTGGTCGTATTTGCGCATCCCGCGCTTGTCGACATAGATCACATGCTCGATCTTCGGCACGCGCGACTTCACCTCGATGACCTTGTCGACCTGTTCCTGATCGCCGCAGATGACGAAGCGCGCGCTGCAATGGTCGAGCACATATTCCATCTCTTCGGCGACGCTGTCCTGATAGAGCGGCACGGGCACGGCCCCGCATTTCTGCGCGGCGACCATCGACCAGTAGAGCGACGGGCGATTGCGCCCGATGATCGCGACCTGATCGCCCCGTTCGATGCCCAGCGCGAGCAGACCCATCGCGAGCGCGTCGATCTCCTCGGCGGTCTCGGCCCAGGTCCAGCTTTGCCAGATCCCGAATTCCTTTTCACGATAGGCGGGACGACCGCCGAATTCCTTCGCATTCCGGGTCAGAAGCGCCGGAATGGAGGACAGACCGCCGGTTGCGGTTTGATCCTGTGCCAAGTTGTCTCCTCCCACACCGGCCCTCCCCGGCCGGTTTTATGTCCCTGCCGACCGAGGCCGACGCGAAACATTCTTTCGCAACAGGGATCAGGGTCAATCATTACCCGAGTTTTTCGAGAATCTAACGAATTCTTACAGGCCGGAATCGGGCGCAATGGGGCTTCCCGGCACTGGCCCGCGGTGCTAGCGAAAGACAGGGAGGAAGGCCGCTGGACACCAAGTTCACAGACATCGCAGCGCTTACGCAGGCCGGGCTGAACCTGATTCAGCAGGCGCTGTCGATCTATGACAGCGACCTGAAATTCGTGGTCGGCAACCGGACCTTTCAGGAGATGTTCGGGCTGCCCACCCGGCTCGTCACACGCGGCGCGCGGTTCGACGATACGATTCGGTTTCTCGTGGAGCGCGGCGAGTATGGCGTGGTCGACGACCACGAGGCCTTCGTGCGCGACAAGGTGGATCAGGCGCTGGCCTTCGAGCCGCATTATGTGGAGCGGGAACGGGCCAATGGCCGCATGATCTCGGTCGAGGGATCGCCGCTCGCGCAGGGTGGCTGGGTCACCGTCTATACCGACATCACCGGCATCAAGCGGCAGGAGCAGCTCTTGCGGTCGCGGTCCGAGGAACTTTCGGATCAGGTGCTCGCCCATGCCGAGGAACTGTCCCAGACCAACCGGGCGCTCGCGGCCACCAACGCGACACTGGAAGAGACCAAGCGCCAGCTGACCGAGATGGAGAGCCGGGCGCGGGTGACGGCCGAGATGATGCCGGCCCATATCGCCCGGCTCGACCGCGACTGGCGCTATGCCTATTCCAACCGGCAACTCGCCGCGATCCTGCCCGACAGCCCGCGCAACATCGTCGGGCTGCACGCCCGCGACGCGCTGGGGGACGAGGCGTTCGAGAGGATCACGCCGAGCCTTGAGCGGGCCTTCGCCGGGGAGGCCAGCGTGTTCGAATTCGCCCACGAAGGGTCCGGGCGGCGTATCCGGGTGGCCTTTACCCCCGACACGGACGATGCGGGGGCGGTGCGCGGGGTCTATATCCTGTCGACCGACGTGACGGAGGAGGCGCAGGCACGCGCGGCGCTGGCCCAGACCCGCAAACGGGAGCTGGCCACGCAGCTTACCTCGGGCCTTGCACATGATTTCTCGAACCTGCTGACGATCATCCTCGGGCTTCAGGGCCGGTTGGGGCAGATGGACCTGCCGCCGGAGGCCGCCCGACTGGTGGAGGCGACCACGGCGGCGTCGCGGCGCGGGGGCACCCTGCTCGACAGGATCGGTGCGCTGTCGGGGGTGCGCGAAGTGCGGCCCGAGCCGGTGAACGTCGCGCAACTGCTGTCGGAGACCGAGACGCTGGCGCGTTCCACCCTGCCCGGCGATGTTTCCCTGACGGTCGAGGTCGCGGATCTGGACAGCCCGGTCCTGCTGGATGTGGGGGCCACGCAGGATGCGCTCCTGAACCTCGTTCTGAACGCCAAGGATGCGATCGGGGCCGAGGCGGGCGAGATCACCCTGACCGCGCGGGCCGTCTCGCGCACATGGATCGACTTCGAGGTGCAGGATACAGGCACCGGGTTCAGCGACGAGGCGCTCGATCATGCGCTGGACGCCTTCTTCACCACGAAGGGCGCGCAGGGGTCCGGGCTGGGGCTGGCGATGGTCTATGACCATGCCAAGCTGTCGGGCGGGCATGTCCGGGTCGGCAACACTGACCGGGGCGCGCGGGTCACGATGCGCCTGCCTCTGAAGCCTGCGGAAATGGACGACGCGGCCGCGCGCTCGCTGCTTGTCCTGCTGGTCGAGGATCAGGACGATATCCGGACCGAAGTGCGCGAGATGCTCATCGCGCTGGGGCATCAGGTCATCGAAGCCGGATCTGGCGAAGAGGCGCGGGCGCTGGCCGGGGTCGAGGGCATCGGCCTTGTCCTTTCGGACATCATGCTGGGCGGCGGGCTGACGGGCGACCAACTCGCCGTCGCTTTCGACGAAGCAGGGCTGGAGGCGCCGGTGCTCCTCATGTCCTCGCTCCCGCCGGACGATCCGCGCCGCGCCGGGGCACCGGTCCTCGGCAAGCCCTTCACGCAGGCGCAACTTGCCGCCTTTCTCGCAACGGAGGGACCGGCGTGACCCAGCCGCTCGTGACCATTCTGGACGATGAGCCGGAGATTCGGCAGATGCTCTCGGACGCGCTGACCGAGGCGGGGTTTCGCACGATGGGGTTCGGGCGGGCGACCGAATTCGAAGCGGCGCTGCGCACCACGGCGCCGGACGTCTGCCTCGTCGATCTCGGCCTGCCGGACCGGGACGGGCTGACACTCGTTCATCGGCTGGCTCTGGAATCCGGTGCGGCCATCATCATCGTGTCAGGTCGCGCGCAGGTGCAGGACCGTGTGACGGGCCTGGAACTTGGCGCGGACGACTACATCATCAAGCCCTTCGAGCTGGCCGAGGTCGTGGCCCGTGTGCGCGCCCGCGTGCGCGACGGGCGGACCGAGCGCCCGGGTGAATCATCCACCGCGACATTCGAGGGCTGGACCGCCCGGTTCGACCGCTACGTCCTCGAGGATGCAAACGGCAAGGAGAGTGCGTTTTCCCATGCCGAGGGCGAAGTCCTTCGGCTGTTTCTCGAGGCGCCCAAGCGGCTCATCACCCGGGCGCAGATGCAGGAACAACTCGGCGGCGCGGCTGGCGAAAGCTTCGACCGGGCGATGGATGTGCGCATCTCGCGCCTGCGCACGAAGCTGGGCGAAGACCCGAAGAACCCGAAGCTCATCAAGACGATCTACGGGGCGGGATACATCTTTCTGGGCGACGTGGCGTGGCGCTAGGTCTTTCCCTTGTCACAACCGCGGGTTAGCACCACGCGAACGCACAAGGGGCCGCACATGTCACAAGTCACTCTCATCCGCCACGGTCAGGCCAACACCGGATCACAGGACGAAACGGGATACGACAAGCTCTCGGATCTCGGCAAGCAGCAGGCCGGCTGGCTGGGGGGGTACTTCGACAGCATCGGTGAGCGGTTCGACAGGGTCTATTCCGGGACGCTGATCCGGCATCGTGAGACGGCAGAGGCGATGGGGTTTCCGGAGCCGGTGCAGGACGCGCGGTTGAACGAAGTCGCCTATTTCGACCTGTCGGCCAAGATGCACACGCAGTTGGGAATCAAGCCGCCGGAGAACCGTGACGAGTTCATTCAGCACCTGCCCTTGGTCTTCACCGCGTGGCGCGAGGGGCAGATCAAGGACACGATCGAGAGCTATGCCCAGTTCGAGGATCGGGTGGACGAGGTTCTGCATGAAATCGCGGCGGGCGAAGGCCGGGCGCTGGTCTGCACCTCGGGCGGGTGGATTTCGATGGCGATCAAGGTGGCGATGGGTCTGCAACTGTCGTCGATGGCGCGGCTGGCGCTGACCATCATGAACAGCTCGGTCCACCAGATGCACCCGGTGGGCGCGGGGCTGACGTTGACGCAGTTCAACGCCGTGCCGCACCTTGCCGACCCGGAGCGGCAGTTCGCGCAGACCTTCATCTGAGGCGCGTTGCGCCCGCAGGACCGGTTATTTCAGGTGGTCGTCCTCGAGATCCTCGACGGAATAGCCCAGCGCATCCAGACCGGCCTCAAGGTAATCGGCCAGCAGCGTCTCCCCCAGAAGGTAGTCGCCCGTGGGGGCGGTCGCCTCGGCCTTGGCGGTCGCGATGGCTTCTTCGAGGTCGTCGGCCTCGAACGTCTCGCGCCCGATCCACATGACGGCGACGAGGCTCGCCTGCTCGTCAGTGTTCAGATCCTCGATATAACCGCGGATAATCTCGTCGGTTTGGGGCCGCTCACGGGCCTGGATGGCGATGCGGGCGATGCGGGAGGGGCTGATTTCGAGCATGTGTGACCTGTTCTTTTGCTTACCCCCCATTTAGGGGCGAATGCAGGGGTGGGACAAGGGATCAGGTTTTCGGGAGCGGCACGACGGCGCTGGCATCGTCCTGCGCCAGCTCCTCAAAGTCGAAATTGTCGAGCCGTTTGGCCCGGTTGCCCGCCTTTTCCGCCGAAATCTTGATGTCGGAGATGTCCTTGGACGCCTGATGAAAATGCCGGTCGAGGTTTTCGACGCGGTCACCCAGACGGCCCACATCCGCCGACAACAAGTGCAGTTCCTTGCGGATCGCGCCTGCCTGTTCGCGCATCCGGGCATCCTTCAGGATCGCGCGCATCGTGTTGAGCGTGGCCATGCAGGTGGTGGGCGAGACGATCCAGACCCGCGCCTCGAAGCCTTCGCGCACGATCTCGGGAAAGTTGGCGTGAAGCTCGGCATAGACGGCTTCGGAGGGCAGGAACATGAGCGCGCCATCCGCCGTCTCGCCCTCGATGATATACTTCTCCGAGATCGCGCGGATGTGGGCGCGGACCGCCGTTTTCATCTGGCGGGCGGCCTCGGCCAATTGTTGCTGGCTGTCGGCGCGGCGCAGGGCCTCATAGGCCTCAAGCGGGAATTTCGAGTCGATGACAATGGGGCCGGGCGGGTTCGGAAGATGGATCAGGCAGTCGGCCCGTTTGCCGTTGGAAAGCGTCTGCTGGAACGCGTAGCTGTCGGTGGGGAGCGCCTTTGACACGATGTCGTTGAGCTGGATTTCCCCGAACGCGCCGCGCGTCTGCTTGTTGGACAGGATGTCCTGAAGGCTGAGGACGTCCCCCGACAGCTTTTCGATATTCGCCTGCGCCTTGTCGATGGTGGCCAGACGCTCCTGCAACTCGGTCAGCGACTTGGTTGTCTTGACGGTCGAGCCGGTAAGCGTTTCGTTCATCCGTTCGTGCAGGTCGGACAGGGCGCGGGCGGATTTCATCGCGTTCTCGTGGAGCCGGTCCTGCATTTGGCGTTGAACGTCGGCGAGCCGGGTTTCCATCGTGTGGATCATCTGGCTTTGCCCGTTCGCCTGTGCGTCCGAGACGGTGCGCAGCCCGCCGGAAAGCTGGTCCTGCCCCTGCCCCAGCATCTGCACCGCCTGCCCGATCCCGCCCATCTGGCGGGCAAGCTCGGCATTGGTCGCGCTGGCACGGCCCGTCCGCACAAGGACGACGATGAGCAGGAGGACCAGCAGCAGAAGCACACCCGCCGCGATGAGGGCGGCGAGGGTGAGCGGGTCGGAGAGGTCGAGGGTCGTGTCGCCGATCTGGATCATGTGCGTCCGAAGAGCCGTTCGATATCGGCGAGTTTGAGTTCGACATAGGTGGGGCGGCCATGGTTGCACTGGCCGGAATGCGGCGTCGCCTCCATCTCGCGCAGGAGCGCATTCATCTCCTCGGGGCGCATCCAACGGCCCGAGCGGATCGAGCCGTGGCAGGCGACGCGCGAGAGCACCGCCTCGATCCGGGCCTGCACCGTCTGGCTCTGGCCGAGGTCTGAGAGTTCATCGAGGATGTCGCGGATCATCGCCTCGGCGTTGACCTGCCCGAGGATCGCGGGGGTTTCGCGCACGGCGATGGCACCGCCGCCGAAGGGTTCGATGACGAGGCCCAGTTTGGCCAGCTCGTCGGCGAGACCCAGGAGCAAAGCCGCATCGCCGTCTGACAGGTCCACGATCTCGGGGATCAGGAGCGCCTGAGCCGCCACGCCGTTCTCGGCCATCTGGCGCTTGAGCTTTTCATAGACGAGGCGTTCATGGGCGGCGTGTTGATCGACGATGACCATGCCGTCCTCGGTCTGGGCGACGATGTAGTTTTCATGCACCTGCGCGCGGGCGGCCCCGAGGGGGAGGTGCTCGTCCGCCCTCTGGACGTCCTCGCCGGTGTCGGTGTCCCGCTCGACCACGGGATCGAAGCGGGCGGAGGGCTGTTCGGCGAACCCCATCGGGGATTGCGCCTGACGGGCCGTGTGGAGCGCCGTCTGGCTTGGGCGGTCCATCTGGTAGACGCGCGGCTGGACGGGCTGTTCGGGGCGCATGGCGCCGAGCGTGGCCTCGGCAACCGTGGACGAGGCGCGGTGCCCGGCTTCGGCCAGCGCATGGCGGATCGTGGTCACGATCAGACCGCGCACGAGACCGGGCTCGCGGAACCGCACTTCGGACTTGGCGGGATGCACGTTCACGTCGACCAGTTTCGGGTCACAGGTGACGAACAGCGCCGCCGCCGGGTGGCGGTCGCGCGACAGGAAATCGGCATAGGCCCCGCGCAGCGCCCCGATCAAGAGCTTGTCGCGCACCGGGCGGCCATTGACGAAGAGGAACTGCGCCACCGCCGCACCGCGCGAATAGGTGGGAAGGGCTGCGTAGCCCGTGAGCCGGAAGCCTTCGCGCAAGGCATCGAGAGGGACCGCGTTTTCCGCGAAATCGCGGCCCAGAACGCCGCCGAGGCGGGCATGGAGCGCGTCGAACAGGTCGCCGTTCTCGGGCGTGGCGCGGAAGGTGACGCGCCCTTCGCCGCCGCCCGACACGTCGCGCAGGGTGACGCCGATATGCGGCTCGGCCATCGCGAGGCGTTTGACCACATCGGTGATCGCCTGCGCCTCGGCCCGGTCGGTGCGCAGGAATTTGAGCCGGGCGGGCGTGGCGAAGAACAGGTCGCGCAGCTCGACCACCGTGCCGCGCGACAGGGCCGCCGGTTTCACAGGCTCCATGTGGCCGCCGTTGACCCGGACGCTGGCCGCGTCGCCGTCGCAGCGCGAGGTGATCGTGAGGCGGCCGACCGCGCCGAGGGACGGAAGCGCCTCCCCCCGGAAGCCGAAGGTGTGAATGCTGAGAAGGTCGGAGCCGTCGATCTTGGACGTCGCATGGCGCGAGAGGGCCAGCGGCAGGTCATTGGCAGCGATGCCACAGCCATCGTCGGTGACACGGATCAGGGTCTTGCCGCCGTCGGCATAAGCCACGTCGATCCGGGTCGCGCCTGCATCAATGGCGTTCTCGACCAGCTCTTTCACAGCCGAGGCGGGACGCTCCACCACTTCGCCCGCCGCGATGCGGTTGATCGCTGCGTCATCGAGTTGCCGGATAAGGGGTCGGCGTATATTGGGGGCGTCGTCGGGCATGCCACTAGACCTAGCATGTCCGACGACGATTCTGAAAGCGGGAATGGGCGCTGCCGTGGCTGCGCCCGGCCCGGTTTTCTAGTTCACGGTCGGCTCCAGCCCCTCGGGCTGGCCCACCACCACGAAGCGCAGATTCTCAGGCTGGAACAGCTCTGCCGCGACGCGGTTCGCCTCCTCCAACGTGACCGCCATGACCTTTTCGTTGCGGGTTTGCGGGTAGTCGATCGGGTAGTCGTCCATTTGCATCGAGGTGAGGATATTGGCGATGTTGGCGTTGCCGTCGAAGCGCAGCGGATAAGCGCCGGTGAGGTATTTCTTGGCCGCAGCGAGTTCCTCTGCCGTGACGCCGTCCTCGGCCATTTTGCGCCATTCCTCCTGCACCACCTCGATGGCTTCGGCCATCGTGGCGTTCTGGGAGGAGAAGCTGCCGCCCAGCACTTCGGAATAGTCGCTGTCGGAGAGCCAGGTGCCGATGCCATATGTCAGCCCGCGCTTCTCGCGCACCTCGTCAAAGAGCCGGTTCTCGAAGTTTGAGCCGCCCATGATCGTGTTCACGAGGTAGGCCGCGAAGAAATCGGGATCGTCGATCTCCATCCCCGGCTGGCCGAAGCGGGCCACGGATTGCGGCGTGTCGAAGGGGGTGACGGAAACACCGGGGGTCGGGGCATAATCCACTTCGTCGGGGTACTCTCCGCCCTCTTCATGGATGCCGGAGAGGATCGTGTCGATGACGGTGCCCAGTTCTTCCGGGGTGATGTCACCCACGGCGGAGACATAGACGCGGTCGCGGGCGATGGCGTTTTCCCATGCCGTCACGATGTCCGCGCGGGTGAGGTCCGTGACGCTTTCCACCGTGCCGCTGTCGAAGCTGCCATAGGGGTGGTCGCCATAGGCGGCGGCGGCCATTGCGTCCCCTGCAATCTCGTCCGGGTCCGTCACGCGGGAACGGATGTAGGACAGCACCTGACCGCGCACACGCTCGACCGACGCCTCTTCGAACGTCGGTTCTTCGAGCGAGGCGCGCACGAGGTCGACGGACTCTTCCATGTTCTCGGACAGGAATTGCGCCGAAACGGTGAGGACATCGCCGTAGACATCAAAGTCGATCGAAGTCGCGAGTTCTTCCTTCGCCTCCGCAAAGGCGCGGCTGTCCATATCCGCCGCGCCCTCTTCGAGCAGGCCGGTCATGAGGTTCGTCGCGCCGCGCTTGCCGGGCAGGTCAAGGGACGTGCCGCCGCGGAATCGCAGTTCGAGCGCGACGAAGGGGATGGAGTGTTCTTCCACCAGCCAGGCTGAAATTCCGCCGGGCGAGGTGACTTCCTGGATCGGAACCTGGGCGCGGGCCGGGACGGCGGCGATGAGGAGAAAGGCGAGGGCGAGACGGATCATTGGCTGACCTCCGCTTCGGGTTCGGGTGACGTTTCGGGGACGGTAAGCCAGCCTGTGACCGCATGACTTCTCTGAAGGACCTTTTCGGCCACCTTCATCACATCGTCGGGCGTGACGGATTGCAGCACGTCCGGCCATGCCTTCACGTCCTCGATGGTCAGGCCGGAAGTGAGCGCGGCGCCATAGCGGTTGGCGAGGCCGCGCATGGAATCCTGCGCGTAGATGTCGTTGGCGCGGATGCGGGTCTTGATCCGCTCGAACTGCTCCGGGTCGATGCCGGTTTCGAAGAAGTCCTTAAGCACGCCGTCCATCGCCGCCTCGGCCTCTTCCAGCGACACGCCCTGGCTCGGGACGATGCCGATGCGCAGGGACGAGATGTCGAGGCTCAGGGGGCTGTAGCCGGCGAAGGTGGAGACCGCCACGTTGCTTTCGAATTGGAGCGCCTGACCAAAGACCGAGGTCGCCGGATTGCCGCCAAGGATCTCGGACAGGTAAACGAGCGCTGCGGCTTCTTCCTGCGCACCCGGATTACGCTCGGGGGCGAGGTAGGTGCGGATGACATAGGGCTGGCCGACGCGCGGGTCGGAATAGGTGATGCGGCGCTCGGCGAGCGGCACGGGCTCCTTGGGCCGGTCGCGCGGCTCAAGCCCTTCGGTCGGCTCGAGCGGGCCGTAGTGCTTCCGGGCGAGTTCCAGCACATTCTCGGGCTCGACGTCGCCCGCGACCACGAGGATCGCGTTATTGGGCGCGTAATACTTGCGGTAGTAGGCCAGTGCGTCTTCGAGGCCCAGCTCCTCCATCTCGTGACGCCAGCCGATGTTGGGCGTGCCGTAGGGATGGTTCATGTAGAGCGCCGCCTGCATCTGTTCGTTCAGCAGAGCACCGGGGGAGTTGTCGGTGCGCATGGCGCGTTCTTCCAGGATCACGTCGCGCTCGGTCTTGATGTCGGCTTCGGACAGCTGGAGGTCGCGCATCCGGTCGGCCTCCATCGTCATCATGAGTTCGAGCCGGTCCGCCGCGATGCGCTGAAAATAAGCGGTGTAGTCGGCACTGGTGAAGGCGTTGTCGGACCCGCCGTTTTCGGCCACCACGCGGCTGAGTTCGCCCGATTCCAGGTCATCGGTCGCCTTGAACAGGAGGTGTTCGAGGAAGTGGGCGATGCCGGAGACCCCTGGTTCCTCATCCGCCGACCCGGCGCGATACCAGACCATGTGAACCACGACCGGGGCCCGGTGGTCTTCGATGACCACCACCTCCATGCCGTTGTCGAGGGTGTAGTCGGTGACATCCTGCGCCGTCGCCGGAATCGTGAAGGCGATCAGGGCGAGGCAGGCCGAGAGCAGTCGGGTCATGTGAAGTCCTCCGTTCGTAGAACAGAGTTAGCCGGTGGCGCCCAATGGGCAACCCCGCATGACGCGCGTGTGATCTTGTGAAACGCGACTAGAACCGTTCGGGATCGGGCGGCGCGGAGGGCGTCGCGACGCCCCGGTCGCGCAGGCGGTCAAGCTCGCGGTGCTGATCGAGCGACTGCTGCTGGTAGCTGTCGAAGTAGACATTCACGTTGAACAGGCGCTCGAGGAGGCGACCGTTGTTCTCACGCCGGTATTCCAGATCCTCTTCCGCAAGGACCTCACGGATATTGGAATTGGTGCCGTAGCGGCGGGCCTGCGCCAAAAGCGCGCCCTCGCCCGCGTTGGTACGGTCGCTGCGCAGCGCGTCGGGGTTGCCGCCAAGCGCGGCCACCGCATCCTCTTCCGGCACCACGTCGGCGCGGTTGCGCCCGCCCGGTGTCGGTTCGGGAAGCGCCTCGTAATCCTCGGGCTGCTCGAGCGGCTTGTTCGGCATGATCGAGAATTCGTCCGGCGTGTCGGAACGGATGTTCATCAGCTTGGGTTGGCCATTGTCCGAACAGGCCGTCAACAGCCCGAAGCCCACAAGGGCTAGTCCGAATTTCGTGGTCAGGACCCGCATCTATGCCTCCAACACCCGTTTGACCCTCTTTACCCCATCCGAATTGCCGCGTCACGGGGCCTTTTTCTTCGCGGGCGACCCGGTGAAGAAGATGAGCCCGATGGCGCCGGCGAAGACAGCAATATCAGCGACATTGAAGGAATAGGGGTTTGTAATTCCGCAACAGGACATGTTGAGGAAGTCCGCCACGGCGCCATAGGCGATGCGGTCGATCACGTTGCCGATGGCCCCACCGATGAGCACACCCGCCGAGATGCGCGCAAAGCGCCCCATCGCTTCGCGGTGGACCCACCAGAGCACGGCGGCGACGATCGCGACGGCGACGGCGATGAGAATCCAGCGGGTCGTTTCCTGCGAGGAGGAGAACAGGCCGAAATTCACGCCCTCGTTCCACGCCATGCGGAAATTGAGGAACGGGTCCCAGACGTCGATGGCGCCTTTCTGCTTCAGGTCGAGCACCTGAACGACCCAAATCTTCGACGCCTGGTCGAGGATCAGGATGACGAGGGCGGAGATCCAGAGCGTACGCATCAGTGGCGGAAGTGTCGCATACCGGTGAAGACCATGGCCAGCCCTGCTTCGTCAGCCGCCGCGATCACCTCGTCGTCACGCATGGAGCCGCCGGGCTGAATGACGCAGGTCGCGCCCGCGCCCGCCGCTTCGAGCAGGCCGTCGGGGAACGGGAAGAAGGCATCCGAGGCGACCGCGGAGCCAATGGCCGGGCTTTCGGAAAGCCCGACATCACCCGCCATGCGCCCGGCCTTGGTCGCGGCGATGGTGGAGCTGTCGAGGCGGGACATCTGGCCCGCGCCCACGCCCACCGTGGCCCCGTCCTTGACGTAGACGATGGCGTTAGACTTCACATGCTTGGCGACTTTCCACGCGAACAGGAGGTCGGCGATCTGCGCGTCGGTCGGGGCCTTTTTGGTCACGACCTTGAGATCACTTTCGCCGATGAAGCCGTTGTCCTTGTTCTGGAACAGGTAGCCGCCCGCGACTTGCCGGATCGTCTGACCGCCCGAGCGGGCGTCGGGCAGACCGCCGGTGGTGAGCAGGCGCAGGTTCTTCTTGGCCGCAAAGACCGCCTTGGCTTCGTCGGTCGCGTCGGGGGCGATGACAACCTCGGTGAAGATTTCGGCGATCCTGGCCGCCGTGTCAGCGTCGAGCGTCTGGTTCAGCGCGACGATCCCGCCGAAGGCCGAGGTGCGGTCGCAGTCGAACGCTTTCTGGTAGGCCTCAATCAGGGTCGCGCCGCGCGCCACGCCGCAGGGATTCGCGTGCTTGATGATCGCGACCGCCGGACCGTCCGCGGGGTCGAATTCCGCCACAAGCTCGAACGCCGCGTCGGTGTCGTTGATATTGTTGTAGCTCAGTTCCTTCCCCTGATGCTGACGAGCGGTCGACACGCCGGGACGGGTCGATCCGTCGGTATAGAACGCCGCATCCTGATGCGGGTTCTCTCCGTAGCGCAGGGTTTGGGCCAGTTCGCCCGCCACTACGCGGCGACGCGGGGCCTTTTCCCCGATCGCCTCGGCCATCCAGCCGGAGACGGCGGCGTCATAGGCCCCGGTGCGGGCATAGGCGATCTGGGCGTGGCGCTGCCGGAAAGCATAGGTCGTTGCACCGTCGTTGGCCTTCAGTTCGTCGAGAAGCGCACCGTAATCCTCGACATCGACGATGGTGGTGACGAAACCGTGGTTCTTGGCCGCCGCACGGATCATGGCCGGGCCGCCGATGTCGATGTTCTCGATCATCTCGTCGTAGCCTGCGCCACGGGCCAGCGCCGCCTCGAACGGGTAGAGGTTCACGACCAGCAGGTCGATGGCGCCGATGCCGTGCTCGTTCATCGCGGCGGTGTGGTCGTCGTTGTCACGAAGGGCCAGCAGCCCGCCGTGGACCATTGGGTGCAGCGTCTTGACCCGGCCGTCCATCATCTCGGGAAACCGGGTGACGTCAGCCACGTCCTTGACCGTCACCCCCGCATCGCGCAGCGCCTTGGCCGAACCACCGGTCGACAGGATCTCGACCCCGAGAGCTTCGAGCGCGGTGCCGAGGTCCACAAGCCCGGTCTTGTCGGAAACGGAAATCAGCGCGCGGCGCACGGAGGAAAGGTCGGTCATGTCATGTCCCTTGGATCAATCAGGCAGCTCGTCCGGCTCGTCCCTCACCAGATCGCGCACGCCGACGGGCGTATCCTGCGCCTTGGCCAGTGACCAGCGGATGCGCGTCGCATAATCCATTGCCGCCCCGGAGAGAACCACCTGTTTTGACGCACGCGGCTTAAGTCGGTTCTTTTCGAGGTAGACCGAGGCCTCGAGGCTCAGATCGGCGGCCCCGTCATAGCGGAACACCCAGATCTCGCCCGAGCGCAGGGCCATCGACACGGCGGTCCCGCCAAGGTCGATGGTCGCGTCCACGTCCGGGTGCAGATGGAAACGGATATTGAAGGGCACACCCCGTTCGCTTTCGCGTTCGAGCGCACGGCCGAAGGTGGTTTGCTCGGCCTCGGACACAGCGGCGAGGGTTTCCTCGCCCGCGATGGTGCGCCCGTCCACCGCAAGTTCGATCCGGCGGATGTAGGCGAGGCCGAAGCGGGGCTGGTAGCCGTCATGGCCTGCGACAACGCCGATCATGTCGGCATCCCCGATGCGACGGGCCTCGACCTCGTTCGGGACTTCGACCAGTTTCGCGCGGGGACCGTGCGGGGTGGGTTCCGTGTCGCCAAGGCGGGAGGAAGAGACGCCGGTGAGGCCCAGCACCGAATGCGACGGTGTGGCGCGGCCCGCCTTGCCCCAATCTTCACCGAAATGGAGCCCTGAGCCACAGGTGACGATGAGCGGGCGGCGGCCCGACGTGATCTCCATCGCCAGCGTCGAGGCGTGACCGTTCCACGAGGCCGAGCCGACGGGCGGCTGGTCCGTGTCGAGGATGATGGAGGTACGCCCTGAGGACAGGCGGGAAAAGCCCATCGCCAGCCCGTCGGTCGCCCCGCCACGCACGCCGGAAATGGCAAGCGCCTGATCCAGCCGGCCCTCGGCCCCGCGCCCGCCGCCGTGAAAGCGTGCGAGACCGCCATCGGAATGGCGCAGGGCGCGCAGGGTGGGTGCGATGCGCTCGATGGCGGCTTGATGGGCCGGTGCAGGCTCCCGGTCGCTCTCATACAGCGCGAGCGCGGCCCAGTTGAGCAACGTGAAGACTTCGAGCAGCTCTTCAGGGTTACGAGTCGGGATACCACCCGCCGCGTCGATCTGCCGGTCGCATTCGCGGGCAAGCGCCTGCACGGCCGGTTCGGTCAGATGCTCCATGCCGGTGAGCGACAGGCCCGCGTAGATCAACCCGGTAAGCGCCTCGAACCGGGGCAGACCGGGGGAAGTGCCCTGCCAACGCCGTGACAGGAAGATCGCCTGTTGGCCGAGCGAGCGGTGGAAGCGTTCGGAGGCCCCGGAATCCTGACCGTTCAGGATGAAGATCGCGTGGTTGATCCAGCGGATGAGGCGGCGGCCCGCCACGTCGGGAACCCAGCCGGGGCCGATTCCGCGCCCGTAGCGTTCGATCCAGTCCATCGTCCAGAACTGCGCCCGCGCCCGCGCATCGCGGTCACCCAATGCGGCGAGATGGTCCATCCAGCCGAACCCCTGAAGCGCGGCTTCGAAATCCGGGCTGGGCGGGGTGATGGACCAGATGCTTTCCGTCGGCGACTGCACCAGGTGACCGGCGAACAGGAAATTGCCGGAGACGAGTTGTTTGCCCTTGGCGAAGCTGCCGATCGTGCGCGGCTCGGGCTGCGAAGTGAATCCCGTGGCCGGTTTCGCGCGGGCCGCGCGCCGGGCGTGCCAGCGGTTGAGCCACCGCGTCCTGCGGCTGGTCATGGGGAAATCCTTGGCCACCTTCGCCTTGCCTCACGTCGTTCGTCGACCCTTCACGGGTTCTGGCGGGACTCTACAGGGGCGACAGGCGGGAGTCATGCCTTAACGAGACAGGCGATGTAGAACCCGTCCATGCCGCCGGTCTCGGCCCAATAATCCGGGCGCAGGCGCAGCCCGCCCTCGTCGGTGCGCCAGCCGGGTTCGATGCCCGGGCGGTCGAGAGCCGTCGGGTCGACGGTGGGGCCGGGGTTGCGGTCCAGCGCGTCCCGCACCTGCTCCTCGCCCTCGTCGATGAGGAGCGAGCAGGTGCAATAGACGAGCCGCCCGCCGGGTTTCAGCATCCCGAGCGCGCGGTCGATCAGGTGCTCCTGCAATTCGAACAGGCCGGGGAACTCGGAGCCGTCCTTGGCATAGGGCAGGTCCGGGTGGCGGCGGATCGTGCCGGTCGCCGTGCAGGGCGCGTCCAGCAGGATCGCGTCGAACGGCCCGCCTTCGTATTCGAGTGCGTCCGCAGTGACGAGGTCCGCAGAGAGATTGCAACGGGCGAGGTTTTCCTCGACCCGCGCCATGCGGGTGGACGAGATATCGACGGCCGTGACATCTGCCCCGGTCGCGGCGAGTTGCATCGTCTTTCCGCCCGGAGCGGCGCAAAGGTCGAGCACGCTTTCGCCGGGCCGGGCCGCGAGGATGCGGGCCGGGAGCGCGGCGGCGGCATCCTGCACCCACCAGTCGCCCTCGGAGAAACCTGGAAGGGCCGAGACCTGTCCGGCGTCCGTGAGGCGCACGGAGCCGGTGGGGAGAAGCTGCCCCCCCAACCGCTCGGCCAGCGCGGCACCGTCGCCGCGCGGCGTGAGGTCGAGCGGGGCGCCCGCATGGAACGCCGCCTCCATCGCCGCGACCACGTCCTTGCCGTAGTCGTCGGTCAGCGGCTTGCGCAGCCATTTGGGCAGGCGCGGGGGTGGCAGGGCGGACCAGGCGTCGGGGTCGATCTTGCGCAGCACGGCGTTGACCAACCCGGCCATGCCGGCGGTCTTCTTGTCCGCCCGCGCGATGGCGACGGCGGAATTGACGACACCGTGCGAAGCGGAGCCTTCGGCGCAGATCTCGGCCACAGAGAGGCGCAGCAGGTTGAGGATTCGGGGCGGCGGACGTTTGCGCAGGTGCGGACCCAGTGCCCGGTCGGCACGGTCCATCACGCGGAACGCGGTGGTCACGAGCCGCTGAGTGCGTGCGCGATCCTCCGGCGCGAGCTTGGCGAGCCGTTTCGGCAGGACTTCGGACAACAGGCGGCGATCTTCGATCACGTCGCCCATCAGGTCCAGCGCCACGCGGCGCGGCAGGGTCGGGTCCGTGGCCATGCGGCCTCCTTTGCCAAATCGGTTGCGACGACCTATATCAAAGGCGCGAGACAAGGAAGCCTGCGATGACCGACGAGACAAAACGCGACCTGCCCCCCGAAGCGCTGCGTGCGCTGGCCGAAGCCGAAGAGCGGCGTAAATCTGCCGCCGCGCTGAAGCTTCCCGAAGAGCTTGGCGGTCGAGACGGGCCGGAACCGGTGCGCTATGGCGACTGGGAGAAAAAGGGCCTCGCCATCGACTTCTGAGGTGGCTGCCTGGACTCGTTACCTCCCAGACCTCTGCGTTAGGCCCTGTTAACCCAAAAAATCAAACCATGAAGCTCATTTGCACGGGCAGGCCGATGCCCTGCTGCCGACTTGCGCAAGGAGCTGCTTCATGGGTCTTTTCAATCATCCGAACGCGCAGCGCGCGGAAAAGCCGGATTCCACGCCGATCAAGGGCGCGCGGCGCACCATCTACAACGCGGGGTCCGACACTCTCACCCCGATTTTCCGCGATCCTCACCTGACTTATTCGGTCGCGAACCCGTCGATTTCGGATGCGAACGGGGATTTTCAGGACTGTTACCTGCTGGCCGGAACCTACCGGGTGCAGATCACAGACCGGTTCGAAAACGTTCTGCTGGATGAGGACGGCGTGGTCGTCGAAGACGAGGTGACCACCACGACGGTGACGACCGTTCAGGGGGGCGGGGCGACCAGTTTCGCCTCGGTCGACGCGCTCGTCTCGGACGAGACGCTTTCCTATGCCGGGGGCGGGGACGCGGCGGCTGTGTCGGCAGGGGAGACCCTCTGGGTCGCGGCGCCGGGTTATGGTTACGAGGTGGCCCCGGAAACGGCCGCAGACCATATCCTCGAGACCGTCGGCGGCGTGAAGCTCTACGCCTTGCCAGACCAAACCGGCGCGGTATCCACCGCGCAGCTCGGCTGGACGCCCGATATGGACTGCACCGACGCGCTGGAGTGGTTCTTCGACCATCATCGCCCGGACACCGAGGTGCTTCGCTTCACGAGCACGTATCGAATCCGTGGCGCGGGCCATGTCATCCCGGAGACGCTCCGCGCCTTTGTCTCGGACGACTACCACCGTCTGTCCCACGGCGAGCACGCGACTCGCGGGCTCCTCGTGATGGACGCCGCACCGGAAAGCGCGGCTGCGAATGGGATCAGCTACAACGTGAACGCGCTGTTCCGCGTGCCAAGCGATTTCATGGTGGGGGGGCTGTTCTTCGACCACGACCGGGCGGTGGATGCGGATGCGATTCCGAATGGCGGCAACAAGGACGGGCTGTTCGAATGTCGCGACAAGGCGGTTGGGCCGAACATCGACAAGTGCCGGTTCCAGATTTCCGGCGGCAAGGGGATCGACCTCTCCAACGCGGCCCACTGGCGCCTCACCAACAGTTTCGCCGGCAAGCAGAAGTACCTGATGTATCTCAGCGGAGCCTGCGATTTCGGTGTTTTCAGCGGAAACCGGGGCCGGATGGGTCACGCGGGGAATTTCGGGGATTACATCAAGACGAACGCGGTTGCGAACAGGGGCCCCCGGTATTGCACCGTGCGGGACAACTACTTCCTCAACGACGTGCGCGACGGACCCGATGGCACCGGCGGGTTTCACGGCTGGACCTTCGAACGGAACGTGTTCGATGTCCCCATCGCCGGGATCGACATCAAGAAAGCGTTTCGCACACCTGTCGACCTCGAACAGGAAGAAGACCTCTACCGGGGCATCCGGGTCATCAACAACACGTTCATCGGGTGTGGCATCGTCTATACCTTCACCTGGGTTTCGGACGACATGGGAGAGGTGCCTGACGTGGACGACCGCGGGCTTTCAGATGTCTACTGTGCGGGGAACATCTATCGGGGGAGGGTCGGAGGCACCACTGTCGGGCATCTTCTGAAGGGTGTTCAAAACGTCGTTTCGGACGGCGAGACGTTCATTCCGGTCCGCACCGCGTCAACGGCGGAGCAAAAACCGGCCACGGGGCGGAGCAAAAGTCTGCCACCAGTCGCGGTTGTCGAGGTACCAACGCACGGTCCTCTCAAGCCCTTCCTCGACCGTCACGGACGGACGCCAGCCGAGTTCTTCGCGCAGGCGCGTCGGGTCGATGGCATAACGGGCGTCGTGACCGGGCCGATCGCGCACGAAGGTCACCAGATCACCGTAAGACCCGTCGCGCGGTGCGAGCCGGTCGAGAATGTCGCAGATCGTGCGGACCAGTTGCAGGTTCGACCGCTCGTTCTCGCCCCCGATGTTGTAGCTGCGCCCGAGCACACCCTTTTCCAGTACGAGGAGGAGCGCGTCGGCGTGATCCTCGACATAGAGCCAGTCGCGAATATTGGATCCGTCGCCGTAGATCGGGATCGGCTTGCCCGCGAGCGCGTTCAGGATGACGACCGGAATGAGCTTTTCCGGGAAATGGTAGGGGCCGTAATTGTTGGAGCAATTGGTCAGGACCACCGGGAGGCCGTAGGTCTCATGCCACGCCCGCACGAGATGGTCGGACGAGGCCTTCGAGGCCGAGTATGGCGAGCGGGGATCATAGGGCGTCGACTCGGTGAACTGGCCCTCGGAGCCGAGCGAGCCGAACACTTCGTCCGTCGAAATATGGTGAAACCGGAACCCTTCGGGCCGGCCCTCCCGTTCCCAATAGGCACGCGCGGCTTCGAGCAGGTGGAAGGTGCCAAGCACATTCGTCTCGACGAAGGTCGCGGGGCCGTCGATGGAGCGGTCGACATGGCTTTCTGCGGCGAGGTGCATGATCGCATCGGGTCGATGCGCCTCCAGCACCCGGTCGAGCGCGGGGCGGTCGCGGATGTCGACCTGTTCGAACGCATATCCGGGCGCGTCCGCCACGTCCGCCACGTTGTCGAGGCAGGCGGCATAGGTCAGCGCGTCGAGGTTGACCACATCGTGCCCGCGCGAAATGGCCAGCCGGACCACCGCGGACCCGATGAACCCGGCGCCGCCGGTGACGAGCAGCTTCATGCAGACACCTCGAAAGCGAAGGGGTTGTCGATCTCCGACAGGCGCGGCGCGGCGGCGTCCTTATCCGACAGCACCGGGTCGCCGTCGAGGGCCCAGTCGATGGCGAAGGCAGGATCGTCGAACCGGACGGAGCGGTCGCAGTCCGGGGCGAAATAGCCCGAGCATTTGTAGACGATGTCCGTATCCGGTTCGCGCGTCACGAAGCCGTGCAGGCAGCCCTTGGGGACCAGGAGCTGCTTGCCGTTCTCGAAACTCAATTCAGTGCCGAACCATCGGCCGAAGGTGGGGCTGCCTTTCCGGATGTCGACCGCCACGTCGAAGAGCCGCCCCCGTCCGCAGCGCACGAGCTTGTCCTGCGCGTGAGGCGGCACCTGCATGTGCAGGCCGCGCAGCGTGTTCTTCGCGTGCGAGAAAGAATGATTGTCCTGAACGAAGTCGATGTCCACGCCATGTTCGGCAAGGCGCTTATAGCTCCAGCTTTCGCTGAAGAACCCGCGCTCGTCGGCGTAGCGGGGCGGGGTGATGATCAGAACCCCCGGCACGTCCGTTCGTTCAATCTGCATCCCGGCCCCCGCGCATTGGCGCGACCCCCGGCCACGCGGGATCATGTCTGCACTGGATACACGCGGGGATTCAAGCGCTTTGCCGCAGCGCAGTAAGGATCAGTCGCCGGGCGGGCTACCTTCGTCCCGGTCGGCGGGCAATTCAAGCGGGACGGAACCACAGATCTCTCGGAGCGCGCCGCGCAGGCCCTCTTCCAGGGTCGGATGGTAGAATGGATGATCCAGAAGCTCGCTTGCCGTGCGCCCGGACTCGATGGCCCAGGCGATGAGGTGGCCAAGATGGTCGGCACCCGGACAGAACAAATCCGCCCCGGTGAGGCGCCCGTCGGGCGCCGCGGCGTAGAGACGGACGAGGCCTACCGCCACGTCGTCAACCTTGGCGCGGCCTTGGTCGGTATAGTCCGCGCTCCCGATCTTGTCGCTTTCGTCCGGGCCGGTGCCGACGCTCGCGAGTGGCGGCTGGGTGAAGGTGATCGTCAGCGGGACCGAGCGCTTGGCACGCTCGATATCGGGCCAAAGAGCCGCGTTGCGCCCTGCGACGGCCCCCTCGGTCGAAGCCTCATGAAGCACAGGTCGGATGCCGTTCCCGTCACCGACCATGAAGATCGGCGCGTCGCCGCACTGAAGGGTCGCCGCGTCGACCGTGGGCATGCCCTTGTCGTCCAGCGCGAGACCGGTCTTTTCCAGCTCCAGCCCTTCGACGCTGGGCGGTCGACCGGCTGCGACCAGCACGCGGTCGAAGGTTTGCGACCCACCGTCCCAGTCGATGCGCACCCCGTCGCGGTCGCGGGAGGGGTCCGGGTTGGTGCCGAGATGCAGGGTCATGTCGTCCTCAATCACACCGCGCAACGACGCTTGCACCTTATCGCAGCGGGCGCCGGCAAGCGTCTCGCCCTGATCGAAGACCGCGACCGTGACACCGAGCCGCGCGAAGGCCTGCGCGAGTTCGAGGCCGAGTGCGCCCGCTCCGATGACGGCGAGACTGTCTGGAAGGTCCTCAATATCGAACACGGTTTCATTCGTCAGAAGGGCCTCGCCGAGTTCCCTGAACGGCGGCGGGATCATCGGGGCTGAGCCGGTCGCGATGACGATGGCGCCCGCCTCGACGCTGCGTCCGTCGTCCAGTTCCAGCGTGGTGGGAGAGGTGAAGGACGCGCGGGCCTGAACCCGGACGCCGTCCGGCAGATCGTCGAAGCCGCTCTGCACACCCGCCACGAACCTGTCCCGCTCTTCTCTGACGCGGGACATGACGGCGGGGCCGTCGATCCGGGCCGGGCCCGTGTCGATGCCGAACGTCCCCGCAGTGCGCACCGTATGGGCGCGGCGGGCTGCGGCGATGAGGAGTTTTGACGGCATGCAGCCGACCGTTGCGCAGGTGGTGCCCGAAAAATTCGGATCGATCAAAAGCGTCCGCGCACCTTGCTTGCGCGCCTTGCGTTCGGCGGCGATGCCGGCGGTTCCGGCGCCGATGATCGCCACGTCACATGTCAGGTCTGCCATGTCGTCCTTTCCCCCGGCGATTCTGCACGGGTCACAAGTGTCCCAGTCCGAACGAGCGCAGGGGCAGCCGGGTTCCCGGCCGGATAATCAGGCGAAGAGGTCGGGCGTCACTTCGACGAGCAGATCGATGGCGTCGGCACGCGCCGCCCCGCGCAGAACCGCAACAAGTTCGCCGTTAACCGTGACGAGTGCGTCCGCTCCGTCGGGGGACGCCGTTACGTCCACGGTCAGTTCGCCATGATCGAGCGACGGGTTAAGCGAGACACGCAGGAAATCGGTCCCGGCGTCGAAATCCGTGATGTCCGCGGCACCGGTTCCGGTTTCGTGGTCATGATAGATCCAGAATGTGTCCGCGCCATCCCCGCCGGTCCCGGTATCCGCCCGATCCATGATGAGCGTGTCGCTTCCGGTGCCGCCAACGAGGGTGTCGTCAGCATCGTCGATATGCCAGTCAAAGGCGTGACGTTCCCATCCGATCTGTTGCTCGACGCGGCCATGATGGTCGATCACGTCGTCGCCCGTGCCGCCAATGAGCGTGTCGGCGCCATACCCGCCTGCAATCCGGTCGTCGCCGGCCCCGCCGTCGATCAGGTCGTCATCAGCGGCGGATGCGCTGTCCGGGGCATGTGCCCCGCCAAAAAGATTCTCGGCCCCGTCACCGCCAAGGATCACGTCATCGCCCGCGCCGCCGTCGATGAACCCATCCCCGGTGCCCCCGCGGAGCATATCGTCGCCCGTTCCACCAAAGATCGCGGCAGCACCGGTCGCCGCCGAGATGTTGTCTGCGCCTGCGCCACCGAAAGCGTAGGTCGCGGAATTACCCAGAACGAGCGTATCGTCACCCCCCGCTCCTTCGATCACGCCAAGCATTCCGTCGGTGTGGATCAGTGGAGTGCCGTCAATGTCGGAGAGGTTCCCTTCACCCGGTCCGTCGTTCGCGAGCGTGATCCGGTCAGCTTCATCACTCGAAAGGAGTTCGGCGGTTTCGCTGATCTCGGAGCCGATCCGCTCCACCCCCACGCGCAGGTCCGTTTCGCGATCGAGGAGTTGCTGGAGCGTGGTGCCGGAGCCGCGTTCATACCCCTCGCCCGGCGTGTCGATCGGGTCGAGGACAGTGTCGGGGTCCACGGGCGTGCCGGTCACCGGGTCCGCGTCATCCTCATTCGGGTCTATGATCGTACCGGGTTCGACCGGCGCACCCACATAGGGCTGCGGATCGTCTGTGACCGGCTCAAGCGGCGTGCCGTCGGACTGCGCGCCCAGCAGGGTCGAGACATTGCCCTGGCCACCTTCCTGTGCCGCCTCGTCGCCATCCTCCGACGCAGGCGCGCCCGCGCCACCCCCGACGAACAAGTCCCCGAGAAAGAAAAGAGGCACGAGGCCGAGAAGCAGCAGGGCGATACCCATGGTAACAGCCAATCCCCCGAAGCCCGCGTTTGCGGGCGGATGCCTGAACATACCACGAACGTCCGGCGTCAGGCCGCCAAAATACAGAAGATTCAACATTAACGCGCGGTTGAGGCCCGCGCAGAGGCCGCATAGCGTGGGCCGATGGAAAGGAAGGCCATGGCGGACGAGAATCAACCGACGGACCTGACCGCCGAGGTGCGAAACCTCCGGTCGGAAGTCGCGAAGCTGAACCAGCATCGTTACATCAGGCTGCACGACAGCCTTGTCCAGCTCGGCCTGTTCCAGGTTTACCGGGGGCTCGCATTCGGGTTGGGTTCCGTGCTGGGCGCCACGATCCTCGTCTCCGTCGCCGCCTACCTGCTGGCCCAGATCGATTTCATTCCGATCATCGGCGACTGGGCCGGAGATATCGCGCGCGAGATCGATGCCGACAATGCCGAAAGCTACGGGCTCGAGGAGGACAGCGCGCCGGAAGAGGGCGATGCCGAGGCGGCACAGGAAAACCCGTCGCCCGGCGGACCGCCGGTGGAGGACGACGGTGTCGGCCCATCCGACTTCGGGATCGCGCCCCCGGATGCCGAGTAACAAAAGCCTTTTCTTCGCAGGCGATTCCCCCTATACGCCCGCATCTGCGGTCAATCCCGCACTCCACGGGCCCTGCTGGACGACATCCCGGCTTGCGCCATAACCCTGAACCTCGAAGGAGACCCCGATGTCGATTACTGCTGATGAAAAGCAAGGCGTCATGAAAGACTTTGCGACCAAGGACGGCGACACAGGTTCGCCCGAAGTCCAGGTCGCCATCCTGACCAAGCGCATCGCGACGCTGACCGAGCACTTCAAGACCCACAAGAAGGACAACCACTCCCGTCGTGGCCTCCTGAAGCTCGTCGCCCGTCGCCGCAAGCTGCTGGACTACCTCAAGGCCAAGGACGAGCCGCGTTACCGCGAGCTGATCCAGCGCCTCGGCATTCGCCGCTAAGGTTTTTGGTTCATCTGGACCCCGGAACGCCCGCTCATTTGAGCGGGCGTTTTCGTTTGGGGTCAGGCCCTCCCTCGCAGCATCCGACGCAACGTGCCGTCGCGGCGGTGGAACGCGCCCGCGACGTGGAGGAGCACGAGGGCCGCGAGCAGCTTGGTCAGCACGCCGTGGGCGAGGAAAAAGGCGTCCTCCCAACCTTCGGACACCGGCGCGATACGGGGGAGCGTCCAGATGTCGAAGACAACCACGTCGATACCGGTCGCCGCGCTGGCGATCCAGCCGGTCAGGGGCACGGCAAGAAGAAGGAGGTAGAGCGCAACATGGGCGACACGCGCGAGCTTGTCCTGCCACGCCGGGCCTGAAGGCATGGGGCCAGGCGGCGGTGAAGCGCGGTGCCAGCCCAACCGGAGGATCACGAGCGCGAGCGTCAGAATTCCAACGGACTTGTGCCAGCCGAAAAGGTGGAAGTTGGACATATCCACTTCCATCCGGGCGATGTAAGTCCCGAAGCCGAGCATTCCGATGACGAGGAGCGCGGTGATCCAGTGGATTGACCGCGTGGCGAGTCCGAACCGCGACGTCGTGTTGCGGATCATGTCAGCCGGCCCGGTCGAGGCGTGCCACGATGGAGATGACGACCCGGTCCGCCACCATGTCGTTCCAGCCGGTCGCCCCGAACTCCGAGCGATTCACGGCCCCCGTGAGGTGAACAGACATTTTGGACAGGTCGCCGGGATCGGTTCCTTGCTGGCGAAAGACCTGCGCGTCGAGCCGCACAGGCCGCGTGACCCCTCGGATAGTCACCTGCCCGTCCACCTGCGCGGTCGTCGTGCCGATGCGGAACGCCGATGAGCGGAAGGTCATGGTCGGGAACTGCCCGGTGGCGAGCACCTTGGGGCCCTTCAGTGCCTGTTCGGCGAACGGAAAGCTGGAGGTGGCCCCGGCCGCGTTCAAGGTCACGGACACGCTGCTGTTGGAATTGCTGCGGAAGTCGAGCGTGACATCCGCCGACCGCACCGGAATGCGGCCCTTGATGAGGTCCTGGCCAAAGCCAACCTCATAGCCGACGACCGAACGCGCCGGGTCGAGACGATAGGAAACCGGTTCGGCCTGCGCCGCGCCGGACCAGATGACAAATGACAACGCGGACGCCAGAAACCGAAACATGAACACCTCCTGCACGCGTTTCGCGCTGATTGGTCCCTCTGATCCTATACATACTGCAAGGCCGTTCGGTTCACTCATCCCCGCGCTCCCGCGAACGTGATCGGCCATTCACCTCTGCCAGGCAGGGCGGATTCGTGCCGCAGCGCTCCGCCCCCCGGAAAGGCTTTCAAATGGCGCGGTTTTCCTGTAAGGGCCGGTCATCTGAGACGTGACGCTCTGACCCCGGCGCATGGAATGGTAGAGGGGTCGGCGGCAATGGGGCCGCCATGACAACGGGAGACCCGGAGGGCCGGGAGTGCTCCCAGACAGGATACGCTACATGTTCAACGAAGTGAAAAAATCCATCCAGTGGGGCGAAGAAGAGCTCACGCTGGAAACGGGCAAGGTTGCCCGCCAGGCCGACGGGTCTGTCATCGCCACGCTGGGCGAGACTTCCGTGATGGCCAACGTGACCTTTGCGAAAGAGCCGAAAGAAGGCCAGAGCTTCTTCCCGCTGACGGTCCACTACACCGAAAAGTATTACGCTGCGGGCAAGGTGCCCGGTGGCTTCTTCAAGCGCGAGGCGCGTCCGACCGAGAAGGAAACGCTGACTGCGCGCCTGATCGACCGTCCGATCCGTCCGCTGTTCGTGCCGGGTTTCAAGAACGAAGTGCTCGTCATGTGCACCGTTCTGAGCCACGACCTCGTCAATGATCCCGACATCGTGGCGATGATCGCGGCCTCGGCGGCGCTGACCATTTCCGGCGCGCCGTTCATGGGTCCGATCGCGGGTTGCCGCGTGGGTTACGAGGACGGTGAATACGTCCTGAACCCGACCTGCGACGACATGCACAAGCTGCGTGAAAACCCGGAGCAACGTCTGGACCTCGTGGTCGCGGGCACCCAGGACGCCGTCATGATGGTGGAATCCGAGGCCTATGAACTCACCGAAGCCGAGATGCTGGGCGCCGTGAACTTTGCGCATGAGCAGATTCAGCCGGTTATCGACTGCATCATCGACCTCGCCGAAGAGAGCGCGAAAGAGCCGTTCGACTTCCAGCCGCCGAACTACGACGATCTGTTCGCTGCCGTCAAAGCCGCCGGCGAAGACACCGTGCGCGCCGCCTATGCGATCATCGACAAGCAGGAGCGCACCGCTGCGGTCTCTGCCGCCAAGGAAGAGATCAAGGGCAAGCTCACTGACGAACAACTCGAAGATCCGAACCTCGGCGCAGCGCTCAAGAAGCTCGAGTCCGTCGTTCTGCGCGGCTCGGTCGTGAAAGACGGCAAGCGGATCGACGGTCGTGCGCTCGACGAAGTGCGTTCGATCCAGTCGGAAGTGGGCATCCTGCCCCGCACGCACGGCTCCGCGCTTTTCACCCGTGGTGAGACGCAGGGCCTCGTGGTCACGACGCTGGGCACCGGCGACGACGAGCAGATGATCGACGCCCTCACCGGCACCTACAAGTCGAACTTCCTGCTGCACTACAACTTCCCGCCGTACTCGGTCGGTGAAGCGGGTCGCGTGGGCCCTCCGGGTCGTCGTGAAATCGGTCACGGCAAGCTCGCATGGCGCGCGCTTCAAGCGGTTCTGCCGGCTGCGACCGACTTCCCCTACACCATCCGCGTCGTGTCCGAGATCACCGAATCCAACGGCTCGTCCTCGATGGCGTCGGTCTGTGGTGGCTCGCTGTCCATGATGGACGCCGCCGTGCCGCTCAAGGCGCCGGTTGCCGGTGTGGCCATGGGCCTCGTGCTTGAAGATGACGGCTCCTACGCCGTTCTGACCGACATCCTTGGCGACGAGGATCACCTCGGCGACATGGACTTCAAGGTTGCGGGTACCGAAAACGGCATCACCTCGCTGCAGATGGACATCAAGGTCGCAGGCATCACGCCCGAGATCATGGAAAAGGCCCTCGCTCAGGCGAAAGAGGGCCGGATGCACATCCTCGGCGAAATGAACAAGGCGCTGGCCGCTGGCCGCACCGAGTTCTCGGAACACGCCCCGCGCATCGAAACGATGCAGGTGCCCACCGACAAGATCCGTGAAGTGATCGGCTCGGGCGGCAAGGTCATCCGCGAGATCGTGGAAGTCTCGGGCGCCAAGGTCGACATCAACGACGACGGCGTGATCAAGATCGCCTCGCCGAACGGTGACGCCATCCAGAAGGCCTATGACATGATCCACGCTATCGTGGCCGAGCCGGAAGAAGGCCAGGTCTACAAGGGCAAGGTCGTGAAGATCGTCGACTTCGGCGCCTTCGTGAACTTCTTTGGCAAGCGGGACGGCCTCGTCCACGTCAGCCAGATCGAAAACCGCCGCCTGAACCATCCTTCGGACGTTCTGAAGGAAGGCCAGGAAGTCTACGTCAAGCTTCTGGGCTTCGACGACCGTGGCAAGGTCCGCCTTGCCATGAAGATGGTCGACCAGGAAACCGGCGAAGAGCTGGCGGAAGAAGACAAGAAGAAGAAAGAAGACGCCGAATAAGGCGGGCCTCTTTCGAGGACGAAGGCTCCGGTGGAAACACCGGGGCCTTTTTTTGTGCCGTGAAACCGGGTTCGGAAGGGTGCGTTACGCCCCGCGCGGCAGGGGCACGCGCCCGTCTTCGGTCAGGAGCCACGCGTCGCGCCCCTCGATCACAACGGGCTGGATCGGGCGGCCATAGCCTGCGCCTGTGTCGAGGTTTATGCGGTTGCCATAGTGGGTCGCGTGATCCACGGGCGTATGGCCGTGGACGATGAGCTTGCCGTGGTCCGCCGTGCTGTCGTGGAACTCCTCGCGGATCCACAGAAGGTCGGTTTCGGTCTGATCCCTTAGCGGCAAGCCGGGGCGGATGCCAGCGTGGCAAAAGAAGCAGTCGCCCCTCTCGTAGGTTAATGGCAGGCTGGAGAGGTAGTCGATGTGAGCTTGCGGCACGGCGGAGCGCGCGTCAGCGTGGACGCGGAACACGCGGTCGCGGTCGCTGTAGGTCACGCCATATGACTCGAGCGACTCATGACCGCCGATACGTTCGTGCAGCCATGTATAGCCGACGAGGAGGTAGGGATCATGGCGTGGGAAAGGCTCGAGAAACCAGTGCATCAGGCGGTCATGGTTGCCCTTCAGAACCACCCAGTTCTCTCCGCGCGCCTGTCCCGCCATCAGGAACTCGATCACACCGCGCGTATCCGGCCCGCGGTCGCAGAGATCGCCGATATGGACCACCGGCGCCTCGGCGTCGCCCGTGCGCTTGCGGTCGGCCTCGATGAGCGTGTGGACGCGTTCGAGCTCGGCACGTTGCCCGTGAATGTCGCCGATGGAGTAGGTTCGCATGGGGCCGTGTTACCCGAAGCCTCCGACGAGCAAAACCCGCGAAAGAAAAGGCCGGGCATGCGGCCCGGCCTGTTCATGTCTCGCCTCAGCCCGCCCTTACGCGTGGTGCGAGGATGTATTCGTTATCGTTGGGGTCATCGTCCTGATAGAAGCGCTCGGTCACGCCGGGCAGCTGCTTGAAGCTTTCCATCGCCGGGACCGGGAAGAGCGTCGACCGGATGCCCTCAAAGCCCGGAAGTTGGCGCAGGACGTTGGTCACGGCCTGTGTGCACATGGCTTTGGGCACCGCGCCGTAGGCCTCGACCAGCTGAATCGCCTTCTCGGCCACGGCCGGGCTCACGATGATGTCGTGACGGTAGACGTCCCAGGTGATGCGGGCGTGGTAGTCGATATAGAATTCCACCGCCGGCTCGGTCATGCCGTAGTGGACATCGTTCCGCTCGGGAATCTGGGGGTGATACCATGTGCCCGCCGGATCGAAGAGCAAGCGCTGCGACCCGTTGATCATGATCGCTGCATGGCCACCCTGACCGTTGTTGCGACCGACCACCGTGAAGAGCGAGATCATCGCGGGTCCGGAATGGGTGTACCGCGCCCGCGCAACCTCTTCCGCCGGAGCCCATTTGCTCTCGGCCGCGCAGCCAGCGAGGACGAGAAGTAGGGAGATCGAGAAAAGGATTCGGCGCATGACAGGGACCACCATGTTGAAAAATGAGAGGCGCGGGCCAGCCGAATGCCGGCCCGACAAAATCTTCAGGCGCCGACGATTGCCAGCAGGATCAGCACGACAATGATCGCGACCACCGAGCGAACTGAGAATTTGATGAACCCTTCGAAGGTTTTTTCCTGCACCGAAATGTCCATCGACCCTTGCTTGTGTTCAGCCATGTTATCCTCGCCAGAACTGGTTTCGGAAGGTCGATTAGACGATTTCGGCCGCGCTGTCACGCCACGAGGCGCAGGAAATGGCTATTCCTCGTCGGGTGTAGCAGCCGCGTCGCGCTCCAGGTCGGCGGCAAGCCGGAAACCGATGCGATAGGGTTCGTCTTTTCCGGTGTCCCGCGGGAGGGCGCGCAGGATTACATTGAGCTGACTCACATGCTGGACGAGCTGGGTCTTGGTGCCCGTTCCATCCGTGCCATAGAAGGTCACGATATCCGGGTCGAAGTAGCCGATGCCCTCGATCTTCAGCACGCCGGCATCGGAGCCGGTGAAGCCCATTGCCACTTCATGCTCGTTGTCGAGCTGTTCCTCGAAATTCTGGATGTAGAGGATGATGCGCTGGTAGGCCCATTCGGCCGGACTTTTGGAGTCCTGCGGCGTATCGGCGACGGACGCCGGGAGCGGCTTTTCCTCGGCCGTGGGCGCGGATCTGGTCTCGGAACACCGGGCAACCGCCGAGCGCGGATGCCGCTTGTCGCCGATCGCGCTCACGCTCATGTCCGCCCCCGTTCGGCTTGCCACAGCCACGCGTCGTCCTCGCGCCGGGTCCGCGTGACCTTGCCGGTCTGATAAAGGTGGTTGAGATGCGCCAGCGCCTCCACCAGGGCGAGGCCATATTCCCCCTCGCCGATCTTGCGCTTGAAGATTGCCGGGAAGCATTCGACCGCCGTGCGCGGCGTCTCGAGATAGTCCAGCAGTCGTTCCAGCGCCGAATGATGGTTCTGGATCAGCTGCTTCATCCGGGTCGGAAGGCCCTTGTAGGGCAGTTTGTGGCCCGGCAGGACCAGCTGCTCAGGCAGCGCGAAGTAGATGAGACGTCGGCAACTTTCGAGCCATTCGCCAACCGGATCCGCCTCCGGCTCGGTGGCGTAGACGCCGAGGTTGGGGCTGATCGTGGCGAGGAGCTGATCGCCGCCATGAACGAGGTCGTCGTCCTGGGACCAGAAGGTCGCATGTTCCGGCGCATGTCCGTTGCCGATGCGGACGTCCCACGTCCGGCCCCCGAAGGTGATGGTGTCGCCTTCCTTGATCCGGGTGAAGCCCAGCGGCAGCTCGGCCACGACATCGGAAAAATTGAACGGACGCTCCTGCGCACGCGCTTCATAGATCGCCCTGTCCATGCCGGCGGAGCGCCAGAACGCAAGCGTTTCATCGACCGGCTTCTCGTGCTCGTCCAACCGCAGCATCCGTGCCATCAGCCATGCGGTGCGCGTGGTGACGAGTTCGGCGCCATGGTCGCGCTGGAACCACCCGGCAAGGCCGACATGATCGGGGTGGTGGTGCGTGACGATCACCCTGCGGATCGGGCGGCCGCCGAGAGGGCCGGACAGGATGCCCTCCCATATCGCACGGGTTTTTTTCGAGTCGAATCCCGTGTCGACGATCGTCCAGCCCTCGTCGCCACCGTCGAACGCGAAGACGTTGACGTGATCGAGCTTCATCGGGAGCGGCAGGCGGAACCAGAGAACGCCCTCTGCCACCTCAACCCCTTCACCGGGGTCGGGTGCCGTTTCCCAGGGAAAACTCAGATGCACGTTCAAACCGCCAGATCCTCGACCGACAGGGCGTAAAGCCCTGCGGCCCCGGCCCGCGCTTCTTCCAGCGCAGCGGCATGATCGGGCAAGAGCCGCTCGATGTAAAACGCGGCGAGCGCGGTGCGGGGGCCATCGCCCCCTTCGGCCACCGCTGACCGCAGGTGATAATGCGCGCCCAGAACACGGGCGAAGGCGGACTGATAGGGAACGGCACCCGCGAAACGGTCCTGAAGATCCTGCTCGACAAGCCATTCGGTCGCTTCGCGCAGCGTCTCGGCTGCGCTCCAGACCGCTTCCGCCAGCTTGCCAAGGGTGCCGCGTGCGGCTTCGGCGTTCCCTTCGATCTCGTCGAGAAGGCGGAAAGCCGCATCGCCGCCGTCCATCATCTTGCGCGCGACAAGGTCCATCGCCTGAATGCCGTTCGTGCCTTCGTAGATCGAGGTCACGCGGACGTCGCGGAAATACTGCGCCGCGCCGGTTTCCTCGACATAGCCCATCCCGCCGTGGATCTGCACGCCGAGGTCAGCGACCTTGATGCCAGTGTCAGTGCCATAGGATTTCGCGATGGGGGTCAGGAGCGCCGCGCGCGATTTCCACGTCTTCTCGCCCGTCGCGCTGGCCATATCGATGGCGGTGGCACAGGCGAGCGCGATGGCGCGGGCGGCGTAGGTTTCGGCCCGCATCTGCACCAGCATCCGGCGCACGTCGGCGAAATCGACGATGGTGCCCTGTCCGTTTTCGAGCGGCGTGCGCCCCTGCTTGCGGTCGAGGGCGTAGGCCAGCGCGTGCTGGTAGGCGCCTTCGGCCACGCCGACACCCTGCACACCCACGTTCAAACGCGCGTTGTTCATCATGGTGAACATGGCCGCCATGCCGCCCTGTTCTTCACCCACGATCCAGCCGGTCGCGCCCTCATAGCTCATGACGCAGGTGGGAGAACCGTGCAGGCCCATCTTGTGTTCGAGCGAGACGACCCGCAGGTCGTTGGCCTTGCCGGGATTGCCGGCCTCATCTGGGATGTATTTCGGCACCATGAACAGGCTGATGCCCTTGGTTCCCGGCGCCGCATCCGGCAGGCGGGCGAGGACGAGGTGGCAGATGTTCTCGGCCATGTCGTGATCGCCCCAGGAGATATAGATCTTCTGCCCCGTGATCGCGAAGGTGCCGTCTTCGTTTGGCACCGCCTTGGTGGTCAGTGCGCCCACGTCGGAGCCCGCCTGAGGCTCGGTGAGGTTCATCGTGCCGCACCACTCGCCCGAAGTGAGTTTCGGCAGGTAGAGTTCCTTCATCTCGTCGGACGCATGGGACTCCAGCGCCTCGATCTGGCCCTGACTCAGGAGCGGGTTCAGGCCGATGGCAAGGCAGGCCCCGGCGATCATGTCGTTGACTGACGCGGTCAGCGTGAAAGGCAGGCCCATGCCGCCATATTCCGCATCGCCCGAGATACCGATCCAGCCGCCCTCGGCGATGGCCTCGTAGCCCTCCTTGAACCCCGGGCTCGCCCGGACCACGCCATTCTCGAGCAGGGCACCGTGAAGGTCCCCGTTGCGCTGGAGCGGCGCAATCACTTCGCTCGACAGCTTGCCGGCCTCGGTCAGGATCGCCTGCACCGTGTCGCCGGTCGCTTCGGCGAATTTGTCCGTGCCTGCGACGGCGTCGAAGCCGACCACATGGTCCAGCAGGAACTGGAAATCGTTGACCGGAGCGCGATAGGGCATGGGGGCCTCCCGTTGGCTTGGCAAAACGCGCGGTGCGCGCTAGGCAGATGGCCGGAACCTAGGCACAATCGCCTGCAACACAAGGAAAACGCCGCGTCATGACGGGTCCTGCCGAAACGGAATTGCTGGCGGCGGATGCGGCGGGGATCGCCCGTGCGGCAGAGCTTCTGCGGTCCGGTGCGCTGGTCAGTTTTCCCACGGAAACGGTTTACGGTCTGGGCGGCGATGCGGCGGATGACCGGGCCGTGGCACGGATTTTCGACGCGAAAGGGCGGCCACGGTTCAACCCGCTGATCGCTCATGTGCCCGATGTCGCCGCGGTGGACCGGATCGCGGAGTTGACCGGGCGCGCCCGCGACCTTGCGGGGGCATTCTGGCCGGGCCCTTTGACGCTGGTCCTGCCCCTGCGTGCGGATGCCGGCCTGTCGCCACTGGTCAGCGCGGGGCTGACCACCGTTGCCGTGCGAGTCCCGGACCATCCGCTCGCGCGGCGCGTGCTGGAGGCCGTGGGGCGACCCGTCGTGGCACCTTCTGCCAACCCGTCGGGGCGGATAAGCCCGACGGAGGCCGCGCATGTGGTGTCCGGGCTCGGCGGTCGGATCGAGGCGGTGCTGGACGGCGGCCCGTGCGCGGTGGGCGTTGAAAGCACCATCGTCGGGTTCAACCCTGAGCCTGTGCTCCTGCGTCCCGGTGGCCTGCCCACCGAGGCGATCGAGTCCGCACTGGGCGCGCCGCTGTCCAGACGCGCAGAGGGCGCCGAGATAAACGCGCCGGGCCAGCTGAGCTCGCATTACGCGCCCGACGCGCGGGTTCGGCTCGATGCCGAAACCGCGCGCCCCGGTGAGAGATTGCTGGGCTTTGGCGCCGTCGCCGGTGACGTGACGCTGTCGGAGTCCGGCGATCTGGTCGAGGCGGCTGCGAATCTTTTCCGGATGCTCCACGCCCTCGACGCGGCGGGCGACGCGCCGATCGCAGTCGCTCCGATTCCGGAAACCGGATTGGGCCGCGCGATCAATGACCGGCTTCGGCGGGCGGCGGCGCCGCGGACCTGATTTTGAACAGGGCTTACGCCCTGTCCGACCGAGGTGGGGGAGGCGCTGCCTCCCCCACACCCCCTCCGAGGTATTTTCGGACCGAAGAAGAGATCAGGGTTCGCGAAAGGCTTCGCGGCTCTTGTAAAGCGGTTTGAGAAGGTAGCGCAGGATCGTCTTGGAGCCCGTATGCAGCTCCACGTCCGCGACCATGCCCGGACGAATCTCAAGCTGTTTCTGCCGTTCGGTCAGACCGGAAAGATCAAGGCTCAGGGTTACCCGGTAGTGCGGATCGCCATCGCGGACCCGGTCGTCCTTGAAGGTGTCCGCCGAAACGAGCGAGACCGTTCCCTTGAACGAGCCGTAGATCGTGTAGTCGTAGGCCGACAGTTTTACCGTCGCCTGTTGTCCCGGCTGGACGTTCGCCACGTCCTCGGGCTTCACGCGGGCCTCGACGAGGATTTCGTCGCCAAGCGGTATGATCTCGGCGATCTCTTCACCAGGCCGCACGACACCGCCGATGGTCGTGACCGCGAGGTTGTTGACGATCCCGCGCATGGGTGAGGTGAGGACCGTCCGGTCAAGTTGGTCCTGCGCGATCTTGAGGTTCTGGCGCAGGGTCGACTGTTCCTTGAGCACCTCCGAGAACTCCTTGGCCCGGTCTAGCTCGGTCTGCGTGATGATGTCGTTGTGCCGGTTCAGGGCGTCAGCATACGCCTTGCGCGCGCGCGTGACTTCGATCAACGCGACGATCTTCTGATCGAGCATGTCTTCGAGCAGCTTGAGCTCCTGCGCCGCCTCGTTGAGCACCTGTTTCGCGCCGTCACGACGGGAGATGAAGTCGGCCTGTCGCGCGGCGAGCAGGGCGCGTTCGGACGTGACGATATGCGGCGTGCGTGCGGCGAGGTCGGCTGGCACATTGAACGCGTCGCGACCGGCCAGCTCCGCGTCGAGCCGGAGGCGCTTGATCTCCAGCGCGGCGATCTGTTCGAGGTAGTCGGTGACGGTGGAGCGGAATTCCGTCCCGTGCAGCCTCGCGATCACCGCGCCGGGCTCAACCCGGTCGCCCTCGGCCACCAGCAATTCGGCGAGAATGCCGCCTTCGAGATTCTGGATGATCTGCGGGCGGGACGACGACATGACTTCGCCCGGAGCGCGCACGATTTCGTCGACCCAGGCGATGGCTGCCCAGAAGATGAAGACGCCCAGCGCTGCGGCGGACATCCAGATGACGAGGCTGGGGCCTTTCAGCCCGGCGTCGAACTCTGCGTCGAGCGTCGCCATCAGCCGGCCTCCCGTTTCGATTGCGCATCACGCAGATGGGCCAGCACTTCGTCGCGTGGTCCGTCCACGGCGAGACGGCCGTTTTGCAGGATCACGGTGCGTTCGGTCAGGTTGAGGATGGGGACCCGGTGGGTGGCGATGATCGCGGTGCGCCCGTCGAGCCATGTGGACAGGCGTGAGACCAGCGTGGCCTCCAGCGTCGTGTCGAGCGCGGCGGTGGGTTCGTCCAGCACCACGATGCGCGGATCCTGGAGCCAGATGCGGGCCCAGCCGATAGACTGGCGCTGCCCGGCCGAAAGGCCTTCGCCGTTGTCACGGATTTCGAGGTCGAGACCTTTGGCATGCCCGCGAACGAAGGGGCCGAGACCAGCAAAGTCCAGCGCGTCCAGGAGGCGTTCATCGTCCCGCTCGAGCATGGTGAGGTCGAGGTTCTCGCGCAGTGTGCCCGCGAACAGCCGCACGTCCTGCCCGAGGTAGCCGAGATTGCGCCGCAGGTCGCGCGGGGCGATCCGGCCGAGATCGACCCCATCCAAGAGGATACGGCCTGAAACCGGCGCATAGCGGCCCGCGAGGAGTTTGAGGAACGTCGACTTGCCCGACCCGTTCGCCCCGAGAACGGCGACGTGTTGCCCCGCTTCGATGGCGAGGCCTGCCACGTCCAGTGACGGCATGTCCTCATCATACGCAAAGCGCACCTCGCGCAGTTCGTAGGCGCCGTGGATCACGTCGCGACGCAGGAGCGTGCGGCCCCTGCCCTCGTCCTGCTCGGCGTTCGCGATGGCGTCCAGCCCGTCCAGCGCGTTCTTGACGTTGGACCAGCGGGCGAGCGTGGCGGCGAGTTGGGTGAGCGGGGCGAGCGTGCGGCCCGACAGGATGCCGACCGCGATGATCGTGCCGACGGTGAACTGGCCGGCAAAAACGAGGTAGGTGCCCACGATCACCGCGCCCACATATGTCGCTTGCTGAACGCCCTGCGCCCAGAACGTGAGAAGTGCCGAGAGTTTTCGCTGCTCGGTGGATTTCAGCGCCTGAAGGGTGATGAGTTCATCCCAGAGCCGTGTGAAGCGCGCCTCTCCGCGCGATGATTTGATCGTGTCGAGGTCATAGATCGCCTCATGCAGCAAGCGGGAGGTCTTGGCCGAGGCGCCTTGGCTCTGACGGCTGAGCTCGACCATCCGCTTTTGCAAAAGGATGCCCGGGAGGACCATCAGGATGCCGCCCGCGATGAGGACGAGCACGATACTGCCACCAATGGACGACACGAGGAGCAGGAAGACGAAGATGAACGGAATGTCCGTGAGCGCCCCGATGGAAGAGGCGGTAAAGAATTCACGAACCGAGGAGAATTCGCGCATCGCGGCGAAGAGGCCCGAAGGTGTCGTCGGGCGCTTGTCGGAACGCATCCCCAGGAGCCGCCCCAGAAGGAGTTTCTGGACGTTGAGCTCGATGGTGCGTCCTGCCCCGTCCATGAGCCGCGCGCGGGCGATCTTGATTCCGGCTTCCATCAGGATGGCAAAGCCGGCGCCGAGTGCGAGCATCCAGAGCGTCGGGACCGACTGGTGTGGGATCACCCGGTCATAGACCTGAAGCGAGAATAACGCGACCGAAACGGCGAGGAGATTGGCTACAAAGCTGCCCAGTGCCACGTCACCGAAGTGACGCTTGTACCGCTTGAGCTCACCCCAGAACCAGTGCGGGGCGGCGGTGGTTTCGGCGTGGCGGGCATCGAGCGTGGCGGCTTGTGCCGAGGCGCGCACGACCACGCCCGCGTAGTACGGGGCAAAGTCGGCGAGGGCGACCTCGGTCCGCCCGTCCGGCGCGCCTGCCTCATAAATGGTGAGCGTTTCGCCATGCTGCTCGAGCACCAGTACCGCCTGCCCGTTTGTCATCATGGCGATGAGGGGGAGACCGTCGGGGTCGGCCTCGCGCACGGCCTGCGCCGAAAGTCCGGTCGCGCGCAGGCCTGTGACGAGGTCCTCGGCGCTAACGGTATTGCCCGGTGTCAGGGCGTGCATGGCGTCGTGGATGTCGCGGGCCAAAGGCTTGGCGCCCAGAAGCCTGGCATAGACCGCGAGCAATTCGGCCCGCCGCATGAGGCGGGCGCTGCCGCCCTGCGGGGCAAGTGTCTCTTCGCTGGACTTGACCTTGATCCGGGTCCGCGGGGTCGGCGCTTGGGTGTCATTGGCCGACGTCGGAGCCGCACGGACCGTCGCGCCGGTGATCGAGGGGAAAGCGACGGTATTCGTCATATTGACGCCCCGTCGGCCAGCACGCCCAGTTCGCGGGCGATCTCTATGTCGGTGCGGGCGGCCGAATACTTGGTCGATATTGCTTCGGTTTGGAGTCGGGCCATCGTCTCGATCACCGTGACAACCTCGGACACCGTTCGGGTGCCGGCCTCGAACTGCCGCTTGAAGAGATTGGCATTGGCCTGGCCTTGCGATGCGAGATCCACGGCGCGCGCGGCCCGGCGCACCAGTCCAGCACGCTCTTCTGTCAGGGCAGCGAGCCTGCGGTTGGTATCTTCTCGCGCCTGTGTCACGCGGCGTTCAGCGGCCTCTTTGGAGGCCTCGACGGCCCTGAGGTTATCCGGCGTCGAAAAACCGAATCCCGCGTCGGACGAGAGCTGGACGTTCGGCCCGTTCAGCCCGTCCCGCGAGGACAGCACGGCCCCGGCAGAGATGCCCGGCAACAACCCGGCGCGCGCGATGGCGGCCTGCGCGATGTCCCGGTCGCGCTCCGTCAGCGCGAGGTGCAGCGACAAAGGATCAATCCCGGTCGTGTCAGCGGCGATTTCGGCCGTTCCGTGCACGTCGTCGAGCGGCGCGGCGGACATGGCGTTAAGCTCGGCCCGGGCCGTCCGCACGATCTGAAGCGCGTTCTCGCGTGTCGAGGCAAGCTCGGCCACCTTGGAACGGATGACGGCAAGCTCCGACATATCGGAAATCCCGCCCTCGACCCGCTTGGCCATGATCGCTTCCATCTCGCGCATTCGCGTGAGCGCCCCGGCGGAGGCTGCGGCGGTTTCGCGGGCTTCTTCGGCCTTGAGGTAGAGGGACAGCGCTTCATGCACCCGGTCGTTCTGGTCCTGCGAAAGCGCGACGGCGGCAGCCTCGACATCCGCACGGGCGAACTCACGCTCCGCCTTCTTGCGGCCGTGGTCGAACAGGACCTGATCGACGACGAGCGAGGCCACGATGCTGGAGAGCGACATGAGGCTCACGCTCGGCCCCAGCGAGGGGAGCCAGTTCTTGTCGGCCGCGCGCGAGCGCAGACGGGCCTGCCTGAGTTCTGCTTCAGCGGTGCGGGCAGAGGCGGCGAGCGTGGCATTTGCCACTTTTTCGTAGGGCGATCCCTGCGGAAGGACAGAACGACGGGCGATGAGGGCGTCGATGGTCGTGGAACGGTTGTCTTCGCTGCGTTCGTCCTGCGCATCGGCGAAAGCACCGGCGCTCTGTGCGCGGGTCACGGTCTCGGGCTTGTCCTGACCGAACGGAAGCCCATCGGCCATGCAGCCCGACAGGGTCAGCGTCAGCGCCGCTGCCAGTAGTCCGTCCCGTACCGTCTGCCTCAAGTATTCTGCCCCGTCTGCTGGACCCGTCCCGCCCGGCACGCTCATTAAGCGGCGCGCCGTAGCGAAGCGGATCAGGTCGTGATCGTGATGTCGTCGTCGATGATGAGTGTCCCGCCTTCGTCGCCCAGCGTGTAGATCGAGTAGAGGTCCGACCCGATGGTGACATGCTGGTTGGTGTCGGTAAGGGTCGCGCCGTTCGTCGTGTCGATGGCGATTTCATCGTCCGCCGAACCGTGAACCGTAAGGGTGTTGGAATTGCCCGACAGGCCTTCGAGAAGGTCCGAGTCGATGGTCAAGGTACTGTCTTCTGCAAAGCGCAGGTCGACCGCCTCGATCTCATGCCCGTTCAGGCCCGGATTGGACAGGTTCACCGCGTCCGGGAGCCCTTGGTCCAACGCGAAGAGCGTCGCGCTTTCGTTGCCTGCGCCGTCGGTCTTGGTGATGACGAGGTGCGAGCCGTTGGGGAGAGGCTGGGTGAAGTAGAAATCCACCTCGCCCGGCGCGACGGGGTTGTCGAACTGGACGTTGCCGATGCTGCCCTGCGCGCCGTTGAGCGCCACGGTGGAAAGCTCCGCCGTCGCGTCGCCCGCGTCGACAGAGAAACCACGCAGCGTGTCGCCGGACCGGTTGAAGGCCGTCACATGAGCGGCTTCGGGCGCGACGGTGTCGAGTTCGACCGTGTCGGTTTCAACGCGGGTGTTACCCGCCGCGTCGGTGGCCGAGACGGTGATGTCCAAGTCCCGCTCGCCAGATCCGATCTCACCCGCCGTAAAGCCGACAGACCAGTTGCCCGCACCGTCGACCGAGGCCGCCCGTGCGGTTCCGTCGAGGTCGACGGTGACCGAAGACCCGGCTTCAACAACACCCGTGAGCGTTAGGCCCAGCGCGGCCTCTTGTGCGTTGATGGCACCATCGCCGGCGACAGGGCCGGAAATCGCGAGGCGATTAACCTCGGTATCCACAACAACCTGATCGGTGAGCATGGCGGTATTTCCAGCGCGATCCGTTGCGGTGATCACCACGCCCACGCTTTGCTCGCCCGAAGGCGTCTCGCCCGCCGTAAAGTCCACGCTCCAGTTTCCGGCGGCATCGACGGACGCGGTGTGGGTCACGAGGCCCATCTTGACCGAGACGACCGAGCCGGGCTCGACCGTTCCGGTCAGCGTGATGCCGTCGGCTGCTTCGGCCGCGTTGATAAGCCCGTTCGCGTCCGTCACCCCGTCGGAGGTGAAGTTCGTGACCAGCGTGTCGATGTTGACCGTGTCGCTCACCGACTTGGAGTTGCCGTATCCATCGGTGATCGAGGCGGTGATCTGGCTTTTATAGGTGCCTGCCGGGATCTGGCTCGCCGGGAAGTTGGCCGACCAGCTTCCATCGCCCGCTGCGACCGTGGTTGTTGTCGCGGCACCAAGGCCGACGGTCACAAGAAGACCGGGAGTCGCGGTGCCGGTGATGACCACGCCATCGGCGCGTTCGCCTGCGTTGACGATGTCGTCGATCTCGATCGCGGCTGGAGACAGGGACAGGTCGCCCGCTTCGGTGTCGATGCGCACCGCCTCGGTCAGAGTGGAGGTGTTGCCCGCCGCATCCGTAGCGTGGACCGAAAGCGTCGTATCATACTCGCCGCCCGGGATGACGCCGGGCTCAAAGGTCGCCGTCCAGGAGCCGTCAGGGTCAACCGTGGCGATGCGGGTGACACCGCCGAGGACGACCCGCACCTGTGCGCCGGATTCGACCGATCCGGTGATGGTCAGCCCGTTGGCCGCCTCGGATCCGGCAATGACACCATCACCACCCGTCGGGGAATTGGTGAAAGCGAAGTCGCTGACGACCGTGTCGATGTCGATGGTGGTGGTCGCGGTGGCCGTGTTCCCCGCAGCGTCCCGTGCGGTCACGGTCACATCAGCCGCATATTCGCCGCCCGGGATCGTGCCGTTGGGGTAGACCAGGCTCCAGCTTCCATTCGCCTCAGCCGTGACCGATCTGGTCGCGCCGCCGAGGGTCACGCTGACCTGCGCGCCGGGTTCGGCCAGGCCACTCAGCGTAAGGCCCGCGACAGACTCGGCGCCATTCAGCACGCCATCCGCGCCAGTGCCCATGATGGTAGCCTGAACGCTGGTAAATGTGTCGACCGACACAAGCTCGGTGGCTGACGAGGTGTTGCCCGCGATGTCGGTCGAGACGACCGTGAGGGGAGCCTGATAGACGCCGGTCGGGATCTCTCCGCCCGCGAAAGTCGCGCTCCAAGCGCCCGAGGACGACACCGTGGCGCTGTGGCTTTGCCCCTGGAACATCACCGACACGCTCGCGCCGGGTTCGCCCATGCCGGTGAAGGTCACGCCGCCCGCAGCCTCGACCCCGTTGATCACGCCGTCGCTGCCCGCGAAGCCGCTCATCACCGAAACGGTGTTCTGGGTGTCGACGAGGAGCGTTCCGGTGGTGGAGGTCGTGTTCCCGGCCCGGTCCGTGGCGTTCACGGTAATCTGGGTCGTGTATTCGCCCGAAGACACGCCGCCGCCGGGAATAACTGCGGTCCAGGCGCCGCCGGCCCCGACCGTTGCCGTGTAGGACGACCCCTGGACTTCGACCGTCACGGTCGAACCGGGCTCGGTCGTGCCGGTGAGTTGAAGGGTGCTCGCCTGCGTGACGCTGTTGAACACGACTTCTCCGCCAGCGCCGGTGCCGGGGTTGATCGTAACCGCGCCGTCGGTGTCCACCCGAATGGTGGAGGCGGCAGTGTTTACGTTCCCGGCCGCATCGGTTGCGGTCACGGTGAGCGTCGCTGTGTAGTCGCCCGAGGAGATGTCCGAAGAGGGAACCGTCACGGTCCATGACCCGCTGGACGTGGCGGTGGTCGTGTAGCTGTTGCCGCCCATCTTGACTTCGATGGCGGAGCCCGGTTCGGCCATGCCTGTCAGGTCGATCCCAGTCCCGGCTTCTGTCCGGTTGATCGTATTGTCGGAGGCCTGAACCGCATCGAACTGAACGTCCGGTGCGACGGTGTCGATGGTGATCGTATGCGTGATCGTGTTGGCATTGCCGTAGGCATCGGTCGCGGTGACCAGCACGTTCACGTCGTATTCGCCAGTGGGCAGATCGCCGTGGGCGAAATCGATGCTCCAGGTTCCGTTCTGGGAAATCGTGGTGGACCGGGTGATCCCGTTCACTTCCAGAGTGACGCTCGCCCCGGCCTCGCCGGTGCCGACGAGCGAGAAACCCGCGTTGTGTTCGACCGCATTGACCACCTGGCCAGTGACGCGGTTGTAGCCGGACACGTCCACATCGGGCGGCGTCGTGTCGATCACGATGTCCTGCCCGTCAAGCTCGGTGCGCTTGCCGTCCGGCTCGGTCACGGTGACCGTCACCTTGTACCCGCCGTCACCGGGGAAATTATCGCCCTTGAACTCGGCGCTCCATTTGCCGCCACCGTCAGAGCGGGTCGTGACCGTCTTGCCGCCGATCTGAACCTCGATCTCGGAGTTCGGTTCAGCCACGCCGGTGATCGTCACAGATTTTTCGCTGCGCCCGTTGAATGAGTAGTCGTCATCCGCGCGGTCGATGGCCGGGACGATTGTCGACCCGACGCCCGATGTGGTGCCGCCCGACCCGCCGGTGCCGCCGCCTCTGCGCAACCCGCTCGTCGATGACGACCCGTTGCCCGAGAACAGGAGCGCGCCGCCCAGCGCGCTCGCGCCGAGGATCATTCCGGTTCCTGTCCCGCCGATCCCGGCAAGCGGGGCGAGGCCGAAGCCCGCGAGCATCGTGGGGTTGTCGCCGCCCTGTTCCGTCCCGCTGTAAGTGTATTCACTATCGGCCAGAACCTGCTCCACCGCTGCATCTGCACCGTCTGAATAGCTCGCACCCGCCACGACGACCGGGTCGTCGGGGAAGGTGAGCGCGCTGAGATCGCCGTATTTGCCCCAGGTCTCGGCTTCGGCATGGCTGACTTCGCCAGTGGCCGACACCTGTGTCGCAATCAGGTAGCCGCCTTCGTTGAGATAGACGTCCGCCTGCGGGTTTCCGTCCGGCCCGAAGTAATTTTCGAGGAGGATCTTCCGCCCGTCCGCCATCATCAGGACAAGGTCGTCCCCTTGTCGCAGATACCCGGTGACATCGAGACGCCGCATGTTCAGCGACACTGCGCTGCCCGATGCCAGATCGAGAGTCCCGTCAAACTGTGAATTGAACACCGTGCCCTGCTGGTAATTGCCAACAGCATCACGGGCCACGAAATGAATCGCGCTCATGGTCTTACCGCCTACCTCAATACCGCGCCTTTTTTGATTTATGGTGGCGCGTGTTTTTATATGCTCTGGTTTTCCATACCTTTTTCCGGCTTTCGTTTCCAGAAGAAATGAACTGGTCAGTTCGTTTCCGACCAATCACATGTAAATGCTGCGAAAGTGCAACGCATCGGTGCCGCAGAGAAAGTGCCCAACAAACAGGCAGTCGGAGATTTTTTCGACATACTTTCGGGACCGCACGCCTCGGAATCGTGCAAACCGATTGTCGCCGCGATTTGCGCGGATACACTGAACACATGAGCGACGACAAAATCTTCGACGAGATGTGGGGCCGCGATGATCAGACCCGCCCCCCATATTCCGAATTCCAATCGTGGTTCGAGGGAGAGGATCCGGCCCGTTTGCGCGCGAAACAGCGCGAAGCAGACGAGCTCTTCCGGCTCTCGGGCATCACGTTCAATGTCTACGGTCGGAGTGAGGCCGAGGAACGGCTGATCCCCTTCGATATCGTGCCGCGCATCATCGCAGCACGCGAATGGCAAAAGCTCAGTCGGGGCATCGAACAACGTGTCCGGGCGATCAATGCCTTCCTCAACGACATCTACGGGCGGCAGGAAATCATCAAGGCTGGCCGTCTGCCGAAAGAGATGATCGCCCGCAACGAGGCCTTTCTGCCCGAGATGATAGGGGTTCGCCCGCCGGGCGGCGTCTACACGCATATCGTGGGCATCGACCTCGTGCGGACCGACGATAACGAATTCTATGTGCTCGAAGACAATGCGCGCACGCCGTCGGGTGTGAGCTACATGCTCGAGAACCGCGAAACCATGTTGCATATGTTCCCCGAGCTCTTCGCGCGCAACAAGGTGCAGCAGGTTTCGACCTATCCGAACGATCTGCGCCGCTCGCTCGCCGCCTGTGCGCCGCCGGCCTGCGACGGGCCGCCGACCGTCGCGGTGCTGACGCCGGGCATCTTCAACTCCGCGTATTTCGAGCACAGCTTCCTCGCCGATCAGATGGGTGTCGAGCTGGTCGAAGGCCATGACCTTCGGGTGGTGGATGGGCGCATCGCGATGCGCACGACGCGTGGCTACCAACCCATCGACGTGCTCTACCGCCGGATCGACGACGATTTCCTCGATCCGCTCAATTTCAATCCCGAGAGCCAGCTTGGCGTTCCGGGCATCATGGATGTCTACCGCGCGGGTGGCATCACCATCGCGAACGCACCGGGCTCCGGTATCGCCGACGACAAGGCGATCTACAGCTACATGCCCGAGATTGTTGAGTTCTACACGGGCGAGCGTCCACTGCTTCAGAACGTGCCGACATGGCGTTGCTCGGACAAGGACAGCCTGCAATACGTTCTCGACAATCTCTCGGACCTCGTTGTCAAAGAGGTGCATGGTTCGGGCGGCTACGGGATGCTGATCGGCCCCGCCGCGTCACGGAAAGAGCTTGCAGCTTTCCGCAAGAAGCTTGAGGCGCGACCGTCGAACTATATCGCGCAACCAACCCTGTCGCTGTCCACAGTTCCGATCTTCGCCAAGCGCGGGCTGTCGCCACGCCATGTCGATCTGCGGCCCTTCGTCCTCGTATCCCCCGACGGGATCAACATCACCCCCGGTGGCCTCACCCGCGTCGCGCTCAAGAAGGGTTCGCTCGTCGTGAACTCGTCACAGGGCGGCGGGACCAAGGACACCTGGGTGCTGGAGGACTGATATGCTGGGAAAAACCGCAAACGGCCTCTATTGGATGTACCGCTACATCGAGCGGGCCGAGAACTCCTCGCGCCTCATCGAGACCGGCCAGCGCATTGGCCTGACCCGCTCGGGCAGCATGGAGTGGGGCTCGATCATGCAGACCGCGGGTGTGGCCGAGGGCTATGCCGCGCATCGGGGAGAGATCACGCAGGATCAGGCCGTCGACTGGATGCTGCGGGACAAGGACAACTTCTCGTCCGTCCTGTGTTCGATCGGCGAGGCGCGACAGAATGCGCGGATGGTGCGCACCGCGCTCACGACCGATGTGTGGGAAGCGACGAATGCCTGCTACATGCGTTCGAAGGAAATGCTGGCCCGCAAGGTAAGCGAACGCGACCTGCCAAATACGCTCAAGGCCATCCGGCAGCGCACGGCGCTGGTGCGCGGTGCGACGCATGGCACGATGCTGCGCAACGACATTTACGATTTCGCGCGGATCGGTACGTTCCTCGAACGGGCCGACAACACGGCGCGTATCCTCGACGTCAAATACTACGTTCTTCTGCCCTCGGTCTTTTCGGTCGGCTCGTCCATCGACAACGTGCAGTGGGAAACGATCCTGCGCTCGGTCTCGGCCTCCGGGGGGTTCCGCATGGCGTTCGGTGGGCAGGTCAACGCCCGCGACATCGCCCAGTTCCTGATCCTGGACCGGCGGATGCCGCGCAGTCTCTATTTCTGCGTGTCCAAGATCCGCGACAATCTCAACTACCTCGCGGCTGATTATGACACGCGCACGACGGCGAATGACATCGCGGACAACCTGGCCCAGCGCCTGTCCAACCATGACATCGACCAGATCTTCGAATACGGTCTTCACCAGTACATCCAGAGCATCCTCGGCCTGATCGGGGAGCTCGGACAACAGATCGAGCAAGACTATCGTTTCTATGTCTGAGGCGGGGACCATGCGACTGAGAATCAAACACGTCACGCGCTACCGGTTCGACGAACCCGTCGTCTACGGCCTGCAACAGTTGCGGAAATTTCCCAAGTCGGGCCACCAGCAACAGGTGGTCAGCTGGTCCACGACTGTCGAGAACGGGCAGAAGGAAGTCACCTTCGAGGACAATCACAACAACACGGTCGAGCTGATCTCGTTCGACCGGGATGCGACCGAGGTGGTCGTTACCTCGGAAGGCGAGGTGATGATCGAAGACAACGGCGGCGTGGTCGGCGCACATCCAGGCCCCTCTCCGCTGTGGCTTTATGAACGTGAAACGCCCCTCACGAAATGCGGCCCAGGATGCCGGGCGCTTATCAGAAAGATCGAGGGCGAGGCGGATCTCGAACGCCTCCACTCCCTCCTCGCCGTCGTTGGCGACGAGGTCGCCTATCTCGTCGACGGCAACCACCCGGAGCAGACCGCCGAAGAGGCGGTGGCGGAGGGCAAGGGTGTCTGCCAGGATCACACCCATATCTTCCTCGCCTGCGCGCGCGAAATGGGCTTCGCCGCACGCTATGTCTCGGGCTACCTGATGATGGATGACCGGGTCGAACAGGACGCGACCCATGCTTGGGCCGAGGTTCACGTCGATGCGCTGGGGTGGGTCGGTTTTGACGTCTCCAACAAACAATCGCCCGATGCACGCTACGTTCGCGTTGCAACGGGACTCGATTACACCGAAGCTGCGCCGGTTATCGGATCGCGAGTCGGTGGGTCAGCCGAAACGCTGGATGTCCAGATACAGGTGGCACAGCAGTAAAGGGCTGACATGACCTATTGCGTGGGGATGATGCTCGACCGTGGGCTCGTCATGATGTCGGACACCCGCACGAACGCGGGCGTCGACAATATCGCGACATTCAACAAGATGACGACATGGGAGGTGCCGGGTGACCGGGCGCTCGTGCTCATGTCCGCCGGCAACCTCGCGACCACGCAATCGGTGGTCTCGCTTCTCGACGAGCGGACCAAGGCACACGACCAGCGGTCGCCCTCGATCCTCGAAGCGCCGTCGATGTTTCAGGTGGCACGACTGGTGGCCGAGACGCTGCGCGACGTGATCTCGATGCACGAAGCCTCGGGCCCGAAGGCCGCGAGTCCCTTCAGCGCCACTCTGCTCCTTGGCGGTCAGATCGACGGGGGCCCGCCCCGGCTCTTCATGATTTATCCCGAGGGCAACTTCATCGAAGCGAGCGGCGATAACCCGTTCTTCCAGATCGGCGAGACGAAATACGGCCGCCCGATCCTCGTGCGCGCCTTCGATCCCGAAATGAGCTTCGAGGAAGCATTGAAGCTTTTGATCGTCAGCTTCGACTCCACGCTGAAGGCAAATCTTTCGGTTGGCCTGCCGTTCGACTTTCAGCTTTACGAGACGGATTCCCTGCGCCTCGGCCTGCGCTCGCGCATTCAGGACGACGACCCATATTTTCAGCAGATTTCGTCCGGCTGGGGCGAGGCGTTGAAGCAAGCACTCGATTCGCTGCCGGATTTCGTGCTGGAGAAGTGACAGGGCTTCATCGGCGGCCTATATTGACCGCCGCCTGAGGACTCCTGCCGATGTATCGCCTGCTCGCCTTCGTCATCGCCGCTGCGCTTCTGTCCGGAAGCGTCGGATGGACCGTGTATCGGGCCACGCTCGACCGGCTGACGGAACGGGGCGAGGCCGACCTGTCGCTCGCCGCGGACCGGGTGACGGGGCAGCTTTTCCGCTACCGCGAACTCGCCGTAATCCTGTCGCGCCACCCTGATCTCGAGCGGCTTCTGATCTGGGGCGGTGACGGGGACGGTGCGCGCGTCGTGGTGCAAAGCATGGCCGACATGAGCGGGGCCTCGGATGTCGCCGTGGTCGACCGGCTGGGCCATGTCGCGGCAGGCAGCGACGGCAGCTCTCTCGCCCGCGACCCTGCCGAGCCGCCTCTGGACCGGGCGCTGAACGGCGCACTCGGCACGACGAGCGAGATTGTCTCCGGCCCGAATGGCCCGCGCCGTTTCTTCGCCTTCGCCGCCCCCGTCCAGACGGAGGTGGGCGAGGTGGTCGGAGCGGTGATGACCCGCGTCTCGGTCGCGCAGATCGAGGATAACTGGCCCGGCGATGCACCCGCCGTCTTTTTCACGGATGGCGCGAACCGGGTTTTCGTGACGAACCGCAGCGACCTCGTCCTTGCGGACCGATCCGAAGGGATGCCGTCCTACAGCGAAAGACTTGTGGATGGTCGCGAGATCTGGCGGATCGACGGAAACCGATACCTCCCGGCCCGTGCCATTCACCTTGAGCGTGACCTGCCGACCATCGGACTGTCCGCGGAAATCCTGATCGACAGCTCTTCCGCGCTCGCCTCGGCGATCCTCTGGACCCTCATTACCGCGGGCGCCTTGGTGAGCTTTGGCGCCATACTCTTTTTCGTGCAACAAAAGCGCGCTGCGCTGGCTGACCGGCTCGCCATCGAAGCAGCGGCGAATGCGGAGCTGGAAGGACGCGTGGCGGACCGCACGCGGGAACTCACCGGCGCGAATGAGAACCTTCGCCGAGAGGTGAGCGAACGGAAAGAGGCCGAAGCGGCGCTCAAGCGTGCGCAGGACGAACTGGTCCAAGCTGGTAAACTATCGGCGCTTGGCCAGATGTCGGCGGGCATCAGTCACGAGCTCAACCAGCCGCTCATGGCGATCCGCTCCTTCGCCGAGAACGGGGAGTTGTTCTTCGACCGTGGCAAGCCTGAGGCGGCCCGCGAAAACCTTGGCCGCATCTCGGAGCTCGCCCGCCGCATGGGGCGCATCATCCAGAACCTGCGTGCCTTCGCCCGGCAGGAAAGCGGACCCATCACGGATGTCGACCTCGTCACCGTCATCTCCGCCGCGCTTGAGATGACAGCGGACAAGATCACCCGGCACGAAGTGGCGGTCGATTACACGCCACCGGAAAACCCCGTTATGGTCCGCGGCGGTGAGGTGCGATTGCAGCAGGTCGTCGTGAACCTGATCTCGAACGCCGTCGATGCGATGGGCGGCAGCACGCCCCGGCGCATGGAAATCACGCTCGCCCCGGCAGGTCCGAACGTCCGGCTGACCCTGCGCGACACCGGCCCGGGGATTGCCGACCCTGAACGGGTCTTTGATCCGTTCTACACGACGAAAGAAGTCGGGGCCGCCGAAGGCATGGGCCTTGGCCTCTCGATTTCCTACGGGCTGGTTCAGAGCTTCGGCGGGGCGATACGGGGCTCGAACCACCCCAAAGGAGGCGCGGTCTTCACCGTCGAGCTCGTCCCATCCGGTCTGGAAGCCGCCGCATGACGCGCCGCGTGCTCCTCGTCGATGATGATGCCGCGGTTCGCGAGGCGCTGGGCCAGACGCTCGAACTGGCCGACCTCGCGCCCGTTCTGGCGGGCAGCTATATCGAGGCCAAGGATCACGTCACGGCAGAGTTTGCGGGCGTCGTGGTGAGCGATATCCGCATGCCGGGAAAAGACGGATTCGCACTGCTCGATTTCATCCACGACGCGGACCCCGAGCTGCCCGTGATCCTGCTCACCGGCGAAGGAGACGTGCCGACTGCGGTGCGCGGAATGGCTGCGGGGGCGTTCGACTTTCTCGAAAAACCCTGCGCGCCCGCCGATTTCCTCGCCGTGGTGGAAAAGGCGCTCAAGACCCGCGCCCTCGTTCTGGAAAACCGATCACTGAAAGCGCAGGTCGAGGCCGGGGACGCAGCCGCTCGCCTCCTGCGCGGGACATCGGCCCTGTCGGAAAAGATGCGCGCCGATGCCCGCGCTGTCGCCCGGACGATGGCGGATGTGCTGATCACGGGCGAGCCGGGGGTCGGCACCTCGAAAATGGCCGAAGTCGTTCACCTGCTGTCCGCCCAATCGCGCGGGCCCTTCATCAAGATCGCGGGCGCGGGAACGACCCCGGACTCCCTTGCGGCGACATTCGAAGATGCGGAAGGCGGCTCGATCTTCGTGGACGAGGTGGCGGGCATGTCACAACCCACCCAGTTCGCCCTGCTCGAACGACTCGAAACCCCCGCAGCCCCGCGTGTTTTCGCGGGCACCTATCAGGACCTCGCGGCGATGGCGGACCGGGGCACCTTCAACCCGGATCTGTATTACCGGCTGGAGGCCGCCCGAATCCACATCCCGCCACTGAAGGAACGTCGCGAGGATATTCCCGTCCTCTTCCGCCATTATGTTGAGATCGCCTGCGAACAGGCAGCCCTGCCGATGCCCGAGATTCCGACCGAGGTGACTCAACGCCTGATGTCAAAGGACTGGCCGGGAAACGCCCGCGCCCTGATGAACGCCGCCATGCGCTATGCCATGGGGATCGCCGAGCCGGTCGGCGATGGCGACATCGGGCTTGCCGAGCGCATGGCCGAAGTTGAACGCGCCTTTCTCATCGAAGCGCTGCGCAACCACGGAGGTCAGGCGACCGAAGCCGCGCGCAGCCTCAAACTCCCGCGCAAGACGTTTTATGACAAGCTCGCGCGGCATGGGATCAAACCTGAAGACTTTCGGATTTGATCCGCACACTTGTTCTCTGCCTCGGGGGGCGTGGAGGGCTCGCTTTCCAGAGCCTGCGTGGCTTGAAAGCAATTAGGGCTGAGCGCACCAAAGGCGCGCAACATCTAGGAGAACTCTGGACGACTCGAAGTGTGCGAAATCTCGCACAGACTGGCGCGAACATCGTGCGGGATTGCGCACACCTTGGCGCACCCGTCCGCTAACGGCCTGGAATAGTATCCGTTAAATAACTGATAATATTTGTCTTTTTCTCGTCATGTCCCTGCGTCAAATCAGCCCTTGCCGCTTTGCATGACTCCTCGCCACATAGCTGCGGACCCTTCGGGGCCGGGAGATACATGGAGGAGAGATCATGAAAGTCCTGACAACGGCACTTACAGCCGCCACCTTCGCCGCCGGCACATTCGCCGGTACCGCCGCCATCGCCGCCTGCGACGACGGTGAAATGGTGATCAAGTTCAGCCACGTTACCAACACCGACAAGCACCCCAAGGGCATCGCCGCGAGCCTTCTCATGGAGCGCGTGAACGCCGAGATGGACGGGACCGCCTGCATGGAGGTCTACCCCAACTCGACGCTCTACAACGATGACCAGGTGCTTGAAGCCATGCTTCAGGGCGACGTTCAGCTCGCCGCGCCGTCGCTGTCGAAATTCGAGACCTTCACCAAGGTCTACCGCATCTTCGACCTGCCCTTCATGTTCAAGAACATGAATGCCGTGGAAGCGTTCCAGAAATCCGAAACCGGCGAAGGCATGAAAGACGCGATGCAGCGCCGCGGCCTTCAGGGCATGGCGTTCTGGCACAACGGACTCAAGCAGTTCTCGGCCAACAAGCCGCTCGAAATGCCGTCTGACGCCGCTGGCCTCAAGTTCCGTGTGCAGCCGTCCGACGTGCTCGTCGCGCAGATGGAAGCGCTCGACGCCTCGCCCCAGCCGATGGCTTTCTCCGAAGTCTACGGCGCGCTGCAAACCGGCGTTGTCGACGGGCAGGAGAACACCTGGTCCAACATCTACGGGCAGAAGTTCTTCGAAGTTCAGGACGGCATCACCGAGACCAACCACGGTCTTCTCGACTACATGGTCGTGGCATCGGTCGATTGGCTCGACAGCCTCGACGACGACGTGCGTGAGCAGTTCACCACGATCCTCGATGAGGTAACCGAGGAGCGCAACGCAGCCATTGCCGAGGTCGATGCTGACAACCGTCAGGCCATCCTCGACGCTGGCGGCGTGATCCGCGAGCTGACGCCGGAGCAGCGTCAGGCCTGGGTCGACGCAATGAAACCGGTGTGGGAGCAGTTCGAAGGCGACGTAGGCGCCGACAACATCGCTGCCGCACAAGAGATCAACGCCAGCATGTAATACATGCGCGCAGGGCGGCGCGGGCCATGCGTCCGGGCCGCCCTTTTTCCATCCATTTCAACACAGGTTCGGGGGACGTCCGCCATGAGCGCGCCGGGACACCGCCGGGGCTTCGAGGAAACGGCGATTGCCGTCATCCTGGGCCTCATGACCATCGTGACCTTCGTCAACGTGGTCCTTCGCTACGGTTTCAATGAATCGCTGATCTGGGGGCTCGAAGTCACCCTGATCCTTTTTGCCTGGCTCGTGCTTCTCGGCGTGAGTTACGGGGTGCGCGTGACGATGCATCTGGGCGTCGATGCCATCACGGGCCTGCTCTCAACTCGCCCGCGCAGGGTGCTTGCCCTGATCTCCGCCGCGATCTGCCTCGCCTATGCCTTCCTGCTCTTCAAGGGCGCTTGGGACTACTGGGCCCCCTATGCAGGCCTTTGGCAGACCGAGGGCCGCTGGTTCCCGGTGGGCTTCGATACCGGCACGCGCGACCGCGCCTTCTTCGTCACCGATCAGGTGCCGATGCCCGGTTTCCTCAAGTTTCTCGAGGACTGGATCAACTTCGGCGAAGAATACGACAAGCTGCCGCGCGTCATTCCCTACGCCATGCTGCCGATCGGCACCGGCCTGCTCCTGTTCCGCTTCATTCAGGCCACGGTGCGTATCGTCCGTGGCAAATCCGAAAGCCTCATCGTTTCCCACGAGATGGAAGACGATGTCGCAGCCGCCCGTGTAGAGGACTGATCCATGGACGTCGCAATTCTTTTTGTCCTGATCATCGGGCTTCTGCTGATCGGGGTGCCTATCGCGGTCGCGCTCGGCTTTTCGTCGGTGCTGTTCCTGCTGGTGTTCTCGGACACCTCGCTCGCTTCGGTCGCGCAGAGCTTCTATCAGGCGATGGCGGGCCACTACACGCTGCTCGCGATCCCGTTCTTCATCCTCGCGTCGTCCTTCATGTCGACAGGCGGCGTGGCACAACGGATCATCCGCTTCGCCATCGCGGTCGTGGGCCACTTCCGCGGCGGTCTGGCCATCGCGGGCGTCTTTGCCTGCATGCTCTTCGCCGCGCTCTCAGGCTCGTCGCCCGCCACCGTGGTCGCCATCGGCTCCATCGTCATCGCAGCGATGCGCCAGCAGGGCTATACGAAGGACTTCGCGGCAGGCGTCATCGCCAACGCGGGCACCCTCGGTATCCTGATCCCGCCGTCCATCGTGATGGTCGTCTACGCCTCGTCGGTCGAGGTGTCGGTGGGCCGCATGTTCCTCGCCGGCGTGATCCCCGGCATCATGGCGGGCCTCATGCTGATGATCGCGATCTACGTCATCGCGCGCATCCGCAACATGCCGGCGGGCAGTTTTGCAGGCTGGCGGGAAATCTACCTGTCCTTCCGCGACGCGCTTTGGGGCCTGCTCCTGATCGTCATCATCATGGTTGGCATCTACGGCATTCCGGGCGTCACCGGCGCGATCTTCACGCCGACCGAGGCCGCTGCGGTCGCCTCCGTCTATGCCTTCATCGTGGCGACATTCATCTACCGCGACATGGGGCCGCTGGCCGAGGCGAATAACGACGGGGTGAAGAAGTCGCTCCTGTCCAAGCCGCAGGCCCTTGTCACATCACTTTGGCACAAGGACACGCGGGACACGCTGTTCGAGGCGGGGAAACTGACGATCACGCTGATGTTCATCATCGCCAACGCGCTGATCCTGAAGCACGTCCTGACCGACGAACAGATCCCGCAACAGATCGCCAACGCCATGCTCTCGGCAGGCTTCGGCAAGATCATGTTCCTGATCGTCGTAAACGTGATCCTGCTCATCGGCGGGCAGTTCATGGAGCCGTCGGGCCTCATCGTGATCGTCGCGCCGCTAGTGTTCCCTATCGCGATCGAACTCGGCGTCGACCCGATCCACCTTGGGATCATCATGGTGGTGAACATGGAAATCGGGATGATCACGCCACCCGTGGGCCTGAACCTCTTCGTGACCTCGGGCGTAGCCGGGATGCCGATGATGAAAGTGGTCAGAGCGGCCCTGCCGTTCCTCGCCATCCTCTTCGTCTTCCTGATCTTGGTGACCTATATCCCGATCATCTCCACATGGCTGCCTACAACGCTGATGGGGCCGGAGATCATAACGAACTAACCAGCCTTGCAGGTGAAAAAGAAAAGGCCGGGTACATCCCGGCCTTTTTCGTTTCCGGATGGGCGAGTTTCAGTGAAAGTGAATGCCGCCGTCCACGATCACTTCCTGCCCGGTCATGGTCGCACTCTTGCAGAAAGAAACGATCTGCTGCGCCACGTCGTCGAGCCCGGTCGTCGCTCGCAGGGCAGCGCGATCTTTCCAAGACGCCACGAAATCCTCTGGTGCGCCACCGGACATCCGGGTGCCTTCCATCAACCCCGGCGAAACGCAATTGACGGTGATGTCAGGGGCCAATGCGGCGGCGAGAAAGCGAGTGAGCGACACCACCGCGCCCTTGCTGGGCGCATAAGCCGCCGCTCCGCCCCAAGTGCCATGGCCTATCGTCGAGCCCACGTTCACGACCCGGCCCCAACGCGAGGCCCGCAGCAACGGCGTGGCGGCCCGCGTCAGGTAGTAGGGGCCGTTCAGGTTCACACGGACCATTTCATCCCAGATTTCAGGGGTGAACGCCTCAAGATCTCCGGGCGCGATGGAATGGCTGCCCGACGCCATCCCCGCACTGTTCACGAGAATGTCGAGCGCACCGAAGTGCTGCTCGACGGCCGAGACGCTGGCCGCCACCGAGGCCGGATCGGTGTGGTCAACCTGCACCGGCTCGGCTTCGCCGCCGATGTCGCGCAGGGCGGCGCAGAGCGCGTCGGCCCGGTCGCGCCCATCGCGATACCCGACGGCGACCCGAACCTGCTCGTCGACCAATCGGCGGCACACATGCGCGCCGAGACCACCGCTTGCGCCGGTCACGAAAGCAACACTCCCGGTCAACTCCATGCCGTCATCCTTCTGCTCGCGCTGAAAGACGTTCTTCGTGAATCATCCGCCCTGCCGGTCGGCCCAACCCGCAAAAATCTTCTCGAGCGCGACCACCACATAATACAGGACGATCCCCAGTATCGCGAGAGCAATGAGAACCGCGAACATGAGGGGGTAGTCCGAGTTGGTCTTGCCGCTGTCGAACAGCGCACCAAGCCCGCGACCGTGGGGAGAGACGATCTCCATCAAGTTGGTCCCGATGAAGGCGAGCGTCACGGCCACTTTCATGGCACCGAAGAATTCGGGCAGGGTCTTGGGCAGGGCGATCTTCCAGAAAATCGTGGCCTGGCTCGCACCAAGGGCGCGCAGGATGTCGCGGTATTCCGGCTCCAGCGTCGACAATCCGATCGAGACCGAGACCGCGATGGGAAAGAATGAGATCATGAAGGCGATCAGGATGGTGTTGAAATCATGCGCGCCGACGAACATCAGCGCGACGATCGGCACCACCGTCGCCTTCGGGATCGCGTTGAAGCCGACCAGCAACGGGTAAAGCGCGTCGCGCATCAGGCGCGAAAAGCCCATGACCATACCAAGGAGCAAGCCAACGATCACGGCAAGTACGAGCCCGACGACGGTCCGCCACAGGGTCTGCCACCCCATCTTGATGAACAGGCCCCAGTATTCGGCGTAGGCCGGAGGCAGGTCCGACGGGGAGGCCATGACGTAGTCGGGCCAGCCGTTCGCCCAGACGAGGAACTCCCAGAACGCGACGAAAAGGACCATGGCGATCAGCGGGGCAAGGACGGCGCGGGACGTCAGGACGCGGCCCATGCCGCCGCCGGTCGGAGTCTCGCGCTTGGCGACGGGATCGGGAACATAAGCCATGGGGGCCTCCTTACGCGTCCGCCGGGGCGCGGCCCTGCGCGACTTCGATCTGATGGCGCAGAATGTTGAGCCGGTCTGAGGCCTCCGCCGTGTAGAGATCGTCAAGCGTGCGCGGCCCGTCGCTCGGCACGTCGAGGACATACTGGGTCATGGCCGGGCGCTGGCTCAGAACCACCACCTGATCGGCCAAGAAGATCGACTCGCGCAGGTCATGGGTGATGAGCACGCCGGTGAACGGTTCCTCGGCCTTGACCTTGTGCATGGTCTGCCAAAGATCCTCGCGCGTGAAGGCGTCGAGCGCGCCGAAGGGTTCGTCCAGGATCAGCACCTCCGGCTTGTGGACGAGCGAACGACACAGGCTCGCCCGTTGACGCATCCCGCCGGAAAGCTCGGACGGTCGCTTGTCGCCGAAGCCAGTGAGGCCGACGAGGTCGAGCAGGTAATTCGCGCGGTCCTTCTGCTCGGACTTCGACATTTTGGTCGGAACGATTTCGAGCGGCAGCATGATGTTCTCGAGGATCGTGCGCCACTCGAGCAGGACCGGGTTCTGGAACGCCATACCCACAGTAGAGCGCGGGCCTGAAACCACCTCACCGTGCAGCATGACGCGGCCGTGGTCCGGCTTCATCAATCCCGCGACGAGCCGCGTGAGCGTGGACTTGCCGCAGCCCGACGGACCCACGACGGCGACAAAGCCGCCCTCTTCGACCGACAGTTCAAGGCCGTCAAGAACCGGCAGCGGGCCGCTCGGCGTCTTGTAGGCGTGGCGCACGCCCTCGATATTGATCATGGGATACATCTGCCCCGCCCCCTTGTCTTGTTGGGGCGCGGGAGAGTCCCCCGCGCCCTTGTGTCTTACTTCAGCGAGAAGCCGCCTTCGGGCAGGTAGTCCTCGGTAAAGTAGGTCGAGGCCATCGGTTCGGTCGCATACTCGTAGGTCGTCCCGATCTGTTCGATGGCGCTGTCCATGCGCGCCTCGTCGATACCGCCAAAGCCGTTTTCGGCCACATAGTCGGTCATCACGTTGGCATCGATGGAAAGCTGCAGACGACGCTGTTCAAGTTCCGCATCGGCCGCGGGGTTGCGCTCGATGAGGCTCTCGATGGCGCCGGCAGGATCGGCGATCGCGTCTTTCCAGCCCATCGCCACGGCTTCGAGAAAGCCTTTGATGATCTCCGGGTTTTCCGCCGCGAACTCGGTGTTCACGATAACCGCGTTACCGTAGAGATCGACGCCGTAGTCAGCCATCAGAATGGTCGAAATGTCGTCCTCCGGCACGTCGAGACGCACGAGATTCAGATAGGACGAGAACGAGAAGCCGGTGATGGCATCCACGGCACCTTCGGCCAGCATGGGTTCGCGGGTCGGAAAGCCCACCGGCTCCACCGTGATCGCATCCATGTCGAGGTCGTTCTCGGCAGCGAAGATCGGGAACTGCGCCCAGGCTCCGTCAGGCGGCGGGGCGCCAAGGATCTTGCCCATGAGGTCGGCAGGTTCCGAGACCCCCTGCGACTTGCGCCCGATGACCGCGAAGGGTGGCTTGTCATAGACCATCATGGCCCCGATCACCGGTGCGCCCGGGTTCTGATCGAGAAACTTGATGAGTGAGTTGATATCCGCGAAACCGACTGGAAAGGCACCCGTGGCGACTTTCGGAATTGCGTCGAGGGAACCGGAGCCCGCCGCGATCTCGACCGAAAGTCCAGCGTCTTCGAAGTAGCCCTTGTCGATGGCGACGAAGTAGGGTGCGGCGGGGCCTTCGAATTTCCAGTCGAGTGCGAAAGGAACTTCCGTCTGGGCCGATGCCGCGCCACCAAACAGCGTAACGGCTGCGGTGGCGAGAATAGCGCGATGAAACACGATTGAGTCTCCTTTGTTTTCAAAGCCTCGGAAGCTTTTGGTCAAATGTAATCGGCGGTCCAGTAGAACCGGTCCCGAATCTCTCTCCCGGAGAGTATGCCTCAGAATTGACCCGGCGCGATGAACTTCCGCTTAAATTTCGGGCGCTGGTGACTCGGCATGAGCTCTTTTTCTGTGCCTGCACTGGTTATCCACGAGGTTTGGATTGCCGCAGATAAAACCTGCACTGAAAGCATCCGGAATGTACTGAAGAATTTGGCAACGCTGCGGTTGCCCGGCGAACAAAAAAAGTACCGCCCGATCCATCGTCGTGGGGAGGAGGTCACGGGACGGATCGGGCGGCTCTGTTGTTTATTTCCCGAAATCGGGAAGACTTCGTGGAAGACGTTTCCGTCCTCCTGAGTTCAACATAACTGGTGCTGTCGACCTCTCAAGAAACCCTTGGCCGCGACCAAGGCATTTTCGCTGCGGTGCAGAATTTGCCCAATTCTTGTGCGGTAATTCGTCTGTGATGACTGGATAAGAGTCACGATGCCGGGATTTCGGACGCGCCACGGTAACCGTATCGAGCGGTCACGAAAAAGGCCCCCCGGCGTGCCGGAGGGCCTTGTGTCGCGGGCTCTGACACAAATCAGGCGGCGCGGGCTTGTGATGCGGCAACCGCCGATTGCGACATGCGGCTGACGATCGCCGGGGCCTTGTGGATCAGCGTGTCGTTCGTCAGCGCGTGGACCATGAACAGGGCGAAGTCGATGCGCCGCGTGATGTTCGAGGCGAGCACGGGATCCTGCGTATGTTCGGACCAGACCGGAAGTCCCTGGCTCTCGCCCTCTTCCAGGTCCGAGCCGCGCACCACGGTCCAGAGCCGGTTCGAGGCAAAGATCGCATCGGTCGCCCGGTATTGATCGTCGATGTCGACGAGCCGGGCCAGACGGGCCAGTTTGCCCACCGCGAGCGCCGCCTTGATCTTCCACCCGTACTGGTCCTGACCGTCCAGCGAGATGTGCCAGCCACAGGAAAACACCAGCCGGGCACCGGGTTCGGCGTGGTCGAGCACGGCCTTGGCGGTGCCCGAGGCGTAGTCGTCGACCCCCCAGGGGGCAAGCACGGTGAGGACCCCGTCGCAGCCCGCGACCGCCTCCCGGATCACCTCCCGGTCGTTGGTCCGACCGGGAAAGACTTTGATCTTGTCGCCGAAGCGGTCGAGTTTCCCGACGCTCTCGGGGCGGCAGACTCCTTGGACGTCGTAGCCGAGCTTGAGCGCGTGTTCGGTCATGTACTGACCCAGTTTGCCGGAGATGCCGATGATGCAGATGCGTTTCATGGTTCTGGTTCCTTTCGAGGTGTGGGTCAGGCTGCGGCCAGCGCCGGGTTCAGCCGGGCGGCCTCCTTCGGCCCGCGAATTGCGAGCCAAAGGGCAAAGCCGACTTCGGACAGGGTGACGATAACGAGGAAGCCGATGCGCAGGGTTCCGAGCCAGTCGACATCCGGGAAGGCAAAGGCATAGAGGCTGTCGAGGATGTAGCCGAAGCTGCCGACGATCAGGCCATAGCCGAACAGACGCGGGACCAGACCGGATTTCAGCACGAGCGCACCGAGCAACAACAGGTGCATCCAGAAGAACGCCTGCCAGACCCAGATCCCGGCATGGTGTGTGTCGATCATCAGCGCGGCGAGCGCGTTCCTGATCTCGTCACTGGCCGCGATCTCGCCGGTCGCTAGGCTGGTCAACCCGGCCTGAAACAGAAGCATCGCGCCCATCACGGCCACCATCGCGAACCGGGCAAGCATGGCGGCAAAGGCCAGCGTCTCGTTCGTGCGGCGAAAGATCTGGAACAGCATGGTCATCGTCATGACCTCGATCAGCATGACCAGAGTGTCGGCGCCGATACCTGCGTTGTAGAGGCCGCGCTTGGCGACAAGGTTCGCCATCGTGCCCGCCGGATCGCCGGTGACGATCTGGCTCGGCACGTAACCGATGGCGAAGGCACCGAAGACGGCGATGGAGGCGTAAAGGGTGCCGGCGAGGCGGCCATAGCCGCGGGAAGTGGGATCGTTGAAGACTTTCATGACTTGGTCCTTTCGGGCAATGGGGCATCGGTCCGGTGCAACGGATGCTCCGGCGGTCAGTCCCGACTTGGTTTTGAATGTTGGTCGGCCTCTCGTTGGCCGGTGAGGATGTTTTAGCCCGTTGGCAAACTCAACAAAATTGACCAATGTTGTAGAATTTGTATGCATATCCGTATGGATTGGAAAAACGTCAGTTTCGACTGGAACCGCGCCCGTGCGTTCCTTGTGACAGCCGAAGAGGGCTCGCTCTCTGCCGCCGCCCGCGCGCTTGGCCTCGCCCAGCCCACGCTGGGGCGCCAGGTCGAGGCATTGCAGGAGGAACTCGGCGTCACACTCTTCGAACGCGCGGGCCGGGGGATGCAACTCACGCCCGCCGGTCATGCAATGATCGAACACGCTCGCGCGATGGGCGAGGCGGCGGGCCGGCTGTCGAATGTCGCTTTCGGCCAGAACGACGCGATGGACGGCCCGGTGACGATCAGCGCCTCCGACGCCTATGCCGGTCTCATCCTCCCGCCGATCCTGGAGCGGCTCAGCGAAGCGGAACCCCGAATCACGGTGAACATCGTCGTCTCGAACACCGCCTCGGACCTCCTGCGCCGCGAGGCCGACATTGCGATCCGCAATTTCCGGCCCGAGGAACCCGACCTGATCGCCCGGAAAATTCGTGACGCGGAAGCGCGCATGTTCGCTTCACCGGAATACGTTGCCTCGCTTGGTCCGATACAGAGCAAAGCGGATTTCGCTGCATCGCGGTTCGTCGGGCTCGACCGCTCCGGCCAGTTCCTCGGCACGTTGCAGCAGATGGGTTTCCCGATCACCGAGGCGAACGTCCCTGTGCATACCGAAAACTTCCTCGTCATGTGGGCGCTGGTGAAACGCGGCATGGGGATCGGGATGCTGGATGCCCGGATCGGCGACGACGATCCGGGTGTCGTGCGCGTGTGGGACGGGGAGACGCCGCTGACCTTTCCGATCTGGCTCGTCGCCCACCGCGACATTCATCAGAACCGTCGGCTCAGGTTCGTGTGGGACTTTCTCGCCGACGCCCTGCGATAGGCGGCAGGAGCGTCCCCCGCACAAGGCGCGCGAGCAGCGCCGGCACTGGCGGGATGGTCGACAATGGATAAAGAAGCCGGTCGCGAAGAACCGCGAGCGCGCGGGAATCGGACTGGTATTGCGGGGTGAAGGCCGCGGACAAAAGCTGGTATCCCCAGACATGCCAGCGCCGAGAGAGGGCATAGGTCCGCAGCGCGTCATCGAGGTCACGGTGCCGCTCCAGCGCCCAGGCCAATGCCGAGGCGTCCAGCAACGCCATGTTGGCCCCCTGCCCCAGCTGTGGCGACGTGCGATGAGCCGCGTCCCCGATATGGACGATTCCGTCCCGCACTGGCTGCACAAGTGTCCCGTGCCCGTAGCGCGCCATCGTGAAGTCGCCGGGTGTCGCGATCTGCGCGGCGAAATCCCAGGCTTCCGGCCAATGCGTCTGCGCTGCGAATTTCCAGGCGTCCAGCCCGGCGGCGACCCAGGCCGGATGGCCATCCGATGGAAGCGACCAGAAAAGCGCGGCCTTCGGGCTTGTCGCGCCGGAGGGTGTTCCGATGGGCAGCACGCCCATCATCCGGTCCGCGTAACTATAGCGCTGGGTAAGCCGATCCGGGGCGATCACGCCGGGCACCCAGTCCACCACAGCCCACAAAGCACCATAGGGCAACGCCCGCGCGGTCATCGGGGACAGCCTTGATCCAGCCCCACTCGCGTCGATCAGGATGTCGAAGGATGCGGTGCGTGCACCACCCTCCAGAACAAAGCGCTGCCCGTCTCGCCCGAGCACCGTCGACCCCGGCGTAAGGGTCGCGCCCTGAACGACACAGGCATCGTGGAGCACCGAAAACAGGCTCGCCCGGTGAATGCCAAGTCCCTGATGGGCCGGATCGGTGCCGTAGTCTGCCGAGAGCACGACGCCTGTCGTCTGAACGCTCGTACCCTCGATCCGAGTCAGCGCCTTTCCCTGCGCTTCGGCTTTTTCCAGAACTCCAAGTTCCGCCAGAACAGCACGCCCGACCGGCTGCAAGACAAGACCGGACCCGACGGGCGCGGGGGCATCGAACTGATCGAACAGCTCGACCGTATGGCCGGCGCGGGCGAGAAAGGCCCCAGCGGCCAGTCCGCCGATCCCGGCGCCCGCGATCCCAATGGAGAGTTTCCTGCTCATACCCAAGAAAAACCCGGGCCTGTCCGCCCGGGGTCCCTTAATTCACTTCGTCGGTCAAGCCGGGCCGAGCTTGCGGATTTCGGCGATCCGCATGACCTGCTGCATCGTCGCTTCAGACCGGAATTCGCCCTGCGTCGGATCCATGAGGTCGGCGAAGGTCACGGCGTCGATCTTGAGGCAGGACACATGGCCGACGGCCACAGCTGTTGCCGACCTCGGCTTGCCGTCAAGAAGCCCCATCTCACCGAGAAGCGCGCCATCGCGCAGTTCCGCCACCTTCTTTTCGCCTGGGCCGCCGTAGTCGATCACGATATCCACTTTGCCCTCCTTGATGAGGAAGCAGTGGGTCGCTGGATCGCCCTCTTTCAGAATGATCTGTTCCTTGTGGAAAGCCACGTCCTCGACCATCTGGCTCAGGCGCGTCACCTCGTCGATAGAGAGCTCCCGGAATGTCTGCTCAAGGTAGCGCGAGCGCAGTTTGCGCAGTTCGACGAGGAACCCGATGACGGTCGGCACGGTGATAGCCAGGTTGTAACCCATGTGAAGCTCGGCCCGTCCCGGCATTCCGTTGAAGCCGGTAAGTTGTTCGAAAAGGCCGTTGTTTGCCATCAGCCCGAACTTGCCACCTGCCTGATAGAAGTTGAGCATGGTTTCCACCTGCCCGGCCGGAACGGCCATGTAGCTGTTGCCAGACACGGGAACGGTCGCCCAAAGCTGCTGGAACCCCGGCCAGACGGCAGCCTGGTCGAAATAGTAGAAATAGGTGATCGTCAGGTGCTCCAGCGCATGCCACGAAAGGGCGAGCAGGGCGATGAAGAGCCATTTGTTGCGCGGAAAGAACAACAGCACCATTCCGGTGCCGAAATACCCCACAAGTTCCCAAACGAGGTGGACGACTTCGAGGTCGAGCTGTCCGAAAATGGCGCAGGCCGCCGGGCCGACGAGGTATTCACCATTGGCGTCCAGCAGTGGCATCCCGTCCGCACCGGCTTTGGCGATGCGTTCTACGGAATAATAGCTCGGTTCCGACCCGATGGCCCGCAGCCCCATCTCGATCGCACGGCCTGCGTTCTCGATTGTATCAATGGGCGGTGGGCAGGCCACGGTGCCATTCAGCACGTTGAGCTGGATTACCTGGATAAGGTGCTCGGCGAAATGACCGATCTGAAGCACCGTGAACAGGCCCAGAACGGCAATCATGGAGTAGTTCTTCACCTTCCAGATTCCCTCGAACATCGCGAGCGGTATCCAAGGCAAAAGTGTGAAGAAAGCGATGAGGTAAAGCGGCTCGCCCCCGACGATGGCATTGATCTGAAGGACGTATGAGATGAAGGCGGTCACGAGAACGACCTGAAGGGGCACGCCTTCGAACCGGAAGAACCGGCGGAACTGGATCATCAGCTGCGACATGGATCAGGCCTCCTCGGGCATGTCGCGCATGAGCGAGACACGGCGCACGACGAATGTGCTGAACAGAACGACGAAGGTGAGGATGGCCGCCAGAACGGGCCACTTCTCCCCCCAACTCGATCCGTCGAATCCGGGCGCGACCGGAGAATTCCATCCACCGCAGAAAGCGAGCGCAGCGGTTGGAGAGGCGAGCATGAGGGCCAGTGCGAAGAAAACGGTTCTCATTCCTTGGGTTCCTTCTGCGCGCGGGCGCGGCGAAATATCTTGATCGACAGGAACCCGGTCATCGCCATCACTGAACCCAACACAAGGAGCAGGACCGGCCATTTACGGAGCCAATCATCCGCGCCGAAGCCTTCCCCAACCCCGCCGGCAGCGGCAAGAGCCGTAACAGGCGTCAGGCACAGGAATAGTGCGATCCGATATTTCAATGTGACCTCCGGCAAACTGCTCACCTTTCCGTTACCAATAGCCGCACCTGTGCCAGTCGCGAAGTGAAATGCGCTTTGAGCGAAAAATTTCCGATCCTTGGCACGCCGTCGCACAACCTCGGGAGGGAGCCTTGTGATCCGGCACGGGCTTTGACATGACCGCCTCATGTCGGACCTTCTCAACCTGATCGGTCGTCTTCTCATCGCGCTCCTGTTCTTCGGAGGCGCGATTCAGAAGATTGGCGATCCCGCCCCTGTGGTCGAGATGATTACGGGTATCGGGCTCCCGGGCTGGCTGATCTGGCCGGTCGCGGCCTTCAACCTGGTCGCTTCCGTCGCGCTCATCACCGGGCCCGGCATACGTTTCTGGGCACTGGCGCTGGCGGGCTACTGCATCTTCACCAGTTACTTCCACTTCCAGCTTCGCGCGGACCCGTGGCAGGTGACGATCATGGTCAAGAACTGGGCCATCGCCGGGGGTCTCTTGATCCTTGCGGCGCAGGGTCCGGGAGAGACCGGACTCGGGCGCAGACGTGCCGCCAAGACCGGGTTTCAACCCGACCAGAAATAGGCGAAGGGCCGCCATTCACGCCGCGTTGCGTTGTCGCAGAGCCGCGCACGCCCTACATCTTTAACAATTAAGGGTTGTCCGGTGGGGGTTTTCCGTGACGCAAGACGAAAAGACGGCGCGCCCGGTTGAGCGCGAGGGGACGCGCTATGCGCGTGAATTGACCGGCCACCTGACCTGGCTCGACAGCTTTACCGGCGTGGCGCTCGGCGTACTCGCGGCGGCCTCCGGGATCTATACCTACCTCGGGGTCCGATCATTGCTTGACGACAGCGGGGCGTGGACGACCTTTGCCGCGCTGTCCTATTCGCTTGCGGTCTCCGTCGGGATCTTCGTCTTCTGGTCCTACATGATGCGCCTCTTGCCCGCGATGCGTACCGCCGCTTCGCGGATCGGGCTCATGCTGTCGATGGCGCTCGGGTCACTCGCGATCGTGGCGATGTCGTCCTGGCTGAACGCGGCAGCGCTCGCAGGCGCGGCTGCGGTGGAGCAGCACCTTGCCCACACGGTGCAGGACTACCAGACCGCCCTGGAACGCGCCCATTCCAAGACAATCGCCGGTCAGGCGCTCGAACGTGATGTGGCGCGTGCGCGCGAGACGTTCGAGGACCTCTCGGCGCAGGAGGACAACGGCAATCTCTCGGGCCTGCCGGGACGGGGCGCGGTCTTCCGCGTGCTCACCCAGAAATCCGCCGAACTCACCGGGTTGGAGGCCCAGATCGCGGCGCAGGATCAGGCCGTCGAAGAGGCATTCCAACAGGGCAACGCCGTTCTGAGCCGGATGCGGGCACTGACCGTGGAACCGGGCGCGGTGGAGGGCCGTTCGGTCCGGTTCGCGGAAGAGGCCGTGCGCCTGTCCGGCCTGATCGCCGAGCTGCGTCAGCTCAACGTCGCGCCGCTCGTCGCGCGCGCGGCTGCGGATCTGCGCGACAGCGTCGTGCTTCCCGATCTCGACGCGAGTTCCGCCGCAGGGCGTGCGAGCCAGCAATCGACCATCGAAAGTGTCATGAATCTGCTGGCCGACCGGGCCTCGACGCTTGAGACGGCGGCGGCCGAGGTCTCTGCGCTGCCCGATGCGCAGGAGATCGAGTATACGCCGTTGTCGGCCGCCGATGCCGTGATCCGTTATGCGGGCAATTTCGTGCCCTCTTGGGCCGGGGCCATCGCCATCGACCTGTTGCCTGCCGTTCTGGTTTTCGTGCTCATGGTGACCCATGCAGCGATCCGGCAAGGGCGCGGGGTCCAGAGCATCGAGGATACCATGACAGTGGCCGAGATGCGCGCAGCGCTGGATGCCGCGCGGGCGCTCGACCTGGCACACGGCACGCCCGACCCGACGCCCCCGGACCGCGAGGACGACAAACGCCACGTTCGGGCTGTCGACTGAGATGGCCGAGACGTCCCAGCCCGGTCCACAAGGAATCCGCCGCGCAATCGCGGCCATCGTTGGCGTGCAGGTGGCCATCGCCGCAGCGCTGCTCATCACCGATCTGGCGGGCAGCATGCCCCGGATAGATCCGCTGACCAGCCCGGGACCGTCCGGACCCTCGACCCGCCCCTATTCGCCCGACCGCGCACCCGCGACACGACCGGGGCAGACGCCCGAAACCGGGCCGATGCCGGAGCGGCTGGAGATTTCGGGAAACGGGGCCACGGTCACGCTCACCGGACAGATCGCTCCGGGTGACGGTGCGCGGATCGGTCAGGATCTTGCCACCCGCGCGGGTGCCGGTCAGGTCGTGGAAACCGTGCAACTGGACAGCACGGGCGGTTCCGTCTCGGACGCGCTGGAAATCGGCGAGGTGATCCGGGATTCCAGCATCGCCACCATTGTCGGCGACGGTGCGGTCTGCCTCTCCGCGTGCCCCTATATTTTCGCGGGGGGCGTGGAGCGCAGCGTCACATCCACCGGGCGGCTTGGCGTTCACCAGCACTATTTCGGCGAAAGCACCATCCTCCCCGCCTTCATGGCGGTGGAGGACGTTCAGCGAGGGCAGGCCGAAGTGATGGCCTATCTGGCCCGCATGGGGATCGGGCTGGGAATCATGGAACACGCCATGCGCACCCCGCCAGACCGCATCTACCTTCTCTCACCCGAAGAGCTGGACGAATACGGTTTCGTCACCGAGTGACGGCTCACAAGCAGGCGGACCGGGCGACTTCACGCAGAAGGGTGCTCATCGTGTCACGGGCCAGGCCCTTGTGGTTCACGCCCGCGACCTGTTCGAATTTGTCCGCGGGCACCCGCCTGAACACGTGCCACCATACCGAGCGTGTAGCGCATCGACGTTTGCAGGCCGCAGAGGCCCTTTTCCTCTACGAAGAGGTCAAAGCTCTCGCCCTCGGGCGATTTCACCGGGGTCACACCCGCGGGCGTCATTCCGGGGATCGTCTCGACGTTGTGGCCGAAGCCGGCTTCGACGAAAGGGATTGTGTCGCATGACTGCGCCTCGATGAGGGGGATAGCGCGTCGGTCCACCAAATGCTTCGGACTCAAGGTCACCGGTGATGCGACGACCCGCCCCGGTCAGTCGGAACCAGCATAGGTGTCGGCCTTCACCGCGCCCCGTTCACCCAAGGGCTGCGACTCGCCCGCTGTGGTGTCGCGATGGCGCTGCGCTTCGATTTCGGCATTGAGTTCCGCACCGATCAGGACCACGAAGGCCGAGAGCCAAAGCCACAGGAGCAGGACGATGGCGCCCGCGAGTGCGCCGAAGCTCTCCTGATAGCTGCCGAAATTCTCGACATAGATCGCAAAGCCCGCCGAGGCGACGATCCACATCACGCAAGCCACCAGAGTACCGGGGAGGACGTAGGACCAGCGGGCCTTTGCCCGGTCCGGACCGAAGCGGTAAAGGACCGAGAATGCGCCGATGGTCAGCACGAACAGGGCAGCCCATTGACCAGCGAGCGCAATGGTCTTGCCGACCTCGCCAAGCGGCAGGAGGTTCATGATCGCAGGGAATACCAGCACGACGCCCAGCGCCACGACGACACCAATGACGAGGAAGGCGGTGAGCGACAGGACAGTCAGCCGTTCGCGGATAAAGCCGCGCTGCTCCCGCTCGGCATAAGCCACATTGAGGCCCGCGACGAGGTTGGTGACGCCTTTCGACGCAGAATAGATAGCCAGAAGCAGGCCAAGCAGCGCCGCGAGTCCCAGCCCGCCGTCCTGCGACCCGGCGACCGACGTGGCCTGATCCGTGATGATGCTTGCCGCGCCATCGGGCAGAACATCCGAGAAGCGGTCGATGGGGCCCGTGATCTCGGCCGGCGCGAAGAACAGGCCCCCGATGGCGATGATGGCCGTGATCGCGGGAAAGAGCGCGAGCAGGCCGAAAAACGCGACGCCCGCAGCAGTCAGGCTGATCCGGTCTTCCTGAATCCGCTTGAAGACGCGCACGGCTATTGCGCGGCGCTCGCCCCAGTCGAACGTGCGGGTTGAGGAGTGAACGTGCGTGGCTTCGGCCATGAATCCTTCGCTGCCTTGCGTCCAGACATTCGGACGGCGCAGCAAGCGCTGTCCATTTCCTCAACCGGGGGTCCCGGCTTTTGTTCCGGACTCGGGCCCCGGAAACTTCGCCCGCGTGCGATTGGCGAAGGCGACGAGCGACAGCATGACCGGGACTTCCACCAGCACGCCGACGACGGTCGCCAAAGCTGCGCCCGAGTTCAGGCCGAAGAGGCTGATCGCCACGGCAACCGCCAGTTCGAAGAAATTCGACGTGCCGATAAGCGCACAGGGGGCCGCAATACGGTGAGGAACTTTGAGAACGAAAGCCGCGCCATAGGCCAGCGCGAAAATGCCGTAACTCTGGATCAGGATCGGCACCGCGATGAGCACGATGGTCAGCGGTTTGGCGAGGATCGTTTCGCCCTGAAGCCCGAACAGGATCGCGACTGTCGCGATGAGGCCGACCACGGACCACGGTTTCACCCGGGCCGAGAACGCGTCGATGGCCACCTGCGTGCCGAGCCGGCGGCGCGTAAGAAGACCCGCGATGAGTGGCAGGAGGACGTAGAGAACGGTCGAAAGCACCAACGTCTCCCACGGCACCGACAGATCGGTGACGCCCAGCAGGAAAGCGACGATGGGCGCAAAGGCTACCACCATGATGAGGTCGTTGACCGAGACCTGCACCAGCGTATAGGTCGCATCACCTTTCGTGAGCTGCGACCAGACAAAGACCATCGCGGTGCAAGGCGCGGCCCCCAGCAGGATCAACCCCGCAATGTACTGCGCCGCATCCTCGGGCGCGATCAGGGGGGCGAACACATGGTCGAAAAACAGCACGGCCAGAAGCGCCATCGTGAAAGGCTTGATGAGCCAGTTCACCGTGAGTGTCACAATCAGCCCGCGCGGTTGTCGCGCGACACCTGCGACGGCGCCGAAATCCACCCCGACCATCATCGGATAGACCATCGCCCAGATCAGGACCGCCACGACAAGGTTGACACTCGCCACCTCGGCAACGGCGATCGCGCCAACGAGGCCTGGGGCAATCAGCCCGACGATCACCCCACCGATCATCGCCAGCAGAACCCAAAGGCTGAGGAATCGTTCGAATACGCTCATGTCGTGACCTCCTGCGGCGTCGCATCCAGCTTGCCCGATGTCAGCGCGGCAAGCGCCACCATGAGTGCGGCGGTTCCAAGGACAAGGGGCAGTCCGCCAATCTGATAGGTAAGGCCGGAGAAAAGCGTCCCGATTAGTCGTCCCCCGGCATTGGCCATGTAGTAAAAGCCCACATCCATCGTCACCCTCTCGGACTGCGTGAAGGCAAGGATGAGATAGGAGTGGAGCGAAGAGTTGACCGCGAAAACCACCCCGAACACGAGGAGCCCGATGACGAGCGTCACCGTGAGCCAGGTTTGCGGGTCCGGCGAGATCAACGTGGCGCCTGTCAGCGCGGCCGGCACAACGAAAAGCGCGCCGGCCCAGCCTCGGGCCGCGCGGATGAGTTCGCCTTCCGGGCGGATTGCGGCGCGCAGGATACGGGGGGCGGATGCCTGCACCGCGCCGTAGAGGATGATCCAGAGCGCCATGAAGGTGCCGATCATGAAGAACGCGGCCCGGTTGCCCGCCTCGGTACCGTCCGACAGGACAGCATAGAAATAGATCGGGATTCCCACGACGAACCAGACGTCGCGCGCGCCGAAGAGAAAGACCCGCGCTGCCGAGAGCCAGTTCACGTTGGCGGATTTCGAGAAAACTTCGGAAAACTTCGCCCCCTTGCGTCCGCGCGGCAGGCCCGACGGCATGGCGAGAACGACCGCGACCAGGATCACGGCCAGCACAATGGCCATCACCAGAACCGCCCAAACGAAGCCGAGCGTGGCGAGGAGTGCAGCGCCCAGCAGAAAGCCCAGTCCCTTCACCGCGTTCTTGGACCCGGTTAGAACCGCAACCCAGCGAAAGAGGCCCCCGCCCTCGGCCGGGGCGAGCAGTTTGACTGCCGATTTGGACGACATCTTCGACAGGTCTTTGGCCACACCCGACGCCCCCTGAACGCACATCACGAAAGCGACCGACGCGGCGATGGTCCAATTCGGGTCGAGCTGCGTGAGGGCGAGAAGCGCGGCCACTTGGATGGACAAGCCAGCATAGAGCGTCGACGTGAGGCCAAAGCGCGCGGCGATCCAGCCGGCGGTCAGGTTCGTGACCATCCCGGCGACTTCGTAGAGCACGAAGAGATAGGCCAACTGCACCGGGCTGAATCCGAGCGTATGGAAGTGCAGCAGGACAAGCATCCTGAGCGCCCCGTCCGTGAGCATGAAGGCCCAATAGGCTGCCGTCACGGCGATGTAGGCGGACAAGCCCTCGGGCCGTTCGCTCACAGCCCGCCCCCGACCATAAGTGCTACGTCCACGAGCCGGTGTGCATAGCCCATCTCATTGTCGTACCAGGCGTATACCTTCACCTGCGTTCCGTTCACGACCATCGTGGATGGGGCGTCGATGATGGATGAGCGTGTATCGTTGGTATAGTCGGTCGAGACGAGCGGCCGCTCCTCGTAGCCGAGGATGCCCTTGAGGGGGCCGTCCGCCGCAGCGGCCGCAAAGAGCGCGTTGACTTCTTGCGCGGTCGTCTCACGCTCTACCTCGAACACGCAATCGGTGAGCGACGCGTTCAGAAGCGGCACCCGCACAGCGTGACCGTTCAGCCGCCCCGCAAGCTCCGGATAGATCAGCGTGATCGCGGTGGCCGAGCCGGTCGTCGTCGGGATCAGGGAATTCAGGGCCGACCGCGCACGGCGGAGGTCCTTTGCAGGACGGTCAACGATGGTCTGCGTGTTGGTGACGTCGTGGATTGTCGTGATCGAGCCGTGACGGATGCCCAGGGATTCGTGGATTACCTTCACGACCGGGGCGAGGCAGTTGGTGGTGCAGGACGCTGCCGTCACGATGTCATGGGTTTGCGGATCGTATGTGTCGTCGTTCACGCCGATGACGATATTGGCAGTCGGCCCGTCCTTGACCGGTGCCGACACGACGACCTTCTTGACCCCAGCCTCGAAATAGGGGGCGAGTTTGGCTTCCGACTTGAACGCGCCTGTGCAGTCGATCACCACGTCGACACCTTCAAGCGGGAGCGCGTTCAGGTCGCGCGTGCCGATGAACGGGAGCCGAGTGCCATCGACCTTCACGCTGTCAGCGTCATGGGAAAATGCGGCGTCCCAACGTCCGTGAACCGTGTCGAACTCCAGAAGGTGCGCGTGCATTTCAGGGTCGCCCACCGCGTCGTTGATCCAGGCGATCTCGGCCCCGCGCTCCAGGAGCGGCTTCAGAGCCAGCTTGCCGATCCGTCCGAGCCCATTAAGTGCGTAGGTCGTCATGCGCTCTCTCCCGCGCCTTCACGGGCGATGTCGTCCACAGCGTTCTGAAGGGCGATGCGATCAAGCGCATCAATCGGAAGTGCCGCAAAAATCTCGATCCGCCGTTTCAGATCTCCATAGGCTTTCTGGAACGCGAGCGCCTTTTCCGCGGGTGTGCCAACTGATTTGACGGGATCGGGCATGCCCCAGTGTCCGTTGACCGGCTGCCCTTCCCAAGCTGGGCATTCCTCGTGCGCAGCCTGATTGCAGACCGTAAACACGAAATCCAGTCGCGGCGCGTCCGGGCCGGAGAATTCGGCGACATTCTTGGCCCGTAACGGTGCGATATCGTGCCCCTTGGAAGACAGCACCTCGAGCGCGAATGGGTTGAGCTCGGAGCTCGGGGTCGTTCCCGCCGAATAGGCAACGAAACGACCCCCCGCGATCTGTCGCAGCAAGGATTCAGCAAAGATGGACCGGGCAGAATTGCCGGTGCAGATGAAGAGCACGTTATACTTCTGGTCGGGCATCGGGGTGTCTCCCACGCGAAACGGTGTGCAAAGGTCCGGGCGGCCGCGGCAGCAGTCGGTAAGCAGGAAACCGAACATCTGTCGCACGCTCGCCATGTGGATCGAATAAAGAAGCGACGTGCCCGACCGTGTCTGCTCCACAAGACCCGCTCTCTGAAGCGCGGCCAGGTAGGCCGACATGGTGCTGGGCTTCACGTCCAAGGCCGACGAAAGCTCACCCGCCGGGACGCGATCGGGATACCGGCGCATCAGGAGCCGGAACACCGCGAGTCGCACGGGATGACCGAGAGTGGTCAACTGATCGGGAATCATCATTTCCATATTTCATGGATTATCGAAATAAAGCGCTCATGGCGAATGAAGATTTTGTAAAAATGTCATGCCGGACGGCCCGGCGTGTTCAGAACTGCGAACCCCAGCGCGGGTGCGCGTCGTCGATGACCAGAGGATGGGAGTGGCGACGATGCCCCTGCAAATGCGGATGATCTCGCGGCAGGTTCTTGTGCTCATGCTCTATTTCGACCGGATCGCCTACGGGCCAGAAACGCAAGGCGGCCACGATTCCGAGGGCCGCCAGCAGCGCGAGGCCCGAGAGGGCGGCGACCGGGCCCAAGGACGTCAGAAGCCAGCCGGACAGCGGATAGGTCACCAGCCAACATGCGTGCGATAGGGCGAACTGAGCGGCGAACACTGCCGGCCGGTCCTCCGAATGAGCAGAGCGGCGCAGGAGGCGACCGGAAGGCGTGAGCACTGCCGAGTAGCCAAGACCGACGATCAGCCATGTGACAAGAAGAAGGGGCCAAGTCAGTCGGGCAAAGAACACCACCCCGGCCAGAGCGAGCAGTCCGGCCACCATCGTCGCAGCCCCGGCCACCATGACGGGGCGGTCCGTCACACGGGCGAGAATGCGCGGCAAAGCAAGGGCGGCGACCATCGACCCAGCCCCGAAAGCGAACATCGTCCAGGCCAGGGCGGTTTCGCCCAATCCCAGCGTTCCGCGCACCAGCACGACGGAATTGACAAGCACCATTGCCCCGGCGCTTGCGGCGGCGAGATTCAGTGCCAGCAACCCACGCAGACGAGGCGTCGCAAGGTAGATGCGTATGCCACGGGTGGTTCGGTCATAGATCCCGCGCCGCGTCCCGGCTTTGGGGCCGGGAAACAGGACAGAAACGACGAGCAATGCGGACGCGATGAACCCCGCCGTGGTGCCGATGAACAACGTGCCGTAGCTCAGCACCGCCAGCAGGAGCGCGGCAAGGGTCGGGCTCACGATGTTCTCGAAGTCGTATGCGAGCCGGGACAGCGACAGCGCGCGGGTATATCGTTCTTCTTCAGGCAATACGTCCGGGATCGTCGCCTGAAACGTCGGGGTGAATGCGGCAGAAGACGACTGGAGCAGGAAGATCAGGACATAGACCTGCCAGACCTCAGTGACAAATGGCAGGCAGAGCGCGACCGCCGCGCGGATCAAATCGAGCGTGACGAGGAATACGCGCCGGTTCACCCGGTCGGCGAATGCCCCCGCGATGGGCGCGATGGTGACATAGGCCACCATCTTGATCGTGAAAACCGTGCCGAGAACGACCGAGGCCCGCTCGCCAGCGAGGTCGTAGGCAAGAAGGCCAAGCGCCACGGTGGCAAGCCCGGTGCCGAGCAGGGCCACGACCTGCGCAAGAAACAGGTGCCGGTAGGTGCGGTCGGCGAGAACGTCGAACATGAACCGACCATACAGCGAGCGCAGCGACCGCCCAAGCATCCGGCGATCACGGAATCGCGCCGCCTCCCGGCATAGAACTATTAAGAATTTTGGTCAGTTCTCCGAGACGACTGCGTTGCGAAGGACGCCTATGCCTTCCACCTCGACCTCACAGACATCGCCGGGCTTCATGTAGACCTGCGGGTCGCGCCCCATTCCGACGCCAGCGGGTGTTCCCGTCACGATCAGGTCGCCCGGCTCAAGTGTCATCCCGAGGCTGAGTTTGGACACGAGGTCCGCCACGTCGAAGATCATGTCATCGGTGGAACCGTCCTGAAGCGTCGCGCCATTAAGGCGGGTCGACACCTTCAGGCCCTTCGCCCCGGCGGGCAATTCATCCGAGGTCACGAAGTACGGCCCCATTGCACCGGTGGAGTCGAAGTTCTTACCGATGGTCCACTGGTTCGTCTGCATCTGGTAATCGCGGATCGAGCCGTCATTGAAGATCGTGTAGCCCGCGACGTGATCCAGCGCATCCGCTCGGGAAATTGCCCGCCCGCGCTTGCCGATCACCGCGACCAACTCGCCTTCGTAGTCGAACTGGTCCGAAGCATCCGGTTTCACGAGGTTGCCGCCGTGGGGCACGCAATTGCCATTGAAACGCACGAAGACCGTTGGGAAAGGCGGCACCTCCATCCGGGTCTCCTGCGCATGGTCGGCGTAGTTCAGGCCGACGCAGAGCAGCTTGGCCGCGCGATGAAATGGCAGGTCGGCCATCACGGCCTCGGCGTCGATCAGGTCGCCCGCTTCGAGCGCACGCGCGGCCCCTGCGAAATCGCCGCTCCGCACGATATCGTCGAGGCTTCCGGGGTAGCCCGCTGTATCATCCAGCAAACCGCGAAAACCGTCTTCGGTTTTCACGGCCAGTCCGCGCTTGCCGTTGTCGATGTAGCTCAGAAAACGCATGGATCCGTTTCTCCTTGACCGTGACTGAGCCAAGAAACCATTTCAGCCCAAGCGATTGCAAGGCACTCACGTCCGTACGGCCCCGAAATTTCGCTGTCAGGCAGTTTCGGCCGACAACCACTGGCGGAAAGCCTGGAGCGGCGCGTGGTCATCCTTGTCGGGTGGCCAGACCAGCCAATAGGCACCGCGCACCGGAACGGCCTGCCGAAGCACCGGGACAAGGCGTCCCTCTGCAATCTCGATCTGAGCGAGGTAGTCGGGCAGGAGCGCGATGCCGAGCCCGGAAATCGCCGCCTGGATCATCATTGAGAACTGGTCCACCAGCATGCCGCCCGCGCCGGATGCCGTGCCTCCCTGCCCTTCGAACCAGTCGGCCCAGACCGTCGGCCGACTCTCCAGATGGAGCATTGGCACATCGTCGAGATCCTCCAGTCGGTCGAGACGGCGTGATGCGGCAAATGCCGGTGACACGCAGGCCGTCACGGTCTCGTCGAAAAGCTTGAGGTGTCGCGCGCCCTCCCAGTCCCGCTGGCCGTAGTAAATCGCGGCGTCGAACACCTCGCCTGCGAAATCGAACCTGCCGATACGGGTCGACATGTTCACGGCCACACCGGGATGGGCGTTCAGAAACGCACCAAGACGCGGACCCAGCCACCGGGTCGCGAAGGTGGGCAGCACGGCCAGCGACAGTGTGCCGCCCTCGGGATTGGTCACGACAGACATCGAAGCCCGCTGGATCATGTCCAGCGCCCGTGAGACGTCTCGCTGATAGCTGATCGCGGCGGCATTGGGAACGAGCCGCCGACGCTCTCGGGTGAAGAGTTCCTTGCCCAGTTGTTCTTCAAGAGTCAGGATCAACCGGCTGACCGTGCTCTGTGTGAGGCTCAGTTCGCCGGCCGCAGCGGTGACTGAGCGATGGCGCACCACGGCGTCGAACGCCAACAGGAGCTTGATCGACGGGAGAAAGCGTCTTTGCCGCAATTCATTCATTCCATGCATGGATTGATGCAAAAATAGAGCTTTTATCCCACCCTTTCCATTCATAGTTTCGCTGAAATCTGAATCCGACCGGTCGACATGGAGGAGACCCGCAATGTCCGCAACATCCCACAAAGGTGGTTCGTTCAATTGGGCCGATCCCTTTCTGCTCGAAGATCAGCTGACCGATGAGGAGCGCATGATCTCGCAAACCGCGCGCAGCTTCGCGCAGGATCGCCTGATGTCGCGTGTCGAAGAAGCGTATCTCGAGGAAAAGACCGACCCCGAAATCTTTCGCGAAATGGGCGAGATGGGCCTGCTGGGTGTGACAGTGCCGGAGGAATACGGCGGCGTCGGCGCTTCTTATGTGTCCTACGGGCTGGTGGCGCGGGAGGTTGAACGGGTGGACAGCGGTTACCGCTCGATGATGTCGGTGCAGAGTTCGCTCGTGATGTTCCCGATCTACGCCTACGGCTCGGAAGAGCAGAAACAGAAGTACCTGCCCAAGCTTGCCAGCGGCGAATTCATCGGCTGTTTCGGTCTGACCGAGCCCGATGCCGGTTCGGACCCTGGCGGCATGAAGACCCGCGCGACCAAGACCGATGGCGGTTACGTCCTCAACGGGTCCAAGATGTGGATTTCGAACGCGCCGATCGCCGATGTCTTCGTGGTTTGGGCCAAATCCGACGCCCATGACGGCAAGGTGCGCGGCTTCGTGCTCGAAAAGGGTATGAAGGGCCTGACCGCGCCCAAGATCGGCGGCAAACTCAGCCTGCGGGCGTCGATTACCGGCGAAATCGTGATGGACAATGTCGAGGTCGGGGAAGATGCGCTTTTGCCCAACGTTCAGGGCATGGGCGGTCCCTTCGGATGCCTCAACCGCGCGCGTTACGGCATATCCTGGGGCGTCATGGGGTCCGCCGAGGATTGCCTGCATCGGTCGCGGCAGTATGGGCTGGACCGTCACCAGTTCAACCGCCCCCTCGCCGCGACACAGCTTTACCAGAAGAAGCTCGCAGACATGGAGACCGAGATCGCGCTCGGGCTCCAGGCAGCGCTGAGGGTCGGACGTCTGATGGACGAAAACAAGTTCGCCCCGGAGATGATTTCGCTCATCAAACGCAACAACTGCGGCAAGGCGCTCGACATCGCGCGGATGGCCCGCGACATGCACGGCGGTAACGGAATTCAGGTCGGCTACCATGTGATGCGCCATGCCCAGAATCTCGAGACGGTGAATACCTACGAAGGCACGCATGATGTCCACGCCCTGATCCTTGGCCGCGCAATCACCGACATTCAGGCGTTTGGCTGAGCGGGCCGCGATGGACACCGCTGCACCGCTCAAGGGCCTCAAGGTCGTCGAACTGGCGCGCATTCTGGCCGGTCCGTGGATCGGTCAGACGTTGGCGGACCTGGGGGCCGAGGTTATCAAGGTGGAAAGCCCCGAGGGTGACGACACCCGGCGCTGGGGTCCGCCCTTTGTGGAACGCCCTTTGCCTGAAGGTGGCTCTGAAACGGTCGCCGCTTATTTTCAGTGCGCCAACCGCGGCAAGCGCTCAGTCACCTGCGATTTCGCGAGCCCTGACGATCTGGAACGCCTCAAGTCGCTGATCGCTGAGGCGGACATTCTGGTCGAGAATTTCAAGGTCGGAGGTCTGGCCAAGTACGGGCTTGATTACGAGAGCATCGCCGCGCTGAACCCCGGCTTGATCTACGCTTCGGTGACGGGCTTCGGGCAGGACGGGCCGCGCGCGTCGCAGCCGGGCTACGATTTCCTGATCCAGGGCATGTGCGGGATCATGGATCTGACAGGTCCGCCGGACGGCGAACCGCAGAAGGTCGGCGTGGCCTGGATCGACATTTTTACCGGCTTGTACGGCGTTATCGGGATTCAGGCGGCACTGGCCGAACGGGCCCGTTCAGGCAAGGGTCAACACGTTGACCTTTCGCTTCTGGATTGCGGGGTCTCCGTGCTCGCAAACCAGGCGACCAACTATCTGTTGGGAGGTTTGGTGCCATCGCGACTTGGCAATGCCCACCCGAATATCGTTCCATATCAGGTGTTTCCGTCAGCGGACGGCCACCTCATCATCGCCTGCGGCAACGACAGGCAGTTTCGCGCGCTCGTCACCCTGTTCGGACAACCGGAGCTCGCGGACGATACCCGCTATTCCACAAATGCAGCGCGTGTCGAGAACCGCGAAACCCTCTGCGATCTTCTGGCCGATCACACTCGGACGATTGGCAAGGCCGAACTTATCGAACGGCTTGAGGCGGTCGGTGTCCCCGGCGGGCCGATTAATACGGTGGCCGAGGCGCTGACCGACCCACAGATCCTGTCGCGCGAACTGCGTATTCACCCCGAGGGGATCGAGGGCCTGAGAACGCCGATCCGCTTTTCGCGCAGCGACATGACGCTCGACAGCGCCGCACCGGGCCTCGGCTCCGGCGCTTGGGGATTCATGACCGGCTCAGAGGACTAGCGGCCGACAAAGGTTGCGCAAAGCCACAACAGATCAGAAATCCAGATTCTCCACGTTCATCGCGTTCTGCTGGATGAACTCGCGGCGGGGTTCCACGACGTCTCCCATGAGTTTGGTGAAAAGGTCGTCTGCGTCGGCGAGGTCTTCGACCTTGACCTGGAGGAGCGTCCGCGCCTCGGGGTCCAGGGTGGTTTCCCATAGCTGGTCTGGGTTCATTTCACCCAGCCCCTTGTAGCGTTGCAGCGACAGGCCCTTTTCGCCCTCGGTAAGGATCGCCTGAAACAGGTCGGTCGGGCCATAGATGGCCTGGTCGCGGTCCTTGCGGACGAGTGAGGACGGGTCGCGGTAGACGTCGCGGCTGTCCGCCGACACCTGGCTCAGACGCCGCGCCTCTCCGGAGCGAAGGACGGCGCCGTCGAGGGTGCGGATTTCCTCAACCCCGCGCAGGACGCGGGAAAGGCGGATACCGTGGTCCTGCGTGATGCGGCCGTTCCAACCCTTCTCGTATTCCACCGCGACGAGGTCGAGCCGTTCCGCCACGCGGTCGGCCACGGTCTGCAGGTCCCCGTCCGCAGCGCCGGGGTCGAAGGCGCCGGCAAGCGCGGCCTGTTCTAGGATGTTGCGCGGGTAGTGCGTCGGGAAAGCGTCCAGAACGCGTTTGAACGTGCGCGCGCCCTCGATGACGCGGGTAAGGTCGGGCCCCGCGATCTCTTCGCCGGACTTGAGCCGGAGAACGGCCCCGTCGACACCCTGGGTGATGAGGTAGTCCTCAAGCGCCGGCACGTCCTTGATATAGACCTCAGACCGTCCCCGCGCGACTTTGTAGAGCGGCGGTTGGGCGATGTAGAGGTATCCGCCCTCGATGATCTCGGGCATCTGGCGATAGAAGAACGTCAGAAGCAGTGTGCGGATGTGCGCGCCGTCGACGTCGGCGTCCGTCATGATGACGATCTTGTGGTAACGCAGCTTTTCGATGTCGAATTCGTCGCGCCCGATCCCTGTGCCCAAAGCGGTTATGAGCGTTCCCACGGTTTCAGAGCCGAGCATACGGTCGAACCGGGCCCGTTCCACGTTCAGGATCTTGCCCCGGAGCGGCAGAACCGCCTGATTGTGGCGCGAGCGGCCCTGTTTGGCCGATCCGCCAGCAGAGTCACCCTCGACAATGAAAATCTCGCGCTTGGCGGGGTCGCGTTCCTGGCAGTCCGCCAGTTTGCCCGGAAGGCTCGCGACATCGTGCGACGCTTTCTTGCGTGTCAGTTCGCGGGCTTTGCGCGCTGCCTCGCGCGCCAGAGCGGCCTCGACGATCTTGCCGACGATCATCTTGGCCTCGTTCGGGTGTTCTTCGAACCAGTCCGCGAGTCGTTCGTTCATCAGGCTTTCGACTGCCGGACGCACCTCGGACGAGACGAGCTTGTCCTTGGTCTGGGACGAGAACTTGGGGTCGGGCACTTTCACCGAAAGCACACAAGTCAGCCCCTCGCGCGCGTCGTCGCCGGTAAAGGCGACCTTTTCCTTTTTCGCGAGACCCGAGGAGTTGGCGTAGAGGTTCATGGTCCGCGTCAGCGCCCCCCTGAAACCCGCCATATGCGTACCGCCGTCGCGCTGGGGAATGTTGTTGGTGAAAGGCAGAACCATCTCGTTGTAGCTGTCGTTCCACCACATCGCGACTTCGATGGTGATGTCATCGCGCTCGCCGGTGATGAAGATCGGCTCCTCGATCATCGGCGTCTTGTGCCGGTCGAGGTATTTCACGAATTCCTTCACCCCGCCCTCGTAGAACAGCTCGGTCTCCAGCGGCTCGGCCGGGCGTTCGTCGCGCAGGATGATGCGCACGCCGGAGTTCAGAAAGGCGAGCTCGCGCAGCCGGTTTTCCAGCGTCTTGAAGCTGTAATCGAGGTTGGAAAACGTGTTGGTCGAGGCGAGAAAGCGGACCTCGGTCCCGGTTTCGCCCTCGGCGTCACCGATCACCTTGAGATGCTCGACGGTCTCACCATTTTCGAACCGTGCCGCGTGCTTCTTGCCCGCGCGCCAGACCGTGAGTTCCAGCCAGTTCGACAGTGCGTTCACCACAGAGACGCCAACGCCGTGAAGGCCACCGGATACCTTGTAGGAATTCGAGTCGAATTTCCCGCCAGCATGCAGCTGGGTCATGATCACCTCGGCCGCCGAGACGCCCTCCTCCTGGTGGATGTCGACCGGAATTCCGCGACCGTTATCACGCACGGATACGCTGTTATCCGCGTGCAAGGTGACGTTCACGAAGTCCGCATGCCCCGCCAGAGCCTCATCAATCCCGTTATCGACAACCTCATAGACCATATGGTGCAGACCGCTGCCGTCGTCAGTGTCGCCGATGTACATACCGGGACGTTTGCGAACTGCCTCCAAGCCCTTGAGAACCTTGATGGAATCTGCGCCGTAATCTGAGTTGTTCTGCACGTCGTCGGCCATGAGAGCCTTCCTGTTTTTTTGTTGACTGTTTTTAGCTTTTTCCACGGGGAATGTCACGCGAAGGACACGATAATTAGCGTTGCATCCGAGGCTTTTGCCCGGGGATTTTCACAGCTTCGACAACCCTGCGACGCGAGTGGGTGAGACACACTCCATACAGCCCAAAGGAGGTGATGAAATGCACGCATGGCGGCCAGTTCTTTTTTCAGTCTGTATCGGGCTTGGCGTCGGGTTCTTGACGCACCCCATCATGGCGCCACTGATGGCTCTCATCATCGCGCCGGTCTTCTTCATCCTGGAGAGGGAGGGCACACGCGCAGGTGGCGAATGAGGGCCTCAGGTAAAGGGTATGATTGCCGCTACGACGATCAGCAGTGCACCTGCGGACAGGTTCAGACGGCGCAAAGCGGTCGGTGACGACAGCAGGTCCCGCAGCTTCCCGATGAACGCGGCCATGAGGACATTCCCAAAGAGCGGCACCGCAATCGACAGGGCGACGATCAATGCGATGTCTGCCCAAGTCAGTCGGGTGAGGTCAAAGAACCCCGGCAACATCCCCATGTAGAACAGGATCGCCTTCGGGTTCGCGAGGATCACGATCACGCCGGCGACGAAGCCCGCCCACATGCCCGGGCGCGTAAGGCGGCTGTCCGCCGCGATCTGCTTGTCGGCGTTGCGGATGATCGTCCAGCCCAGCCAGAGAAAGAATGCCGAGGCCACGAATTTCAGGAGGACCGTGACACCCTCGAACTCGGTGGCGACCCAGCTCATCCCGAGGATGGCCAGAAGCGGCCAGAGCGCATCGCCAACAGCGACCCCGAGCGCGAGCGGCCAGGCTGCGTGAAAACCGCCGGACATCGCGCGGGCCAGCAGGGCCATCCAGACCGGCCCCGGTGTCAGGAAAAGGACGAGAAGCGCAAAGGCATATAGCCCCGCATCAGCCGCAGAAAGCGTCACGCGATGCGCCCCTCCTCGTCGAGGGTCCAGAACGGATTATGCGCGTATTCCCAGACATGACCGTCCGGGTCTGCGACGTAGGAGGAATAGCCGCCCCAGTCGGTCTTGAACGGCTGGGCAAGCGCCGTGCCGCCAGATGCGACCGCACGGGTGAACATCGCCTCCACCTCCTCCGGCGAGCTGAAATTCTGGGCGAGCGTCATGGCCCCCGTCCTGAGCTCTTCCACCGGCTTGCCGGTTTCATTGGCCAATCCTTCGAGCGTGAAGAAGCCGAACTTCATACCGTTCATGGCAAAGAACACCGCCTCGCCAAGGTCTTCCTCCACCTCCCAGCCGAGCGCCTCGTAATAGGTGCGGGCGCGCTTGGTATCGGCGACACCGAGGGTGATGAGCGTGACGCGGTTGGCCTTCATGGCGCGACCTCCTGGATCAGGGATTGGCCCGCCTCGTCGCGGACTTCGATATGCATGGCCCGGTCGCCAAGGTCTGTAAACAGCTCCGGTCCGGTGCCGGTGAGAAAGGCTTGCGCACCCAGCGCGACGATCTCGTCATAAAGCGCCGCGCGGCGCTGGGCGTCGAGGTGGGCCGAGACCTCGTCCAGAAGGAGCATCGGCGGCGCGCCGAAGTCCTGCGCCAGCGCACGACCGTGAGCGAGGATGAGCGAGACGAGCAACGCCTTCTGCTCGCCCGTGGAACATTCACGCGCGGGCATCGCCTTTTCGGCATAGGTCGCAGCAAGATCGGCCCGATGTGGCCCGACCAGCGTCCGCCCTGCGAGGAGGTCACGCGGACGGCTTTCGGCAAAGGCGTCGGCCAGCTCGCTCTCACCCTCCGGACCCGTCTCGGCGCCTTCTGCATGGAGGAGCTTCAGCTCGGCAACCGGAAAGGCCGTTTCGGCCACCATCTGCGCGCCGACGATGAGCGCCACGGTGCGCGCCCGGTTTTCCTGTATCGCGGCCCCGGACTGCGCCATCTGGGCCTCCAGCGCGCTGTACCAATGCGCATCGCGGTGGCCGTCTTTCAGGAGCCGGTTTCGCTCGCGCATCGCCTTTTCATAGGTCAGCACAGCGTCGCCATGCCCCGGCTCGAAGCTCATCGCCATCCGGTCGAGGAACTTGCGCCGGCCGTCAGCCCCTTCGACCCACAGGCGGTCCATCACCGGCACCAGCCATGTGACCCGCGCGATCCGGCCCAGCGCGACCTGCGGTGCCGTCTTTCCGTCGATCGTCACCGTGCGCGACCCGCCCGGCTCCGCCCATGTCTCGACCTCGTGGATTTGGTGGAGCGACTGGAGCACACCCGAAAGCTTCCATCCCACTGCTTCAGGCCGGCGCGCCATATCCTCGGCCGCCGCACCGCGCAGTCCCCGACCAGGGGACATGAGGCTTACCGCCTCGAGGATGTTGGTCTTGCCCGCTCCATTGCGCCCGAAAATCGCCACCGGCCGCCCGTCGAGCGTGAGCGACGCGCGGCGGTGCGAGCGGAAATGCGAAAGGGTCAGTTCTCGAAGGTAGAGGCCTGTCACACGCGCATCGGCATGACGACATAGACGGCAGAGGTATCGTTACCTTCGCGCATCAGGGTCGGGTCGCCTGCGGAGTTGAACATGAACACGGCATTCTCGCGGTCCACCTGACTCGCGATTTCGAGCAGATACTTGGCGTTGAACCCAATCTCCATCGGTTCGTCGGCATAGGCCACGACAAGCTCTTCCTCAGCCGCACCGGCATCGGGCGCGTTGACGGACAGCGTGAGCTTGTCCTCGCCCAGTGCAAGCTTCACGGCGCGGGAGCGTTCGGACGATACCGTTGCGACACGGTCCACCGCCTTGGCGAATTCGCTCGCGTCCACTTCCATCTTCTTGGTGTTCCCTGTCGGGATGACGCGGGTGTAATCGGGGAAGGTCCCGTCAATCACCTTGGACGTCAGCGTGATATCGGGCGTGGCGAAGCGCACCTTGGTTTCGGAAACTGACACGGCGATCTGCATGTCGTCATCGTCCAGAAGTTTGCGCAGCTCGCCCACCGTCTTGCGCGGCACGATCACACCCGGCAGATCCTCGGCACCCGGCGGGAGGTCGGCGTCGATCCGCGCGAGGCGGTGGCCGTCGGTCGCGACGCAGCGCAGCACGCGGCCCCCTTCGGAGTCTGAGACGTGCATGTAGACGCCGTTGAGGTAATAGCGGGTTTCTTCGGTCGAGATCGCGAATTTCGACTTGTCGAAAAGCCGGCGCAGCACCGGCGCTGGGGCCGAGAAATTGGCGGCGTATTCCGACGTGGTCATTACCGGGAAGTCTTCTTTCGGGAGCGTGGCGAGCGAGAAGTTCGACCGTCCCGCCTCCACCGTCAGGCGACCCGAGGCCCCGTCATCGGTGAGGTTGACCATCGCCCCATCCGGCAGCTTTCGGACGATTTCATGGAGCGTCACGGCACTGACCGTGGTCGCGCCGGCGCGTTCGACCATCGCCGGCGCCTTGTCCACCACCTCGATGTCGAGGTCGGTCGCACGGAAACTGACCGTATCGCCCTCAGCCTCGATCAGCACGTTGGCGAGGATCGGAATGGTGTTGCGGCGCTCGACGACCGATTGCGCCTGTCCCACTGCCTTGAGCAGCACGGCGCGTTCGACGGAAATCTTCATGTCCCACTCCCGGATTATCGCGGGCCGAAATGGCCCCGGGACGGCGACATTACCCGGTTCCCCGCCCGTCTCAAGGTTTTTTGCACTCTCTGAGTGATTGACCGCAGGGTCAAGGCCCTGCCGCGCGCCGAAAGACCGGCCTCAGTGCTCCAGAAGCCGGCGCAGAAGCTCCACGTCCTCGGCAATCTGCTGGTCGCTCTTGATAAGCTCCTCGACCCGCTTCACCGCGTGCATGACCGTTGAATGGTCCCGCCCGCCGAACCGGCGCCCGATGTCGGGATAGGAACGTGTCGTGAGTTCCTTGGAGAGCATCATCGCAACCTGACGCGGACGCGCGATGGAGCGCAGCCTTTTGGGCCCGATCATGTCCGAGAAGCGCACGCCGTAATGCTCTGCCACCTTGCGTTGAATCTCCTCCACCGTGACCTTGCGGTCCGAAGCGCGCAGCACATCGGTCAGACATTCCTGCGCACGCTCCAGGGTGATCTCACCGCCGACGAGCGAGGCGAAAGCAAAGAGCCGCATCAGAGCGCCTTCGAGCACGCGGACGTTGGTGGTGATCCGGTGGGCGAGGAATTCCAGCACTCCGTCGGCGATCGACAGATCCGGGTATTGCTCGCGATAGGCGGCCACCTTGGTCTGGAGCACACCGAGGCGGAGTTCGTAATCGGTCGGATGCAGATCGACGACGAGGCCACATTGAAGGCGCGACTTGATCCGCTCTTCAAGGTCTTTGATCTCGCCCGGCGCCCGGTCCGCGGAAATGATGATCTGCTTGTTCTGATCCACGAGCGCGTTGAACGTGTGGAAGAACTCTTCCTGCGTCGAATCCTTGCCCGCGATGAACTGAACATCGTCGACCATGAGCACGTCGACCGAACGGAAGAGATGCTTGAAATCCATCATCTGCTTTTCGCGCAGCGCCTGCACGAAGCGATACATGAACTGTTCAGCGGAGAGGTAGACGACCCGCAGGTCCGGGTTCCGTTCCTGCATCTCGTGGGCGATGGCGTGCATCAGGTGCGTCTTGCCGAGCCCCACGCCGCCATAAAGAAACAGCGGGTTGAACGTGACCGGGCCACCCTCGGCCACACGACGAGCGGCGGCATGTGCCAGCTCGTTGGGCTTGCCGACGACGAAGTTGTCGAAGGTGAAGCGCTTGTCGAGAGGCGCTCCGGGCAGCTCACCGCCACCGGTCCGGGCCGGGCGACCATTTCCGTTTGCCGGCGGAGGCGTCTCTCCGGTGGTTGCGGCGCGGGCCTGTGGGGCCGACGCAGGCACCACGAACTCGAGGCGCGAAACCTTTGCACCGGCGCTGATCATATGGCGCAGGATTTGTTCGCCGAAGTTACGCTGAACCCAGGTTCCCATGAAGTTCGTGGGAACGAGGAAGGTGGCCACGCCCCCTTCCAGATCAGCGAACTCGAGAGGCTCGATCCAGTTGCGATAGTTGTTCTGGCCCACCGATTTCTCGAGCTGCGCGCGTACTTGTCCCCACATCGTGTCTGTCATCTCGTCTTTGACCTGCTTCACCATTGTCGGCGCACTGCTAACGCCAGGCCCGGCCGTCATCGACCGGGGCGCACAAATCGTGACAAGGCACAGGCGGCGCCGACCCCGCAAAGAGTCGGTCGTCGAGCAGAACGCACCCGCCCACCGGCAGAGCCAGCAAAGCTTGATGCGTCCGACACGAAAACCGAAGGTACCCCCTCAGATCCCTCCGGTGCGGCAAGACGGAGATCCCCACCCCCGTCGCCCGCGCTGTCCCAAGTCAGCGAAATGAATCGCAGGATCAAAATAGGAGGGGGGCGCAGAGAGTCGCAACTGATCTTCGCGCTTGACTCTGGGTATGCGAAAACGAATCCAGAGCCGCTATCACTTATCCAATATTTACAGGCAGAATCCGGGTGCCTGTCGAATCGGACACCGCGACCGGATTGCGGGCACCGTGGCGCATTGGCACCAAAAACGCAGCACGAAAAAAGAACGCGGCCCCGGGGGGGCTGCGCTCCAAAAATCTGGTCGTTACGTCAGGTCCAGGCTCAGCCCAGCGACTTCACCCGCGAGGTGAGGCGGGACATTTTCCGGGCAGCGGTGTTCTTGTGGAACACGCCCTTGGTGACGCCGCGCATCAGTTCGGGCTGGGCTTCGCGCAGAGCGGTTTGAGCCGCGTCCTTGTCACCCGAGGCGATCGCCTCTTCGACTTTGCGCAGATAGGTGCGGATGCGCGAACGGCGGGCTTTGTTGACGGCAAAGCGGCGCTCGTTCTGACGGGCGCGCTTTTTGGCTTGGGGCGAATTCGCCATGGTGATCTTCCCTTCGTCGGGTTCGTTTCAATACTGGTTGCACGAGACGAGCCCCGACCGGGTTCGATACCGGCTGATTCCGACCTTGGCGGGTCTCACGCGCATGTAACGGCGGCCTATAGGCGGTTTCCGGGGCGTTGTGAAGCCTAGAATCGCCCCGGAACCGGCCAAATGGCGCGAAAACCATATACAACCGGGCACACAGGCGTTACGGACGCTGATCTTGCGCGGAGCCTGCCGCGCCCACAGGTGCGACTGGCACCCAAGACAACGGACCCGACATGACCCGCCTGATTTCCGAAGCGCTCGCCGAGCGCGGCTATGACACCCTGACCCCGGTACAGGAGGCTGTGAGCGATCCCGACCTCGTGGCACGCGACCTTCTGGTCTCTGCGCAGACGGGGTCCGGCAAGACGGTGGGCTTTGGCCTCGCCATCGCGCCGACGCTTCTGGAAGAGGCGGAGAGTTTCGGGCCCGCAGGCCTGCCGCTGGCCCTCGTCGTCGCGCCCACGCGCGAACTGGCGATGCAGGTGATGCGCGAGTTGGGCTGGCTTTACGCCAAGACCGGGGCGCGCGTCACCTCCTGCGTCGGCGGCATGGACATGCGCGATGAACGTCGGGCGCTGGAGCGTGGCGCACATATCGTCGTCGGGACGCCGGGCCGTCTGCGCGACCACATTCAGCGGGGCTCGCTCGACATGAACGCCCTGCGCGCGATCGTGCTGGACGAGGCCGACGAGATGCTCGACCTCGGCTTCCGCGAAGACCTAGAATTCATGCTGGAGGAAGCGCCCGCAGAACGGCGCATCCTGCTGTTTTCGGCCACGGTGCCGCCAGCCATCGCCAAACTCGCCAAGCAGTATCAACGCGACGCCGCGCGCATCAACACGGTGACGGGTTCGACCCAGCACACCGATATCGCCTATCAGGCGATCCGGGTGGCTCAGACAGACGGCGAGCACGCGATCTTCAACCTTCTGCGCTACCACGACTCGGAAAACGCCATCGTCTTTGCCAACACCCGCGCGGCGGTCGCGCACCTGACCGCACGCCTGTCCAACCGGGGACTCGCGGTGGTGAGCCTGTCGGGTGAATTGAGTCAGAACGAGCGCACGCATGCGCTTCAGGCCATGCGCGACGGGCGTGCGCAGGTCTGCGTGGCCACGGATGTCGCGGCGCGCGGGATCGATCTGCCGAACCTCGACCTCGTGATTCATGCCGATCTGCCGAAGAACACCGAAAGCCTGCTGCACCGCTCAGGCCGCACGGGCAGGGCCGGGCGCAAGGGTATCTCGGCCCTCATCGTCCCGCCGCGTGATACGAAACGCACCGAGCGCCTGCTCGGGTGGGCCAAGATCGACGCCGAATGGCGGACGGCGCCCTCCGCCGACGACATCCTTGCGCGCGATGAGGAACGGCTTTTGTCCGACCCCGTCTGGTCCGAGCCGGTCTCTGACGCCGGACGCGCCTTTGCCGAAAAACTGCTCGCGCAATACGACGCTGAAACCGTCGCCGCCGCCTACCTCCGCCTGTTCCAGTCACGTCAGGGCGCGCCCGAAGATCTCCTGCCGCCGGACACGAAACCTGAGCGCAAGGAGCGCAAGGCGTTCGGGCCAAGCCGCTGGTTCGCCCTGTCCATCGGGCAGAAGGACAAGGCCGAGGCCCGTTGGCTTCTCCCCCTGCTTCTGCGCACGGGCGGCATGGACAAGGCCGACATTGGCGCGATCCGGGTGCAGAACGACGAGACTTTCGTCGAGATAACGGAAAAGAGCGCCTCCGGATTCCTCGCGGCCCTCGGCGCAGACGGCGAGCTGGACGAAGGCATCAAGGCCCGGGCCCTGGACGGCGCCCCCGAGCTTGGGCCGCGTCCGAGGCCCGAGCGCAGCAATGCTCCGCGTCCACACGACCGGCCACAGCGCGACAAACGCGACGCAAAGCCGCGCGAGGATCGTCCGGACCGGGCCCCGAAGCCGCGCGAGCATGACGGGGCAAAACGGAAGTTCGCCGACAAACGCAAGGCGCAGGAAGAGACCGGGGCAACCGCGCCTTACAAGCCGCGCACCAAGCCGGCCCCGAAGGGTGACAAGCCCGGACCGAAGGGCGACAAACCCCGGTGGGAAGGCAAAAAGGACGGCGCGAAATCCGCCAAGCCACGCGCGGACAAGAAACCCGCCGCCGCGCCCGCGTCCAAGCCGCGCCCGGCTGGCAAGCCCGGGGCCGCGGACGCATCCAAGAGTTTTCGCAAACCGGGGGCCAAGCCGACCGGTCCGCGCAAGGGTAAACCGGCGCAGAGCAAAGGCGGGAACGCCAAGCCCCGCCGCAAGCCGGGCGATTAACGGTCGCGGAACTGCGGCTCGCGTTTCTCGATGAAGGCCGCCATGCCCTCTTTCTGGTCCTCGGCGGCGAACATGGAGTGAAAGACGCGGCGCTCGAACAGGATCGCCTCGGACAGCGGCATCTGGTCGGAGCGGTGCACCGATTCCTTGATCGCCATCACCGAGATCATGCTCTTTTCGGCGATCTTCTTGGCCGCCGCGGTCGCTTCGTCCATCAGCTTCTTGCAGGGCACGACGCGGCTCACGAGCCCCGCACGCTCGGCTTCTTCGGCCTCCATGAAGCGGCCGGTCAAGTTCATGTCCATCGACTTGGCACGACCGACGAGACGTGTGAGTCGCTGGGTGCCACCCATTCCGGCCATCACGCCGAGGTTGACCTCCGGCTGGCCGAATTTGGCGGTGTCCGAGGCGATGATGAAATCGCACATCATGGCCAGCTCACAGCCGCCGCCCAGCGCATAGCCCGACACGGCCGCGATGATCGGCTTGCGGATGCGCATGATCGCAGCTTCTTCCGGCGTGAACAGGTCGCCCGAGAACACGTCGGTAAAGCTCTTCTCAGACATCATCTTGATGTCGGCTCCCGCGGCAAACGCCTTCTCCGAACCGGTGATGATGAAACAGCGCACCTTGTCGTTCTTCTGCCCTTCGGCCAGCGCCTTACCCAGTTCGCGCAGCAGCTCGATGTTGAGCGCATTGAGCGCGTCAGGCCGGTTCAGCTTGATCGTGCAGACGTGATCTTCGACATCCACGATGATGTTGTCATATGCCATTTGGACAAGTGCCCCTTTGATGCAGTCCGCCCATGCCTAAGCGAGTCTCGGATCAGGCTTCAAGTCATCTTTGACAGCGCGGGCAGTAGAAGGACGATCGTCCCGACTGCACGATTCGCGCGATTTTTCCGTTGCAGCCCGGTGTCTTGCACGCGGCACCCTCTCGGTCGTAGACGCGGAATGTGTGTTGAAAATATCCCAACTCGCCATCGGCCTGCCGGTAGTCGCGCAGGGAAGACCCGCCTGAGGCAATCGCCTCGTTCAAAACCGTCCGAATGATCGGGACGAGCGTCGCGATCCGCGCGGCCGAGATGCGCCCGGCCTTGCGCGCCGGGTGGATATGGGCGCGGTGCAGCGCCTCGCAGACATAGATGTTGCCCAGCCCCGCCACGATCCGCTGGTCGAGGAGCGCCGCCTTGATCGGCGTGTTCTTTCCGGCGAGACGCGCGATCAGGTAAGGTTCGTCAAAGGCGTTGCCGAGCGGTTCCGGCCCCAGTGCCGAGATCAGCGGATGAAGATCACCGGTGCCGGTTGTGAACAGATCCATCGCCCCGAACCGGCGCGGGTCGTTCAGCGTGATCCGCGCCCCGCCCTCTATGTCGAGCACGACGTGGTCGTGTTTCTCTGGCGCGGGGTGTTCGTGATGGAATTTCCCCAGCGTGGTGCCGGAGATCAGGATGCGCCCCGACATGCCAAGATGGATGAGGCATGTCTCGTCCGTGTCCAGATAGGCGAGGATGTACTTCGACCGCCGCCGCAGGCCAAGCACGCTGGCCCCGGTCAGCCGCTCTGCCATCCGCTCGGGAAACGGCCAGCGCAGCCCCTCGCGCCGGACCTCGGCCCGCACGATCCTCTTGCCGGTCATCACGGGCTCCAGCCCGCGACGCACGGTTTCCACTTCGGGGAGTTCGGGCATCTAGGGGCGATACGCCTCCAGCCGCGCGCGCAACTCCGTTCTCCCTGTGACTTGCTTCATCAGATCGCCTCTTGCGCCATTCCTGAAATATAGGCGCAGCGTGTACGGACCGCCATCCGCGATATTCTCCAACTCGCGCAGATCATGCGCATGACGCCGAAACCCGAGCGTGCGCCACGAGATATACGGCCCGTCCAGCTCGATGCGATAGGTCCAGATATGGCGCAGATAGAGGAGGCAGACCACGGCGATCAGCGCGAAAATCTCCCACCCATGTTCGCCGGAAAGCGAGAATCCGGGCTGGCGCAGGACGCCACCCGTTTCACTTGGCAGCGCGGGTCGGATGACCCAGAGAAGCGCGGCAAGGCCGAGTGTGGCGGTGTACCTGACCCCCGGTGCTGCAGGATAGGTGGTTTCGATGGAGCGGTGCCGGTCCATGCGCGGTCCCTGCGCCGGCGCCTCGCCGTCCTGAGGGAGGGGCCTGGCGTGCACAGGGTCGGCCCGCGCCGTCCGCGCCCGCCCGCCAATGGCTGCGCGCAGCAAGAGCTTCAGCCCGATCGACACAACGGGCACGCCCAGCACGAGCAAGAGGATAGGGATCAGGGGGCTGCCGGGCTGGAGCCAGCCGGTCACGCCGGTCGGTACGAGGTCCATGCTGTGCCTGCGACCCTTCGTCAATCGATGTTAAGTCGTTTGTCGTTTGCGACGCGTAGGTATATTGCCAACCTGACGAAAATGAGGCGCTACGCATGACCGACGCGAAGAAGACAACGCATTTCGGCTACCGGGAAGTGGACGAGGACCAGAAGGCCGGGATGGTCCACGGGGTCTTCACCAATGTCGCCTCGAAGTACGACATCATGAACGACGTGATGAGCATGGGGATTCACCGGGTCTGGAAAGACGCCATGATGGACTGGCTCGCCCCGCGCCCGGGCCAGAAGCTGCTCGACGTGGCCGGTGGGACCGGCGACGTCGCCTTCCGGTTTCTCGGCCGTGCCCCCGGCGCCCACGCGACCGTCTGCGACATGACCGAGTCGATGCTCGTCGAAGGACGCAAGCGTGCCGAGGCAGAACAGATGGCCACAAGCCTGGACTGGGTCGTGGGCGATGCAATGGCGCTTCCGTTCGAGGACAGCAGCTTCGATGTTTACACGATCAGCTTCGGCATTCGGAACGTGACACGCATCCAGGACGCGCTCGCAGAGGCCTACCGCGTGCTCAAACCCGGCGGGCGGCTCATGGTGCTGGAGTTCAGCCAGATCCCGAACGACATGATGCAGAAAGCCTATGACCTGTATTCGTTCAATATCATTCCGCGCATGGGGCAGGTCATCGCGAACGACCGTGACAGCTACCAATACCTCGTGGAATCCATCCGCCGCTTCCCCGATCAGGAAACCTTCGCGGGCATGATCCGCTCCGCCGGGTTCGATCAGGTGAAATACCGCAACCTCACGATGGGCATCGCGGCACTGCACTCTGGCTGGAAACTCTGATGAGAGGCCCAATCAATATCTGGCGCCTGATCCGGACCGGCGCGACCTTCGCCCGCACGGGCGCGCTTGGGCAGGTACTTCATGCGATGAACGCGCCGCCCCTCGTCAAGGTGGCCACGCGCACGGTGAGTTGGACCTTCGCCTGGCTCGGGCGCCGGGGCGACCCCTCGCTCCCGCCTGTGACGCGGGCCGTGACCGCGATGGGCCCGGCCTATATCAAGTTCGGTCAGATCCTCTCGACCCGGCCCGACGTGGTCGGGGAAGAGATGGCGGAACAGCTCCAGTATCTTCAGGACAAGCTCGACCCGTTCCCGACGGACGTTGCCCGCAAGACCATTGAGCGTGAGCTTGAAATCTCGGTCGACGACGTCTTTTCCGAGTTCTCCGAAGCCGTCGCGGCCGCCTCCATTGCGCAGGTTCACCGGGCTCGCATCCGCGCGACCGGGCAGGAGGTCGCGGTCAAGGTTCTGCGCCCGCGGATCGAACGCGCCTTCCGCACCGATCTCGACACCTTCCATTTCGCCGCCCGCGTGATCGAGCTTCTCCTGCCCCAGACCCGCCGCCTGCGCCCCCAGGACGTGGTGAACCATTTCGAGAACGTCGTGCTGGGCGAACTCGACCTGCGGCAAGAGGCGTCATCCGCGTCAGAATTCGCCGAGAACACCAAGGGTGACGCGGGTTTCGTCGTGCCCGCGATCAACTGGGGCCTGTCGTCGCGCCGCGTGATGACGATGGACTGGGCCGGAGGCACACCAGCCAACGACCTGGCCACGCTGCGCGCTTCTTCCCTCGACCTCGAAGCGATCGGCAACCGGGTCCTGCACCTGTTCCTCTCTCACGCGCTGCGCGACGGGCTCTTTCACGGCGACATGCATCAGGGAAACCTGAAATTCGCCCCGAACGGTGACATCCTGGCCATCGACTTCGGCATCATGGGGCGGATCGACCAATACACGCGCCGGGTCTATGCCGAGATCCTCTACGGCTTCATCCAGCGCGACTACAAGCGCGTGGCCGAGGTGCATTTCGAAGCGGGCTACGTCCCCGCCGACAAGGATGTCGACGAATTCGCCCGGGCCCTCAGGGCGGTAGGCGAACCGATCTTCGGCATGGACGCCACGCAGATTTCGATGGGGCGGCTTCTATCCTACCTGTTCGAAGTGACCGAGAAGTTCGGGATGCAGACGCGCACCGAGCTCATCCATCTGCAACGCACGATGGTCATCGTCGAAGGCGTCTCGCGCTCGCTCAACCCCCATATCAACATCTGGGAGGTCGCAGGGCCGGTGGTCGAGGACTACATCGCCAAGGCGATTGGACCCAAGGCTGTTCTGGAAGACCTCGTGAAGACCGTGAAAGTGCTGTCACGCTTCGGCCCGCGTCTCCCGGAACTCGCCGAGGCCGCGCTTATCAATCAGGCCACTCCGCAAAAGCACGTCGACCGGGCGCGCCCATTGCGCGCGATGGCCTATGTGGTGCTTGGCGCCGGGATCACTCTTGCAGCGGTCCTCATCGAAGCGCTGCTCTGATCGAGTCACGCCGCGCCGCCCGTTTCGGTCCCTGAATACTTCGGGTGCGCCCGCCAGCGCACTCATCTTTCCAGCAGCGAGGCCTTACCGTATCCATCATCGCCGCGCGCCGCGCGCCAGCGGCAGTAGCCGCGCATCCGCGCCTGGTACAGCGGGCGCAGCGCCCGGTAGCGTTCTGTGACGTCGCCTTCACCGTAGGCGGCAAGGAAAGTGTCCACCTCGTTTTCGGTGAGGGGTCTGTTCCCGGAGATCACCTGCATGGCCGGTGACAGAAACACCGCAATGTCGTCGCAGGCATCGCCGACGCCCGGACATTGCCAGTCGATGAAGGTCACGCCGCCGTCCGACACCAGCGCGTTCGCAGCCGTCGCATCGCCGTGGATGAACACCTTGTCAGCTCTCGGCACCTCGTCCGGCACCACCGGCACATCCTCCCCCAGAGCGAGGGTCTGGCGCACCAGGGCATCCTTGCCCACGGGCTTGTCCGGTATACCCTCCGGCGGCGCCATCGCGTGAAGCCCGGCCAGTGTTTCGGCCACGCAAGCCATGCCATCTTCGGGTTGCCAGCCGCGCCCTTCGGCGAGTTTGTAGACAAGGCTATCGCCTTCCGCCGCCACGAACTCCGGGACCAACCCCGTGCCCGCAAGCGCTCGCAGAACCACCCGTTCCGACTTGGGGTCGTTGGCGAAGAGCGGCGTCTCGGCCTCCGGGCGATAGAGCTTCACGACCCGATCGCCCACCTGCCAGAGCGCATTGGTGTTGCCGCCGGTCAACGGTTTCCAGCGTCTCAGCGGCTCCACCGCCCCGCGCTTTTCCCAAAGATGGATGAGGTCAGCGTCCGGGAATGACACGGCGCTTCTGTCCCTTTTCTTCCCAGGTCTCCATCGCCTCGATGGCCTCTTCTGCCGTGTCGACGAACCGGAACAGCTTGAGGTCGTCGGGCGAAATGGTCCCGGCATCCTCGAGCGCGTGCCAGTCGATGATCTTTTCCCAGAACTCTCGACCGAAAAGCAGGATCGGAATCTGCTTCATCCGGCCAGTCTGGATAAGTGTCAGGCTTTCGAACAACTCATCGAGCGTGCCGAAGCCGCCGGGAAACACCGCCACCGCCTCGGCCCGCATGAGAAAGTGCATCTTGCGGATCGCGAAGTAGTGGAAGTTGAAGCACAGCTCGGGCGTGACGTACTCGTTGGGGGCCTGTTCATGCGGGAGCACGATGTTGAGCCCGATGGAAACCCCGCCAGCGTCCGCGGCACCACGACTCCCCGCCTCCATCACACCCGGGCCACCGCCCGTGACGACGACCTTTTCAAGTTCCGGGGTCTTCAGGCCTTCGATGGTCAGAAGCCGCGCGAATTCCCGTGCCTGGTCGTAATACTTCGACAGGTCGCGCAGGGTTTCGGTCCGGGCGGTATCCTTGTCGGCAGGCGCGGGAATGCGCGCGCCGCCAAACATGACGACCGTCGATTTGATCCCGGCCTCATTCATCACGAGGTCGGGTTTCAACAATTCAAGCTGAAGCCGCACTGGCCGTAATTCCTCGCGCCCGAGGAACTCCGGATCGTCAAAGGCCAGCGCGTAGGTCGGGCTGCGCGTCTGCGGGGTGTCCGGGATGTGGTGGCTCGCCTGCCGGTCCTCGGAACTGTCCCGGAACGGATGGGCGCGGCTCTGTTCTGTCATGCTCGTCCTCTCTGCCGCGTTGCGCGGGGCTGCATCCGCCTTTATAGGCGAGACGGACCAAGACGTAACACGGGATTTCGGGGAGACACCATGTCCAACGCCGCACTGGAGACCGCCATCGAAGCCGCCTGGGAGGCGCGCGACACGATCACGCCGACGACCGGGGGCGAAACCCGCGAAGCCATCGAGGACACGCTGAACGCGCTCGATTCCGGTCAGCTTCGCGTGGCCGAGCGCCGCGACAATGGCGACTGGCATGTGAACCAGTGGGCCAAGAAGGCCGTGCTTCTGGGCTTTCGCATCAAGGACATGGAGATCCAGCCGGGCGGTCCGCAGGGCGGCGGCTGGTGGGACAAGGTCGACTCGAAGTTCAAAGGCTGGGACGACAACCAGTGGAAAGCCGCGGGCTTTCGCGCCGTGCCGAACTGCGTCGTGCGTAAATCGGCTTATATCGCGCCGGGCGTCGTGCTCATGCCGTCCTTCGTGAACCTCGGCGCTTTTGTCGATGAGGGTACGATGGTCGACACATGGGCCACCGTCGGCTCCTGCGCGCAGATCGGCAAGGGCGTGCACCTGTCGGGCGGCGTGGGCATCGGTGGCGTTCTGGAACCCATGCAGGCCGGGCCGACCATCATCGAGGACAACTGTTTCATCGGTGCGCGTTCGGAAGTGGTCGAAGGCGTCATCGTGCGCGAAGGCTCGGTCCTTGGCATGGGTGTCTACATCGGCCAGTCGACCAAGATCGTCGACCGCGAAACCGGCGAGGTCTTCATGGGCGAAGTGCCACCCTATTCGGTCGTCGTCTCGGGCTCGATGCCGACCAAGAACGACCTCAACCTCTACTGCGCGGTGATCGTGAAGCGCGTCGACGAGCGTACACGCTCCAAGACCGGCATCAACGAGCTGCTGCGCGACTGAAGCGTTTTAAAAGCGCCGATTAACAGCGAGGGCCGGGGAACTCCCCGGCCCGTCTGTTGTTGGACTCCTGACGCCGGCCGGGCCGGCACCAATGACGGGAGACCTCACAATGACCGGTATCGGTTGGCTTGCAGCAATCATCGTCGGCGGCCTTGCAGGGTGGCTGGCAGAACAATTCATGAAGTCCAACATGGGTCTTCTCATGAACATCCTCCTTGGGATCGTGGGTGCGCTTATCCTGAACGCGATCCTCGTGGCGGTGATGGGCAGTACGCTCGACGGCTGGATCGGACAGCTTATCGTCGGGTTCGTCGGTGCCTGCCTCCTCATCTTCATCGCGCGGGCCATTCGCCGTTCCAGTTGACGGCTTAACTGCCGGCGCTCCGCATTATTGCCGCCGCAGGATTTTCTGCGGCGGCGGGGATTGAATTGACCGCCGCAATCGCCATCTCCACCCGGCGCGATCCGCGCGGTTTGGGTTTCCTGACATGATGGACGTGGTATTTCTGCTGGCCGGGCTTGTCGGTCTGATCTTTGGCGGCGAGATGCTGGTGCGCGGCGCGGTGTCCGTTGCCGAAAAGGCCGGGCTGTCACCGATGGTCATCGGGCTCACGCTCGTGGGATTCGGCACATCTGCGCCCGAACTGGTGACCTCGCTTCAGGCCGCGCTTGCCGGATCGCCGGGAATCGCCGTGGGCAACGTGGTCGGTTCCAATATCGGGAACATCCTCCTCATCCTCGGCATCGCGGCCCTGCTCCGACCGGTCGGGATTGATGCGGGTGCGCTAAAACGAGACGGCAGCGTGGTCGCTCTTGCGAGCGTCGTCATGCTGACGGCGGTTCTCACCGGAAGTATTGGCCGCGGCGCCGGTGCGGGCCTTTTTGCCCTGCTGATCGTCTATCTCGCCACGACCCTCTTTCTCGAGCGCCGCCGGTCCAGCGCCGCCGCGGCAGTCTATTCCGCGGAAGCCGGGGCCGTCCCCTCCGCGACGATGCGCCTGCCGGTTGCCTTGGGCGTAACGGTCGCGGGCCTCCTCATCACGATCATCGCTGCGCGTGGGCTTGTCTTCGGCGCGGTCGGGATCGCACAGGCGGCGGGACTGTCGGAGACGCTGATCGGCCTCACCATTGTCGCGATCGGCACCTCGATGCCCGAGCTCGTCACCGCCGTGATCGCCGTGCGCAAGGGACAAGGAGACGTGGCCTTCGGCAATGTCCTCGGCTCGAACATCTTCAACATCCTCGGTATCCTCGGTGTAACGGCAATGGTGCAGCCGCTGACCATTCCTGCGGAGATCATCCGCCTTGATATCTGGGTCATGCTCGCCGCAACCATCGCCATGCTGGTCTTCGCGGTGACAGGCTGGCGCATCTCACGTCGCGAGGGCGGTGTCCTCATCCTGGCCTATGCCGTCTACCTCGGCGTACTCATCGCGGGGGCATAAGCGCTTCAGACGTCGAGCCAGGCAAAAGCGCGTTTCAGGAACGCCCTGCCATCCGTGGTAACCGGTGCGCCATGCGCGATGACGACGGCATGCACAGGCCATGACAGGATTCTTCGGACCGAGCCGCGCGTCTTGTCCTTGTCCGTGAAGGCGACGCGGAATTTCTTCGGCACTCCAGGCTCCAATCCGACCATGCCGTCCAAGCGGGCAACGATGGCGCGCCATCCCTTGAACCAGCCGACGGGAAGCTGCTGAAGCAGATCGGTGAACAGGACCGTCGCAGATGCGCGGTGAAAGAACACGACCTCGGTCGTGATGCGATTGTCGGTCAGGGCCACCTGCGCGATCTCATCACCCCATTCGGCCTCGGGCGCGTCGCCCAGTTTCGCGGCGAATCTCAAATCTTTGCGTTTTTCCGCCAGTCCGGGCGCGGCGTAGAGTCGGGCGTCCGGGTAAGCTTTGGCCCAGTCCGACAGAAACACATGATGAAGGCTGTTGGGCGCGACGATGTGGCGGACCGGTCCAAGGTTGTCGATTTCCCACTTCAGCCCGTGTTCGAGGGCGACGGGCGACCACACCCACAGGTCACCGTTCTCAAGTCGCACGATGGCCATTCGCGTCGGATACCGAAAGCCCATCGCCGCGACGACTTCGGGCCCGTTTACGAGCCAGATGTCCTGTCCGAATGGATCGAGCATGGCGTGGCCTTTCGTGCTGCGTCGCAGAAAGCCTAGGGAGGCGGAGGCCAAGCGGCAAGTCCCATCGTGGGGAACCCTGTTGCATCGGCGGTGTTGGGTTCAGGTCAGGATCGCATAACCTTGAAAGGCCTTTTTTTGTTCGACGCCCTCTCCTCGACCCTCCTGTTCCTCGTCTTCGGGGTGGCTGGTGCCGTCGTCGTAGCCGCGTCGATCCGCGCGACCCGACTCGCCGACACGATCGCTGACCGCACGAAGATGGGCGAGGCGATGGCGGGCGGCATCATCCTCGGCGGGGCCACGTCATTGTCAGGTGTCGTCGTCTCGGTCACAGGGGCCGCCTCGGGCGATGCGAGCTTCGCCGTTTCGAACGCGGTCGGCGGGATCGCGGCGCAGACCCTGTTTCTTGCCCTGGCCGATCTGATCTATCGCCGTGCGAACCTTGAACACGCCGCGGCGGAGCCTGCCAACATGTTTCAGGCGGTCCTGCTCCTAATCCTTCTCAGCCTGCCCATCGCCGCCATCTCCGGGCCCGAGGTCGCGTTTTTCGGTATTCATCCCGTGTCGCTCCTGATTTTTGCGGGTTACCTCTGGGGCGTTCGCCTCGCCACGAAGGTCCGGGAGTCCCCGATGTGGGAGCCGGTCGAAACGCACGAGACGCGACACGACCAGCCCGAGGACTCGGAGGAACCGCAGAAGTCGGCGCGCACCCCCGCGCTTGTCTTTACCGGCCTCGTATTGGTCATGGGCGTCTGCGGCTGGGTCATAAGCCAGACGGGCGGGCAGTTCATCACGCGGTTCGGGTTGTCATCGTCGCTTGTGGGTTCGCTCATCACCGCTGTCGTAACGTCGCTCCCGGAACTGGTCACGACGCTGGTCGCGGTGCGGCGCGGTGCGCTTCAACTCGCTGTGGGCGGGATCATCGGCGGAAATACGTTCGATACTCTGTTCCTCGTCTTTTCCGACGCGGCGTATCGCGAAGGCTCGATTTTCCACGCCGTGGGAATGCACGATCTCTATTGGCTCGCGACGGGCATGTTGATGACCTCCATCCTGCTGGGCGGGCTCATCCTGCGCCAGCGACAGGGGCCAGCGCGGATCGGGATCGAAAGCCTGTTGATGATCCTGTTCTACGGGCTCGCCGTCGGCGTGGAAGTCTTTTCCCGCGCTTGACTTTGCCCCTCCCCCGGCGCACCTCTCCGGCGATTGGAAGGGACGCGCGATGACCGAAACGCCAAAGAAAAAAAGTCGCCAACAGGTGTTCACCCTGCTGGTCGACGTGGGCCGCAAGGAGGGGGACGGGCTTCCGGACCAATCCAGCGGCGCGGCCCTTGTCTGCTATGCCACGGGCGTGGATGAGGCCGAAGCCGTGCGCGAAACCGTATCGATCCTGAAACAGGCGGACCTCGCGCCTCTGGACGTCACCGGATATGGCACGCTGGACGAGCGTTTGTCCGAAGGCCACGACATCCCTGACGAAGAACGGGCCTTAATGGAGCGCGCGCTGGCTGAAAACGCGGTGATCGTGGCACAGATGACGCCCTTCTTCGAGGATGCCGAATGAGCGACCGGCTTATCCAGATCGTTGCCGCCAAAAAACATGTCGACACGATTTCGGATTGCTTCGAGGACCTGCCCGAAAAGGATTGGTACTGCTTCCCCGCAGGCGAAGACGACCGGCAGGTCATCATCGCCGCCCTCGACCACGTCGACATGCAGGATGTTCTCGACAAGATCGCCGAGGCACTGGACGGTCAGGATGGCTGGACGCTTCATGCCCTGACGACCGAGGCGAGCCTGCCTGAAGTCGAGGACGAGGACGAAACCGAGCGTGTTGCGCAGGAAGAAAACGCAAATGCGCGCGAGGAGATCTACAGCGACATCCGCCAGAACACGGCGCTGACGGTCGACTACCTCGTCATGACGGGCCTCGCCACCGTGGTCGCGGCGATCGGGCTCTTGCAGGATCAGGTTGCGGTGGTGATCGGGGCGATGGTGATTGCGCCGCTTCTGGGTCCGATCCTCGCTTTCGCCTTCGCGACGACGCTGGGCACCGTGCCGCTCATGTGGATTGCGCTGCGTGCGCTGGGCGCAGGACTGGGCGTCGGGGTGGCCGCCGGCGTTGCTCTTGGCTTTGTGGTCCCATTCAACGGGGAATCTTCGCTCATGGCCTACGACGGTTCGCTGTCGCTGATGACCGTCGCGCTACCGCTCGCGTCCGGCGCCGCCGCTGCGCTTATGGTGGCCGGTGGACAAACCTCGGGCCTTGTCGGCGTGATGGTGGCGGCGGCCCTTCTCCCGCCCCTCGCGGCATTCGGGCTGCTCCTCGGAAACGGCTCTTATGTGCCTGCCGTGCGGGCGCTTGCTACCGTCGTAATCAATATTGCGGCGATCAACCTCGCCGCTCTGGCCGTATTCCGGGTCAAGGGCGTGCGTCCGCGCGATTGGCAGTCCGACACGCATCAAACGTCGATCCGAGTCTCTTTCGCTATTGCCGCCGCCGTGGTCGCCCTCCTCGGTCTCGCGGTCTACGCCGCGGAACATGGGTGGCTGCTGTTCGGCGGGTGAGCTCTGCCGCGCGACGTCTCGCTTCCCCTAGCGACCGGGGACGAGTTCGACGTCGAAGCTTTCGGGAATAGCGTCCGCCATTGGCATGAACATCGTCTCGAGTGGCAGAACAAGCTGCGCGGCCTTGCCGTCGTTCAGGATTTCGCCATTGGTCGAGACGATTTCCTTGCCGATCACGGTGATCGTCATGGCGTGGCCTACGAGCGCGTCCCCGAACATCGCCGCGACCTGCTCGCGCTCTTCCGGCGGCGGCAGATCCGAGGTCATTTCGGACAGATCGAAGGAGACCGTGATGTTTCCATTGTCGAGCTCGGCAATCGTGACGCCATCGCCGATTCCCAGATCATTGTCCGGCTCGTCCATCGCCGCCAGCAGGGCGTCGAGCGATCGGCGTTCAAGCATCGAGCAGGTGTAGGAGCCATCGGCGTTCACCTCGCCCACGCCATCCTCGCAGGGGTCTTCACCCATGCCCTGTGTCATCTGGTAGATTTCCGAGCCCATCGTCATCACCGCGTCGAGCTTGACCTCGGATGTATCGGTGAAATCTGCGGTCACATCGGCATCGAAACAGGCGGAAAGCGGGAGGATCGCGGCAAGGGCGAGACCCTTAAGAAAATGGCGCATCGGGAAAACTCCATAAAACTATCAGCGTCAGTCTGGCAGTAGGACCCGCGCCTGTCCAGTTCACCGATGCAGGACATGCGCGAGCGAGCGGGCCTCGACATCCGACAGCTGATGCCGGGCGAAACCCCGGTGTGTCGGCACAGCACTCGCCGGCATTTCCGCAAGAGCGGTCGCGTTCAGACGCATGCGGTCGGCGCCGATCTGGCCGACATAGAGACTTTCCGCCCAGACCGTATCGTGCAGCAGGCAGTCATGAGTATCGAGCAGGACATGGTAATAGGTCACAGTCTTGAGGCGTGCCTCGACAGCCGCCGCATGGCTCCCCACGAGCCGCTTGGCGGGCAGGAGGACGTCGTCTTCGCCCAGTATGTATTCTGCTTCCGCACCTTCCACGCGCATCCGGTGATCGGGGGCCATCAGCAGATCCTCTGACAGGCCAAAGAACGGGGCGCGCAGCCGCACGGGCCGGAAGTGCCCCAGCGCCGGCACGGTGCGCCGGGTGATCCAGCGCACTGGCTGGCTTCCTCCCGTCGCGGTCAGAACCCGATCGCCAAGGCGCAGACGCTCCACCGGCACCGCACCTGACGGCGTTTCGACGGGCGTGCTTCCGCAAATCCCGGCGGCGAGACCCACGGGCTCGACCTCATCCGACACAGCGACAAAGGCGGTTTGCGATGCGATCTGCGTGGCGTGGCCATTTCGCATGATCGTCAGGGCATCGAGCATCGGCATCGGAAGCGGATCGGACACCGGGACCACGAAAAACTCGCCCGTGTGGATTAACTTGATCGCCAGGCGACCCCGGCGATTCGGACCATCCCAGCTGAAATAGAGCCTGACCGGGGCGTCATACTCGGGTACGGGAAACGCCAGTCGCGCGACGAACCGTGCGTCGCCTTGAGTCACCGCGACGCGCATCTCTCCGCGTGCGCTGAGCGTTACAGTCAGCGCACGATGCCAGTCCTTGAACCGGCTGTAGTCCAGGATCGTCTGCACCTCACCGGGTTCCGCCCGGTATTCCGTTTCAATGACAAGCGTACCCACCGGCAGAATCGCGTTCACTGCTTCGGACTGGCGGCTGGTTTGGTTCGTGGCAGCGCCGAGGCCGGCCGGATTGAACAGGCCCCGATGCAAATCGGTAAGGCCGATCCAGCTCATGCGGCGGCCTCCCGCGCGAGAAGCAAGCGCGCCTCGTACCGCTTCAGCATGGTGCGGACCGCAGGCGAGTAGCCTTCGCCCGTGTGCGGGTCGAGTTCAGGGAACAGCGTGACGATCTCGCGCACAATCTCTTGTTCAAACCCGCCTACGGCCTGCGGTCCGGGCAGGAAGCTTTCGGTCGCAAGACCCTCGGAGAAAACGACCTGGTGGGCATCGAAAAGGATATGGACGTATTCGACGGTCCCGCCCTCGACCCGGCAGACACTGTGATCGTTGACGAGATCTTTCGCCGCAATCAGAACATCGGTCTCGCCAAACAGAAGCTCGGCAAAGGCGTCACGGATCAGGATGCGGTGGAGCGGCGAGAGGCATAGCTGTCCGTGGGTGCCGAACGTATCGGCCAGAATCCGGACAGGGGCGAAATCGCCGGAGGCCGCGACCGTGCGCCGACCGACCCAGCGAAGCGGTTGCGCCCCGTTGTCGTGGGTTTCCACGAGATCGCCCGGGCGCAGGTTCTGCACCGCGACATTGCCCGAGGGTGTCGCGATCCGGGTACCGGCGACAAAACAGGGAATCGAGTTGATCGTGACGAAGGCCGTGTCCGACGACCCGCCACCCTGACCGTTGCCAGCCGCGATGGTGTAACTGAAGTTGACCGACTCGATGTCGTTGTCGGCGTCGATGGTGAAGGTTCCGTCCGCGTTCAGTGTGACGCTCTGCCCGGTGGACAGTGTGACCGTGGACCCCGCGCTGACGGCCACGCCATTCACATGGGTGATCGTGAGCGTGGATTGCCCCGGACCCTCATCATTGGCCAGCACATCGACCACACGCGACCCGCCCGGCTCGATACTCACCGTGTCGTCGTTCGCCGTAACCGCCGCCTGACCGGATTTCGCCGCGACGAGAAGCGTGGAGTCGTATGAGGTGTCGCCTACATCGGCGATCCCGATCCGGATCGAGTTTACCACATTGGGCGTCACGGCCATTTTGACGGTCATCGTCACCGTAAAGCCGTCCATCTCGGTGTTGTATGCGTCGTTCGTGTTGTCGACGTAGAGGTTCTGGTTCGACGTGCCGTTGATGTTGGACACGGAGCCGGTGCCGTCCCCGACCGTCATGGTCGCCTCGACCCCATTGACCCAGATCCCAACGGCGTCGTTGAAGACCGAGCCAACGTATTCAGGGTATTCTTCAGACGCGAACACGAACTGGAGCGAGATCGTGTCCCCGGTCGGGATCACGTCGATATCGAGATAGGACGCGTCATAGGTCTGGCTGCCGGCAAGGGCGTTGAAGCCGGCGTTGCCATCCTCGCCGGCGGTGTCCGAACTGGTGCTCGTCGAGGTGTTGGGATCGCCGCGTCTGTTGGTGAAATCGCGTAGGCGGCCGGTAGAAAACATCACGCCCGAATCCGCAGGTGTCACGCCGGGTGCCTCGGAGTCGCCGTCGGTGTAGATTCCGGAAGACCGATTGTCGCCCGTATAAGATGCCGAAACGACCGTGACACCTTCACCGAAGATGGTGTTCGCCATCTGTAGTGCAGACGCGTTTGTCTGGATCGGCAGCTCGCTCGCCGTCGCCATGTCTTCCTGCCTCCTGCCCGAAAGCAGATGGCGAAACAGGCGGGGAAAAGCCCCGTTGGTACCTGAAAATCCGCTCGCGGGCCCGGCGCATTTTTACGCTCATTCGGCTCGCACACACTGCCTCGGTAATTCTTGAATCGTTTATGAACACTGCGTCTCATTTTGTTAACTAGATAGTTCGTAACACTGAAAATCCCGCGGAGGCTGTCGCTCGAAGGCAACATTGCCGGTCTGCCGGGCGGCGTGTATCACGTTGGAAACTCAGGAAAGGTGCGCAATGTCACAGGCTGATCCCGTCGAAATCACCCGCCGTCTGATCGAGTGTCCCTCCGTTACTCCGGAGGAAGGCGGCGCTCTGGTCTACCTTGCCGATTTGCTTGCCGATGCGGGGTTCGAGTGCGCGCGGGTCGACCGAGGGGGGGTGTCCAATCTGTTCGCGCGCAAAGGCCCTAAGGACGCCAAGCGCCGGCTTGGGTTCAACGGGCATACCGATGTCGTTCCCGTGGGCGATACCGGTGCCTGGACGGTTCAGCCCTTTGGAGCGGAAGAAAAGGACGGCTGGATTTGGGGCCGGGGCGCAACTGACATGAAGTCCGGCGTTGCGGCTTGGGTGGCCGCTGCGGTAGATGCCGCCGCCGTTCTGCCGGAAGATGCCGCACTGATCCTCGCCATCACCGGAGACGAGGAAGGCGACGCAGTCGATGGCACCCGTGCGCTGCTCGAGTGGATGGAAGAGAGCGGCGAGCGGATGGATGCCTGCATCGTGGGGGAGCCGACCTGCCCGGATCGGATGGGCGAGATGATGAAGATCGGTCGGCGCGGCTCGCTCACCGCCTATTTCACCGCGCGGGGGGTGCAGGGTCACGCGGCGTATCCGCATCGCGCGAAGAACCCCGTTCCCGCGCTCGCTCGTCTCGTCACACGTCTGGACGCGCATGTGCTGGATGAGGGCACGGCGCATTTCGATCCGTCCACGCTGGCCATCACCACCTTCGACGTGGGCAATCCGGCGACCAACGTCATTCCCGCCGAGGCGCGCGCGACCGTGAACATCCGGTTCAACGACGCCCATTCCGCCGAAGGCCTCACCGCGTGGCTGCGCGAGGCGGCGGAAGAAGTCGCCGGACTGGCGGGCATCGAGATCGGAATGGAGGTCAAGGTGTCGGGCGAAAGTTTCCTGACACCTCCCGGCCCGCTCTCCGATCTCGTCGCGGCCGCAGTCGAGGCGGAAACCGGCATCCGGCCCGAGATGTCGACCTCGGGTGGCACGTCCGATGCGCGGTTCGTCAAGGATCACTGCCCGGTCGTCGAGTTCGGCCTTGTCGGCAAGACAATGCACCAAGTGGACGAACGGGTGGAGATTTCGCAGATCGGCCAGTTGAAGGCGATCTATGCCCGGATCATCCGCGATTATTTCGCCTGATCGCAGGGAATGTCGCGCCCAACCCTTGTCATCATGGCCAAGGAGCCGCGTCCGGGGCGGGTGAAGACGCGTCTCGCATCGGAGATCGGCACCGTCGCGGCTGCAGGCTGGGTGCGCCACAGGTTGGCCCGGCTGTCGCGGCAGGTGTCAGACCCGCGCTGGGCAACGGTGCTTGCGGTTGCCCCGGATATCGCCGTTGCCTCCCGCCTTCTCCCGGCGCTGCCGCGGCTGGCCCAGGGAAGCGGCGACTTAGGTGATCGCATGGCCCGCGTGTTCCTGAGCCTTCCGCGCGCCCCGATCCTCGTCGTCGGCACAGATATTCCTGCAATGACGCGCGCCCATGTCGCATCCGGCCTGTCCCTGGCCCGGCAGCACGGAGCGGTGGTCGGCCCGGCCAACGATGGCGGGTTCTGGGCCGTAGGACTGGACACGCGCCGCGCGGTGCCTGCGGACCTGTTCGCCGGGGTGCGTTGGTCCACCGAGCACGCGCTCGCCGACGCGCTGCGCACCTTGCCCGATCCCGGCTACCTCCCCACGCTTTCGGACGTGGATTCCGCCGCCGACCTTGCACGACTTTCCGACTGACGCCTACCGCGCCCCGTGATACGCGGGACACATGGCACGCATACCCAGCAAAGAGGAAATCCTCGCGTGGATTTCCGAGAACCCGACCCAGACCTCCAAGCGCGACATCTCGCGTGCTTTCGGCATCAAGGGGGCGGATCGGATCGATCTGAAACGCCTGCTCAAGGAGCTGGAGGCGGACGGGCATCTGGAGAAGAGAAAAAAGACTTACCGCGATCCCGATAAGCTCCCGCCCGTGTCGATCCTCGAAGTGGCCGAGATCACGCCGGACGGCGACATCTTTGCCGACCCGCTGGAGTGGCAGGGAGAAGGCGACAAGCCACGCGTGCTTTTCGTGGCCAAGCAAGGCGATCCCGCGTTGAAGGCAGGCGACCGGCTTCTGTGCCGCATGACGGAGGTCGACGGCGATGATCACGCCTATGAGGCGCGCCTGATCCGGCGCATCGGGGAGAACGCCAAGCGAATCCTCGGCATTTTTCGCGCCGGGCACGAGGGCGGGCGGATTGTGCCGATCGACAAGGGAGCCGACAAGGAATGGTCGGTGCCGGCGGGAGGCACAGACGGCGCCAAGGACGGTGAACTGGTCGAGGCGAAACAGACCGGTCCCAAGGGCCGGATGGGCCTTCCGCGCGCGCAGATCATGGCGCGACTGGGCGACCCGACCGCGCCGCGCGCCGTCTCGCTCATCGCCATCCATCAACACGGAATCCCGGACGCCTTTCCGGACGAGGTCATCGACGAGGCCGATAGGATGAAACCCGCGGGCTTGAAGGGCCGCGAGGATCTGCGTCACCTGCCCCTCATCACCATCGACCCGGCGGATGCGCGTGACCACGACGACGCGGTCTATGCGCATCCCGACGACAACCCGAAAAACCCCGGCGGTCACGTCATCTGGGTCGCCATCGCGGACGTGGCCCATTACGTCACCCCCGGCTCCGCGCTGGACCGGGAGGCACGCAAGCGAGGCAACTCCAGCTATTTCCCGGATCGGGTGGTCCCCATGCTGCCCGACCGTTTGTCGGGCGATCTCTGTTCGCTCCACGAAGGTGTGCCGCGTGCCGTTCTGGCCGCGCGGATCGTCGTGGACGCGGCGGGCGAGAAGGTCAGCCATTCGTTCATTCGGGGGATAATGAAATCACATGCCTCGTTGAATTATGCCGAGGTGCAGGCGGCACAGGATGGTGATCCGAACGACAAGGTGGCGCCGTTCATGGAGGACGTCATCACACCGCTTTACGCGGCTTACTACGCCCTGCGCAAAGCGCGTGAGGCGCGGCAGCCACTCGACCTCGACTTGCCCGAGCGCAAGATCGTTCTTTCGGAGGAAGGTCAGGTCGAGAGCGTGAAGGTCGCCGAACGGCTCGACGCTCACCGGCTTATCGAAGAAATGATGGTGCTCGCGAACGTGGCCGCTGCCGAAGAGCTCAACCGTCTCGGGCGTCCGCTCCTTTTCCGGGTGCATGAGGAACCGTCGCCGGAGAAGCTTGAGGCGCTGCGCGAAGTGGCACAGGCCTCCGGCTTCAACCTCGCCAAAGGACAGGTGCTCAAGACCCGGCACCTGAACCAGCTCCTCAATCAGGCGGAGGGGAGCGAGTTCGACGAGTTGATCAACATGTCGACCCTGCGTTCGATGACGCAGGCTTATTATTTCCCGCAGAATTTCGGCCATTTCGGGCTCGCGCTGAAGAATTACGCACACTTTACCTCACCCATCCGGCGCTACTCCGACCTCATCGTTCACCGCGCACTCATCTCGGGTCACGGGTGGGGCGATGACGGGCTCAGTCAGGATGACATCGACCAGCTCGAAGCGACCGCCACGCATATCTCGCAGACGGAACGGCGGTCCATGGAAGCGGAGCGGGACACGACCGACCGCTACCTTGCTGCGTTCCTGTCTGACCGGGTGGGCAACGAGCTCACCGGCAAGATCGCCGGTGTCCAGCGTTTCGGCATCTTCGTGCGGCTGGACGAGACGGGGGCCGATGGTCTTGTGCCCGTGGCCAGCATCGGCACCGAATACTACCGTTATGATGACGCGAGCCAGACCCTCACCGGGGAACGCTCTGGTATGACCCTTTCCGTTGGCCTCCCGGTCCTCGTGCGGCTTGCCGAAGCGGTTCCCGTGACCGGCGGCCTCATGTTCCAGCTCCTCGAAGTCGCAGGCAAACCTGTCAAAACGACAGGTCGCCCCACCGGCGGCAAAGGCGTAAGGAGGAAACCGGGACAGGCGGCACGAAAGACCGCCAAGGCGCGCGAGAAGGTGCGCCGGAAACGGGAGTGACGGGAGGCCGCGAAGGCAAACATGACGACGGATCAACCTGGCGCGGGTCAGGATGGTTTTCGCGACTGGATCGAACGCATGGTCAGGCCCAAAGCGCTTGGCCGGATGATACGCCCGCAGACGTTCGACAGCGCGATGGCGACAGCAGAGTTCCTGCCGGACGTCATCGAGCGCCAGCAGAACCAAAAAGAATTTCTTCTGCCGATCTGGGAATATCTCGAGATCGCCGTGTCGGAAGAGCGAGTCCGGAACGGGCGCGCGGCCGTGCGCAAATGGCGCGAGCTTTTCAATCGGGTCGAGCAACGTTTCGGCGTGGAACCCGAAGTCGTAGCGGCGATCTGGGGGTTGGAAACAGGATACGGAGTCGTGCGCGGTTCCTACCCGACGCTCTCCGCGCTCGCGACGTTGGCATGGCGTGGCAGCCGCTCAGCTTTCTTCGAGGATGAGTTAATCGCAGCACTCCGGATCGTGCAGGCTGGCAACGTGAAGGCCGAGCGGATGCTGGGGTCCTGGGCGGGCGCAATGGGGCATGGGCAGTTCATCCCGTCGAGTTTTCTCGACTTCGCCGTCGATTTCGACGGGGACAACCGGCGAGACATCTGGTCCGACGACCCCACCGACGCTATCGGCTCGATCGCGAACTACCTGGCCAAACACGGCTGGCGGCGCGGGCAACCCTGGGGATACGAGGTGCGGTTGGCGGAGGGTTTCGATTACTCGATGATCGGATTGGACCAAGCGCACCCGACCTCCGTGTGGGAGGATGCCGGCGTTCAGAGCACGGTGGCGCAGGGTTTGCCGGACTACGGCGTAGGGTCGATCCTGCTTCCGGCCGGTCATCGCGGGGCGGCCTTCATGGCGCTGCGCAACACGCACGCATTGCTGCGTTACAACAATTCTGAATTCTATGCGCTGGGGATCGGTCTCCTCGCCGATCGGATCGGTGGCGGCAAGGGCCTTGCCGGAACATGGCCGATGGCGGAGCGCGTTCTGGACCGGAACGAAGTTCAGGAAGTGCAGTCCCTGCTGACTGATCACGGCTTCCCGACGCAGGGTATCGACGGGTTTCGCGGACCGAATACGACGCGGGCAGCGCGCGCATATCAGATGGCCGAGGGGCTGGTGGCCGACGGCAACCTTTCGGTCGAATTACTTGAAGCGTTGCGACAGCGCGCGGGATAGTCTTCAGGCGGCTTGGCGGGCCCCCTTTGCAGCATCCCTGATCGCCGCGATGTTCTGTCCATATACGGCCGTGTTGTCGACCGAACCGCCCTTGAACACGGCGGACCCGGCGACGAGCACGTCCGCCCCGGCCTCGACCACGAGCGGGGCGGTCGTCGGGTCGACGCCACCGTCGATCTCGATATGCACCGGCCGGTCACCGATCATCTCACGCAGGCGTTGAATCTTGCCAGTCATGTCGATGAACTTCTGCCCACCGAAGCCCGGGTTGACCGTCATGACGCAGACAAGGTCAGTGAGGTCGAGCAAATGCTCCACCGCTTCGGCCGGCGTGCCGGGGTTGAGGGCCACGCCCGCTTTCATTCCCGCCGCGCGGATCGCCTGCATCGTGCGGTGCGTGTGGGGACCAGCCTCGACATGGGCGGTGAGCACATCCGCCCCTGCCTCGGCGTAAGCGTCGATATAGGCATCGACCGGCGAGATCATCAGATGGACGTCCATGACCGTTGTCACATGCGGACGGAACGCTTTGACAGCGGGCGGGCCGAAGGTCAGGTTCGGGACGAAGTGCCCATCCATCACGTCGACATGGACCCAATCGGCACCTTCGGATTCGATGGCGCGGATCTCGGCCCCGAAATTGGCGAAGTCGGCAGAAAGGATCGACGGAGCGATCTTGATGGAACGGTCGAACGACATGGCGGGCCCCCTTGGCGGTTTCCCCCGCACATAGCGCGGTCTGCCGGGCCGGTCCAGTTACCCGATGGCCGGGCTCATCCGGTCGGCAATCCGATGCGCCTGAAACCCTTCGGCGAGGCGGGTCAGTCGCAACTCGGCGACGATGCCTTCGGCATGAAACGGATCACCTTCGGCAAACGTCCGGGCATCTTCCGGAGTCATCGCTTCCAGTACGCCCCAGTGGCCGATGGCCTCACCGTCCTCGTCCCACAGCGCCGACCCGATCAGAACGGAACAAAGTCCGTCGCCGCCAGTGGACACCCAGTCGCGATGCGCGGCGCGCAGACGATCACGGTCGTCCTGTTTGCCCGGATGGTGGATGTTTTCCATGAGAAAGAACATGACTCAGCCTTTCAGGAAGGGGACCAGAAGATCGGCGACGGTTTCAGGTTGTTCGAGCGGGGCGAAATGCCCCGCGTCCTCGATCACCTCAAGCCGTGCGTTTGGGAGAAGTTCCAGCATTCGCTCATGCCGGCTGACCGGGGACCATTCGTCCTGCCGCCCGACCATGACCAGTGTTTCGCAGCGTATGTCCGGAAGATAGGCCGAGGCATCCGGGCGATTGACCAGAGCCTTGATCTGACGCGCGTGCTGATCCTCGTCGGACCGGAGCACCATCTCGGTCAGGCCGTCCATCAGCGCTTTGGTGCGATTGGGTTCATACACCATTGGGGGAAGCCAGCGCGCCGCGAGCGCCTCCATCCCGTGTTCATAGGCGTATTCAACGAGCTCGCGCCGACTCTCCGCCTCGCCGTCCTTCAGCGGATGAATTCCGGTGTCGAGCAGCGCAAGCCGCTCGACCCGGTCAGGGGCCATGCGCGCCATCTCCATCGCAACGCGCGCGCCCATGGAATGGCCGGCGACCTGCAATGTGCCCGCGTAGGCCTTAAGGCAATCGTCCGCCATGCGACTTATGGAGTCCTGGCTGGACAGGTCCGCGACCTCCGCCTCGATACGGTCGGTCACCGGCTGCCAGCAATACGCGTCGCACAAAAGGCCCGGGATCAGAAGAATCGTCATCGGATCATCGTGTTGGGCAGGAAGAGCGAAAGCTGCGGGAACAGAACGAGGATGATGAGCGTGATGAGCATGGCGAACCAGAAGGGTGCCACACCCCGGAACATCTTGCCGAGCGATACGTCCGGTGCGACGCTTTTCACGATGAACACGTTCAGCCCGACCGGCGGCGAGATCAGGCCCATTTCCAGCGTCAGAACAACCAGAACGCCGAACCAGATCGGGTCGATCCCGAGTTGTTGCACGACCGGGAAGAAGATGGGCATGGACAGCACCATCATCGCGAAACCTTCCAGGAAACAGCCGAGGATGAGGTAGATTGCGAGCATGATCGCAAGCACGCCGAGCACCGGGATCGCCAGCGTTTCAAGGTAGGTGCCGATCCATGCCGGGATGTGGCTGAGGGCCAGGAACGTCTTGATCATGTAGGCCGAGATCAGGATCAGCATGACGGTCGCGGTGGTCACGACGCTGTCCTGTGCAGCCTTCCAGAAGGTCCGGAATGTGAGCTGGCGCGACAGGATACCGAACAGGATCACGAGTCCCGCGCCGACCGCTGCGGCCTCACCCGGCGAGAAGATGCCGCTGTAGATACCGCCGATGGTCAGGAAAATGACGAGCAGGATTGGCGCCGCGCCGCCGGTTGAACGCAGCTTTTCCGGGAAGCTGGTCTTCGGACCCTTCGGCCCCATCTCCGGCTTGAACCAGGTAATGATCATGATCGTCGCGATGAACGCGCTGAGAAGCAGAAGACCGGGAACGACGCCGGCAAGGAACAGGCGCCCGATGCTTTCCTGTGTAAGAAGTGCGTAAATGACGAAGCCGGTCGAGGGCGGGATCAGGATGCCGAGTGTCCCGCCGGCCGCGACCACGCCCGTCGAGAGGCGGTCATCATACTTGAAGCGCTTCATTTCCGAGAGCGACACGCGACCGATTGTCAGCGCCGAGGCGACGGACGAGCCAGACAAGGCGGCGAACCCCCCGCAAGCGACGACGGTGGCAGAGGCAAGCCCCCCGCGAACCGAGCCGATCCAGGCGTAGGCCGCATCGTACAGTTTGCGGCTCATCCCCGTTTCCGTCGCGACGTTGCCCATGAGGATGAAAAGCGGGACGACCACGAGTTCCGCGCTGGCGGCGAGCGAGAAGCTGTCGGAGGCGAGCTGGCTGAACGCCGCCGCCGGGCTGTTGAGGATCATGTTGCCGACAAAGCCGACGGCGAACATGGCGAAGGCGACAGGAATCCGAAGCCCCAGCAAGACGAAGAGAATCGTCATGCCGACAAGGCCGATCATTTCTGGGCTCATGCGGCCTCCTCCATGCCCTTGGGGGCGAATACCAGGCCTATGAGTTTGAAGATCATGCCAACGACCGTGATGAGCGAGAGCACGATGATCGCGCCCTTGAACCAGTCGAACTGCAAGTTGATGATGTTGGTTTTCTGAACGACGCCAAGCTGAAAGCGCATCAGGTAGATGGATGACCATGTGGTCCAGGCGATGCCGGCGAAGATCGCGATGCCGATGATGACCGAAACGATGTCACCGGCGCGGATCATCCACCGCGGCATGCTGCCTTCGAACAAGTCGACGTTCACATGACCGCCGAGCTTGTCGCACAGCGCCATACCGCCGAAGACGATGATGACCATGCCCATCTGTGTCAGGTCCTGACCACCACGCAACGGCGCACCGAAGAAACGCCCGACCACGTCCGCCAGGATCACGACGACCTCGACGACGAGGCCGATCGTGCCAATCAGGGCAGACAGGCGAATAAGCCCGTCTGCCCAGTTGTTCAGTCGCGCGAGCAAGGATTACTCGCCGCGCATCGTGGCGAGGACTTCTTCACCACCGACGTTGCCCACGACTTCGTCGCGGATCGGGTAGGTGAGTTCCTCGAACGCCGCACGCTCTTCATCGCTCAGGGTGTAGACGGTGTTCTCATCCATGCCGCTGATCGTTTCGATGACCGACTCGGCGCGGGCATACCAACCTTCTTCCGCCGACTGCGAGAGCTTGCGACCGGCGATGGAGTCGATCGCGGCCTTCTGTTCGTCGGGCAGGCTGTCGTACTTGGCCTGGTTCATCACGACGTAGAACGAGATGTGGCCGAGCGGCGCGTTCAGGGTGTAGCTGTTGGCCACTTCGTCGAGTTTGAAGTCACCGATGGCCGAAGCGCCGGTCACGACGCCGTCGATCAGGCCGGTCTGGAGCGAGTTGTAGATCTCGCCGGCCGGCATTTGCACCGGCGTCCCGCCAAGCGACTCGATGGCTGCGGCAGCAGCCGATCCGGATACGCGGATCTTCAGGCCTTCGATATCGGCGGGCGTGCGCACGTCGACGTCTTTCATGATGAACACGTTGGGTTCCGACAGCCAAAGGGCGAGCGGCTTCGTGCCCGGGAACTCACCGGCGAGCTGGCCAGCCTCATACGCGTTCCAGATCATGTCGTAGCCGGTCATGTCCTCGGGTTTCGCGCCCGGAAGCTCGGAAATCATGGTCAGCGGGAACTGCGACGAGGTGTAGCCCTGAAGGCCCCACACGATGTCGGCCACGCCCTGCACGACGCGAACGTATTGTTCGAGCGGTCCGGCGCCGAGCTCACCGCCCGGGAACACCTGGACTTCGAGGCCCGACCCTTCGACGGCGGCCTGCAGCGGCTCGATGGTCGAGGCCGTGAGCGTGTGCGCGGGCGGCACCCAGTGTGCGAATTTTACGGTTTCGGCCAGTGCAGGCGCCATGCCTGCTACGGCAACAGCGGCAGCGGCAGCAGCCGTGCGGATCATTTGTCCTTGGATCATCTGTAGTCCTCCCAGTCAGATGGATGCCCGCGAGCGGGCTATGAGATGGCCTGCACGGTATGGGAGCCGTGGGGCCGGTCAAGTCACATTCAACTTTGTCCCATAAGGTTTTGCTATTATTCCCCGATGCTGGCCATGTGATCAAAGCGCCCGGGGTTGCATGCGGCGGGATGTAGCACCCCACCGCGATTGGTTTTGTCGAACGTCAGGTCTTGGTGCGCCAGCTGTCCGCGTAATTGGTGCGCGCTTCCGTGGAGTACGGGGTCGGCGACACGCGAACACGGATCGTGGTCTGCTCGTGCGGTTCGGTCGACGTTTTGCCGGACCCGCCGTCGGGCTCGCCCCAGACGAGTTCGAGCACGTCTCCCTCTTCCACCGAGTTGTCGACGACGCCCAGCGAAAGCATGCAGCGCTCGTTGAACGAGTAGCCGTTGAACATCGACATACCGACCATCTTGTCGCCGTGCATGACCATGTCGGCCGAGGACGATGCGTAGTTCGGCTGCGGGAAGTCGATCCACTTGTAGTTCTTCTCGCCCGGCGCGAAGGACGACGAGATGACCTTGATCACGTCTTCCGCGTTCCACTCGAAGGTGACCTTCTTGCGGTTCGACGGAGCGTCCTTGAGCTTGGTCAGGGCGTCCTTGCCGATGAAGTCGTCCTTCTTCCACCCGATGTAGAAGCCGTAGCCCAGTTCGAACGGGTTCACATAGTAGTCCGAGATATCGTCGGAGACGTAGGAACCACCAATGGAACCGGCGGCTTCGTACGAATTCTCGGTCAGGAACTCGCGGTATTCCTTCATCATGCCGTCGCCGGTGTAGATGCCGGGGAGCGGCGAGGGAATCCAGCCGGATTCAAGCGTGTTGGTCGAATAGGCGCGCGACCCGACGAGGTGCATGTCGACACCGACATCACGGGCAGCCTGCTGAATCGTCGTCTGGATGTAGTGCTTGTCGGCGTAGGGGCCCCAGATTTCGAGACCGGGCGCACCGGCCATGCCGTGACGCAGCGCCTTGACCTTGCGGGAGCCGATGTTGATTTCGGCCACGCGGAAGAACTTGACGTCCGGAACCGGGCCGCCGTTGATCTTTTCGAAGATCTTGTCGGCATCCGGGCCCTGAATCTGGAACCGGTAGTGGGTCCGGTAGATCGCCTTGCCGTCCGGGCGCGAGTCCGAGCGCGGGTCGTGGCTGACCTTGACATTCCATTTGCCGATGGCGGCCTGGAACATGATCCAGTTCGAGGTCGGGGCGCGGCCCACGGTGACGAACTTGTTTTCTTCGAGGCGGAAGATGATGTGGTCGCCAATGACGTGGCCGGCGGGAGTGACGGGCACGAAGTGCTTGGCGACATCCGTTCCGAAGTTGGCGAAGGAGTTGATGCCGACGTGCGACAGGAACGCTTCGGCGTCCGGCCCTTCGACGGTCACTTCGTCCATGTGGTGCGACTGGTCATAGAGCACCACCGAGTCACGCCATGCGTTCTGCTCGGACCGCCAGTTGGTGAATTCGGGTGCGACGACCGGGTAGACGTACATCCCGATCTTGGAATTGCGCAGGCGTTGAACGATGTTCTCGGACTGCATGATGTCTTCGAGGCTCTGGGCCATGATGTCCTCCCTGGAAACTGAATGTATACATCAAATAGAGAAGCGCCGAATTTTGCAAGCGGAAAGCGCCGTCTGGCGCGTTTTCAGCCCCGAAATGTATGCGCGACAAGCCCCTAGTCGACGATCAGGGCAAGTGCGGGATCCGGTTCTGCGTTGTCCAGCGCCTTCTTTTCGAGGTTCTGGCGCGCGATTCGCGCATGTTCGCGGGCAAGCGCCTCGGCCCGCGCGCCTTCGCGCCCCTCGACCGCGGCCACCATCGCCCGGTGCTGTGCCTGAGCGATGACGAGGCTTTCCATCATCGCCTTGGATTGCCGGTTGCGAAAAACGAAAGCCGAGGGCGAGGCGAAGGGAAGCGATTTGACCCGTTCCAGTTCACTGCGAACGATGTGAGACGGGCACAGGCCCACGATCAGATCATGAAATTCACCGTTCAGGCCCGCGTAAAGCTCCAGGTTCGGCGGCGCGCCGTCCGCGCCGAAACTCGCGTCGATCTCACATAAGAGCGCCTTCAACGGCTCGAGTTTCTCGTCCGGCGCACCGGCCTCGGCGGCGAGGCGCAGGGCCGTTCCTTCGAGCACGCCGCGCAATTCGATGGCGTCGATCACGTCGGCATAAGTGAAGGACCGGACCACGAACCCCCCGCCTTTCGCGCGCTCCAGAAGTCCCTCTTCGGCGAGGCGGCTCATCGCCTCGCGCACCGGGGTTCGCGACACCTCAAGCTCCTCGGCCAGCGCCACCTCGTACAGCCGGGTGCCCCCGGGCATTTCGCCCTTTACGATCCTCTGCCTGAGGTCGTACGCCGCCCTTTTCGCGTGGGTGCTGCCGCGTGACTCGGTCATTGGCTCCTCCATGTATACACCAAGATGTATACAATTCAGGCCAGTTGGCAACGGTTTTGGGTCACTTGCCGGAGTGGATGACCCCGTCGCCCTCTCCATAGAGCGCTTGAACAACGTCGGCTCTTTCGCGCAGAACCGCGCGCTGGTTCACCGAGCCTTTGTCCGTCACCTCGCCCTTGTCGAGATCCAGGGGCTCGGTCAGAATCAAGGCCAGCGGGACACGCATCGAGGAGCCGGTCGCTTTGGCATTGTAGGCCGCGAGCCGTGCGGAAATCGCAGCGGCCAGCGCCGGGTCGGCGAACAGAGTCGCGTCATCCATGTCTTTTCCACCGTCGACGACGCCCTCGATGGCGGGGCGGAACGGCACGATCAGCGCACCCAGCTTTTCCTCTCCGTCACCGGTCAGAACCACGTCACGCGCCAGCCCGCCCAGCGCGTCGGTCAGCTTGGCACGAACGGCCCCCACCGAAACCCATGTTCCGGTCTGGAGCTTGAAGTTTTCAGCCACACGTCCATCGAAGAAGAAGCCCTTGGTCGGGTCGCCCGGCACGGCAAAACGCAGTGCGTCCCCGAGTTTGTAGAAGCCTTCCTCGTCGAACGCGTCGGCCGACAACCCCTCATTGCGCCAATAGCCCGGGGTGACGTTCGGCCCTTTCACGCGGGCCTCCATCTTGCCCTCATTCGGCACCAGCTTCAGCACCAGATCCTTGGCCGGAATGCCGATGTTGCCGGGGCTGTCCTGCGGTTCGGCCTGATAGAGCGCAAAGGGCGCCGTCTCGGTCGCGCCCAGCCCGGTACCCAGCAGGATCTCTTCGCCAGTCGCTTTCATCGCAGCGGCCTTGAGATCGTCCCAGGTGTGCTGAGCCATCGCTGCGCCTGCGTAATACATCAGCTTCATATCGGAGAAGAACGTGTGCGCGAAGTCGGGGTCGTTTTCGACTTCGTGGATGATCATCTCGAAGCCTGCCGGCACGTTCCAGTACCAGTTCGTCCTGACTTCACGCAGGTTGCGGATCGTCTCATGGATCATGTCCTTGGTCGGCCGACCAGCGTCGATGTGGAACGTGCCGCCGTTGTACAGCACCACGTTGAAGATCAGGTTTCCGGCGGCAACATGATTCCACGGCGCCCAGTCGAGCACCATCGGCGGCTCGTCCCGCAGGTAGGCGTAACAATCCGTGACCTGTTCGATATTCACGCACAGCATCCGTTGCGTCTGGATGACGGCCTTTGGGCTGCCGGTCGTGCCAGACGTGAACAGAAACTTGGCGACCGTGTCGGGCGTAATCGCGGCATTGGCCTCATCGACAGCGGCGGTCACATGGGTCGCGGTCAGTGACTCCCACGAGCGGGCAAGGTCGTCACCGCTCACGCCAAGGCGCGGCAGGTCGGGGAAGACCGCGTCGAGCGCTTTGGCGAAGGCGCCGGTATCTTCGCAGAACACCGCGCCGGGCGTGATCTGGTCGCGTACACCCTTGAGCTTCTCGAACCCCTCAGACACCAACGAATAGGCTGGCGCGATAGCAGCGGACGGGATGCCGACATAATGCGCACCCACGACCATGAGCGCATGGGCGACCGAATTGCCGGACAGAATCACCAGCGGCCGGTCCTCGGACAGTCCGAGGTCGAGCAATGCCTGACCGATGGCACGAACCAACCCACGCGCCTCTCCATAGGTGACGCCGCGCCAATCGGCCTCGCCCACACCACGCTCGGTGATCCATGTGCGGTCTGACGCCTCGCGCGCCCAGTGCTCGATCCAGTCCGACGTCTTGGCGGAAACCGGGCCGAGGGGCTCACGCTGCCAGACGTACATGGTCCCGTCCGTCTTTTCCTCATAAGCAACGTCGGCGTTCCAAAGCTTCACCGGGCGCAATTTGGCCTGTGTCATGTTGTCCTCCCCGGCGTACTCCTCGACGCCATCCAGAAAATAGTTTACGCGGAAACTAAATGAGTGGATAGTGAAATCAAGGTGACTCGAAAAAAGTCGCTTGGGAGGACATCGTTGGACCTGAAATACCTCACTTATGAGTTGAAAGGTGATGTCGCTGTTCTTGGCCTGAACCGGCCTGAAAAGCGCAACGCCATCTCGGATGCTTTCGTCGAAGAACTCGCCATGCTCGTGCGCAGGGCCGAGGACGAGGCGAAAGCGGGCGTCATTCATGGGCACGGAACGCATTTCTGCGCCGGTCTGGACCTTGCCGAGCATGTTAAAAAGACCCCGTTCGAGGGCGTCCACGGCTCGCGCCGCTGGCACGAAGTCTTCGGTTGGATTCAGAAAGGCAAACTTCCCTGGTTCGCGGCACTCCACGGCGCCGTCGTCGGTGGCGGGCTGGAGCTCGCCTCGTCCGTCCATGTTCGCGTCGCTGATTCGACTGCGTTCTTTGCACTGCCGGAGGGCCAGAGGGGCATCTTTGTCGGTGGCGGGGCCAGTGTCCGGTCCGCACGACTCATGGGCCTTGCCAGGATGACCGACATGATGCTTACGGGCCGATCTGTCGATGCGGACACGGCGGAACGCTGGAACATCGTTCAGTATGTGGTGGACGAAGGCGCGGCCCTCGAGAAGGCGATCGAGCTGGCCTCCCACGCGGCGACGAACGCGGCAATCTCGAATTACGCGATCATCAACGCGCTGCCCCGGATTCAGGATATGGGTTCGGACGACGGGCTGTTCGTCGAGAGCTTCATCGCGTCGTTCACGGCCACAAGCCCGGAAGCGGAGGAACGGCTGAATGCCTTCCTCAACAAGAAGGCGGGCAAGGTCGCCCGGCCGGGCCAGAGCTGATGGCCGACAGCGCGCTTCAGGAGCAGGACGAGGCGCCCATCCGCATGGGCGATATCACCGACTCGCTCGGCTTCCTGATCCGGATCGCGCAGATCAAGGCCTTTGACAACTTCTTTGCAAACCTTGGCGAGCACGGCCTGAAGCCGGGCGAGTTCACGGTCCTCTGGGTCATCGGATTGAATCCCGGTCTGCGCCAAGGCACCATCGCGAACACGCTCCGCATCAAGCCTGCTCACATGACCAAACTGACCGGGCGGCTCGTCGAGAAGGGCTTCGTTGCCCGCGCGACAGCGGCCACCGACCGTCGGGCAGTCCGGCTGAGCCTGACACCCGCAGGTCTCGAATTCGTTGATGCCCACAAGGACTCGTTCCTGAGCTTCAACTTCGCGGAAAAAGACAATCTGAGTGACGATGAGGCGGCAAAGCTCATCGCGTTGCTCAAGAAATTCACAGGACTGAACACATGCCACTGAACGTCGACGAACTTGTCGCCATAGATATCCACACCCACGCGGAGGAGCCGTGTTCGCACGGTGACCGCGACGACGGTTATTATGAGTTCCAGCAAGGTATGGCGAAGTATTTCGGCAACCCGGCCGGGGCCGAGGGGATGCTGCCGTCCCCGCGCCAGACCGCCGAGTATTTCCGCGAGCGCAAAATCGGCGCCGTGATCTTTCCCGTCGACAGCGAGGCCAACACGGGCTTCTACCGTTACTCGAATGAGGAAGTGGCCGAGATTTGCGCGGAGAACGACGACATCCTTATCCCGTTCGCGTCCATCGACCCGTGGAAAGGCAAGATGGCCGCCCGGGAAGCACGCCGGCTGATCCGCGACTATGGTGTGCGCGGTTTCAAGTTCCATCCGACGATTCAAGCGTTCTGGGCCAATGACCGGATGGCTTATCCGTTCTACGAAGTGCTCGAGGAAGAAGGCGCGATCACGCTGTTCCATACCGGGCAGACCGGCGTCGGCTCCGGGATGCACGGCGGCATGGGAATGCGTCTCAAGTATTCGCATCCGATGACCATCGACGATGTCGCTGTCGATTTTCCGGATCTCAAGATTATCATGGCTCACCCCTCTTTCCCCTGGCAGGAAGAGGCGCTGGCCGTGGCCCAACACAAGCCGAATGTCTACATCGACCTCTCAGGCTGGTCGCCCAAGTATTTCCCCGACATTCTTGTCAAATACGCCAACAGCCTTCTGAAAAAGAAAATGCTTTTCGGCTCGGACTGGCCCGCGATCACACCGGATCGCTGGCTGGCCGATTTCGAGCATGCCCCGTTCAAGGATGAGGTGCGTCCGCTCATCCTCAAAGAAAACGCCAAGCGGCTTCTGAGCCTTTAGGGACGCGATCAACAGGGAGGAGACCCCATGAAACTTTGGAATCTTACGGGCGCGGCCGTTGCTGCCACGCTTTCTTTCGCCGCAGTTGCGCAGGCCCAGTCCTACGTTGCTGCCCCCGCAGCTCCGCCGGTTCATCCGGCAGCCTACATGTACGGCAAGTTCGCTGAGTTCCTTGAAGAGGAAACCGGTGGCGAAATGTCGGCCAACATCGTCGGACCGGAAGTGGTCTCGCTTCCGCAAATGAAGGACGCGCTGCAGACCGGGCTCGCCGCAGTCGGCAACTCGCTGCCGCTCTACTTCGCAGCCGACTTCCCGCAGACCGGCGTCGCCGGTGACCTCGCACTCGCGGGCCGCAGCCCCCATGCGATGGGTTGGGCCATGACCGAGTGGGTCGTGAACTGCGAGCCTTGCCAGCAAGAGTACAAAGACTTCGGCGGCATCTTCCTCGGCTCCGGCTCGTCGGACGTCTATGTTCTGATGACCACGACGCCCGTGGAAACCATCGACGACTTGCAGGGTCTTCGCCTGCGCTCGGGCGGCGCACCGTATTCGCGTTGGGCCGAAAACTTCGGCGCGACCCCGGTGAATCTGCCTGTGGGCCAGACCTTCGAGGCGCTGAGCCAAGGCACGATCGACGGCACGATGGCCTCTATCGCTGATATGCTGTCCTACCGCCTCGTCGATGTTGCGACGAACGTGCTGCGGGTCCCGCTCGGCACCTACCACGTCACGTCCAACTTCACCGTCGCGGCCGATGCCTGGGCCGATATGTCGGTTGAGGAGCGCACCCAGTTTGCCAAAGCGGCCAACCGCGCTGACCCGCAGCTGACCGATCGCTGGGGCTACCAGATGCCGAGCGAAGCAAACGCCGCTGTGGCCGAAGCCGGGATCACCGACATGGAACCGTCGGAAGAGTTCCTCGCCGCTTCGAACGGCTTTGCCGAGCAGGACGTCCAGTCGCGCGTGGAAGCGAACCCGCTTGCCGCTGACTTCGCCGCACTGATCGAGAAGTGGGACGGCATCGTGGCCGAGGTCGGGACCGACCCCGAAGCTCTCGCCGCCCGCGCCTGGGACGAGATCTGGGCCAACGTCGACTTCGAAACCTACGGCATGTAATGCCATCGCCCCGGCCCCATGATGGGGGCCGGGGCAACCTCTCACGGGAATACGAGAATGGGACAGCTGATCGCCATCGCAAGGTCGGTCGCGCGCATCATGGGGTATATCGGAGCCTTCGCCGTCGTCGCGATGATGCTCCACATCTCGCTCGATGTGCTGCTTCGCAACCTGTTCCGCATTTCCATGAACACGGTTCCCGAGATCGTGGCCCGCTACTACATGACCGCGCTCGCCTTTCTCCCGCTGGGGTGGCTGGAGCTGCGACGTCAGATGATTTCCGTCGAACTGATCGACTTCGCCCTTTCCGACCGCGTGCGCCGGTTCTCCGATGCCTCGGTCATGGTGATCGCCGCCGTGATCTATGGCTTCCTTGCGTGGACGAACTGGGACAAAGCCCTGTCCGAAACACGCGTTGGCACGCTGGTCGAAATCGCGACCTACAAGATGCCGGTCTGGCATTCCTTCTACTTCGCTCCCATCGGGTTCACCCTTGCTGCGCTCGTCACGGCGCTGCTCGCCATCGGGTATCTGAACCCCCGCATCGCGGCACAACTTGAAGAGGCCGAAGAATGAGCGTCGAGACAGGTATTTGGGGTGTCGTCGCGCTCGGCGTTCTGCTCATCATGCGACTTCCGGTCGCGCTGGCGCTGATCCTCGTTTCCTTTTCCGGGATCTGGGCGATGATCGGATTGAAACCCGCGCTCGGCATTCTGGAAAACACGCCCTACAGCTTCGTGGCAAGCTGGACGATGAGCGCCGTGCCCATGTTTCTTCTCATGGGCTTCGTCGCGTTTCACACCGGGCTTACCGGCGGTCTTTTTGATGCGGCCAAGGTCTTCCTCGCCCGATTGCCGGGCGGGCTCGCGATCTCGTCGATCTTTGCCTGTTCTGGCTTCGCCGCTCTCTCTGGTTCGTCCATCGCGACTGCTGCGGCGATGGGCCGGATCGCTATCCCCGAGATGGTGAAGGCCGGCTACCGACCGTCGATCGCGTCGGGGTCGATCGCCGCGGGCGGCACCATCGGGGCGCTGATTCCACCCTCGATCCTGATGATCATCTACGGGATCATTGCGGAAACATCGGTCACAAAAGTCTTTCTTGGCGGCATCAGCATCGGGATCGCGACCGCGCTTGCGTACACGATCGTCGTTCTGATCATCAGTTTGCTGCGCCCGGACATCATACCGCGCCGCGCCGAGGTCGAGCAGGGCGAGGGGATGCGCGTGTTCCTGTCCCTGATCCCGATCCTCATCCTGATCGTGATCGTGTTCGGCGGGCTGTTCAGCGGCCTCTTCACCGCGACAGAGGCGGGCGCTATCGGGGCTTTCGGCACCTTTGTCGTCGCTGCGGCGACCGGGCGGCTTACCTGGCCCGCCGTTTCCCGGTCTCTGATGGAGACGGTGACGACCACCGGGTCGCTTCTCATCATCGGCTTCGCCGCAACGATGTTCACCCGGTTTCTTGGCCTTTCTGGCCTTCAAAGCTTCATTGCACAGGCGGTCGCCGGGGCCGATATCGGCTACGTCGGCCTGATGTTCATCATCGTGCTGATCTACCTTGCCCTTGGCACGTTCATGGAACCGTTCGGCGCAATGCTGGTCACCCTGCCGGTGTTCCTGCCGGTGCTTCAGGGACAGGGAATCGATCTGGTGTGGTTCGGTGTTCTCGTCGTGAAGTTGCTTGAAATCGGGATGATCACGCCGCCTGTCGGATTGAACGTGTTCGTCATCAAGAACGTGGCGAGCAAATACGTGAGCGTCGTTCAGGTCTTTGTGGGCGTAATCCCATTCCTGATCTCCGACATCGTCGTTGTCGCTATCGTCATCGCTTTCCCGGCACTGGTACTGTTCCTGCCCAGCCTCCTCTGACGCATCCCCGTTAATTTCATTCGAAGGGCGGTCCATGGGACCGCCCTTTCTCGTTCAGGCAGCGTGTTTTCTGGAACGATTCCAATTCCCGAGTATTTTACTCAACTTTCTTGACATACCCGACCTATTCAGTCAGCTAATCCGAATAAACCCGGAAACGCGAACGATCCAAGGGACGGATAATACATGAAACGCACGACACTGACCGCGACCGCGCTGATTCTCGGCGCCGTACCGGCTTTCGCCGCGACTAAAGGCGAGGTGCTGGACACATATGCAGACATTGGCCACGCCGCATATGAGGACAGCTTGATAACGGCGCGCGCCCTGAGCGGCGCCATTGACGCGCTGGTCGCCAATCCGACGGAAGTAACCCTTGCCGCTGCCCGCGAGGCATGGATTGCCGCCCGCGAGCCGTACCAACAGACAGAGGTCTATCGCTTCGGCAATCCCATCGTCGACGACTGGGAAGGCAAAGTGAACGCATGGCCGCTGGACGAGGGTCTGATCGACTACGTCGATGCGTCCTACGGCGGCCCGACGGACGAGAACCCCTTCGCTTCGGTCAACGTGATCGCCAACGAGCAACTCACCATCGCTGGGCAGGAGGTCGACGCCTCTGACATCACGCCCGAGTTGATCTCGGACACGCTCAACGAAGCGGACGGGATCGAAACGAATGTCGCGCGCGGCTACCACGCCATCGAGTTCCTGCTCTGGGGTCAAGATCTCAACGGCACCGATCCGGGCGCGGGCGAGCGGCCTCATACCGATTTCGTTCAGGGCGACGACTGTACCAACGGCAACTGCGACCGCCGTGTCGATTACCTCCAGTCCGCGACCGACCTCCTTTTGTCCGATCTCGAAGAGATGGTCGCGGCTTGGGACGAAGGCGGCGCAGCGCGCGAGGCGGTGATGGACGACGAGGATCAGGGCATCATCGCGATCCTGACCGGCATGGGCTCTCTCTCCTACGGCGAACAGGCGGGTGAGCGTATGCGCCTCGGGCTCATGCTGAACGATCCGGAAGAAGAGCACGACTGCTTCTCCGACAATACCCACCGGTCACACTACAACGACGGGCTGGGCGTCCAGAACGTCTATCTCGGGCGCTACGAGCGTGTCGACGGCTCGTTGGTTGAGGGACCGGGCGTCTCTGACCTCGTCGCCGAGTCGAACGCGGCACTGGACGAAGAGATGACGCGCAAGCTCGACATAACGATGGCCGCGATGACCGATCTGTCGGATGCCGCCGAGAACGGCTTCGCTTATGACCAGATGCTCGAGGCGGGCAACGAGGAAGGTGAAGCGCTCATCATGAACGCGGTGAACGGGCTGATCGACCAGACCGCCACCATCGAGCGCATCGTGTCCGAGCTTGAACTCGACATGATCGAGTTCGAGGGCTCCGACAGCCTCGACAACCCGAACGCGGTTTTCCAGTAACAAGATGCGATGCACGGCTGTTTTCCATTACGTCGCCGTGCATCGCCTTTGATGTCGCCATGTTTACGGCCGCGACCATTTGCAATCAGGTTACAGGGGTCCGACCGTGCATCATTCGTTCCACACAGATTCATGCCGAAGGCCCGAAACGTGAAATGAGAACCTCACTTCCCTTGGTATGGTGCGCTGCGACCGGGCTTGCCTGTCTTCTGATTGAACCTGCGACGGGCTTTGACCTCGGCACGCTCGGCGATGAGCATCTGAATGTCGTGCCCCGCACGGCGGAAGAGACGGCGCGGATCGGTGCGGTCACGACGCCGACCACGGATTTCACGACGGCGGAGCCGTTCGAGGAACGTCCCGCAGGGGCAGCCACAGTGCGCGCACGCTCTAACGCCGATGCCTTCAGCCAGCCTTCCGCGAATATTGGGTTCGAAGGTGAACTGGAGTTCAAGGTCGGCAACGGACTCTTCCGAAAAATCTGGGTCACGGCGCCTGCGTCGACCGAAGCCTCCGACGGCTTGGGTCCGCTCTACAATGCACGCGGCTGCCAGAATTGTCACATCAAGGATGGGCGCGGGCACCTGCCCGAGGGGCCGGACGACAATGCGGTGTCTTTCTTCCTACGCGTCTCTATTCCTGCCGAAACCGCGCTCAAGTTGCAAGAGATCGAGGACTACATCGGCGCGACCGAGGAGCCGAACTACGGTGGCCAGATTCAGGATTTTGCTACGGGCGGCATCCCCGCCGAGGCGCAGCTTTCGGTCAGCTACGAGGAACGTCCTGTCGAGCTTTCGGGCGGTGAGACAGTCATGCTCCGCGACCCGACCTATGCTTTGAGCGATCTGGGGTTCGGTCCGCTCCACCCCGACGCGATGCTCTCGCCACGCCTGACGCCGCAGATGATCGGCCTCGGGCTGCTCGAGGCGATCCCGGCTCAGGACATTCTTGCACTGGCAGATGAAGACGACGCGGATGGCGATGGGATTTCGGGCCGTCCCAACCTCGTCTGGTCACGAGAGTTCGACAAGATCATGCTGGGACGCTTCGGGCTCAAGGCCGGGACACCGACGATCAAGCATCAGAGTGCTGCAGCGTTTTCCGGCGATATAGGTATCTCCAACCCGCTGTTCCCGAATCCGTGGGGAGAATGCACCGAAGCACAAACCGCCTGTGTCGACGCCGAGCACGGTGACGATGGGAGCCATGACGGCTTCGAGGTGGACGAAACTGGGCTGGACCTCGTCACCTTCTACGCGCGCAACCTTGCGGTGCCCGCCCGCCGTCGCGCCGATGACCCGGAGGTGCTTCGCGGCAAGAAGGTGTTCTATAGCGCCGGCTGCGCCTCGTGCCACACCCCGAAGTTCGTCACGCACCGACTGGATGACCAACCGGCGCAGAGCTTCCAGCTCATCTGGCCCTACACCGATATGCTCTTGCACGATATGGGCGAGGGACTCGCCGACAACCGGCCCGAGGGTCGCGCGAACGGCCGGGAATGGCGCACTGCGCCGCTTTGGGGAATTGGTCTGACGGAACTGGTGTCCGGTGACGCGGCTTACCTCCATGATGGCCGCGCCCGCACGCTGATGGAGGCAATCCTCTGGCATGGTGGTGAGGCCCAAACGGCCCGCGATCATGTAGTGGACCTTCCGAAACCTGACCGGGATGCCTTGGTCAAATTCCTGGAGTCATTGTGAAGCACCTTCCCCTGATAGCCGTCCTCGCCGCCTCACCCGCGTTTTCCGGAGTTGAGGAGGCCGCAAACGACTACATCTTGCCAAACCTCGCAAAGTTCAGTGAAACGGCCCGATCCCTAAACGAACTTGCACAGGCCAATTGCGAAGCCGAAACCCTAGAGGACCCTTTCCACACGGCCTTCGACGCCTGGATGGCGATTTCGGACATCCGTATCGGGCCGAGCGAACACGCGGCGCTCTCCATTTCGTTCTGGCCGGATAAGCGCGGCTTCACGGAAAAGACCCTGTCGCGATACATCGCTGAAGAAGACCCGATTGTTGCGGATCAGGTTGCGTTCCAAGAGGCTTCCATCGCGGCGCGCGGGTTCTTTGCGCTTGAGCGGATGCTTTATGATCCTGACTTCAACGACTACGCCGAAGGCGACTATTCCTGCGCGCTGACCCGGGCGCTGACGCGCGACCTCGCCGTGCAAGCCTTCAATCTGCAAGCCGAATGGGCCGATTTCGCGCCGACACTGCTCAATCCCGGGGCCGAAGGGAACGCGACTTACCTCGATGCGAGCGAGGCGCAGCGCGCCATCTATACCCAACTCCTCGCCACGCTTGAGTTCACGACTGCCACCCGACTTGGTCGCCCTCTTGGTGAGCCGGCGCGGCCCCGACCGACCCGAGCCGAAGCTTGGCGATCAGAGCGCAGCTTGAGGCAAAGCTTGCTGGCAACCGAGGCCGCCGTGGACCTCGCCCATGCTCTCGCCAATTCTGATCTGCCTGAGACGGACGCGGCCTTGGCCGCTGCCAGGGAACAGGCCGACACGATCACCGATCCGTCGTTCCAGGATATCGAAGATCTGACAAAGCGACTTAACCTGGAACTGCTTCAGCAACGAATCGAGGCTGTCGAACATGCAATCGAGGTCGAAGTCGGCGCGCGGTTCGGTATCGCGCCCGGTTTCAATTCTTCCGACGGAGACTGACATGGCCACAAGGCGTAGGTTCCTCGGCGGTATGTTGGCGGTGACTGCAGCGCCGCGGCTCGGCTGGGCCGCTGCCGGGTCGCCTGCCTTCCTCGCCGCCGCGCGCGAAAACGATGGGTCATATGCAATTCACGGGCTGGATTCGGCAGGAACAGAGACGTTTTTGGTGCCGCTGCCCGCGCGCGGGCACGCTGCTTGCGGGCATCCGACCCGCGCCGAAGCCATAGCGTTCGCTCGTCGACCCGGCCGATTTGCGCTCGTCATCGACTGCGCCTTTGGCGAGGTATTGCGCGATCTGGAGCCGCCCAGAGACCGGCACTTCAATGGGCACGGCGTCTTCTCCGCGGATGGCAGGACGCTCTTCACGTCGGAGCAGGACATCGACGGCAGCGCCGGCCATGTCGGGTTGTGGGATACCCGGCGGTACAGGAGGATCGGGAGTCTTCCGACCGGCGGCATCGGGCCGCACGAGCTTCGACTCATGCCCGGCGGCAAGCAGCTCGTCATCGCCAACGGGGGGATCAAAACCCGAGATCGGGAAAAGCTGAACCTCGACCGGATGGAACCGAGCCTCGTCTATGCCGACTTGGACGGAACCCTGATCGAGCGCGTAACGCTCGACCCCGCACTGCACCATAACTCGATCCGGCATCTGGACGTGCGCGAAGACGGGCTCGTGGCGTTCGCCATGCAATGGCAGGGGGACCACAGCGAAACGACACCCCTCCTCGGCCTGCACCGTATGGGAGAGGCGCCTGTGCTCGCGACCGCGCCGCAGCGTGAACAGATCATGATGGACGGTTACGCTGGGAGCGTCGCCTTCGCGGGGAGCGGGCGGGAAGTCGCCATCACCTCACCCCGCGGAGGGCGCCTTCACAGATTCGACACCGGAGGCGGGTTCATTGGCGCATTCTCCCGCGTCGACATCTGCGGTCTCGCGGCTTCGGGCGAGGGCTACGTCGCCACAGACGGACTCGGTGGTGTCATCGCGCTCGACGGCGCTGGCACGCCCCGCGCGCTCGGACGAACGAGCTCGGCCTGGGACAATCACCTGATTGCGCTCTGACCCGTCTGCGTGCTGGTAAGTAGATGGAAACCCGCTAGGCTCTCCTGAACAAGGGGAGCGACCATCGTGACACAGGCCTTCACCGTCATTTCCGCGCGTTTTCCGCGTGATCTTTCACCCGGTGATGACAAAAGTGGCTCGCCGGAAGGCGCCGTGTTTTCTACTGCCGGGAGCGAAGTGGAGTGGCACGAGTCCGGGATGCCCCGCCGCCGCCGCGACGTCCGCTCATGGATCGCACTCTGGCCAAACCAGGAGATGGCGCGCGAGTTCCTTGAATTGCGCGCCGATTTGATTCCCTTACTCCCGAGCGCCGAAGAGCAGTGGTGCGGTTTGCTCCTGCCATATGCCAGCCACGGCACGGTCAACTGGGCCCAAGACGAGGACATCGCTTCGCTCATCAATGACCTCGGGCCACGACCCGGTAAGGGAACCCCGGTGTTCGTGATGACGAGTCTCGGTATTGGCAATCAGGGCGAGGGCATGATCGCCTTCGGAAAGGGCACCCGCGCGGTGCGGGCAGCGTTCAACGAACTTACCGGCGTAATTCTCGAGCAACAGCTCCTGCCGGATACCCCCGGCCTCGACGCCCCCACACTCTCGCTTTGGGAAAACGAAAGCGAACTGATCTCAGCTGCCTATCGCAGCGAGCCGCACCGATCTGCAATGAAGGTGTCAGAGCACCCGGACCTCGCCCGAGGATCGTTCACGCGCATGATGCTTGCATGGGCCGAAGGAAGCTGGGACGGCGTGGACCTGTCCCGGCTTAGCGCCGTCACCGGCTGAAACCCGGGCTTGGTGCAGTGTCGAGGTGGAAAAACCGAAGTGGTGCCGCTGAAGGGCGTTGAAGTCCTATATCTTGGGGTTCCACGGGATACCGCGTAGCGACCGGCCCTTCCCAAAATCCATATTTTCTTGACCCATGCTGTTTCATCGCGTTCCACTACACCCCATATGTTGAAGGGGGATTGGAAAGGGGATCGAGATGGCGCGATTGCAGAACAAGCTCACGAACGCGGCTGTGAAAGCCGCAGCTCCGGGAAAGCACTCGGATGGCGCTGGGCTATGGCTCTACAAGCGGGAGGACGGCGGGGCGCAATGGGTTCTGCGCTACACCATCTACTCCAAGCGGCATGAAATGGGGCTGGGCCGGTTCCCTGATATCACGCTTCGCGAAGCACGGGAGGAAGCGGACAAGTGGCGGGCCGTGGTTCGCGGCGGCAAGGACGCTATCAAGGAACGCGACCGGCAACGCGCGGTTGCCCAGCGCAATCAGAACATCTTGGCGGACGTTGCCCGCGATGCCTTCGAGAGCCGCAAGGCGGAATTGAAGGGCGACGGGAAAGCGGGCCGGTGGTTCAGTCCGCTGGAACTGCACGTTCTGCCCAAGCTGGGCAAAATGCCGGTTTCCGAGATTGACCAGCGCGACATTCGCGACACGCTCGCCCCCATCTGGCATGACAAGGCCGATACCGCGCGGAAGGCAATGAACCGGCTTTCCATCGTCATGCGCCACGCGGCTGCGCTGGGCTTGGAGGTCGATCTACAGGCGACCGAGAAAGCCAAGGCGCTTTTAGGCAAGCAACGGCACAAGCCGCAGAACATTCCCGCTATGGCGTGGCAGGACGTGCCAACGTTCTACCAGTCGCTGAACGGCGGCACGATTTCCGAACTGGCGTTGCGCCTTCTCATTCTCACGGCGGTTCGCAGCTTCCCGTTGCGCCACCTGCAACTAGACCAGATCGAGGGCGATATCTGGACCATCCCCGCAGAGGCCATGAAAGGCCGCAGGGACGCCACGACCGATTTCCGGGTTCCGTTATCACGGAAAGCGCAGGAGGTGATTGCAGAGGCCACACCGTTCGCGCGTGACGGGTTCCTGTTTCCGGGGGTGCGCAAGGGCGTGATTTCGGACGCCACCATGAGCCGTTTCATGGAACGGCGCGGATTGGTCGAACGCCCGCACGGTTTCCGTAGCTCTTTCCGCGATTGGGTGGCCGAAACGACCAAGACGCCTTGGGACGTGGCTGAGACCGCGCTGGGCCACACGGTCGGCGGATCGGTCGAACGGGCCTACAGGCGGACGGATTTCTTGGAGCAACGGCGGACATTGATGGAGCGGTGGGCGGCAAAGTGCAGCGCTAATGCATCTGATAATGTCATGCAATTGGGCGGTTGAGTCGGGCGGCTGCCAAGTCCGCGAATCTGGTTCTACGGGTGATTCGCAAGGTTCCTGTTGGTCATGAAAAACGATTTTTCACCATTCATGAAATATAAGCGGTTTCTTGCTTATGGGCCTTGGCCGGTGTTGGAACAACGCACGAACGGAAAAAAACCCTTTCATATGAACATATTGGCAACATTGACTCCACGCGCTCGCCTTACCGCATTGTAAGCCAACGGGAAAAACCATCACATTCCGACAGTGCAAAAAACCTTGAGACGGTCAGCCCAGAGCCTACCATGCTCGTGTGCACCGAGACGCACAGCAACATATAGCGGCAAGGAATAGAGCATGGAAAGATACCTGACGTTTCAAGACCTACAGGCAAAACTGGGAGGCAGAGGCCGAACGACGATTTACCGCGATGTGGAAAACGGACGTTTGCCCAAGCCCTTCAAAATCGGGAGCCGCCTCTACTGGCGCGAAGCCGATATTGAGGCGGCGGTTTCGGCCAGCACTGTGCGGTAAGGTCCCGCACCAAACCACGCGGGACGCGCTGAGCCTAGTGCGGGAATGTAGCGGCAACTACCCCACCTAGATACGCCCAGCGCTCCCTTTCATCAATGCCAAAGAAAGGCATAGCCATGACTGCATCGCAGGAATGGGGCGCTACCGCTTACGCGGTTGAACCGAAGGGACGCCCCCCCTTCACCATCACCGTTTCGGGCCGAGACCGATGGGCAATAGAAGAACTCATGCGAGCGGGAGAACGGGGCTGCACGCCCATCGACAACCCAGCGCCGCGTTGGTCCGGATATGTGTTCAATCTCAGAGCGCTGGGCGTCCCGATTGAGACCATCCACGAGCAGCATCACGGTCCCTTCGCCGGGTCGCACGCTCGCTACGTTCTACAAGCGACCGTGACGCCTCAAGCGCGGGAGGCGGCGGAATGACTCGTCAACAGATTGCGCGGCTGCGCCGCAAGCATGGAATTTCCGAGAGCCGCGCGAGGCTCTTGGCGCGTTTGATCTATGGAGACTGAAATGGAACGTGTTCGGCTGCGCCACCAGAATGGCCGGTGGCATGTAGACGTCCAGAAAGCCGCTGAGGCGGTCGCTGAGGGTGCTTGGCTCTGTCTGGGCGGCTGTCCCTCTTCAATCGCCTCTATGCGCCTCTGGAGGGCGCTCAAGTGCAAGGAGGGCCAAGACCAGTGACCGGAAAGCCCTACAGGCAGGGCAAAGGGGGGGCTGGGCGTCACGTCCAGCTCCCCGAATACCTGCAACGAACGCAAGCCTGGGCCACGCTCAAACCCGGCCCACGGGCGCTCTATATCGAACTGAAACGCCGCTTCAACGGATCGAACAACGGCAACATCATCCTGAGCTACAGAGACGCCGCAGAAGCCTTGAACGCCCATCGCAACACCATTGGGCTTTGGTTCCGGGACTTGGAGGAACGCGGGTTCATCGCCAAGACCCAAGGGGCCTATCTTGGGCCGGATGGCGTTGGCCGTGCCGCGCTCTGGGCATTGACGGAACTGCCCAGCGCGAACGGCAAGTCAGCTTCGAAAGCCTTTCTAAAGTGGAGGGAAATAGACGCGAAAGCCCCGCACAAAAACCGTGCATCGGTGTCACAATGATTGTGCTTTCGTTTCCTGAACGCAGGAAAGGCGTCACAACCATTGTGCCGCGAACCGGGAAAAACCCTTGGTCTTCGATGCACGAAAACCCGGACATATATACATCTAGCCATAGGCAAGGCGTGGAATGAGCCGCGTTGTCTGACGCCCCGGACACTCAAAGTCCGGGGGGTCTGACGTTAGCGGCGGCGCTGGGCAAAGTCTCCAAACGGCAGGGTTGTAACTATCCCGCTTGGTCAGTCTTATGGCGGAAAACCGGGGGGACGAATGACGCCAGACGATTTCATTGCCAAGTGGAAGGCTGTCGAACTCAAGGAACGCAGCGCGTCCCAATCTCACTTCAACGACATTTGCGCCCTTCTCGGCATTGAAGACCCCATAACGGCAGACCCAAAAGGCGATTGGTTCACCTTTGAAAAGGGCGCGTCGAAGACGTCCGGTGGCGAAGGCTGGGCAGACGTCTGGCGGAAAGAGCGGTTCGCGTGGGAATACAAGGGCAAGAAAAAGGACTTGGACAAAGCCTTTGACCAGCTCCTGCAATATGCAATCGCTCTAGAGAACCCGCCACTTCTCATCGTCTCTGACATGGAGCGGTTCAGGGTTCACACGAACTGGACGAACACTGTTCAGCACGTCCACGACTTCTCGCTCGAAGACTTGCGGGACGCGGCAACGCGCGACCTTCTCCGCGCCTGTTTCGAAGACCCGGACAAACTGAAACCCGCCAAGACGCGGCAAATGCTGACCGAGGAAGCGGCGGAGAGGTTCGCGGCTTTGGCCCAGCGGCTTCGCGAGCGTGGAAACGACCCGGAAACGGTCGCGCACTTCGTGAACCGGCTGGTCTTCTGTATGTTCGCTGAAGACGTAGATCTCCTGCCCAACAAGATGTTCCAGAGGATGCTGGAGCATTGCGAGCGGTCGCCGCAGGACTTCGCGGATCATGCGCGGGTCCTTTTCTCAGCAATGCAATCCGGCGGCATGGTCGGGTTCGAACGGGTGGAGTGGTTCAACGGCGGCCTGTTCGACAGTGACGCCGCGCTGCCGCTTGAGAAAGCAGATGTTCTGGACCTGCTGGCTGCGGCGCGGCTCGATTGGTCGGAAATCGACCCGTCCATTCTCGGCACATTGTTTGAGCGTGGCTTGGACCCCGACAAGCGAAGCCAGCTTGGAGCGCACTACACCGACCGAGAAAAAATCATGCAGATTGTCGGTCCGGTCATTGTGGAGCCGCTGTTGGCAGAATGGGCGGATGTTCGGACACAGATCGAAACGGCTCTAGCGAAGGCCAAGGACGCCAAAAGCAAAGGCGCGCAGACGCGGGCTGAGAAAGACGCAGAACGGCTCCAGGTGGGCTTCCTAGAGCGCCTGAAGGGCTTTCGCGTGCTGGACCCTGCATGTGGGTCCGGTAACTTCCTGTATCTCTCTCTTTTGGCGCTCAAAGACATTGAACACCGCGTCAATCTCGAAGCCGAGGCGCTCGGACTTTCACGGGGTTTTCCGTCAATTGGGCCGGAATGCGTAAAGGGCATCGAACTGAATCCCTATGCCGCCGAACTGGCGAGGGTGTCGGTCTGGGTTGGGGAAATTCAGTGGATGCGACGCAACGGTTTCGATGCAGCCCGAAACCCGATCCTGCGCCCGTTGGGCACTATCGAAAACCGGGATGCCGTCCTTGCCCCGGACGGGACCAAGGCAGACTGGCCGGATGTTGACGTGGTGGTCGGGAATCCACCTTTTCTTGGCGACCGCCGAATGATTGCCGCGCTTGGCGAAAGCTACGTGTCTGAACTTCGCTCAGCCTTTCAAGACGACATTCCGGGCCGTTCTGATTTGGTTTGCTACTGGTTTGTGCAAGCGTTGACCAAATTGAACACCGGCGGTTTGGAACGAGCGGGCCTTGTCGCGACTAATTCTATTTCGGGTGGCAACAACCTTCCAACCTTAGAACTGGTCAAGACGTCTTCCGAAATATGGTCGGCATGGCGCGACGAGCCTTGGGTCGTCGATGGCGCTTCCGTGAGGGTCGCGCTTATTCTCTTCGGCAATCCGCCGGAAGATGAGCGGCTGCTAGATGGGCATTCGGTCGGTGAAATCCACTCGACGCTGCGAGCTGGTGTTTCCTTGTCCAAAGCGTACGCTCTTAAGAAGAATAAAGGCATTAGTTTCATCGGGACCCAGAAAAACGGTCCTTTCGATATTCCCGGAACGATTGCAAGGCAATGGCTGGCCTTGCCTTCGAACCCGAATGGAAAGCGGAATTCGGAAGTCGTCATGCCATGGACGAATGGTGCGAGCATCGTACGCCGGGATTCCGACACGTGGATCGTGCATTTCGGTTCGAAAATGTCCGAACAGGAAGCATCTCTCTTCGAAGTGCCGTTCGAACATGTTCTAACGAATGTCCGTCCAACGCGGGTAAATCTGCGGCGTCAATGGCACCGAACAAAGTGGTGGCTGCACGGTGACCCGCGACCGGCAATGTCGAACGCCCTGCAAAAACTGGAAAGGTACATTGTAACGCCTCGGGTCGCAAAGCACCGTTTGTTTGTTTGGCGCGAAACGTCGGTGTTGCCCGACTCGGCAACTGTCGCAATCGCCCGTGATGACGACGCTACATTCGGCGTCCTACATTCACATTTCCACGAACTGTGGGCGCTACGTATGGGTACCTCGCTCGAAGACCGGCCCCGGTATACACCGTCGAGCACTTTCGAGACCTTTCCCTTCCCGGATGGCCTTGCCCCGGATATCCCCGCCGCCGACTATAGAGACGAAGCCAACGCCCAGAAAATCGCCGAAGCCGCTGCAGAATTGAACCGCCTTCGCGAAAACTGGCTGAACCCGCCTGACCTTGTGGACCGGGTTCCCGAGGTGGTCGAAGGCTACCCTGACCGGCTGATACCTAAAGACGACAAAGCCGCGAAGGAACTCAAAAAGCGCACCCTGACCAACCTCTACAACGCGCGCCCCGCATGGCTGGACCACGCCCATACGAAGCTGGACGAAGCTGTCGCGGATGCTTACGGCTGGGGCGAAGACTGGCGTAGCGGAAATCTGACTGACGACGAAATCCTCTCTCGGCTGTTTCAACTTAATCAGGAACGCGCCAAAGCGGAAGCAACACCCTGACGTTGACCCGCCCGTTTGCTATGATTTGCCTAATGATTTCGACAAAATCGGAGGCGAGCTATGGGCGGTCTAGGAAGCGGGCGGCACTGGCACTGGAACACGAAGAACACCGTGACAGACTACCGCGCGTTGGACGTTCGGCGCTGGGCGCGTGACGGGCTTCTCAATCCCTGCAATCGGTTCGGCTGGCAATGGACTGTGGACGGCGAAAAGACCGGCTCAATCCAAGTGGCTGTTGAGCGAAACAGCGTCAGACTCATTTACCGATGCAAAGAGAACGGTAGCGATTGGGAGGACATAGAGTATCCCGTTTGGCTGACGTCCACGGCCTGCAACTACGGCGGCGAACGCCAGTGGTTCCTATGTCCTGCGTACGGATGCGGTCGAAGGGTCGCCAAACTCTACGGCGGTCGCATTTTTGCGTGCAGGCATTGCCACCAGCTCGCCTACCCTTCTCAGCGAGAAAAGAGCTACGACAGGGCCGCGCGGAAGGCTGACAAAATCAGAACCCGGCTGGGCTGGGACTTGGGCCTTGAGGGTTTGCCCCGTGGACGACCGAAAGGGATGCATCGCAATACCTATGAACGGTTGTCTAGGCAGGTGTGGGAACTGACCGATGAAGCGGAGGAAGGATTCGCGGCGCATTTTGCTTTCGCGCTGCTTAAACTGGACCCATCATTGCAACCTTAGTGCAGTCGCGTAGGGGGACGAAAAGGGGGATTGAAGTGGGGTTAAAACCCGTTTCCCCTTTAAAAACAAATATTTAGTTACCCGAAGTGGTGCCGCTGAAGGGACTCGAACCCCCGACCCCATCATTACGAATGACGTGCTCTACCAGCTGAGCTACAGCGGCACACCGCTTCGGTGCGCGGTGATTATCACCACAATTTCACGGTGTGTAGCCCTAATTTTTGGTCTCGGGTTCCGCGTCCTCAGCCGGTGTCACATCGACCACATCCTCGGCCGCCTCCTGGGTTTCCTGGAGGGGTTCCGCATCCGCTTCGGGCGCGTCCACAACCATCTCCGGGTCCGGCGCGATATCCGGCGCGCCGACGAGGAGCGTGTCCATACGGGCACCGCCCGGCATCCGCACGTCGCCCTCAGTCGGCTCAGTCCAGCTCAGAGTATCGAAGGCCCCGCAATTGGCGCAGATCGGAGTCCAGTCGCCGTGGATGTGATGACACTTGTCGCAGACCCACTGAGGTCCGCGGGGCGCGACGACCGCCTTAGCCAGCCATCCCCGTATCTCGCTGTCAGGTGCCTCAAGCCCCCGCTCGATAGCAGCCATAAGGGTGAGCACGCGCTGCGTCGGTTTGGTCGTCGGTAGGTCGCCCAGCGCATCCCGCGCCTTCTGGTAGTTCCCGGCGGAGATCTGAAGTTCGGCGAGGAGCATCCGAGTTTCCGGGCTGTCGGGATGCTCCTTGGTCAGCGTCTTGAACCGCTTGAGACGCTCATCGGCGCTTTCGTCCGGCTTGATCTCGGCAAAGGCTGCGGCAATGTCCGGGTGCGGCGTGACCTTGTAGGCCTTGCTCAAAACGCGGGCAGCGTAACGGGGGTTTTCCTGCTCCATGTAGGACCGCGCAGCGAGGATCGCGGCGGGCACAAGATCGGGCGAGAGCCTGTTGGCTTCGATCGCGGCCTCTCGTGCACGGATCGAGTTGCCCTCTTCGAAGACGCCCTTGGCTTCCTGCAAGGCGAGCACGGCATCGCGACGCTTGCCGACATCCTTTGGAAGTGCCCCGTGCTTGACCTTCTTGCCAAGCGTATCGCGCGCGCCGGTCCAGTCGTTTTGAGTGGCTTGCAGCGCGAGGAGGACATCGCCCGTTTCCGCGTGCTGGGGCTTCAGCGCGAAGGCCTTTTCCGCCAGTTTCATCGCCGTCTCGGTATCGCCCTCTTCGAGCTTTTGCTTCATCAGACCGCGAACACCCACGAAACGGGTCCGCTCATCCGCGAGCAGCCGCTTGTAGACCTGCGTCGCCTTCTTGCGGTCTCCAGCCATCTCGGCCGCCTGCGCCGTGATGAGGTTGGTGAGTTCGGGGCGCCGCAGATACCGCTCGGCCCGCGCTGCCTTGGTGATCGCGGTCCGGTCCTCGCCCGAGGCGAGCGCCATCATCCCTTCGGCCAGCGCCTGATACCCCTTACGCTCGCGGTTCCGGTCGAAATGACGGGAAATCGCCGTCTCATCTCCGTTCAGGAAGCGGATCGTGGCGACGATCAGCCCCGCGAGCTTGAGTATCAGCCAAAGCACAAGGACCAGAACGATCAGCGCGATCACTGCCTGCAAAGCGCCGAGGTTGAATTCCATTCCGCCAACGTCGATACGCATGCCGCCATCGGTTTCCAGAAGGTAGGCCGCGCCGATCGTAGCTGCGCCGATCAGGACGACGAACAGAACGATCTTGAAAAGGGACCAGAGCATTACGTCTTCCTTATTGGTTCAGTGTGTCGGCAAGCGACGAACCGGCTTCGAGGGCCACAAGCCGCGTACGGGCCCGTGCGATCCAGTCGTCCATCGCGGGCTGCGCGGCCTCAGGCATTGCTTCCAGCTCACTCAGAGCCTGCGCGATACGGCCGTTCTGAAGTTCGAATTCAGCGCGCGACAGGATCGCATCCGGGTCGTCCCCTTCCTGCGGTTCCAGCGAGCGGGTGCCGAGCTGCGTGCGCAAGAATGCCTCGCCACGCCCGATTTCACCCGCCTCGACCATCGCACGCAGGCTGTCATCCAGCGCGGCCCGCGCCATTTCGGGGAAGCTTTCCTGAAGTGCGCCGAGAGTTGGCACGCCATCGTTCGCCACATTCGCGAGACCATCGGGTGCTTCCGCGCCGGTGGCAGTCGTCAGGTCGAACAGAGCGTCGTCGAAGGGCTGACCGGAATCGAGCGCCGCCATGATCCGGGACAGGGCGGCGCGAGCCGATGCCGCCTGAGCCGATTGCGCAGCGTTCGCTTGAAGCGCTTCGGCATCCTCCTGCTGCGCCCTGAGGTTCTCAAGTTCGCGGTCGAGCATGGCGCGCATGTCCGCGAGCTCACGCTCATAGGCCGCCGCCGCGGTTTCCGCCGCTTCGGAGCTGTCGCCACTCGGCATCTTCTCAAGCGTGGTCAGACGTTCCTCGAATCCGTTGACGGTGGCAGTGAGCTCATCGATACGCGATTGCGTGGCTAGAATATTTGCCCTGAGCGCATCTCCGAGCTCTTCCACTGAAGAGTCGGCCCCCAGACTCTCGATCTCCTGTGCCTGCGCATCGACCCGCTCTCGCAAGGCGGCGATCTCGTCACTCTGTGCGGCGACCGTTTCTCTCATTGGATCGGCTTCGGTCGTCTCGAACGGCCAGCCACCAGACATGAACTGAGCGATGCCGAACCCAATGAAGCCTGCGATCAGGCCGCCCAGAACCATGCCGCCAAGCGCGGTGCCGCCGCCACTGCTCGACTTCGGCTCCGCAACAACGGGCATAGCCGTGGCGGGGGCATCGTTATCTTCTGGCTGCGGTTTGTCTTCGACGGGCGACTTGGCTTCGCTACTACCCCAAGGGGCTTCCGACTCAGGCGTCGCATCCTCGGATTCGCCATTCGACTCGGCGACCGCGTCGGTATCGTCCTCGGCCGCTGCTTCCGTCTCGGGTTCGGACGACGGTTCAGCCTTGGCGTCATCCTCTCCCGGCGTCTGAGTTACTTCGCCGTCACCGACGATGACCGCGTCTTCGACTTCATCCGTCTTGGAATTGTCGGTCGCCGGGTCTTTCGCCGTTTCCTTGCGGGATTTCGGGGACTTCGCCACGCGCTCACCTCTTCGAATCTGCATCCGCGACCCGAAAGGCGCGGAACTTGCCCTGACCTTAGCGGTGGGTCACTGGAGCCTCAAGGCGGGTCACCCACCTGCCGCCGCGACAATCCGCGCGATCATTTCCTGACCATCCGGGTCGTCGCACACCTCAACCGCATGTCCAACCGCCGTGCGGCAAACGTCCGCTACGGCCGGACTCAACGCGATCAGATGCACATTGGGTCCCAAGGTGACGTTTTGAGAGAACAGCCTTTGCGCCGATCGGGCAGACCAGAGTGGGAGGATGGTTGGTTCGTCTCCCCCCAAAGCAGCCTTCGCCTCTTGGCTCAATTCCTCATCTAACTGCACATACACCACGACAGAATGTGTCTCTATCCCAGCAGAAGTCAGTCGTGAAGCAATGTTTCCCCGTGTCTCTTGTCCATGCGCATGGACCAGCGGACCTGTAGCAGTGATGCGGTTGACGAGGTCGCCCGCGTCCCGGGCAACAAGCTGCACCACGCCGCCGGATTCCTCGGCGGTACGCGCCCCAACGCTGTAAACGGGAATACCCTGGAGGCTCGGGAGGTAGGTCACTGCATTGGCTGAGGTCAGTATGACGCCACGATAGCGGGACAGATCGACCTCGGCGCCGGTTCCTGCGATCTGCGTGACCGGTGAAATCAGGGTCGGAATGCCTGAAAGCTCGGCTGCTACGCGCGTCGAAGCAGCCTCTGGCCGGGTCAGGATCACCGTTGGTCTTGGCTTCATAGGGTCTCGCGGGATGGACGGGGACGGTGCGCCTTGGTATCCCGGCGTGACCTTTGGAGCAACCGGCGCACCATGTCCCACACCGTCACGATACTTGGGCTCGAAAGCAGCTGCGACGACACCGCAGCGGCGATCGTGCGGGATGTTCCCGGTGTCGGGCCCGAGATCCTGTCATCCGTCGTCGCCGGGCAGACCGCGCTACACGTCGACTTCGGCGGCGTAGTCCCGGAAATCGCTGCGCGAGCGCATACGGAAAAGCTCGATTCATGTGTCGAGGAAGCACTGGCCGAGTCCGGACTGAGCCTTGCCGAAATCGACGCCATTGCGGTTACTGCCGGTCCGGGCCTTATCGGTGGGGTTCTTGCGGGCGTGATGACAGCAAAAGGGCTGTCGGCAGCCTTGGGAGTTCCCCTTATCGGTGTCAATCACCTGGCCGGTCACGCGCTGACACCAAGGCTGACGGATGGGGTGAATTATCCCTATCTCATGCTACTCGTGTCGGGTGGCCATTGCCAATTTCTGATCGCGGCAGGTCCAGGCACATTCACGCGCCTTGGCGGGACTATTGACGACGCCCCCGGCGAGGCTTTCGACAAGACTGCACGCCTCCTTGGACTGCCACAGCCCGGTGGACCTGCCGTGGAGCGTGCGGCCGTGGCTGGCGACGCCACGCAATTCCGCCTCCCCCGTCCCCTACTGGACCGACCGGGTTGTGATATGAGCTTTTCCGGGCTCAAGACTGCCCTCCTGCGGGAGCGAGACCGGATCGTCGCAGAAAAAGGTGGACTCAGAGTTCAGGATCGCTCGGACCTTTGCGCGGCCTTTCAGTGCGCCGTTACGGATGTGCTTGCCGAGAAATCGCGCAGGGCCATTGCAGAATACCTCACGCTTGCCCCTGACACGCCGCTCTTTGCGGTTGCCGGCGGCGTTGCCGCGAATTCGGCTATTCGGGCCGCGTTAGAGACTGTATCTGATGTCTCTGGAGTGAAGTTTCTCGCGCCGCCGCTGGCCCTGTGCACCGACAACGCGGCCATGATCGCATGGGCCGGGATCGAGCGGTTCAGATCCGGGGCGCGAGACGACATGACGCTCGCCGCCCGGCCTCGCTGGCCGCTCGACGAGGGGGCCGCCCCTATGCTGGGCTCGGGTAAGAAGGGGGCGAAGGCATGAACATTTCCGTACTTGGTGCCGGAGCCTTCGGGACGTCCCTCGCCATCGCCCTGTCTCGCGCGGGCAAGGACGTGACGCTATGGGCGCGGGACGCGGGGGACATGGCCAAGAGCCGTGAAAACGTGCGTCGGTTGCCCGGGCACGCGCTTCCCGATCGCCTTGTGATCACGGAAAACATGGAGGCGTTTGGTGCCGACATCGTTTTGCTTGCCGTACCAATGCAAACCCTGCGTGGCTTTCTGGCCGAGCATTGCGAGCGCTTCAGTGGTACGACGCTCGTGGCCACCTGTAAGGGAATCGATCTCGAAACGGGGGACGGTCCAGGTGAGATCATTCGCAAGTCGTGCCCCGATGCTCACCCGGCGCTTCTGTCCGGCCCCAGCTTTGCCGTTGATGTGGCAGCCGGGCTCCCGACCGCCCTGACCGTCGCAGCAAAAGACCCTATTGCGCTGCAAAATGCCCTGACGGGTGGAAACCTTCGTCTATACCGATCCACTGACCTGCCAGGCGTCGAAACCGGTGGTGCCATGAAGAACGTCATCGCAATTGCCTGTGGCCTTGCCATTGGCGCAGGGCTTGGAGAGTCCGCTCGGGCCGCTCTCATGACACGGGGCTTCGCGGAGATGAACCGCTTCGCAATTGCCCGTGGAGCTGAGTCCGATACGCTTCAGGGCTTATCTGGTTTCGGCGATCTGACCCTGACCTGCACATCGGAGAAATCCCGCAACTTCGCCTATGGCCTTGCATTGGGTCGAGGCGAGGTTCTGGCCGAGGGCGTCACGATCGAGGGCAAAGCGACCGCCAAAGCCGTCTCTAATGCGGCAGAAAAGGCCGGAATCGACATGCCGATCACCAATATGGTGGTCGCGGTCATGTCCGGCCATATCACCATCAACGAGGCGAGCGAACTCCTCCTCGCTCGCCCGCTCAAGGAGGAATGAATGTTCGCCGTCATCTGCACAGACAAACCCGGATCGCTGGAGGTCCGTAAATCCAACCGTGACGCGCACCTTGCATATATCGAGGAAACCGGCGTCGTCCTGATGGCTGGTCCGTTCCTCGACGATAACGGCGATATGTGCGGGTCGCTGGTAATCCTGTCGGTGACGACGCGCGCCGCGGCGATGGACTGGGCGAAAGGCGATCCTTACGCCAAGGCCGAGCTCTTCTCGGATGTCCGCGTCGAGGAATGGAAAAAGGTTGTAGGCTGATGCGCTACTGGCTGTTCAAGACCGAGCCGAATACCTGGGGGTGGGACGACCAGGTCGCCAAAGGGGAGACCGGTGAGGAATGGGACGGTGTGCGCAACTACCAGGCCCGTAACAACATGCGCGAGATGAAGATCGGCGACCGAGGGTTTTTCTATCATTCGGTGAACGAGAAGCGCATCGTCGGGATCGTCGAGGTTTGCGCCGAGATCCACCCCGACAGCACGACCGACGACGACCGCTGGGAGTGCGTGGACATCAAAGCCGTGGAGCCTTTGAAAAAACCCGTCACGCTCGACATGATCAAGGAAGAACCGCGACTCGCGGACATGGTCCTCGTTAACAACTCCCGACTTTCGGTTCAGCCCGTGGCGGAAGACGAATGGCAGATCGTTCTCGAGCTGTCTGGCGAAAAAGGCTAGGGGCTTGGGAAAACTCGCTGCATAGTTTTTGCACAAAAAACAGTCAGTGAGGGTCACTCGTGGAAATCATCAACGTAATCGCCGCTGCCGCCGCTGCCTGGATTTTCGGCGCGGTCTGGTACATGGCGCTTTCGAAGCCCTGGATGCGTGTCTCAGGGGTCAAGGTCGACGAACAGACCGGACGACCGGCAGGCGGCGCGCTTCCATTCATTCTTTCCGCTGTCGCGATGGTCGTGGTCGCCGGCTTCATGCGGCACGTCTTCGCCATGGCCGGGATCGGGACCATTGCCGAAGGCCTGGTTGCCGGGCTTGGGGTCGGGCTGTTCTTCATCGCGCCCTGGACGCTGATCAACAACGCCTATTCGGGCCGGCCCTTCCTGCTAACAGTGATCGACAGCGGGTATTCCGTTTTCGGCTGCGCGATTATCGGCGCGGTCCTGACGGCTTTCTGAAAAAAAATGGAGGGCCCGACCCCTCGTCGGACCCTCCATCCACCCCACATGCTCCCTCAGCACCGCATGTGTCTTTGAATTAAGGTCCGACCATCCTGGCCGATGACCTGAAGCTAGGTCAAAGCAGCGAGTCGCGCAACGCGCAAGTGTCTGAAATTAAAAGCATTCCGGTAAAGCGGTCTTAACCAAAAAGGGCGGCCTGATGGCCGCCCGCTCTCATGTCGCCAAAGTCTCTTTCAGCTGTAGACAGACTCTTTGCCGAAATGCTTCACCAGCATGTAGTAGACCACGGCGCGATATTTGTTGCGCTCGGATCTGCCATAGGTCTCGATCACGGCGTTGATCGCGTCCATCAGTTGCGGGCCATCTGTCAGACCGAGCTTCTTGACGAGGAAGTTGTTCTTTACCGTTTCCAGCTCATGCTCCTGACCTGCCGCGACGGTTTCTGCATCCGGGTTGTAGATGGAGGGACCGCAACCAATCGTCACCTTCGTCAGCAGGTCCATGTCGGGGGTCATCCCGCACTTGTTTTTCAGATCGTCCGCATACTTGGCGATCTTCTCGTCACGTTTTCCCATGGTAGGCTCCCAGTTCTGTCCGTAGGGCGCGCGCCCCTCGGACCGGAGATTAGGCGCAAATGTGCCGAATCCAAAGAAAATTATCCCTTGCTCATTGGCCCTACCCAATTCGCGCGGGATGGCGCAACATGGGCCGTCACACAACCAATCGGAGGGTACAATGGGACTTTGGAATTTCGTGAAGGGGGCGGGAAAATCGCTCTTCGGCGGCGAGGACGCGAAGAACGAAGACGCACTCAAGAAGGAAGTCGAGGACCTTGGGGTGTCGACCGAGGGGCTCGAGATCAAGGTCGAAGGCGACAAGGTCAAGGTGAGTGGCGGGTCGATGACGACCGAAGAAAAGGAAAAGGTGATCCTTGCCGTCGGCAACGTCGAAGGCATTTCCGAGGTCGAGGCAGATGTCGAGACCGAGACGCTTTTTCACACTGTTGAGAAAGGCGACACGCTTTGGGCGATTTCCCAGAAAACGCTCGGCGACGGCGCACGCTACAACGAAATTTTCGAAGCCAACAAGCCGATGCTGAAGCATCCGGACAAGATTTATCCGGGACAGTTGCTCCGCATTCCGACCTGAGTCTTACTCGAATTTCGGATCAGGCCCGGCTCTGCGCCGGGCCTTTTTCGTCGTATCCGATGCGAGCACACCGGTGGCGTTAGGCCGAGGTCAGGCACGATGGACACTTCGGTCGCAAACAGACAGCGGGGAATGAACGAAATGCGTTGCCCTATGCCTGCTCGAATGCCGCCAAACCTGCCTCGATTTCTTCCAGCGATAAACTGCCTGGAGCCGTCCCTTCACATGCCATACGCACGGCCAAGGCGGAAAAATAGCTGTTCACCGGAACAGGCACGCCATTCAAGCACCCGAGCCGGACGACCTCACCATTGAGCCAGTCGGTTTCGACGCGCGCGCTTTTGCGCAGAAAGCTTTGTGCAGTCGAAGTGCCGACACCCTCATATCCCGGCACCGGCGTGTGGTTCATATGCAAGGGCGCGCCCGGAAGCGCGCCCTTTTTTCTCTCGTCAAAACCGCAGTCTTACTGAGTCGTTTCGGTCTCGGCTTCCATTTCCGTATCGGCTTCCATGTCGTCTGCCGACCCGTCGCTTTCGGCATCGGCATCGGTCGCGGTATCGGCGCCCAAGGCGGCTTCGCCTTCGGAGTCGGTGCCCGCTTCGACATTTGCTTCGGGTTCCTCTGCCATTCCGGTATCCGCATCCGCTTCCGTGTCGGTCTCTGTCGCGCTGTCAGCGCCGGAGCTGTTTTCTGTGTCCGTTTCGGCAGCGGCCGGGTCTTCGCCGGCGGCTTCGTCTTCCAGCAGCAAATCGGCAATCGGAGTCTCGTCGGGAAGTCCCTCGACGCCGGATTCGTCGAATTCCGGCTGCTCTTTCAGGGTTTCCTTGTCGGTGGACAGGACGAATGACATTCCGTCTTCGCGCAGTTCGAAGTCCGTCAGCGGCAGGGCGACCGTATATTCGCCCAGGCCGAGGAACCCGCCGATCCCGATGACGGCTTTCGCGCCGTCCGATTCTTCGACGACATAGTCGATTTCGGCGATCCGGTCGCCCTCGGGATCGTAGGCCACGAAGCCCACCACATCGCCGACGGTCATTTCGTCCAAGGACGTGAACGTCGGAGCCTGAGCCACCTCGCCATCCATGCCGGTGGTGTCGGACATATCGCCGGTCATGCCGTCTTCCATGCCGGTTTGCGGCTCAGACATCATCGTGTCATCCGCCGGCTCTTCCATCGAATTGTCTTGGGCAAGGGCGCCACCGGCCACCATGGCCGCGATACCAGCACCCATCATGAGGGTCTTGAGTTTCATAGCGTGCCTCCTTTTCGCTCGCTGATTGCGGACTCAATAGGAAGGCGGGTGGGGTGGTTCCCCACAGTCGCGCCGCCGCATTGCGGCATGGCGGCCATTGGCCGATGGAGTCTTTACAGATGGGCCGAATACCGCCCGCCGAGGATCCCGGCGGGAACCGGCCGAACCCAAAATCTAGGTTCTGATGGACGAGTTAGAGTGCGTCAGTCTGCAATACAATTCGGCCAGGTCCCCCGACCTGGACAGGACCTCACGTCGTCGAGTCCTTTCGTCGTTAGCGTGGTAGGTGAACGGATCGGGGCGCCGGTGGTGTCGGTTCCCGACCACGTCCCATCGGACTCGACGCTAATCGACCATGAGCCCGACGCGCTCGTACCGGTCCCGAACCGGGCGACACTCGGGTCCGCTTCGGTATCAGTGACCTCCGGCGCACGCTCCGGATCTGTCATCCCAGTGTTCTGCGCCAGTCCGTGCCGCAGAAACGCGTCGAACCGCGCGGAGGCCATCTCATAGCAGATTGCGACAAGGCCCGGGTCCGCTTGAAAAAAAGCACCGGGGAAGCCGCAATCCCCGGCTGCAAACTGAATCTCCCGCGGAAGATTGAAGTTTTCCGTTACCAGCGGGGCGATCTTTTCAAGGAACCTCATGTCCCGGAGCATCAACGCCATCATTTCGTTGAGACCTGGATCAGGCGCGGCATATTCAATCGTGATGTCACCGCCATCCCGAGCCATGTCGGCGGCAAGCAGGTGCGGTTCTAGCACCGTACGCCAGCTGTCCAGCGCGCGTTTCGAAATCCACTCGCATTTCTCGCGCCGCTCCATAGGCATGTCCATCATCTCTGCGATCGGCGCATATCGCTCGGCATTTCTACCGATGAGGAGGCATGTCGCGTGGTAGGCCCGTTGAAGGTTCAGACTGTGTTCGTCGTAGAATTGCTCATTCGTCAGGGTCGATGGGTCGTTCGTCGCCATCGACCATTCCTGAATGGCGGCTGTCAGCGTGGCGTAGGTGTCGCCGTCCTCGTTACCGACAAGGAGAGCGACCGCCAGGGTGTCTGCGGCGTCCTCCTCCCACCCCAACACTGGCAGGTCGAACTCGTGGATCAGCAGGTGGGCGATTTCGTGATAAGCCACGAATTCGAGGCTTTGCCATGTCCGACGCATCGCGTTCACGACCTGCTCGACCGGAATCCCCGGGTTCGTGGCGACAAACTGCTCCGCAATCCCGCGTGCAACGTCATCGTCGGTCGGCTGGGCAAGAAGCGGTTGTGAGAGTGCTACAGTTAGGGCGATGGAGGTGAGCAGGCGGCGCATTGGACTCTCCCGTCAAAGACCAATGATCGGGTCAGACACCCCGACTCTGTCAATACTAGAGCGTCGCAGGGCCCCAAAAAGTGAAGCGCCGCCACCCCGATTGGGTGACGGCGCCTCAAGAATCACATGAACTGATGGTGTCAGTACCGGTAATGCTCAGGTTTGTAGGGACCATCGACCGAAACGCCGATGTAATCAGCCTGATCCTTCTGGAGTTCGGTCAACTTCACCCCGATCCGGTCAAGGTGCAGCCGCGCGACCTTTTCGTCGAGGTGCTTGGGCAGGATGTAGACCTCGTTCTTGTAGTTCTCACCACGAGTCCAGAGTTCGATCTGGGCCAGGACCTGATTGGTGAAGGAGGCCGACATCACGAAGGACGGGTGGCCAGTGGCATTGCCGAGGTTCAGCAGACGGCCTTCGGAAAGGAGAATGATCCGTGCGCCCGAAGGCATCTCGATCATGTCCACCTGTTCCTTTATGTTAGTCCACTTGTGGTTCTTGAGGCTCGCCACCTGGATCTCGTTGTCGAAGTGGCCGATGTTGCCGACGATGGCCATGTCCTTCATCGCGCGCATGTGCTCGATGCGGATGATGTCCTTGTTGCCGGTCGTGGTGATGAAGATGTCCGCACTGTCGACGACATCTTCGAGGCGGACGACCTCGAACCCATCCATTGCGGCCTGAAGTGCGCAGATCGGGTCGATCTCGGTGATTTTCACACGCGCTCCAGCGCCGCTCAGCGAGGCGGCGGAGCCTTTGCCAACGTCACCGTAGCCACAGACCACGGCGACCTTGCCGGCCATCATCGTGTCAGTGGCGCGGCGGATGCCGTCGACCAACGATTCCTTGCAGCCGTATTTGTTGTCGAACTTCGACTTGGTAACGCTGTCGTTCACGTTGATGGCGGGGAACGGCAGGTGGCCGGTTTCCATCATCTTGTAGAGACGGTGAACACCGGTCGTCGTTTCTTCCGATACGCCTTTGAGCAGTTCGCGCTGTTTGACGAACCAGCCGGGGCTTTCCTTCAGACGCTTCTTGATTTGCGCGAAGAGGAATTCCTCTTCTTCCGAAGTGGGCGTTTCGATGAGATCGGTTTCGCCCTCTTCCACCCGCGCGCCCATGAGGATGTAGAGCGTGGCGTCGCCGCCGTCGTCGAGGATCATGTTCGCGCCACCTTCCTCGAACTGGAAGATACGGTCGGCGTAGTCCCAGTATTCCTCCAGCGTTTCGCCTTTCACGGCAAAAACCGGCGTCCCGCCCGCAGCGATGGAGGCCGCAGCGTGGTCCTGCGTCGAAAAGATGTTGCAGGAGGCCCAGCGCACCTGCGCGCCGAGTGCCACCAGCGTCTCGATCAGAACAGCGGTCTGGATCGTCATGTGGAGCGAACCGGCGATGCGTGCACCCTTGAGCGGCTGGGCATCCCCGTACTCTTCCCGTAGAGCCATGAGGCCCGGCATCTCCGTCTCGGCGATGTCGAGTTCCTTGCGGCCATACTCGGCGAGTGAAATATCCTTAACGATATAGTCTTTTGTCACGGGAGGTCTCCGTCCGGGGTGCTTTTGCGGGTTGCTAGCACCGTTGGTGGGGGGGCGCAACGTCAGCGGATTGACAGCGCTGCGAGGTTCGGGACACATCGGCCAAAAGGTCGAGGCATGCCGGAAACTATCTGCGAAAACGAATATGGTCGATACTCGGTCCCCGGTGGACTCGATGCACGTCCTGCCGTGCGGCTCATCAAGGCTGGCAAGGTCTATGAACCGAACACCATCGCCTTCATGCGCGCGCAGGCGGGTTCAGGGGACATTGTGCATGCGGGAACCTTTTTCGGGGACTTCCTGCCTGCCTTATCCGACGCGCTGGCACCAAACGCACATCTGTGGGCGTTCGAGCCGAACCCGGACAGTTTTGCCCATGCCGAACGGACCATCGCGCTCAACGATCTTGGCAATATCACTTTGACCAATGCGGCCTTGTCGGATCGCCCCGGGCACATCTTTTTTCGCACGCATGAGAATGGCGAACCGTTGGGCGGACATTCAAGCGTTGTCGAGGCACCGGGTGAAGGGGTGACACGAGTCGATGCGGTCACGCTGGACACCGTCGTGCCTGGAGACCGGGACGTTTCCATCGTTCAACTCGACGTCGAAGGTCACGAATGCGCAGCACTTCTGGGGGCGCAACAGCTCCTCGCCCGCTGCCGGCCAATCGTAATCCTTGAAGATTTTTTTCAAGTCGATTGGCTGAAAGACACATTCCCGGAAGTTGGATTCGACCGTGTCGCCAGCGTCCACGGGAACCGCGTATTCCTGCCGACAGGGAGGGAGGTCTGATGGCACGCGCCTGGCAACGGATGCTTTCGGGTCGGCGGCTCGACCTGCTCGACCCGACACCTGTAGATATCGAAATTGAGGACATCGCCCACGGCCTCGCCTTCGTCGCGCGCTGGAATGGACAAACGTACGGAGACTTTCCCTATTCCGTGGCCGAGCATTCGCTTCTGGTGGAGGAACTTTTCGGACGGATGAACCCGTCCGCCCCGCAGAAGTGGCGCCTCGCCGCGTTACTCCACGATGCCCCTGAATACGTCATCGGTGACATGATCTCGCCGGTAAAGGCCGCGGTCGGGCCGGGTTACGGAGAGCTGGACGACCGACTCATGTCTGCCATCCATATCCGCTTCGGCCTCCCGGCAAGTGTGCCGGCTACCGTCAAGAAGGCGATCAAACGGGCCGATCGCGTGTCGGCCTGGCTGGAAGCCACGCAGATCGCCGGGTTCCGGATGGCCGAGGCTGACCGGTTCTTCGGCCACCCCGACGAAGGGCTGATATCCGACCTGACCATCGACTTGCGGCCACCGGTCGAGGTGCGCCATGCCTTCGTCGCACGGCACGAAGCGCTTCTGGCTCGGCTTTAGAGACTATTCAGAGCGTAGCGCCCGCGCGAAGTTCCATTGCATACCCTTCGCTTTGCGATCCCTTTACACCCAGTGATCCATAGAGCGTCACGACATGCCCCATAACGATGAGCGCCGGGCCAGGCAGGTCGGCCTTTGCCACCTGTCCCTCGATTTCATCGAGCCGCGCGATGATGACACGCTGTTCAAGCCTGGTTCCATTGTCGATCACCGCGACGGGCATGTCCGCCTCCACGCCCTGTTCGAGAGCGCGTTTGGCAAGTTCTCCCAATGCATTCAGGCCCATGTAGACGACGACTGTCTGCCCTTTGCGGGCATAACGCGTCCAGTCGTGGTCAAGCACACCGCCCGCACCATGCGCCGTAATAAAGACGCAGCTCTGCGCGTGATCGCGGTGGGTCAGAGGGATACCCGCTGCCGCGCCGCAACCAGCGGCCGCCGTGATTCCCGGCACGACCTCCACGGGAATACCATGAGCCGCGACATCCTCCAGTTCCTCGCCACCGCGCCCGAAAATGAATGGATCGCCGCCTTTGAGACGCAAAACCCGCTCTCCCCGCTGGGCGCGTTCTATCATCAGGTCGGTGATCTCGCGCTGCGTTAGAGTATGTTCGTTGGCCTTTTTGCCGACATAGATCCGTTCGGCATCGCGCCGAACGAGCTCGACAATCCCATCGCCAACGAGCCTGTCGTAAAGCACGACATCTGCGTGCTGCATCATGCGGAGTGCCTTGAACGTCAGAAGGTCAGGGTCGCCGGGCCCCGCGCCCACGAGCCAGACTTCGCCGTGTTTCAAGTCGGCGGAGCCACGCGACAAGTCCTCCTTCAACCGCGCTTCTGCTAACCCCTCTTCGCCCGCCAGGAACGCATCGCCAACCGGCCCCTCGATCAGGTTTTCCCAGAACCGGCGGCGATTGCGCCCGTTCGGCACAGCCTCGTATATCCGACCCCGGAAATTTGCGAGGAACAGGGCCAGACGGCCATAGGCCGCCGGCAGCATCGCCTCCATTCGCGCCCTCAGGATTCGGGCGATGACCGGGGCCGCCCCCCCGGTGGATATCGCAATGGTGATAGGCTCACGCTCCACGACCGATGGCGTGATGAAATCGCAGTAAGCCTTTTCGTCCGCCACGTTGACGAGCGCCCCCGCGGCTTTGGCAGCGCGATGCAAGAGCCTGTCACGGTCCGGCTCTTCGGAGGCGCCATAGGCAACGAGGCAGCCCTCGAAATCCGCCTCGACGGGAACCCGCGCGTGATGGTTCAGCCGTTCGTGCCCGATGAAACGTCGCACTTCCTCGGCTGGCTCAGGATCGAACAGGTCGACGAGCGCGCCCGCGTTCAAAGCCCGCTCCACACGGCGAGCGGCAACGGTGGTTCCGCCATCCACGACGACCCGCTTGCCCGCGACTTCGAGAAAGATGGGAAGGTAATCCATGTGCCCGGTCCCTGATGCGTTTTTCTGCATGTCCCGCTTTAGGGCCTCCTTGTCAAATGCGTGAAACGCAATGTTTGTTGACCCTACACGCCCGCTGCGTCGGAGCGTATGATCGGTGCATGAATATCCAACGCCCCTTCACTGCCGAAAATCCTCATCCATTCGCGCCCTACGTCGCGATCCTCGCGCGCGGCAAGACCAAGCAACGACCCTTCACCTTTGAAGAAGCGCGGGACTCGATGGCGATGATCCTTCGGGGCGAGGCGCTGCCTGAGCAGATCGGGGCCTACCTTATGCTCCTGCGTCTCAAGGAAGAGACTCCCGAGGAAATCGCGGGCTTTGTTGAAGGGACCCGCGCGACGTTCGATCGGCCCGCGGATCTGCCGCAGGTCGACCTCGACTGGTCCTGCTACGCGGGGAAACGGGTCCAGCTTCCTTGGTTCATCCTGTCACTGCTCGCTTTGGTTCAGTCCGGAATGCGCGTGGTACTGCACGGGGCCGAGGGTCATACGCCGGGGCGAGTCTATACCCGCGACGTCTTCGCCCGGTTCGATCTGCCAGTCGCCAATAGCTTTGTCGATGCAGCAACGCAGGTGGAAAAACATGGCATGACCTACATGCCGCTCGAAGTCCTCTCACCCGTCCTGCGGGACCTGATCGAACTGAAACCCGTGCTCGGCTTGCGTTCGCCGGTCAACAGCTTCACCCGGCTTCTTAATCCTTTCGATGCACCGACGGTGATGCAGGGTATCTTTCACCGGGGGTTCCTCGACATCCATTCCGGCGCCGCACGGATTCTTGGCATTCCGAACATGGCGGTGTTTCGCGGCGATGGCGGTGAGATCGAAATGCGCGCCAACAAGCCTTGTCCGGTCTGGACGACACACGGTTCGGCAGAGCCCGAAGTAGACACCTGGCCCGCGACGCTGGACGAGGGGCACGCCCCGGCAGATGAGGTCATGGACATCGAGCGCCTGCGCGCGGTCTGGGCCGGTGAGGATGAAGACCCGTATGCGCTCGCTGCGATCCAATCGACGCTCGCCTTGGCCCTTCGGACCATGGGGAGGGCCGATTCCCGCGACGAAGCTATGGCGGCTGCGGCGTCGATCTGGTCCGACCGCGACAGGGCGCGATTTGCGCCTAGGTAAGTGGCGTCCGACGGATTGGTCACGGAGCCAAAAACCGCCGATCATTGAAATCATGTCTTTGGACTGTGACAAACCGCGCCTAGCGTTCTCTCGAGACAGTAGGAGGACGCCATGTCACAGGACTTTACCCTTTCCCGCCGCAGCTTCATGACGGGCACCGCCGGGGCCGCGCTTGTCGCGCTTCACCCGTTCTCGGTGCGCGCGCAAGGGGCGCAGGCCCACCTCAGGATCATGGAGACGACGGACCTTCACGTTCACGTCTATCCCTACGACTACTACGCCGACCGGCCCATCGACACGGTCGGCCTGTCGCGGACTGCTGCCATCATCGAGGAAATCCGGGCCGAAGCCACGAACTCGATGCTCGTAGACAACGGTGACTTCCTTCAGGGCAACCCGATGGGTGACTACATCGCCTATGAAAGGGGCATGAAAGACGGGGACATGCATCCGGTTATCGCCGCGATGAACACGGTGGGCTTCGATGCCTCGACACTCGGCAACCACGAGTTCAACTATGGCCTCGACTTCCTTACGAAGTCGCTCGCCGGCGCCGATTTCCCCATCGTTTCGGCCAATGTGGTGAGCGAGCAGGGCGCGGGACCGCGTGACGACAAGACACTCGTCCCGCCCTATGTCATTCTCGACCGCGAGGTGACGCTGGGCGACGGAACGACCGCGCCGATCCGAATCGGTCTCATCGGTTTCGTACCACCACAGATCATGACTTGGGACCGTCGCCACCTCGAAGGCAACGTCACCACGCGCGATATCGTCGAGACTGCCAAAGCCTGGGTGCCACAGATTCGGGAGGAAGGGGCAGACATCGTGATCGCCCTGTCCCACTCTGGCATCGGCTCGGCGCAGCACTCCGAAGGGATGGAGAATGCCTCGGTTCCTCTGGCGGAGGTCGAGGGGATCGACGCCCTCATGACCGGGCACAGCCACCTCGTCTTCCCGTCGCCGACCTATGCGGACTACGCAGGTCTGGACGCCGAGGCCGGCACGATCCACGGCAAGCCCACAGTCATGGGCGGCTTCTGGGGCTCCCACCTTGGCGTGATCGACCTCATGCTCGAACGCGACGGCAACGAATGGCGCGTCGTCATGGCCGAGACCGAAGCCCGCCCGATCTCGCAGCGCAACGAAGACCGCAGCGTGACCGCTCTGGTCGAAGACGTGCCCGCAGTGCTCGCCAGCGTCGAGCAGGAGCACCAGGCAACGCTCGAATATGTCCGCCGCGCTGTGGGCGAGACTTCGGCACCGCTGCACAGCTACTTCGCGCTGGTGGCGGATGATCCGAGCGTTCAGATCGTCTCCAACGCCCAGCTTTGGTACATTGAACAGATGATGGCCGGGACAGAATACGAAGGCCTTCCGATCCTTTCGGCCGCAGCACCTTTCAAGGCCGGGGGACGGGGCGGCCCGGATTACTACACGGACGTCCCGGAAGGTCCGGTGGCGATCAAGAACGTGGCGGACCTCTACCTCTACCCCAACACGGTGCGCGCGGTGAAGATCACCGGGGCGCAACTTAAGGGCTGGCTTGAACGCTCGGCAGGCATGTTCAACCAGATCACACCGGGTGAGGCGGATCAGGTTCTTCTGAACGCCGATTTCCCGTCCTACAACTTCGACGTGATCGACGGCGTAACCTACCAGATCGACTTGAGCCAACCGTCGCGGTTCGACCGGATCGGGAACGAGATCAATTCGGGTGCAAGCCGGATCGTGAACCTGATGTTCGACGGTGCGCCGGTGAACGACGAGATGGAATTCGTCGTTGCGACCAACAACTACCGTGCGGGCGGGGGCGGCGATTTCCCGGGTGCAAAGGGCGACACGATCATCTTCGAAGGGCCGGACACCAACCGCGACGTGATCGTGCGCTATATCGTCGAACAGGGGACCATCAACCCAAGCGCCGATGCGAACTGGACCTTCGCGCCAATGGATGGAACCACGGTGCTCTTCGACACGGGCCCGAAGGCTGCGGATTACGCGTCGAACGTCGCGGGGGTGGATATTGAGCCCGCCGGTGATGGACCGGACGGTTTCGCTCGGTTCCGAATTGCACTCTAGGCGGGTCGTTAAAGCAAAATCGGGCGGTAGGTGGGGCCTCCGCCCGGCTTTCGGCGTAAGAACGGCAATTTTGCGCACGTTTCACTCTGATCTTCGGCAGAACCGTCGTGGCTGTTGATCCTCATCCGGACGCGCTCTATCAGGGCGAAAACGGAGGTCCCCATGGCGAACCATTTCTACAAGCGCGATCTGCCTGATGGTCTCGACCTCGGCCCGGTGGTGGCAATCGATTGCGAGACGATGGGCCTCAATCCACATCGTGACCGGCTTTGTGTCGTTCAGATGTCGGGCGGCGACGGCCATGCCCATCTTGTCCAGGTCCAGATCGGACAGACCGAGGCCCCAAATCTCTCCGCTATGCTGACCAACCCCAATGTGTTGAAGCTGTTTCACTTCGGACGCTTCGATATCGCGGCGCTTTACAATGCCTTTGGTGCGCTGACCGCACCTGTTTATTGCACCAAGATCGCCTCGAAGCTCGTCCGGACCTATACGGATCGCCACGGGCTCAAGAATCTGCTCGAGGAGATCCTTCGCATCGACATCTCGAAACAACAGCAACAAACCGACTGGGGTGCCGCGGAACTGACCGAGGCGCAGCTCGACTATGCCGCGTCGGACGTCCTTTACCTTCACCGGCTGCGCGAAAAGCTCGACGCGCGGCTCGCGCGGGAGGGGCGAACCGGCCTTGCGCAGGCCTGTTTCGATTTCCTCCCGACCCGCGCGCAGCTCGACCTCGCAGGCTGGCCCGAGATCGACATTTTCGCTCACTGAATGCTGAGAACGCTCCCGCGTATGTCCATTGACATGACGACAATTCGGGCGCTCAATACCCATGATGCATGAAGCCGCGCATTCCGCTTCGTGTTGCGGGACTCCGTTTCGCCACACGTCTTGCGCCCAGGGAAACCGGGCGGCGCGCTTCGCACAACTCCCTGATATCCCGTCCGTTTTTGTCTGGCGACGTCACTAGAGCCAGTGCAAGAACGACAAACTACACGAGAGGAGACCCTATGCAGTATCAGATCAGCGGCAAGCAAATCGACATCGGAGAAGCGCTTCAGGTGTACGTCAAGGAAGGTCTTGGCACCGTCGTCGAAAAGTATGCCGAACGTCCGACCGACGCGCATGTGATCTTCTCGAAGAATGGCAGCGAATTCGTCTGTGAAGCGATCGTTCACCTGTCGACCGGTCTGACCGCGCAGGCTTCCGCGCATACCCACGATATCCATGCCGCTTTCGACCAGTGCGCGGAAAAGATGGAGAAACAGTTGCGCCGCTACAAGCGTCGCCTGAAAGACCATCACACCGCCCGCCCGGACCCTGTTGAAGTTTTTGGCGGTGCCTCGTATATCCTCGCCGCGGAAGAGATGGGCGACTCGCCCGAGCCGGAAGGCATGGAACCGATCATCATCGCCGAAATGGAAACGCGGATTCCCGCGCTGTCCGTGGGCGAAGCGGTGATGCAGATGGAACTGGCCCACGCGCCCGTGCTCGTCTTCCGCAATGAAAAGTCGAATGGCGTGAACGTGGTTTATCGCCGTGAGGATGGAAACATCGGTTGGATCGACCCCGGCAACGTCGCCTGAACGGGCGAACACGGCCCCGGTCAACGAGTGGGATCTATGGCACTTTCGGATATCCTCCGGCCCGCCGCCGTTAAGGTGGTGGCGAGCGTTTCTTCAAAGAAGCGCCTGTTCCAGGACTTGGGCGAGGTCGTGTCTTCGACCTATGGCATCGACAGCGGCGCTGCTTTCACTGCGTTGCAAGAGCGCGAGACGCTGGGGCCGACCGGAGTCGGCCACGGTATCGCGCTCCCCCATGCCCGCATCGAGGGCCTCGACCGTGTTGTCGGGGCTTTCTTTCGTATCGAGAAAAGCGTCGATTTCGATTCGGTCGACCGGCAACCTGTAGACCTCGTCTTTGCGCTGTTCGCGCCGGACGGGGGCGGCGTCGATCACCTGAAGGCTTTGGCTTTGGTGTCGCGTACAATGCGCGATTCTGCGGTGACGGCCAAACTGCGGGCCAACAGCGACCCCGAGACGCTGCACACGATCCTGACCGAAGCGCAGACGACCCGCGCCGCATGATCAGGCGCTCTCGCGTCCCCATTTCCTGAACCCGAAGGCCATGTAGTCGCGCCCGTATGCGTCGCGCACGGCCTTCTCGACCTCATCGTCGTAGATAGAGGCGAGCGAAAACGGCTCGTCGGCAATGGCATCGCCAAGTGGCGGCGGGTCGATTCCCACTTCCAGGGCGATGACGGCCAACCCTTCGTTGATCTGTTGCTCCCGCAAGACGTGATCAGGTGCCACGAAGTCTGAAAACCCGCGCAGGAGGTTGTCCTGCGTGGCCCAGATCGGCTCCACCCCGTGGACGCTGGACCCGCCAAGCGAACCCTGAATGAAGTGCAGGAAACGCAGGAATGCCTTGCGATGGCGGACGCGGTCATAACCCTCGCCGATCGGCGTATCCCACGGGATATCGAGTTCGTAGCGTTCGATCAGACCATGCCGCAGCTCCCATTTGGTCCACGGCGTGTGATTCAGCACATAGCGGCAGAACACGCTATGCGCGCGCTCGACCGGGTGACGCAGGACGGTGAAGGTCCGGTGCCCCTTGTTATGGTTCTTCCACTGCCGCAACTCTTTCTGGCTGAACCCCGTATCGAGTACATCGCGATGCACATCGTCAACGGCACCCAGCCAATCGCGGATTTCCTGATCCAACGCGCCCGGGATCGGCATGAAACACAGTGGCGCCTTGTGGGCCGTGACGTAGGTCGGCACCGAAGGCCCGCGTGGGGGCTCGAAGTTCGGAAGGCTTCCAAGGTCATAGCGGTCGATTTCGTTGACGGTCTGCTCGACCAGTTCGAAATTGCGCACTTTGTCTGCAAGCGGTTCAGGGTTCTGTTTCTTGAACTTGGCCGAGAAGCGCTTCAACTCTTCGGTTTCACCCAAAAATTTCGCGAGCCCGTTCACGACTCTCAGATCCTGAATGTCATCGTAGTCGATATAGTACCCCGCCTGCCCCTCGACCTGAAGGCGACGGGCAATGTTGCGCTGGCGCTCCTTCACCGTGAAGTAGAAGTGTTTGAAGTCCTTGGGGTCGAACTTCACCTTCCACTTCTTCGCATCCGCATGATCGCCCAATTGCCACTGCTTCGTGGACCAGGCGATGCGCTGGCTGACCCACGCATCGACGAGATTGCGGTTGAGTATGATCTTGGCGCAGCGCCGGTCTCCCATCACATGTTCATACACCCGGGGATCATGGTCGTGGAACAAGCGAAAACCCGGAACGCCTTCGGTATTGGCTTTCATGGCCTCGATCAGGGCAATCGGGTCCGCATCACGCTGCGCCATGGTGATCCCGAAAAGCTCGGTCCGGTCCGGGTCGACAATGAGGTACGGATTGAAGGCCTCCCCGTAGCAAGTGATGCCGGGAAACTGGTTAAGGTTCGACTCGAGGAAGTTCGACCCCGTGCGCATCTCCGCAAGGATGACAAAATAGTCGAATGGGCGGTCCATGCGGGTCCTATTTGACGAGGTAGGGTTTGCGCGGTTTCTGGCGGGCTTGGCCGAGTGCGGTGCCGGTCGGGAAGTCTCCCATGAGGTGCGGTTGCATCCCCTGATTCTTCAGGTTTTGGAGGAACTGGCCGAAGCCCTCAAGCGATTTCATCCGCGGCGCTTCGGTCAGGCGATTTGCCTGCCGCGAGCCGATCTCGTCGATCACGGTCTGCAACGGCTCCATCGGGTTTTCGATGAAATCGGCAAGGGTCCAGATGCGCACGCGGGCTTTCGTCCAGATGGATCGCAAGACTTCAAGGTGCTCGGCCTCGATCCGTTGAAGCCGCGCGGCTTCCCTACGGATGTCCGAGAAGTTTGCGTTGGAATAGAACAGCGGGACCGCCCAGGCGCCCGAGATGACGCTAACCTGCGCATTCGGGTCCTTGGCGACATCCCAGGAAATGTCCTGATTGTCAGCAGGCCCGTACATGAAGCACTGCTGCTCCCCGCGCGTATTCCAGATCAGGCTCGTAAGAAAGGCACGGGGATTGTAGTCGCGCAACTCCGCGCTGTCGGTCAGAGCCCCCGCAAAAACCTTGTGCCTGCCCGCGAATTCGACTCTTTCCGGTCCGAAGATATGCCCATGGACACGCGTTCCGGTGACACGGGTGAGCCAATCTTCGAAATCCTCGAAAAGCTCGGTGAAACCTTCGAACACCGAAAAACGGGAGGATGTCAGCCCGTTCTCCCAATCCTCGTTCGGGAACCGGCTCTGCATGTAGAGCCCCGCCCGACCTTTGGTCCGCCGCTCGACGGCCTTTGAGAAGATGCGGTCGATCTTGCCTGGATTGGGTTCAGCCCCCGTGAAGATCTCACCATCCTCCGACAGGAACCCGGCATAGAGCTTTTCAGCGTGAGGCCAGATCTTGCGCGCCACAAAGCAGTCGGAGCGGCGCAGGAGCTGCATATGGTCGTCGTAGAAAATGTGCGGTTTGCCCTGGAAATCAAACTTGGACAGTGTAAGCGACCGGCTTTCGATATTCGTGGAATACAGCCGGACGAGGGTCTGAAAATAGCTCTCATCAGGAATCCAGACCCTGGAGAAATAGCGGTCGTACTCCGCCCGTTTCGGGTCTTCGAGGATCGCGGTCAGGGTCTGACGCGTCAGGCACCACCATTGACTGCCGAGATGGGGCACAACGCCGTCGGGTACCCGGCGTTTGAACCTGATCCTACGCTGGAAATTGACGTAGCTGTCGAAGGCGCGGCGCTGTTTTTTCCAGGAGAAGGGAAAGCGGAAGATGAACCGTTCGATATCGAGACCGCCAACTGTCCAGGGCACGTCCTCAGTCGTGACGCTCTCTATGAAGTTCGTCATCGGGCGTTCGGCCAGGTATTCCTTCAGTTCCGCAACAGGGCGGAGCGGCAAGCAGGAGCCCGAAGCGAGGTAGACGTGGCGCACATCCGGAAACTCGGTGAGGAGCATTTCTGCCGCAGACTGGCTCGCCGCAACGAGGCTCCAGGTTCCCCATTCGCAGCTGTGGCGTTTACAGAAGCGGACGTTCTTGAGGTCCGACAGGCCCGCCGTGAATTCAAGGTACTTGCGGCGCCCGACCTTCTTGTCGACGTGAATGACCACCGGGCAGTCCTGCTTCGCCCAGTGCCGCGCGACCTGCGCGGCGCGGTCGAGCGCGGTGTGCACAAGGATAGCGAACCCGACGCTCACGCCCAGTTACCCTTGGACATGATCCCGAGGATCTCAAGCTGCCGCCAGTTGATGTACTTCTCGGACCACTTGCACCAGAGGTCGGGATCGTCCTCCAGCTTTTCGGCATAGGCGCGGTATTCGTGGCTGGCCGCATAATGTTGCCGACGCTCCAGCTCTTCCGCCGCCTTTTCGCGAAATGTGTGCAGGAACTTTGCGTGAAGCAGGGCGCCCGAAGCCTTTTCACCCCCCCATTCGTCGTAGACGAGGTTCAGGCCACGCGGAAGCAGGTTATGGGTAGAGGACACATAGGTGTAGCTGCGGTGCCATTTGACCAGCGGTATCTTGTTCAGCGCGGGCGCGCGGGTTGGGTTGTCAGGGAAAAACATACGCGCGCGCGGTCCGCCTTGAATCCAAAGATTCCCGAACTTCTTGTTCCTCTCGATCATGTAGTTGCCGGAGTCGAACCAGTTCGCGATCTCGAAAGGGTCCTGACCCTCGCTATAGGGACGGCTGCCGATCGGCCCCTTCGGATACATGTCGAGCAGCATTGAGCCGAAACTCTTGATCGACGATGCATCAAGCCAATCGGTGAGTGCCCGAAGGCCCCGCGTGTCGCAGAACGGGTAAACGAGGAACTCGTCCGGGTCGACCGTGACGCACCAGTGCCCGTGTGCATGTTTGCGCATCAACCAGTTGAGCCAGTCCATGCCGAACCGCGCTCGTCTGTAACTTCCCTTCGCGGACCAGAGCGACACGTCGGGCTGGTCCTCGAGAAACTCGCGGCTGCCATCGTCGCTTTCGTTGTCCACGAAAAAGAAATGGTTCACGCCCATGTCTCGGTAGTACTTCAGGAAATATGGCAGCCGGACCCGTTCATTACGCGCCGTGCAGAACACAAGGATGTCGCGCGACTTGATCGCTTCGGTACGATTGACGATCTGGCGAAGGTCGCGGCGCTTTCGGAAAGCACGGATACGCCACCGCTTTCGCAGCAGACGTAACCGATATGTCCGCACGATGCCCAATGTCGCCCCTTCCACGTCGCGCTGGCTAATCCGCCTTTATCATAGGCACTTTAAGACACGGTTGAAGTGACTGTCCCAGTCGGGAAGCGGTATCGTCCCTGCCTGTGCCTCGTATTCGTTGCGCGCGAAATGTCTTGTCTTCGATACCCAAGAATACATATCGCGGGGATCGAGGTAAACGAGATTGTTTCCAAATACTTCACGATAAACAGGGAGGTCGCTCGCGATAACCGGGCACCCTAGCGCAAGCGCTTCGCCCGGCGGCAGCCCGAACCCCTCGACAAGGCTTGGCATGAGAAGCGCGCGTGCGCCGGTGAGCAGCGCGGCCAGCGCACCATCGTTCAGCGTGCCGAGTTCTTGAACATGGGCGGGCCGCGCATCGAGGCGCGCGAAGACTTCCTCGTTGTTCCAGCCGCGCGCACCGACGATAAGAAGCCGGGGCATTTCATCGCTGGCGATCTGCGTAGCGAGTTCGGCCCATACGTCGAGCAGAAGCGCGTGATTCTTGCGCGGCTCGATCGTGCCCAATACGACGAAATAGGGTCTGTTCAAGCGCAATCCTTGCGAAAGAGAGTCCGGCTCCGGCTTTCGAACCGTGATGCCAAGATGAGCGACAATCGCATCGGGCACGCGTTCAAGCTGCGCGAATTGTGCTTCCGTCATGCGGCGCGTGGCTTCGGCCGTATGAACCACCAGGTCCGCTTTGCGCGCCACCTGCGACATGCGCGAGCGGAAGCCCTCCACCGTTCCCTCGCGCTGCCATTCAGGATGATCCAGCGGGATCGTGTCGTGCACCATGACCACGGCTCGTCCGCGCAGCGCATGAACTGCATCGAAGACGCTCGCCCGGAGGTTGGAATGGCCCACGTTCACCCAAGTCGGGCCGTCGGGAAGATGCGCTTTCAGAAGCGCAGGGAGACCTCGTCGCCCGGATCGCCCGAGACACATTCGCCTCAGGTCGGCCTCAGCCTGCCGCTTGAGGGGATGCGCCTTGAGGAACAGGCGTGAGACGAGGTCTGCCTCGCCCCATTCCGCGCGACCAAGGAGCCGATCTGCAAGCGCCTCGGTCCCGCGACGATCAAATAATGTGAAGCCGAATGACGAGCCCACGAGCGCAAAGAGCGGAACGTCCTCTTTCAGAAGCCTCTGAAGGTATGCCGCCTCGACCCGGTCGATGCCCGTCCACGCGCCGCGTCCGACCCGTGACACGAGTCGGGACAGGTCGAGAAGGCGGGCCTTGCCCGGCGCAGGGTGTGCCAAGCGGCCCTCGTTACTCGGCCGCCCGCTTCATGGCCACGATCTGCTCCAAATGGGCCATGAGCTCATCACGCAATTCTTCGCGTTCCAGCCCGAAAGATACGGTGGCCTGAAGGTAGCCCGCCTTGGAGCCACAATCGAAGCGCTCACCCTCGAAACAGAAGCCGTAAACGTCGCGCCCCTGCGCGATTTCGTCCGCGATCGCGTCGGTCAGCTGAATTTCCCCGCCCGCACCCTTCTTGAAGTTCTCGAGGTTTCGGAGGACATCCGGCGTTAGGATGTAGCGGCCGATCACGGCGAGGTTGGAAGGTTCGGTCCCCGCAGCAGGCTTCTCCACCATGCCCTTGACCTTGAGGATACGCCCATCCTCGCTCTCAACGTCGAGAACGCCATAGGCGGACACCTTGTCCGCAGGCACTTCCATCGCGGCGACCATCGAGCCGCCGGTCTGCTCATAGGCCTCGACCATCTGTTGCAGGCACGGCGTTTCAGAAGCGATGAGGTCGTCCGTCAGGATCACCGCGAAAGGCTCATCCCCGATCAAACGGCGCGCGCACCAGATGGCATGGCCGAGGCCTAGCGCCTGATGCTGACGGATATAGGCAATGGCACCAGATTCCATGTTGGTTCCGTTCAAGACGTCGAGCAGCTTGTCCTTGTTCTTGGCTTTGAGGTCCTCCTCGAGCGTCGGGGCGCGGTCGAAGTAGTCTTCGAGCGAGCCTTTGCCGCGCGAGGTTACAAAGATGAATTCCTCGATCCCGGCTGCGCGGGCCTCGTCAATGGCGTACTGAATGAGCGGACGGTCGACCAGCGTCATGATTTCCTTGGGGATCGACTTGGTCGCAGGGAGAAATCGGGTTCCCAGACCAGCCACAGGAAAAATCGCCTTCGTTACCTTGTTCGTCATCTCGAGTTCACCCTCTGAATTCTTTCTTGCGGTCTGTGCCTACCAATTGAACGCGCCAGCGGAAATGATGGGTCCGCCGCACGACAACCATAAGTCTGTCGTGCCTCAACGTCACCCGGATATTGGGCGGTCTGCCCAATGATTACGCACCTTTCCTACACGCTCCTGCTCTTCGCGCACCCGGCGGTTGAAGCCCGTCCAGCGGAACCGGGGCTGTCCGCGATCCGAGCGGCCAAACAAGCCGCCCCATTGTTCCCAGTACCCATCCGGATTGAACGCGACGCGGTGCGAAAGAGTGGAGGGCGAAAGGCGAAGTACAGTGGTCACTTGGCCAGCCGCCACATCGCCACGCGCTTTCTGTGCCAGCGCCCGGCGACTCCACGGACGGCCAGAATGCCACGTCGTTTCGCCTTGCGCGTTTGTCGGGAACGGTTTGAACGGCTCGGACGCGGAGATCGCATGAGGCTGAGCTAGGTCGAGCGCCTCTCCCATAGTGAACCCTTGCGCCAGGGAGTCCATCAGGGGCCGGATATCGTCGGGCGATATCGTTCCGAGGACCATGTGCCCAATCAGCCGTTTCCGTTGTTCGGAAACGACCCTATCCTTGCCCAAGTTGTATTGCTCTCGCGGCGCATGCTTGCGCAGAAAGGCTGCGGACGAGACTCCGATCTGCGTCAGGTCAGACGGACCCCGGTTGGCCTGCCGTCTCTCCGACCGGGCGAAGCCATGATGGACTTGAGCAAGCGGCACAATGACCGTCGCGTGGCCCATCAACCGGCGGTTCACGTCAGTTTCATCAAGGTAGAAGGCGAAGGCAGGATCAAAGCCGCCCATGGCTGTGATCACAGATTGCCGCACCGCCATATTCGTGCCTTCGGTCTTGATGGCCTCCGCTGGTTTCAATGATGGCACGAAGGGGCTTTCTCCCGGCATTTTGAGTGTGCGCGTTTGACCAAGGTCGTTAACCGCGCGAACCGGCCATTGGAGCGTGATGCCATTGCGTCCAAGAACAAGTCCGCCCGTCTGCGCGACGTTAGGGTCTGAAAACGGGGCGGTCAGGTGCGCGAGCCAGGTCGGTTCCGGCACAGCGTCATCATCGATGAAGGCAATGATTTCACCGCCTGACGCCGCAATCCCGAGGTTGCGGGCCTTTGAGATGTTGGCTTCATCGAACGAGATCAATTTGATCCGTTCGTGCCACCCAATACGGCGAACCGCGTCACATCCCGCCGGATCGGCCACGACGACGACCTCGTAGTTGGGATGAAACAGTTGTGCGAGCCCGGTTAGGCACCTAGCGAGGAGCGCCGGACGTCCCCGGCTCACCACGACGACCGACACCGGAAGCACACTATTCATGGGCCGCCTGCACGAGCTTCGTGTCCAGTTCAGACATTAACCATCGGCTCCCATGATCTGCGGGGCCGACGGAACGCACCGGATCAGGCAGACTGAAGCTCGACCCCGGGCGCATAGGCGATGAAGAACGGGTTCTCATAGCCCGCCTTGCCATAGGTCAGAGGTTCGTGGGTATCGAAACGGACCACTTCGCCCCCGGCCCCCTTGAGGACGGCGTGGCCAGCGGCAGTATCCCATTCCATCGTCCGCCCGAGGCGAGGATAAAGATCGGCCTCCCCCGTGGCGACAAGGCAGAACTTGAGGCTGGAGCCGGCACTCTTCATATCCTTGACGCCATATTTGTTGATGTAGTCGTCCGTAGCCTGATCCCGGTGCGATTTGGACGCCACAACCATAAGTGCTGCGTTGTTCGGGTGAGATACGCGCACGGGGGCGCAGTGGCCGGGCATGTCGGGATGCAGGTCGCCCTGCTCCTCAACCGAAGAGCCGTCCTCCATCGTATAGAACATGCGGCCGCGGGCAGGCGCATAGACGACGCCGCGAATGGGCGTCCCGTCCACGACATAGGCGATGTTAACGGTGAAATCGCCGCGGCGGTTCACGAACTCCTTGGTCCCGTCGAGCGGGTCGACGATCAGAAACTCGGCGGCCTGTTCGGAGTGACTGTCGGCCTGTTCTTCTGTCACAACCAGCACATCCGGGAACGCCTTTTTCAGACCGGCGGAGATGAGCGCATCGGCAGCTTCGTCCGCGGCGGTCACGGGGCTGTCGTCAGACTTGGACCGCACCTCGAAATCATCGGCGTCGTAGATTTCCATGATCTTCTCGCCCGCCTCGATGGCAAGCCGGCGCATCACGCCCATGAGCTTTTCATGATCCAAGACGGCTCCTTTCACCGGGTCCACCGGCATCGTTGAAAAAAATCACGCGTCCCCTTATGCTGCGGCATCAAGGGAACAGCAAGATTTCCCTGCGAAAAACCCGGGCAGGCACAGGACCGACCGATGTTCAGAGTAGAGACACAGCCAAGCCGTCTGGCCGCAATCAGCGGGCTCCTCGAACGCATCTACCATGCGACCGTCCACAACGTCCGCAAGACGCATTCCAACGCGCTCATGGGCCTGTTCATCAACATGCTCCAGACGATGATGCTCGTCGCCGTCTTTTACGTCATGTACTCGGTTCTCGGTCTGCGCGGCGCCATGCTGCGCGGTGACTTTCTGCTCTATATCATGTCGGGGATCTTCCTCTACATGACGCAGACGAAAACGATGGGCGCTGTGGTCGGTGCCGATGGCCCGGCCTCACCCATGATGCAGCATGCACCGATGTCGACATTCATATCCATCGCTGCAAACTCGTTCGGTGCGCTGTATATCCAGATCCTGTCGGTCGTCGTCGTGGTCTATATCTATCACATCGCCTTTAATCCGGTCGAAATTCAGAACATGGCGGGCGTCTTCATGATGCTCCTGCTGGCCTGGTTTTCGGGCATCGGGATCGGCATGGTCTTCTACGCGCTGAAGCCATGGTTTCCGCAGTTCGCCACGGTCGGTTCAACGATCTTCGCGCGCGCAAACATGATTGCGTCCGGCAAGATGTTTGTCGCCAACACGCTCCCGTTCCACCTGCTTGCGCTGTTTTCCTGGAACCCGTTGTTCCACATCATCGACCAGGCACGAGGCTTCATGTTCATCAACTACAATCCGCATTACTCAAGCTGGCTCTATCCTCTGATTGTCTCGACGGTCCTGCTCGTCATCGGGTTCATGGGTGAGAGCTACACGCGCAAGCATGCCTCGCTTTCCTGGAACGCGCGTCGATGAGAATGCTGGCACTCCTCCTTGCGTTCGTCGCGCCAAGCTTGCTTGCCGCGCAGGAGTCTTTTGACCTGCCCGCGCTCTATGATGTCTCTGGCGTCGCGTCTAACGATACGCTGAACGTGCGTGCGGGGCCGACCGTGAACGCTCCGGTGTTGGACGAACTCGGGCCGGAGCGCGACGGGATCGAGGTTCTGGCGTTCGACGGTGATCGCAAATGGGGTCGCATCAATATCGGCGAAGGCGCCGGCTGGGTGTCGATGGCCTACATGAGCCGGCAACCGGGACAAAACCCGGTTTCGAAACTGCCCGTGCCCCTTTTCTGCGGCGGGACCGAACCCTTCTGGTCACTGGAGATCGGCCAGGGGCAGGTGACCTTCACCGATCCCGGCATGGACGCGGATCCGCTTGTGCAGGAGATCGAATACGAAGGCACGGTGCCCTGGAGCCCGCGCGGCGCCATCGTGGCGGGCGACATCACCGGTTTCGTATCGCGCGAGGCGTGTTCGGACGGAATGTCGGACCGGCAGTACGGTTGGCGGATCGACTTTCTGCGCTCCGGCAACGGCGGGCATTTCATGTTCTCCGGCTGCTGTTCGCTCCAGAACTAATCCACAACCCGCATTGTCAGGTTGATCCGACCGCCTTCATTAAGGAGCTGGGAGGTTCCGAAGCGAATGCGGTCCACCCCGTGATAGGCGAGCCGCGCCTCACCGCCGAGCACCAGAACGTCCCCCGACGACAGCCACAACGACTGCGTACTGCCTTTGCGCTCGGCCCCGCCAATCCGGAACAAGCCATCGTCGCCAAGACTCACCGACACCACGGGCCAGTTGAAATCTGCCTCGTCCTTGTCCTGGTGCAAGCCCATTCTCGCACCTTCTCCGTAGAAATTCACGAGGCAGCAGTCGGGTCCCCGCTCCAGCCCCGTCACACCATGCCAGATCGCCAAGATCGATTCTGGGACCGGCGGCCAGTCGACGCCTGAAGGATGGCGCGGCTCGTAACGATACCCGCGCCGGTCGGAGAACCAGCCGTACTTTCCGGCCGACGTCATGCGCACGGACATCGCCTTGCCCCAGCGCGTTTCGGGCGAAAACAGGGGCGCTGCGGCCACCACATCTCGCAGGTCATCGACGACCGAAGCCTGCGCGTCGGACGCCAGATAGTTGCGAAACACCCCAGCGCCACCAACGGTAAGATCGGGCATCGCCCGGTTTCCTTTCGCATCCATTTCCAAAACCTTGAAAACGAGTCCATTTTTTCGGGCCAATCACGGTTTTCGCTGCCTTGCAGGCCCGATTTCCCCTCCTTATATACGCCCAGACGCCGGAGAGAGGTTCACTCTCTTCGGTCGACCCTATGGGATCGGGCGAAGGTGCCGTTTGGGCCTGAGCCCAACACATCGCCAAAGAGAGGAAAAGAGCATGGGCAAAGTTATTGGTATCGACCTGGGGACCACCAACTCCTGTGTCGCCATCATGGACGGCTCGCAAGCGCGGGTCATCGAAAACTCGGAAGGTGCGCGCACGACGCCCTCCATCGTCGCCTTCAAGGATGACGAACGACTCGTGGGCCAGCCGGCCAAACGGCAGGCAGTCACGAACCCCGACAACACCGTTTTCGCAGTGAAACGTCTCATCGGCCGTCGCGTGGGCGACGCTGCCGTCGAAAAGGACCGGAAACTCGTCCCCTACGCTATCGTCGACGGTGGCAACGGCGACGCGTGGGTCGAAGCCGCGGGCGAGAAATACTCTCCCTCGCAGATTTCGGCCTTCATCCTGCAGAAAATGAAGGAAACCGCTGAAAGCTACCTTGGTGAAAAGGTCGATCAGGCCGTCATCACGGTCCCGGCCTACTTCAACGACGCACAGCGTCAGGCCACCAAGGACGCCGGCAAGATCGCCGGCTTGGAAGTTCTGCGGATTATCAACGAACCGACCGCGGCCGCACTGGCCTATGGCCTCGACAAGAAAGAGTCCAAGACGATCGCCGTCTACGACCTTGGCGGCGGCACGTTCGACGTCACGATCCTTGAGATCGACGACGGCCTGTTCGAGGTGAAATCGACCAACGGGGATACGTTTCTCGGTGGTGAAGACTTCGACATGCGGATCGTTCATTACCTCGCCGACGAGTTCAAGAAAGAGAACAACGTCGACCTGACGAAAGACAAGATGGCGCTTCAGCGCCTCAAAGAAGCGGCCGAGAAGGCCAAGATCGAGCTTTCGTCGTCGAGCCAGACCGAGATCAACCAGCCGTTCATCTCGATGGGGTCCGACGGTCAGCCGCTTCACATGGTGATGAAGCTGACCCGCGCGAAGCTTGAAAGCCTCGTGGGCGATCTGGTGAAGAACTCGCTCAAGCCGTGTCAGGCCGCTCTCAAGGACGCGGGCGTCTCCAAGGATGAGATCGACGAGGTCATTCTTGTCGGTGGTCAGACCCGGATGCCGAAAGTCATCGAAGAGGTGACCAAGTTCTTCGGGAAAGAACCCCACAAGGGCGTCAACCCGGACGAAGTGGTCGCCATGGGCGCCGCCATTCAGGCCGGGGTTCTGCAAGGTGACGTGAAAGACGTCGTGCTGCTCGACGTAACCCCGCTGTCGCTCGGCATCGAAACGCTCGGCGGTGTCTTCACCCGTTTGATCGACCGCAACACGACGATCCCGACCAAGAAGTCGCAGATCTTCTCGACTGCGGAAGACAACCAGAACGCCGTGACGATCCGCGTATTCCAAGGTGAGCGCGAAATGGCGTCGGACAACAAGATGCTCGGCCAGTTCAACCTGGAAGACATCCCGCCGGCACCGCGCGGCATGCCGCAGATCGAAGTGACCTTCGACATCGACGCCAACGGCATCGTGTCAGTTGGGGCCAAAGACAAGGGCACCAACAAGGAGCAGAAGATCACGATTCAGGCGTCTGGCGGTCTGTCCGACGACGAGATCAACCAGATGGTTCAGGACGCCGAAGAGAACGCGGAGGCCGACAAGGGTCGTCGCGAGCTCGTCGAGGCCAAGAACCAGGCGGAAAGCCTGATCCATTCGACCGAGAAGGCGCTTGAAGAGCATGCCGACAAGGTCGATCCGACCACGGTCGAGGCGATCGAGCTCGCCATCGCGGCGCTCAAGGACGAACTGGAAGGCGACAATCCCGACAAGATCAAGTCGGGCATCCAGAACGTCACCGAGGCGTCGATGAAACTCGGCGAAGCGATCTACAAGTCGCAGCAGTCCGAGGAATCGGGCGAAGCCGAATCCGAGGACGGTCCGTCGAGCGTGGACGATGATATCGTTGACGCCGACTTCGAAGACCTCGACGACGACAAGCGGTCGTAAGACCCACGACGCGATTGGGCCGGTCCGTCTGCAACGGACGGACCGGCCTTCGCGTTCCTGATCAGGGGAATACGATCCATGTCGAAACGTGATTATTACGAGGTTCTCGGAATCGCGAAAGGCGCATCGGCGGATGAGATCAAAAAGGCCTACCGCACGAAGGCCAAGGAACTCCACCCGGACCGGAACGCCGACAAACCCGATGCCGAAAGCCAGTTCAAGGAAGCGAACGAGGCATACGACGTCCTGAAAGACCCCGAAAAGAAGGCAGCTTACGACCGGTTCGGGCACGCTGCGTTCGAAGGCGGGATGGGCGGTGGCCCGAGACCGGGTGGCCCCGGTTACGGTCAGCAAGGCGACTTTGCCAGCGCATTTTCGGATGTGTTCGACGACCTGTTCGGCGACTTCATGGGAGGTCGCGGCGGCGGCGGGCGCACCCGGGCCACGCGTGGCTCTGACCTGCGCTACAACATGCGCGTAACGCTGGAAGAGGCGTATGAGGGCCTTCAGAAAACGATAAACGTCCCGACGTCGGTGATGTGTGACACCTGCGACGGCACCGGCGCGGAATCCGGGGCCGAACCGACCGCCTGCCCGACATGCTCGGGCATGGGCAAGGTGCGCGCTCAGCAAGGCTTTTTCACCGTCGAACGGACCTGCCCGACCTGTCAGGGCATGGGCCAGATGATCAAGAACCCGTGCAAGACCTGCCATGGCCAAGGCCGTGTCGAAAAAGAACGCGCGCTTTCGGTCAACATCCCGGCAGGTGTCGAGACGGGTACGCGCATTCGGCTTGCCGGCGAAGGCGAGGCAGGAATGCGGGGCGGTCCTTCGGGCGACCTTTATATCTTCATTCAAGTGACCGAGCACCCGCTGTTCGAGCGTGACGGTGTTCACCTTCATTGCCGCGTCCCGGTCTCGATGACCTCGGCGGCGATGGGCGGCGATATCGAAGTCCCGACCATCGATGGGGGTCGGTCGCGGGTAAAAATACCCGCTGGGTCGCAGTCCGGACGCCAGATGCGCCTGAGGAGCAAGGGGATGCCTGCCTTGCGTGGTGGCGGCCATGGCGACATGTATATCGAGCTCGCCGTCGAAACCCCGGTGAACCTGACCGGCAAGCAAAAGGAACTCTTGAAGGAGTTTGAGAAGCTGTCGGAAGAGAACAATCCGGAAAGCCACAGCTTCTTTACCAAGGTCAAGAGCTTCTGGGACGGGATGAAGGGCTGACAACGGCTTCTGTTAACCGTTGATTCACCGACTCATCGCAGGCTGGGCCCATGTCCCAGCCTGTGTCGCATATGGCCGAAATGGCCCTCCCACTGTTTGAGCCGGACGAAGCGCAGCCGGAGCCTGTTGCGGGCACAAAGGCGCGGCTTCCGTCCTACATCAAGGATCACCGGGCGCGTCTGCGGGAGCGGTTCATGTCCGGTGGCTCACGCGCGCTTCCGGATTACGAAATGCTGGAGTTGGTCTTGTTCCGCGCCATCCCGCGGCAGGACGTAAAGCCGCTCGCGCGGCGTCTCCTCGACCGCTTCGGGGATTTCAATGGTGTACTTTCGGCAAGCCCCGCTCGGTTGAAGGAATTGCATGGCGTGGGCGATGCCGTGATCCAAGAACTGAAGATCGTGGAAGCCGCCGCCCATCGACTATCGCGTGCGCGCGTCATGGGACGGCAAGTTGTGTCGTCCTGGCAGCAGCTTCTCGACTATTGCCACACAACCATGAGCCACCGGGAAACCGAGCAGTTCCGAATCCTCTACCTCGACCGCAAAAATACGCTCATCGCGGACGAGGCGGTGGCTGAAGGGACAATCGGCCACGTTCCGGTCTATCCGCGCGAAGTCGTCAAGCGGGCATTGGAACTTGGAGCCTCAGCGTTGATTTTGGTGCACAATCACCCTTCGGGCGATCCAACACCCTCTCAGGATGACATACAGATGACTGAACGGGTGCGCTCCGCCGCCGAAGCACTCGAGATTTCGCTGCACGACCATATCGTGATTGGTAAATCCCGGGAGGTCAGCTTCCGGTCTGACGGCTATCTGAGGTGAAACAGGCTCTATTCAACCCAGACTTCGACGCGTCGGTTGATGCGACGACCCCAGTCCGAGTCGTCACAAGCCATGGGCAGAGCTTCGCCAAAAGCCTCGGTTTCGATGGCGACACGGTCCGGGTCGAACGTTTCCGCCGCCTCGATCACCGCGCGTCGTACAGCTTCCGCCCGTCTCGCCGCCAAGCGGTTGTTAAGGGCGGCGGCACCCTGCCCGTCTGAGAACCCGACGAATTTCAGCCGACGCCCGTCGAAGCTCCCGCCCTCGAGCGCATCGGCCAGAAGAGCCACGTTCGAACGTGAGGGCGCATCAAGTGCCGTCGAGCCCCCTTTGAACCGGTAGGTGAGCGAGAGCCGCCGCATCCCGTCCATGGCCGCAACCATACGCTGCAACTCAGTCAGACCGACCTCTTGGCCCGCCTGCGCAATTGCGTTGGCGAGGCGCGTGCCCTGAACCGAGAACGGGATTTCGTCAATCTCCTGATCGACCAGACCAATACGCTGGATCACCCACCCGGCGCCCGGCGACCGAAGGTATCGCATGAAGTCCCGTCCAATCTGCGGCAGGCGGATTGCGGGGCGGTAAAGATAGATCGGTGCGGACAGCGGGTAATCCCCTGCCTTGATCGCCTGCTGACTTGGTGCGATCTCAAAAGCGCAGTCACCCGTCAAGGTGAGGATTTCGTTCAGGCCGGGTCGAGAGAAACTGGCGATGCCGATCCCGAATGGGTCCTCTTCCACGGCGCCCGTAACTCCAATGTTGGAGGCCTTGGTCAGAACCCGGTCCGAAATTTCGCGTTCTTGTGCCAAGACGACGTCCCGCGCGAAGGCCATTCCAAATCCAGCGTCGGGGTCGCGCAAATAAAGCGTGATCGGGGCTTCCTCGCCGCCGAGTTCAGCCCAGCGCTCGATCTCTCCGGCATAAAGACGAGCAAGCGTCTCGATCCCCAGCCGTCGCACCGGATTATCTGCATTCACGATGGGAACGAGGGCGTCGAGCGCGATCACCCTCGATTGCCGCACCGCGTCGAGATCTCCAAGCCCTGCATCCCGCGCCATGAGCCGTTCAGCACGTGTCGGTTCGCGCAGGGACAGGACCATGTCGGCCTCTTCTCCCAGAAGATCTGCGAAGCCTTCGGCCGAGGTTGTCTGTCGGATGGTGAAACGCGCGGCGGGCACCGGGTTGTCATTGTCATAGAAGGCATAGACCGGCCCGACGCCCGCGCTTTCCTCTCGTGTCACTGCGTAGTTTTCCGACATGCCGAAGGCTTCGATCAGTGCCGCCATCAGCGTCGCACCGATTTCGGCTTCACCGGAAATGGTGATGTCCGCAGTGTAAGAGATGAGGTTGGGGCATGCCGGCCCCGCGCAGCTTACCCCTGAGCCGTCAACCGTCAGTACGCCGTATTCCGTATCGACGCGATAGAACTGGCCGTCGTAGCCAAGCAAAACGCCCGAGATTTCGACGGAACCATCGCGTGACGTGAGCGTCACGTCGTCTGCCATCATGGGCACGGGTACAGAGGAAAGGAGAAGTGCGGCGCAAATCGCCGCACAAAGCTTTTTCATGGTGTCTGCCCCGCACCCAAACCCTGCACCCACTTCCTACGAGCCGAAGGGCTCGCTGTCAGTTCCGGGCGATTGTCAGGTCTTGGGGCAGGTTTTTCAACACCAGATATTCGCCGACCGCATCGCAGGCCGGAACGATCATACCGACCTGAGTCACTTTCGGAGCGCCATCGGAAACCGAGCGCAGGTATTCGCCAAGGATCGGTCCGCCGCAGGTCGTCTCGAGCACTTGGGCTTCAATGGACACTGCCGGTGCCGCCGGCATCGACACCGGATAGGTATAAACATCAGCCGCGTAGCCGCCCATCGTCGAACCCAGTACGGTGATAAAACCGCCGTCGCCATCCGAAGCTCGGGTCGGGAACCCCGGTTCCTCGGCCCAGATGTGTCCCGCCTCGCCATAGGTTGCGCCGTTCTCCATCGCATGTAGCTGGAGACCGGTGCCGCCTTGCCAGACGAGCGCGACACGGTCGAAATCGGCCATATCCGTGATCGTGACGTTCGCGGCAATAGGCGTGGCGTGGCCTTCAATAACAACCTCGACCTTTGCATCGGACTGCATTGCGGGGAGCATGACGGAAAGCTTGCCCGCCTCGTCCAGCGTTTCCGTGAAGCGAAGTCCCGCGTGGTTGAATTCGACTTCTGCGCCAGCGTCGCAGGACGCTTTGAGGTCGATATAGATCATGGCACCCACCATGGCGCTTGCATCCAACGCCGGGTCACAGGCGTCCGTCGTCTGGGGGGCCATCGGAGTCGGCGTCACGTCAGCCGGCGACACGTCAAAGATCGGCTCGCCAAGATCCGGCATCGGAAGGCCGTCGTCCGCCGCTGCGCGCGTCACCTCGGCGACACGAAAGTCTTCGGGCTCCGCAACCCGAGGTTCGTCAGGCAGCAAGTCCGCGAAGCTGGCCTCGTCATCCGCGGTTTTCACCGGAAGAGGGGCAACATCGGCTTGCGGAGCTTGGTCCAAGATGGGGTCGGCAACCGCCGGCTCCGCAACCTCGGCCACCATGTTCGGCGCCGGGGGTTCGGGCGCCACAGGTTCTGGAATGGAAGCGATGGGATCGGTCGCCGGCGCGATGTCCGCTTTGGTCACATCCTCGATCTCCGGCACGTTCTGGGGCACCGGAAGCGGTTCAGGCGCTGCTTCCGCCACTTCAACGGGCGCGGTGGGAGGAGACACGGCCGCCTGCGTCACAGCAGCCTGTTGCGACGGCATATCAAACACGACGTTCGGCTGGCTTACGGTCCGCTGCATGACATGGCCGGTGGCCAGCGCCACAACGAGCGCTCCGATGGCGGTATAGACCCGTTTCTTGTCGAGCCGTGTCGAGATGTTCTGGATCTTATCCAGCATGGCGAGATGTCCTTTCCCACGTTCAGGGGACACATTCGCAAGGCAATAGGACGATAGAATGAATAAAAAATGACCGGAAACGGATCGTTTCGATTTCCTTTCAATTCTGAATCATCAACGAAAAAAGGGCCCAAAGGCCCCTTTTGTCAAATCTTCGCCTGAATCGGGCCGTTCAGACCTTGCCGTGACAGTGTTTGAACTTCTTGCCGGAGCCACAGGGGCAGGATTCGTTGCGTCCGGGATTACCCCAGGTCGAGGGGTCGTTCTCGTCGAACCCCTCACGCGCCGACCCGGGTTCCGATGGGCCAGAGGCTTCTGCCTGGTCGGTTTGAGCGGCGAGCGCGGCCTGTTGGGCCTGAAGCTGTTCCATCATTGCCTTCTGCTCATCTTCGGTCATCGGGCGGATTTGTCCAAGTTTCTGGCTAACCTCGGCGCGCAGGCTGTCCAGCATGCCTTCGAAGAGCTGGAAGCTCTCGGTCTTGTACTCGTTCAGGGGATCACGCTGAGCGTAGCCGCGGAAACCAACAACCGAGCGCAGGTGTTCGAGAGTCAAAAGATGCTCGCGCCACTTACCGTCGATGGTCTGAAGCAGCACCTGCTTTTCAATATTGCGCATCGTCTCTTCGCCGAACGCCTCGGCCTTCTCAGACATCTGACCGTCGGAGGCCGCATAGAGCCGTTCCCGCACCGTGTCGTCATCTGCGCCTTCCTCGGCGGCCCAGTCCATGACCGGCACATCGAGGTTCAGGTCTTCGAGAATAGCGGCGTAGAGCCCCTCGGTGTTCCACTGATCCGCATAGGATTTCGGCGGCATGTATTGGGTGACAAGGTCGTCGATCACCTGATGGCGCATATCCTGCACCACGTCCGAAAGATCTTCGGCTTCCATGATTTCCCGCCGCTGGCCGAAGATGACCTTCCGCTGGTCGTTCATCACGTCGTCGAACTTGAGGAGCTGTTTGCGGATGTCGAAATTGCGTCCTTCGACTTTCGCCTGCGCCCGTTCCAGCGACTTGTTGACCCACGGGTGGACGATAGCCTCACCCTCTTTCATGCCGAGGCCGGAAAGAACCTTATCGAGTCGTTCAGACCCGAAAATCCGCATCAGGTCATCTTCCAGCGACAGGAAGAAAGAGGACCGTCCCGGATCGCCCTGACGGCCGGACCGACCGCGCAGCTGGTTGTCTATCCGGCGGGATTCGTGCCGTTCGGTGGCGAGGACATACAGCCCGCCTGCCTCCAGGACCTTTGCCTTTTCGTCCGCGACCTCGGCCTCCATCTTCGCGCGCAGCGCTTCCGGTTCAGCTTCGGGATCAGCGGCAAGGGCCTGAAGCACTTTCATCTCGACGTTGCCGCCGAGCTGGATGTCCGTGCCGCGCCCGGCCATGTTCGTCGCGATCGTCACGGCGCCAAGTCGGCCGGCGTCCCCAATGATCTGCGCTTCCTGCTCATGCTGTCGGGCGTTCAGCACATTGTGCTTCAGCCCCTCCTTGGTAAGCAGCTGGCTCAGCATTTCCGACTTGTCGATTGAGGTCGTGCCGACAAGGACCGGCTGGCCCTTCTCATGGGCTTTCTTGATTTCCTCGACGATGGCCGCGTATTTCTCACCCGTGGTGCGATAGACGGCATCATGCTCATCCTCACGCGCGATGGGTTTGTTCGTTGGCACTTCGACGACACCTAGACCGTAGATGTCCGCGAACTCCTCGGCCTCCGTGAGGGCGGTACCGGTCATGCCGGCGAGCTTTTCGTAAAGGCGGAAGTAGTTCTGGAAGGTCACCGAGGCCATCGTGACGTTCTCGGGCTGGATCTGGACGCCTTCCTTGGCCTCAATGGCCTGATGAAGGCCCTCGGAAAGCCGACGGCCGGCCATCATGCGGCCCGTGAATTCATCGATCAGGACAACCTCGTCGCCGCGGACGATGTAATCCTTATCCTTTGTGAACATCTTATGGGCGCGCAGGCCCTGGTTCACATGGTGGACGATCGTCGTCGATTCGGGGTCATAGAGCGTCTGTTCCTCGGGGAGCACGCCGATTTGGTGCAGTCGTGTTTCCAGGAAATCGTTCCCATCGTCCGTGAAGGTGACGGACCGCGCTTTTTCATCGAGGACGTAGTGTTCTTCGGTCAGTTCCGGAATGATCTTGTCGATGGAGACGTAGAGGTCGGACTTGTCGTCGGACGGGCCCGAAATGATGAGCGGCGTGCGCGCCTCGTCAATAAGGATCGAATCGACCTCATCCACGATGGCGAAGTGATGCGGGCGCTGGTTCATGTCCTCGATTTTCGACTTCATGTTGTCGCGCAGGTAATCGAAGCCCAGCTCGTTGTTCGTGGCATAGGTGATATCGGCGGCGTAGGCGCCCTTTTTCTCGGCGTCCGGTTGCTGCGGATAGACCACCCCTGTGGTCATCCCGAGCGCACCATAGACTTTGCCCATCCAGTCCGCGTCGCGTTTGGCGAGATAGTCGTTCACCGTGACGATATGTACGCCCTTGCCGGTCAGCGCATTGAGATAGGCCGGAAAGGTGGCGACGAGCGTCTTGCCCTCGCCGGTCTTCATCTCGGCAATGTTGCCCTCATGGAGGAATATGCCGCCCATAAGCTGTACGTCGAAGGCCCGCAGGCCAAGCGCGCGGCGTGCGCCCTCACGGCAATTCGCAAAGGCTTCAGGCAGGATATCCTCGAGCTTTTCGCCCTTCTCGACCCGCGCTTTGAACTCGGCCGTCTTATCGATCAGCTCCTGATCCGAAAGCTTTTCAAACTCCGGTTCAAGTGCGTTGATCTTTTCGATGATCGGTCGGGTTGCCTTGATCTTGCGGTCATTGGGCGTGCCAAAAACCTTTTTGGCGATGGTTCCGAAACCCAGCATGTGCTCTCCGCTCGATGAGCTCTGACATTCTCTTGATCGCGCGGGATGCTTGCCCGTGCCCGCGAGGCCCCATATCAAGGGCGAGAAGTCGGCCCCCCTTTAGGACCCTTGCGATGTAAGGCTGGGGGCCGGGATAGTCAACGATGCCGGGGCTTCCGGCACGACCATGAGGAGGTTTCATGACCCATTCGCCCAATCGCGCGTCGCTTTTTGCGGCGACGCTGCTGTCCGTTTCGCTCGCGCTGCCGGGCTGGGCCCAGGATACGGCCCCTGAAACGGAGGCCGATACCGGCGACACCCCGCCTGCCATGGAGGCGACAGGCTCGACCGTACTCGCAACCGTCAACGGCGAGGAGATCACCCTCGGCCATGTGGTCGCGGCCAAGGAACAACTTCCGCAACAATATCAACAGCTTCCGAACGAAGTTCTGCTGCCCGGCCTGATCGATCAGCTGGTTCAGCAGACCGTTCTGAGCCAGGCCATCGACGAAGTTGGGCAGAGCGTGGAAATCCGACTGGCCAATGAACGCCGTACGTTGGTTGCTGCCGAGAAGATCGACGACGTGATTACGGAAGCGGTGGATGAGGAGGCCATTCAGGCTGCCTATGACGCGCAATATTCTGACGCCGAGCCGACCCTCGAATGGAATGCCTCGCACATTCTTGTGGAAACCGAGGAAGAAGCTGCCGACATCCTGACGCAGGCTCAGGCCGAGGATGCCGATTTCGCTGCGCTCGCCAAAGAATTCTCTACCGGCCCCTCTGGCCCGAATGGAGGTGAGCTTGGTTGGTTTTCCGCCGGAATGATGGTCGAGCCCTTCGAGCTTGCCGTGCAGGACATGGAGTCCGGTGAGGTTGCCGGGCCGATCGAGACGCAGTTCGGCTGGCATGTAATCAAGCTGAATGACACCCGTGAAAAAGGCGCGCCGGCCCTTGACGACGTGCGTGACGAGCTTGTGTCGCAGCTTCAGACATCGGCTGTCGAAGAGGCGCTTGCAGCGCTGATGGAAGAGGCCGAGATCGAACAGACAGATGTTTCGACACTCGACCCGGCCGTGCTCTCCGATATGTCGCTTCTCGACGAGTGACGATCTGAACGGGGACGGTCATGGGCAAGAAAAAGAAGATCCGGAAGCTCAAGAAAGAGGTGAAATCGCTGAAGTCGGCTCTGGCTGCGGCGAAGAACCACAGGCATGCGGTGGCGCCTCTCGCGCCACCCGAAGGGTTTCCGGCCTTGCCCGTGATCGATGGCGTGCGCTTCTCCGCCGTTCAGGCGGGGGTGCGCTACGCTGGGCGCTACGACGTCATGCTTGCGCTATGCGACCCCGGCACGGCTATTGCCGGGGTCTTTACCCGATCGGCTACGCGCTCGGCAAACGTGCTCGACTGCGAGGCCAAGCTCGGCTCCGACCCCAAGAGCGGGGCAGCGATAATCGTCAATTCCGGCAATTCCAATGCCTTCACCGGGGCTTCTGGCGAGGATGCCGTTTCGAACATCTCGCGCACTGTGGCGGAGATCACCGGAGTCGCGCAAAACAGGGTCTATACCGCCTCAACCGGCGTTATTGGGGAGCGGTTGCCCTTTGACCGGATCACCGCGAAGATCGGTGACCTGACCGATGCGCTCGACCCGTCCGGGATTGAAATGGCTGCCCGCGCCATCATGACGACCGACACCTTTCCAAAGGGCGCGCTGGCAGAGTTCGAAGTGGACGGAAAGTCCGTAAAGATTGCCGGGATCGCCAAAGGGTCCGGCATGATCGCGCCGGACATGGCCACCATGCTCGTCTACATCTTCACTGACGCGAAGGTGGAACAGAGCGTTTTGCAGGGCTACCTCTCGGGCCTGATCGACGAGACCTTCAACTCCATCACCGTGGACAGCGATACGTCGACTTCTGATACACTAATCCTCGCCGCGACCGGGGCCAGCGGAGCCAAGGTTACGAAAGGCAATAACGCTTTCCGGGACGGGCTTCGAACCGTGATGACGGACTTGGCGCATCAGGTTGTTCGGGATGGCGAAGGCGCCACAAAATTCGTTGAAATCCGAGTGACCGGAGCGAAATCCGACAAACAGGCACGCATCCACGGCATGTCCATTGCGAACTCCCCGCTGGTCAAGACGGCCATCGCCGGGGAAGACCCGAACTGGGGCCGTATCGTCGCGGCAATTGGGAAATCCGGTGCCGAAGCGGACCGTGACAAGCTCACCATCAAGTTCGGCGAGATCCTTGTGGCTGAAAAAGGCTGGGTGTCGCCCGATTACCTTGAGGATCTGGGTGCGAACTACATGCTGGGAGACGAAATCGTGATTGGCGTCGACCTCGCGCTGGGGCGCGGCAAGGCGACTGTCTGGACCTGTGACCTTACACACGCCTACATCCAGATTAACGCGGATTACCGATCGTGAAGACTGTGCTGGTAAGTGCTGTGGCGCTCGTCGACCGAGACGGGCGTATTTTGCTGGCCCAGAGGCCCGAAGGGAAATCCATGGCAGGCCTGTGGGAGTTTCCAGGAGGCAAGGTGGAGGCGGGTGAGACGCCAGAAGCGGCGCTCATCCGCGAACTATTTGAAGAACTTGGAATCGAAACCTGGGATAGCTGTCTCGCGCCGCTCACCTTCGCCTCGCACAGCTATGACGACTTTCACCTTCTGATGCCGGTGTTCGTCTGCCGGAAATGGGAGGGGACGCCGCAACCGAAAGAGGGTCAGACCCTCAAATGGGTGCGAGTGAACGAGTTGCGCGACTACCCGATGCCGCCAGCCGACATTCCTCTGATCGCGATGATGCGGGATATGCTCTGAGTCTAACGAATAAGGGCGGCCCAAGAGCCGCCCTTTGTTCGATATTCTGTCGGTGTCACTCGAGCGACCGCTCAACCTCTTCGCGTTCGAAGATCTCGATGACGTCCTGCGGGCGAATGTCTTCGTAGTTCTCAAAGGCCATACCGCATTCCTGACCCGAAATGACCTCGGCCACCTCGTCCTTGAAGCGCTTGAGCGTCTTGAGCGTGCCTTCGTGGATCACCACGTTGTCGCGCAGCAAGCGCACACCGGCGGACCGGCGCGCAACGCCCTCGGTGACGAGACAACCTGCGACCTTACCGACGTTGGAGACCTTGAAGACCTCCTTGATCTCGGCGTACCCGATGAAGTTCTCGCGAACCTCGGCGGAGAGCAGGCCGGAAGCGGCCGCCTTCACGTCGTCAACAAGGTCGTAGATCACGCTGTAGTAGCGGATTTCCACGCCCTTCTGGTTGGCGCTGTTGCGGGCCGGCGCGTTGGCACGGACGTTGAAGCCGATGACCGGTGCGCCGGACGCTTCGGCGAGGCCGATATCCGTCTCGGTGATCGCGCCCACTCCATAGTGCAGAACGCGCACGCGGACCTCGTCGTTGCCGATCTTTTCCATCGCCTGAACGATGGCCTCGGCCGAGCCCTGCACGTCTGCTTTCACGAGAATGGGCAGTTCGGCGACGTCCTTGTCGTCCTTCGCCTTCTGCATCATCTGCTCGAGCGTCGTGGCGGCACCGGCAGCGGCGCGTTTGTCCTTGGCGGCCTGTTCGCGGTATTCCGCAATTTCGCGCGCCTGCGCTTCTGTCTCGACCACGTTCAGGACGTCACCCGCTTCCGGCGTGCCGTTCAGGCCGAGCACCTCGACGGGCACCGACGGACCGGCTTCCTTGACGCGTTCGCCGCGGTCGTTTTCCATCGCGCGGACCTTGCCCCACTGTTCGCCGACGACGAAGATGTCGCCTTGGCGCAGGGTGCCGTTCTGGATCAGCACGGTGGCAACCGGGCCCCGGCCCACATCGAGTTGTGCTTCGATCACTGCGCCCTGGGCGGCTCGCTCCGGGTTGGCTTTGAGTTCGAGGATTTCCGACTGGAGCGCGATGGCTTCCAGCAGTTCGTCCAGACCCTGACCGGTTTGCGCCGAGACTTCCACGTCCTGCACTTCGCCCGACAGGCCTTCGACAATCACCTCGTGCTGAAGCAGGTCGGTGCGCACCTTGTCGGGGTTCGCGTCCGGCTTGTCGCACTTGTTGATCGCGATGATCATCGGAACCTGTGCGGCCTTGGCGTGATTGATGGCTTCAACCGTCTGCGGCATGACCGCGTCATCTGCGGCCACGACCAGAACGACGATGTCCGTCACCTGCGCACCACGGGCACGCATCGACGTGAACGCGGCGTGGCCGGGCGTGTCGAGGAAGCTCAGTGTCGCGCCGCTGTCGGTGGTCACCTGATAGGCGCCGATATGCTGCGTGATCCCGCCGGCTTCGCCCGCAGTCACCTTGGCATTGCGGATCGCGTCGAGCAGCGAGGTCTTCCCGTGATCGACGTGGCCCATGATCGTGATGACTGGCGGCCGGGAGACGAGGTCTTCCGGCTTGTCGTCAGTCGTCGCGATCACGTCTTCCACGTCGGCATCCGACACGCGCACAATGCGGTGGCCGAATTCCTCGATGATGAGCTCCGCGGTGTCCTGATCGATCGACTGGTTCTGCGTAACCATCATGCCCATTTGCATGAGGCTCTTGACCACATCAGCGGCACGTTCCGCCATCCGGTTGGCCAGTTCCTGCACCACGATGGCATCGGGTACACGCACGTCACGCACAACCTTTTCGCGCGGTTCGGCATTGCCCATCGCCTTTTGGCGCATGCGCTCCTGCTTGCGCTTCATGGCGGCCATCGAACGTTGCCGCCCGCCTTCGCCACCGGTCAGCGCCTGATTCACTGTCAGTTTGCCCGAACGGCGACCGTCGCCGCCCTTGCCTTTGCCGCGGTTGCGGTCTTCGGCAGGCGCGCTGGGACGGTCACGGTCGGTCTTGCGCGCACCAGTCTTGGTGCCGCGCGCCTCGGCTGCCTGAGCAGCGGCGGGATCGGAAGGTGCGGCTTCCGCCGGCTTGGTCTTGGCGGCCTCCTTTTCCTGACGACGGCGTTCGTCCTCTTCGGCCTTCTTCGCGGCAGCTTCGGCGCGCTCTTTCTCTTCGCGCTCCTTTTCCTCCGCTTCGCGCCGACGGCGCTCACGCTCCGCTTCGCGGGCCTTCTCTTCTTCTTCGCGCTTCTGCGCCTCATCAGCCTCGTTGGCCTTGGCCGCGGCAAGCGCTTTCATCCGGCGCTCCAGCTCGGCGTCGGAAATGCCGGCGGGCCGCTTGGACGGATCCGTGGCCGGGGATCCGGCACCACCGCCGCTCCCGCCGCCCGATCCGGGCTTGGGCACGACGACACGCTTACGCTTGGTCTCCACCACCACGTTTTTCGTGCGTCCGTGGCTGAAGGACTGCTTCACGGAACCCGATCGGGGTCCGCCTCGCAGGCCAAGGGGCTTTTTGCCGTCCGTATCGCTCATCTGGTCTTCGTACCTTTCCGGCGGGCGGTCCCACCGTCGTTATCATCGCGCATGCTAGATAGCTTCGCGGCTTCGTCTACTACACGTTTCGTGAGTCCGCCACCCGCGAGTGCGGCATGTATCACATGTTCACGTCCGAAAGCCAAACCCAATTCATCGGCTGTCAAACACGTTATCAGGCTGCCTTTACCGCGGGGTGCGCGCAGTTTTGTTTTCCCGCGTTCGGACCCATCCGAGGCCTGCAAAAGAACCTCTGCCTGATCCTTGGCGAGCCAGTCCTTTACCTTTTCGAACCCGGCAACGGACGCGCCTGCCTTGCGCGCTAATGAGATAAGATGGATCACGCGATCTGCAAGACCCGCCTCAACCCGCTTCGCAAGGTCCTCCGGCACAGTGACCTGTGCCTTGGCAGCCCGGGCGAAGGCGCCTTTCTTCGCGGCGAGGCCGAACCCTTTGGGACTGGGCGTCAACCAGAGGCCACGGCCGGGCAATTTACCCAGCAGATCGGGCACAATCTCGCCCTCCGGGCTGACGACGAAGCGCACCATCGTCGAGGTTGGCTTGACCTCACGCGTGGCGATGCATCGCCGCTCGGGCTCGCCCGTCCGATCCTTGTCCCGGCCTCCGCGCGTCACGCGCCGCTCCCCGGAGCCTGCGATCAGGCTCCGGCCTCCTCGGTGGCTTCTTCGCCGGTCTCGTCTTCGTCCTCATCGGAGACGAGATCGGCAGGATCGACCCAGCCAAGCTGGATACGGGCGGTCATCACCATGTTCTGCGCTTCCTCGAGGCCCACGTCGAAGGGCTCGAGAACGCCGTCGTCCTTGGAGCGCTCGCCGTCGACAGTGGTCCAGCCACCGGCCAGTTCCCAGTCCGCGCAAGTCGCGAAATCTTCGAGCGTCAGGACACCGTCTTTAGCCAGCGCCTCGATCATCTGGGGCGTCAGACCCTCGAACGAGGTTAGGCTCTCCTGCACACCCATTTCCTTGGCGTTTTCGAGCGCTTTGCGGTTCAGGGCGTCGAGGTAATCACGGGCGCGCGCCTGAAGCTCCTGCGCCGTCGCTTCATCCACGCCGTCGATGACGAGAAGTTCGTCAAGCTCGACATAAGCCACTTCTTCGAGGTTGGTGAACCCTTCCGAAACGAGAAGCTGGGCGAAGAATTCGTCCAGATCGAGCGTGTCCATAAACAGCTTGGTACGCTCGGCGAATTCGGCCTGCCGACGCTGGCTTTCCTCTTCTTCAGTCAGGATGTCGATGTCCAGACCCGTGAGCTGGCTTGCAAGCCGCACGTTCTGACCGCGACGCCCGATGGCAAGCGAAAGCTGATCGTCAGGCACGACGACCTCGATGCGTTCGGCATCCTCGTCGAGCACGACCTTGGAGACTTCGGCAGGCTGGAGCGCGTTCACGAGGAACGTCGGCATATCCTCGTTCCACGGAATGATGTCGATCTTTTCGCCCTGAAGCTCATTCACGACGGCCTGCACACGCGAACCGCGCATACCGACACAGGCACCGACAGGATCGATGGAGTTGTCATAGGACACGACGCCGATCTTTGCGCGCGAACCGGGATCACGGGCGACGGCCTTGATCTCGATGATACCGTCGTAGATTTCCGGCACTTCCATCTTGAACAGTTCGGCCATGAATTCCGGCGCGGTACGGCTGAGGAAGATCTGCGGCCCACGCGTCTCGCGGCGCACATCTTTCACGAAGCAGCGGATACGGTCGTTCGGGCGATAGCTTTCGCGGCCGATCTTTTCGTTGCGGCGCAGGATCGCTTCGCCAGCGCCGACATCGACGATGACGTTGCCGTATTCCTCGCGCTTGACGACGCCGTTGATGATGGTGCCCGCGCGATCCTTGAATTCTTCGTATTGGCGATCCCGTTCGGCCTCGCGCACCTTTTGCAGGATCACCTGCTTGGCGCTCTGGGCGGCGATCCGGCCCATGTCCACGGGCGGCACGGTTTCGCGGAATTCGTCACCGACTTCCGGCGTCTTGACCTCGGTCAGATCGACGAGCTGGCCGTCGCGGTACCAGAATTCCTCCCGGCCCGACTTGGCCGGTTCGAAATAGGGCTTGGCCTGATCCACAGTAAGCTCGGCCTGGTAGTTCTCAAGCTCCTCTTCCGGGACCACGGTGCGGACACGGGTGAAGGTGGCGCGGCCGGTCTTGCGGTCGATGGACACGCGAATGTCCATTTCGGCGCCATAACGGGACTTCGCCGCACGAGCGAGGCTTTCTTCCATCGCCTCGATCACGAGGCCCGGGTCGATCATCTTCTCGCGCGCGACCGCCTCGGCAGTCTGGAGCAGTTCGAGCTGGTTGGCAGAGGTAATCGCCATGTCTTATTCCTCCTCGGACCCTTCGTCCGTGATGACTTCATCGTACTGGGTTTCGTCGATCAGCCCCGCGTCCTTGCGCGCTTTGAGCATCTCGGCAATCAATTCGTCCGTGAGGACGAGCTTGGCTTCGGCGAGCAGATCGAAGGTCAGGCCGATCATCACCGGCTCGCCATTCTCCTCGATCTCGATCAGGACCTCACCGTTCTCGGTGCCTTGAAGCGTTCCCTTGAACCGCTTGCGCCCGTCGATAAGTTCGCTCGTCTCTATCTTGGCGAGGTAACCGTCCCAGGCGTCGAAATCCTTGAACCGCGTAAGCGGCCGGTCGATGCCGGGCGAGGAAACCTCGAGCGTGTATTCTCCGTCGATCGGATCCTCGACATCAAGCGTCGCGCTGACCGCCGTCGTGATCTCGGCGAGGTCATCGACTTCGATGCCACCCTCGGGCTTGTCCGACATAATCTGGAGCGTGTTGGTGTTGCCGCCCATGAGACGCAGGCGCACAAGCTCAAACCCCAGATCCTCGATCACCGGGCGCACGATTTCTGCGAGCCGACGGTCGATGGCTGTCTTGACAACGAGGTCAGTCATGGAATCCTTTCGGGCGGTCTTGCGGACACAAAAAAACGGGCCAGCGGCCCGTTGCGTGATCCGGTGGAGCGCCGGGTTTGGACCCCAGCACACCGCTGTTGACGGGGATATAGGGAAGTGGCGCCGAGTCTGCAAGGAAAATGCGTCAGACCGATTTCTGCGCGATCAGGAACAGCGCGGACTTGGGTTTCGCTCGCCAGTCTTCGACGATGGTTAGGCCCGCATCGGTCATCATCGTGCGGATATCGTCCGTCGTGATCCGTGACACCTTGGGAATGACGCCCAGCGCACCGCCGACCGGAGCGATGAGGCTCAGAAGGCCGAATTCACCGACGGGCACCGTTGAACTGACGAAGAACCCGCCAGGCTTTAGCGCACCCGCGACCTTGCGCACGACCGCGCCAGGATCAGGCAGGACGTGAAGCACAGACAGAGCGAGGATCATGTCATATGCCTCGGGCGTAACCTTGGCGGTGGCGAAATCGGCCACCTTGAAGCTCATGTTTTCCGGAACCGGCCCTACCGCGCGTCCGTGCGCAATCATCTTGGCGGAGATGTCCATCGCAGTGTAGCTGGCGACATGAGGGGCGTGGAGGCGGGCGGTGTTGCCGGAACCACAACCAAACTCCAGCACCTTCATATCCGGGCGGAGATACTTGCGCGTCAGCTCAAGCTTGTGTTCGTAGGCAGCGACATCATCGATGGGCGAGGCGACGTATTTCTTAGCGAAACGATCCCAAACACGCGCCTGATTTGTCATAGTCCCAACGTATCCCTCTGGCGCGCAAGCTTGTCCGTGGTTCGCACCAGCTCTGCCGCAATGCCCGGTTCGCTCACCGCGTGGCCCGCGCGCGGTATCATACGGAACTCGCTCGTCGGCCAGGCCTTGTGCAACGACCAGGCGGCCTGTGGCGGGCAGATCATGTCATGACGACCCTGCACGATTGTTCCCGGAATGTGGGCGATCCGGGTCATGTTCTTCAGGATCTGCTGATCTTCGGACAGGAACGCACGGTTCTGGAAATAGTGGTTCTCGAGGCGCGCGAAGGCGAGCGCGTAGTCCGCGGGGCTGTCGATCATGGCCCCGTCGTTCTCAATGCTCGCAAGCGCATTCTCCCACGATGCCCAGACGCGGGCATAGCGCAACTCTTCGCCCCGGTCGCCTGAGAACAGCCTGGCATGATAGGCAGCGATCAGGTCACCGTGCTCGTCCTCCGGGATAGGATCGGTGAAGCGGCTCCACAAGTCGGGCCAGAATTGACCTGCGCCGCCGCCATAGAACCAGTCGAACTCCCGTTGGGTGGCAAGAAAAACGCCACGCAGAGCAAGCCATGCCACCCGATCCGGGTGGGTCTGTGCATAAACCAGCGCCAGCGTCGCCCCCCAGCTTCCGCCGAAGACGATCCAGCGGTCGATGCCGAACGTATCCCGGATGAGTTCAATGTCGCGGATCAGATGCCATGTCGTGTTTTCCGCGACACTCGCATGAGGGCGGGAGCGCCCGCAGCCGCGCTGATCGAACAGGAGAATGCGGTATTTCTTGGGATCGAAGAACCGACGCATCGCCGGCGAACAGCCGCCTCCCGGTCCGCCGTGGAACACCACGATGGGAATCCCGTCCCGCGCACCGCATTGTTCGACATAGATCGTATGGCCGTCACCAACATCGAGCATTCGGCGGTCGAATGGCTCGATCGGGGGGTACAATTTTCCCCCTGCGGTGTTTTTTCCTGCGGCCTGCTCCATGTGGAACCTATATAGAAACGGCGACCGAGACGCCATGACAGACGAGGCTAGCATGACAATCGCACAAACGACAGTCGACCCCGGCGAAGTCGCCAAATTCGAGGCGATGGCCGCAGAATGGTGGGACCCGACGGGAAAATTCAAGCCGCTTCACATGATGAATCCGGTTCGCCTCGATTACATCACGTCACAAATCGCTGCTGAGTTCGGCCGGGACTTATCAGAGCCTGAACCGTTCAAGGGTTTGCGCATCCTCGACATCGGCTGCGGTGGCGGGCTCTTGTCCGAGCCGATGGCGCGGTTGGGGGCAGGCGTGGTTGGAGCGGACGCCGCCGAACGCAACATCCCGGTGGCGCAGGTCCATGCGGAGCAATCCGGACTCGACATCGACTATCGTTTCACGACCGCCGAAGCATTGGCCGAGGCGGGTGAACAGTTCGATGCGGTGCTTAACATGGAAGTGGTCGAACACGTCGCTGATCCACTGTCCTACCTCACCGCCTGTCAGCAACTCCTCAAGCCTGGTGGACTGATGGTTGCCTCGACGATCAACCGCAATCCCAAGAGCTTCATGGTCGCCATCGTCGGCGCGGAACATGTGATGCGCTGGCTGCCGAAAGGCACGCATGAATGGTCAAAATTCATCACGCCGGATGAGCTGGAAAAGCTGGCGACCGATGCAGGGTTCCGGATGGTCGACAAACAGGGGTTCGTCTTCAACCCGGTGCTTTGGAGCTGGTCGATCTCGTCACGCGACCTGTCGGTGAACTACGTCACGGCGAGCGTGAAGCCCGCCTAGTTTCCCGAAAGCTGGAACAGCCGGACGTTTCCGCCAATGGGTTGACCCAGGCCTTCGCGTGGGAAGAGCGCGCGGAACGCCGAACTGTTGCGCAGGATCTGGATCGCCGCGGGCGAGGTGGCGGGAACGAAATGCCCCGACCGCGCGTCCTGCGTCATCGAGGTCACGTCCACGATGGTCAGGTTCCCTTCGGTCGTCACCTCCACGTCGCTGGTATTGCCGAGCCGGCGCTTCACGCCTTGCAGCCGCGACGCCAGCATCAAGACACGATCCTGGTTCGAAACAAAAATCACGAAGTCCTCGGGGAGTCTTTCGAAACGCGCAGCCTGCGACTTGAATACCTCGACATCAATGTCCGGCGCGACAAAGGCGAGTCCGTCGATATTGTCATGGACCCAGCCCGGCTGCGAAATCTCGATTTGCCGCAGTGTTTCCATCACGAGCATGGCACCGAGCGAATGCGCAACGATGGTGACGCGGTCAGCCCCTACACGCACCGAGTCGCGGATCAGGGCCTCCAGAGAATCGCGGGAATAGAGGACGCTTTCGCGATCATACGCATAGGCGGTATTGGAGCCTCGGCTCGGCCACGCGAAGTGTACCACCTCACCGGGCAAGTCGAAGTCGCGCTTCAGCTGGGCCGAGCGAAAAACACCGCTGTAGAAGACATTGTAATACCCGTGGACATAGATCGTCACGTCGCGAGACCCGCGCGGTTCTGCCGCGACTGCCGAGGTGAGCGATTGTCGAAATCCGCTTCGATCCATCGTTACAGGTGCGCCGACCGAGAAATCTTCGGCCGGGTCCGGCGCTTTCTCGATCTTCGCGCGGTCGCCAGGGCTGTAGTTCGTCGGGAAGCGCACGGGCACGGTGAGGTAGCTCGTTTGGTCACCACGCATCGACGAGAAATCGCCAACGTCGTTGCGCGCCCGGGTCGTCGCGACGAACACTTCCTCTTCAGGCCCGATCGCAGGGCCAATCGTTTGCGGCGTCAGGGTGGGCACCGTGCAGGCGGCAAGCGTCAGCATGAGCACGGGTAGGAAATGGCGTAGGCTGAAGTTCACGGTGTCCCCTGAAATTGGGTCGACCGTAGACCTCGCCCGACCCTACGCCTAGAGCATATAGCGGCCCATGTCCGCACTCTGCATCAATTCGCCGAGATTGGCCTCCACGAACGCTGCATCGACGGTGATTTCCTCGCCCGTCCGGTCTGGTGCCGTGTAACTAAGCTCCTCAAAGACCCGTTCCATGACCGTATAGAGGCGCCGCGCTCCGATGTTCTCGACCGTGGTGTTAACCTCGGCCGCAATCCGGGCCAGCGCGGCAATGCCGTCTTCCGTAAACGTGACGGTCACGTCTTCGGTCCCCATGAGCGCGGTATACTGCCGGGTGAGCGCGTTGTCGGTCTCGGTCAGAATGCGAACGAAGTCCTCTTCAGTCAGCGCGCGCAGTTCGACCCGAATCGGCAGGCGCCCCTGAAGCTCTGGCAGAAGGTCCGATGGCTTGGCGATGTGGAAGGCGCCCGAGGCGATAAACAGGATGTGGTCGGTCTTCACGGGCCCATACTTCGTCGACACCGTCGTGCCTTCGATCAGCGGAAGCAGGTCGCGCTGCACGCCCTCACGGCTCACGTCCCCGCCGCGCACATCGGCGCGGGCGCACACCTTGTCGATTTCGTCGATAAAGACGATCCCGTTCTGCTCGACCGTTTCAAGCGCCTGCTTGTTGACCGTTTCGTCGTCGAGCAGTTTGTCGGCCTCTTCTCCCACCAGCACGTTATGGCTGTCCGCGACGGTCATCTTCTTGCGTACCGTGCGTCCGCCGAATGCTTTGCCGAACATGTCGCCAAGGTTGATCATGCCCGTGCCGCCGCCACCGCCGGGCTGGCCGGGCATGTCGAACATCGGCATTCCGCCGCCGGTATCCTGCACGTCAAGTTCGATCACCGTGTCGTCCAGCTCACCGGAGCGAAGCTTCTTGCGAAACATTTCGCGGGTCTGCTCCCGCGCGCCCTCACCGGCGAGCGCTTCGATCACCCGTTCCTCCGCCTTGTGCTCGGCCGCCGTCTTGACGTCCTCGCGCATATATTCACGGGTCTGGATAATCGCCGAATCGACAAGATCCCGCACGATCTGCTCGACATCCCGACCGACATAGCCGACTTCGGTGAATTTCGTGGCCTCAACCTTGATGAACGGCGCACGAGCGAGCTTGGCAAGGCGGCGCGAGATTTCCGTCTTGCCGACGCCGGTGGGCCCGATCATCAGGATATTCTTCGGATACACTTCATCGCGCAGATCGTCGGACAACTGCTTGCGGCGCCACCGGTTGCGCAATGCGACGGAGACAGCGCGCTTGGCGTCCTTCTGGCCGATGATGAACCGGTCGAGTTCCGAAACAATTTCGCGGGGGGTCAGATCGGTCATAAAGGTCTCTTACTTGGACAGGGTTTCAACGGTCAGATTGCCGTTGGTGTAGACACAGATGTCAGAAGCGATCGCCATGGCGGTCCGCGCGACTTCCTCGGCAGACTTGTCGGTGTCCATCATGGCGCGGGCCGCAGCGAGCGCATAGTTCCCGCCGGATCCGATGGCGGTCACGTCATGCTCCGGCTCCAGGACATCGCCTGCACCGGTAATGACAAACAGGTCCTTGCCGTCTGACACGATCAGCATCGCCTCAAGCTTCTGAAGATACTTGTCCGTGCGCCAGTCCTTTGCCAACTCGACACAGCCGCGCGCGAGTTGACCGGGCGTGGCCTCGAGCTTGGTTTCGAGGCGTTCCAGCAGGGTGAAAGCATCGGCCGTGGAACCCGCGAATCCCGCGATGATGTCGTAGCCGCCCGGTGAAAGCCGCCGCACCTTGCGCGCCGTGCCCTTGATGACCGTATCGCCAAGGCTCACTTGCCCATCGCCCGCAATCACCACGTTGCCGCCTTTTCGCACCGCGCAAATCGTCGTGCCATGCCAACCGGGGAACTCGCTCATATCTCGCCTCCGTTCATGTCCAGAGCTATATGGACCCCCGGTTTGCCCGCGACAACCACCCGGCTTGACCCGACCACGGGGAAGGCTAGCGTGCCAGAATGACCGAAGCTCGTGTCCTGCGTATCTATCTCGATGACGTCATGTTCGACATGGCCAAGCGTGGCGAATTCGGTTTCGTCGCTAGGGTAACAAAGGCATTCGAGGAGGTCGGCTTCCGTGTCGAGCTTCGCCGAAATTCGCTCGCCGAGCGCCTGAAATCCGGCGCGAGGCAGGGCTATTCGCTGTTTCACATGGACGATCCGTTCCATCCGAAATCACTCACCATTCGCAAGAGCTACTTTTTTCCATTCTGGCGGATCGAAGCGACCGCGAAACGATGGGAATTCAACGTGGCAAGAAAACCCTTCGATCCGGGTGAAATAGACTCTGATGTCGCGATGGAATGGTACGGGAATTGGCGCAAATGGTTGTTCAAGAGCGGGCCGTCTCATGCGCAGAAAACGGGCGTCGTCTATGTACCCCTCCAGGGAAAGCTCCTTGAACACCGGTCGTTCCAGTCGATGTCTCCCATCGACATGATCCGCGAAGTGCAGGCGCGTGCGGGCGATCGACACATCCTCTTGGGCCTGCATCCGGGCGAAGTCTATTCGGACGAGGAAATGGCGACTCTCGATGGGCTTCAATCAAGCGACAGTCGGATTGCGGTCGAGGTCGGCGGAATGGAGGATGCACTTCGCATTTGTGATTTTGTGATCACAGAGAATAGTTCTGCCGCACTGTCCGGTCTCTTCTTCGGAAAGCCCGCCGTCCTGTTCGCCGAATGCGACTTCCACCATCAAATGCCCCGCGTTTCAGAACTCGGCGTGGATGAGGCGTGGCGGCAACTGGATGTCCGAGAGCCGGATTACGCAGAATACCTTTATTGGTTCGTCGCGCTGAACTCCATCAAGGCTGATGAGGAAGGGATCGCGGAATCCCGGATTCTAGAGACATGCGCAAGCTATGGCTGGCAAGTATAGACCCTACTCCAGCCAACCACGCAGATTTTCGACGACTACGTTGGTGAGCGCCGCGACATGCTCGTCGTCGTCATTCAGGCAAGGAATGTAAGTGAATGTCTCACCGCCGGCGTGTTCGAAACTTTCGCGGATCTCTCCGTTGATTTCCTCCAGCGTCTCGATGCAGTCAGCCGAGAAGGCGGGCGCCAGAACGGCGAGTGATTTGACGCCATCTTCTTTCACCAGCCGCGCCACTTCGTCCACAGTGTAAGGTTTCAGCCATTCCTCAGGGCCGAATACCGACTGGAAAGTCGTGGCGATCCGTTCGCGCGCCCAGCCGAGCCGTTCTGCGAGCAGACGCGTCGTCTTCTGACACTGGCAGTGGTACGGATCACCCTCCATCAGGTAGCGCTCGGGCATCCCGTGATATGAACAGATGATCCGCTCGGGTGCGTCTTTTTCGGCGGGATAGACACGCAGAATGGATGCCGCGAGCGCCTCAATATAGTCGTCGCGGTCGAAGTATTCCGGCGCCGTGCGCACGGACGGCATCCGGCTTTCCTCCATCAGCGCGCGGAAGAACTGGTCATTCGCCGTGCCGCTCGTTGTTGCCGAATACTGGGGGTAGAGCGGGAAAAACAGGATCTTGGTGCACCCTGCCGCAACCATCGCGGCGACCTTGGATTTCGTCGAGGGATTACCGTAGCGCATACAGAAATCGACCATGACACGATCCCCGAATCGCTCCGTCAGCGTCCCGTCGAGCTTGGTCACCTGTTGTTTCGTGATCGTCATGAGCGGGCTTTCCCCGGCATCATGATTCCAGATCATTTTGTAGTTCGCGCCCGAACGGAACGGGCGGATCGTGAGGATGGGCCCCTGCAGGATCGGCTGCCATTTCCAGTTCGGATAATCGATCACGCGTTTGTCCGAGAGAAACTCGTTCAGATACCGCCGCATCGACCAGTAGTCATAGTTGTCCGGCGTGCCCAGATTGGCAAAGAGAATGCCGACCTTCGGCATCGGGACCTTGGGATGGTCCGTAGGCATGTGCGCGTTCATGTATTCCGTCCCGTTCTGTCCTGCCTGTTACGGCTTTTCGCCCGTACTGGTTTCATCTGTGCCCAGCGCATCGGCAAGTCGGGCCTGGGCCGATCCGGGACGCAGTGGTTTCTGCTGGCTTTCGTGCGGCGCCCATCCGGCAAGGAACACAAACTCGAACGTCGCGTGGATTCGGCCGTCCCGGTCTGCATTTCGAGCGTATCTTGCTGCGGTCTCGGCAAACACCTCGCGGGAAGTGAAGCCCGCACGGGTCTCCATCGCGTTGCCTTCGCCCATCGCACGCAAATCGCGCATGAGCGCGAGAGCGTCGGTGTAGGAGACGTCGCGCTGCGAGCTATCCGCCACTGGGAGAGCGAAACCGGCCCGTTGGAGCAGGGCACCAAGATCGCGCAGCTCGCCCATCGGAAGCAGCCGCGGAGAAAGTCCCCCGCTCTGCGCGACCTCAGCGCCCGTCAGCGAAGCGCGAAGTTCGGTCAGCGTGTCGCCCCCGTACATGACACCAAGGAAAAACCCGTCGGGTTTGAGAGCCCGATGACATTGGATAAGTTGCCCGACCGGGTCGTTCGCCCAGTGAAGCGACAATCCGTGAATGACCAGGTCATGGGTGCCCGGCTCGAGCGCAAGCGTCTCATCATCCGCGACGATCCGGGCATTTGGAAAGGCCTTGCGCCACACGTCGGGAAAACCGGTCACAACGGCTGCTGCCGTAAAGGTTCTGTTAACCTCTTCCAGCCGATCCTGAACCTCGAAAGCCGCGTCCTCTTGCAGGAACATTCCGTCCGCAGTCGCGCGGGCGCGGGTCAGGGTCAGGCGTCGGGGATCGGTCAGTCTGGACATGGCGCGGCACCATAGATGGAGGGCCACGGAATGCAATCGCTGCTCCGCGCGATCTACCCCGCGCAATGTGCGTCTTGCGGCGAGATCGTCGAGGGGGACGGCGGGCTGTGCGGACCTTGTTGGCGGGACACCCGGTTCGTGACCGGACACGTTTGCGACAAATGCGGTGTCGGCTTACCCGGCGAAGGTGATGGCGCACTGGACCTGTGCGACGACTGCATGACAATCGCGCGCCCGTGGTCGCGCGGCCGCACTGCTTTTGCTTATTCAGGAAAAGGACGTCGGCTCGTGCTTGCACTGAAGCATTCGGACAGGCCGGACATCGCGATTCCAGCCGCGCGCTGGATCGCTCAGGCGGCGCGACCTCTGCTATCCACCGGCATGGTTATCGTTCCGGTTCCGTCCCATTGGACCAGGCTTTTCCGGCGGCGCTACAATCAGGCCGCAGAAATCTCGCGCGCGCTGGGCCGGGAAACCGGGCTTTCCGTGTTTCCGAACGCGCTTGTCCGGTTGAAAGGCGGTGAAACGCAGGGCGGCAAGACACACGATCAAAGGTTCGCTAACGTGCAGGGGAACATTGAGCCACATCCAAAACATGGATGCGCGCTGGATCGACGGAACGTGCTGATCGTCGATGATGTCATGACATCGGGTGCCACGCTCGCTGCTACATGCGACGCCGCTTTTTTGGCAGGTGCTAGTGACGTCTGCGTTGCAACACTGGCGCGAGTTGCCCGTGATACCTAAATTGCTTTCAAAGGGTTCAACCCAATGAAGGACAATCGATGCAACCAGTCACAATCTACACCACGCCATTTTGCGGTTTCTGCCATGCCGCGAAACGGCTCCTGAAAACCAAGGGCGTCACGTTCGAAGAAATCGACGTCAGCAGCGATCCCGAGCTAAAGCAGGAAATGATGACCCGCGCCGGGCGACACACCGTTCCCCAGATCTGGGTCGGCAAGACACACGTCGGGGGATTCGATGAACTGAACGCGCTGGAACGTGGCGGTAAACTCGACCCGCTCCTGGCAAACTGATGCGAGCAGGGCTGGTTCAGATTTGTGCGGGCGACGACCCGCAAAAGAACTTGCCACTGACCCTCGCGCGCGTGGCCGAAGCAGTCGACGGCGGGGCGGAACTCGTCCTGACGCCTGAGGTTACCAACTGTGTCTCGACCTCGCGCAAACGACAGAGTGAAGTCCTGACGCGCGAAGAAGACGACGTCACGCTGAATGGCCTGCGGAAGGCTGCGCAAACACATGAGGTTTGGATCCTGATCGGGTCGCTGGCGCTGAAGACCGACGATCCTGACGGTCGATTCGCCAACCGATCGTTCCTCATTGCGCCATCCGGCGAGGTCACCGCGCGCTACGACAAGATTCACATGTTCGACGTTGATGTGTCCGAAACCGAGAGTTACCGCGAAAGCGCGGGCTACCGGCCCGGCACCCGTGCGGTGCTCGGGCACACCGACCATACGACACTCGGCATGACCATCTGCTACGACCTGCGGTTTCCGAATCTGTACCATGCCCTGGCGAAGGAAGGTGCGGAAGTGCTTACGGTTCCCTCCGCCTTCTCGCCCGGAACCGGCCCCGCGCATTGGGAAACGTTGCTGCGTGCACGCGCGATCGAAACCGGCTGTTTTGTCTTGGCCCCGGCGCAGACCGGCCAGAACACAGACAGGCGGGCCACCTATGGTCACTCTCTCGCCGTCGCGCCGTGGGGCGAGGTTCTTGTCGATGCCGGCGAGGAACCCTGCGTCACCTTGGTTGATCTTGACCTGTCGCTTGTGGAAAAGTCGCGCCAACGCATTCCTTCGGTTTTCAACGACCGGTCTTTCGAAAGCCCGACATGAGCGACAGCCAGACGGACAGCCTTTCAGTCGCGCTGTTCAGCGAGATGTTCATGGCCGACCAATTGGCCAGAACTGCGCTGTCCAAGGCGATGCCGAAAGGTATGGAGCTGAGCCATTTTTCGGTTCTTAACCATCTGTCTCGGGTGGGAGAGGCGCGAAGCCCGGCTCAGCTTGCGAAGTCTTTCCACGTCACGCGCGGCGCGATGACCAATACCCTCGCCAAGCTCGAATGGGCCGGACACATCCATATCCATCCGGATTGGGACGACGCGCGACGCAAACAGGTCACGATTTCACCCGCCGGACGCAAAGCCCGTGACGCCGCGCTGGCTGCGATCACGCCGATCATTTCCGATGTCGTGCGCTCCATCGGCCCGGACAACGTGCGCGCCGTGCTTCCGGTTCTGCGCGAGATGCGCGCCAAGTTCGACGCGCAGAGCTAACTCTGAACCAAAAAAGCCGCCCCGGGTGAGGGCGGCTTTCCTGTCTTGAAAGACTTCAAGTTCAGTTCGTCTTGGCGCCTTCTCCTTGCGCCTGCTGGCGGCGGGAAATCTCTTGCCGGTACAGCGCGACGAAATCGACGTTGTCGAGGTTCACGGGCGGGAAGCCCCCGTCACGGGTCACGTCCGATACGATCCGGCGCACGAAGGGGAAGAGCTGGCGCGGGCACTCGATCAAGAGGAACGGATGAAGCTGATCCTCCGGCACGTTTTCCACATGGAACAAGCCAGCGTAGTCCAGCTCCAAAATGAAAAGCTCGGTGCCGGTGCCTTTGTTGGTGGAGACCACCTTGAACTTGGACAGCACTTCGTACTGGTTATCTGCCTGCCGCTTCTTGGCGTCCAGTGCGACCTCGACCTTCAGCTCGGGTTGAACCTCGCCGGTTGCGCCCTTTTGCACGAGGATGTTCTCGAACGACATGTCGCGAATGTACTGGCCGAGAATTCGCATCGTTGGCTGAACCGGTTGTTGCGGTGCGCCGCTGTTGGCTTCTTCCGCCATTATGTCTCTCCATGAATTTCTAAGTCGGAGCTTTCTAGCAAGAAGCGGCGGGGGCCTCAACGCCAACCCTTTCCACGACGGGTGCCCAAAGGTATCAGGAAGCATGAAGATCATGATCCCAGGCTGGGTTGACGGCACCCTGCAACCTGTCGAGAAACTCGCGGCTCATGTTCAAGGGCTGCGGCACCGAGCCGTATCCGTGTTTCTCGTCCACGACGACGAGATCCTGATCCAGCAAAGGGCGGCTGGAAAATACCACACACCTGGGCTTTGGGCGAACACCTGTTGCACTCACCCGCATTGGGATGAGGACCCCAAGGCCTGCGCAGTTCGGCGGCTGGAAGAGGAACTCGGTATCACCGGGGTAGATCCGGAGTGGAAAGACCAGATCGAGTATCGCGCGGATGTCGGACAGGGCCTTACGGAACACGAAGTGGTCGACTTGTTCCTTGTGCAATGCACGGACCGCCCGGTCCTGCACCTGAACCCCGACGAGGTGGATGGTGTCCGGTGGGTCTCGCTCGAACATCTTGAGAAAGAGGCGTCTGAGTACCCGGAACGCTTCACGCCCTGGCTGCGCATCTACCTCGCAGAGCACAAGCTGTCAGTGTTTGGTCCAGCCTGACGGGCCCCGGTCGGGTTCGTGAGTCGGTTGTTTGGGTGGCGAAACCTCTTCGTATTCACCATCAATCACATCATTGCGGCGATACGTCTGCGTGGTCCCACTGGTATGCACCGTGAAGCTCTTTTGCACATTCACCCTCCGCGCGATCTCACGGAACGCCCACCGTCGAAATCCGGGAACGAGCAGCAGGAAGCCGACCGCATCGGTGAAGAAACCTGGTGTCAGCAACAACGCGCCTGAAAACAGGATCATGGCCCCGTGTGCCAGCGGCTCAGAGGGGTCTGACAATTCGTTGAAGCTGGCGCGTACCTGACCCAGCGCCATCGCACCCTGAGCGCGGACCATGTAGGAGCCGATGATCGCTGTCACGAGCACGATAAGCAGCGTCGGCCAAAGGCCGATCAGCCCGCCGACCTGAATGAAAAGGCCGATCTCGATCAACGGGACCGCGATGAATGCAAGCAAGAGCCACATGGCTTCCTCATATGTTGACTGGGGGCTGGTAGACTTGCCCCTGCCCAGCGCCTACATATGTTCCGAACGCGGAAAATCAAACCGCGCCCTGAAATGAGGTTCGAATGTCTTCACCGATCATCCAGCTGATCGTTCTCGCCGCCATCGCGATTTTCCTGATCCTCCGACTGCGCGATGTGCTCGGCACGCGGGAAGGGTTCGAGAAACCCGTGGTGTCGCGCAGCGAGACCGAAAAGGTCGATAACCGCAACCGCTTCGAAGTGATCGAAGGCGGGCCCGACACCGACATCACCGACCACATTGAGGAGCCGGACAGCGTCGAAGCCCTGACCAAGATGAAAAAGGCTGAGCCGTCGTTCGGCGTCAGCGATTTTCTTGGCGGTGCGCGTGGCGCGTATGAAATGATCCTCATGGCCTTCGAGGCGGGCGACCTCGCCAAGATCAAGCCGTTTCTGTCCGATGAGGTTTACGACAGCTTCGCCGCCGTCGTGGAACAGCGCGAAAAGGATGGCTACAAGATCGAGGCCAATTTCGTGGGGCTGCGCGAGCTGAAGCTGGTCGAGGCCGAATTCGACGAGCAATCGAAAGAGGGCGACATCACCATTCGCTTTGTTGGCGAACTGACGTCGGTCGTGCGCGACAAGGCGGGCGAGATCATCGAAGGCAACCCGAAGGAAGTGAAGCGGCAGAAGGATGTCTGGACCTTCTCGCGGATCATGGGATCATCCGACCCGAACTGGCAGCTCGTCGCAACGGGCGGCTGACATGGGGCGCCTGGTCGGCCTCGCGCTCGCAGGGCTGGTCGCTCTCGCCGGGCCGGTGCGGGCGGCGCTCGACGAGGCCGAAGTTTCCCTTCTGTCCTTCTCTGACCTTCCTGGCTGGGAACAGGACGATCATGGTGCCGCGTTCAACGCGTTTTTGCATACTTGCGAATTGCTCGATGACCCCCAATGGGATCCAATCTGCGCTGTGGGGTTCGATTTCACGGGTTTGCCGCGCGACTTTTTCGAGCTGTTCTTTCGCCCAGTGATGATCGAGGACGGGCAGCCCGGTCTTTTCACTGCCTATTACGAGCCTGAGATTCGCGGCTCGGAACGCCGTTCCGGTCGTTTCGACATCCCCGTCTATGCGCGGCCACCAGAGATCGCGGCAGGCACCGCAAACTATACCCGCCGCGAGATCGAGGAAGAGGGCGTCCTTTCCGGAAGGGGGCTTGAGATCGCCTGGGTCGAAGATCCGGTCGAGCTTCAGTTTCTCCAAATTCAGGGGTCAGGGCGCATCCGCCTTTCAGACGGCTCGTCGATCCGTCTCGGGTTCGGAGGACACAATGGTCATAGCTTCCGCTCTCTCGGGGATGAGCTTGTGCGACGGGGGATCTATTCAATCCATCAAGTGTCTGCCGAAGTCATCAAAAACTGGGTGGCACGCAACCCTGTGGAGGGTCGCGACCTTCTGAGCCACAACACGTCCTACGTCTTTTTCACCGAACTCGAACATCTGCCGCCGACATCCGGACCGATCGGCGCGATGGCACGGTCGATCTCGGCCGGGCGCACGATTGCCGTTGATCCGGAATATACGCCTCTCGGCGCGCCAGTGTGGATCGACAAGGGCGGTGCGGAACCGTTTTCGCGTCTCATGGTGGCGCAGGATACGGGGTCACGGATAAAGGGCGCACAAAGAGCCGATATTTTCTGGGGCACCGGCGATGACGCGGGTAAGGAGGCCGGTCGGATCAAGGACCCCGGACGGCTAGTCGTGTTGCTCCCGATCCAGCGGGCCTATTCGCTGGTTCCGGAAGACTGACGTGGCGCGGCGGCCAAGGCATCTGAGCGCCGAAGAACGAGCGCTGTGGGACGAGGTTGCCCGGCGCACGCAGCCGATGCGGCGTGACAAACCGGCGCAAGGTGCAAAAGACGCTTTGGTGCCGGAGCCGAAACCCGCGCCGAAACCGTTGAAATTCGACGAATTTCGCGTGGGTGACAAAGCCAAGACATCGCTCCCGCCACACGACGTGGCAGCCCCCATCCGCGACAGTGTGTCTGGACGGCCTGTCGAGATGGACAGGAAGCGATTCCAGCAGTTGAAACGCGGCAAGATGAAGCCCGAAGCCCGCATCGACCTGCACGGGATGACGATGGCGCAGGCACATCCAGCACTTCTTCGTTTCATTCTGGAGTCGGCGTCGCAAGGGCGGAGACTGGTGCTTGTGATCACTGGCAAAGGGAAGGTGCGTGATCATCCGGGTCCAATCCCGGAGCGGCACGGTGTGTTGCGACATCAGGTGCCGCATTGGCTCCAGTCACCTCCGCTGCGCACGCATGTTCTTCAGCTTACCGAAGCCCATCACAAGCACGGCGGGCTTGGGGCCTATTACGTCTACTTGCGCCGAGGGCGCTAAACTGAGTTGGACCAGAGGGCCTTGTCCCCAAGTGCTTCGACAAAGGCCGCATGCGCGGCCTGTTCTTCCGGAGTAAGCCGGGACGGCAGCGGTTCGGGTCGCGGACGCGGGCGCCAGGTTTCTTGCGGATCCGCGTCGTTGGTCGAAGATTCGAGCGCGCCAAGAACGAGGCCCGGTTGCCTGCCGCCGATTAACTCCAGATACACCTCCGCCAAGATCTCGGAGTCGAGAAGGGCGCCGTGCAGTGTCCGGTGGGAATTGTCGATCCCAAACCTCCGGCACAATGCGTCGAGTGAGTTGCCAGCGCCCGGGTATTTCTTGCGTGCGATCAGGAGTGTGTCGACAGCCTGTTCCATCGGAATGCGCGGCCGGTTGCACCAACCGAGTTCGGCATTCAGAAACGGCACATCGAACGACGCATTGTGAATCACGAGTTTTGCATCGCCGATGAAGTCGAGAAACGCATCCGCCACATCCTTGAAGACCGGGTAATCCCGCAGGAATTCCTGCGATAACCCGTGAACCTGAAACGCGCCTTCGGGCACGTCGCGTTCCGGGTTGATGTATTGGTGGTAGGTGCGGCCCGTTGGCATGTGGTTGAACAGTTCGACTGCCCCGATCTCGACCATACGGTCACCGGTTTTTGGGTCAAACCCGGTCGTTTCAGTATCAAGCACCACTTCACGCATTGCCGATGTCCTTTCGTATCCGCTCGAGGACAGAGTGAACCTGCGCGCGCGCGCCTTCAAGGGTAAGGGTTTCGATCACAAAATCCGCCCGCGCGCGTTTTTCAGCGTCTGGCATCTGTTTTGCCTTGATGGCCTCAAACGCGGCTTCAGACATTGTGCCACGGGCGAGGACTCTTTCGCGCTGCACGTCGTCTGGCACCGACACTACGATGACCGCGTCCATTGCCATGTTTCCGCCGGTTTCGAACAGGAGCGGTATGTCAAACAGAACAATCTCGGCATCCGCGTCACTAAGGAATTTCTGTCGATCCTGACCGACAAGCGGGTGAACGATGGCCTCGATCTTGCCCAACGCCTCCGGATCCTTTGCTATCCAGTCCTTCAGAACATCGCGGCTGACGGCGCCATCGACGATGGCTTCAGGCCGGACCGCTCTTATCGGTTCGACCGCTGCGCCGCCGGGGGCATAAAGCCGATGAACAGAGGCATCGGCATCCCAGACCGGCACGCCTGCCTCTGCGAACATCTTCGCGGTCGTGCTTTTCCCCATTCCTATGGAGCCGGTGAGGCCGATGACGTAGGTCATGACGCCGCCGCAATCCGTGCCGCCTCGTCGTTCGGTGGTCGGTGACCAAACCAGCGCTCGAAGCTCGGCGTCGCCTGACAGATGAGCATCCCCACGCCATCCGCGACATGGCACCCGTAGGCAGCAGCCTGTTGGAGAAATCGGGTCTGTGGCGGATCGACAGTGAGGTCACAAGCCACGGCTCCGGGCGTTAAACCGTCCAGTGGAACGCGAAACTCCGAATGACCGGCGCTCCCCAAAGGGGTTGCGTTGACCACGGTCGCTGCACCCTCGGCCATATTGCCAGCCTTGAGCCAGTCCACCACTTCGATCCGTGTGCCGAACTCGCTTCGCAGCTGCTCAGCCTTGGGCCGCGTGCGCGAGGTCAGACGGATCTCCGTCACACCCACTTCAATCAACGCTGATATGACCACGCGTGCCGTGCGACCCGCCCCATAAATGGCTGCGGGAGCAACACGCGGATTCCAGTGCGGCATGGTCTGCCGGATGTTTTCGATGAATCCGTACCCGTCAGTGTTGTCTGCGTGTATCTTGCCATCTCGACGGAAAATCAGCGTATTCGCCCCTGACATGAGAGCGGCCCGGTCCGTGATGATGTCAGCATGGTCCAGCACGATCTTCTGGAAGCTCTGCGACACATGCAGACCGACAAAGCCGGCCTTCGGCAGTGCGGAAATTATTTCTCCGATGTTCTGCTCTTCTACTGTCAGGGGTAGATACCGCCCCGGAAGCTGCGTCGCCCAGAGCCAATGGTCGAACAACGCGGGCAGTCGACTCACCTCGCCAGGGGCGAGCATCACGGCCGCGATCGGCATTGGCGCATCTGTCATGACTCCAGATCTCCCCTGATGATGAGATAGGATATCAGCTCGGTCAGCGGCAAGCCGAGAACATTGAAATACGAGCCATTAATTTGTGTGAAAAGCCGGACCCCTTCCTCCTCGAGTTTGTAGGCGCCAACCGAATGTCGGACGCTCTCCCAGTTTCGGTCCACATAGGAGTCGATATAGGACGTGGACAGGTCGCGCATTGTCATCCGGACCACTCCCACATGGCGCCAGATCGGCTCATTTTCGTGATAGATGACCGCGGCCGACATCAGATGGTGCGTCTGACCGGATAACTTCGCGAGCTGGTTACAGGCTGCTTCCGGCGTTTCGGGCTTGGTCATTATTTCACCCTTCAGCGCAGCGATCTGATCACATCCAAGGACAAGCGCTTCCGGTCGTTTCCCACCGACCTTGCGCGCTTTGTACTCTGCCAAGACATCCGACACATCACGCGGCGAGGCTTTCTCCGCATCCAGACCAGCGCGCAAAGCCGATTCGTCGACGCGAGCCGGAAGAACTTCGAAATCGATGCGGGCATTGGCAAGCAACTGGGCCCGAGTTTCGGAGCCGGAGGCGAGGATCAGCGGCGTGGCCATGTTGGGAACCCTGTGGAAAATCTCTGTTTGTTCTTCCTTATGCGATTGTGAGCCAGTGTGTGCAATTCTGGCTTTCACTGGTATCGGCGGGTTTCCGACATTCTGTTCGGACACCGCTCCACACCCGAAATCAGTTTTGTACGGCTTGGGCATGAAATGCCGTAAGAACAGACAATCCCCGAGATTATGCACATGGCAAATTTTCATTAACTTCTTGAAAATAAATAGAAAATAATTCTATTTCCATGGTCTGAACGAACTTATCCAATCCAGAGCGTGATTGCGGGCGAGTTTGCGGATAAGCGGGTAATCCCCATTACCCACAGGCCCTACATCCTTCATCAACTCTTAATCTATCTTTCTTTATTTAAGGATGGTCAGAGATGACGGCAGCCAAGGGACCTGCAAAGAAGGGCAAGATTGACTTGGCATGGCTCGTTGCCTATATCCGGCTCACGCGAGGGCCGTCCGGCTTTTCGTTTTTCCATTCCCGAGACCCGACCGCGCCCTGCGCCGTCAGATTGGTGACTCCCAATGACACAACGATTGAACCTGTCCGACCTGAAGGCGCAGAGCCCCAAGGATCTTCTTTCTCTGGCTGAGGAACTGGAGATTGAGAACGCCTCGACCATGCGCAAAGGGGAGATGATGTTCCAGATCCTGCAAGCGCGGGCCGAAGACGGGTGGGAGATCGCTGGCGACGGCGTGCTCGAGGTGCTTCAGGATGGCTTCGGTTTTCTGCGCTCGCCAGAGGCAAACTATCTGCCGGGTCCCGATGACATCTATATGTCGCCCGACATGATCCGGAAGCACTCGCTCCGGACGGGGGACACCGTTGAAGGCGTCATTTCCGCGCCCGGTGAGAACGAGAATTATTTTGCGATCACGTTGGTCGAGAAGATCAACTTCACAGATCCCGAGACCGCGCGGCACAAGGTGGCGTTCGACAACCTGACGCCGCTGCACCCGGATGAGCGGCTGAAGATGGAGATCGAGGATCCGACGATCAAGGATCGCTCGGCCCGCATTATCGACCTGGTCGCACCAATCGGCAAAGGCCAGCGATCACTGATCGTGGCGCCTCCGCGGACCGGCAAAACCGTGCTCATGCAGAACATCGCGCATTCGATTTCGGTCAATCACCCCGAGGTTTATCTGATCGTTCTTCTGATCGATGAGCGGCCCGAAGAAGTCACGGACATGAAACGCTCCGTGAAGGGGGAGGTCGTTGCCTCGACCTTCGATGAGCCGGCCTCGCGCCACGTTGCGGTGTCGGAAATGGTTATCGAGAAGGCGAAGCGCCTTGTGGAGCATAAGCGTGACGTTGTCATTTTGCTCGACTCCATCACGCGTCTCGGGCGGGCATTTAACACGACCGTCCCGTCTTCCGGGAAGGTCTTGACTGGTGGTGTGGATGCGAACGCGCTCCAGCGTCCCAAACGGTTCTTCGGTGCCGCGCGGAACATCGAAGAGGGCGGGTCTCTGACGATCATCGCGACGGCCCTGATCGATACGGGCAGCCGGATGGACGAGGTGATCTTTGAGGAATTCAAAGGCACCGGTAACTCGGAACTGGTTCTGGATCGGAAGGTCTCGGATAAGCGGATCTTCCCGGCCATGGATATCCTCAAGTCCGGTACGCGGAAAGAAGAGCTCTTGGTGGATGCAAAGGACTTGCAGAAGACCTATGTGCTGCGTCGTATTCTGAACCCGATGGGGACCACGGATGCGATAGAGTTCCTGATCTCGAAGCTCAAGCAGACGAAGAGCAACGACGACTTCTTCGACTCGATGAACGCCTGATCCCTGTTTTAAAACAACAGGTTACACATGGATACGATCTTTGCACTCGCTTCTGCGCGGGGGAAGGCTGGCGTAGCCGTGATCCGGGTTTCCGGTCCGGATGCATTCTCTGCCGGGCGCTCGCTAGCTGGTCAATTGCCGGAGCCCCGACGCTCGGGCGTGCGTGTGTTGCGCGGTACCAACGGTGACTTGGATGAAGCGCTTGTTCTGACCTTTGAGGCGGGTCACAGCTTCACCGGTGAAGACGTTGTCGAGTTCCACCTTCACGGTTCGACCGCTGTGGTCAGCGCAGTCTTAAGTGAGCTTGAGCGGATACCCGCATTGCGGCTTGCCGAAGCGGGAGAGTTCACGCGGCGCGCTCTGGAGAACGAACGACTCGACCTGGCTCAGGTCGAGGGGCTTGCGGATCTCATCGACAGTGAAACTGAGGCGCAGAGACGGCAAGCTCTGCGTGTGCTGTCTGGTGCTCTTGGAGAAAAAGCCGAAGTTTGGCGCAGCGATTTGATACGCGCCGCGGCGCTCCTTGAAGCCACGATTGATTTTGCGGATGAGGAGGTTCCGGAAAACGTAGCCCCGGAGGTCCTTCAGCTGATTGACCGGACGTCTCAGGGCCTGGTGGCGGAGTCCAAGGGTGCCATCATTTCAGAGCGTATTCGTGATGGCTTCGAGGTGGCCATTGTGGGTGCGCCGAATGCAGGCAAATCCACCCTCCTTAATGCCCTCGCGGGACGGGAAGCGGCGATCACGTCCGATATTGCGGGGACGACGCGGGACGTGATCGAGGTTCGGATGGATGTGGGCGGACTTCCTGTCACGATCTTGGATACAGCAGGTATCCGGAGTTCGGAAGATTTGGTTGAGCGTTTGGGGATCGAACGCGCGAGGGTTCGGGCGGCGGAAGCTGATCTCCGGGTCTTTCTTCTGTCCGAAGAGCCTCTGGATTTTGAACCCGTCGGTGATGATATTGTCGTGAGGGGAAAGGGCGATCTTACAGGGGGTGGCGTATCGGGGAAGACCGGGCTTGGAATCGACGGCCTTGTTTCCCAGATCTCGGACATCTTGGAGAACCGTGCGGCAGGAGCGGGAACGGCGATCCGGCAGCGCCACCGTATTGCGATCGAGTCCGCTTTGCGGACTTTGGAAACTGCGCGAATCGAGATAGATGCCGGGATGGGACGCTCCGAACTTGCGGCAGAAGAGCTTTGGTCGGCGATAAGGTCGCTCGACTCGCTCGTAGGACGGGTGGATGTTGAGATGGTACTGGACGAAATATTCTCCAGTTTCTGCCTCGGTAAATGAGAATTCACAGAGGGAGTGTTTCACGTGAAACATTCTGATTTTGACGTCATTGTTGTGGGTGGTGGACATGCAGGGGTGGACGCCGCAGCAGCTAGCGCTCGCCTAGGGGCTCGGACCGCCCTTATCACCCTACGGAAGAGCGACCTTGGGGTGATGTCATGCAATCCTGCAATTGGTGGCTTGGGAAAAGGGCACCTTGTGCGTGAAATTGATGCGCTGGATGGCCTTATGGGGCGTGCGGCGGATTACGCAGGCATTCAATTCCGGTTACTGAACCGGTCGAAGGGACCTGCAGTCCAGGGCCCCAGGGCTCAAGCTGACCGCACGTTGTACCGTGCGGCGATCGCTCGATTGGTGAAAGAACAGCGCGGACTTCATCTAGTTGAGGGAGAAGTTACGGAACTTCTTTTGGACGGTGACCGGGTAACCGGAGTCGTATTGGAGGATGGAGCTCGGCTTGTCGCGTCATCGGTTGTGTTGACCACTGGTACATTTCTACGTGGCGTCATCCATATCGGAGATAAAAAGCGGGTCGGGGGACGGATGGGCGATCGTCCGTCCGTGCGCCTGGCCGAGCAGATTGACAGTTTCGGCCTACCGCTAGGTCGCCTCAAGACCGGCACGCCACCGCGTCTGAATGGCAGGACCATAAGCTGGGATATCCTCGGCACACAGCCCGGCGACGACCAACCGGAAATGTTCTCCTTCCTTAGCCGTAAGCCCGAAGTGCGGCAAGTCTCTTGCGGAATAACGCATACGAATGAGGCGACCCACGACATCATTCGCGCCAACTTGGATCGTTCTGCGATGTATGGAGGTATGATCGATGGTGTTGGTCCAAGGTATTGCCCGTCGATTGAAGATAAGGTTGTGCGTTTTGCCGAGAAGACGTCACATCAGATCTTTCTGGAACCCGAAGGCCTTGATGTTGATACCGTCTATCCCAACGGCATCTCCACCTCTTTGCCCGTCGACGTTCAAGAGGCTTATGTTCGTTCGATTGCCGGCCTGGAAGCGGCCGAAATCACTCAGCCCGGTTACGCGATAGAATACGATTACGTTGATCCGCGAGCACTGCGTACCACGCTTGAGCTCCGTGACGTGCCCGGCCTCTTTCTCGCTGGCCAAATCAACGGGACGACCGGGTATGAGGAAGCGGCCGCGCAGGGAATCGTCGCCGGATTCAATGCAGGCTTGGCCGCCTTGGAGGGCGCGCCTTGCGTGTTTTCACGCTCGGAATCCTATATCGGCGTCATGATTGACGATCTGGTGACGCGAGGGGTGACCGAACCTTATCGTATGTTTACCTCTAGAGCTGAATTCCGACTTGCCTTGCGCGCGGACAACGCGGACCAACGCCTTACGCCATTGGCAATCGGTCTTGATGCGATCTCAGATGAGCGTAGATTCGCGTTTCAGAACAAGATGGATCGCCTGAATGCCGCAAAATCTACGTTGAAGTCGAAGACATATACCCCTCAGCAAGTGAACTCGGTGGGGGGGCGTGTGCGGGAGGACGGCACACGCCGGAGCGGGTTTGACCTGTTATCGTTGCCTGACGTGAATTTTGACGCAGTGCTCAAGCTTGAGCCTTCGCTGGAGCAAGTGGATTACGAGGTCCGTGCTCAAGTTTCGAAAGACGCGCTGTACGATCGCTATATTGAGCGGCAGAAGCGTGAAGTCGAGGCGATGCGACGGGATGAAGGCCACGCGATACCCGGTGATTTTGAATATGGTGACCTTGACGGACTGACGGGGGAACTGAAGGCTAAGCTTTCTTCAGTGCGACCAGAAACGCTTGGGCAAGCCGGGCGTATCGAGGGAATGACGCCAGCAGCCTTGACGCTAATTCTCGCAAAGCTTCGGCAGAAGAATCGGGCTCGGAGCGCATGACGCCCGAGCAGTTCGCTGAGACCTCGAATGTTTCACGTGAAACACTCGACAAACTGACGACATACGCCGCTCTGCTTGAGCGGTGGAATCCCAAAATAAACCTGGTTTCCAAACAAACTCTTCCGGAACTATGGAGCCGACACTTTCTGGATTCTGCGCAATTGCTATCGCTTGCGCCTGAAAAGGCGACCAGTTGGCTCGATCTCGGCACTGGGGGCGGGTTCCCGGGTCTGATTGTAGCAATCTTGGCGAGCGAAAAGCGCCCCAAATTGAATGTGACCTGTGTGGAGAGCGATCAGCGAAAATCCGCGTTCCTACGGACCGTAACACGGGAAACGGGAGCATCGGCTACAATCCTCAGCCGTCGTATTGAAATCCTTGAACCTCAAGGTGCCGACATCGTGTCTGCGCGAGCCCTGGCACCCCTGAAAACCCTGCTCGGTTTCGCCAGACGACACCTGTCGTCAGACGGAATCGCACTTTTTCCGAAAGGCTCCAGTTCAGCCCCTGAGATCCAAGAAGCGCTTGAAACATGGACGTTTCAGGCGGATACATACCCCAGCCTGACACATGACAACGCCGTCATTCTCAAGATCGGAGACATTCACCGTGCCTGACACAAAGATTATCGCGGTGACGAACCAGAAGGGCGGTGTTGGAAAGACAACCACGGCAATCAACCTCGCCGCTGCCCTATCTGCGGCCGGATTTGAGGTTCTAATCGTGGACCTTGACCCGCAGGGCAATGCATCAACGGGACTGGGGATCGAAGCCACGGATCGCAAGCTGACCACCTACGACTTGTTGCTCGAAGAAATCCCCCTCGCAGATGTCGTGGTCGAGACGGATGTAGAGAAGCTTTGGATTGCCCCGGCCACGACGGACCTGTCCTCAGCGGACATTGAGTTGGTGGCGAACGAAAAGCGGTCGCATTTGCTGCATGACGCCCTTCGTCCGCCAACCGGCAATGTTTATGATTATGTTCTGATCGACTGCCCTCCCTCGCTGAACCTTCTCACGGTCAACGCCTTGGTTGCAGCCCATTCGGTTCTGATACCACTCCAGTCCGAGTTTTTTGCGCTCGAAGGTCTCAGCCAGTTGATGCTGACAATTCGAGAGGTTCGTGAAGCCGCAAACCCGATGCTCCGGATCGAAGGCGTGGTCCTTACCATGCACGACTTGCGAAACAACTTGGCGCAGCAGGTCGAGGCCGATGCTCGTGAAACGCTTGGTGAGCTCGTCTTCAAGACGGTCGTGCCGCGGAACGTGCGCGTTAGCGAGGCTCCGTCATTCGCGATGCCGGTCATCACATACGATCCGCATTCAAAAGGCAGCCAGGCCTATGTGGCCCTGGCTCAAGAGCTGGTAAAGAAAGCCGGGTAGGAGGCAGAAATGGCGACTAAAAAGCAAAACAGGGGTCTCGGCCGTGGATTGTCGGCCCTAATGGCCGACGTGCAGCCGGAGACGGCAACACAAGATGGTGAGGTATCTGGGACCAGAAAGCCCGACATGTTGATTCCGATAGATCGCGTGGAAGCCAATCCTGATCAGCCCCGCCGGCAGTTCTCGAAGGAACGGTTGGAGGATCTCGCGAACTCGATCAAAGAAAAGGGTATCATCCAACCGCTGATCGTCCGCCCGCATCCTGGCAAGGTCGATATGTTCCAGATTGTCGCCGGGGAACGCCGGTGGCGCGCGGCTCAGGTGGCGCGCTTGCATGAAGTCCCCGCGATCGTCCGTGAATACGACGACACCGAGTCGCTCGAAGTTGCCATCATCGAGAACATCCAGCGCGCGGACCTGAACGCCGTCGAGGAGGCGGCCGGGTACAAAGACTTGATGGAGAAATTCGGCCACACTCAGGAGAAGCTTGCCGAAGCTCTTGGAAAATCCAGGTCACACATCGCGAACATGATGCGTCTGCTCGGCCTTCCGGAGGAGATTCTGGAGTATTTGCGGGAAGGCAAGCTCTCCGCAGGGGCTGCGCGCGCAATCCTTACAGCTGATGATCCTCTCGGGCTCGCGAAGAAGGCTGTTTCTCAGGGACTTTCGGTCCGGGAGATCGAAAAACAGGCCAAGGCGGCGAAACCAGAGACATCGACACCCCGCGCTTCGCAAAAGGCCGAGAAGGACGCGGACACCCTGGCATTAGAGAAGTCGTTGTCCGCCGCTTCGGGTATGAAAGTTCTGATCGACCACAAGGCAGGCGACGACAAGGGAAGCGTCACGATCCGTTATGCCACGCTGGATGAGTTTGATGACCTTTGCCGCATGCTCGGTGGTGACACCTAATCCGGCAGCAGGTCCGAAATGATGGCATTGAGAACGGCACGACCGGCCTGAGTGGCCACGAGCCGGTCGCTATCCTGTTGCAAGAAACCTGCGGCCTCCAAGTCGGCCACTTTGCCCGCGTCCAAATCAGCACCCGCCATCGCACCATACCGGACCAAGTCCAGGCCCTGGGTCGTGCGGAGACCCATCATCAGATACTCGCCAGCCTGATCTCTGGACGCGACCGGCTCACGCCGCAGCTCGCCGTTGCCAGCTATGGCCATCTCGAGCCATTCCTCTGGTGCCAATGCAGTTGTTGTCGCGTAGCGTCCGTCAGTCGTGATGCGGCCATGGGCGCCAGGACCAACGCCGGCATAATCTCCGGCAGACCAGTAAATCAGATTGTGACGGGATTCCTGCCCGGGTTTGGCATGGTTAGAGACCTCATAAGCCGGAAGTCCGGCTGCCCCGCAGAGTTCCTGTGTCCTATAATACATGTCAGCGGCTAAGTCTTCGTCAGGTAGGCCACGAAGACTTCCACGGTCTAAGCGGTCACCAAAAGCTGTGCCTGGTTCGATCGTGAGTTGATACAGTGATAAATGGTCTGGATCGAAAGACAGGGCGCGTTTCAATTCTGCGTCCCAGTCCGCAAGGCCTTGAGACTGGCGCGCGTAAATCAGATCGAAACTGATCCGGTCGAACTCTGTGCGCGCTACGTTAAGCGCTGCCAAAGCGTCTGACACGTCATGCAGTCGCCCCAGCGCGCGCAGATCACCATCGTTGAGGGCCTGAAACCCCATCGAAACGCGGTTCACCCCGGCATCCCGATACCCTGAGAACCGCCCCGCCTCGACGGAACTCGGGTTCGCTTCAAGCGTGATCTCAATGTCGTTGGCGGGCGACCACACCGCACTCGCGGTATCAATGACGGCTGCCACGATTTCCGGGTTCATCAATGACGGCGTGCCGCCACCGAAGTAGATGGAGTTAAGTACCCGGCCCGGTGTTTCCGTCCCGATGCGCCGGATTTCGGAAACGAACGCCTGTTGCCATGCCTGCATGTCCACGCCGCTGCGCACATGGCTGTTGAAGTCGCAGTAGGGACATTTGGCGGCACAGAACGGCCAATGGACATAAAGACCGAACCCGCCTGCGCGCCAGTCTTCAACCAAAGCAGCCCTCGACCAACTTGGTGAAGGCAACGGCCCTATGGCTCATTGCGTGTTTCTGGAACGGGTCCATTTCGCCAAAAGTCATATCGAACCCGACGGGAATAAAGATCGGATCATATCCGAAACCCTGATCACCCCGCATAGGCCAGGTCAGGCGGCCGGGCACTTGACCGTCAAAAATTTCGTCATGCCCATCAGGCCAAGCCAGACAAAGGGTGCAGTTGAACGATGCCGTACGCGGTTCTGGCGCGCTACGCTCGTCCAGTAAATCCCACGTTTTTTTCATGGCCATCGGGAAGTCTCGACCATTCGGCGTCTCGGCCCAGTCAGCCGTGTAAACGCCGGGCGCACCGTCGAGTGCATCGACCATGATTCCGCTGTCATCAGAAAGGGCAGGGAGCCCGGTCGCCTTCGCGGCAAAATGCGCCTTTATCCGCGCGTTGCCTGCGAAGGTGTCCTCGGTCTCGTCCGGTTCTTCGAGATTAAAATCACCGGCGGATTTGCAGGTCACACCGAAGGGCAAGAGGAGATCCGCGATTTCGCGGAGCTTACCTTTGTTGTGCGTGGCGATGACCAGCGTGTCCCCGGTGAACCGCCGTGTCATGCGGTCGCGGCCTTTTGGGCGGCAACCAGTTCAGATACCCCCTTTTCGGCGAGGCCCATGAGGTCGTCCATCTGCCCCCGCGAAAATGTCGATCCCTCGGCGGACATCTGAACCTCGATCAAACGGCCGGTGCCAGTCATTACGAAATTTCCGTCGACACCCGCTTCACTATCTTCGGGATAATCCAAATCCAGCACAGCCTGCCCGGCATAAATACCACAGGACACGGCCGCGACCGGATCGATCAGGGGGTCCGACAGGATGTCACCGGTCTTGATCAGCTTGTTCACCGCGAGTTTCAGGGCGACCCAGCCACCGGTGATGGAAGCGCAGCGTGTTCCACCGTCAGCCTGGATCACGTCGCAATCGACGGTGATCTGCCGTTCGCCCAATGCCTGACGATCAACGCCAGCACGGAGGGAGCGACCTATAAGCCTTTGAATTTCAACAGTTCGTCCACCCTGCTTGCCCGCGGCGGCCTCGCGCCGCATCCGCGACGTGGTGGAACGGGGCAACATTCCGTACTCGGCTGTGACCCATCCCATCCCGGTATTGCGCATCCAGGGCGGCACCCGCTCTTCAAGCGAGGCGGTACACATCACTTGCGTGTCACCGACCTTGATGAGGCAGGACCCCTCAGCATGCTTCGTTACCCCTGTTTCAATTGAAATCGACCGCAGTTCATCTACATTCCTGCCAGATGGGCGCATGGCGTGTCCTTCCTCATATCGACGCTGGCGTGGGTCTCACGCCTCCGGTGAAAAAGCAAGAGGATGCGCCCTTTGGAGAAAACCATGACCGACGGGTCGCCACAAACCGATCTGCTGAACGACCGATCCCGTGAAGTGTTTCGACGGTTGGTCGAAGCGTATCTGGAGACCGGGGATCCGGTTGGATCGCGCACACTCACCCGGACTCTGACGGAAAAGGTGTCGGCGGCGACGATCCGCAACGTGATGCAGGACCTCGAATACATGGGTCTACTGGACTCTCCGCATATCTCGGCGGGCCGGGTGCCAACCGAGCTGGGTTTGCGAATGTTCGTCGATGGGTTCCTGCAAGTGGGTGAGTTGACGGACGCTGACCGCGAGAAGATTGAGGACACCTTGGGCCAAGGCCCCACGGATGTTCCTGCGCTGATGAGTTCCGTGGGCAAGGCGCTATCAGGCATCACCTCTGGCGCGAGCCTCGTGATGACGCCGAAATCCGAGGCGCCGATCAAACACATCGATTTCGTGAGTCTCGGTCCTGACCGAGCCTTGACCGTGCTGGTTTTCGCGGACGGACAGGTCGAGAACCGACTGTTCACCCCGCCCATGGGCCACACGCCAAGTTCGATGCGCGAAGCAGCCAACTTTCTCAATGCCCTCGCCGAAGGCCGCACTCTGTCCGAACTGCGTGCGGTAATCCTCCGGGAAGTAGACAAGCGTCGGCAGGAGATCGATGTGCTTGCAGGTCAGCTCGTCGAGAGTGGGCTGGCGGTCTGGAACAAAGACGGCGGCGGCACCGACCGGCTCATCGTGCAAGGACGCGCGAATCTTATCACCGACCCGGCTGATGAGGCTGAATTGCACCGTATCAAGAGCCTTTTCGACGATCTTGAGCGGAAACAGGATATCGCCGAGTTCCTTGAATTGGCTGAAGATGCCGAAGGTGTGCGCATTTTTATTGGCTCAGAGAACAAACTTTTCTCACTTTCCGGTTCCTCTCTGGTCGTTTCTCCATATATGAACGCTGACCGAAAGATCGTCGGCGCGGTTGGGGTCATCGGACCCACGCGGCTCAACTACGGGCGGATCGTGCCGATCGTTGATTACACTGCGCAACTGGTCGGGAAGCTGATCTCCGACCGGGGGTAAAGAGGAAAAGAATGGCCGACCCGAAGAAGAAAGAACCGATCGAAGACATTGAGGCTGCGATCGAGGAAATCATGGCGGATCAGGGCAAGACCGATCTCCCGGAAGAGCCCGAAGCGGCAGCGGAAGAACCGTCTCTCGCGCCGGAACCGGACGCGAGCGAGGTGAACGAAGTCGAAGCGCTGCGCATCGAACGTGACCAGCTCAAGGACAAGTTCATGCGGGCTCTCGCCGATGCCGAGAATTCCCGCAAACGGTCTGAGCGCGACCGGCGAGAGGCGGAGAACTACGGCGGTTCCAAGCTCGCCCGTGACATGCTGCCTGTCTACGACAACATGAAGCGCGCGATGGAAGCCATCGACGATCAACTGCGAGAGCAGGCCTCGGGCCTGACCGAGGGGCTGGAGCTTACCATGCGTGAGCTGCTCAACATCTTCTCGAAACACGGCATCCGGATCCTGGCACCCGAAGTCGGCGATAAATTCGATCCCATCGAGCACGAAGCAATGTTCGAGGCCCCGGTTCCCGGCACCAAGAAGGGTGAGATCATTCAGGTGATGGCAGAGGGCTTCATGCTCCATGACCGCTTGCTGCGCGCGGCGCAGGTTGGCGTGTCATCCAACCCTGGCTAAGTGCCTAGTCTCGAGCCAGGTCTTTCAACTGGTAGATCAAGTCCAACGCTTCGCGTGGGCTCAACTCGTCGGGATGAACCCCGGCGAGTTTTTCCTTGAGCGGTGACGCGCTCGCGGGTGAAGGTGCAGGCTGCGCGGCGACAGCGGAGAACAGCGGCAGGTCGTCGATCAGAGCCTTCTGGGCAGCACCGCTCTCGCGTTCGCCCTTTTCCAATGCGTCCAGCACGACCCGCGCACGTTCCACGACAGGTGCCGGAAGCCCCGCGAGCTTCGCAACCTGCACGCCATAGGACCGGTCCGCAGCGCCGCGGATCACCTCATGCAGGAAAATCACGTCGCCCTCCCATTCCTTCACAGCGATGGTCGCGTTGTCCACGCCAGCCAGCTTCCCCGCTAGCTGAGTCAACTCGTGGTAATGCGTGGCAAAGAGCGCGCGGCTCTGGTTCACGTCGTGCAGGTGTTCGAGCGTCGCCCAGGCGATGGACAACCCATCGTAGGTCGCGGTCCCACGTCCGATTTCGTCCAGAATGACCAACGCCCGCTCATCGGCCTGGTTAAGGATCGCAGCGGTCTCGACCATTTCGACCATGAAGGTGGAGCGCCCGCGGGCGAGGTCATCTGCGGCCCCGACGCGGGAGAACAGCTGACTGACAATCCCAATACGCGCCGAGGACGCAGGCACAAAGCTGCCAGCCTGAGCCAACAGCGCGATCAATGCGTTTTGCCGCAGGAAAGTTGACTTGCCTGCCATGTTGGGCCCGGTGATCAGCCAGACATCCGCGCCGTCTGACCCATCGGCGAGCGCGCAATCGTTTGCAATGAAAGGTTCACCGCCCTGTGCGCGCAATGCCCGTTCGACCACCGGATGACGACCCCCGACAACCTCGAAAGCTCGTGAATCCTCGACGGAAGGCAGGCACCAGTCTTCAGTGGCGGCGAGCTCGGCGAACGCAGCCGCGACATCGAGTTCAGAAAGCGCCCGAGCGGCGTCCCCTAGCGGTCCCGCGTTAGAGAGGATTTCGTGCTTCAGGCTCTCGAAGAGGCGCTTTTCTATTTCAAGGGCCCTGCTGCCGGCGTTGTGAATCCGTGTCTCAAGCTCCGACAAATCAACCGTCGTGAACCGAACCGCGTTGGCAGTGGTCTGACGGTGTATGAATGTCTCGGAGAGCGGGGCCGACAGCATTTTCTCTGCATGTGTCGCAGTCGTCTCGATGAAATAGCCAAGCACGTTGTTGTGCTTGATCTTCAGCGATCCGATCCCCGCCAATTTGGCATATTCCGCTTGCAGGGAAGCAATGACGCTTCGCCCTTCATCTCGAAGCGTGCGTGCTTCGTCCAGTTCCTCGTCATAGCCGGGGGCGATGAAACCCCCGTCGCGCGCGAGAAGCGGCGGGTCGGCCACGAGCGCTCGGTCCAGAAGGTCTATGAGGGCATCATGACCCCTCAATGCCGTACCCGCAGTTGCGAGCAAGTCGGGCGCTTCAACAGCAGAGACCGCATTGGCAATTTTTATCGCGGCGCTCAAGCCATCGCGGATCGCCGTAAGGTCTCTTGGTCCGCCACGATCAAGGGCCAGGCGGGACAGAGACCGATCAACATCTGGCACCTTCCGTAAGTCATCGCGCAAATCCGACCGAAAAAGGCTCTCACCCACCTGAAACTGCACAGAGCGGAGCCGATCAGTAATAGTGGCGAGGGTCCGAGATGGCGAAGAAATCCGCCGCTCCAACAGCCGCCCTCCTCCTGCCGTCACCGTTCGGTCGATAGTCGAAAGCAATGAGCCCTCCCGACCGCCCGACAGGGAATGGGTGAGTTCAAGGTTTCGACGAGTCGCCATGTCGATCTGCATCGTCGCACGAGCGTTCTCCAGGACCGGCGTCCGCAGGAGCGGGAGTTTGCCCTTTTGAGTAATGTCGAGGTATTCGACGATCGCGCCCATGGCGCAGATATCAGCGCGGGCGAAAGTCCCGAAGGCGTCCAGCGTGGTCACATTGAACAGACTGCATAGTCGCTTTTGTGCGCCGGTGCTGTCGAATGCCGACCGCCCGATCGGAGTCGCGGATGCACCAATATCAGACACCAATTCAGCCAATTCAGCCTCGAGAGATTCACTCAGCACGACTTCGCGCGGGGCGATCCGTGCAAGCTCCGGTCCCAGACGGCTGCGAGGGCAGGACATGACCCGGAGTGCGCCGGTCGAAATATCGACCCAGGCGAGTGCGCCTTCGTCCCGCACCTCCGCGTATGCAGCGAGGAAATTGTGCCGCCGTGCGTCGAGCAGGGAATCCTCGGTAAGCGTACCTGGCGTGACAAGCCGGACGACGCCGCGTTTCACGACGGACTTGGACCCGCGTTTCTTCGCCTCGGCAGGGTCTTCCTGCTGCTCGCAAACCGCGACGCGGAAGCCTTTGCGGATCAGGGTTAGAAGATAGCCCTCGGCCGAATGCACGGGCACCCCGCACATGGGGATGTCCTCACCCAGATGCTTGCCGCGCTTGGTGAGCGCGATGTCCAGCGCTTCGGCCGCGGCTGCCGCATCATCGAAGAACAGTTCGTAGAAATCGCCCATGCGATAGAACAGGAGCGCGTCCGGATAGCCGGATTTGATCTCCAGAAACTGCGCCATCATGGGCGTTACAGCAGCATTGCCAGTATACACGCAGGTCCCCCGACCAACAGGTTTTGATCGAATCTATAGGGGCCGGCGTTGGGGTGAAACCCCTAGCGATTGCGCAGGCGCGACACCCAGTTCCAGGACGAACGGCACATTTCATCGAGCCCGCGCTGCGCCTCGAAACCAAGATAGTCACGCGCCAATGCCGGGTCTGCAAAGAAACAATCGATATCACCTGCGCGGCGCGGCGCAATCTTGTATGGAAGCTCCTTGCCGCAGGCCTTCTCATAACTACGCAGCATATCCATGACGGAGTAACCGGTTCCGGTTCCGAGATTGAGGACATGACTGTCATCTTCATCGATCAGCTTGTTCACCGACTGGACATGGCCGCGCGCAAGGTCGACGACATGAATGTAATCCCTGATACCTGTTCCGTCTGGCGTGTCGTAATCGTTGCCGAACACGTTGAGGTGGGGCAGTTCGCCTGTCGCGACCTTGGCAATGTAGGGCATCAAGTTGTTTGGAATGTCGTTCGGATCCTCACCGATCAGCGCGGAGTCATGAGCGCCGGCGGGGTTGAAGTAGCGTAGGATCCCATAGGCCCATCGGTCGTCGGATTCCTTTAACTGGCGCAGAAGGGTTTCGCATGTGACCTTGGAATGAGCATATGGCGACAGAGGGGCGATTGGGTGGTCTTCCGCACAGGGCAGGGATACGGGGTTGCCGTAGACAGTAGCCGTAGAGGAAAAGACGATACGGAACACGCGTGCGTCCTTCATAGCGCCAAGAAGCGTCGCAAATCCCGTGCAGTTCGTCTGAAAATATAACAGAGGCTGTTCGACGCTTTCTCCGACGGCCTTCTTCGCGGCGAAATGGATGACTGCGTCGAAGTCATGCTGTCGAAACACGTCCTCCAGAAACCTTTTGTCCAGTACGTCTCCCTCATGGAAAAGAACGGGCGCTTCGGTGATGACCTCAAGACGATCAATCACATCGCGGCGTGCGTTGGAGAAATTATCGACGATAACGACCTCGTGGCCTGCTGCAACGAGTTCGACATAAGTATGCGAGCCGATGAAGCCTGCGCCGCCGGTCAGAAGTATCCGTCCCATCAACCATCCCTTTGATTCGATACAAATCTAGAGCGGTTGGGCCGGGAATTCACCTGTGAAAGCCCAACCCTGGATTGCTTTAGGGTGCGAATGAAAATTGCGCTTGCACGGCTACAGAATTTACGAAAATGTCGCACGGTTGCCGCATTGCATTATTTCCTGAACGGGAAACGGGTTGAGCGCGCGTGGTGGCGCGGCTACAGAACCAGCGGACGCATGGGAGGACACGGAAGAATGGCGACGAAGCCCAAGATCACACGCGAAGAGGCGCTCGCGTTTCACATCGAACCCAGACCGGGCAAATTCGATATCGCTCCATCCGTGCCAATGACGACACAGCGCGACCTGTCGCTGGCCTATTCCCCAGGCGTTGCGGTGCCATGCGAAGCGATCTTTGCCAACCCAGAGACAGCGTATGACTACACGAACAAGGGTAACCTCGTTGCAGTCGTTTCTAACGGGACGGCGGTTCTGGGCCTCGGCAATCTTGGAGCGCTGGCATCCAAGCCGGTAATGGAAGGCAAGGCGGTGCTGTTCAAGCGCTTCGCGGATGTGAATTCCATCGACATCGAGCTCGACACCGAAGATCCGGAAGAAATCATCAATGCTGTGCGGCTGATGGGTCCGACCTTCGGGGGCATCAACCTCGAGGATATCAAGGCACCGGAGTGCTTCATCATTGAGCAGCAGCTCAAGGAGCTGATGGACATCCCCGTGTTCCACGATGACCAGCACGGGACCGCTGTCATCTGCGCTGCCGGGCTTATCAATGCGCTGCACCTCTCAGGGAAGAAGATCGAAGATTGCCGGATCGTCCTGAACGGTGCCGGTGCTGCCGGAATAGCCTGTATTGAACTCCTCAAGGCGATGGGGGCCAAGCACGACAATTGTATCGTCTGCGACACAAAAGGTGTGATCTATCAAGGCCGCCAGACCGGCATGAATCAGTGGAAATCGGCTCACGCGGTCAACACTGAGCTTCGGACGCTGGAGGAGGCGATGGTCGGAGCGGACGTATTCCTTGGCGTGTCGGTCAAGGGTGCCGTGACCCAGGAAATGGTCTCTAAGATGGCCGAAAATGCTGTGATCTTTGCGATGGCGAACCCTGATCCCGAGGTGACGCCCGAGGAAGTTCACGAGATCCGAGAGGATGTGATCGTGGCGACCGGCCGTTCGGATTACCCCAATCAGGTCAACAACGTGCTGGGCTTCCCATATCTCTTCCGCGGTGCGCTCGACATTCATGCGCGCGCCATCAACGACGAGATGAAGATCGCCTGTGCCGAAGCGCTCGCCAAACTGGCGCGTGAGGACGTGCCGGATGAGGTCGCGATGGCCTATGGCAAAAAGCTGACATTCGGGCGGGACTACATCATCCCGACGCCCTTCGATCCCCGGCTGATCTACACGATCCCACCGGCGGTGGCGAAGGCGGGGGCGGACAGCGGCGTTGCCCGGCGGCCGATCATCGACCTTCACGGCTACGAAGCGCAGCTGAAAGCGCGCATGGATCCGACCGCTTCGATCCTGCGATCGCTGAACGCCCGGGCACGGGCCGCTCAGGCGACGATGATCTTCGCAGAGGGCGATGACCCGCACGTCCTGCGTGCTGCCGTGGCCTATCAGCGAAACGGGTTCGGCAAGGCAATCGTGGTGGGGCGCGATTCTGATGTGAAAGAAAAACTCGAGACCGCAGGGTTGGGCGATGCCGTGTCAGAGCTGGAGATCGTGAACGCGGCCAACACGCATCACCTCGCAACCTACAAAGCGTTCCTCTATGAGAGATTGCAACGTGCCGGACATGATCGGAAGGATATTCACCGTCTGGCGGCACGGGACCGCCACGTTTTCGCGTCCCTCATGCTGGCGCATGGACACGGGGATGCTTTGGTCACGGGCGCGACCCGCAAGTCGGCGCATGTGATGGAGCTCATAAACCACGTCTTCGACGCGAAACCTCAAGACGGCGCGGTGGGGGTGACTGCGCTTCTCCATAAGGGACGGATTGTTCTGGTGGCTGATACGCTCGTCCACGAATGGCCCGGAACGGAAGACCTCGCTAATATTGCGGAAGGGGCGGCAGCGGTGGCACGCGACCTCGGTCTGGAGCCGCGAGTCGCGTTCGTCTCGTTCTCGACATTCGGCTACCCCGTGTCCGAACGCGCCGAAAAGATGCATGAGGCGCCCGCGATCCTCGAAGCACGGGGCGTGGACTTCGAGTACGATGGTGAAATGGCGGTGGATGTGGCGCTCAACGCGGACGTCCTGGCCCAGTACCCGTTCTGTCGTCTGTCCGGTCCGGCCAATATCCTTGTCGTGCCAGCGCGCCACTCCGCCTCGATTTCGGTCAAGATGATGCAGGAACTTGCAGGTGCGACAGTGATCGGCCCGATCCTGACCGGGGTTTCGAAACCGATTCAGATCGCGTCAACGACCTCCACCGCGAACGACATTCTCAACATGGCGGTGCTTGCGGCCTGCAAAGTCGGCTGATGACGGTCTTCAACCTTGGATCGATCAACGTCGATCATTTCTACAGGGTGCCACATCTGCCGGTGCCAGGTGAGACGCTCGCCGCCACAGGGTATGATTTCGGTCTCGGCGGAAAGGGCGCGAACCAGTCCGTCGCCGCCGCCCGGATGGGGTCCACTGTCGTGCATATCGGCATGGTCGGTCCCGACGGCGCTGGTCGTGATCTTCTCGCTGACTACGGCGTTGATGTTCGGTTCGTGGGGACGGACGGCTCTGTGACCGGTAACGCCTGCATCTACGTTGATGTCGAAGGCGAAAACCTGATCGTCGTTTTGCCGGGTGCGAACCACGAACAGTCTCTATCAATGGTCGAAGCGGCCCTGACCGAAGCGAGGTCAGGTGACCACTTCATGCTCCAGAACGAAGTCACGCTTGGAGCAGAAGCCGCGCGTATCGCGAAGAACGCGGGGTGTTTCGTCACCTATTCCGCCGCGCCGTTCAAACCCGAGAAAGTCGCCGAGATGCTGCCCCTCGCAGATCTCATCGTGATGAATGAAGTGGAGGCGCAGCAGCTCTCCAAGCATCTTGAAATGATGATCGAGGAACTTCCGGTCCCGAACATATTGGTCACACGGGGATCAGCTGGCGTCACATGGCGCGGCGATGAGGTCATTTTCCAACCCGCGTTCCCGGTTCATCCTGTCGATACGACTGGCGCCGGCGATTGCTTCATCGGGGCCGTGATTGCCGGGCTCGATCAGGGGTTCACGATCCCGGATGCGCTCCGGCTTGGCGCAGCCGCTTCAGCGATCCAGGTCACCCGACCCGGCACGGCGCAAGCAATCCCGACCCGCGCAGAGACAGACACACTCCTCTCTCGCGACTGAAATCACGCGTCCGTGATGTTGCGTGATCAGTACTCCGAAACTTTCTCCCACCGTTTTCGTGGCTTCAGGCAACTGCGGACAGACGCAGTGAGAAACCAACAGGAGACGTTTGATGAAAACCGCATTTGCAACAACCCTCGCCGCCGCTGCCTTCTCGACGACAGCCTTTGCCGCCAGCCACGAAATGGCACCGATGGTGGAGGCCTCGGATCAATCTGTCGAAAACGGCGTCGTATCCGCCGACATGGTGAGCGCGCCCGCCAATGGGTGGCTCGTCATTCACCGTACCGACAGCGATATGGCCCCGGGCCCGGTGGTCGGCTATGCGCCGCTTCGCATGGGCGAGAACACCGATGTCGCTGCGATCCTTCAGGAAGACGTCGCGGCCGGCGATATGCTGATGCTCATGATCCACTCGGAGGAAGGCGGCACGGCAACCGGTGTGTTCGAATACACGCTGGGTGCCAAGGAAGACGGCCCAATCAAGCCTGATGGTGACCTCGTCATGACGACGATCACCGCTCAGTAATAGCAGGTTCGTTAACGAGTGTTTGGTTCGGAAGGGGCGGCCTGAGGGTCGCCCTTTTCATTTGACGAGTTGGCTCAACTTCATGGCCACGCTCATGTCCCCCGACACCTTGATCTTGCCCATCGCGAAGGCGGTCATCGGGTTGAGTTTTCCGGTCAGCAGCTTCACGAGGTTCTTTTCGGAAATCCGGATCGTGCAGTCGGCTGGTTCATCAGCGAGAACGGCGGTGTCGCCCGAGAGCGTAATCGCACCGGCATCGCCGCAATCGAATTTGATCGATTGGTCGAGTGGGTTATCGGCCAGCGCTTTGTTCAGACGGGCGGTGATCTCGGGAAGGTCGCTCATGGTCGGGGCTCCGCTTTTGCAGGGGTCGTTTGAGCGACGGGGCGCGGGGAAGCAACGCTGACGTTGCCTCCCCACAAGGGGACTATTTGGACATCCGCCGTTTCCGCGCGGCCAGCAGTTTCAGCCGCAAGGCATTCAGATTGATGAAGCCCGCCGCATCCTTCTGGTCATATGCGCCTGCGTCATCTTCGAACGTCACATGCGCCTCGGAATAGAGCGAGGCGTCCGACCAGCGACCGACGCAGGACACCGACCCCTTATAGAGCTTCAAACGGACCGTGCCGGAGACGAGCTCCTGACTCTTGTCGATGGCAGCTTGCAACATCTCCCGCTCAGGCGAGAACCAGAAACCGTTATAGATGATCTCCGCATAGCGTGGCATAAGGCTGTCTTTGAGGTGCCCGGCGCCGCTGTCGAGCGTGATCTGCTCGATGCCCCGGTGCGCCTCCAGCAGGATGGTGCCGCCCGGCGTCTCATAGATCCCGCGTGATTTCATCCCGACAAAACGGTTCTCAACGAAGTCGAGCCGCCCGATTCCGTGCGTTTTGCCCAGTGCGTTTAGCCGGGTGAGCATTTCAGCAGGAGTAACCGACGCGCCGTCAATGGCGACCGCGTCACCTTCTTTGAACGTCACTTCCACAAACTGCGCTTCGTCCGGCGCATCCTCGGGATTGTTCGTGCGCTGGTAAACGTAGTCCGGCGCCATGTCCGCCGGGTCTTCCAGAACCTTGCCTTCCGACGAAGTGTGCAGAAGGTTCGCGTCGACCGAGAACGGCGCCTCACCGCGTTTGTCCTTCGCAATGGGAATCTGGTTCTTTTCTGCAAAGTCGATGAGCTTGGTGCGCGATGTCAGGTCCCACAACCGCCAAGGCGCAATGACCTTGATGTCGGGGTTCAGCGCGTAGCAGGCAAGCTCGAACCGGACCTGATCGTTGCCCTTGCCGGTCGCACCGTGGGCCACCGCATCGGCGCCGGTTTCTTCGGCGATTTCCACAAGCCTCTTTGAGATCAAAGGACGCGCGATGGACGTTCCCAAAAGGTACTGACCCTCATAAATCGTGTTGGCCCGGAACATCGGGTTCACATAGTCGCGCACGAATTCCTCGCGCAGGTCTTCGATAAATATGTTCTCGGGCTTGATCCCGAGCATGATGGCCTTTTCGCGCGCCGGTTCGAGTTCTTCACCCTGACCAAGGTCGGCCGTAAAGGTCACGACCTCGCAGCCGTACTCCGTTTGAAGCCACTTCAGGATGATCGAGGTATCGAGGCCACCGGAATAGGCGAGCACGACTTTCTTCGGCGCGGACATACAAGGCTCCTTGGTTCACTGTCCGGCGCGGTTTATCGGCAAGGGCAGGGGCGGGCAAGGGTGATTGCCCGAACGCAGCCCGCGCTCAGCCAGAGCCACGCGCGAAAACGAGACGGGATTCATCATAGATCTCCATGATCGGGCCAAGATCGACGGGCGACCCCGCCGCCGCGGCCAACTCTCCGGCACCACATCGCGCGGCAAAGGCCGAGAAACCGATGTTGAGTGCAGACGACCTCAAGGAATGAAGATCGGCTTCGAGCATGGTCGTATCCGGTGAGGTGCGAAGCCTTTCGACCACTTCGTCGACTTCACCAAGGAACAGTTCAACGACTTCCTGAAAGTCTTCCACGCCGATTTCCGCCTTCAACTCATCCACGCGATCCCAATCAACCATCTTCGCTTCCTTTCTGCGAGAAGTCTGGGGCCAACGACTTAATCTTCGGTGATCCTCCGGTGGCCAAGAACAAAAAATTTTAGATTTAATAACGAGTTAAGAGATACCGGTTACGACCTGCGCAGCGGAACAACCGCGACACATGCCGGGGGTCACCTTGTCTCCACAACCACTGCCAACGACAATGTCGGCACCGAAAACCGGGGATCAGATCATTCGACACGTTCTGGTTGTCGACGACAGCCGTGCTCAGAGACGTGTCCTCGTTTCCACGCTGACCCGATATGGTTTCGAGGTGATCGAGGCCGAGACCGGTCAGGAGGCGTTGGAAATTCTGCACGCGACTGACATAGATCTCATCATTTCTGACTGGATGATGCCGGGCATGGATGGGCTGAGTCTTTGCCAGAAATTCCGTGAAATGCCGCGCGATCGCTATGGGTATTTCATTCTCCTCACGTCCAAGAGCGACAAAGGCGCTGTTGCGCAAGGACTCGATATCGGCGCGGATGATTTTCTGAACAAGCCGGTCAATCCTGAGGAAATGCGGGCGCGCATTGCGGCTGGCGACCGGATCCTGCGCATGGAAAGGGAGTTAAATGAGAAGAACCGGCTCGTAAGCGCGACGCTCTCTGAAATTTCGCAGCTCTACGATGCTCTGGACAGGGACTTGATCGAAGCGCGGAAAATGCAGCAGGCGCTTGTGCGGGATCGATTGCGTGAATTCGAAGCTTCTCAAGTCGCGCTTCTGCTGAAACCTCGTGGGCATGTGGGTGGGGATCTGGTTGGCACCTTCGCCGCTGGCCCGGGTTACGTCGCGATCTATGCCATTGACGTTTCGGGACATGGGATCGCGTCGGCGCTCTTGACCGCGCGGATCGCGGGCTACCTCTCCGACGGAGCCCCGGCGCAGAACATTGCGCTTGAACATGATGGCGACTGTTACTGTGCGAAGCCGCCACACGAAGTGGCGCTCGCCCTCAATCGCCTGATGGTGTCGGAGGTAAAGTCTGACCTCTACTTCACAATGACGCTTGCATACTTCGACCACGCAACAGGGCGCGTCCAGATTACGCAATGCGGGCATCCGAATCCCGCGGTCATCGCAAAGGACGGAAGCGTGGCGTTCTATGGGCACGGCGGTCTTCCGATCGGTCTCATCACCGATGCCACCTACGACAGCTTTAGTTTGGATCTGGAGCCGGGAGATCGCCTTGTTCTCTACTCCGATGGATTCACCGAGTCGCGTGACACCGAGGATCGGGAACTGGAAGAAACTGGATTCGGCACGTTCCTTGCCAAGAACGCAGATTTGCCGGCACCAGAGTTCTTCGAGGCTTTGACTTGGGACCTGGACTGTTTCCTTGAAGGAAGCGACTTGCAAGATGATCTCTCCTGCGTCTTGCTCGACTATCGCGGTCCGAAAGCTCCCACATAAGAGGTGAGGAAGGCGCGGTCGCCCGCATTGTCGAGCAACTCGATCGCTTGGTCTGCGCCTACCCAAACCGCTTCGTGTCCCGGTTCGGTCGGCGGATGTAGCGGTCGCACGGGAAGCGCGACGTAGATGTGGCAGATTTTCTCGGCCCAAAGGTCGTATTCCGGCATGAAGGCGAACCGACGGAAGGCGCCAATCCGGCGCGGCGCCGAAATTCGCCAACCGGTTTCTTCGACGACTTCTCGGTGAAGCGCGCGAAGAGGGCTTTCACCGGGGTCAATGCCGCCGCCAGGAAGCTGAAATTCAGGTTCCGGCGTGTCCTGAAATGTCAGGAGCACACGCCCATCCCTCGGCAGGATCGCATAAGCCCCGGGCCGCGGCCGATAGCGTTGGCCCTTCACGATGGTTTCACCATAGCGCCGCATCGCTGGCCTCTCGCTCGGTTGCTCCCCATATGTCTTCGCGGTATGCCACGCCAGATAACAAAGGAAAACCACGCATGAGCCTTGGGTCTCAAATCGCCTGGGACGATACTATCCTGCCCTTCCAACTCGACGAGGCCGATGTCCGCGGGCGTGTGGTCCGGCTCGACGGAACGCTCGACCAAGTCCTTGAGCAACACGACTATCCGCCCGCAATCGAAGCGTTGGTTGCGGAGGCCGCATTACTGACCGCACTTATCGGCCAGACGATCAAGCTGCGGTGGAAGCTATCTCTGCAAGTGCGCGGTGATGGCCCGGCGCGACTCATCGCAACCGACTATTACGCGCCGGCCAATCCTGGCGATCCCGGGCGCATCCGCGCGTATGCGAGTTTCGACGAAGAACGGCTCGACCCGAACGGACCAGCATTCGAACAGATCGGTCAGGGCTATTTTGCGCTGTTGATCGATCAAGGTGCGGGCACTACGCCCTATTCCGGTCTCACGCCCGTGGCGGGGCAATCCCTGTCGGATTGCGCCCAGACCTACTTTGCACAATCGGAACAACTCCCGACCCGTTTTATCCTCAGCTTTCAGGAAACCGATGAAACGTGGCGTGCTGGCGGCGTCATGCTCCAGCACATGCCGAAAGCCTCCCCTTTTGCGAAAAGCGACGGCGGATCTGGCGAAGGCGGGCTGCTGTCGGCGGAGGATATCCTTCCTCGAGAGAGCGATCGGGAGAATTGGAGCCGCGCCAACATCCTGCTCGATACTGTCCAGCCCGACGAGATGATCGGGCCGACCGTCCAGCCCACGGAGATGTTGGTCCGCCTGTTCCATGAAGAAAAACCGCGGGTGTTTGAGCCACAGCCGGTCGAGTTCGGCTGCACCTGCTCGGCGGAGCGCGTCGTCGAAAGCCTGTCGATCTACTCGGCGAAGGACATCGCTCACATGACCACGGAAGACGGGATCGTGACAGCCGACTGTCAATTCTGCGGGGCGCATTACGAGTTCGACCCCAGCGTTCTTGGCAAAGACGCCGATGGAAGCGTCTGAGGTCTTCTCTGCGCTCGCCCGTGCCTGCGACCTCGCGGGCGCGGGGTCATCCGATTTTGACCTGAATCCCGAGTTTCGCCCGCCGAACCGAAACTTGCGCCTTGCAGGGGTACTTGTGCCCTTCATCGAGACGGAAACGGGCGTGCGTCTGATCCTGACACAGCGGTCTTCGGCCTTGAAACACCATCCAGGCCAGATCGCCTTTCCGGGCGGAAAGGTGGACCCCAGTGATGCCGATGAGATTGCGGCTGCGTTGCGGGAAGCCGAAGAGGAAATCGGCCTGTTTCGCGATAATGTAGAGGTCATCGGTACCCTGCCGTTTCATGAGACGATAACTGCTTTTCAGGTCACGCCTGTTCTGGCGCGTGTGAAAGCGGAATTTGCCTTCCGGCCCGAGCCCGGGGAAGTCGCGGAAGTGTTCACCGTTCCCTTTGACCACATCTCTAATCCAGCCAGATATGTGGCCGAAGGCCGCCACTTCCGGGGGCAGTATCGACAATACTACACAGTCCCATGGGGCCCGTATTACATATGGGGCGCCACGGCACGGATGCTTCGTGTCCTGGCCGACAGGATCGAACAATGACCGCGGCGCGGATCACGGGCAGCTGGATCCGCGATCCGGCGGCGCAGTCCGTTTGCCTGATGTTGACGAATGCCGGCTACGAGGCCCACTTCGTTGGCGGGTGTGTGCGAAACGCACTCATCGGCGCTCCGATATCGGATCTCGATGTCGCCACGAATGCGCGTCCTGAAACTGTGACTATTCTTGCCCAAAGCGCCGGCTTCCAAGCGATTCCGACTGGAATTGAGCACGGAACGGTGACCGTCGTTCTCGACAAGATACCATTTGAGGTCACGACGTGGCGTCGGGATGTCGAGACGGACGGACGCCGCGCCGTCGTGGCCTTTGCTGATCGTCTGGATGAGGATGCCAGACGCCGCGACTTCACCATGAATGCGCTCTATGCGACACCGGATGGGACTGTGGTCGACCCCTTGGGCGGGCTCATTGATCTTGAGGCTCGACGGGTTCGGTTCATCGATGATGCTGCGGCCCGAATTCGCGAGGACTACCTGCGTATCCTCCGATTTTTCCGTTTTCATGCTTGGTACGGCGATCCGACGGGTGGGCTGGATCCGGAGGCGCTCGCGGCGATTTCAGAGCTTTCAGGCGGAATAGAGACGCTTTCAAGAGAGCGCGTCGGGGCCGAGATGGTCAAACTCCTCGCCGCTCCCGATCCCGCGCCCGCCATCGCTGTGATGGATCGAACGGGAGTCCTGCACCGTGTTATGGAGGGCCTCGATCCCGCCGCCCTCCCGCTCCTCGTTCATTTTGAAGGTCTGCTTAGAGTCGCACCAGACTCCATGCGCAGACTGGCAGTGCTGGGTGGGTGTGATCACAAAGATTCCTTTCGTCTTTCCAAGGCGCAGGACCGGCACCTTCAGGTCTTGCTCGAGCATCGTGGATCACCCAAGACGCCCGCCGCGCTGGGCTACAAACTCGGCAAGGCCAGGGCCCGTGATGTGGTGCTGATGAATGCTGCCCTGCTCGAGTCACCGCCCCATCCTCGGGACTTAAAAGAGATTGCGCACGGAGCGCGCGCGCAGTTCCCCGTTGTGGCCGGCGACCTGATCCCCGACCATGAAGGGGCCGCGCTGGGCGCGAAGCTTAAGGAGCTGGAGGATCGTTGGATCGCGTCGGGATTCGAACTTACCCGCGACGACCTCTTGAGGAACCAATGACGGAGTACACGATCGAGAGACTGGGCCACCAAGGCGACGGAATCGCAGCGGGCCCTGTCTTCGTGCCTCGAACTTTGCCCGGTGAAGTGATCGATGGCGCATTGGAAGGAGATCGCGTTGCCGAACCGCGAATCATCAGCCCGTCTGCAAATCGCGTGCGACCTCCTTGTCCCCATTACAAATCCTGCGGCGGCTGTTCGCTCCAGCACGCGAGTGATTCCTTCGTGGCCCAGTGGAAGGTTGGTGTGGTGGAACAGGCGCTTGCCGCTCAGGGAATCGCGACCGAGATCCGGGGCATCGCTACTTCGCCTGCGAATGCACGTCGCCGTGCAACGCTCGCTGTTCGCCGCACCAAGAAGGGGGCCCTTGTCGGGTTCCACGCCCCAAAGTCTGACACGATCACCCCGATCCCGAACTGTCAGCTCCTGACCCCCGCTCTGATGGCCGCGCTGCCGATATGCGAAGAAATCGCGCAGGTCGGGGGGTCCCGGAAAGGCGAGTTGAAGTTGTCACTGACGGCGAGCGACGGGGGGCTGGATATTTCAGTCACCGGCGGCAAGCCACGGGACCTTGGTTTGGAGGAGGCGCTCGCAGGCCTGGTCGGACGACTTCCCATCGCGCGCCTCGCCTGGGACGGAGCGGTCGTTGCGATGTCTCAACCACCAAAACAGAAATTCGGCGCCGTTGCGGTGGTCCCACCGCCGGGCGCATTTCTGCAGGCGACCAAGGAAGGAGAGATGGCCCTGACCGCAGCGGTTCAGGAAGCGGTGGGTGACGCGGATCGCGTGTTCGATTTTTTCGCCGGGTGCGGTACCTTCACGTTGCCGCTGGCGGCGAATGCAGAGGTGCTCGCGGTGGAGGGTGATGGCGACATGCTCGCCGCGCTGGATGCCGGGTGGCGCCATCACCACGGGCTTCATGCGGTCACAACGGAGACCCGCGATCTGTTTCGCAGACCACTCCTGAGTGATGAACTTCGCGCAGAGGCCGTGGTCATCGACCCGCCGCGCGCTGGGGCTGAGGCGCAGATGATTGAACTGGCGGCAAGCGATGTTCCGCGCATTGCCGCCGTGTCCTGCAATCCGGTGACTTTCGCGCGCGATGCGAAAATATTAACCGATGCGGGCTATTCGCTGGATTGGCTCGTCGTCGTGGATCAGTTTCGGTGGTCTGCACATGTCGAGCTGGCGGCGTGTTTCACACGCTGATCATCTTCCCCGAACCGGGGAAATCGGGTAAACAATGGCTCGGGCAGAATTTCTGGGACCAAGACAATGATGAACAGACGAATGATGCTGGCGTCGACGGCGGCCTTCGCGGTCCTGAGCGCCTGCTCGAAGTTCAAGACGTACAACGGTCCGGAAGTGACCGAGATCTTCGTGTTCAAGGAAAACCGCAAGATGTACCTGATGCATCATCAGACGGCGCTTGCGGAATATGACGTGGAGTTGGGTTTTGCCCCCTACGGCCACAAGCAACAGAAGGGTGACGGGCGCACGCCTGAGGGCACTTATCGCGTGAACCGCCGTAACCCCGACAGTGCATACCATCTTTCGGTCGGGATTGATTATCCGAACGACACGGATCGCAAGATCGCGAAAGAGGCCGGGGTTAGCGCCGGGGGTGACATCTTTATCCACGGTGGTCCGACCGAGAAGCGCGACAAGGGCAAGGCCGACTGGACAGCCGGCTGCATCGCCGTAACGAACAAGGAAATCGAGGACGTCTACGCGATGGTGCGCGACGGGACGCCGATCCACATCATCCCGGCCAAGCAGCCGCCGCTCGCGAACCCGCGGCCGGGCACGCCCAAATCACTCGACGAAGTCGCGCCGGACATACTCATCGCGCATGGGCGGGAGCCTGTGATGCCGATGGACCCGCTTCTCTGGCAGGCCCAAGTGCCGGGTGATGAAGTCATGGTGACGTCGAACGCCGTGTCGAACTGAACCCGCGACATCTCGGACAAAGAAAAGGGCGCCTTCGGGCGCCCTGTTTCGTTTCTTGATCGGCCGCATTAGCCGCCCATCAAGAGTGTCCACCAGATTTTTCCGTTCTGCTCCTGATAGAATGCGATGCCGAGGTTACGGCCCCGGCTGTCGAGGATGACGTTGCGCGTGTCGGGCTGCTCCATCCATGCCGCAAGCGTTTCCAGCTCGGTCTCGAAGGTCTCCGAGATGTTCTCACCCAGCATCGGCCCGGAATAGCCCGCCCGCTGCACCCGATCGATTGGCGAGGACCCGTCGGACCCGAAGTGCCAAGGCCGGTTCTGCACAGCCATGTCACGTGCATGCGTCGCAGCCGCCGCATTGAGCTGGGCGTTGAGCTGGACCGGCGGCACGCCGGCCACCTCCCGCAGTTCGTTAACGGAGTCGAGGACGCGGAACTGGATGCGGTCCTCCTGCGCCTTCGAGATTTTGTAGACCGACGGCATCGGTTTGCCATCCGGACCCATGCGCATCGGCTGTCCGGTATCACAGGCAGCCAGCAAGAACATGAGTGCGGAAACGAGGAGCGCGGCACGGGTCATGGGAAGGGGTGTATCCAGTCTCGATCTTCGGGGCCACAACGCCTTAGCGGCAAACCGGGTGACGATCAATTCTGCATAGGCAAAATTCGGCGTGAACGCGGCGGATTGATTTGCGGCTGGCAACTCTCCGCCGTATACAGACACACATTCCTATATGACATCGAGGAACAGATCGGCGATGAGTGACTTTCGCAAACCTCAAATGGGGCGGCGTGGTTTCCTGGCGTCCGGCGTGGCAGCCGTAGGCTCGCTTGCCGTAGCGCCCGCTTTCGGGCAAAACGCCACCGGCAATTCGACCGAAGTCGAGCGTGACCTTTCGGAAGTAGTGCGGCGCAATATCTCAAGCTTCCGTTCGCTGGATTGGCGCCCGTATTTCGACAACCTGAACAATGGCGCGATCCTCGTCGACATCACGTCTCGCGCGCTGCACTACTGGAACCCGGAAGGACTCTACAAACTCTACCCGACGTCCGTGCCGCTGACCGAAGATTTGACCCGTCGCGGCCGAACCTCGGTGGTACGCAAGGTCGAGGGTCCCGATTGGCGCCCGACGCCCGCTATGCGAAAGCGAAATCCGGAGTGGCCGGAGTACATTCCTGCCGGCCCTGACAACCCGCTCGGTACCCACGCGCTTTACCTCGGTTGGCAATATTACCGGATTCACGGCACGCACGACACGCGCAAGATTGGACGCCGTTCTTCCAATGGCTGCATCGGCCTCTACAATGAGAATATTGCAGAACTTTTTGGCCTCGCGAAGGTCGGAACTCAGGTGTTGCTTATCTGACACCAAAGGGCGGTTTCGCTGGAAACCTGTTGCATTTTTTCGGTGATACTGTTTTCTGCAAGCACGAGGTACAGAACTACCCTTGTTCCGGCGCGCGAGTGTCGGAAGGACAATTGGAGATTGAAATGAAAAAAGTCATGCTTGTTGCGGCCGTTGCCGCTCTCGCCGCCACCGCCGCTCAGGCTGGTGCTCTCGTCGATCCGATCGTCGAGCCCGAAATCATCGTGGAACAGTCGTCGTCGTCCTCGAACGCCGGCATCATCGTTCCGCTGATCTTCCTCGCCCTCGTCGGCGTGGGCGTGTTCTGCGCGGTGGTTGCGACCCCCTGCTAATAACACGCGCTGGGCACTCTGCCCGGTACGGAAATTGGAAACCCCGTCGCTTGCGGCGGGGTTTTCATTTGTGCGGTGCCACTTTGCCTGGCGGAGCAAAAGAAAAGGCCCGGTCGAAGTGACCGGGCCCTCCTTTTCGTAACGTCGAAGGCGTTCAGATCGATTCGTCGATCCAGCTCTGAAGGGCCGCCTTCGGAGCCGCGCCCACCTTGTTCGAGATCGGCTGACCGTCCTTGAACATAAAGAGCGCCGGAATGCCGCGCACGCCCAACTGGGCCGGCGAATTCGGGTTTTCGTCCACGTTCACCTTGGCGATCTTGACCTTGTCGCCGTATTCGGCGGAAAGCTCTTCAAGCGCCGGGCCGATCATCTTGCACGGGCCGCACCACTCGGCCCAGAAGTCAACGACAACCGGAACATCGGATTTCAGGACTTCTTCTTCGAAAGTGGCGTCGGTCACGGCGACGGTGGTCATTGGACTGCTCCTTGCATGATGCGTTGTCAGGAAACTAGGTATCGCGCTTCATCCCGTCAAGCGAACGAAATGTGCGTATTGCCACACCGGGGGGCACATCCATGAGGGTTGCGCTCCGAGTCCACAGCACCGCGCTCGTGATCTCGCGGTCCGGATAGAGCGGCGCGAGCGCCACTTCGTAAGCTCCGAGCTGTCGTAGAATGCCTTCGGGAATGTCCTCTGGCGAGCCTGGCACTGTCTGGTTCGATTTGAAGTCGATCGCGCAGATCCGGCCCGGCTCGATGATGAGCCGGTCGATAATTCCGTGGATACGCACACCGTCAGGGCCGGCGGGGGCGGACACTTCGACCTCCGCCAGCGCATCGGCCGAGAAGAGCGGAGCAAGAGCGGGGGTGGTCAGAACCCGGCTGACCTCATCCAGAAGCGCGGCGACCTCCGCGTAGTCTGCGGCGTCTTCACCAAAAGCCAGAAGCGCTGTCGCATGATGAGACCATTCCGCCTGCGGATAGTCGGGAAGGAATTCGAGCAGACGGTGTATCTGTCGACCACGCCGCTTCGCGGCGTCGTTGTCCGCTTCACTCGCACTTTCCAATGCACCCGCAACGCTCTTGGCGCCCTCCAGCTTGGATGGCGACAGCGGACGCGGTGGCGCTTCGCGTATCGGGGCGGCACGTTCGGTCCAGTCGGGCGGGTCGGGTTCCTGCTCGGCAACATCCTCGACATCCTGCGTCTCGGGTTCGGGCCAGACGCCGTCCTGATACCGCAAACCGCCCACGCCGGATGGGAATCCGCGCGGCGCCGCGTCCAGCGCGCTCACCCCATGCCGAACAAGGCCGTGCCAGGAATCCGCGGCCTCCTTGCCCATATCGCCGGCGCCCGCCACGATCAGCCAGCTCTCGGCCCGCGTCATCGCGACGTAGAGGAGGCGCATCCGCTCCTCCCGTTCGCGTTCCTTGGCGTCTTCGTTCAGGCCCGTCAGGGACTGCGGCATGTCGTCGGCCCGCGGTTTCCAGATCAGCTTCCCGGCGTTTGCCACCAGATCGCCGCGACCGCGCAGGTCGCGCTTTGCGGTATCCGGAAGGATCACCACCGGAGACTCCAGCCCCTTTGCGCCATGCACCGTCATGACGCGGATCTCGCGGGCCTTGGCATCCATTTGCCGCTTGATCTCGACATCCTCGGTGTCGAGCCAGGTGAGAAAGCCGGTCAGGCTGGGCACTTCCATGCGTTCATAGGCGAGCGCCTGCGCGAGCATCGCATCGATCCCATCCTCCGCTTCCGCGCCGAGTCGTCCGAGAAGCAGTCGGCGTCCGTCATGCCGCGTCAGCACGCGGTCGATCAGGTCGTAGGGCCGCAGGTAATCCGCCCGTTCGCGTAGGTCCTGAAGCACTTCGACCACATCGCGATGTTCGCTCGCCCAGAGCGCGCGCCAAAGGTACTGATGGTCTGGCCGCGGATTGGCGAGGCGGAACAAAGCATCTTCGCTCAGTCCGAAAAGCGGGGAGCGCAGGACGGCGGCGAGCGACAGGTCGTCCTCCTGCGTTGCGAGGAACGCCAGCAGCGCGGTGAGGTCGCGAACGGCCATTTCGCCCCCGATGCGCAGCCTGTCGGCCCCGGCGATGGGCAGTCCGCGCGTCTTGCAGGCCCGGATGATATGTTTGAAAAGATCCGACCGTCGCTGCACGAGGATCAGGATGTCGCCCGCAGTCACGGGACGAAAACCACCCGCGGCTCCGTCCGTCACCGGGACCTTCTCCTCCCGAATCATGCGACCGATTTCTTCCGCGATGCTCTCGGCCAGCATGACCGAGTGATCCGTGGGCGCCGCAACGTCGAGGGGATCATCCCAAGGCCGCAACTCGTCGGGCTTCACGGGTTCAATGGCCGGCCAAAGGTCCACGCGCCCGGGCCGCATCGCGTGGAAGGCCTTGTGGTTTGGGGCTGCGTCTCCGAGGCCGCCCGCCTCCGATAGCGTGCTATCCACTGCTGTCAGGATCGCAGGCGCCGAGCGGAAGGAATATTCAAGCGGCATCTGCTGAAGCGGTCGGTCCATCTGCCCAAGCCCCTCACGGAACCGGTTGCGCATTTTCGCGAACTCCGCTGGATCGGCACCTTGGAAGGAGTAAATCGACTGCTTTGGGTCGCCGACCACGAAAATCGACCAGTCCTTGTCCGCATGGGCCCCTTCACCGGACATGAACTCCCGCGCGAGACTGTCGATCACACGCCATTGCGACGGACTCGTATCCTGCGCTTCATCGACAAGGATGTGGTCGATCCCGCCATCCAGTCGGTAGAGCACCCATTGCGCGACATCAGACGTGTTCAGAAGTGCCGACGCGCGCAGGATGAGGTCGTCGAAGTCGAGCCAGCCGTTCATTGCTTTGCGCTCTTCATAGGCACGCACGAACGGGTGCGCGAAGGCGTGGAGTGCGCGCGTGCGCTCGGCGGTCAGGAGGGCAAGGCGGCGGTCGCGCATACCTTCGACGCGAGCCATCAGCCCGTCCAGCGCATCCGTCAAATGCGCGGCGGATCCGGCGCGGGTTCCCTTGGTAGGAAAAGACCCTATCTTGGCCGAAAACGGGCTTGCAGCGCTCTTTCCGGTCAGGAAGACGGACTCCAAGACCTCAAGATCGCCAAAGGCAAGAGCATCCGGATTGATGCTCGAAAGCTTGTCTGCAGCTGTGATTTCAGTCTTGCTGCCCGTCCGCAAGATGGGCAGCAACACGGCCAGCATCGCACCGTCACCGGGCGCGAGCGTCTCGGCGAGGACCGTTTCCCGGTCGAGTGCGGGCGGCAGATTGAGCCAACTCCAAACTGTCTCGCGATCCACCGGTTCCAGGAAATGCAGCCGGTTTCCGACGATTTCGCTGGTGAGCTTGTCCAGTTCGGCCCCGGTGTAGTGCTGCGCAAGACCCTCGACCAAGGGTCGCGGCGTGCCGGCGGCCATTTCCTCGACGATCTCTTCCTGAAGGAGTTGCGCAGTCCGGTCGTCCATTTCTTTGAAGTCAGGCGAAACGCCGGCTTCCATCGGGAAACGCCGCAGGATCGTCGCGCAAAACGCATGGATCGTCTGGATTTTCAGCCCGCCGGGAGTCTCGATGGCGCGTGCGAAAAGGCGACGGGCTTTGCGAAGGTCCGGTGCTTCCGTAACACCAAGCACATCGAGCTCGGACTCGAGCGCGCTGTCGTCCAGCATCGCCCAGGCCCCAAGGCGCTTGAAAAGCCGGTTTTGCATCTCGCTCGCGGCGGCCTTGGTATAGGTCAGGCACAGGATGTTCTGAGGCGGTACATCTTCCAACAAAAGCCGCGCCACGCGGTCGGTCAGCACGCGGGTCTTGCCGGACCCCGCGTTCGCAGAAAGCCAAGTGTTGCCGGTTGGATCGGCAGCGTCGATCTGGCACTGCGTGGCTTCGTCCCGGCTCATTCGCCCACCTCCGTGCCCTCTGGGTCAGCGGTATGGTCCCACTCGCCGTACCGGGCGAGGTGGTCGTAGTCCCCGCCAAACCGAGCTGAGCTTTCTACAACCCGCCGTGAAGTATAGCCCCGGTCTCGATCCTGGAAATAGGCGAGAATCGTCTCTAGTTCAGCCTGAACGCGCTCAAGATCGGCTGATGTCACGTCGATCGGGACGACTTTCGGCGTGGCGCCGAGACCGATATAGGCCACTCGCGCGGTCGCCAGCTTTCCAAGCCCGTCGAACCCTCCGGCCCGGGCCACAAGCGCCTCCAGCAGCAGTTGCTTGTCATAGGCACGCTGCTGCTTCTCCGAGGGCGGCGCGCCGGTCTTGTAGTCATAAATCGCAACCTGACCGTCATCGCGCAGGTCTATCCGGTCGGCTTTGCCGTAAAGCGTGAAGGGTGGAGAGCCGAATGTAGCTTTGCCCGCGACCTCGGTGTGGATGTGGGTGACCTGTTTCTGGCGTTCATCCTCCCCTTCGAGAAACCAATCCGCAACACGCTCCAGCTTCGCGAGCCAGAGAAGCCGCGTGGCGGGCCAGGGCGCCGTCGTCTCGAACTCTTCGCGTGCTATGGACATGAGCCGTCTCCGGGCGTCCGCGCGGGCTTCGGTCTTAGGCCGCTCCTTGATGAATCGCTCCATCACGTCATGGATCGCCGTTCCGCGCAGGGGTGCGTCGGGCGATTGGTGCAGCGGGTCGAGCGCGTGCAGGCGCAGGATCTTTTGCCCATAAATTGCATAGGGGTCACGAATGAGCGTACTGATCCGGGTGAAGGACAGGGCTGTCGGCCGCACCTCCACCGGCGGCCGGGGCGAGGGGCGCGGAGCCGGCGCGACCCGGTGTCTGTCGCGCTGGGGCCGGTCGAGTTCCCGCGCGACCGAGAGCCAAGCCGCGCCCCGATCCTTCATGGCGGCCAACGCCTCCGCGCCAGCCTCCGACATCCCGGACATCAGGTTCGTCATCCGGTTGATCCAGCGCGAGGGCACCGTCTCGGCCTCCTCGTCCCTAAGCGAACGGGACAGAATTACCTCCGGCGCGCCGATCCCCTGCTGGAAATCATGTGCGGACAGGCCGATTCGTCGTTCCGGAAGTAAAAGACCCAGTTCCTTGCGCATGTCCCTGTTCATCCACGGATCCGGGGAAGGACGCTCGGGCCAGACGCCTTCGTTCAGCCCGGCGAGAATGACGAGTTCAGCGCCGCCGACCCGTGCTTCCAGCGTGCCCCAAATACGGATGCCGGGATAAGGGGCGTCCGGATTGCGCACCGAGCCGGTATTCAGTACGGCGCTGAAGAGGTCGCGGAAGTCCGAGGCCGACATCTCGCCGCCATGCTCCGCTTCGCGTTCCAGCTCGCCGACGACGCGCCGTGCTTCACGGCCCGCTTCCCGCGCCCACAACTCGTCGGGTGGGCCATCCTTGGCTCCGGCGACCAGCCGTTCTGTCAAGCCGATGGTGGCGGCGACGTGGTCGGCGAGCGGTGCTGTATGTGCGTCGCCAACGTCAGCGATCCAGCGCCCGGCCCATTCCGCCCAGGCCGCGTCCCGCTTATTCTTATCCGCCCATGACGCAAGCGTCACGAGGTCGGGAAAGGGCATCCCGCGGCGTAGGCCAGTCAGTTCCAGTTCCCGCGCGAGGCGAAGGTGCTCGTTCCGGTCCGCACCGCGATGTGTGAGTGGGTGCTTCAGTACAGTAAGCAGATCCACACCCGTCACTTTGCGGCCCCGCAGCTCCGCGACATGGCGCAAGAGGCGCCCGGGTGCGGTGAGCGGGAGCGGTTGCCCCGCGCTGTCATCGGGCCGGATGTCCCAACGGTCCAGCGCGGCGGTCACTTGGCGGGTCAGCACCCGGTCGGGTGTGATGAGCGCTGCCGATAATCCACGCTCGGCCGCGTCCCGCAGCACAACTGAAATCGCTGCCGCCTCCTCCCTTGGTGTCGGGGCTTCGATCAACGACAAATGCGCCGTCGCCTCGCCCACATCCGTGAACCCCGGCCCCTCAGCCTGCCACTGATCCGTGACTGGCGCGGGCCGCAGCGCGAGCGAGATGAGAGCATTGCGCCGTGGGGCAGGGGCGTTGATTGAATGCCAGTGCCGAACGTCTTCGGGGCCGAGAGCGAGCGCAGAAAGCAGACGGTGAAATCGGTACTGCGGATGATCCTCGGCGACCATCTGATCGTCCATCCCGCTCCAGGCCTTCGCCGGCATATCGAAGTCGTATCCCGGCAGGATCACGGCCCCTTGTGGAAGCCGCGCCACGGTCTCCATCAGCATCGCAGTCGCGCCGCGTGACCCGGTGGACCCCGCGATGATGATCGGATCGGACGGCGGCGATACCTGCCAGGTCGCCGTAATCCGCTCGATCACCCGCCGCTGCCTCGCTTCGAGGTCAGGTGGCTCGCTGCTCCCTGCGCCAAAGAACTTTTCGACCAGCGACACGAAGGCAAGGCTACGCGCCCAGTAGGCGGAATGCCGGTCGACGTCGAGGTCCTGCAATGCTTTGGGCCCGACACCTTCACCCTGCATCTCGTCCATCAGCGCGGCGAGACTGTCGGCCAGCGCGTAGATCGCGTGCCGCGGGGCGAGGTCCGGCTGGCTTTCCAGCAGGTCGGAAATCAAGCTGGCAAGCTCCAGCCGGCGCCGCAGCGGCGATACCGCAGGCGAGAGGTCCGCCATAGCCGCGTCGTGGCCAAGGTCAGTCACAAGTCGTATGCGCGGCAAAAGTGCGGGTGGCCCATCGTCAAACAAGTCTGCGATCCGACGCTTCATGCGCGTCGTGTTTACGAACAGCGTCACCCGTGCCATCGCGTCGGGGGGTTGGTCCGCCAACCTGGCACGAAGCCCGTCGATCACGGCACGCGGGAAATCGACCCCAGGGGCCTGGGCGAAGACGCGGGGGGTGGCGCTGGGCTCAAACATCCCGGCCATAGTCGAGCAGAGCCTCGGCCGCGGCAATCCCCTCCGGATGGCCAACATCGCACCAGCCACCGTCATGCACGATACCTGCAAGGCGGCTTTGCGCGATCATCTGGTCCCAAAGGAGGTTGATCGAAAAGGAGGTCTCCTCGAACGTCGCGAGACCCTCGGTCTTAACGATCTGCGCGCCGGAATAGACGTGGCCAGGGCCTCGGGTGAGGGTCCCGTCCCTCAACGTGAAATCCCCTTTGCCCTGATGGCCGGTGGCCGCGTCGGGTGTAAGAAGGAGTAGTAAAGCATCCATCCGCTCTGGGTCCCAAGCGCTGCGCAGCTCGTCGAGCGGGTTCGCGCCCGTCCAGACGGAATCGGAGTTCAGCGTCATCACCGGCCCCGGACCGAGGAGCGGGAGGGCGTGGCGAAGCCCTCCGCCGGTTTCGAGGATTTCGTCCGGTTCGTGCGACAGCTTTATCCCTCGCGGCGACAGGTGAGCGGCGATCGGCTCGGGCCGGTAGTGCAGGTTGGCGACGATCGTGCCGATGCCTGCATCGTGCGCGATGCCGAGCGCGTGGTCGATAAGGGGCTTTCCCGCGACCTCGATCAAGGGTTTCGGTCGGTCGGCGGTCAGCGCGCCCATCCGGGTGCCGAAGCCTGCCGCGAATATCATCAGAGCGTCGGGACGGTCGCGCATTTGGCTTTCAGGGTTCTCAGGATTTCAGGGGTGGGGTCCGGAAGTGTGCGGGCAACGACATGGCCCAAAGCAGCGAGGGACGGGTGCGCGAGATCGGCAGAGAGATTGCGCCAGACGCGTGGGATGAGGTCGACGTAATGCGGCTTGCCGAAATGGAGTGAGAGGCGCGCGAAGACACCGAGAATGCGCAAGTTGCGCTGGGCTGAGACGGTCGCGCAAGCCTGCTCCAGATCGGCGGTCGTCTTGCCGGTCGCTTGCGCGAAATGCGCGATCATCGCGCTGCGGGTCGCGTCCGACACGTCGCGGCGGGCATCTCGGGCCAGCGACATCAGGTCGTAGGCCGGGTGACCAATGCCCGCGTCCTGGAAGTCCAGTAGCCCGACATTCGCGGGCGCGACACGGTCGGGAAGCCACAACAGGTTTTCCGCATGGTAGTCACGCAGAACAAGGACGGGTTGCCACGGCGCGAGCGCATCAAAGGCATCTTTCATGGCGGCTTCCAGCGCCTTCGTTCCTTCCGGATCGTGCGCGCCCGACGCGCCAAAGGCGAACCAGTCTATGGACAGGGTCGCGAGTGTGCTCATCGGGCCCGGCCCATAGTCCGGTGCGTCCGGAAGCGGGGCATCATGAAGGGCGAGAAGGGCGTCAGTTGCGGCGAGATAGAGCCTTTTCTCGGCATCCGGATCACTCTCGACGACATTTGAAAACAAGTTGTCGCCCAAATCCTCCAGCAAAAGGAAACCCTGTGCAGCGTCCTCCGCAAAGACCTTTGGTGGCGAGAGGCCTGCATTGGAAAGGTGCCGCCCGATCCGTACGAAAGGCCGGATGTCCTCGCCCTTGTCTGGCGGAGCATCCATGAGAACTGCCGGTTGGTCGGCGAGCCACAATCGCTCATACCGGCGGTTGGACGCGTCGCCTGCCAGCAGACTGCGCCGCGCGCCCCCCCAACCAGCGTTGTCGAGGAAGCCAGTGATGGCGTCGTCACGACCAGACATGCTGAAACCGGCCTAATGTGTGGGTCAGGTGTGGCGGGAGGCCTTCGATCTCCGCAATGCGACCGTCGTCATTATCGCCCTGTCGAAAGTTGATGCGCACTGCATTGGAGGGACCTGAATCTCCAAGCCGATCGGGCCATTCGACAAGACAGATGGCGGTGTCGAATGCGTCGATCAGGCCGAGTTCTTCGACCTCGTCCGGGTGTGTCAGGCGATACAGATCGGCGTGCCAGATTTCGTGGCCGCCGGAGGCATAGGTCTGAACCAGCGTAAATGTCGGCGAGGGAACGTCTTCGACAGGCTGACCATTGCGTGACAGGTGCGACTGGATGAGCGACCGCGCGAAATGTGTCTTCCCCGCACCGATAGGCCCGGACAACAGAAAGACGTCCCCTGGTTTCACAACCTCAGCAAGGGTGACGGCAAGTGCGGTGGTCGCGTCCGGGGTCGGAAGGTGAACTGTGCGGGAGCCGGCGTCGATCATGCCTCCGTTGTAATCGGCAAGCGAGGTGGGGCAAGTGGTTTCACGATCCGACGCCCAGCAACCGATTGTCACCGCGCTGCAGGGCGACATCTTCCGGCACCTCGGCAGTCCCGTCATTGAGTCTGAGCTGTGCGAACTCGATCAGCGTGAAGCCCCGGGGGAGCGGCGCGACCCTGCAAGTAAGCGCGCGTCCGTCCAGAAGCGTGATGTTTGCTTTGCACGGTTCACGCACACCTGCATGGCCTACGGTGGCGCGGATTTCGTCCCAGACGCCGCTGGGCGCCGATGCGTTTCGCCAGTGCTCGATGGAGTCATAGATGGACAGATCGGTCAGATCACCGGCGCCGCCGCTGGCCCAGATCGTCGCGTACTGCGCATTTGACAGGGTGAGCACGCCGGCGGTCGAAAACACGGCGACGGCGGCGGGCATCGCGTCGAGCGTCGCCTGCGCGGTTTCGATCTCGGCCCGGTGTTTGCGCGCCAGCTCGATCTCGGTCGAAATATCTTCGAATAGAAAGGCCACCGCCCCGTCCGGATGGGGCCTTCCTGTGACGCGATACGTTTGACCGCCGGGCAAAGTCCACTTGTCCTCGTACGTCCCGTTTCGCGCTTCAGCGACGAGGTCTGAGACTCTTTGGCGCCAGGATTTGTAGTCCTTTGGCTCCGGCATCATCTGCATCTCGCGCAACCGGTCGAGAAACGAAGCGAGGGTGGGCTTCGAGATCAGGAAATCCACCGGCAATGTCATGAGATCGACAAGCGCCGGGTTGAACATCGCCAGTTCCCGCGAACGGTTGAAGATCGCGATTCCGATGGGCAGCGCGGCGAACGTCTTGGACAAAGTCGTCACGAATTCGTTCAGCGACGTCTCGGCTTTCACAAGGTCATCGGTGGGCGTCGCGGTGCAGAGCCGGCCAGACCCGTTGGGTTGAACATGGACCTCGAACCAGTGCCGGGACTCGTCTCCCGCCGCACTTACCGCGACGCGGGCGGTCTGACTGCCAAAGTCGTCACCATCCGTGTCCGGAATGTCGAAAATCCGGGTGGGCGGCCAGCCATGGCCCGCGTTATCATGAAGGTCGGAAAGAAGATCGAGATAGGCACTGTTACACCAGGTCACTGCGCCTCCTTCGTCTTCCTCCCAGATCGGAAAAGGTGTGCGTTCTGTTGCAGCGCGCAACGTTTCCAGTTCACGGTTCAGCGCGGCAACGGTGTATTGATCGGTGGCCGCCGTATTGTCACCCACACCCAGCGAGGAAAGCGTGATCCGCGCGATACCATCGTGCCATTCTGCGTGCAGAAGGCTGGTCTCGTCGTTCGACTGCCGCTCCATCTCGCCCAGATCGGCAAGCTCAAATATCCAATCATCCAGTCCTGGAAAACGCGGCTCAAGGAGGCCCGAGAGGCGGGACCAGTCGCTGCCCCGCTTCGGAGCCGTGGCCAAGAGGTCGCGGGCCGAAGTCGTCACATCCACCAGCGTTTCGTTTTCAAACAGGAAGGTAATCGTGCCACGCTCTGTCAGAACCGTTTGGCGAAGGCCGCTTGCGCGCCACCGGCCAACAAGGCCAAGTGCCAGAAGCGTCGCGAAGGCGACCAGAAAAGCGATAAGAACGAGAACGACGGCAAGCAGCGTGGTCATGTGAGAGGCCCGGTCGTGAAAGACGCCTCACCCTAAGGTTGTGATAGTTAACGAATGTTTAAAACCTACGTCAGCGAGGAAAATTGACGTTTTCGCCAAGGGCTGGCAGGCGCTCTTCCGCCTCGATGCCGCCCGGACGGCGGGGCCAGACCACCTCGACTATCGCCCCGCTCGGCTCTCCCGGCCGGGCAACTCCGGAATAAGGCTCCTGACCATTAGCGAATGTGAGCTCCGCCCCAGTCCTTTCAAGCAGCGTCTTGGCGATGAACAGGCCCAGCCCCATGCCCTCGTACTCGGGGCGCTTGCGGTCGGGTGAACTGCGGCGGCGGCGGATGAACGGGTCACCGATCCGGCCGAGGAGCTGTGGCGGGTAGCCGGTGCCATCGTCCACAATACGCACGGTCAGGACGTCCTCGTCCCAGTCTATATCGATCCAGACGGTCGTGGCGGCGAAATCCACGGCATTCTGCACGAGGTTTCGCAAACCGTGTACGAGTTCTGGACGGCGAAAGACTGTGGGCTGATCCGTTTCGTCCGTCTCGATCAGGATGGCTTTGCCGCGGTCGCGATGCGGGTCCGCCGCCTCCTCGACCACCGTGACGAGAGGGGCCTGGCGCAGATGCAGGTCGTCTTTGCCGGAGCGGCCCATTGACCGGAGGATATCCCGGCACCGATCCGCCTGATCCCGGATGAGCTGGGCATCCTCGCGCAAGTCGGAGCCTTCGGGTAACTCAGACACCATCTCTGCGGACACCAGCTTGATCGTGGCAAGCGGAGTGCCAAGCTCATGTGCGGCCGCCGCGACCACACCACCCAGATCGGTGAGCTTCTGTTCACGAGCGAGCGCCATTTGCGCGGCGAGCAGCGCCTGACTCATACTCTGGGTCTCGGTCGAGATCCGGCGGGTGTAGGCCGCGATGAAACCGATCGCCACGACGATTGCGACCCAGGAGCCAAAGATGAACACATCTGGCAGGCGCAGGACGTCTCCGTTTGTCGTGCGCAGGGGGACATGAAGGTCGGCGGCAAAAGAGATAAGCGCGATGGCTGCCGCCCCGATGAGAAGGGTCGAGCGCAGCGACAGCGCCGTGGCTGCCACCGTGACCGGAGCGGCAATCAGTACGGCAAACGGGTTGTTCAACCCACCCGTCAGCAGGATCAGAAGGCCGAGTTGCATCGTGTCGAACAGAAGAATCGCGACCGCCTCCCGCTCTGTGAGGCGTTTACTCTCGGGATAGACGAAGTGAAAAATCAGGTTGGCGATGATCGACAGGCCGATGATGGCGGCGCAGAAACCGAGTTCGATCTGAATTGCGAAGACGCGGTCCGCGACGCCGATGGCACCGATCTGCCCGGCGACCGCCACCCAGCGCAGAATGTTGAGTGTTTGCAGCCTGATCCAGCTCTTGCCGGGGTTTGCCTCGAACAGGGCGGCGCTTGGATCTGGCATATCGTCCCGGGTTTGTGACTGGTTGCGTCAAAGTCTCCCCTTGTTAGTCGGGGCCGCTTGGCCGATCAATGCGCCCGAATTGCGCAGGAGCATGTCATGACAAAGTTTGCGGCCGTCGCGGGAGCGATCATCCTGGCCATCCTGATCGGAGGGACGGCGGGCTATTGGTATTTCAATCGCGCCACTGACACCTTCGCCGATTGCCGGTCGACCACCGTCGGCGGCGGCACCAGTGCCATCGGCGGACCCTTTACGCTCGTGAGCGAGGATGGCGAGACGGTGACGGAGCAGGACGTCTTCACCAAGCCAACCCTGCTTTACTTCGGCTATACGTTCTGCCCGGACGTCTGCCCGCTCGACAATGCCCGAAACGCCGAAGCGCTCGACCTTGTGCAGGAGCGAGGCTACGACGCACAGATGGCCATGATCTCCATCGACCCGGAGCGCGATACGCCCGAGCAGATGAAGGATTTCACCTCCTACCTCCACGAAGACATGATCGGACTCACCGGTTCGCCCGAGCAGGTCAAGGCGGCGAGCCAGGCCTACAAGACCTATTACAAGAAACAGGACGAAGGGGACGACGAATACTACCTCGTCGATCACTCCACCTTCACCTATCTCGTGTTGCCCGAAACCGGGTTCGTGGAGTTCTTCAAGCGCGACGATACGCCGGAGCAGATCGCCGATACGATGTCCTGTTTCATCGACGCGTCCTCCTGAACCGTAGAAAGGTTAGTTCCTTTTGATATGCATCAATTCGACATGCGGTCGTTTGATGCATAAAGTTTCGTGAATGCGAACAGGTGGAGGGCAGTACATGTCCGAGAACGTGGCATATGACCTTGGCGAAGACCGCTCGATCCTTTTGGTCGATGATGACGAACCGTTCCTGAAGCGGCTGGCCCGCGCGATGGAAAAACGCGGTTTCGATGTCGAGATGGCCGACAGCGTTGCGGGTGGCAAGGCTATCGCGAGTGGGCGTCCGCCGGCCTATGCCGTGGTCGACCTTCGGCTGGGCGACGGCAATGGACTCGATGTGGTCGAAACTCTTCGTGAACGTCGGCCCGAGTCCAGGATCGTCGTGCTTACGGGCTATGGCGCAATCGCCACGGCGGTCGCCGCGGTCAAGATCGGGGCGACCGACTACCTGTCCAAGCCCGCCGACGCCGATGATGTCGTCAAGGCGCTTCTCGCAAAGGACGACGATCTGCCCCCGCCCCCTGACAACCCGATGAGCGCCGACCGTGTGCGTTGGGAACATATTCAGCGGGTCTATGAACTGTGCGACCGCAACGTGTCGGAAACCGCGCGGCGATTGAACATGCACCGGCGGACGCTGCAACGGATCCTCGCCAAACGCTCTCCGAAATGAGGGCAGGGCTGTTTGCCCTCGCGACCGTCTCTCTGGCCGCCTGTACGGGCGGCGCGCAAATGGCGAACGTACCGGCGCGCGTCGGGGCGCAGTTTGTGCCAGACGAACGCGGGCTCGCCATCGAGGGAACTGCGCAGCGCATCGACTTTGGCCGCTCGCCCAAAGGCGTAGTCCCGGTGCTGGAGCGTGAGCTGGGCCGGGGTCAGGCAATCCCACTCACCGGCTGCCCGGATGGCGTGGCGCAGCAGGTGGATTGGGACGGCCTCATCCTCACCTTCACGAACGAGCGGTTCGTCGGCTGGCGCACGGCATCGGCCCGCGCCGGTCAGGCCTGCGCCTGAGCCATCCTCCTGAGCCAGGTTCGGAATGTCCGCGCTCCCGGAGTGAGGACGCCGGGACGGGTCAGGACATAATATCCCAGCCCCTCCGGATCGCCCTCATAGAGCGTTGTAAGCTGGCCGGAGCTGATGTCGGGTTCGACCAGTGCGAGTGACTGGATCGACAGACCCAGCCCGGCGCGCACCGCAGACAGAACCATACCGTTATTCGCCATGTCCTGCGCCCCGATCCGTTCGAAATCGATGCCGATGGTGCGGCCCCAGATCCGTTGCTCGTTCGCGGCGGACGAGAAATACCAGTCATATGCGCCCAGCCGCCCAAGCTCTTCGATCGAACGGGCCTTGGTGTAGTCCGGGGCCGCAACGACAGCAAAGCGGCTGACCGCCAGCGGCTCGACCTCGTACCCCGGCCAGGCGCCGGTTCCGAACCGGATGGCAAGGTCGATGCCGTCGCGGCGTAGATCGGCCAGCCCGACCGAAGGAACAAGCCGAACCTCGACATCCGGATGCTTCGCCCAGAACTGACCCATGCGTGGCATGAGCCAGACTTCCGCGAAAGATGGTGTCAGAGTCACCGTGATCGGGCGGATTGCGTTGCGATCGAGAATCGCCCCCACGCCTTCGGAAATGCGCGAGAATCCGTCTCCGAGCGCGTCGGCCAGCTCACGGCCTGTTTCGGTAAGGCGCATCGTCTGTCCATCCCTGCTCGCAAGTCCCTCTCCGAAATGGGTCTCCAGCGTACGCAGGTGCTGTGCGATGGCCGCATGGGTCACGTTCAAGTCGCGCGCTGCGGCGGAAAGCGTGCCGTGGCGCGACAGGGCTTCGAAGGCGCGGAGGGCGGCGAGCGAGGGGATTCGGGACCAGTCCATGTTTCTATTGTAAGTCAAACTTACAGTTTTGAAAGTTTAGAAACTCGCACCGAGCCAACGAATGCTTCATTTTGAACTCAGCAAGACGCAAAGGAGAAACGCCATGCTGGGTATCATGAACACTGTCATCCGCACCGCAACCGGGGCTGACTCGCGCCGTGAAACCGGTTTCGAGCGGGAATACCGCATCCGTCACGCCGACCGTGTGTCGCGGGCCGAGGCCGAGCTGGAACTGGAGCGCCGCCTGCGTAGCCGGTTTGCACCGTAAGCCTCACTACAAGTTAACAGCTCAGCCGCCGGGACGCATGCCGCCTCCCGGCGGCTATTGTGTCGGGGTTTCGGCGCTGATCGAGGCCACTGGCTCACTCAAGATGAAAAACAGCGCCGAATGTGATATCCAGGAGTCCTGCGCCGACAGATCCTGGCCAGACCTGAATTTGATTCAAATGCTTTCCGGGGGGCCCATGATTGCGCGCACGTTCCTGTTTGCCATCCTCGTCAGCGCGCCTGGTGCCGCGCTGGCAGAGCTGGAGTTTTGTAACTCGACCGATGATGTCGCGTCTGTCGCCATTGGCTACAAGGGTCCGCAAGGCTGGACCTCCGAGGGATGGTGGAACGTCGATCCGGGCGACTGCACCGTCGCGATCCGGGGCGACCTTCCGCTGACCCATTACTATTACCGCGTCGTCTCGCCGAGTTGGACCTTCGACCATGAGCGCTACATGTTCTGCACCTCGCAGCGCGTTTTCACAATCGTCGGGGATACGGAGTGCGAAGCGCGGGGTCACGCTCGCGAAGGGTTCAATGAAATCGCGTTGGAAGGCCGCTCAGCTTTCACCGTCGAGATTGGCGGAGGGGCACCCGAACGAGAAGACGACAGGCTTCCCTCCCTTTTCGATGACTTGCTCGATACGTCGCCGCAGGTCGAATCGGACCCGCCCGGAACGCACGGCGACTTCAAGACGCTTAGCGGCCTTTTCAGCCACTGCGCGGACTTCGGCGATGAAATCGTTTGCTTTTTCACCACCCAAGGTTGGGTGATCGGCGTCGCGGAAAGTGGGCCGACGCCGCTCCCCATCATTCTGGATCTTGAAGACCGGCCGGTGAACACGCCGATGCAGTTCTCTGGCGATGTATTCGAAGAGTACGACGGGCGCGCCCTTATGGCGCTGAGCGATTACATGGTGACCTCGCCCGACGAATACGCCGCCGACCGGGCCGCGATGCAGGGCGTTTGGGAAGATGTCGAAGGCTCCGCTGGCCGTCTCGACGTTTTTGGAAGCTTCCTGACCCAGATTTACCCGGACGGTCAAACGGACATCAACGTCATGCACTTTCGGCAAGGCTGTCCCGGTTCGGGTGGCGATGGTGTGGCACTGCGGCTGACCCCGGACGATCCCGCAGACGATGAACAATGTGCTTTCCTGTCCTATGTCGATGGCGACGAACTGGACCTGCTATATGTCGATACCACCGGGTCAGGGGCGGCGCCGGTCCCCATCAGTTACCGCAGGGCCCGATAGACTTGACCTGTGGCCTAGGCGTGGGCCTGATGTGAGTGGGGACACGTGAACAGGATCGGGGATCGGATTGAAGATACGGGCTATTGCACTGGCGCTTGCGCTCGCCGCACCGGGGGCCGCGCAGGCGGGGCTGGAATTTTGCAACCAGACGGGCGCAAACGCCTCGGTCGCCATCGGGTACAAAGGCTCAGGCGGATGGGTGTCGGAAGGGTGGTGGAACGTCGATGCAGGGGCCTGCAAGACGGTGATCTCCCGCGATCTCGATCTCAGCCACTACTACTGGCGCGCTGAAAGCACTGATCTTTCCTGGTCCCACGCCAACTACATGTTCTGCACGACGGATGAGGCCTTCACCATCGTCGGTGACGAGGATTGCGCTGCGCGTGGCTACGACCGTGAGGGCTTCAACGAGCTCGAGATGACGGGCTACACGTCCTTCACGATGAACCTGACGAATGAGGGTGACGGGCGCACAGGCAACCTGAATGGAGGCGGTCGCGACCCGGAGGAGAACATCGTCTACCCGGACGAAAATCCCGCCCAGTATGACAGCGCCGCCTCTGACGTGGTGATTGACCCCGTTGGAACGCACGGCGAACCCTATTCGATCACTGGGATTCTCAGCCATTGCGATGTGTTGGACAACGGGATTCAGTGTACCATCCTTGCCGACGGCTGGATCTATGTCGCGGACAGCTACTCTCCTACGCCGTTGCCGATGCTCGAGGACCTGCTCAACGCGGGTGAGAACCGCGCGATCCAGATTTCCGGTGATCTGATGGACTATGCCGGGCAGCAGGCGAATGTGACGATCCGGGAATACAGCTTCGGTAATCCCGATGCCTATTCCGTCGAGCGCGGCCTGATGCAGGGTTGGTGGACCTCGGTCGATGATGCTAGCTACGAGCTCGTCATCTACGGCTCGATGTTCGAGGAATACTACAGCGGCAACCCGGATCTGGCGGCATTCATGTTCTACCAATGGGGCTGCGACAGCGCCTTCGACGGCCAGATCGCGTTTCAGCTCGTCTCGTGGGACGGTAACGAACAACGCTGCGCGTCAATCGAATACGTTGACGATGCATCAATGAGCATCTGGGTCGCCGGCACGATGAAACCGCTTCGCTTCCGGCGCGCCAACTGAGTTTAACGGGTCGCGATCCAGTCCGCGACGGCTTCGGCACATTCCGCGGCCGTCAGAGCAGTGGTGTCTAACTCGAGCACATTGTTCGCGTTCCCACCGATGAGGATGCGGCCCTCCTCGTGATACTGGAGCGCCAGCGCGCGTTTGCGAGACTTGCGCATCGCATCCCGGCCAGCGGACCCGATACGCCGTGCGTTTTCGTCAGGGTCGCAATGCACATGGACGACGTAGAGCGGCCCGCGCGTCTCGGCAAGCCGCTCGATCCGCTCCCAGGTTTCCGCCGACCAATCCGACCCTTCGCGCAAGGCGTCCGTCATAATTAGGGGCACGTCCGCAGGCAGTTCCGCGATGCGCTCATCCGCGATCTTCCAGACCGCCCGAACAGTGTCGTAGAACGCCGGGCTTTTGAATTCGGTGAGCGCGAATGCCAGGTTCATCTGCGTGTGAACATCAATCAGCCGCCCGCCGATCTGGTCGACGAGCGCCTGTCCGATGGTGAGCTTCCCGGTGCCGGGGAATCCGTTCAAGAAAATCAACATGGGCGGATCATGCATGGTTTCCCGCTCTTGGCCAAAGAAAAACCGGCGCGGGAATGGCCCGCGCCGGTCTGTCTCCTTCCGGACCCCGATCAGAAGTTCAGGGACACGTCCCTGTGCCGGGCGTTGCAGGACGCCATTGCCAGAGCCTGCTGGCGTGTGAAGCGATCCTGCGAGCGGATGCCGAACGTGCCTTCGACCGCTTCGACATAGGCCCGAATGCCCGGAATGAGCGCCTCGGAGTCAGCACGCCATTGCGCTTGTGCCGCGTATTCCGCCAGCGCTTCCTCATAGTCTTCGAGGATCGACTCGCGGTCGGGATCATCCTCGTCGATCTCGCGTCGTGCGCTTGCGATAGCGGACTCGACATCTCCGGCGCCCTCTACTTCGTCGAACAGCTCTTCGACCGCTTCCACCTGTGCGGCGTCCGCTTCGCCCTGACCGTTCTCCATCAGGTCACGCAGCCCGTTGAGCTCGTCTTCCAGCTCGGCGAAGGCCGCGTTGCTTTCGAGGATGGCCAGGACTTCGGCCGGACCGGAGTAGGCATTGTCCGCTGCCCGCCGGTACTGGTTGCGCGCAGAGTCCTCGGCTTGCGTGAGCTCGGCGAAGGTGTCGTGGACTTCATCCCAGCCCTCCGGGACTTGAGTCTCGAGTTCCGCGATCTCTTCTTCAAGCTCGGCGACATGGGTCTCGGCTTCCGGGCGTTCAGCGGAGTCAGCCTCCATCCGGCCCAGAAGCGTGGACTCGGTGTCCAGCTCTTCGCGCAGGCGGCGCAGCTTTTTCTCGAGGTCACGCACCACGGTCTGTTGCGGGCGATACTCGATGGCGGCTGCAGTCACGGCCTCTTCGGCCTGCTGGATCTCCTGCATTCGCGCGATGGCATCCTCGGCAGCGTCGACGCCGTCCGCGAATTCCTCGGCGAGGTCTTCGGGAAGTGGCGTGAGGTCGAGCGCACGCGCCGCCTCGATCGCCTCAGACGTGCCGGGGTTGCTGGCCAGTTGCTGGCCGACGTAATCCTCAAGGCAAAGCTGCAACTTGGGGTTCCGGGGCGGTGGCGCCGTTTCTGACAGAAGACTGACGCGGTTTGGCAGATAGTTCACCAAGGGTGGGTAGGCACCCACGATGCCCAGCGCGATGAGCTGGAGCACGATGAACGGAATCACCCCGCGATAGATCTGAAGCGTCTTGACCACAGCCGGCGCCACCCCGCGCAGGTAGAACAACGCGAAACCGAAGGGTGGCGTCAGGAACGAGGTCTGGATGTTCAGGCCGATCATCACGCCAAGCCAGACCGCCGTGACGTTCGCACCGGGATCGGACAGCAGGATCGGGGCGACGATTGGCACCACGACCACAGCGATCTCGATGAAGTCGAGGAAGAAGCCGAGGACGAAGATCACGGCCATGACGATAACGAACTGGGTCCAGAACCCGCCTGGCAGAGAGTTGAGGAACTCGCGGACGAGCTCTTCACCACCGAAGCCACGGAACGCTGCCGTCAGCATCGCGGCGCCAAGCAGGATGATGAAGACCAGCGATGTGGTTTTGGCTGTTTCTAGCATCACGCCCTGTAGCGTGTGGTTGTTCTTGATGGCGCGGTAAGAGGACCAGATCAGCGCGATGACGATCAGGACGGTCGCGACGGCACCGATCGCGATGCCCAGCTGGTCTTGCGGACTGCTGATGGCCTTCACGTTCATCTGGAACCCGCTGAGCGCGATGGCGATCAGAACCAGCCCCAAAATGGCGATCAGTGCAGGACCGAAAACCATCCGTGTTCCTTCCGGCGCGAGCCGGTAGGAGGCCATGATAAGCGCACCGGCAGCCCCGATGGCACCTGCCTGGTTCACCGTGGCGATGCCGCCGATGATCGAGCCGAGCACAAGGAAGATGAGGGCGAGCGGCGGCACGAGGGCGAGAAAGACCTTGCCCCAGAATGCGAGGTTCCACTTGGTGCTCTTGTCATGAACCGCCGGTGCAGCCTTGGGCCGGATGATCGCGTAGATCAGGATATACGTCATGTAGATGCCGACGAGCACGAGGCCCGGGATCAAGGCGCCGAGGAACATCTCGCCCGCAGAGGTGCCCGACACGTCGAAAATCGACGGCATCTGAAGATCGCCTGTTGCTTCAGTGTAGAGATTCTTGCGCAGAGTGGATGCCTGATCGGCGGCCGAGGCCAGCTGGTCGGCGAGGATGATGAGCACGATGGACGGCGGGATAATCTGCCCCAGCGTGCCGGAAGCTGCGATGGTGCCCGTGGCAAGTGGTGTCGAGTAGTTCGAGCGCAGCATCGCCGGGAGTGAAATCATGCCCATCGCGACGACGGTTGCGCCGACGATACCTGTCGTGGCGGCGAGAAGTGCCCCCACGAAGACGACCGAGATACCAAGGCCGCCCGGAACCGGGCCAAAGAGCTGCGCCATGGTGACCAGAAGGTCTTCGGCGATCTTCGACCGCTGAAGCATGATGCCCATGAAGATAAAGAGTGGAATGGCTATGAGCGTATCTCGCTCCACCTCCCAATAGACCCCTCGGAGGTTCGTTACCCCCGCCGTAAGCCATTGCTGAGGCCCGCCGGAATGGAAGAAGGCGTCGGTATTGCCCTCGAACAGATACCCGGTCCCTGCGGCGAGACCGATGGTGATGATCGCGGCACCGGGGAGCGCGAAGGCCACGGGATACCCCGAGCCCAGCGCCGCGGCCATGATGCCGACGAGAAGCAGAAGGAAGAAAAGTTCCATGTGTCCGTCGCCCCTTAGTGACCTGTGTCCTGCGCCGGTTCACGATGACCCGGCTCGCCGCGCGCATCGGCCACGGCGTCGAAGAAGTAACTCACGAATTCGATCAGCATGGTGATCCCGAACAGGCCGATGAAGGCGGCCATCTGGTATTTCACGAACATCCCGAACGGCCCAGCCTGGCTCACCTCGTAGTTGGCCAGCGGCGCGTTGATGATCGACTGCGGCCCACTGAACCCGATGATGAGAATGACCCAGACTGTCGACATGCCCAGAAGGATCGTGCCGAAGGCATTGGCGTAGCCCTTGGTGGTGCGCCCGAACCCGGCATAGAGAATGTCGACCCGCACATGGCCCTCGTCGAACAACGTGTAGGCCGAGGCGAACAAGAAGAGGGCGGCGTACCAGTAGCGCACGAGATCGCCCATGAGCGCTTGTTCGTAAGAGAAGACGAACCGCGAGATCACGATCAGGAGTTCGGCGGCAACGATCAGCAACGCGAGCCATGTGAACCCCAGCGTCCGCGTGAAGAGCGCGACGACGAAACCGAGGATGACGAGGGGCCCGTGGACCCAAGGCCCGACCCAGTTCGCGCGTGCGAAGCTACGGGCGATATCCTGTCCCAGCAGCGGCTCGATGATGTCCTCGACCCGCAGAAAGGCGATGCCGGCGTCAATGATGCCGACGAAGAATACCGACCAGAACAGAGCCCTGATCAGATAGACGTTGAACTTGTGGATTTGCAGCGCGTCCCACCGGATCGCGCGGTCCTGTGTCGTGAAGACAAGCCCGGCGGCCAGAATGATCCCGGCCGCGTAGATCGCGGCATGAACCCAGGCAAGACCGCCCCCCTCCGCCATGCCGAAGCCGGCGAGGCCGGGGTAGTCAAGATAGACCACCAGGATGTTGCTGATCAGGAAGGCAGAAAGGACTCCCAGGCTGATCCAGCCGAACAGCCGCTGCAGCACGGCAGGCCTGCCATGTCGCGGAATCTCAGTGTGATCGAAGATCTCGGTCATGGTCCCTCCCAATCGCCGACAGTCTTGGTGAATGCGCGCCCGTTTAGCAGAAAAAAAGCGGGACCAAAGCCCCGCTTTTCACATTTTTGTTCACTTGTTCAAAGTGATCACCCGATGTCGAAGATCCGGTTGCGGTTCTCGACGAACTGGCCTTCGAACAGTGCGATCCCGGTGCCGTATTCCCGCATGGCTTTCTGCATGGAATCGTTGATGCGCCCGGCAATTTCGGAGTGCGCGGCTGTCTCTTCGAAGACCTCCATCGCAGCTTCGCCCATCGCGTCCCAGACGTCCTCGTTGAACGACTTCACTTCCACGCCCTGCTCTTCTTGCAGACGGTTCAGATACTCGCCGTTGAGCGCCGTGGCTTCGTAGTAGCTGTTGGCGTTCTCTTCGAGCGCCGCTGCGGTGATGATCGCACGCTCGGTGTCGGAGAGACCCGACCACCACGACTTGTTCGACGTCAGCGAAAGCTGCGCGCCTGGCTCGTGCATACCGCCGGTGTAGTAGTACTGCGCGGCTTCGTAGAACTTCATGAAGTAGTCGTTGTACGGACCCACCCACTCGGTCGCTTCGATCGAGCCGGAGACGAGGTTCTCGTAGATCTGACCACCCGGGAGCGACACGGTGGACGCGCCGAGTTTGGACAGAACCTGACCGCCAAGGCCCGGGATACGCATCTTGAGACCCTTGAGGTCGTCCGCGCTCTCGATTTCCTTGTTGAACCAGCCGCCGGCCTGCGTGCCGGTGTTGCCGGCCGGAAGACCATACAGGCCGAATTCGTCCTGCAGCTCGTCCCACAGCGCACGGCCTTCGCCATAGAGGCACCAGGCGTTGATTTCGGCAAAAGTCATGCCGAACGGCACAGCGGTGAAATAGGCCAGACCCGGATGCTTGCCGGTCCAGTAGTAGTCGGCGCCGATGTAGGCCTGCGAGTTGCCGCTGGCCACTTCGTCGAACACGTCCAGAGCACCGACACGCTCGCCGGCGGCGAAGTATTCGGTCTGGATCGCACCTTCGGACAGCTCGGTGATGCGCGATGCGAGACGCTGCGCGGACACACCGAGACCCGGGAAGTCACGGGGCCAAGTGGACACGATGGTCATGGTCTTGGCATGGCTGGCAGCGATCGCCGGTGCGGCCAGAGCTGTGCCAGCGGTGCCGATAGCGGCACCCTTCAGAAACTTACGACGTTCCATGGTTCCTCCTCCAATAAGACGTCTTGTCTTTTCGTTTTTTGGGTACGGGTCCTCTGCCCCGCAGCCTGCCTCACCCTATCCGGAAGTTGTGGATATTCAAACGAAAACCCCCGAACGACGTGGTTAAATTCGTCGCACGGGGGCTGGTTTTTAAAGCAGGCTACGGGAAAATACCTACCCTGACGCAGGGTGAGGGGGTCTCAGATCGCGAAGAACGGCTGAAGGATGCGCGGCACAAAAGCCGAGAATCGCAGCGGGGCGTCCGTTGCGGCCAGACAAATGCAGTCCACACCCGGGTCCGCGGTCGGCACATGTTCCAGGTCGCCATCGGCCACCTCGACATCGCCGACATCGAAATGCCCGGTGTCATCCGAGAACCCGCCTTGCAGGACGAGGGTTAGTTCCAGCCCGCCGTGGCTGTGCTCGGGCACCGGCTTGCCTGCCGGGATGTGAAGCAGCCGCGCGGACCCTTCGCGGTCCATGTCGATGATGCACTGACGCACGCCGCCACCCAGCTTTTTCCACTTCACGCTTTTGCTGCGCAGCGCACTCGCCACGGGACCCGGATAGATGCCGTCCGGTGTGTTGGTGTCCGCTTCATACTCAATCGGGTCGTCGAGCCGGTCCATTAGGTTCTTACGCAGGTCGCCCGACAAGGGTTCCTCGGCCACAGATTCCAAAACGGCACCGCCTGCCGCCTCATGCGCCATAAGCGATGCACGGCAGGTGTCGCACATTGACACATGTGTCGCGACGACCAGGGAATAAGCCTTCGACAACGATCCCGCGGCATAGGCCGCGATAAGGGCTTCGGGGATATGGTGTGAGATCTGTTCGCTCATCTCTACCTCAGGTCTTTCAATTCGTGCCGCAAGCGTTCCAGCCCAAGCCGGATCCGGGACTTGATGGTCCCGAGCGGCAGCCCGGTCGCGTCGGCGATGTCACTGTGAGAAAGCTCACCGAGGTATGCTTTCTCGATCATATCGCGCTGATCCGGGTTCAGACGGTTCAACGCTTCGCGAAGCACATCTGTTTCCTGTTCCAGCGCCAACACCTGACCGGCATCCGGCTCGGTGTCGTTTCCCTCGGCCTTCAGCGCCTCGGGCATCGGCCGCCCTTCCTTGCGCAGAATGTCGATCTGTCGGTTGCGCGCGATCTGATAGATCCAGCTCGACACCTGGGCACGCTCCGGGTCGAACATGTGCGCCTTGCGCCAGACCGACATCATAACATCCTGAACGATGTCTTCGGCCTGACCGGCAGGCGCGCCAGACCGGATGACAAAGCCCTTCAGCCTGGGCGCAAAGTGGTCGAACAGCTTGCCGAACGCGGACTTGTCGCGTCGGTCGCGGATCGCGAGCATCCAGAGCGTCTGCTCCGAGAATGGCTGTGCTTTCCCGTTCGTCCCGTTCATTGTCGCCATGCGGCGGCTCTTTCTTCCCGTGTCGCGTGACAGAGCGACCCCCGTATCGGGAGAGGTCTGATCACTCGAAACTGTATCGTCAAGGCGCAACATACCCAAGTTACGACGCCGCGTGAAACTTGGATCAGTAATGATCCGTATCTTTCCTCGAACCGTAACCTTGCCTGAACTAACGAGGAATTCGCATGTCATTCGACGCCCCACCCATCAGGCCACAACGCATCGCCGTCATCGGAGGCGGCGTGTCCGGCCTCGCCGCCGCCTGGCTGCTCTCCCCCCAAAACGAGGTTACGCTATACGAGTCCGAGCCGCGCCTTGGCGGACACGCCCGCACAGTCATGGCAGGGCGCACCGGCGATCAGCCGGTCGATACCGGGTTCATCGTGTTCAACTACGAAACCTATCCGCATTTCACAGCCATGCTGGACAAGCTCGACGTCCCGGTGGCCAAGTCGGACATGAGCTTCGGGGCGACCATTGACGGCGGCAAGGTGGAGTATTCGCTCCAGAACCTGAACACGATCTTCGGCCAACGACGCAATGTTGCCCGCCCGGCCTTCGTGAAGATGATCCGCGACCTCGTCCGCTTCAACGCTGAGGCTGAGGCCGCAGCGGACAGCGACGACATAACGATCGCCGATCTGGTGGCCAAATTGGGTCTGGGTGACTGGTTCGCGCAATACTACCTCATGCCGATCTGCGGCGCGATCTGGTCAACCCCGACGATGGACGTCGGTGCTTTCCCCGCCCGTACGCTGGTCAATTTCTTCAAGAACCACTCGCTTCTTGGATGGAAACAGCACCAGTGGATGACGATCGACGGGGGCTCCGTCGAATATGTCCGCCGGATGACCGATGACCTGCGGATGCGCGGTGTAACGCTGCGCCCCGGCACTCCGGTCAGATCCGTCACGCGAAAGCCGGGGCAGGTGCGCGTCGAGGCTAAGGGGGCACCGGCCGAGACGTTCGATCAGGTGATCTTCGCGACTCATTCCGACGATACCCTTCGTCTGCTCGCCGATCCGACGCCCGCCGAGCGTGCGGCGCTTGGCAATCTGAACTATCAGGACAATCGCGCGTTCCTTCATAGTGACCCGGGCCAGATGCCCAATCGCCGCCGTTGCTGGTCGTCCTGGACCTACAAGGCTGAGACACAGGGGGATCACACGCAGATTGGAGTGACTTACTGGATGAACCGGCTACAGAACATTCCCGAGAACGACCCGATGTTCATCTCGCTCAACCCGTCGAGCGAGATCCGCGAAGAACTCATCTATGACGAGGTGACCTTCCGACATCCCGTGTTCGACCGCGCCGCACTTCGCGCTCAAAAGGAGCTCAAGGCGATTCAGGGCGACAATGGAACGTGGTTCGCCGGGGCCTACACCAGACATGGGTTCCATGAGGATGGCTTCGCCTCAGCTGCCGCGATTGCCGAGGCGATGGACCGCGCCGAACAGGTGATCGCTGCATGAGCCTCGCTCCCCGTCATATGCGCGGCGAAACGATGCACGCCCGAAAGGACGCGATCCGGAACCGGTTCCGCTACGGGGTGGATTACCTCCTGATCGACCCTGAGGACAGGCGTGACATTCCGCCCCTTTTCTCGCGCAACTCAGCCGGGCTCTTTTCCATGCACGACCGCGATCATGGCGGCGCGCGTGGGAATGGCGAGGGTGTCGTCTGGGCTGAACAGGTGCTGGCAAATGCCGGGCTTCCGCTGGACGGCGTGAAGCTCCTGCTTCTCGCTCAGCCACGCTTTGCCGGCTTCTGGTTCAATCCAGTCGCCTTCTGGCTTGCACTGCGCGGCGACGACCTCGTCGCAGTCATCGCCGAAGTGAACAACACGATGGGCGACCGGCACAGTTATCTGTGCGCAAAGCCGGATTTCGCGCCCATCGGGCCGAAGGACGTCCTGACCTCCCGCAAGGTGTTCCACGTCTCTCCGTTTCAGGAGATTTCGGGCGACTATCGCTTTCGCTTCGATGTGAGAGATGACCGGATCGACATGACCATTGATCTTGTCGATGGGAATAAGGGGATGGTCGCCACCCTCTCTGGCCCACTCGCCCCACTGACTGCCCGGTCCATCGTGGTCATGGCGCTGCGCCGCCCCGCCGGGGCGCTGCGCGTGATGGCGCTGATCCTTTGGCAAGCGGCGAAGCTGAAGATCAAGGGCGCGACCTTCCGAAAGCGTCCCGAACCCCCCATCGAAGAGGTGACCTGAGTGACAAAACCGCTCCCCGCGAAACGCTACTGGCTCGTCGGTGCGAGTGAGGGTCTGGGTCGATCACTGGCCGAGGCGCTCGACGCACGCGGCGCGTCTTTGGTCCTGTCGGCGCGCAGTGAGGACCGGCTGAAAGACCTTGCCGCAGGCATGCGTGACGCCACGGTCGTTCCCGTGGACGTCACGGACCCGAAATCAGTGTCTGATGCCGCCCAGAAGGCCGGAGATTTCGATGGCTTCATCTACTCGGTCGGCGCCTACGAACCGATGAAATCGACCGAGTGGAACGGCGATGCGGCCCGGATGATGGTCGCGACGAACATCACGGGTTGTCTCAACGTCCTCGGTGAAGTCGTTCCGCGTTTCGTCGAAAAAAATACAGGCCACATCGCTTTGATCGGCTCGCTCTCGGGGTTTCGTGGCCTTCCCGGCGCGCTGGGCTATGGGCTTTCGAAAGCCGCCGTCATGCATACGGCCGAGAACCTGCGCATCGACCTGTCGAAGACCGACATCCTTATCCAGCGCATGAACCCGGGCTTCATCAAGACGCGGCTGACCGAGAAGAACGAGTTCAACATGCCGCAGCTTATGGAGCCGGAGGCTGCGGCGGATCACGTCATCAGGGCCATCGACAAACGCACGTTCTCGTATTCCTTCCCGAAACCCTTCTCGCTGATGTTCACGGTAGGTCAGCACCTGCCCATTTCGTGGTTTCAGGGTCTGTTCAAGGGCCTCGTCTGATCTGTCGGTTCAGGTCAGCGGGATCATCATTGCTTCGATCACCGGGGCTGTATCCGGGCGTTTGCCGCGCCACCAAGTGAACGCTTCGGCGGCTTGCTCGACCAACATGCCAACGCCGTCCGCCACCTGCGCGCCTCGCGCCTCGGCTTGCGCGAGGAACGGGGTCAGTCCCTTGCCATAGACCAGGTCGTAGGCAAGCCGCGCCCCTTCGAATACCGATGGTCTGAGCGGCGGCGCGTCCCCTGTCAGGCTCAGGGTCGTGGCGTTCAAGACGATATCGTAGAAACCCGTCAGGTCGTCGTAACTCACAGCGCGCAGAGGCCCCCGGTCACCCAACAGGTCCACGATCGCGGTCGCCTTCCCGACGCTGCGATTGGCGATAGTGACGTCCGCCCCGGTGGCAAGGAACGGGGCGACCGCCCCTCGTGTCGCACCTCCGGCCCCGGCGAAGAGAACCCGTGCGCCGGAGAGCGGAATGCCGAGGTTCTCAGTAATGTCCCGGACCAGCCCGACCCCATCGGTATTGTCCGCCTCGATCTGCCCGCCCACGATCCGAAGCGTGTTGGACGCTCCGCAGATCCGCGCGGCGTCCTTCGAGTGGTCGGCCAACTCGAAGGCCTCGAGTTTGAATGGCACCGTCACGTTCGCCCCGATACCGCCAGTATCAATGAACGCGCGCAACGCCCCGGCGAACCCGTCCAGCGGCGCTTCAATCGCCTCATATGTCATGTCCTCGCCGAACTGACGTGCGAACTCACCTTGGATGAAGGGGGATTTCGAGTGGCCGATCGGATGGCCGAACACCGCGTAGCGATCCGTCATGCCAGAAGCGTCGCCAACCTGCGCAACGCGAGCTCATAACCTTCCACGCCGCATCCCACGATCACGCCATCGGCACGGGCGGACATGTAGGAGTGGTGGCGAAACGCCTCGCGCGCATGGATGTTAGAGATATGCACCTCTATCACCGATCCTTCGAACGTGTTGAGAGCGTCGAGGATGGCGACGGAAGTGTGGGTGTATGCCCCGGCGTTGATGATGATCCCGGCCGCTCGGTCGCGTGCCTGGTGTATTTGGTCGACGATCTCACCCTCGTGGTTCGACTGGAACAAGGCTGTCTCCAGCCCAAGCTCACCACCCAGCGTGGCGCAACGCGTCTCGACATCCGCCAGCGTGTCGGCGCCGTAAATCTCCGGCTGCCGTTTGCCCAGCAGGTTCAGGTTCGGTCCGTTCAGGATATGTATCGTCTTCGCCATGTGCTCCGCCCTTCGTCTGTCGACCGATTAGCACGGCTTTCGGGCGAAGGTGAGACGGGCCGGGAGAATTTCCCGACCCGTGGCGTTTTCGTCAGAACCAGCGGCCCACGGCCATCAACGTCACGGCCGGCGTCGCCGTATCCGATCCGGAGAGGTCGAAGCTCTCGATAGTGACGGTGGAGGTCGTGCGGGCGGAAATGGTCGCCACTGCGGGCGTGCTCCCGATGACCGTCGCGGTGACTGTGAAATCAGTGTTGGTGAATGCCTCCGGCAAGGTCCACGTCGCCGCAGCGCCGGAGAGGGTCGCGAAGCTGCCGGTGCTGCAGATAAGCGTGCCGTCCGCAAATTTGGTGAAGCTCCCGTTCACTCCGCTCCCCTCTTCGATCACCGCCGACCCGACGCCGGGCGTGGCCGAGACCGTGCCGACCATGGTCTCCGTGGTCACGATGCCTTCGCCGGGCCCGATGTTCAGCGCCTCATCCCAGGCCGACCCGTCACCGCTCACCTTGATGGAAAAACGGTCGTTCCCTGCCAGCCCCATTTCCGCCCGTCCCGACCAGTTTGTCTGGAAGAGGAGCGACGCAGTATCGGACAGCCCCGCTTTGTTGATCTTGAGCTGATGCCCCGAGCCCTCATGGCTGAGAAGCGTCGCCGGCGCAGACACGGCGAGACGGTTGGTCGTGTCCGAGGCCGTGTTGACGCCAAGCCCCGACACATTGTCGAGGTCCACGGATGCTGTGGCCAATGTCCAGTCGCTCCCATCGTGGACATACACGTCGGTTCCGCCAGCGATAGTGGCGAGCCAACCGGCCTTCGGGATCTGGAAGTACCAGGCTGCGTCCAGCCAGGTAGCGATCTCGCCATCATGTCCGGCCCAGTCGCCGGTGGCACCGCTCCCGATGGCGTGCGTATCGCCGTTTCCGGGTGAGGCAGGCGGCGTGGTCGCGCCCATCGTATCCAGCGACAACTGGACGACGGTGTCCAGCAACCGCAGGGCTTCGTTATGGGTGACGTGTTTCTGTGCTTGAGCAGGCTGAATGAACGGCAGCGTCAGCCGGGGCGATGCTTGGGTCATGGCAGTGCCTCGAGTTGTTGTTTTCCGGCAACTCCTAACAGGCGGCGCTTCTGGACCGGTGAATGCCTGGAACCCGACGTTAACCTCTCATTAACCCTTTGTAATCGTTTACATCATTGCCATTTTGCGTTTCGCGAAATGGCAAACCGTAAGCCCTTGTTTTCAAACCCGGAATCAGAAAAAAGAGGAAAACCTTACCTTGTGGAACAACAATAGGATGTTAACCATTAAGGACAGAGGGCAGAGAAAAATGGGCATTTGCGAGCGAAAAAATGAAAGACGAACAGCTGCGCAGGACTTGGAAGCAAGACGCCGAAGGCGTCAAGCATGACATCCTGATGGTTGCGATGGCCGAATTCGCGGAGCACGGGCTTGCCGGCGCGCGGATCGACGAGATCGCGGAAAAGACGAAAACATCCAAACGGATGATCTATTACTACTTCGGTGACAAGGACGGTCTGTATCTTGCCGCACTTGAAGCGGCCTATACCCGGGTCCGCGCCGGTGAAGAAGACATCGACATCGAAGGCCTCGGTCCCCGCGATGCAATGGGGGCCGTTATCCGTTTCACCTTCGAACACCACCGGGCACACCCCGAGTTGATCCGAATGGTGATGAACGAGAACGTCAATCACGCGGCTTACCTGAAAAAGTCAGAGTTCCTGCGCGACCTGAACCTCCGCACTCTGAAGCGTGTCGAACGCATCCTCGCGCGGGGTCAGGATGATGGCGTCTTCCGTAAAGACGTGGATGCTTTGATGCTGCATTGGCAGATTCAGGCCCAATCCTTCTACAACGTGTCCAATCGCCCGAGCTTCTCGACGAAATTCGGCGAGGAGCTTTTTTCCGACGAAGGGCAAAACGTCATGCGTGAGACGATCGTAGATTCCGTCCTGACCTACCTGACCTGCAAAGCGGGCTGATCGCGCGTCTGCGCCGTTAAAGGCGCGCCAGCAACTCGCGGTTTTCCTGCAATTGTCGAAACACCGCCCGGTCGCGGGCGAGAGCGCATCGCGCGTCCGGGTTCGGCGCGACCCGGCGCGCTGCGGGTGCCATGCGCCTGCCCGCCTCGGTCAGATCGCCGTGAAGGCCGGATGCGACGCTCGCCGCTATTGCCGTGCCCAGCAGAATGCAGTCTGAGCGCACCGGGAGCAGAATGTCGCGCCCCGTTGCATCCGCGAAGAGTTGCGTGAGAACGGGACTGGCCGAGAGACCCCCGGACATGACGAGCGTGTCCGAACCAAGCCCTGACTCCGAAAAACGATCCAGAACTTGCTCAACGCTCAGGGCAAGTGCGACAGCGGTGCGCCAATAGAGCGCGGCGAGCGCGGCGAGCGACCCGTCCGGTCTCAGACCGTGGATCGAGCCACCCGGATCAGATGAAATCGGTGTCCCGCGCATACCGCTCGGGTCGGGCAGAACGTGAAGGTCGTCGGCGAAAGCATAGCCTCGCTGCGACACCCGCGCCTCGACCTCGCCCAACACCGTATCATGCCCGATGCCCCCCACACCGATAGTGGGCCAATGGGACAAAACCCGGTCGAGCAGTGCGCCGGCATGGGTTAGCCCGCCCTCGACACACCATGTTTCGTCCCGGATCACCTCGCGAAACGGCCCCCAGAGTCCGCGAGGCTCCGGTTGCGCCTCGCGTGTATCGATCAGACCTGCCGAGGTGCCGATGACCATTGCGGTCGCCCGGCCACACCCGTCCCGTCCGGCCAGCGCTTCGCATCCAAGCGCGCCGGCGTACCCGTCGATCAGGCCCGCACCAACGAGCGTCCCGGTCGTCAGACCTAACGCCGCCGCCGCCTCGGCGGTCAACGGGCCAAGGCCTTCTCCCACCGCGGCGCCCCTGTCCGGCAGCGAAACCCTTTCAATCAGATCACCCATCCCGACCCCGTCGAGAAAGGCCCTTTGCCACCCACCCGCATCCCGGTGATAGGGCCATTTCGTAGCCAGGCACGCGTGGCTCTGCACGACCCGGCCGATCGACCTGCTGGTGAGCCAGTCGGTAAGGTCGAGCGAGCTCCCGAGTTTCGCCCAGGCCGCGGGGCGGTGATCGCGCACCCACATGAGTTTGGGCACTTGCATCTCTGGGGACATGGCTCCGCCAAGGCGGTCGATCACGAGTCCGCCGACATGACTAGCCTGCCGGGCCTCGACCTGTGCCCGCCGGTCGAACCAGGCGATCGTGTCGCGTCCACCGTCCCCGATGGCCACCCCGGCTCCCTGTCCGTCCAGCAAGACGAGAGAACAGGTTGCGTCGAAGGCGAGGCCCGCGACATCCTCCGCTCTGACCCCCGCTACGTCTCGCGCGCGCCGCACCACGCGACACACCGCGGCCCAGATATCAGCAGACCGGTATTCGCCAATGTCGTCGCCCGAGACATGGATCGCGAACGGCTCGACTTCTCTCGGCTGCATCACGCCCTGCGCGTCGAACAACGCCGCCCGCGCCGAGCGGGTACCGACATCGACTGCGCAAACGTATTTTGTCATGGACGCTCCGAATTCAGACCGAAACGCGCAGAAGGGCGCGCAGGTCCTGCATGGTTTCGATGATTGCATCCGGGCCTGCCGATGCAACTACCGCGTTCAGGTTCGCGGGTCCTGCGTGGCTCCCGCCCGTGAAGCCCACGACAGGCATCACCGCAGCACGCGCCGCGTGGACGCCCGCAGGGCTGTCCTCGACCACGAGGCAATCGCGCGGTTCCACGCCCATCTCGCTCGCGGCCAGCAGGAACAGATCGGGCGCAGGCTTGCCGTTCGCAACTTGTGAAGCGGAAAAAATGAACGGCTCGAAACGGTCGATGAGTCCCGTCACGGTCAAGGAAAACCGAATACGGTCGGGCTGGCTCGACGAGGCGACGCAATAAGGGCAGTCGAGCGCATCAAGAACCTCTTGAACGCCTAAAACAGGCTCTAATTCGGCCCGAAACCGGTCGAACAGCGTGTGACGCAGTGTTGATTGTGCCGCCTCATCAAGGTCCACGCCATGTTCCGCCCGGAGCCAAGCGGCATTGGAAGCGATCGAACGACCGAGCAGGTGGCGATAGCCTTCCGCCTCGCTGATCCTTGCGCCTGCCGCGCCCAGATAGTCCAACAGGACCGACAGGGAAATCGTCTCGCTGTCCACCAGCACGCCGTCGCAATCGAAGATCACGAGCCGTGGGGCGAGGGTCGGGGTCATGGATCAGCTTTCGGCAAGGTAGGATTCGAGCGTGGCGACGGTTCCCTCGGACCATAGCATGCCGAGCCAACGACCAAAGGCCGCGATGAACGTTGGATCGCGGCCAACCGCGCCATAAATGTTTTCCTGAGTGAGCCAAACCTCGGGACACTCCCGTGCAGCCCGCGCGACAGGCACCAGCGCGTCCCAGTTCGGGTCGTTTGGCGCGATGATCGCACCCGCTTCATCCTCGCCTGCGCAGTAGCGACACCAAAGCGCGCTTTCCAGCGCGAGCCCTTCGACCGATCCGCCCGAGGCCAGGGCATCGCGAAGGACCGGCACGATGAATTTCGGCTGCCGGTTCGATCCGTCCAGGCATAGCCGGCGTACAGTGTCGCCGATCTTGGGGTTCGAGAACCGCGATTCGATCAAGTCGAAATAGGCTCTGACATCAGTATCCGGCACCGGGGGAACGGTCGGGATGACCTCGGTCTCGGTGAGCTTGCGCAGAAAAGCCCGGATCACAGGATGCTCCATCGCTTCGTGAACATAGTGGATGCCTAGAAGACCCGCCGGATAGGCGATCGTCGCATGCCCGCCGTTCAAGACGCGCAGCTTCATCAGCTCGAAAGGCGAGACATCTTCAACGAACTGCACACCCACCTTCTCGAACGCAGGGCGTCCGAGTGGAAAGTTGTCCTCCAACACCCACTGGGTGAAGCCCTCACAGAAGACCGGCCAGCTGTCCTCGACACCAAAGTCATTGCGCAGGATTTCACGTTCCCGGTCGGTGGTGGCAGGCGTAATGCGGTCCACCATCCCGTTCGGGAAGGCCACGTTTTCCCCGATCCAAGCGGCGAAGCCGGGATCGGATAGCGCGGCAAGGCCGGTGAGAGCGTTACGCGTCACGACGCCGTTATGGGGAATGTTGTCACAGGACATCACTGTGAACGGGTCCAGCCCCGCCGAACGTCGCGCACGCAGACCGGCAAGGATCATGCCGAACACCGTCTTCGGGCCGTCTGGCATTTCGGCGTCGGCGAGGATCGCAGGATGGCCCGGATCAAACCGATCCTGCGAGTCGAGGAAATAACCGCCCTCGGTGATCGTCAACGACACAATCCGGATGTCAGCGCACGCGAGGCAGGCGATGATCGCCTCCGCATTCGCGGGTTCCACATAATCGATCATCGAGCCCAGAACGCGCGCCTCGCTGCGGTCGGCCTCCTGCTCGACCAGCGTGGTCAACCAATCCTGCTCGGCCAGAACGTCGCGCCCCTTGCGCTCGCCCTCGAACACGCCGGCGCCGATAAGCGCCCAGTCCCGGCTCTCGCCGGATGAAAAGAGCCGGTCCAGATACTCTGCTTGGTGCGCCCGGTGGAAGTTCCCGACTCCGAAATGCACGATCCCGGCTGACAGGTCGGAGCGTTCATAGCCCGGGCGCGCGACGGCGGCAGGCAGGGATTCGAGGGTATCGAGGGATAGTCTTATCGGCGCCATCAGCTCATCCAGTTCCCGCCGTCGACATTGTATGTCTGTGCGACGATGTAGTCGGCCTCATCGGAGGCGAGGAAGATCGCCATCCCGGTCAGGTCTTCGGCTTGGCCCATACGACCAAAAGGTACGGCCTCACCGACCTCGCGCCTTTTCTGGCCGCGCGGCTTGTTTTCGTACTTCGCGAAGAAGGCATCCACGCCGTCCCAATGCTCTCCCTCCACCACACCCGGAGCGATGGCGTTCACATTGATTCCATGCGCGATCAGGTTCAGTCCGGCAGATTGGGTGAGCGAGATGACAGCGGCTTTTGACGCGCAATAGACACTGACAAGCGCCTCACCCCGGCGCCCCGCTTGCGACGCCATGTTGATGATCTTTCCGCCTTTGCCGCGTTCGATCATGTGCTTCGCGACCGCCTGCATCGTGAACAGTGTGCCGCTCACGTTGATTGCCATGACGCGCTCGAAATCTTCTCTCTCGATCTCGGCGATGGGAGCGGCGGAAAAGACCGCAGCGTTGTTTATGAGAATGTCAATGTCACCAGCGTTAGAAACTGTTTCGGCGACAGCAGCGTCAATCGACCCCTGGTCCGTAACATCCATCTCGACTGCAAATGCCGCGCCGCCAATTTCCCCGGCAGCCTCCTTCGCACGAGCGAAGTCGATGTCCGCGAGCGCCACGCGCGCACCTTCACGGACGTAAGCACCGGCGAACGCCAGCCCAATGCCGCGAGCCGACCCGGTGATCAATGCCGTCTTTCCGTCCAGCCGTTTCATGCGATGCGCAGACCCGCCGCGTCGAACCTATGGACCTTCGTCATGTCGGGGGTGAGAAAAACGGTATCGCCGTGCCGCACGCTGAACTCGCCGCCGACGCGAACCGTCATCGTCTCGGCAAGGCCGGTCTCCGTGACGTGCAGGAACGTGTCGGAGCCGAGGTGTTCAGACACCATGACGGTTCCCTTCCATTCCCCTTCGGTGGAGGACGCCGCCAGATGCTCGGGCCGAATGCCGATCGTCTTGGCGTCGTGCTTGGCCGCTTCCGCCCCTTCGATCAGGTTCATCTTGGGCGAGCCGATGAAGCTCGCGACAAAGGTGTTGCGCGGGGCGGTGTAAAGCTCCAGCGGGCTACCCACCTGCTCGATCACGCCTTTCCGGAGCACGACGATCTTGTCGGCCATCGTCATGGCTTCGACCTGATCGTGCGTGACGTAGATCATCGTCGTCTTGAGCCGCTCGTGCAGTTCGGAGATCTCCAGGCGCATCCCGACGCGCAGAGCGGCGTCGAGGTTGGAGAGCGGCTCGTCAAACAGGAACGCGGCCGGTTCACGGACGATGGCCCGCCCGATGGCGACCCGTTGACGCTGACCACCGGATAGCTGGCCGGGGCGCCGGTCGAGGTAGTCGGTCAGGTTCAGCACCCGCGCGGCATCCTCGATCTTGCGCTTCTGTTCAGCTTCGGAGATGCCCGCCATCTTCATCGGAAAGGCGATGTTCTTGCGCACGGACATGTGCGGATACAGCGCGTAGGACTGGAACACCATCGCAAGGCCGCGTTTGGCCGGGGGCAAGTGCGTCGCCGGTTGTTTGTCGATGCGGATTTCGCCAGATGTCACATCTTCGAGGCCCGCAATCAGCCGTAATAGGGTCGATTTTCCGCAGCCAGACGGCCCGACGAAAACGACGAATTCACCGTCGTCAATGGTCAGGTCCAGCGGCGGGATCACCTCCACGTCGCCGAACGCCTTGGTCACTTTATCCAGCGTGATGCGTCCCATGGTCTTTCCTTATTTCACCGCGCCGAAGGTCAGGCCCCGGACGAGTTGTTTCTGGCTGAACCAGCCCATGATGAGGATCGGCGCGATGGCCATGATCGAGGCCGCCGAAAGTTTCGCGTAGAACAGGCCCTCGGGCGACGAGTAACTGGCGATGAACGCGGTCAACGGCGCGGCCTTGGCGGCAGTCAGCGTGAGCGTCCAGAAAGCCTCGTTCCAGGCGAGGATGATGTTCAGAAGGAGGGTAGAGGCGATGCCCGGCACGGCCATGGGCAGGAGGACATAGATCACCTCGTTGCGCAGCGAGGCCCCGTCCATGCGCGCCGCTTCGAGGATTTCGCCCGGAATTTCGCGGAAGTATGTGTAGAGCATCCAGATGATGATCGGCAGGTTGATCATCATGAGGATGAAGACCAGCGCGATGCGGGTGTCGAGAACGCCGAGCTTCTGACAGATCAGGTAGATGGGGAGCAGAACGCCGACCGGTGGAAGCATCTTGGTCGACAGCATCCACATCAGCACATCCTTGGTCCGCCGTCCGGGGACAAAGGCCATTGCCCAGGCGCTGGGCACGGCGATGAGGAGGCCGAGGACCGTGGAGCCCACCGAAATGATGACCGAATTCCAGAAATGGCGGAAGTAGTTGGAGCGTTCCTGAACCGTTGCATAGCTCTCGAACGTCCATTGCGACGTGAGCACTTCGAGCGGCCGCTTGATCGCGTCGCCCTCCGAATGAAAGCTCAGGATCGCGATCCAGAGGATCGGGAAGAAGATCAGGAGCCCGATGATCCAGGCGATCAGCGTGTTGAGTGCCTTGCGTTGCGTGGTGACTGCGCGTGCCATGGGTCCCCCTCCTCAGGCGTCGAGGTTCTTGCCGATCATCCGCATCAGGAAGATCGCAACGATATTGGCGAGGATGATGGCGACGACGCCACCGGCGGAGCCCGCGCCCACGTCGAAACTAAGCAGGCTTTCCTTGTAGATCAGGAAGGTCAGGTTCGTGGATGCGTTGCCCGGCCCGCCGTTCGTGGTGACGAAGATCTCCGCGAAGACGGACAGGAGGAAGATGGTCTGAATCAGGATCACGACGGTTATGGAGCGCGCGAGGTGCGGCAGGGTGATGTAGAAGAACCGGCTGAAAGCGCCCGCGCCGTCCATCTCGGCCGCTTCGAGCTGCTCGCTGTCGAGAGACTGGATCGCCGTGAGCAGGATAAGCGTCGCGAACGGGAGCCATTGCCAACTCACGATCCCGATGATCGAGGCAAGCGGGGCCTGACTGAGGAAGTCGAAAGGTTCCAGACCGACGCTCTTGAAAAGGTAACCGAACAGACCGTTGACCGGGTTCATGAACATGTTCTTCCACACAAGCGCCGAAACGGTCGGCATGACGAAGAACGGGGCGATAACCAGGACCCGCACGATTCCCTGTCCCCACATTTCAAGGTTCAGGAGCAGGGCGAGGAGGACACCGCCCACGACCGTGATGACCAGCACGCCGCCGACCAGCAGCAGCGTGTTGATGAGCGATGTCTTAAACGCGGGATTCGTCAGGAAGAACTCGTAATTCTCGAATCCGACAAAGGGTGTCGGCCCCGGCATCAGAAGATTGTAGCGCAGCAACGAAAAGTAGATCGTCAGCCCTAAGGGTATCAGCATCCAGCCAAGCAGCAGGATGACCGAAGGTGAGATCATGGCCCGTGCGGCCGTGCGTGAAGCTTTCGTCGCCATGTGGCTGGTTCCCGATCCTGTGTGTCCCGACAGGGTTGAAGGAATGACCCGGAACGCGTGGCCGGGTGATTGCTATAGACCTGATTGGAGAGTGTGGGCCGGCCCGAAGGCCGACCCGGGAGGAGGGTTTACTCGATGTAGCCCGCGCGCTTCATCTCACGCTCGGTGAGGGCCTGCGCTTGTGTGAGCGCGTCTTCGGCCGAGGTCTGGCCGGCGAGCGCAGACGAGAAGGTCTGACCCACAGCGGTCCCGATGGACTGGAACTCGGGGATCGCGACGAACTGAACGCCGGTGTAGGGAACCTCGTCGACCGTCGGGTTCGTCGGGTCGGCCGCGTTGATCGACTGAAGCGTCATCTCGGCGAACGGCACCTTCTGGTACTCCGGGTTTTCGTAGAGCGAGGTGCGGGTGCCCGGCGGAACATTGGCCCAGCCTTCGTTTTCTGCCACCAGCGCGGTGTATTCCTTGGACGTCGCCCAAGCGATGAATTCCTTGGCCGCATCAGGGGAGTCAGATCCGGCGGGAACGGCCAGCGACCATGCCCAGAGCCAGTTGCCGCGCTTGCCCAGACCGTTATCGGGGGCGAGCGCGAAACCCACCTTGTCCGCAACAGTCGAGTCCTCGGGGTTGGTCACAAAGGACGCGGCGACGGTGGCGTCGATCCACATGCCGCACTTGCCCTGCTGGAACAGCGCGAGGTTCTCGTTAAAGCCGTTCGACGATGCGCCCGGCGGGCCGTAGTTGTTCATCAGGTCGAGATAGGTGGTCAGTGTCGCTTCCCACTCCGGCGTATCGAATTGCGGGTTCCAGTCCATGTCGAACCAGCGCGCGCCGAACGAGTTACCCATGGCCGACAAGAACGCCATGTTCTCGCCCCAGCCGGCCTTGCCGCGCAGGCAGATGCCGTAAACCTCGTTGCTCTTGTCGGTCATTGCCGCTGCCGCTTCCGCGATGAAGTCCCAGGTCGGGGCTTCGGGCATTTCCATGCCGGCTGCTTCCATCAGGTCGGTGCGGTACATGACCATCGAGCTTTCGCCGTAGAACGGCGCGGCGTAGAGCTCGCCATCGACGGTCAGGCCGCCGCGGATGGCGGGGAGGAGGTCGTCCACGTCATACTCGGCCGGCAGGTCATTGAGTGATACGAGCCAGTCCTGCGCGCCCCAGATCGGAACTTCATAGGTGCCGATGGTCATAACGTCGAACTGGCCGCCATTGGTGGCGATGTCCTGTGTCACACGCTGACGCAGCACGTTCTCTTCCAGCGTGACCCATTCCAGCTCTATGCCAGTTTCCTCGGTGAAGTTGTCGGCGAGGCCCTGCATCCGGATCATGTCGCCATTGTTCACGGTGGCGATGGTCAGGGTGGTGTTTTCGTGGCTCGCAGCGGTCGCGGCAAACGCCGTGGCCGTAAGTGCGGTAGCACCCAAAAGGGCGCGGATCGTCGTGTTCATTATGTCCTCCCAAAAGTGGTGAGCAATTGCCAAGCTCAAGGGCAATTATTCATTTTCGCCTGACTCACGTCAACGCAATTCATCTCTGCACCGCAGCAATCGCGGGCAGCCTGTTGATTCCATTCGCTATATTGAGTCAGGAAGATTCTGTTAGCGCTATCGCGGTTTCTTCGTCCGTGATCAGGCCATTCACAAGTCGTCCTTCGACGGCGGCCCGAATCGCTGGGATCTTGTCGCGGCCATAGGCACAGGCGATGGTCGGCTCCGTCGGGCCGGGCAGGACCGGGGCGGAACTTACACGCTCGTTCACCGTGTCCTCGATCAGTCGCCCGTGCGCATCGAACACCCAGCCGATCACTTCGCCCACCGCGCCCTTCCCGATCAACCGTTCCTGATCGGTGACCGAGATGAACCCGTCGAGTGCAAGCGGCGCGGGATCGGCGATGGTCCCGACCCCGATGAAACGCACATCGGTCCTTTGTGTCAGCTCCCGCGCGGTTTCCAGCGTCTTCTGCCCGATCAGCGCGGCCCGTTCTTCCGCCGTGGCCGAGATCACCGGCATGGTCATCGGATAGGTCGTGGCGGTAACCTTGTCCGCGATGGTGAAGAGCACGTTGTAATGAGCGGTCGACCCGTCCGGCGCGATGTTCCCGGTCAGCGACACGATCCGGTGCTGGGCACAGTCGAGGTGCGGCAGGTGCTCGACGGCGGCTCTCAGCGTCCGCCCGGTGCCAAGCCCGATGACGACGGGTTCGACCGACAGCAACCAACGCTCAATCATGTCACCCGTCGCCGTCGCGACGGCCGCGCCGCTTTCACGCGCGCCACCCAGAGACGGAACCACCTCGCAGATGTCGAGGCCATAGACCTCGCGCAGGCGGCTTGCGATCCCCATGCACCGCGCAATGGGGTGGTCGATGCGCACCTTCACCAGCCCCGCTGCATGAGCCTGCGAAAGGAGGCGTTGTGCGGATTGGCGGGAAATGCCCATGATCCGCGCGATCTCGTCCTGTTTCTTGCCGCCCACATGCGACAGCCAGGCCGCGCGTGCGGCGTCGTCCAGTTTCCGGTCGATCGAGTTCATGTCCCTCCCCCGATTTGCGGCACCAATCGTCGCGATGTTTGGCGCATTTGACAAGGCAAGGCGCGGAATTCACTCCGCTTGCGATTGACAGGGCGGGCTGGCCCCGCCCTTCATGCCACATGGTGAACCGGTCACTCATACTTGCGATCATTGTGCTTCTTGCCCTGCCGGTCCGGGCGCAAGCCGCCGATGAAACTTATCGGGACTGGTCCATGGTGCGCGGTGCGGCGGGCTGCCTCGCCATGATCTCCGTAGGCTTGCGGGACGCCGGGTCCGGCCTCTTGAGTGTCGCGCTCCTGCCGCAGGACGATCCCGAGCATCCGGCCATCATGACCGCGCGGGTGCCTTTGGGTGCTGCCCTGTCCCAGCCGCTGACCTACACCCATCCGCGAGGGGAAGAAGCCATCGGCCTCACATGGCAAAGCTGCACTGACCGCACCTGCCTCGCCTCCGCCCCCATCGGGGCGGAAGAGGTCGAGCGACTCAAACGCGGCACCAGTGTTTTCTTCGGATTCCGGCCCCTGCCGGAGGTCCGCCCGCTCATCGTCCCGGTCTCGCTTTTCGGCGTGACGCGGGCTTGGACGGCCGCTCAGGCCTGCGACTGATCGAAGATGTGGCGGAGCCGTTCCAGCACAACGCGTGGCTCCTTGTAGAACAGGAGCTGACCGGAAGCTTCTAGCACGGTGACCCGCGCCCGCTCGCCCAGCCGTCCGGCGAATGCGCGCACCGACTCCACGGTCACCACGCTGTCATGGGCCCCGTGGAACAGGTGGACCGGGGCCTGCGACGCTTCGACGAGATGGCTCCAATCCCGCACGACCTGTTGGCTGTCGATCTCGAACGCCTGATGCCCCTGGCGCACCGAGAATTGGTATCCGTCAAGGATAAGCCACCGGATCTCGGGGTCCTGCGTCACAGCGAAGTCCACCGGAGCGTTTTCATAAAGCGAGGTCATGAACCGCTTGTCTCCGCCGTTCTTGAGCTGGTGAATACCTGCCCGCAGGACATAGGGCAGCATGTTCGGGGCATGGAGCGCGGTGAAGGCGACGAGCCGTTGGCGTCGCGTCATGGCGCTGATCTGCTGTCGTGACGTGATCGGCACGCCGCCTGAGACGCAGACCACGGCACGGGGGTCGCACACCGCAGCGGCGGCGAAGGCATAGACCGACCCGGCCATGTGACCGACGAGCACCGGATCGGACACGCCAAGTTGCCCGCAGATCTGCTTCAGATCCCCGGCAAACCGCTGCGGCGCGTCGCTGAAGTCGCCCGGATCAGGGTCAGACTGGCCGAAGCTGGGCCGGTGCGGGCAAATGAAGCGCAGGTTGTGCCCGGAAAGGAGCTCCTGGCTTTTGCGGGTGAGCGCCGTGCCGTCCAGCATCCCATGCAGGAAGATCACCGGATCGCCATCCTCCGGTCCGTGAAGTTCCACGTCCAGCCGCCGGGTGCCGACCCGCGCGGTGACGATCCGCCCTTCTGGTCCAAGCGACGCATCACGTTGAAGGTCATGTCGCTCTGCAAGCCGCCGCACGTTGTTGAGAAGCGCAGTGAGCTCGACCTGCGCAGGGCGAGTTGGCAGATGACCGTGTGATCGATCCACGCGTCGCCAGGCTACAGGCGACGGACGGCCTGCCTCTGGCCTACGACTATGTCCCGTCCGCCGAGAACACCGTCGATGTCGTGGTGAACGTGCCCGACATCCAGCGCCATGTGACAAGCGTGACGCTCGACAACTACGGCTCTGCGGCGTTCGGGCGTCCGCAACTCGGCGTGTCGCACACGATCAACGGGCTCACCGGCTGGAACGACCCGCTCACCGTCGCGGCGCTCCTTCGGCAAGGGTCGCTCACGGGATCCGTGGACTACTCCCGCGTGGTCCTGCCCAACGGCGGGAAGGTGTCTCTGATCCTGCTTGGCACCAACTCCGCCTCGATCACTGCGCCCCGCGTCACCGGGCGCAGCCGCTCGGCGACCGCAGGCTTCACCCTGCCGGTCATCGCCGAAGCAAACCGCGGCCTCTCGCTTTCCGCCACCGGCACCTACAACTGGGAACGCACCGCTCTTCTCGGGGTCCAGACGCTCAACCAATGGGGCCCGCAGGGCAGCCTCGGTGCCTCGGGGTATATCAACGGCGACGGCTGGAGCCTTTCGGCAGGCGGGCAGATCACGGCCGGCAGCTATTCCGACGCTGTCTTCGCCACGACCGGGAACACCTATGTCTCGGTCTCCGGCTCCGCGCTCTTCGCATTGTCTCTGGGCGAGCACATCTTCAGTTCGGTCTCGCTTTCCGGTCAGGCCGCGCTCGTCGGGACCATGCCCACATGGAACACCTTCAGCGTCACAGCGCCGGGGGCCGTCCGGGGCTATCCGACCAACCTCTCGGTCGGGGACAGCGGCTATGTCGCCCGCTTCCAGATCGAGAAATCCGCCCCCTTCGCCCTCGGCGCTGGCATCGGCATCCGCCCCTTCGTCTTCGGCGACATCGGGCAGGCCTTCGACAGCACGCGCGCACCGCTCGGGCTGGCCAGTTCCGTGGGCGTCGGCACCAGCTTCACGCGGGGCAACAACGTCTTCGGTGACATCTTCGTCGCCAAACCGATCACGACGGGCATCGTCGGCTGGGCCACGCCCAGCGCGGCCCCGATGATCGGCGGTTCCATTTCGGTGACGTTCTGAGGAATGCGCCGGGTGATTGTGTAACTTCAGGATGCGGGAGATCCGGCGCATGACTTTTCGACTGACCAAACTGGCCGCCATTTCGGCGCTGTGTACCCTGCCGGCCTTCGGTTTCGCGCAGGACGAGACGACCGAGGCCGAAACCGAAGCAACCGAGAGCGAAAGCTCCCCGGCCCCGGTGCGGATTGCCAACGGTCAGCGCTTCGGCGCCTGGACCGTGACGTGTGAGGCGGTGGCCGTGGGTGAAACTGCCTGCGTCCTGTCCCAGCGCCTCGTCCGCTCCTCCGACAACGCTTTCCTGGCCGAGGTTCTGGCCTTCTGGTCCGGCGATGGCGAACAGAGTTTCCTCGCCGCACGCGTGCCGAACGGGGTCTATTTCCCCTCTGGCTTCGCGTTCAAGCCCGAGGACAGCGACGAGCGTGCGGAATTCGTCTGGCAGTCCTGCTCGGCGGATCTGTGTGAAGCGCTCTTGTCCGAGGATCTGGAAGCGCTCCGGGCCTATGCCGAGGCCGAAGGCGGCGTCGTCGCCGGCTACCGCCCCGGCCTGCGCAGCGAACCGCTGATCTTCCGTCTGGACCTGACCGGCATCGGCGACGGGCTCGAGGCGCTCAAGGCCGCGACGATCACGAACGCCGCCGACTGACTTTCGCGATTGCCCTGTCGCCGGGGCTGCGGCGAGGGGCAGGAGGTGGAGCGGAGGAACCAGTAAACGCCGCCGGGCACACCGGCGGCGTTCGGCAGTTACCGGGTGAGAGTTCAGACTGCCGCGTTCTCGTCCTTGTCGTCTTTGGTTTCGATCCCCTTGCGGAATGAGGTGATGCCTTGTCCGACCTCCCCCATAATCGACGACAACTTTCCGCGTCCGAAGAGCACGATCACGACCATCGCAATGATCGCGAGGCCGGGAAGACCGATGTTGTTGAGCATATCGGTTTCCTTTCGTCCCAACCCGTTCGGGCGGCCCGGACGGGTAGGACACAATCTAAGGAACCGCAGCTTGCGAAGTATTGTGATTTCGCAATGAACCGGGCGATTGGTGGCCGCTATTGTATCTGCGTTTGCTCAAGATAGGCTTCGACCTGTTCCGAGCCGTCCCCGGGCAACTGGGGCGGCGACAGCAGCACCCGAGCCTGTTCTTGGGACATGTTCGGGAGCGTGTGCGCGATCCCTTTGTGGCAATCGATGCAGGTCGCCTCGCCAGAGCCGACCATCCGCTCGTGCTGCTCGGCTGCGCGCGGGCTTTGGCGCGAAAAATCCATCGCGGTGAAACTATGACAGTTTCGGCATTCGAGGCTGTCGTTCGCTTCGAAACGCGCCCATTCGCGACGCGCCATTTCGAGCCGGTGTTCCTCGAACTTCTCGCGCGTGCTGATGGTGCCGAAAATCTTGCCGTAGACCTCTTTCGACGCGGCGATTTTTCGGGCGATCTTGTTCGTCCATTCGTGGGGAACGTGGCAGTCTGAACACTTGGCCCGCACGCCCGAGGCATTGGTAAAATGCACCGTTTGCTGGAGATCAGCGTAAAGATTCGCTTCCATTTCGTGGCAGCTGATGCAGAAGGCCTCGGTATTCGTCGCTTCGAGGGCTGTATTGAAGCCACCCCAGAAAACGATGCCCCCGATGAACCCGCCAAGCGTCAGGAAACCCAGCGAGTAATGGGTGCTTGGGCGGCGCATGACCTGCCAGAGCGTTTTGATGAAATTGCGCATGGGCCGTCACTCGCTTTCCTGGCTCATGCCGATGAGCGTGTCGATGTCGATAAAGGTATTCGCCACCAGCGGCGCGTCTTCGGTCTGGCTCACATGGCACTGGGTGCAGAAGTAGCGGCGCGGCGAAACCTGGGCCAGGACCTGTTGGTGACGGTCGATATAGTGCGTGACAGACACCATGGGCGCCTGACTTTGCCCGGTCGCAGCGCGTTCATGGCAGGACAGGCACTTGTTGAAATTCGCGCTAAGCTCATAGCCCTCGATGTCGTGGGGAATGACCGGAGGCTGTTCGGGATAATTGCGCACTTCGCGGATGTCGGTGTCGATCGCCGGGCGCATGGGCGGCGGCGTTTCGTCCTCGGTCGGTGGCGTCGGGCGCAGGGTCGAGATCGTCGACTGCTGCGCGACCGCGACCCCGGTGGCGAGCACGCAAGCGAGCGCTGTGATTTGAAGTGTTGTGCGTGACATTCTCATACCGCTGCCTCCACCTTGCAGGCGCACTTCTTGAAGTCCGTCTGTTTCGAAATCGGGTCGGTCGCATCCAGTGTCAGCTTGTTGATGAGCTGGTTTGCATCGAACCAGGGCACGAAGATCAATCCGCGCGGCACCTTGTTTCGCCCGCGCGTTTCGACACGGGTCAGCATGTCGCCCCGCCGGGAACTCAGCTTGACCTCGCTTCCCCTGTGCACGCCCAACTCGGCCGCGTCTTCGGGGTGCATGTAGACCATCGCGTTGGGATAGGCTTGATGTAGCTCCGGCACCCTGTCGGTCATCGATCCCGAATGCCAGTGTTCCAACACCCGCCCCGTGACCAGCCAGAATGGAAATTCGTCATCCGGGCTTTCCGCCGGCGGCTCATAGGGCAGCGCGAAGATGTTGGCGCGTCCATCGGGCTTGCCGTAGAATTCGACCCCGGCGCCCGGCGTCACATAGGGGTCATACCCTTCGCGATACCGCCATTTGGTTTCCTTGCCATCGACCACCGGCCAACGCAGACCGCGCACCTGATGATAGGTATCGAAATCGGCAAGGTCATGACCGTGATCGCGTCCGAACCGCGCGTATTCCTCGAAAAGCCCCTTCTGGATGTAAAAGCCGAAGTCGGTGCTCTCGTGGTTCGGATGCTCTTCAGTTTCGGACAGCTCGAAGGCGTCGACGTTGCCGTTGGCGAACAGCACGTCGAACAGCGTCTTGCCGCGATATTCGGGGGCGGCGTCGAGGATCTCGGTCGGCCAGACCTCGTCCGTCGTGAACCGCTTGGAAAACTCGACGACCTGCCACATGTCCGACTTGGCCTCACCCGGCGCATCGACCAACTGATGCCAGAACTGCGTGCGGCGCTCGGCGTTGCCATAGGCCCCCTCTTTCTCGACCCACATCGCGGTGGGCAGGACCAGATCGGCGGCCTGGGCGGTCACGGTCGGATAGGCATCGGAGACCACGATGAAATTGTCGGGGTTGCGATAGCCGGGATAGGTTTCCTCCAAGAGGTTCGGAGCCGCTTGAAGGTTGTTGTTCACCTGAATCCAATAGGCGTTGATTTCGCCGTCCTTGAGCTTGCGGTTCTGGAGCACAGCATGTGCGCCGACCCAGCCGGGCACCGTGCCCTCGGGCAGTTTCCAGATGTCTTCGGCCACCTTGCGATGTTCCGGGTTCGCGACGACCAGATCGGCGGGAAGCCGGTGCGCGAAAGTGCCCACCTCGCGCGCCGTGCCACAGGCGGACGGCTGCCCAGTCAGCGAGAACGGCGAGTTGCCCGGCTCCGCGATCTTCCCGGTCAGAAGGTGCAGGTTGTAGATCATGTTGTTCACCCAGACGCCCCGGGTGTGCTGGTTCACGCCCATTGTCCAAAGCGACATGACCTTCTTGTTCGGGTCAGCATAGATCTCGGCCAAGGCCTCGATCCGGCTGGCTGGCACGCCGGACAGTTCCTCAGCGTATTCGAAAGTGTAGGGTTCCAGGAACGTTTCGAAATCCTCGAAGCTCATGTCCTCGAACCCGCCTGCCTTGTCCGGGTTGGCCGCCGCCTGTTCCAACGGGTGTTCGGGGCGCAGGCCGTATCCGATGTCCGCGTTACCACGCTTGAAGTTCACATGGGCGTCGACGAAATCCCAGTTCACGCGATCGGTCTTGATGATATGGCGCGCGATTGCGTTGAGCAGCGCAAGGTCGGACTGAGGGGTGAACGTCATGTCCATATCGGCCAGATCGTAGCACCGGTTGCGATAGGTCGAGAGGACGACGACCTCGGTTTCGGGGGCCGACAGCCGCCGGTCGGTCAGCCGCGTCCAGAGGATCGGGTGCATCTCGGCCATGTTCGCCCCCCACAGGACGAAGGCATCGGCATGTTCGAAATCGTCGTAGCACCCCATCGGCTCATCAATCCCGAAGGTGCGGATGAACCCGGCGACGGCCGAGGCCATGCAATGGCGCGCATTGGGGTCGATGTTGTTCGACCGGAAGCCGGCCTTGTAGAGCTTGGAGGCCGCGTAACCCTCCCACACCGTCCACTGGCCGGAGCCGAACATGCCCACCGCTTCCGGCCCCTTGGCGGCGAGGGTTTCCTTGAACTTTTCGGCCATCACATCGAAAGCCTCGTCCCAGCTCACTTCCTCGAAGTCGCCGGTCTTGTCGTAGACCCCGTTCCGCTTGCGCAGGAGCGGCTTGGTAAGCCGGTCCGCGCCATACATGATCTTGGACAGGAAATATCCCTTAACGCAGTTCAGTCCACGGTTCACTTCGGCCTCGGCATCGCCATGCGTCGCGACCACCCGATCATTGCGGGTGGCGACCATGACCGAGCAGCCTGTGCCGCAGAACCGGCACGGCGCCTTGGACCACGTCAATTCAGTCTCGTCGCGCGCGGTCGGGATGTTCTGGCCCAGCGCCGGGCCCGTGATCCCCGCGGCGGCACTGGCGGCTGCGATCGCCTTGGCCTTCAACGCATCTCGTCTTGTCATCGTCATGGCAAATCTCCTGGCTTACTGGCTGGGGTCACAAAGGGCGCACAAGCTCATCCGGCTCGTCGACATGGTGGAAAACGAGGGTCGCTGCGAGAACGCCGGGCAAGAGCTGTATCCGGGTCAGGGCGTCATTGAGCGTCCGCCGACCCTCGGCTTCGAGCGTGACAACCAACTTGCCTTCGGGCGTGGTGGCGTGAACTTCACAGCCCTCGGCTTCCAACCGTTTCGCGACGCTTTCGATGTTCTCGGGCTTTGCATGTACAAGCAGACTGGACAGGTGGTGCTCAGGCATCGGCGACCTCCAATTCAACTATGCTGATCGCGCCCGCCGGGCAGGATGAAACGCACCCTCCGCATCCGGTGCAGGCGTCGGTGTCGACGCGCATCTCAGCACGCCCTCCCAGCATCGGACGGGCGCGCAGCGCGTCCACGTCGCATTCATCTTCGCAGGCCCGGCACGCGATTCCCTGCGGTTCGAAGCACGCGCTGTCTATGACTGCGACCGCTTGCCAGGGCGGATCCCGTTCGAGGTCGAAGACAGGCTCCGGGCATGCCTCGGCGCAAGCGCGACAGAAGGTGCAGGCCGTGGAAAAATCGATCACCGGATGCCCGCCACGCCCCGCGGACAGAATGCCCTCAGGGCAGGCGTCGATACATGCGCCGCACCCTGTGCAGTTGTCCTGTATCGTCGCAGCGTCGGTCCACGGCATGACCTCGCGGTCATCCTGGCCACCCAGAAGGGCGCGCCGCGACATTCGAGAGGCACGATGGGCACCCATCGTCCTCAACTCCCCGGCGGACCGAACAGAAGTTGTTCCATCCAGACGACGAAGCCGAAGCCGCCCACGAAAATCACCGCGAGGATGGGAAAGAGGACCAGGGCGAGGAACAGGAAGGCCACCGTTTCTTGGCCGCGCGAAGATGTTTCCCTTTGCTCAGAGGTATTTGGATTGTTCATTGGACCTCCCGCTTCGGATGAATGCTCAGGGGAGTTTTCCACATCTGCCGGTTGATTTTTTGATGTGCGTCAGTTTTCCTGCACTCGGGAGAGGGGTTTTCACATCGCGCTTTCGCTGACCGCGAGACGTTTGAAAGGACGCGCCATGAAGAGAACCGGGTCTTCTGGAATATGCGAGGTTTGCCCGCTCCAAGGTATGATCGCGCCCCCGACCGGCGCCTCGTTCGGCGCGCCCGCTGTTACTGAATTCCACCTTTCCAAGGGAACGATGCGCAGCTGTGAGGATCTCACCACGCATTTCGCGATCGTGCGTTTCGGCGCCTTGAAGGTCGAGTTTCTCAACATTGATGGACACCCCGAGACAGCCGGCTTCCTCTTCCCGGGAGAGCCCCTTGTTTGCTCGGTGAGTGATCAGGACGTCGCAATTACCGCACTCGAAGACACCAGTGTCTGCGATGTGCGGCCAGGCTTGTTGTCCTTGGACGACCCGCAGCGAGCAGAGGCGGTAGAGCTGTTCAGCCAGGCCATTGCGGAACAGGCGGGGCAGGATCAACGCCGGCTGATCCAGGCCCGCAGCGGAGCAGTATCTGATCGCCTGCTGTGGTTCATCAAGGATTTGTCCTCCCGCCAGAAATCCAGGACCGTGACCTTCGCGATGTCTCGAAGCGATATGTCTCACTACCTGAACACCAGCGCCGAAAGCGTGAGCCGAACGCTGACATTCCTTAGAAAGAAGGGCACGATCGAGCGCATCTCGACACGCATGTATCGATTGGCGTCGTGAGCTGTTTCGCCAGTCGGAAGGCGCTCAAGAACTCGGACCGCATCACGACCTTGATGCGCTGTGAGGTGCCTTTCGTGCCTAAAGTGAACGGATCGGGCACACATCCAATCTGAAACGCTGCGGACTTCGTTGCGGCCAGAACCCTGAAAACAAAAAAAAAGACGCCCGAAGGCGCCTTGTTTTCTTGGTCGGAGTGAGAGGATTCGAACCTCCGACCCCTGCCTCCCGAAGACAGTGCTCTACCAGGCTGAGCTACACTCCGACCGTGGCGCGCGGAATAGCCCACGCACTGGGGCTTGGCAAGGGGTTATTCGGCCGGTTCCCGTGTAGTCGAACGGCGCAGGATCGGTGATATGCGGAAGCTCGCCGCAGTGGACCCGCGCGAGCGGGTTCGGATCACCGGCGTCTGCGATTTCGCGCCCAGCCGCGCCTCACGGAATACGATATAGAGCCCGGACAAAATGATGATCCCCGCCCCGATGACCGTGGCACGCTCCAGCGACTCGCCAAAGATGAAATAGCCGAACAGGCTCGCCCAGATGATCTGGGAATACTGCATCGGCGCGACGATGGCCGCGTCCCCGTTCTTGTAGGCCGAGATCAGGACAAGCCCCGCGATGAACCCGAGGGCCGAGATTACGGCCAAGCCCCCAACGTGCTCCACCGGCATCGGTTTATAGACGAAGGCGAGCAGCACGCCCATCAGCACGAAATTCGCGGCCATCGGATAGAGCATGAGAACCACGGGCCGCTCGTCCCGCCCGATCTTGCGCACGATCACGCTTGCGAATGCATTGCACACCGCCGATGTCACCCCGGCGGCATGGCCCAGCGTCAGGTCTGTCGCCCCCGGTTGCAGCACCACCAACACCCCGATCAGGCCCGCGAGGACCGCGCCCAGCCGGTGCAGCCCCACCCGCTCGCCCAGCATCGGGATGGACAGGAGGGTGATGAGCAGGGGCGTGGCAAAGAGCAAGACATAGGTCTGGGCCAGTGGCAGGACCGAAAAGGCATAGAACGCCGAGAACCCGGTGATCGACGCCAGCACTGTGCGGATCGCCGTCCACCACGGATGCACGGGCCGCAGGTTCCCCGATGTCGCGTCCCGCATGAGCATGAAGGTGACCAGCGGGAACGAGAACAGGGTGGAAAAGAAGATAAGCTGGAACGGCGAGTAGCTGCCCCCCAGGAACTTGATGATGACGTCGTGGGTCGCGTAGATGCCGAAGGCCACGAGCGCGTAGAGAGGGCCGGACAGGTTCATGGAGTGCTCCGTGTTGCGGCCATCCCAACCGCGTTTGCCCGAGCTTTGCAAGCGACGGCTGCGGTTTTGCGCCGTGCGGCAGGGCCACGCCAAAGAAATGTGCGCTTGTCGCGCCGAATGACCTTTGACTGAACGAAAACCGCGCACCAGGTGGGGTGCGCGGTTTCTGCGTCTTCGTCCGGAAAGCAAACCGTCCAGCCTGCTTTCCTATTTATTTACAAATGGATACCGGGAAAAACGTCTGTCCCGCGGTAAAGGTCGCCTTCAGAGGCTCGCATCGAGTGCTGCGAGGATCGCGTCGCCCATTTCGGTCGTCGTGACCGGCGTGACGCCCTCTTCGCCCAGCAGATCGGCGGTGCGCTTGCCTTCGGCCAGCACCGTCTCGATCGCGGCCTCGAGCCGGTCCGCCTCGTCGCCCAGATCGAAGGAATAGCGCAGCGCCATCGCGAAGCTCAGGATGCAGGCGATGGGGTTCGCCTTGCCCTGACCCGCGATGTCGGGGGCCGAGCCATGGACCGGCTCATACAGCGCCTTGGGCCGCTCGTTCGCCATCGGCGTGCCAAGCGAGGCGGACGGCAGCATCCCGAGCGACCCGGTCAGCATCGCGGCGACGTCCGACAGCAGATCGCCGAACAGGTTGTCGGTCACGATCACGTCGAACTGCTTGGGCCAGCGGGCCAGCTGCATCCCGCCAGCGTCGGCGTACATGTGCGACAGCTCGACCTCGGGATAATCCTTGGCGACTTCGGTGACGACCTCGCGCCACAGGATGCCGCTCTCCATCACGTTGGCCTTTTCCATCGAGCAGAGCTTCTTGCCACGCTTCATGGCCAGCTCGAACGCGGACCGCGCGACACGGTCGATCTCGCTCTCGGTGTAACGCTGGGTGTTCACCCCCACGCGCTCGTTGCCTTCCTCGAAAATCCCGCGCGGCTCACCGAAGTAGATGCCTGAGGTCAGCTCGCGCACGATCATGATGTCGAGACCCGCGATCACGTCCTTCTTCAGAGACGAGAAATCGGCCAGCGCGTCGAAACACTGGGCCGGGCGCAGGTTCGCGAACAGGTCCATCTCCTTGCGCAGCCGCAACAGGCCACGCTCCGGCTTCACGCTGAAATCCAGATCGTCGTATTTCGGCCCGCCCACGGCACCCAGAAGAACCGCGTCGACCTCCTGCGCCTTTTCCATCGTCTCGTCGGCCAGCGGCGTGCCGTGCTTGTCATAAGCGGCACCGCCCACAAGGTCTTCGGACACGTCGAAGCTCAGGTCACGCTTCTCGCCGTACCAGTCGATGATGCGGCGCACTTCGGCCATGACTTCCGGGCCGATCCCGTCGCCGGGGAGGATGAGGAGGGAGCCAACGCTCATGTCTGTGTCCTTGGGCTGAATGACTGTTGGCGTGGGGGTATACCGCAGGTGCCGGGCGGTCAAGAAACCGCGGTGGCCAGACCTTCGGCCAGTGCATCCCACACCCGCGCGATCCGGGGCGTCCGGCGCATCGCTTCATGCGCGGTGAGCCACACGGGAAGGGCAGGCAGCTCCATGTCCGGCAGCAGCCGCTCCACCTCCGGCGCGTCGCGGGCGGTCGCGATTTGTGCGATCCCGATGCCGCAGCCCGCGCGGATGAGCTGCCAGTTTCCGGCCTGATCGTCCGTGCGGATGGCGAAGAAATCGCGGTCCACCGGCCACCCCATCTGGCGCATCCCGCGCAGCATGAGGTCCGAGCGATCGTATCCCACCCAGTCGTGGTCCAGCGCCTCTTCCACCGTTTCCGGCTGTCCACGCCGGTCGAGATAGCTTTTCGCGGCAAAGATCCCCAGCGGCAGGTCGGTGACATGCCGCGTGACCATGTCGAGCTGATCGGGCCGGTACATCCGCACCGCAATATCGGCCTCGCGAAACAAAAGGTTGTCGCTGCTGTCCGTGGCCACGAGGTCCACCACGATCCCCGGCTCCTCGGCCCGCAACCGTGCGAGGATCGGGGGCAGGACGAAATGCGCCACGATCACGCTCGCCGTGACGCGCACGGTGCCCGTGGGCCGCTCGTCCTGCCCGGCGGCGATAAGGGCGATCTGCCCCGCCGCCGCCTGCATCTCCTGCGCCGCAGGAAGAATGGCCTGTCCGGTCTGGGTGAGGCTCAGCCCCTTGGCGTGCCTCTGGAACAGTTCGACCCCCAGCGCTGCCTCCGCCTCGCGCACCTGCCGGCCGAGCGTCGGCTGGCTCGACCCCAGCGCGCGGGCCGCGGCGGAGAGAGAGCCGGTCTCGGCCACGGCGAGGAAGGCGCGGACCAGGGTCCAGTCGAGGGAGCTGAGATTATCCATTCATTCATGAATATCAGACCTCCGATATTTGGCAATTCCTGTTTCAATTTGAATGGATACCTTGGACCCATCAGAAACGGAGGAATCCATGACCAACACAGTTCTCATTCTTGGCGCGTCGGGAAAAATCGGCAGCCATTCCGCCCGTGCCTTCGCCGCCGCCGGCTGGCAGGTGCGCACGTTTAACCGCAAGACAGACGACATGACGCAGGCCGCGCAGGGCTGCGACGTGATCGTGAACGGGCTGAACCCGCCCAACTACCACGACTGGGCCACGCTCATCCCGCAGATCACCCGTGACGTGATCGCCGCTGCCCGCGCTTCGGGTGCCACCGTGATCGTCCCCGGCAATGTCTATGTCTTCGGTGACACGCCCGGCGCGTGGTCCGAGGATACGCCGCACCGCCCCTGCGCCCGCAAAGGTCAAATCCGGGCAGAAATGGAGAAGGCTTACGCCCTGTCGGGCGTCCCGACGATCATCCTGCGCGCTGGCAACTTCATCGACCCGGTCGCAGGCGACGACATCATGGCGCTCATGGTCCTGAACAAAGTGGCCAAGGGCCGCTTCACCTATGCCGGCTCCGGCGACAAGGTGCAGCCGTGGTGCTATCTCCCCGACTGGGCGCGCGCCGCCGTGGCGCTCGCCGAACGGCGCGGCTCGCTCGCGACATACGAAGACGTGCCGTTTCCGGGCCATGCTCTCACGCTCGACGATCTCAAGGCGCGGGTCGAGGCGATGACGGGGCGCACCTTGCGCGATGCGCGTTTCCCGTGGTTCGTGCTCCGCCTCGCCTCCCCGGTCTGGGAACTTGCCCGAGAGCTCAGAGAAATGCGCTATCTGTGGGAGACGTCTCATACCCTGTCGTCCGACCGGCTCGACACGCTCCTGCCAGACTTCCAGCCCACGCCGTTCGACACCGTGCTGCGTGAAATCCTCCCGGATGCCGAGATGGCCGGCGCGCCTGTTCCTCGGGCTGCCTAAGGCAACGCCACGTCGACCCAGACAAGGCGGTGGTGACTTGCAGTCGCCACCGTCTCTGCCATCGGTTCTCCCGGCGCAGGCCAGTAGACGCCAGAGCCAGTCACCGTCAGCGCGGCGTCCGGCAGGACGTAATCGACCCGGAGGTTGCCGGGCTCGGGGTCGTCGAAATCGCCGGTGTCCAGCGCCGGGTCGCCGCCCTGCGCCGGGTTCGCCCCCGCCACGCCACCGGCGCTGACCGGCTGAGGGTCCTGAAGACGCGGATCAGACAGGATCTGTCGCATCGCCCCATGCCGCCCGTCGCCGTCTACGGGGTCGATATTTGAGATACCCGTCAGAACGAACGGCCCCGCTGGTGGCTCCCACGGCAGGGCACCGTCGAGCAATTTGAGCCAGAACAGAGCCTCATCCGCCCCCCGGGCCCCGTTCAGGTCCTCGGGTCCGTCGAACACGGGCGCGGTCCCGTGCCAGGCGAGAAGGTGGAGCGTCATGCCCTCAACCTCGACAGGTACGTCCCAATGGGCGACCGAAGACAGGCGACGCTGGGCGGCGGCCTCTGCCGAGGGGAAGGGCGCGCCGTCAACCGCCGGGGCCTGTGCGCCCGGCAAGTCGCGCCAGAGAAAATCGGTGAACTCCCGCACCGCGCCGATGGGGTAGCGCGACAGGACCGCCATTCCGCCCTGTCCGGTGAATGTTCCGTATCCAGAGTTATCGCGCGCCTCGGCCACCCGTCCGTTGCCATCGAGGTCGAGACCGGACGGCACGCCGGTGTTTGGCTGCCCAGCGAAGCGATGGGGGTATTCCACCCCGGCCTCCGACAACGCCGCCGCCAGCGCATGGAGTGCGTGACCTTCAAGGTCCCAGTCGAACCCCATGAGGTGGATGACGTCCGGACGCACCTCGGAAATGACCTCCACGACCGCCCGGACCTGAGGATCGTCATCAAGGATATCTGCGAGCAATAGCCCCGGCCCGTCCCGAAACAGGTCGGTGTCGTATGCGGCGATGCGGATGGTCTCGCCGGTCAGCTGGCCGGCGGTCAGGCACAGGGCCGCGGCGAGCGCCCCCGCGCGTCTCACGCGGGTTGGAGCGCCTGTGACTCGGCGCGCGACGAATTGCGGGCGCGCTGTTCGGCGATCAGGGTCGCGACCCGCTGCATCGCGATCCCACGCATGAAAAGCGAAGCAGGCAGGAACGCCCAGGCCGCGATGGTCCAGATCATCGTCTGGTCATTGGTGATCGAGACCGAGCCGAAGACGCCGGAGGCGGCCTTTATGACAGCGGGGGTCAGGAAGGGCAGCAAAAAGCCCAGCGCCACGTTGAACCGGGCGTCACGTTCCAGTCGTTCGATCACGTCGCCGCCCGCCGTCGGGTCGAACATCGGGAGGTTCACCCAGACGTTGAAGCCGCCTTTGCGCTTGGGCCAGCCCGTGACGCGCAGCGAGATGATGAAGACGGCCAGCGACAGGAGCGAGATGAGATAGGCCATGCCGGCGGCCATGCGCAGGGTAATGATCTCCTGCGCCGTCGTGCCCTCGGGGAGCATCAGGACGATGAGCCGGACGGGCGAATAAGGGAAGTCGATGGCGTTCCCGATGAGCGTGCCGATGGCACCGACGAACTCGGTGAACACCGACGGGTCTGTGGTGCCGCGGGCGACCGCCGACAGAAACAGGACGGTCACGAAGAGCGACACGAAGCGAATACGGTTGAACGGCGGCGCTTCGCGGAATTCCACGAGGCCGGGATAGGTCGAGGCGTACTCGAAGGTGGTCAGCGCGAAAGCGAAGATGGCCGCGAGCGCGACGATCTGCACCGTTTCCGCGTGGATACCCGGAATCATCAGGGACGGCGTCAAAATCAGGATCACCGTCAGGCATGCGCGTACGAGCGCGCCGATTACGCGAGAAGTCACTGCTTTTTTCCTTCGTTCTGGCCAGGCGCGATGCGATGCCGCGACCCTTGTCCCAAACCGAAACCGCCATTTGTGGCAGCCTGCCTCATCATTGACATAATCTTGCCCACATTCGTATTTCGCCGCAAGTAACGGTCTGAACTAACGAAAAATTCACGGCGGTATTGTGGGGGGAGTGGTGCGATTTTGCACCTATCGCGTGGCTGAAATTGGACGGTCTTGTGTGACACCGCAGTGGGTTGTGGTTCACGAAAACACAATCACCAGATGTAGAACTGCTATTGTTCCGGCCAAGGGAAAAGACCGTTTCGCCGACGGAAACCACCGGCACAATCGCACGGAGCGCGCCGAGGGGAGGTGTCCGCCAGGACGTCGTCCCATCAGGAAATTGTGGGCTTTAAACCCTTGCACGGGCGGCATATTGGCGGGGGCATGGTTCAGTTTCTCGTTACAAATTTCCGCTGGCTCGCCACAGGGTTCCTCCTGACCTTCGCGTCGTCATTCGGGCAAACCTGGTTCATTTCGCTGTTCGCGGGCGAGATCCGCGAGGCGCACGGGCTGACCAATGGCGGATGGGGCGGGCTCTATACGATCGCCACACTCGCCTCGGCGGCGCTGTTGTTCAGCCGGGGGGCGCTGGTGGATACGATGCGACTGTCGCGGCTGACCGTGGCCATCTGCCTTCTGTTCGCGCTGGCTGCCGCCATCATGGCGCTCGCGCCGAGCGTATGGCTCCTTGGGATCGGGGTCTTTCTTCTCAGGTTCTGCGGGCAGGGGATGATGTCGCATATGGCCATCACGTCGATGGGCCGCTGGTTTCACGCGACGCGGGGGCGCGCGGTGGCCATCGCATCGCTTGGCCATCCGCTGGGCGAGGCGATCCTGCCCCTGTTCTTCGTCGGGCTGATCGGTGCGCTGGGCTGGCGCGAGACATGGGGCATCGCCGCCGGAGCGATCCTCATCGGGGTTCTGCCCCTCGCGCTCATCCTGCTCGCGCGGGACCGGCAGCCGCAGGGCGAGGCGGTGTCGGGCGACGCGAGCGCAGGGCTAGAGGGCCGGCACTGGCAGCGCCGCGACCTGGTGCGCCACTGGCTGTTTTTCGCAATCCTGCCGCTGTTTCTGACGCCGCCGTTCATCGGCACGGTGATCTTCTTTCAGCAGGTGAACGTGGCCGAGGTGAAGGGCTGGACGCTGGCCGAGATGGCACCCGGATACGTCGTCTGGGCGAGCGTGTCGGTGGCCTCGGGCCTGATCGCCGGGTGGGCCTGTGACAGGTTCGGGCCCGAGCGGCTCATGCCCGTCCTCCTCCTGCCGATGGGGGCGGGGCTGTTCCTGCTGGCGCCGGCGCAGGTGCCGCAGATGTGGTTCGCGGTGCTGGGGATCGTGGCGGTGACGCAAGGGGCGGTGAGTTCGTTCCTCGGGGCTTTTTTGCCAAGGGTTTACGGCACCCGGCACCTTGGCGCGGTGCGCTCGCTCCAGACGGTCATCATGGTGATCTCGACGGCAATCGGGCCGGGGATCACGGGGGTGATGATCGACGCGGGTGTGAGCTTTCCGGTGCAGGGTGTCGCGCTGGCGTTGTGGTGCATGGTGCTGAGTGCGGGGATGGTTCCGGTGGCGATCAGGCTGCGCCGCGAGTTGGCCTGACCTGCACGAAAAAGGGCGGCGCCGAAGCCCCGCCCCTTGTCGTCATTCCGATGGGCTTCAGACCCAGGGACGTTCCTGCGAGGCCTTGGCCTCGAACGCGTCGATGGAGGGCTTTTTTTCCATCGTGAGGCCGATGTCGTCGAGGCCGTTCAGCAGGCAGTGCTTGCGGAACGAGTCCACTTCGAACGAGAAGCTTTCGCCATCCGACGTGGTCACCGTCTGCTCTTCCAGATCGACGATCATGCGGGCGTTGGAGCCCTTTTCTGCGTCCTTCATCAGTACGTCCACCTGCTCCTGCGGGAGCACGATGGGCAGGATGCCGTTCTTGAAGCAGTTGTTGTAGAAGATGTCGGCGAAAGAGGTCGAGATGATCGCCTTGATGCCGAAGTCCGCAATCGCCCAGGGAGCGTGTTCGCGCGACGAGCCGCAGCCGAAGTTTTCGCCGGCGACGAGGATCTGCGTCTCGCGATACTGCGGCTGGTTCAGCACGAAATCGGGAATCTCGTTGCCCTCTCGGTCATAGCGCATCTCGTCGAAGAGATTCACGCCAAGCCCGGTGCGCTTGATCGTTTTCAGGAAGCCCTTGGGGATGATCATATCGGTGTCGATATTCACCAGCGGCATGGGGGCCGCGATCCCGGTCAGTTTCTCGAACTTGTCCATTTGGTCATACCATATGTTGATGTGTTAACAGGCGGGGCCGCGGCAAATCGGGGTGCACCGCGTGTGCACATGGTGTGCACACACTGTACATACGATCGTGCATACGCGGCCCGGCCCAAGTCAGTTGAACGTGCGCACGTCGGTCAGGTGACCGGTGACCGCCGCCGCCGCCGCCATCGCCGGAGACATGAGGTGCGTGCGGCCCTTGTAGCCCTGACGCCCCTCGAAGTTCCGGTTGGAGGTGGAGGCGCAGCGTTCACCCGGTGCGAGCTGATCGGGGTTCATGGCGAGGCACATCGAACAGCCTGCGAGGCGCCATTCGAAACCGGCGGCCTCGAAGATTTCCGCAAGCCCCTCTTCCTCGGCCTGAGCGCGCACGAGGCCGGAGCCCGGCACGATCATGGCGCGCACACCGTCGGCGACCTTCTTGCCGTCGACGATCTTGGCGACTTCGCGCAGATCCTCGATCCGGCCGTTGGTGCAGGAGCCGATGAACACCGTGTCGATCTTGATGTCCGACAGCGGCATCCCCGGCTTCAGGTCCATGTACTCCAGCGCGCGTTTGGCCGCGTCGACCTTGCCGCCCTTGAAGCTCTCGGGGGCAGGCACGACCGACGAGATCGGGAGGACGTCTTCGGGCGAGGTGCCCCATGTGACGACCGGCTCGATCTCTTCGCCCTTGAGGGTGATGACCAGATCCCAGTGGGCGTCTTCGTCGGACCTGAGCGTTTTCCACCAGTTCATCGCGGCTTCCCACTGAGCGCCTTTCGGGGCGTGGGGGCGGCCGTTGACGTATTCGAACGTCTTTTCGTCCGGCGCGATGAGACCGGCGCGCGCGCCGCCTTCGATCGCCATGTTGCAGACGGTCATGCGGCCTTCCATCGACAGGTCGCGGATCGCTTCGCCGCAGTATTCGATGACATATCCGGTGCCGCCGGCGGTGCCGGTGCGTCCGATCACGGCGAGGGTGATGTCCTTGGCGGTCACGCCCGGCTTGAGCTTGCCGGTGACTTCCACCTTCATGTTCTTGGACTTCTTCTGGATCAGCGTCTGGGTGGCGAGCACGTGCTCGACCTCGGACGTGCCGATGCCGTGGGCCAGCGCCCCGAACGCGCCGTGGGTGGCGGTGTGGCTGTCGCCGCAGACGACGGTCATGCCCGGCAGGGTCCAGCCCTGTTCGGGGCCGACGATGTGGACGATGCCCTGACGCACGTCGGACACGGGGTAATAGTGCAGCCCGAATTCCTTGGCGTTGGTGTCGAGCGCGTCGACCTGAATGCGGCTTTCCTCGTTCTCGATCACGCCGTTGATGCGGTCGAGCGTGGTAGGCACGTTGTGGTCCGGCACCGCGATGGTCTTGTCCGGCGCGTGGACCTTGCGGCCCGCGAGGCGCAGACCTTCGAAGGCCTGCGGCGAGGTCACTTCGTGGACGAGGTGACGGTCGATGTAGAGCAGGCAGGTGCCGTCGTCGGCTTCGTGCGCGACGTGGGCGTCCCAGATTTTATCGTAGAGTGTTTTCCCGGCCATGGGGTTTTCTCCTAGGGGAAATGTTCGAAATTCGGACGTGCGGAAGGTGTCGCCGGGCTTAGAGGCAGGCGAGGATCGTGAGCGTCGCGCCGTGGAACCGCCAAGGCAGGCGGGCGCGGTCGTCCATGTCGAAAATCCGTGTCATGCAGGCGCATTTATACCGTGCGGCCGAGTCTCGCAAGCGTGGGGTTTCGTGCTACGGTAAGGGGAAACTCACCAGGAGCGGCCGATGAAGCCTGAGGATGACCCGTTTTTCGGGGACGAGACGACCCGCGCGCTGCAAGCCGCGCGGGATGCGGACGTCGCCACGATGCGTGATATGCCCGGTGCGGTGGTCCATGCGCGGGTGCTGACGGCCGACGATCCGGAGGCCTTCGGCTGGGACCGGCTGCGCGAGGGGCTGGCGCGCGAAGGTGTCGTATCGGTGCGTGGGGTGACGGGCGAGGTGATCCTGACCGCCGAGCACGAGTTCGCGTCACTGTCGCCCAAGCCGCATTTCTGGGACCTGTTCCTTGGTGATGCGGACGACGTGCGGGCGGCTTGCGGGAAGATCGTGGCGCAGGGGCTGCCAGAGGGCGTGACGCGCCAGCCTTCGGACGAGATCGACGCGAAGGCGCTGCACGAGATGCAGGCGTTTCTGGTGGAGCACGGGATTTCGCCCTTCTCCAAGCGGGCGCTGGCGGGGGAGCTGTTTCCGGCGCGTGCGGTGATCCTGCGCAACGGGGACGGGAGCATTGCGGCCACCGCCTTTGCCGGGCTGACACATAACCATCATTCCTGGTTGTCGGGGGTCGCCTGGGTCGGGCTGGCGGCGGTCGATCCGGCGTTGCGCGGGCTGGGACTGGGCAAGACGGTGGATGCCATCGCCAACCTCGTCGCGGTGGACGAACTGGGCGCTTCGGGCACGACCGAGTTCGCGGCGGCGGACAATGCGCCGTCGCGGGCGATGCTTCGGGCCTGTGGCCTGCGGCATGTGCCTGAGCGGATGGTGGTCATGTTCTCGGCCTCGGCGCAGCGTCTGACGGCCTGACGCGCCCGGCCCGCCGGTGATCTGGTCGCGGCGTTTCCGCGTAATACTCGCACATCAGCACAGGAGACACCGATGGCGGGAACGCTGGCAAAAGTCGCGACGCTCGCGGCGGGGTTCGGGTTGAGCGGATCGCTCGCCACCGCCGAAGGGCGTTATCACGGATACGAAGCGCCGACCTACACGGTCGAGGCGCGCGTGGAGGGTGCGGAGGTGCGCCGGTATGCGCCCCATATCCTTGCCGAAGTCACCGTGCGGGGCGACGCGGACAGCGCGCGCAGCCGGGGGTTCTCGGTCCTTGCGGGCTATATCTTTGGCGGCAACCGCTCCAAGGCAAAGGTCGACATGACCGCGCCCGTGACCCAGACGCCGAAGGAAAAGATCGCCATGACCGTGCCGGTGACGCAGACCGGCGACGGGTCGCTCTGGACCGTCACCTTCATGATGCCCGCCGACTACACGCTGGCGACCCTGCCCGACCCCGACAGCGACGCAATCCGGTTTCGCGAGACCCGGCCCGAACGGCGCATCGCGCTTGCCTTTTCCGGGCGGCCGACGCAATCGCGGTTGACCGAAAAGGTAACGGAATTGGAGGAGATCGCCCGGCGCAACGGGGTCGCGGTCGATCCGACGCCGAGCTACGCGTTTTACGACGATCCCTTCACCCTGCCGATGAACCGGCGCAACGAGGTGTCTTTCCCGCTGCGCTGAGGCGTCAGCCGAACAGGGTCTTGTGCGCCTCGCGTAGTTCGCGTTTGAGGATCTTGCCCGCCGTGTTGCGCGGCAGTTCATCGGTGAACACCACGGCCTTGGGCAGCTTGAATCCGGCGAGGTTTTCGGCGGCGAAATCGTGCAATTCCGCCTCGGTCACCTCGGCTCCGTCGCGTAGAACGATGACCGCGGTCACCGCTTCGACCCACTTTTCGTGCGGCAGGGCGATGACCGCGACCTCGTGGACGGCGGGATGGGTGAACAGCACCTCCTCGACCTCGCGGGAGGCGACCATCGTGCCGCCTGTCTTGATGATGTCCTTGGTGCGGTCGACGATGGTGATATAGCCCGCTTCGTCCCTCACGCCCACGTCGCCGGAGTGGAACCAGCCGCCCGCGAAGGCCTCCGCCGTCGCCTCGGGCTTGTCCCAGTAGCCGGAGAGGAGCTGGGGCGAGCGGTGGACGATTTCGCCCTGTTCGCCGGGGGCGACGTCGCGCATGTCCTCGTCCACAAGCCGCGTCTCGACGTTGTAGATCGGACGCCCTGCCGAGGCCGGGCGGTCGGCGTGTTCCTCGGGGCGCAGCACGGTGGCGAGCGGGCCGATTTCGCTTTGCCCGTAACAATTGTAGGGCGCGGCACCGGGCAGACGTTCGCGCAGTTCCTGCAACACCGGGACCGGCATGATCGACGCGCCGTAATAGACATATTGCAGGCTGGTGAGGTCGCGCTCGTCGAAGGCGGGCGCGCGCAGGAGGCTGATCCAGACCGTCGGTGGGGCGAAGAAGGAGGTGATGGCGTGCCGCTCGATCAGGTCGAGGCAGAGGTCGGGCGCGGGGGCTTCGATCAGCCATGTGGTCGCGCCGACGAGGAACTGGGGCAGCGTGAAGACGTGCATCTGGGCGGAGTGGTAGAGCGGCAGACCGGCGAGCGCGCGGTCGGCCGAGGAGAACCCAAGCTCGACGATGCAGGAGGTGTATTCGGCCAGCAGGGCCCGGTGGCTCATCATCGCGCCCTTGGGGGCGGCGGTGGTGCCGGAGGTGTAGAGAAGCTGGACGAGGTCTTCGGGGCCGATGGCTTCGCCAAGGTCGGCGGGCACGGCGATGCTGCTGTCCTGTGCGAGCCGGAGCACGTCCGCATTCGCGCCGCCGTGGAGCGTGCCGGTCAGGGCTAGCGGCGGCATGGCCGACAGCACATCATCGGCAAGGTCGGCCAGGGCGGGATCGACGAAGAGCGCCTGTGCGCCTGAATTATCGAGGATATAGCGAAGCTCGCGCCCCACGAGCGCATAGTTGATGGGAACGTGTATGAACCCGCCCCGGCAACAGGCGAGGTAGAGGACGAGGTAGGCATCGGAGTTGCGTCCATAGGCCGCGACACGGTCGCCCGGCGACAGCCCGGCGGCGAGGAGGTGCGCGGCCACCCGGCCGGCAGCGTCGTAGAGGTCCGAAAAGCTCCATGTCCGGTCGGCGAAATGGAGCGCGGTCGCGTCACCGAACCGGCGCGTCGCCCGTGACAGGGCGTCCGCGATGGTGTCGCGTCCGGCGCGGGCAATCTGAGCTTGGCTGTCGGTCATGGTGATCCTCCCTTGACCACAGGGTTGATTGGCGCGCGGCGCAGGGCAACCGGAAAAGCGGGGGCCACGCCGGAAACGTAAGGTCACGGGACACGCGCGTGTCACTGGACGGGTGCCCCGGAATTTGCGAACCTCGACAAGAGGATAGGAGCGATATGGCCAGCCACGACACCGCGACCGGACCGGGAACCGCCGAGGCGCAATCCGGGGCGGATGCCACCACCGGAGCCGGAACCGTCGGGGCAGGCGCACCGACACCCGCGCCCGAAGATGTCGCGCTCGACCTGTTCTCGCAGGCCGCGACCTTCGCGCAGGGGCTGCTCCGGCCCTGGAATGCCTATCAGGTCGGGATCGCGCTCCTCATCGTGCTGTTGGCCTATCTGATCGCGCGGCTGGTCGCGCCACGCTACCACGGCTGGCTGCGCAGCCGCGAGAACTGGCCCAAGTGGCGGATGCGCTTTGGCGTGATGCTGCACCGGCGGATCAAGCTTATCACCTTCGTGGCGCTGGTCTGGCCGACCGTCTGGATTATGCGGGAGGTGACGTGGCCCTCACGCTCCTACCTGCTCGCGATCATCGCGCAACTCGCGCTCGCCTGGCTCATCATCGCGATCCTCGCGCGGTTCATCACCAACGCCTTTTTGCGGGGGCTTGTGCGCACTGCCGGGTGGATCTGGGTCACGATCTCGATCCTGAACCTCGAGGAAGAGACGGTCGCGCTGCTTGACGGCATGGCGATTCATGCAGGCGAGATGCGGCTGTCGGTCTGGATGGTCATTCAGGCCATCGCGATATTGGGCGCGCTTTTGTTTGCAGCGCGCTTCATCTCGATCAATTCGTCGGCGCGGATCAAGAAAAGCTCGGACATCAGCCCGTCGATGCAGGTGCTGGTCATCAAGTTCCTGCAAATGCTGCTCTATGCCGCCGCGATCTTCATCGGGCTCAGGGTGGTGGGCGTGGACCTCACCGGCCTCGCGGTGCTGTCGGGTGCCATCGGCGTGGGTCTTGGTTTCGGCTTGCAGAAGGTGGTGTCGAACCTCGTCTCAGGGGTCATTATCCTGCTCGACAAGTCGATCAAGCCGGGGGACGTCATCAGCCTGGGCGATACCTTCGGCTGGATCGAGCAACTGGGGGCGCGTTACGTCAGCGTCGTGACGCGGGACGGCAAGGAATACCTGATCCCGAACGAGGATCTCATCACCGGGCAGGTGGTGAACTGGTCCCATACCAACGCCTTCGTGCGGCTCGATATCTTCTTCGGCACCGCCTATGGCGACGATCCTCACAAGGTGCGCAAGGTGGCGATCGACGCGGCGCAGAGCGTGAACCGGGTGCTGAGTTTCCGCCCGCCCGTCTGCCATATCGTGGGGTTCGGCGATTCCTCGGTCGACTACATCCTGCGGTTCTGGATCGACGACCCGACCGGGGGGCTGACGAACATCCGGGGCAACGTCTATCTCGCGCTTTGGGATGCGTTTCAGGCGAACGGCATCTCCATCCCCTTCCCGCAGCGGGAGGTGCGCCATCTCAACGATCCGCGAAAAGTGGCCGAAGCAGGGGAAAGCGATAATTGAAAATCGGGAAAAGAATGATACTTTCAACGTATCCCAGCGCCGGGGACCCATGCGGCGTGCAACGAAGGAGGACAATGTCCTGTCTTATCATCCAGAAGCGGTCGAAGTGCCGACCGCGGGATTGGGCGGAATGACCAGACCGCCTGTTACCCCGTCGAGTGAGACGATCCTCGACACCGTTCTCTCATCGCTCGAAGACGACAAGGCCGAAGAGATCGTGACCATCGATCTGCGCGGCAAGTCGGCTATGGCGGACGCCATGGTCATCTGCTCGGGCCGTTCGACCCGGCAGGTCGCGGCGATTTCCGAGAAGCTGACGGACCGTCTCAAGCAGGAGATGGGCTTGATCTGCAAGGTCGAGGGCAAGGATCAGGGCGACTGGGTTCTGATCGACACGGGCGACGTGATCGTTCACGTCTTCCGGCCGGAAGTTCGCGACTTCTATCAGCTTGAGAAGATGTGGATGACCCCCGAGGCTGCGGCCCCCGCCAAGGCCTGATGCGGGTTCATATCGTCGCTGTGGGGCGGCTGCGTGCCGGCCCCGAGCGCGACCTGATCGACACCTATGTCACCCGGTTCGACCGTACCGGGCGCGCGCTGGGCCTTGGCCCGCTCACCATCCACGAAGTCGAGGACAAGAAGGGTGGCGGCATGATTGCCGAGGCCGCCCTTTTGTCGCGCGCCGTGCCGGATGGGGCGGTGCGCGTGGCGCTGGACGAGCGGGGGCGGGTGCAGACCTCGCCCGAGTTCGGGGACAGCCTCGCCGGATGGCGCGATCAGGGCCGCGGCGATGTCGCGTTCCTCATCGGCGGGGCCGACGGGCTCGACCCCGACCTACGGGTGAGCTGCGATGCTACGCTGTCGTTCGGCAAGATGGTCTGGCCCCACATGCTGGCCCGCGCGATGCTGAGCGAACAGCTCTACCGCGCGGCAACGATTCTGGCGGGCGGGCCCTATCACCGGGTCTAGCGGTCGCGCGGGGTCCAGTCTTCGGGTCTGCGCCCGCGTGCCCGTCGCCTGAGCAGCAGGCCCAGCGCCACGCCCACCCCGATGGCCACGGTGAGATCCACCAGTACGGTCAGCGCCATGGTGAGCACGATCAGCACGCGGTCGGGACCGGGCGCGCGCAGGTAGCTGTGCCATTTGTCCGGTTCCGCCATGTTCCATGCGGTGATGATGAGGAGCGCGGCCATCGCGGGCAGCGCCATGTGACCGGCGAGCGGTGCGGCGAACAGCATGAGGGCGAGGATCGTCGCGGCGTGGATGACACCCGCGACAGGGGTGCGCCCGCCGGCCTTCACATTCGTTGCGGTGCGGGCAATCGCACCGGTGACAGGAAGGCCGCCCATCAGGGCCGAGCCGATGTTGGCCACGCCCTGTGCGCTGACCTCGGCGCGCGGCCGGTGGTGCCCGCCGATCATCCGGTCCGCCACAACGGCAGACAGGAGCGATTCCACCCCCGCCAGGAACGCGATCACGAGGGCGGACGGGAGGAGGTCGCGGAGACGTTCCAGGCTCACCTCCGGCAGCGACGGCGCGGGCAGGTGGCGCGGCAGATCCCCGAAGCGGGACGCGATCGTGTCCACCCCAAGGCCGGGAAGGGCCGCGAGGGCGGACCCCAGCGCAACAGCGACGATCAGGCCCGGCACGCGGGGCGGAAGCCAGCGGCGCAGCGCGATGATGAGCCCGCCGGTGACGAGCCCGACAAGGATCGGGGCGAAACGGAGCGATCCGCGCGCCTCCCACATCGCGGCGAGTTTGCCGGTGAATTCGGCAGGCATCTCGGCCACCGTCAGGCCCATGAGGTCGGGAAGCTGGCTTGTCGCGATGATGACCGCGATGCCCAGCGTGAAGCCGTTGATGACCGGCTCCGGCACATGGGCCACGAGGTTTCCGGCCCGCAACAGCCCCGCCGCGATCAGGATGACGCCCGCCATGAGCGTGGCCAGGATCAGCCCGTCCATCCCGTGCGTCGCGATCACGCCGTAGACCACGACGATGAACGCCCCGGTCGGTCCGCCGATCTGCACCCGGCTGCCCCCGAGAAGCGAGACGAGCGTGCCGCCGATGATGGCGGTCACCAGACCCTGTTCGGGAGTCGCGCCCGAGGCGATGGCGATGGCGAGGCTGAGGGGCACGGCGACCAGCCCGACCGTGACCCCGGCGACGAGATCGCCGAGGAACAGCGCCCGGGAATAGGTGCGGAGGGTGGTCAGGATCTTGGGTTTCACCGGGACACCGCGCGGGTTGGGATGGGAGAGGTGTTGGCCCTCTCGCAGGGCTTGTCAACGGACCGATGGTCGCGCGCGTCCTTTACAACCCCGGCCTTTTCGCCAAGCTGACGGCGGGACCGCGCATATGGGGACGTGACATGACCGATTTTCTTCTTCTGGCCTTCACGTTTCTCATCGCGGGGGTGGTGGCTGTGCCCATCGCCTCGCGCCTCGGGCTGGGGTCGGTGCTGGGCTATCTCATCGCCGGAATCGTGATCAGCCCCGTTCTGGCGTGGCTGCATGTCGACATCATCCAGATCCAGCATTTCGCCGAGTTCGGTGTCGTCATGATGCTGTTCCTCGTCGGGCTGGAGCTTGAGCCGAAACGGCTGTGGGAGATGCGCGCACGGCTTCTGGGCCTTGGCGGCGGGCAGGTCGGCCTGACGACGCTCGCGGTGATGGGGGTCGCGCTGGTGTTCGGCCAGCCGTGGTCGGTCAGCCTCGCCGTCGGTCTGGTGCTGGCGCTGTCGTCCACTGCCATCGTGCTGCAAACGCTGGGCGAGAAGGGACTCATGCGGTCGGACGGCGGTCAATCGAGCTTCTCGGTGCTGCTGTTTCAGGACATCGCGGTGATCCCCATGCTGGCGCTGATCCCGCTGCTCGCCATGCCCGAGCTGGTCGATGCGATGGCGCACGGGGCCGAGGCGGAGGGCGACCACGGCGGTGGCATGAGCCTTGTCGACGGTCTGCCGGGCTGGGGCGTGGCGCTGGTGACGGTGGGGGCCATCGCGTTCGTCGTGGGCGCCGGCATCTACCTCGTCGGCCCGATCTTCCGCTTCATCGCTGCGGCGAACCTGCGGGAGCTGTTCGTGGCGACCGCGCTCATGTTCGTCATCGGCATCGCGCTCCTCATGTCGCTCGTCGGGCTGTCGCCCGCGCTCGGCACGTTCCTCGCGGGTGTCGTGCTGGCCAACAGCGAATACCGGCATGAGTTGGAGAGCGACATCGACCCGTTCCGGGGTCTGCTTCTTGGTCTGTTCTTCATGACGGTGGGGGCGGGGATCAATTTCGCCCTGTTGCTGGACAACTTCGCCCTAATCGTCGAGCTGACGCTTGGGCTGATCCTGCTCAAGATGGCGGTGCTGTATGTGCTGTCGTTCGTCTTCAAGGTGGGCGGCGCGGACCGGTGGCTGTTCTCGCTCGGGCTCGCACAGGCGGGCGAGTTCGGCTTCGTTCTGCTGTCTTTCACCGTGGCGAGCGCGGTGATTCCCGGGGACCTTGCGGACCGGCTCCTGCTGGTGGTGGCGCTGTCGATGCTGCTGACGCCGGTGCTGTTCATCCTGTACGACCGGGTCGTCGCGCCGCGCTTTGCCGAGGCGGAGGAGCGCGAGATGGACGCGATCGAGGAGTCGAGCGACATCATCATCGCGGGCCACGGGCGGGTCGGCGGGATCGTCGCGCGGATGCTGCGCGGGGCCGGGCTGTCACCGACGGTGATCGACTTCAGCTCGAAACAGCTGGAAATGCTCAAACGGTTCGACGTGCAGGCATATTATGGCGATGCGACGCGGCCCGATCTGCTCCATGCCGCCGGGATCGAACATGCGAGGCTGCTGGTGGTCGCCATTGACGACAAGGACCAGGTGACCGAGCTCGTGACCTACATCACCAAGCACTATCCTAACGTCCACATCGTCGCCCGCGCGGTGGACCGGCCACATGTCTATGACCTGTGGTGGGCAGGGTGCCGCGACATCATCCGCGAGACCTACGACTCGTCCCTGCGGATGGGGCGGTCAGCCGTGGAGGCGCTGGGCTATTCGCGCGATCAGGCGGAGCGGATCGTCGAGATGTTCTCGGATGCGGATCGGTCCGGCATGCTGATCGCGGCGGAGCATTACGACCCGGCGGTGCCGATCCACGAGAACGAGGCCTATCTCGAGGGGATCCGCGCGGCGCGGGGCGATATCGACGCGGACTTCCTGCGAAACGCGCAGGCCGTTCTGTCGGAAGGGCGGAAGGCGCGGGGTTGAGGGGGCGCTGCCCCGGTCGCGCTGAAGCGCGACTCCCCCGAGGTATTTTTGGACCAGAGAAGCAGGGGGCGGGGTCCACCCCCTGCGCCGGGCGCAGGGGGCTTCTCCGGTCACGGCCATCGGCTCCTCAGCCTGTACCGTGACCCGAGGGTAGCGCGTTAACCTTAATCGATGGTGAACGTGTCCCTTCTCTGGTCCAGAAATACCCCGGGAGGGCGCAAGCCCATACGAAAGCCCTCCTGCATTGCTCTCGCGCCCGTCACCTCCTAGAACGGAAACAGGCAAGAGCGAGGCAGACATGACCACCCCGAAACCCATCGTATTGTGCATCCTCGATGGCTGGGGGCTGCGTGTGGAGAGCGCGGGCAATGCTGTCGCCCAGGCCGAGACGCCCGCCTTCGACGAGCTGATGATGATCTGTCCGAATGCGACGCTCGTCACCCATGGCAATGACGCAGGACTGCCGGCCGGGCAGATGGGCAATTCCGAGGTGGGGCATACCAACATCGGGGCCGGGCGCGTGGTGGCGATGGATCTGGGCCAGATCGACCTGGCTATCGAGGACCGGTCGTTCTTTCAGAATGCGGCGCTGATGGCGTTCATCGACGACATGAAAGGTTCGGGCGGGACGGCGCATCTTGTGGGGCTCACCTCGCCCGGTGGGGTGCATGCCCATCAGGATCACATCGTCGCGGCGGCGCAGGCGTTGCGGCAGGCGGGGCTGCCGGTTTGCGTGCACGTCATCACCGACGGACGCGACGTGGCGCCCAAGTCGGCGCGGGAACAGGTCGCCCGCTTCGTGGACAATCTGCCGGAAGGTGTGCAGGTCGCGAGCGTGTCGGGCCGGTATTTCGCGATGGACCGCGACAATCGGTGGGAGCGGGTGAGCCGCGCCTATGACGCGGTGGTCAAGGGCATGGGCGAAACGGCGGACAGCGCCGATGCCGCGATTGCCGCGGGTTATGACCGGGGCGAAACGGACGAATTCATCCAGCCCACCGTGATCGAGGGCCATACCGGCATCCATGACGGGGACGGCGTGTTTTTCGTCAATTTCCGGGCCGACCGGGCGCGCGAGATCCTGCGCGCCATCGGGGAGCCGGGATTTGCCGAGTTCGACGCGGGTGCGCGGCCCAAGCTGGCCGCGCTTCTGGGCATGGTCGAGTATTCCAAGGCGCACAACGACTACATGACCACCGTGTTTCCGAGCGAGGATATCGTGAACACGCTGGGCGCCTGGGTCGCGCAGCAGGGCAAGCGGCAGTTCCGGCTGGCCGAGACCGAAAAATATCCCCATGTCACTTTCTTCCTTAACGGCGGCAAGGAAGACCCGGAGGAGGGCGAGGTGCGCTACATGGCGCAATCGCCCAAGGTCGCGACCTATGACCTTCAGCCCGAGATGAGCGCGCCCGAGGTCGGGCGGGAACTGGTGAAGGCCATTCACGAGAAATACGACCTGATCGTCGTGAATTTCGCCAATCCCGACATGGTCGGCCATACCGGCGATCTGGAGGCGGCCATCGCGGCCGTCGAGGCGGTGGACGAGCAGGTGATCGAGGCGATGATCGCCCTCAAGCAGGAAGGCGGGGCAATGATCGTGACCGCCGACCACGGCAATTGCGAGATGATGATCGACCCGGAGACGGGCGGCCCGCATACGGCACATACGACCAATCCGGTGCCGGTCGCGCTGTTCAACGGACCGGAGGGGGCGACGATCCGGTCGGGGCGGCTCGCCGATCTCGCGCCCAGTCTGCTCGACCTCATGGAGATCGAGAAGCCCGCGGAAATGACGGGCGAGAGCCTGATCGTTCGGTGAGACGGGCCGCGCTTCTTTTCGCCGCGTTCGTGGCCGTCGCCGGTCCCGCCCGGGCGCAGTCCGACCCGACGCAGAGTGCCCGTCAGGCGATGGCCCTGCTCGAAGAGGCGTCCGGTGCGCTGGATGCGGCCGACGGGGCCGGGGACCGGGTCGCGGCGTTGACCCAGACCGTGCAGGCCTATGAGGCCGGGCTGGCGGCCCTGCGCGAGGGGCTGCGGCAGGCGCGGGTGCGCGAGGCGGCCATCGACGGGGTGTTCCGGGCGGAAAACGAGCGGCTCGCGCAGCTTCTGGGTGTGTTGCAGGCCATCGAGGCGGCACCGGAGCCGCATCTTCTTCTTCATCCTCAAGGGCCCGTGGGCACGGCGCGCACGGGCATGATCCTGTCCGAGGTGACGCCTGCGCTGAGTGCCGAGGCGAGGCGGCTGCGGGCGGCATTGCAGGAGGTGGCCCTCCTTCGCGCGCTTCAGGAATCCGCTGTCGATACGCTGGAGTCGGGTCTGACGGGCGCCCAGCGCGCGCGAACGGAGTTGAGTCAGGCGGTGTCCAACCGAACCGACCTGCCGCGCCGGTTCACGACCGATCAGGAGGCGATGGAGAACCTCATCGCCACAGCCGACACGCTTGAAAGTTTCGCCTCGGGGTTGATGTCGGCGACCATCGAGGACACCAGCGTCTCCATCGCCAACCCGGATTTCACGGATGCGCAGGGCACGCTGGAGCTTCCCGTTCTGGGCCGGATCATCCGGCGTATGGATGAGGCGGACGCGGCGGGTGTGCGCCGGCCCGGCTGGGTGATCGCGACCCGTCCTCTCACCCTCGTCACGCTTCCGTGGCCCGCTACCATTCGGTATCTCGGCCCGCTTCTCGACTACGGCCAGGTGGCCATCGTGGAGCCGGGGGAGGATTACCTGTTGGTGTTTGCGGGCCTTGGGCAGCTTTTTGGCGAGGTGGGCGAGGTTCTGCCGAGAGGGGCGCCCATCGGCCTCATGGGCGGGGCTGCGCCTTCGGACCCTCAAGCGTTTTTGATTTCCAACGACCCCGCCAGTGGCGCAGAAGCGAACCAGACGTTGTATCTGGAACTGCGTCACGAGGGGGAGCCTGTGGACCCGGCGGAGTGGTTTGCTGTATCCGGGGACTGACTCGCGCTCGCGCGGACCCACAAAGACACGAAAGAGAGCAGACGAGATGAAGAAATTTCTGATGGCAGCCATCGGCGGCACGCTGGCGGGGGCGGTCCTGACGACGCAGGTCGCCGGTCCGCTGCTTGCACAGGATGAGGGCCGCTCCACGACCGTGTACCAGCAGCTCGATCTGTTCGGGGATGTTTTCGAACGCATCCGCGCGCAATACGTCGAAGAGGTCGAGGAATCGGAGCTGATCGAGGCCGCCATCAACGGGATGCTCTCGTCGCTCGATCCGCACAGTTCCTACCTGCCGCCCGAAGATGCCGACGCGATGCGGGTGCAGACGCGCGGCTCTTTCGGTGGTCTCGGGATCGAGGTGACGCAGGAAGAAGGGTTCGTGAAAGTCGTGTCGCCGATGGACGACACGCCCGCCGATCAGGCCGGCGTTCTGGCCGGCGACTTCATCACCCATGTGGATGGTGAGAGCCTTCTGGGTCTGACGCTGGACGAGGCGGTCGACCTGATGCGCGGCCCCATCGGGTCCGAGATCATCGTGACCATCGTGCGCGAAGGCGAGGATGAGCCGTTCGACATTTCGATCATCCGCGACACGATCAAGCTGACCGCCGCCACGGTGCGCCAGCAGGGCGAGGCCGTCGTGATCCGGATCACCACTTTCAATGACCAGACCTATCCGAACGTGACCGAAGGGTTCTCGGAAGTGGTTGAGGAAATGGGCGGGCTCGACAATGTCGAGGGCGTCGTGCTCGACCTGCGCAACAACCCCGGCGGTTTGTTGAAACAGGCGATCGCGGTGTCGGATGCCTTCCTCGAAGGCGGCGAGATCGTGTCGACCCGGGGCCGTGACCCGGAAGAGTCCGATCGCGTGAATGCCCAGCCGGGCGACATCACCGAGGGCAAGCCGCTCGTCGTGCTGATCAACGGCGGTTCGGCCTCGGCCTCGGAAATCGTGGCTGGCGCGTTGCAGGACCATCACCGGGGTGTGGTCGTGGGCACCAAGTCCTTCGGCAAGGGGTCGGTGCAGACCGTCATGCCGCTGCGGGGCGATGGTGCGATGCGTCTTACCACCGCGCGGTATTACACCCCCTCGGGCCGCTCGATCCAGGCACTGGGCGTCTCGCCCGACATCGTGGTCGAACAACCGCAGCCCAGCCCGACGGCCGCAGAGGACGAGGAGGAGACCAACGGTCGTCCGCCCCGCACTGAGGCGGACCTGCGCGGCTCGCTCAACAACGACAGCTTGAGCGAGGATGAAATCCGCCAGATTGAACAGGAGCGGGAAGAAGCCGAAGAAGCCGCGCAACTGCGTGACGAGGACTTCCAGCTTTCTTATGCGGTGGACCTGCTGCACGGGCTGTCCACCTTCGGGCGGGAGTGATCCGGGCATGACGCCGGAGGAGATTGCGGCGTTGCCCTATCGCCCCTGCGTCGGTGTCGTGCTGGCCAATGCGGACGGCAAGGTGTTCGCCGGCCAGCGCATCGACGCGAAGGACCTGGGCACGGACGCGACCGCCTGGCAGATGCCGCAGGGCGGGATCGACAAGGGCGAGGCGGCGCGGGATGCGGCGCTTCGCGAATTGTGGGAAGAGACCGGTGTGGGCCCCGACCTCGTCGAGATCGAGGCGGAGCATCCCGACACCCTGCGCTATGACCTGCCCGACGAGCTCGTGGCCTCCGGCAAGGTCTGGAAAGGCAGGTTCCGGGGGCAGGAACAGCGGTGGTTCCTGATGCGTTTCAAGGGGAGCGATGACCAGATCGACATCGCGACCGAGCACCCGGAGTTCAGCACATGGACATGGATCGACCCCGACGAGATGGTGGACCGGATCGTGCCGTTCAAACGCGCCATCTATCGCGCCGTGATGGACGGCTTTCGCGCGCAGCTTTAGGCGCGGCACTGGCCGCGCTGGTCCTGCCGGGGCCGGCGGCGGCGCTGTCGTGCCTGCGCTATGACCCCGTGACGGCCTATGAGACGCTGGACGCGTCCGAGAAGCGATATGTCGCGGTGCGCGGGTCGTTCACCTTCGACGGAGAGGGCGCGCCCGAGCATTACGACGAAAACGCCCCCGAGGAATGGCTGACCAGCGGGCATGTGTCGGGCGAGGTTCTGACGGCTGACGGATTCACGACGCAGATCGACCGCGACATCGTGGTGGTGATCGGCTGTGTCGGGCCGTGGTGTGCGGTGACGGAACCCTCCGAGGATGCGCTGATGTTCCTGCGCCAGGAGGCCGGGGGCGCGGCGCTGTATCTCGACGTTGGGGCCTGTGCGCCCAACGTTTTCCCCCGCGCAAAGGAGGCCGATTTCGAGGCGATGGAGGCCTGTATGGCCGGGGACTGTCCGCCGGTGGAGTAGTTTCGCCGCGGGCTTGCGCCCGCGTCGACCCGCTGGAGGGGCGCTGCCCCTCCAGACCTCCCCGAGGTATTTTCGGACCGAAGAAGAGGCGTGAGTCTGCGGCTCAGGCTTCGACTCCACATGAGAACAAAACGTGAATATACTTGCGACTCATGTTCGTGGAGCTTTGCATAACGTCCAATTTCACCTTCCTCACGGGCGGGAGCCATGCGGAGGAATATGTGGACCGGGCCGCGCTGATGGGGATGCGCGCGCTGGCGGTGGCCGATCACAATTCGGTCGCCGGGATCGTGCGTGCGCATACGGCGGCGCGCGAGATCGGGCGGCTGGCCGAGGCGCGGGCGCGGCTGGAGGCGGAACAGGGCATTATCGGCCCGCCGAAGCCCGCGCATCTGCCCGCGCCGCCGCGTCTGCCCATCGACAATGCGCCGCGTCTGCTGCCTGCGGCGCGGATCGTGACGGACGAAGGCGTGGCGATCACCGCCCTGCCACGCGACCGGGCGGCCTGGGGGCGGCTGTCACGGCTGATTTCCACCGGGCGGCTGCGCACGCAGAAGGGGTCCTGTCTGCTCAGGCTCGGTGATCTGGGCGGGGCGCTGGACGGGATGGAGCTTTTGCTGCATCCGCCCGGCGCGGCGGCGCGCAAGCTGATCGGGCCTTTGCTGAACCGGTATCGGGCGGACATGCACCTTGTCATGGCGCCGCGCTATGACGGGCGCGACCGGGTGCGGTTCGACCATCTCGCAGCGCTGGCGGAGGAGCTGGGCCTGCCCACCGTGGCGAGCGCCGAGCCGATCATGCACCACGGGCGGCGGCGCAAGCTGGTCGACGTGATGACGGCGGTGCGGCTTGGCGTGCGGGTGGAGCAGCTGGGCCACGATGCGCTGCCGAATGCGGAGCGGCGGCTGCGCTCGGAGTCCGAGATGCTGCGGCTCTTTGCCAGGCATGAGGATGCGGTCCATCGGTCGGGCGAGATCGCGGATCGGCTGGGGTTCCAGCTGGACGAGTTGCGATACGAGTATCCGTCGGAGGTGGCGAATGGCGAGACGCCGGGCGCGCGCCTGTCACGGCTGGCGCGCAAGGGGCTGCGCGACCGGTATCCGGCGGGGGCGCCGGAGCGCGTGGTGAAGATGCTGGAGCATGAACTCGCGCTGATCAGAAAGCTGAATTACGAGCCCTATTTCCTCACCGTGAACGACATCGTCGCCTTCGCGCGATCGCGCGGCATCCTGTGTCAGGGGCGGGGGTCGGCGGCGAATTCGGTGGTTTGTTACGCGCTTGGCGTGACGAGCGTGAGCCCAGAGATCGGGACGATGGTGTTCGAGCGGTTTGTCAGCGAAGCGCGGGACGAGCCGCCGGATATCGATGTGGATTTCGAGCATGAGCGGCGCGAGGAGGTGATTCAGCACATCTATGAGCGCTACGGGCGTCACCGGGCGGGGCTCTGCGCCACCGTCATCCATTATCGCGGCAAGCGGGCGATCCGCGAGGTCGGGCGCGCGATGGGGCTGAGCGAGGATACCATCGCCTCGATGGCCAGCCAGGTCTGGGGCTGGGGGGCGAGCGGGATGCGCGCGGCGCGGCTGATGGAGATCGGGCTGGACCCGGACGACCCGAAGCTGGGTCAGGTCCTCGACCTCGTGGACGAGATACAGGGGTTTCCCCGCCATCTGTCCCAGCATGTCGGCGGGTTCATCATTACGGAGGGCAGGCTGGATGAACTGGTGCCGATCGAGAACGCGACGATGGAGGATCGGACGGTCATCTGCTGGGACAAGGACGATATCGACGCGCTGGGCATCCTGAAGGTCGATGTTCTGGCGCTGGGGATGCTGACCTGTATCCGCAAGGCGTTCGGCTTGCTGGAGAGCCATCTGGGCATCGACCATACGCTTGCGACGCTACCGCCCGAGGACCCGGCGGTCTATGACATGCTGTGCCGTGCCGACAGTCTGGGCGTGTTCCAGGTGGAGAGCCGGGCGCAGATGAATTTCCTGCCGCGCATGAAGCCGCGCAGTTTCTATGACCTCGTGATCCAGGTGGCGATCATCCGGCCCGGGCCGATACAGGGCGACATGGTGCATCCGTTCATCCGGCGGCGCAACGGCGAGGAGGCGGTGGAGTTTCCCTCGGACGAATTGGGCAAGGTTCTGGGCAAGACGCTGGGCGTGCCGCTGTTCCAAGAACAGGCGATGCAGATCGCCATCACGGGGGCCGGGTTCACGCCGGAGGAGGCCGATCAGCTTCGCCGGTCGCTCGCCACCTTCAAGAAGCATGGGAGCGTGAGCGATTTCCGCACCCGGTTCATCCGGGGGATGCGGGCCAATGGCTATGACCTCGACTTTGCCGAGCGGTGCTTTTCGCAGATCGAGGGGTTCGGCTCCTACGGCTTCCCCGAAAGCCATGCGGCGAGTTTCGCGCTGCTCGTCTATGCGAGCGCGTGGATCAAGCGTCACCATCCGGCGGTGTTTTGTTGTGCGCTGCTCAACTCGCAGCCGATGGGGTTCTATGCCCCCGCCCAGATCGTGCGGGACGCGCGCGACCACGGGGTCGAGGTGCGGCCGGTCTGTATCAACGCGAGCTACTGGGACAACGTGCTGGAGCCGGACGGCAAGGGGCAGCTCGCCGTGCGGCTGGGGTTCCGGCAGTTGCGCGGCATGATCGAGGAGGAGGCGACGTGGATCACGGCGGCGCGCGGCAACGGCTATACGGCCGTGGAGGACGTGTGGCGGCGCGCGGGGGTGTCGCCCCGGCTGATGGCGCGGCTGGCCGAGGCGGATGCCTTTGCCGCGCTGCGCCTGTCGCGGCGCGAGGCGCTGTGGCAGGCGCGCGCGATCGCCGGGGAGAAGCCCTTGCCGCTGTTCGCGGGCGATCTGGACGGCGAGGGGATCGTGGAGCCGGCGGCGCAGTTCCCGGCGATGAGCGAAGGCGAAGAGGTGGTGGAGGACTTCGTGTCGATGCGACTGACGCTCAGGTCCCACCCCATCGCGCTGATCCGGCACATGCTGACGCCGGGGGTGGTTCAGGCGGGGTGAGGGCTGTTTTCCGTGGCTGATGCGGACCGGGTCGCGGGTGTCTGTGCCGGGACCCTCACACCTCCCCCGCGTCCCGGATCGCCCCCTGCAACAGGTCGAGGAACACGGCGACGGCTTCGGGCGGTGCCTCCTCGCTGAACCGGGTGACACCGATGGAGACGCGGGCGCCGGGCAGGCGGATGTCGACGGGTTTCAGGTCCGCCGGCAGGTTTCGCAGGCCGGACTTGCCGTAGCACAAAAGCGCAATGGAGCCGCTGGCGGCGATCATCTGTTCGGCGTTGGAGAAGGAAAACATCTCGGCCGATTGTGCCGGGGGAATGGTGCCGGCGGCGCGGAACATGCGGTCGAAGAAGGCGCGGATCGGCGTGCCGTGGGGGGCGACGATCCATTGCTCGTCGGCCAGTTCCGCCATCGAGGGTCGCCGCCGGTGGACCGGGTGATCGGCGCGGGCGATCATCATGTAGTCTTCGTGGTAAAGGTGCGTTTCGACCATCTCGGGAAACGGCGAGGGGTCGCGCAGCACGCCGATAATGAGGTCGATCTCGCCGCGCCGGAGCGCTTCGACCAGCGTGTCGTAGCCGCCGGGAACCGCGACGAGGTGGACGTGCGGGTGCGCCCGCGTAATCTCGCCAAAGGCCTGAAGCACCATGCCCTGCCCGGAGAACGGCAGCATCCCGACCGAGACGCGGCCCACGAGCGCGTCGCCGGTTTCGGCCAGAAGCGTGGGAATATCGGTGAGGGTCGTCACCACCCGGTCCCACAGCGCGGCGAGGGCGCGGGCGGCGTCAGTCGCCTCCATCCCGCTCTTGCGCCGGATGAACAGCGGCGGCGTGACGTAGCCGGCAATATCGCCCAGCGCCTGACTCACCGCCGGCTGGCTCATTCCCAGAGCGCGGGCGGCGGCGGAGGCCGAGCCGTGGCGCACGACGGCGGCCACGGCGCGCAGGTGACGCCAGCGCAGGAGGTTGGGCAGGCGCAGCGCCCCCGACTGGTGGAGCACGCCGCGTTCCACCCCTTCGATGTCCGCCGCGACGCGCCGGCATTGCTCGATCACGATGTCGCCCATCGGCGTGGGTTCCGACCCGGACCAGCCGCGCTGGAACAGAGCGACGCCCAGCGCCGCCTCGGCATCGTGCAGCGTGCGGGAGAAGGCCGGTTGCGACATGGCGACCGATTCGGCGGCTTCGGACAGGCGCCGATGGTCGGACAGGGCGCGGATCACGCGGGTCTGGCGGGCGGAAATCGGGGGCTGGGGGCTTTCCATACTGGCATATAAGCAATTTGGCGCAAGATATACAATCTGCGCATAAGCAAAGGGCGCAGCCCGCCCCTACATACGATTCAACCACTTCCGGGAGGACCACGATGAGCGCCAAGACACTTCAGGACAGGCTGACGGGCTACGATAGCCCCTTCGCCATGCTCTATGACAACCAGATGGGGCGCTATCCCTTCCCGATCGAAGGTGAATACACCCATTGGGCCGAAGAGCAGCGCGCGTGGCGCGAGGGCGTGGCGCTGATGAACCAGAGCTTTCACATGACCGATCTCTATGTGAAGGGGCCGGATGTGATGAAGCTGCTGTCCGATATTTCGGTGAACAGCTATGCCAAGTTCGGCAAGGGCAAGGCCAAACAGATCGTCTGCGTGAACCATGACGGCTTTCTCATCGGCGACTCGATCGTGTTCGGGCTGGAAGATGACGAGGTGAATATCGTCGGTCGCCCCATCGTGCCGAACTGGGTGCAGTATCACGCTGAGACGGGCGGCTATGACGTCGTGTGCACGCGGGATGAGCGCAAGTTGGACGATCCCGACAACCGCCGCCTGACCTATCGTTACGAAGTGCAGGGGCCGAAGGCGCTCGATCTGCTCAACGAGGTGAACGAGGGCGGTCCGCTCACCACCAAGTTCTTCAACATGGGCGAGATCACCATCGCCGGCTGCAAGGCGCAGACGCTGTCGCATGGTATGGGCGGTGCGCAGGGGCTGGAGATCTGGGGCCCGTTCGACGAGGGCGACGCGGTGAAAGCGCGGATCATCGAGGCGGGCGAGAAATACGGCCTGCGTCTGGTCGGCAGCCGCGCCTATGCCTCGGCCGCCGCTGAATCCGGCTGGGTGCCGAGCGTCGTTCCTGCGATCTACACGGGCGAGAAGATGAAGCCCTACCGCGAGTGGCTCAAGGCCAACGCGTTCGAGGCGCTCTCGACCCTCGGCGGGTCGATGAAGACCGGGAACATCGAAGACTACTACATGACCCCGTGGGACGTGGATTATGGCCGCGTCGTCAAGTTCGACCATGATTTCATCGGGCGCGAAGCGTTGGAAAAGATGGCCGAGGAGCCGCACCGGCAGAAGGTCACGCTGGTCTGGAATCCCGAGGACGTGCTCAAGGTGAACGCGGGCCTTATGGATCAGGGCGCGCTGCCGACCAAGACGATGGATTTCCCGGCGGCGCACTATGCCTCCTACCCCTATGACGCTGTCACCAAGGGGGGTGAGCAGGTGGGTATCTCCATCGCGCCCGCCTATTCCGCGAACGAACGCGCCTGGATCTCGCTCGCCGTTCTGAACCCGGAAGTGGCGGAAACCGGCACTGAAGTGACGGTAACGTGGGGTGAACCGGACGGGGGATCGTCTAAAGCCACCGTCGAGCGCCATCGTCAGATCGACGTCCGGGCCGAAGTTCATCCGTGGCCCATCCACGACGCCGTTCGTCAAACGTATCGCAAGCAGACCTGAGGAGACCGACCATGTCCGTCGTCAATATGAAAGCCAGCAAGACCGCTCCCTTCGCAGACCTGCTTGAGGGCGTTTCCATCGAAGTGATGCCGCGCACCGCCGCCAAGATCGAGGATTTCACAAAGATCCTGCCCGCCGGCACGCGCGTCTATATCGCCCATATCGAGGGCACGCCGATTCAGGAGATGGTCGACACGGCCAAGCGCCTCGCCGCTGGCGGGTTCGAGGTCATGCCGCACTTCCCGGCCCGGATCATGCAGAACGATGCCGAGTTGAAGGACTGGATCGACCGCTACGTCTCGGAGGCCGGGGTCGAAACCGCGCTTCTGCTTGGCGGGAGCCCGACCAAACCGCTGGGTGCACTCGACAGCTCGATCCAGCTTCTCGAAACCGGCTATTTCGACGGGTTCAAGCGTCTGCACATCGCGGGCCACCCGGAAGGCAACCAGGACATCGACGCCAAGGGCGCCACGACCAATGTGGACGAGGCGCTGCGCTGGAAGCAGGCCTACAAGGACCGTTCGGGGGCCGAGATGGCCATCGCGACGCAGTTCGCCTTTGCCGCCAAGCCGGTGACCGACTGGGCCGAGCGGCTTCAAGCCATTGGCATCACCATGCCGATCCATGTGGGCGTGGCCGGTCCGGCCAAGCTCCAGACGCTCATCAAGTTCGCCATTGCCTGTGGCGTTGGCCCGTCGCTCGGCGTGTTGCAGAAGCGGGCGAAAGACCTGACCAAGCTGCTCAAGCCGTTCGAGCCGACCGAGGTTCTGACCGATTTCGCCGCCTACACGGCCGAAAATCCCGACAGCCTGATCGAGCGGGTCCATGTCTTCCCGCTTGGCGGCATCAACGCCTCGGCGGAGTTCATTCGCGAGAACAGCTGATCCGCTGACGGATGTGAACGACCAGCCCGTTGCCTGCGAAGGCGGCGGGCTTTTTCGTGCTCACTTGCCGCCGTTGAGAAGCCGGTCGTGGTGTTGGCGCAGCAGGAACAGCCCGGCGACCGCCAGAACCAGCGCGACGGTGAGCACATAAAGCGGCGCGGTCCAGTTCGGATCGTATTTCTGGAAGATCCCCGCCTTGGCGATCGAGGTGATGTGCATGAGCGGGTTCCACCACAGCACGTCCTGCACGCGGGGCGGGAAGTCTTCGTACAGAAACAGCACGCCCGAGACGATGAACAGGGGCCGTGCGGCAAAGCCCCACAGGCGCCCGGCGATAGGCAGTTCCATGAACAGGTAGCAGGTGAGGACGCCGAAGCCGAAGGCGAGCGCGACGGCGAGGGCCACGGCCAGAAGCACCGGGGGCAGGTCGAAGCGCAGCCCGTGGCCCGAGCCTGCGGCGATGGCGTAGAGCAGGATGAAATAGACCGCCGTGGCGGTCAGGGCGTTCAGCGCAAAGCGGGCCAGCACAGTGTCGAGCCAGATCACGGTCGGGAAGCGCAGGAGCGAGCGGGAGAATTTCAGCGATTGCGTCACCGGCCCGCCGACCTGTCCGAAGATCGCGAAGACGAGGTGGCCAGAGGCGTAATACATGATGAAGGACGTGCCGAGGCGCGGGGTCTTTTGCAGGAAGCTGAAGGCGATGGTGAGCGCCGCGATCATCAGGAGGGGCGAAAGAAACGCCCAGAGGTAGCCGCCGGGCGACTGGCCGTAGCGCGCCGACATCTCACGCAGGACGAGCGCGCCGACGGTGCGCAGGGTCGGGAAGCTGCGGCGGGCGGGGCCGGGGAGCGGTGGCGCGGTATCGCCGGTGGTCATCGCGCAGGCTCCTCGCGTTCTGGCGCCGGATGGCGCGATTATGTAGAAGGGGGCGAGCGAGATCAACGCAGGCGAAAGGAACGGCCCGGTGCCCGACGATACGGTGAGGACCCGGCAGGACAGCCCGCAGGTGATCGTGCGCCCGATGGCCGGACCCGCGCGGCGGCGCAAGCGGCATGTGGGGCTGTTGGCCTCGATCCTCGTCATCGTCGGCCTGCCGCTTGCGGTCATCGCCTGGTATGCCTTTGCGCGTGCGGTCGATCAGTATGCCTCGGACCTCGGGTTCACCGTCCGGCAGGAGGAACAGGGGCAGACGCAGGCGCTTCTGGGCAACCTCGCGCAACTGGCCGGTCCGAGTGCGAGCGGCGGGGCGCTGGACGGGGATATCCTGAACGAGTTCATCCAGAGTCAGGGGCTGGTGCGGGAAGTGGACGCGCGGCTCGACCTCTGGGCGCATTACAGTGCGCCCTATGAGACCGACCCGGTGTTCGCGCTGAAGCCCGGCGGGACCATCGAGGATCTGGTGGCCTACTGGCAGCGGGTCGTGACCATTGATTACGATCAGGCCACGGGGTTGATCGGGGTCGAGGTGCGGGCGTTTGCGCCGGAGTACGCGCAGGCCGTGGCCCAGGCGGTGCTGGAGGAGAGCCAGACGCTCGTCAACAACCTGAACGCGGCGGCGCGGCAGGATCTTCAGGACGCGGCGGAGCGCGATGTGGCGCAGGCGCTGGTGCGGCTCAAGGATGCGCGGGAGGCGCTCGTGGGCTTCCGCACGCGCACGCAGATCGTGGACCCTGAGACGGACCTCGAGACCCGGATGGGGGTGCAGAATTCGCTCCAGCAACAGCTTGCGCAGGCGCTGGTGGAATATGACCTGCTGGCGCAGTCGGCCGGGGAGACCGCGCCGAGCGTGATACAGGCGGAACGCCGGATCGCGGTGATCCGCGACCGACTTGCGCAGGAGCGGGAGGCGTTCGCTTCGGACCAATCCTATGCGGGGGTCGAGGGGTATCCGTCGCTGATCGCGCAATACGAAAGCCTGACCGTCGACCGGGAATATGCCGAGGAGACGTATCGCGCCGCGCTCGCCCAGCTGGATGCCGCCAAGGCGGGGGCGTCGCGCCAGACGCGATACCTTGCCGCCTATGTCCTGCCCACCCAGCCGGAGGCCCCGGCCTATCCGCAGCGCACGCAGATCGTGCTCATGGCGCTCCTGTTCCTGTCTTTGGGCTGGGCGCTCGTCGCGCTGGTTTACTACTCCATCCGCGACCGGAGGTGACGGCGTGCTCCGGGGCGTCGGGCTGACCAAATCCTATACCGTGAAGGGCCGGCCCAAGGTGGTGCTGGACGCGCTCGACTTCGAGCTTCCGACGGGCGTGTCGCTTGGGCTTCTGGGGCGCAACGGGGCGGGGAAATCCACGCTCCTGTCGATCCTGTCGGGCGCGATCCGGCCCGACGCGGGCGAGGTCGTGAGCGACGGCACCGTGTCATGGCCCGTCGGTCTGCGCGCGGCGTTCCACAAGGACATGACGGGCGTGCAGAACGTGCGGTTCGTCGCGCGGGTCTATGGCGTGGAGAGTGATGAGCTGGTCGAATACGTCCGCCATTTTTCCGAGCTGGGCGATCATTTCTACATGCCGTTCAAGACCTATTCGTCCGGGATGCGGTCGCGGATTTCCTTCGGGACCGCGCTGGGCCTGCATTTCGACACCTACCTCGTCGACGAGGTGACGGCGGTCGGCGATGCGGCGTTCAAACGCAAAAGCCGGGCGGTGCTGCGCGACCGGCTGGCCCGGTCGAGCGCGATCATGGTCAGTCACAACATGGCCGAGCTGCGCGAGATCTGCGATGCAGGGCTGGTGCTGGCCGATGGCAAGGGGCTGTGGTTCGACGATATCGACGCGGCCATAGACCATCACGAAGGGCTCATGGCCCGGCGCTGATCCTTAACACCCGGTGAAGAATCGCGTGGATTGCTCGGATAGTCCGCGCGCGTGTCACATTTCTGCGCCGCCCACCGCCACGGGAGCGCGCGATACCACCCCTGCCGATGCACTTGGGGGTGGTTATGGCGATACTCGTACATGGACATTTCATGTCCGGCGTTGAGGCGCTCGACACCGGGATCACGGACCTTGAGGTCGTGGCCGATGACGGGCTTCTGACGCTGTTCAGCCATTCCGGACGCAATGGCGGGCTGACGGGCTATTCCGTGCCCGTGAGCGGTTCGGAAGCGGTGGTGGATCAGGTGATCTACAAAACCGGCTGGCTCTTAGGCACGGGCGACGCGATTGCCATCGACGAGGCCCCCGGCGGGGGGCTGGAGGCGCTGTTCGGCTCTGCGCTGTCGGGTCGGATGAGCGGGTATGCCATCGCGGACTCCGGGCAAATCGGCAGCGTGTCGAACCACGCGGGATTTGGTGACGCTCTGGGTCGGCTTGTGGATATCGAGGTCGGGGCGGGCGGCGTGGCCTTTGCCGATGCGGGCGGGCAGTTCGGTTTTGCCACCCGCGCCGCGAACGGGACGTTTGGCGGTGTCACGGTCGTCGCGGATGACGCGGACACGCACCTTGCCCATGTCACGACGGTCGCGACCGCTACGGTCGGCGGTGCGCAGATCGTGATCGCGGGCGATGCGGGCGAGGACGGGGTGACGAGCTTCGTCACCACCTCCGGCACGCCGGTTGTCGCGGACGTGGCCGGGCCCGCGGACGGCATCGGGATCATGGCGCCCACCGACATCTCGGTGGTCGAGGTTCTGGGCCAGAGCTACGCCATTGTCGCCTCGGCCCAAGGGATGAACGGGGCGCTGACGGTCTTCCACGTCGCGCCGGACGGGACGCTTACGCGCACCGACCATATCACCGACAACCTGAACACCCGGTTCGGCGGCGTGACCGATATTGTCACGGCGGAGCACGACGGGCACGCCTACATCGCCGCTGGCGGCGCGGATGACGGCGTATCGCTGTTCACTCTGCTGCCGGGGGGACAGTTGCAGTTTCTCGACGCGATCGAGAACACCTGGACCGACGGCGCGGATGGGCAGGCGGCGCTGGCGGATGTGACCGCGATTGCGGGCGGCGTTCTGGACGAGAGGCTCAACCTCTTCGTTGCGAGCGAGGAGGTCGGCGGGCTCACACGCCTGACCTACGACCTGAGCGATCAGGGCGAGCAGGTCGTTCTGGATGCCGCGGGCGGGTCGGCCAACGGGTCCGGTGGCGCGGACCTGCTGGTGAGCGGGGCAGGATCGGACGCGCTGTCGGGCGGGAATGGGGACGATATCCTCGTGGACGGGGCGGGGACCGACATCCTGACCGGCGGCAGCGGGCGCGACACTTTCGTCCTGCGCGACGACGGGGTGCAGGACACGATCATGGATTTCGACCCGGCGCAGGACCGGCTCGACCTGTCGTCCTGGCCATTCTTCTACGACGCGTCCACGCTGACGATCACGCCGAACGCGAACGGGGCGGTGGTGTCGTGGCGCGACGAGGTGCTGGTGCTGCGCTCGGCGCAGGGCGGGCCGCTCGACCCCGGCGATGTCCGCAAGGCCGTGGCGGTGACGCCGGATCGCGCGATGGACCTGTCCGGCTACGACTTCCCCGACTGGGACGGCGAGCTGGAGGAGGAGCCGGTCTTTGGCTACGACATTTCCGATACGGAGGGCGACGACCTTGTCACCGGCGGGGCGGGAGCCGAGATGATCGCCCTGTCGGGGGGAGACGACGAGGTGCATGCGGGTGGCGGCGACGACCGGGTGGACGGCGGCGCGGGACGCAAGACCGTCCATCTCGACGCGGGCGACGATACGTTCGACGACAAGGACCAGAGCACCGCGCTCGACGGGGATATCGTGCGCGGCGGGGCGGGGGATGACACGCTGCTCATGGGCCTTGGCGCGGATGACGTGGATGGCGGCGAAGGGAAGGACCTGATCCGTGCGGGCGGCGGGGACGATACGGTGACCGGCGGCGCGGGCGCGGACGAGGCATGGCTGGGCGATGGCAACGACACCTATGTCGACAGCGACGACGACAGCCGATGGGACCACGACGTCGTCTATGGCGAAGCGGGCGACGATATCATCACGGCTGGCAGCGGGGATGACCAGATCGACGGTGGCGAGGGTGACGACCAGCTTGGCGGTCGGGCCGGGCAGGACATCATCTTTGGCGGCGGCGGCGCCGATTTCATCTGGGGTGCGCGGGGCAACGACCTGTTGCGCGGCGACGCCGGCAACGATGAGATCTATGGCGGTTCGGGCAACGACCACATGCTTGGCGGCGTAGGCGACGACCTGTTGGAAGGCGGTGACGGCGACGACGTGGGACACGGCGAGGACGGAGACGACACCATCCGGGGGCAGGCCGGGGATGACCATTTCATTGGCGATGCGGGCAACGACCGGATGTACGGCGACGCGGGCTCCGACCGGCTGGTCGGTGGCGACGGCGACGATGCGATCGAGGGAGGGGATGGTGCAGACTCCCTGTTCGGCGACGCGGGGGCGGACCGGATCATGGGTGGAAGTCAGAATGACAGCATCTGGGGCGGCGATGGCGACGACCGGATCTATGGCAACCTGAACGACGACATGCTGTCCGGCGGGACCGGTCAGGACGTGTTGTTCGGCGGTTGGGGCGCGGATCGGCTGAGTGGCGACGAAGGGAACGACGTGCTCCGGGGCGATGGTGGGAACGATGTGCTGTATGGCGGGCAGGGCGACGACCGGCTGTCGGGCAACGGGAACAACGACCGGGTCGAGGGCGGCGACGGGCGCGACGACATTTACGGCGGCTGGGGCTCGGATCTCCTCAATGGCGGCGCGGGTGACGACACGATCAGCGGCGAGAGTGGCCATGACAGGCTCTGGGGCGGCGGCGGGCACGACCGCATGTTCGGGCATCTGCACAACGACTGGATGGACGGCGGCATGGGTCGCGATTTCATGTACGGCGGCTGGGGGGCGGATACGCTCAAGGGCGGCTGGCATGCCGATCTACTCAAGGGTGAGGGTGGCAACGATACGCTCTTTGGCGAAGGGCACGACGACCGGCTTTATGGCGGAAGCGGGCACGACAAGCTCCTCGGCGGCTCCGGGCACGACTCGCTTTACGGCGAGTTGCACAACGACTGGTTGGCCGGAGGATTGGGGCAGGACCGGGTCTTTGGTGGTTGGGGCGACGACAAGCTCATGGGTGGCTGGCATGCCGACCTGCTGAAGGGTGATGGCGGGAACGACCGGCTTTATGGTGACGGACACAACGACGTGCTGATCGGGGGCCGGGGCAACGACCGGCTGTGGGGCGGGTCCGGGGCCGACAGTTTCGAGTTCTGGCGCTGGGACGACCGCGACAAGATTTACGACTTCAGCATGGCCGATCAGGTGGTGCTTCACGATGTGGCGCGGTCGATGGTGTCTGTCTATACCGCGAACGGCAGCACCTTTATCGAATGGGGCAATGAGCAGGTCGAGCTGGTCGACTTCACCCACGGGGGGTTCGACAAGTGGGATATCGTCTTCGAGTGAGGCGGCTCAGGTCAGGAAGCTGTCCAGCGTGATCGCGTCGGCAAGCCGGTCGGCATCGGTGATGCCGAGAAACAGAAGGCTCTCGCCGCTCGCGAAGGTCAGCGCGAGGGCGTTGCCCTGCTGCGTGGCGGTCGCCAGCACGGTGTCGAGGGGTTGCCCGGCGAGCAGATCCTGATCCAGCCGCAGGGAGTCGCGTGCCGGAAGGAAGTCCGTGAGCGTGTCTTGGCCGTCGCCCATGCGGAAAACGAACGTGTCCTGCCCGAAGCCGAGCGTCACCGTGTCGTCCCCCTGCCCGCCGTAGACCATGTCGTTCCCCGGGCCGGCGCTGATCGTGTCGTCACCGTCGCCGCCCCGGATCGAGTCACGCCCCTTGCGGCCCATGATCGTGTCGTCGCCCGCCTGTCCGTGGATCGTGTCGTTCCCCCGTCCGGCCATGAGCATGTCGTCGCCCGCGTTACCCTTGAGCGTGTCGTTGCCCCTGCCGCCGGAAACCCAGTCGTCGCCGGTGCCGCCGAAAATTTGGTCGCGCCCGCGGTGGGCCGTGATGCGGTCAGCCCCGTCGCCGCCAAAAGCCGTGTCGTTGCCCCGGCCGGAGAAGAGCGTGTTGTCCGCCGCGTTGCCGATCAGGAGGTCGTTGCCGCCGCTGGTGCGCGCGTTCTCGATCACCACGCCCTGCGCGATGGTGAAGCCCCCCGCGATGGCGCGCGCGGCGGAGAGGTGGCCGCCCCCGCCGGGGCCATAGTCCAGCGTGGCCGCGCGCAGGTCGATCACCGCGTCGCGCCAGCCGTCATAGGCGATGGTGTCGGTTCCGCTTGCGTCCCAGATCGCCTCCCACGCCGTGCCGACCGCATTCAGCTCCGGCAGGAGGTAGGTGTCGTCGCCCGTGCGGGTGCTGAGGTTCGCGCCGTAGAGCGCCTGAAGCGCCGCGATGTCGAGCGCCATCGGCCCCGCCTCATATCCCCAGTCGCCCGACAGCGCGCCGTAGGTGCCCACGTCGCCCGCGTTCCAGCCGGAGTTGTAGGACATGGTCGTGTAGAGGCCCTGATTGAGCGCCGCGCTCCCGAAATCACCGAACGCGTAGGTGACGCCGCGCATCTGGGTCGAGGTCCCGCCGGTGTCGTGCGGATGGGCGAGGCCGAGGCCGTGGAGCATTTCATGCGTGAAGACGACGAAGCCCGCCCCGCCCCGTTCGAGGTCGCCGCCCGGCAGCCTGTCCCACTGCGCACCGTTCATGGTGCCGGTGCCTGCGCCGGGCGCGCCGGGCGGAGAGAAGTAGCCCAGCACGCGGAAGGCTTCGAGTTCATCGGTGTCGAGCCCGATGGTGAAGTCGGCGGCGCTGGCGGAGGCGGTGCGGCTGAAGGTGACGTTGGTGACCGCTTCGATCCGGGCGAAGGCCGCCATCGCGCGGTCGATTTCATAGGGCGTCCAGCCCTCGGACGTGATGCCGTCGACCAGTGTGCCCGCGCCGGCGAAATGGACTGCGATGTCGGTGTCGGCCACCTGGCTCCCCCACAAGAGCGCCTCGGCGGGGGTGCCGCCCAGTGACGCGACGGTGAGCGCGTAGCCGCCAGTGATCGCGCCGGAGGCATAGGCATCGACATAATAGGTGCCGGAACGTTTCGCGGTGTGCGTGATCTGCGCGGCCGGGTTGTCCGGCGCGATGTCGAGACCGAGCGCCACGAGCGCGCCGGTGGGGTCGTATAGGTCCAGGATCGGGTCGGCGAGCGCGGAGGTGCCTGCGCCACGCAGGGTGATGGTCACTTCCTGCCCTGCGGTCAGGTCCAGCCGGTACCAGTCCTCGTCAAAGACGGTCTCGATCGCCCCCGCGCGGGTCGTCCCGACCGAAAGCTCGGCCAAGGTCGTCCTGTCACCTGCAATGTCGGTCATCACCACCCCGGCGTTCGACGCCCCCACGACGCCCGCCCATGTTTACGGTTTGTTTATCTCAAAAGGGAGTAAAACTCTCGGCAATGGTAAACCGGCCTAGAGCGGTTGCGCGGAGAACACCGGGAGCGGCACGCCGCTGTCCATCGCGACGGCAAAGGCGGTGGCCGTGTCCAGCGCCTCGCGGATGGTGACGTCCATGTCGAGGTAGCGGTAGGTGCCCAGCCGCCCGACGAAGGTGACGCCGCTTTCGGCCTCGGCGCGCGCGACGTAATCGGCCAGCAACGCTTTCTCCTCCACCAGACGGATCGGGTAGTAGGGGATGTCATCGGGGCCGCAGGCGCGGGAAAACTCGCGGTAGAGCACGCTGCCTTCATGCTCCTCCCACGTTGCGAAATGCTTGTGCTCGGTGATCCGGGTGAAGGGCACGTCCGGGTCGCCGTAGTTCATCACCGCGCAACCCTGCCAGTCGCCCTCGGCCGTGAAGCGTTCGAAGTCGAGCGTGCGGTAGCCCAGCCGCCCGAGGTCGTAGCCGAAATACCCGTCCAGCGGGCCCGACCAGACGACGTGGTCGTGGTCCGCGCGCATCGCCGGATCATAGGGTGTGGAGAGGCTCAGGGTGATGTTCGGATGGTCGAGGATCGCCTGCACCAGCGGCGTGTAGCCGTGCTCCGGCATCCCCTGGAACCTATGAAAGAAGTAATTGTCGTCATAGTTGAACCGCACCGGCAGCCGCTTGAGAATCGAGGCGGGAAGCTCGGTCGGCGAGCAGCCCCACTGTTTCTCAGTGTAGCCCTTGAAGAAGGCTTCGTAGAGGTCAGGGCCGACGAAGCGCAGCGCCTGTTCCTCGAACGTCTGGGGGTCGTTGATGGAGGTGTCGGCCTGCTCCTCGATAAACGCGCGCGCCTCGTCCGGGCGCATCGTCTTGCCGAAGAACTGGTTGATCGTATGCAGGTTGATAGGGAGCGAATAGACCGCGCCCTGCGTCGTGGATTTCACCCGGTTGCGGTAGGGTTTGAACCGCCCGAAGGCGTTGACGTAATTCCAGACCTCTTCGTCATCCGTGTGGAAGATATGCGGGCCGTAGACGTGGACCATGACGCCCGTTTGCGCGTCCCGTTCGGTATGGCAGTTGCCGGCGACGTGGTCGCGGGCGTCGATCACGGTCACGTCGTGCCCGGCCTCGGCCATGCGCCGCCCGATCACCGCCCCCGAGAACCCTGCGCCTACCATCAGGAATTTCATGGATTTTCCTCCGCTGACGCGCCCTCCTGTGCCACGAAGGCCGGGGTCGCGCAAGGCGCGGGCTTGTCGCGCCGGCGGTTATGGTGGCACAACGATGTGGCTTGTTTTTCTGAGGGGCGATGATGTGAGCAGGGACGGGTCCAACTGGATGGCCGTCGACTGGTCCGAGGGCCGGTTGCGGATTTGGGTGATTGGCGCGGATGGTGAGGTCGCGGCGCGCGAAGAGGCCGACGTGGGCGGTGAGACCGGGTATGAGGCGGTCCTCGGCCCGCTGATCGCGCATCATCTGGACGACGACAGCGAGACCGACATCCTGATCGCCGGCGATCCGGCGGGGCCGGAGGGCTGGCGCGCGCCAGAGCTGCGCGCGGTGCCGTGCCGGCCGCCCGAGGCGGGCGATGTTACGCCCGTCGAGGCGCGGGACGGACGGATGCGCGTGTCGCTGGTCACGGGTATCCGGCAGGAGACGCCTGCGGGTCTGATGCTGTCCGATGCCGTGCGGGTACGTGGATTCCTTGCGCTCAACGATACGTTTGATGGGGTGCTGTGCCTGACCGGGATGCGCACGCGCTGGGTCCATATCAGCGCAGGCGAGATCGTCAGTTTCCAAAGCCATTTGACCGGCGACCTGGTGCGCCAGACACTCGCCGGTCTCGGTGTGTCGGGACAGCCCGGACAGGGGATGGGCGAGGCGGTGTCGGATGCCCTGTCCCGGCCCGAAAGCCTTGCAGCGCGGCTGGGGTCCATCGAGGCCGCGCACCGGCTGGGGCGGGCACCCGAGGCTGATGTTCTGAACGAGGTCTGGGGCCTGTTCCTCGGGCTGGAACTCGCAGGTGCGCGGCCCTACTGGCTGGGTCAGCGCGTGGCGCTGGTGGGGTCGGGCACGCGGATGGAGGCCTATCGCAGCGCCATGTCCGCGCAGGGGGTCTTGCTGGAAACCGGGGAGGAAGAAGACACTATTCTTGCCGGATTCCGCGCGATCCGGGGCTAGGCCCCGACCGCGTCGCGCGCCACGGACACGGCTTTCAGGACCGCAAAGACCTGTTGCCCTTCGCGCAGGTTCATCGTCGCGACCGAGCGGCGGGTGATCCGAGCGAGGATCAGGTTGCCGCCCGCCGAAAGCTGCACCAACGCGCCGGGGCCGTCGCCCATGCGGATGTCGCGCACCGTTGCTTCGAACACGTTGAGCGCCGAGATCCCCTCGGGCCGGGTGGTGGCGAGCATGACGTCCTGTGCTTCGATATGGACCCGGAGCGGGGTGCCCACGGGCGGCGCGACACGGGGGATGAGAATACGTAGGCCGCCCGCGTCCAGCTCGGACACCCCGTCGTCGTGATGGGCGATCACGGTGGCCTCAAGAACCGCGCCTGCGGCACCGGGTCCGAGCGGGGTGACGCGCGGGTCCGCCATGACTTCGCCCGCCGGTCCGGCCGCGCGCAGGCCGCCGTCCTCCAGCACCGCGATGGTGGTGGCGAGGCGTGCGACCTCGGCGGCGGCGTGGCTGACGTAGAGGATCGGGATGTCGAGCTCGTCGCGCAAACGCTCGAAATAGGGAAGGATCTCGGCCTTGCGGTCCTCGTCCAGCGCGGCGAGGGGTTCGTCGGCGAGGAGCATCCGGGGTCTGGACAGAAGCGCGCGCCCGATGGCGACGCGCTGCCGCTCGCCGCCCGAAAGTGCGCCGGGTCGGCGGGTGAGGAGCGCGCCGATCCCCAGCATCTCGATCACCCGGTCGCGGGCCGGTCCGGTCGCGCCGGGTGGTGCGAAGCGGGTGCCATAGTCGAGGTTGCGCGCCACGCTCATGTGCGGAAACAGCCGCGCGTCCTGAAAGACGTAGCCGAGACGGCGCTTGTGCGGTGGAAGCCAGACGCCGGTATCGCTGTCCATCAGGACCTCGCCCCCGACCGCAATGCGCCCCCGGTCGGGGCGGGTGAGGCCCGCGACGGCGTTGATGACGCTGGTCTTGCCCGACCCCGAGCGACCGAAGAGCACCGTGACCCCCGCAGGCGCGGTGAAGGCGACCTCAAGGGTGAAGGCGCCGAGGGTCTGGTGAATGTCGATCTCCAACGTCATCCGCGCACCCTCCGCGCGATGCGCTGGGCCGCGACCTCGGACAGAATGAGCGCGAGCATCGCGATGGCGATGGACACCGCGACGAGGCGCAGGGCCGAGCTTTCGCCGCCGGGCACCTGAAGGAAGGCGTAGATCGCGGAGGGCAGCGTTTGGGTCTGGCCGGGGATGTTGGAGACGAAGGTGATCGTCGCGCCGAACTCCCCCATCGCCTTGGCGAAGGCGAGGATGGCACCGGCAAGGATGCCGGGAAGGACCAGCGGCAGGGTGACGGTCAGAAACACGCGGATGCGGGAGGCGCCCAGCGTGGCCGCGGCCTGTTCCAGTTTCGGGTCCACCGCCTCGATGGACAGCCGGATCGCGCGGACGAGAAGCGGGAAGGCCATGATCGCGGCGGCGAGCGCGGCGCCGGTCCAGCGGAAGGCGAAGACGATGCCCAGCGGTTCGAGGACCGCGCCCAGCGGCCCCTGCCGCCCGAACGTCAGGAGCAGCAGGTAGCCGGTCACGACGGGGGGCAGGATCAGCGGCAGATGGACGAGGCCGTTGAGGATCTGTCGCCCCGGAAACCGCCAGCGGGCGAGCGCATAGGCGACGAAGATACCGAGGGGAAGCGAGGCGAGGGTGGCCCAGATGGCCACCTTGAGCGACAGGGCCACCGCCTGCCATTCCTGCGGCCCGAGCCAGTCCACCCGCTACTCCGGAATGACGCCGAAGCCGGCGGCGGTGAAGATCGCGCGCGCCTCCGGTCCGGTGAGGAAGGCGAGGAACTCCTGGTTCACGGGGTTCCCGCTCGACGTGGTTGCGGCCGCCGGGTAGACGATGGGCGGGTGGCTGTCCGCCGGGAATGTGGCGAGGACGCCCACGCGCGGTTCGGCGCGGGCGTCGGTGGCATAGACGATGCCCAGCGGCGCCTCGCCCGTCGCGACGAGGGCCAGCGCGGCGCGCACGTTGTCGGCCTGCGCGACGCGGCTCGCCACCTGGGGCCAGAGAGCCAGCGCCTCCAGCGCCGCCTTGCCGTAGATGCCCGCCGGGACGGCCTCGACCAATGCCATTGCGAGGACGCCATCGCCAAGCTGCGCGGCAAGGTCCGTGTCGGGGCCGAGCGTGATCGGTTTCGGACGGCCCGGTGCGATAAGGACGAGGTCGTTCCGCAAGACCTCCACTTCGCTGTCGGGGTCGATGGCGCCGTTTTCGATGAGGTTGTCAATCCACGCCCGGTTGGCCGAGATGAACAGGTCCGCGGGCGCGCCTTGCGCGATCTGGCGGGCGAGGACGGACGAGCCAGCGAAGGACAAGACGACGTCGTGTCCTGTCGCGGCCTCGAACTCCGCGCTCACGTCCTCCAACACCTCGCCAAGGCTCGCGGCGGCGAACACGGTGATCTGTCCGGCCCCGGCGGTGAGGGGCAGGAGGGTCAGAAGGGCGGTGAGGAAGAGGGGCAAGCGTCGCATCACGCCACACCTTAACCGCGCCGCTACCCCCGGTGGCAAGCGGTCATTTGGCCGCCGGGGTTGGGAGTGCGCCGGGCCTAACTTCTTGAATCCGCCTTGAGATCGTCATGGTCGCGGGGCAAGGTAAGCGCGATCTCAAGCGTCGAAAGGGACCGCGGATGAGCACCAAGACGATCACGCCCGTTCTGCTGTGCGGCGGCTCCGGCACGCGCCTGTGGCCCTTGTCGCGCAAGAGCTATCCCAAGCAGTTCGTGCCGCTCGTGGGTGAGACGACGCTGTTCCAGTCTTCGGCCAAACGGCTGTCGGGCGGGACCGACGCGATTTCGTTCGAGGCGCCGGTGGTCGTGACCAATTCGGATTTCCGGTTCATCGTGACCGAGCAGCTTCACGCCATCGGGATCGACCCCGGCGATATCCTGATCGAACCCGAGGGGCGCAACACGGCGCCTGCGGTTCTGGCCGCGGCGCTGCGGATCGCGGCGACCAATCCCGAGGGGATCATGCTGGTGGCGCCTGCGGATCACGTCGTGCCGGACGAGGCGGCGTTTCACCGGTCGGTTGAGGCAGGGCTCGCGGCAATCGAGGCGGGCGACCTCGTGACATTCGGGATTACGCCGACCCGGGCCGAGACAGGCTATGGCTACCTCGAACTCAGTGAAAAGCCGGATGCCACCGGCGCGCCGATCAAGCTGGGACGGTTCATCGAGAAACCGGACGCGGCGCGGGCCGAAGAGCTGGTCGCGGCGGGAACTTACCTGTGGAACGCGGGCATCTTTCTGTTCCGCGTGGCCGACATCATCGAGGCGTTCGAGGCCCATGCGCCCACGCTCATCGACCCTGTGCGCAGCTCGCTGGACGAGGCGCGGGTGGATCTTGGGTTCCTGCGGCTCTCGCCGGAGGCGTGGCAGGGGGCCGAGGACATTTCCATCGACTACGCCGTGATGGAGCGGGCCTCGAACCTGTCGGTCGTGCCGTTTTCGTCCGAGTGGTCCGACCTTGGCGGCTGGGACGCCGTGTGGCGCGAGGCGGGGCCGGATGCGGACGGGGTCGTCACCTCGGGCGACGCGACGGCGATTGATTGCACGAACACGCTGCTGCGTTCGGAGAGCGAGCGACTGGAGGTCGTGGGGATCGGGCTCGACAACATCTTCGCCGTGGCGATGAACGACGCGGTGCTGATCGCGAACATGGACCGGGCGCAGGACGTGAAGCTCGCGGTCAATGCGCTCAAGGCCAAGGGTGCCGATCAAGCCACGCATTTCCCCAAGGATCACCGCCCGTGGGGCTGGTTCGAGAGCCTTGTCGTGGGCGGGCGGTTTCAGGTGAAGCGTATCCTCGTCCATCCCGGTGCGTCGCTCTCGTTGCAAAGCCATTACCATCGTTCCGAGCACTGGATCGTGGTCGAGGGCACGGCGAAGGTGACGGTGGAGGATACCGTGACGCTCGTGACCGAGAACGAGAGTGTCTATATCCCGGTCGGCTCCAAGCATCGGATGGAGAATCCGGGGCGGGTGCCGATGGTGCTGATCGAAGTGCAGACCGGCACCTATGTCGGTGAGGACGATATCGTCCGGTACGAGGACATTTACGCACGCGATTGAGGTCAGGTGACCGATCCTGGCGGGTCATTGGCCACTTTCCGAAAACGGATTGTTTCCCTTTCTGCCTTTTTGGTCCGTTTCCGCATGAATTGTGGCGGGATCGCCCGCTGGTCTGAGGCTTTGCGCCACCCTCGCCGCAATCTGGCGCCGTTGTCACCAAATCGTCCATTTTGCCTTAAATACGCATCAATTTGTGACGACTCGCCCCCAATTTCGTCCCGAACTGTAGGTAAACCTTACCTTCAGGCGGCCCCGAGACCCGGTGGCTGCGACAGATTGACCGAAAGGCGGATGGCGTGGCCAGAGCGCAGGCAGGACAGCAAGGCAAGGCCGGGGGCATGAGCGCGACCGACTTCGTCGCGCGCGTCGGCCCGGCTTTGTTCGACGCCTTTGCCCATGCCGATGCGGCGCCCTCGCTGGACGTGTCCTTCCTGAAACACTCGGCCCACTCGGTCGTGTTCCGTGCCGAGATGGACGGGGGCGATGTGGTGGTGAAGGTCTTTGGCGAGGGGGAAAAGGCGTCGGATCGTTACCAGCGCGAGCTTGGGGCGATGGAGGCGGCGCGGGCGAGCGGACTTGTTCCGCGCCTTCGGGGCCATGAACCGCGCACCCGCGCCGTGATCCGTGACTTTGTTCCCGGCCGTCCGTTGAACGAGTCGGTGACGTCCCGCACGCTGGCCGCCACCTGCACGCGGTTGGGCCGGTGGTACGGCGCGTTTTCGCGTATTCGCCGCGTGGACGGCACGAGCGGAAACTGGGGTGAATACCTCGATGGGGTCGCGGCGCTCGATGGCTGCGGGGCCATCTCGGATGTGTCTCTGTTCCTGCGCGATTTCGACTTTCCCTGCGTCTCGCTCGCCAAGAACGACGCGGCGCTGTCCAATTTCATCCTGTCCCCCGACCGGGGACTGCTGGGTATCGATTTCGAGTGCGCGCGGTTCAAGCCGCTTGGCTGGGATATTCTGCTTACGGCGCGGGCCTTGTCGCGCAACTGGCCGGGGCGGACCGACGAGGTCTGCGACATCCTGTGCCGCGAGTTTTGCAGGTCGGGGATCGGTCATTTCGATCGGTTCCGCGTCCTGACCAAGAGTTTTGTAATCGGTTCGCTGTTCGAAAAGACATTCATTTCGGAGGCGCCGAATGCCCGAGACGCTCACGATCAACATTGACGACGCGACCCTGCCTGAAAGTGGGGGTTTGCTGGAAATCGACGTGTCGGATTTCGCCATCGACGAGGATGATGCGAACATCATCACGTTTACGGACGGAGGTGATTTCGCCGGAGGTGACGCGTCGGGGATCGAGTTGGCGTTCATGGGAAAAGACGACGACGAGCCGGACGAGTTCTGGTTCGACCTCGCCGCGTTCAATGACGACTTCAGCATCGAGATCAAGAGCGAGGGGCCGGAGGACACTTTCTTTTTCACACATGTCGACAGTTTTTCGGTCGCGGGCGGGATCTACACGATCAACTACAAGGGGTCGGATGATGTGATGCAGACCATCACGCTCGATCCCGGCGCGGCGTCGGTCATGCTGTTGTGCCTTGCACGCGGGACCAGCATTGCAACACCGACGGGCGAGGTGCCTATCGAGCGGCTCGGGGTGGGCGATCTGGTGCTGACCGCGACGAACGGGCCTGCGCCGATCCTGTTCGCCGGGCGGCGCAAGGTGACCTTTCCGGCGGGCGATCACAGCCAGAAACCTGTGCTGATCCCGGCCCACGCCATCGCGCCGAATGTGCCGGAGGCGGACCTGTCCGTGTCTCCCCTGCACCGGATTTTCCTGTCCGGGCCGGGGGTCGAGATTGCGACGGGGCACCCGGTCGTGGCGGTTCCGGCAAAGGGCCTCGTCGGTTGGAGGGGGATTCGCCAGAAGTCGGGGCAGCGGCAGATCGAGTATTTCACGCTTCTTCTGCCTCGCCACGAGGCCATTCTTGCCGAAGGTGCGCCGGTCGAGAGCCTGTTTCCGGGCGAGCAGGCGCTGGCCCATCTGCCGGACGCTGACCGGCGCGAGATCGAGGCGGCGATGCGGGACAACGATGTTTCCTGCGATCCGGCGGCCCCGTTCCTGACATCTCAGCAGACGCAGGAGCTGGTCGCGGACCTGCGAGATTTCGCGGTGCACGAGCAGGGCGACCCGATCATTCACGAGCTCGCACCGGCCTGACGCGCGCTACTTGCTGGGAACGCCCTTGCTGCGCCGCTGCCGCTTCTGGGCGGCGATCCGGAACGGTGCGTTCGGGGCGCCGAAACCCGCGTAGCCCGGCTCGCGTTGCAGGATCTCGAAGAACAGCCCGCCCGCGAAAGCGCGGGAGTAGGTCTGGAAGAACGCGCCCGTGTCGGTTTCATCATAGAGCAGGTTGAGTGTCTGCATCCGCGCCAGAAGCGCGGGGTCGATGTCGAACCGGGCGGCGAGGTCGTCATAGTAATTCTGCGGCATCGGCAAGGGTTCGAATCCCCGCGCGGCGAGGGATTCGGCGGTGGCGAAAATATCGTCGGTGGCGAGCGCCACATGCTGCACGGATGCGCCGAAGGTTTCGGACAGGAACCGCCCAGCGAGCGTGCGGTGGCTGTCGGCACCGTTCAAGGTGATGCGTAACGCGCCATCCGGACTTTCGACGACCTGACTGCGCACGAGCCCGTCGGGGTCGAACACATCAACCATCGGCGATTTCCGCATGTCGAAGATCGACGTGTAGAACAGCGTCCAGGACAGCATGTCTTCATAGCTCATGGTCTGGGCGAGGTGGTCGATCCGGGTGATCCCGGCGCCCTCGGGGGTCGTGCCCGCGCCGAACTCCACGTCCCAGACATCGGCCAGCCCGCTGCGGTCGTCGATGAAATGCAGCACCGATCCCGACAAACCGCGGATCGCGGGAATGTCCAACTCGCCCGGTCCGATGGGTTGTGCGAACGGTTCGGTCCCGAGCGCGGTGGCACGCGCGGTGACGGCCCCGGCATCGGCGACGGCGAGCCCGATGTCGCAGACCGTGGTGCCGCGCGTGTTGAAGGTGGCGCCCGCGTGACCCTTGGTCTCCTGATTCACAACGATGCGGACCTCGCCCTGCTGCCAGAGCGTGACTGCCTTGTTGCGGTGGGTGCCGGTTTTCGTGAACCCCATCGTTTCAAGCAGGGCCTCCAGCGACTGTGCCTCGTCCCCGCGAGTCGCGAATTCGACGAAAGACACGCCATCCGCCCGGACCCGCCCGGGCATCTCGGGCATGTCGAGCGTGAGCCCCGGTTCGGTCCGCCGCACATCGTCCATGAGCGCCATGAGCGAGCGGTAGCCGTCCTCGGCCACGCCGCGGGTGGAGCCGCCGCGGAACTGGTCGTTGAAGATTTCCAGGCTGACCGGTCCGGCGTAGCCCGCCGCCATGACCGCCCGCATGAAGGCGGTGACGTCGAGGTCGCCCTCCCCCGGCATGTTGCGGAAGTGGCGCGACCAGTAGAGCAGGTCCATGTCGATGCGCGGCGCGTCGGCCAGTTGCACGAAGAAGATCTTGTCGCCGGGGATGCGCCGGATCGTTTCTGGGTCGATGTCCCGGGCGAGCGTGTGGAAACTGTCCAGAACCAGCCCGATGTTGGGATGGTCCGCGCGCCGCACGATTTCCCACGCGTCGCGGTGATCGTTCACATGGCGGCCCCAGGCCAGCGCCTCATACCCCACGCGCATCCCGCGCGCCGCCGCCCGTTCGCCGAGCGCCGCGAAGTCGTCTGCCGCGCGGTCGATGCCGCCCAGTGCTTTCGGGTGGCACGAGGAGCAGTAGAGGACAAGGTCCGTGCCCAGCTCTGCCATCAGGTCGAACTTGCGCTCGGCCCGGTCGAACGCCTTGGTCCGGTAAGGCTCCGGCAACCCCTCGAAGTCGCGGAAGGGTTGGAACAGGGTGATGTCGAGCCCGTGGTCGCGCACCATCCGCCCCACGTCGCGCGGGCTGCCGTCATGGGCGATGAAGTCCTGCTCGAAGATCTCGATGCCGTCGTACCCCGCCGCCGCAATCGCTTCCAGCTTCTCGGTCAGAGAGCCGGAGATGGAGACGGTCGCGATGGAGGTTTTCATGGCGTTATCCCTGGTAGCCGAGCAGACGCGGCAGGAAGAGCACGAAATCCGGGACGAAGGTGATGATCATCAGCGCCACGAACAGCGCAAGGATGAAGGGCACCACGTCACGAATGATCCGCCCGATCGGCTCGCTGGTGATGTTCGACGTGATGAACAGGAGCAGCCCGTAGGGGGGCGTGATGAGGCCGAGCATTGCGTTCACCACCACGATCACCCCGAAATGGACAAGGTCGATGCCCATCGCCTGAACGGAGGGGATGAGGATCGGCACGATGATGAGCAGGATCGCCCCGCCTTCGAGCACCATGCCCAGAAGCAGGAACAGCACGTTGATGACGATCAGGAACTGGAACCGGGTGAATTCGTATTGCGACAGCAGATCCGCGATGGAGACCGGCAGTTGTTCGCGCGTGATGACGTAGTTGAACGTGATCGCGCCTGCGACGAGGACACCGACGCTCGCCGTCGAGCGGGCCGAGCCGAGGAGCGCCTCGTAGAACGCCTTGAACGTCACCGAACGATAAAGCAGCACCGAGATCAGGAGCGCGTAGAACGCCGCGACCGCGGCGGCCTCGGTCGGGGTGACGATGCCACCGTAGATGCCTCCGAGCAGGATCACGGGCAGCATGAGCGCGGGCAGCGCCTTCCACGTGATCCTGGGCAATTCGCGCAGTGGCACCACCTCGTCCACCGGGAAATCCCGGCGGCGTGCGATGATGTAGTTCATCACACCCATGGCGAGCGCCATGAGCAGGCCGGGCGCCATGCCAGCGGCGAAAAGGAAGCCGACCGACTGGTCCGAGACGATGGCATAAAGCACCATCGGGATCGACGGCGGGATGATCGGGCCGACCGTGGCGGTGGCTGCGGTGATCGCGGCGGCGTAGCTTTTGGAATACTTCCCGTCGCGGGTCATCAGGTTGATGATGATCTTGCCCATGCCCACCGCATCGGCGACCGCCGAACCGGACATGCCCGAGAAGATGAGCGACGAAACCACGTTCACATGGCCCAGCCCGCCCCGGAACCGGCCCACCAGCGCCTGCGCGAACCGGAGTAGCCGGTCGGCGAGCGACCCGATGTTCATGATGTCGGCGGCGAGGATGAACAGCGGGATCGCAAGCAGCGTGTAGTTGTTGAACAGCCCCTGCAACATCGTCTCGGAGGCGATCGAAGGGTCGAACCCCATGAGGACGAGGTAGACGAAGCTCCCCCCCATCATGGCGAGCCCGACGGAGGCGCCGAAGAGCGACAGGATGACGATCAGGATGAGCGTCAGGGTGAACGGTTCAATCATAGTCGTGCGTCTCCGCGCTCGCCCCGGTGTCGAACCGGGGGCCCGATCCCGTGATGCCCGCCCAGGCGGTCATCAGGCCGCGCACGGCGACCGACAGGGCGAAAGGAATGTAGATGATGAAGACCCAGAAGAACGGCACGCGGATATAGGCCGTCCGCTCGCGCATCATGAAGTCGATGTAGTCCCAGCTGGCAGGCAGGGTGTAGAGAAAGATCCCTGCGATGGTCAGCCCGGTGAACACATCCATGACCCGGCGCGGCCCGCGCGGCAGCGCGGAGTAGAGCACGTCGAGGCGGATGATGTCGGTCTCGCGCACCACGAAGGCGAAGCCGAACAGGATGCCCCAGAGCCAGGCGATCGTGACCCATTCGACGGTCCAGCCCACCGGCAGGTTGAGGAAATAGCGGAAGACGACCTGAAGCAGAAACGTCACGAACATCGAGAACAGGAGCAGGGCGAGGAAGTTCTCGGCCCGCCGCCCCAGCCAGGTCCACACAGTCTTGAGCCGGTCCATCCGCCCCTCCTTGGAAAAACGGCAGGCGAGTGATCCCGCCTGCCGCCGTTGCGTTATGCGTGCCGATTACATGCCAACGCCGACGATGGCGTCGACAAGGCCCTCGGGCCATTCTTCGGAGTACTTTGAGTCGCGGTAGACGCCCAGCACATGCTCCTGGAAGGCGGCGTTGTCGGGCTGGTAGACGTTGACGCCCGCTTCCTCGATCTTCCCGCGCAGTTCTTCTTCGAGCCTCAGGGTTTCTGCGTCGAGCTCGGCCTCGAAGTTGTCGGCGCATTCCTGCACCTTGGCCTGCTGGTCCTCGTTCATCTCGTTCCAGGTATCGAGCGAGATGGTGAACTCGTTCGCCGCGATCAGGTGCGCGGTGGTGCCCATGTGGGTCATCACTTCGTGGAACTTCATGCTGTAGGTCGCCGGGAAACCGTTGTCCTGACCGTCGATCGCGCCGGTCTGCATGGCGGTGTAGACCTCGGTAAAGGGCACCGGCACCGGGGTCGCGCCCATGGCTTCGCCCACGAACTGCCAGCCTTCGCCCGGCGGCATCCGCAGCTTCACGCCTTGGAGGTCGGCAGGCGTCATCACTTCGCTGTCGCCTTTGTAGCCCAGGTGGCGCGCACCGATGTAGGGATAGGCGAGGATCTTGACGCCCGCCTTCTCTTCGATCTCGGCTTCCAGATCGGCCAGCACGTCGCTGTCGTAGACCGCGCGCATGTGCTCGTAATCACGGAACAGGAACGGCGTGCCCAGAACCGAGGTCGAGGGCACCTGGTTGTAGAAGTCGAAGATGGCGAGGTTGCCCATGTCGAGGTTGCCGCGCTGCATGGCGGTCAACTCGGTGCCCTGCTTGAACAGCGTCGCGCCGTGATAGGACTGGAAGTCGAAGCCGTCGCCGAGGCATTCGCCGAAAGCCGAGCGCAGGATCTCGGTCCGGACGTCGGTTTCCGGCACGGTGTCCGAGTAGATCAACTCGAACTTGTCCTGGGCCGTGGCGGCCGTGGCTGCGACGATGGCCGCGGCGGAGATGGTGGTGAGCAAACGCATGGTAATCCTCCCTTTTGCGTTTCAGGTTGTTTCGGTGAAGGCCTCGAACGTGGCCCGCATCCGGTTTTCATCGGGGACAAGCCCCGAAAAGAGTTCAAAGGCGCGCACGGCCTGGAAGACGGCCATGCCGGAACCGTCGAGCACCCGGCAGCCCTTTGCCCGCGCGGCGGCAAGCAGCGCCGTTTCGCGTGGGAAATAAACGATGTCGGCGACCCAGTGACGCGCGTCGATCAGGTTCGGGTCGATGGCCATGCCGGGCAGTTTCGCCATGCCCATCGGCGTGGTGTTGACGATGCCGTCCGCGTCGCGTGTGGCAGCTTCCAGATCCGTGATCGCGCGTCCGCCGACGGCCGCGGCGAGCGCCTGTGCCGCGCCACCGGACCGGTCGAAGATTGCCAGGTTCTTCACGCCCACGTCGCGCAGCGCATGGGCGACGGCCCCGCCGGCCCCGCCCGCGCCCAGCAGGAGCACCGAGTCGCGCGCGGCATCGGGGAGACCCCGCCGCAGGCTTTCGGCGAAGCCCCAGAAATCTGTGTTGTGCCCGCGCCGCCGTCCATTCGCGAAAACGACAGTGTTCACCGCGCCGACCTTCTGCGCGGCGGGCGACAACTCATCGAGAAGGGCGATCACATCGCGCTTGTAGGGGAAGGTGACATTGAGACCGGCGAAGCCCTGGGCTTCGGCCTGTGCGATCAGGTCGGACAGGGCCGGTGCCTCGGCGATCGTGTCCGTGTCGATCAGATCGTAGCGGTAATCGAGGCCAAGCGCGGTGCCTTCGGCGATGTGCATGGCCGGCGTGCGCGACAGCTGGATGCCGCGCCCCACAAGCCCGACGCGCACCGCGCGCGGGTGGTCTGCCGGCGCTTTGGATGTGCGCTCTTGCAGGGGGCCACTGGCCATGTCTCGCAATCCTCCCTCGGTCGGGGCGAGTCGCCCGATCCGCCGCCAAATTGTAACCACGGTTTAAATTCGTCAACCACTTTTAACTTCCGGTTTAAAAATATCCATGCTACGCCTTCGTTCATCCGGGAGGAGGGAACTTGGCCAACACTCTGAAAGATAACGGTAAATCAAAGGGTAGCTGGAAGCAGAACCCGGAACGCGTGAAGCGGGATATCCTGAACGCGGCGATGGCCGAGTTTGCCCGAAGCGGCCTGTCCGGCGCCAAGATCGACGATATTTCGGCCAAGACCGATACGTCGAAACGGATGATCTATTACTATTTCGGCGACAAGGAGGGCCTCTACGCGCGCGCTCTGGAGGCCGCCTATGCGAAGGTCCGGGACGGGGAACGCAAGCTCGACCTGGACGCGCTCGCGCCACGCGATGCGCTCGAGGCGCTGGTCGCCTTTACCTTCGACCACCACCGCCGCAACCCTGACTTCATCCGCATGGTGATGATCGAGAACGTCCACCATGCCGACTACCTGCGCCAGTCCGAAGTCATTCGTGACCTGAACGCGGGGGCCATCTCGCGCCTCGCGAACCTGATCGCACGCGGCGAGGCGTCGGGCGATTTCCGCGCCGGTGTCGATGCGACCGAACTGCACTGGCAGATCTCGGCGCTGTCCGTGTTCAACGTGTCGAACAAGCCCACGTTCTCGGCGCTGTTCGGCAAATCCATCTACACGCGCGACGGGCAGGCCCGGTTGCGCGACCGCGCCGTGGCAATGGTGCTCGGCGATGTCCTGAAGAGGTGACGATGCTCAATTCGCAGATCAACGATTTCATGTCCAAGTGGAACGCCGAATGGGCGACGCTGAAAGCGGACGCGACCCCGCAGGACCGCCGCGCGCATTTCGAGGTCGTGGCCGCGAACATGGCACTGCCCAAGCCCGAGGACGTGGACGACAGCGCCGAACACTGGATCGACAGCGCGGCGGGCCGCATCCGCGTGCGCGTCTACCGGCACAGGTCGGGTGGCACGCAGGATTGCCTGATCTACGCCCACGGCGGTGCCTTCATGCAGGGCAGTCCCGAGACACATGCCGACATCACCGCACGCATCGCGTCGTGGAACCGCCAGACGGTCGTCAGCCTCGACTACGCATTGTGTCCGGAGCATCCCTTTCCGGCGGCCTTCGACCAGGCTTGCGACGTGGCGCGCTGGTGTCGGGACAATGCCGAGACCCTTGGCATCGACCCGGCGCGCATCGCCATCGGGGGGGACAGCGCGGGCGGCAACCTTTCGGCCGCCGTGGCCCTCGCCATGAAGGATTTCGGGTTCCTCGGTCAGCTTCTGATCTATCCCTGCACCGAGTTCGACCTCACCCGGCCCTCCATGATCGAGAATGCCGAGGCCCCGCTTCTCACGACCAAGGGCATGGCCGGGGTGAACCGGATGCTCGTCGGCGGTGCCGAGAACGAACACCTGCTGTATGAGGACCCGCGCGTCGCACCCTATGTCGCCGATGACCACAGCGGCCTCGCACCCGCCTTCATCGCGGTGGCCGAGAACGACCCCCTGCGCGACAGCGGCGTGGTCTATGCCGAAAAGCTGGAGGCCGCAGGCGTTTCCGTGACGCTCGACATGGGCGACGGGCTGATCCACGGCTACCTGCGGTCGATGGAATATTGCGACGATGCGCAAGCCAAGCTGCGCAAGATGACTGACTGGCTTGCCGCCCTGTGACCGGCCCCGTGACACCGTCGCTCGAGCTGGTCTTCACCATCGAGGCCGAGATCGATCCGCCCCGGTCCGCCGGACCTGCGCCGCACGGCGAGCGGTTGCATATCCCGATCATCGGCGGACGCGTTCATGGACCGCGCCTGACAGGGCGCGTCCTGCCCGGCGGCTCGGACTGGCCACTGATCGAGCCGGACGGCACCAGCCGGATCGAGGCGCGCTACACCCTCGAAGCCGAGGACGGGACGCTCATCTATGTCGTGAACAAGGGGATGCGCGTGTCCTCCGACACCGTCCGTGAGCGGTTGAGGGCGGGGGAAAGCGTCGCGCCATCGGACTTCTACATGCGCGCGGCCCCGGTCTTCGACGCACCGGACGGCCCGCACCGATGGCTGTCCGAGTCGCTCTTCGTGACCTCGCTCGCCCCGCAGGGCAGACGGATCGTTATCGACGTCTACCGGGTGGAATAGGGACTGTTTCTCGCAGGACATCCCGCGTGGCGGTTTTCAACCAACGGCACGACTGGCGCGACGTGCGGGGCAACCCGAGGGATATTCGAGGTGACATGCCGACCGCGCACCTTCCGTCGATGAGGAAAGCGGCGCGAAAACGACCGGTAAGTCATTGATTTCAGTGGTGAGCCGTGCAGGATTCGAACCTGCGACCCACTGATTAAAAGTCAGTTGCTCTACCAACTGAGCTAACGGCCCACTGCGGAGGGCTGACTAAGGCGGTGGGCGTGTGCGGTCAAGAGAAAAAACCGCATTCTCTTTCATTCATTTCGCGCCGGGCGTATATGCGCGCCATGAGCGCTCTGCCGACGGATACGGGCCTGCCCTTCATGAAGTGGCACGGGGCCGGCAATGACTTCGTGATCTTCGATTCACGGGGGCGGGAGGCTGTGACTTCCGAGGCGCTGGCGCGGGCCTTGGGCGACCGGCACCGCGGGGTCGGGTTCGACCAGCTGGCCGAGATCCGCGACAGTGATGCGGCGGACATCGACCTCGACTTCTGGAACAGCGACGGGAGCCGTGCAGGGGCCTGCGGAAACGCAACGCGCTGCGTGGCGCGCTACCTGTTCGATGAGGGCGGGCGCGACCGGCTGACCATCCGCACGACGCGCGGTGTGCTGGAGGCGCGGCTGGTGGACGGCGAGGTGCATGTGAACATGGGCCAGCCGCAGACCGCGTGGGACGAAATCCCGCTCGCGGGTGATGTGGACCGGCTGCATCTGCCGCTGGAGGGCGATCCGGTCGGTGTCGGCATGGGCAACCCCCATGCCGTGTTCTTCGTCGAGGATGCCGAGGCGATCGACGTGGCCGGGCGCGGGCGCGAGGTCGAGACCGATCCGCTGTTTCCCGAGCGCACGAACGTGGAATTCGCGCAGGTGCGCGGGCGCGACGAGATCAGGATGCGGGTCTGGGAGCGCGGGACGGGCATCACGCTCGCCTGCGGGTCCGGGGCCTGTGCGACCGCCGTGGCAGCGGTGGAACGCGGCCTGACGGACCGGACGGTGCGGATGGAGGTCGACGGCGGCTGGCTCACGCTCGATTGGCGCGAGGACGGGGTCTGGATGACCGGGCCGACCGCGCATGTGTTCGACGCGACCCTGACACGGGCCTTTCTGGAGTCTGTCTGATGGCGGCGACACCCCCAATTTTCGCGACGCTCGGCTGTCGTCTGAACGCCTATGAAACCGAAGCGATGAAGACGCTGGCGGAGGATGCGGGCGTCGAGGGGGCCGTGGTGGTCAACACCTGCGCCGTGACCGCCGAGGCGGTGCGCAAGGCACGGCAGGAAATCCGGCGGCTGCGGCGCGAGAACCCCGAGGCAAGACTGATCGTCACCGGCTGCGCGGCGCAGACAGAACCGGAGACCTTCGCTGGCATGTCCGAGGTCGATCTGGTTGTCGGCAATGCCGAGAAGATGGCGCCCGCGACATGGGCGCGTCTTGGCCCCGATTTCGTGGGCGAGACCGAGCGGGTGCAGGTCGACGATATCATGTCGGTGACAGAAACCGCCGGGCATCTGATCGACGGGTTCGGGACGCGCAGTCGTGCCTACGTTCAGGTTCAGAACGGCTGCGACCACCGCTGCACCTTCTGCATCATCCCCTATGGCCGGGGCAATTCGCGTTCGGTGCCGGCTGGAGTCGTGGTCGATCAGATCAAGCGGCTGGTGGACAAGGGGTTCAACGAGGTCGTGCTGACCGGCGTGGACCTGACGTCATGGGGTGCCGATCTGCCGGGTGAGCCGCGGTTGGGCGATCTGGTCATGCGTATCCTGCGGCTGGTGCCGGACCTGCCGCGCCTGCGCATTTCGTCCATCGATTCCATCGAGGCGGATGAAAACCTGATGCTAGCGATTGCGAGCGAGCCGCGCCTGATGCCGCATCTGCACCTGAGCCTTCAGCACGGCGACGACCTGATCCTCAAGCGGATGAAGCGCCGCCATCTGCGCGACGATGCCATCGCGTTCTGCGAGGAGGCGCGCAAGCTGCGCCCCGGCATCACCTTCGGCGCAGACATCATCGCGGGTTTCCCGACCGAGACCGAGGCGCATTTCGAGAATTCGCTGAAGCTGGTCGAGGACTGCGATCTGACGTGGCTTCACGTCTTTCCGTATTCCGCGCGGGAGGGGACGCCGGCCGCGCGGATACCGCAGAAGGTCAACGGGACCGTCATCAAGGACCGGGCCGCGCGTCTGCGGGTCGCCGGTGAGGCCGCTGTCGCGCGTCACCTCGCGGCACAGAAGGGCGTGACCCACGCCGTGCTGATGGAGAACCCGCGCATGGGGCGGACGGAGCATTTCGCCGAGGTGACTTTCGCCAGCGATCAGCCGGAGGGAGAGATCGTGCGCGCGACCATCACCGGGCAGGCCGGCGGGCAACTGGTGGCCTGATGCATCCCAATCCCGCCTTTCGCAAAACCGAGACCACCCGCAACATCGCCTTTGCCCGTGAACGCGGCTTCGGCATCCTGTCCGTGAATGGCGCGGAGGGGCCGCTGATGGCGCATGTGCCCTTCACTTTGAACGAGGACGGGTCCATCGCGGCGCTGCACTTGGTGCGCTCGAATCCGATCCTCAAGGCGCTGGAGACGCCGCAGCCCGCCGTCATCGCGGTCAACGGTCCGGACGGGTATGTGTCGCCCGATTGGTACGGGGTCGAAGATCAGGTGCCGACGTGGAACTACGTCGCCGTCCATCTGCGCGGAGAGCTGGAGCGACGGCCGCAGGACGTGTTGCCGGGGCTTTTGGAGTTTCAGTCCTACGCTTTCGAGAGCCGGATCAAGCGCAAGGCGCCGTGGCGGCCCGAGAAGATGACGCCCGAAGTCTATGAGAAGATGCAGCGCGCCATCGTGCCGGTGCGGCTGAACGTCGAGACGGTCGACGGGACATGGAAGCTGGGCCAGAACAAGCCGGAGCCGGTGCGGCACGCGGCGTCGCGCAAGCTCAGGAAGGGCTTGGGGCAGGAACTGGCGGCGCTCGCGGCGTTGATGCGCCGCCCGGACGTGGACTGAACAATAGGATTGGACAGCGGCGCGGGTTACTCCTACTCTCAATGTAAAGGAGAGTAACATGCCGCTGCCCCTCATTCCCATCGCCGTCTATGCCGCAGGTGCGGGTTCCGTCGCGCTCGCGACATGGAAGTTCGCCCGGAAGGTCGAGTCAGGGCGCCGCGATCAGCGGGCCGAGGATGCGCTGGACGGGGTGGACGAAGGTGTTACGGTGCGTCGCGAGGCCGAACAGGCCAATGGAACGGCGCGGATGAAACGGGTGTTTCGCTTCGGCGATGCCGGGTCCGGGCTGGAAATCGACGCTGCGGTCCTGGGCCGTGTGAAAATCCGAAAGGTCTGAACGACATGATGCAACTCGTCGGGAACCCGGCTTCGCCCTTCGTGCGGAAAGTCCGGGTCATGCTGCTGGAAACCGGGCAGGAGGACGAGGTCGAGATGATCACCGCGGCCACCTCGCCCACGAACCCGGCGCCCGAAGCGGTCGCGGCCAACCCTATCAAGAAAATCCCGGCCCTGATCCGGCCCGAGGGCTGCACGCTCTACGACAGCCGGGTCATCACCCGCTATCTCGACGCCCGCGCCGATGCCGGTCTCTACAAGGAAACGCGGGTGTGGGAGGTTCTCACGCTCGAGGCGACGGCCGACGGGCTGATGGATGCCGCCGTGCTCATGGTTTACGAAGGCCGGGTGCGGCCCGAGAACATGCAGTACGAGGGCTGGATCGACGCCCAGTGGGGCAAGGTCGAAGGGGCGCTGGACGCGCTGGAAAGCCGCTGGATGAGCCACCTGCGCGGGCCGCTCGACGCCGGTCAGATCGCCGTGGGCTGTGCGCTGGGCTACCTCGATTTCCGCCACGGTGAGCGCAACTGGCGCAAGGGGCGCGGCGCGCTTGATGACTGGTTCGCGGCCTTCTCGCAGCGCGAGAGCATGGTGGCCACCCAGCCGGCGGGTTGAGTCGCACTCACGGACCTGATTTTCGCCGAATTCCCGGCTCATGCGTCAGCACGCCACACCCCTTGCGTGGTCATAAGTGGTTGAATCTCACGGCCGCGTGACAATGCCTTCTGGACGGGTGCCTTTCTAACCGCTAAACACCGCCGCGATGGGCTACGGGCAACCGTGGCCTTTTGGGACGTTGGCCGCTCCACGCGCGGCCCAGAAAGGGAGAAACTCTCGTGTCACACGCTGACGATCACGAAGGGACCCGCCGGGATTTCCTCTACTACGCGACTGCCGGTGCCGGTGTCGTCGCGACGGGTGCCGCCGTCTGGCCGCTCGTCAACCAGATGAACCCCTCGGCGGACGTGCGGGCGCTGGCCTCGATCCGGGTCGATATTTCCGGTGTCGCGGAAGGCAGCCAGCTTACGGTTAAGTGGCTGGGCAAGCCGGTCTTCATCCGCAACCGCACGCAGGAAGAGATCGACGCGGCCCGCGAGACGCCGATCGACGACCTGCCCGATCCGGTCGCGCGCAACGAGAACCTTGGCGGCGAAGAGCCCGCGACGGACGAGAACCGGACGCTGGGCGAGGGCGAGAACTGGCTCGTGATGATGGGCGTGTGCACGCACCTCGGTTGTGTCCCGCTGGGTGACGGCGCAGGCGACTACGGCGGGTGGTACTGCCCCTGCCACGGGTCGCACTACGATTCCGCCGGCCGCATCCGCCGCGGGCCCGCGCCGAGGAACCTGCTGGTTCCGGTCGCGCAGTTCGTCGACGACACAACCATTCAGCTGGGCTGAGGGAGAGAGAAATGGCTGGTATTCCCCACGACCATTACGAGCCGAGTTCCGGCTTCGACAAATGGCTGCACAAGCGGCTCCCCATCGTGTCGCTCGCATATGACACGCTGATGATTCCGACACCGAAGAACCTTAACTGGTGGTGGATCTGGGGCATCGTCCTGGCTTTCTGCCTGGTTCTTCAGATCGTCACCGGTATCATTCTGGTGATGCACTACACGCCGCATGTCGACTTGGCCTTCGCCTCGATCGAGCACATCATGCGCGACGTGAATGGCGGCTTCTTCTTGCGCTACATTCACATGAACGGCGCATCGCTGTTCTTCGTCGCCGTCTATATCCACATGTTCCGCGGTCTTTTCTACGGCTCCTACAAGGCGCCGCGCGAAGTGACCTGGATCATCGGGATGCTGATTTACCTCGCCATGATGGCGACGGGCTTCCTGGGCTACGTTCTGCCCTGGGGTCAGATGTCGTTCTGGGGTGCCACGGTCATCACCGGCCTCTTCGGTGCGATCCCGTTCATCGGCGACGAAATCCAGACCTGGCTCCTTGGCGGGCCGGCGGTCGGCAACGCGACGCTCAACCGCTTCTTCTCGCTGCACTACCTGCTGCCCTTCGTGATCGCCGCGCTCGTCGCGGTCCACATCTGGGCCTTCCACACCACGGGCAACAACAACCCGACCGGTGTCGAGGTGCGGCGCGGCTCCAAGGAAGAAGCCAAGAAAGACACGCTGCCCTTCTGGCCCTACTTCGTGATCAAGGACCTGTTCGCGCTGGCGATCGTCCTGCTGATCTTCTGGGCCATCGTGGGCTTCATGCCGAACTATCTGGGCCACCCGGACAACTACATCGAGGCGAACCCGCTGGCGACGCCTGCGCACATCGTGCCGGAATGGTACTACCTGCCGTTCTACGCGATCCTGCGGGCCTTCACCGCCGATGTCTGGGCCGTTCAGCTTGTAAGCTGGATCACCGGCGGCATCATCGACGCCAAGTTCTTTGGCGTGCTGGCGATGTTCGGGGCGATCTTCGTGATGGCGCTGGCCCCGTGGCTCGACACCTCGTCGGTCCGCTCGGGCAAGTACCGTCCGGCCTTCAAGTGGTGGTTCCGTCTGCTCATCATCGACTTCATCGTCCTGACGTGGGTCGGTGCGCGCGACACGAACTTCCCGCATGACTGGATCTCGCTGATCGGTGCGACCTACTGGTTCGCCTACTTCCTCATCATCCTCCCGCTGCTCGGCGTGTTCGAGAAGCCGGAGACGCCCCCGGCGACGATCGAGGACGACTTCAAGAAGCATTATCCCGACGCCCCTTCGGCGGCCGAGTGAGAGAGAGGATCTTAGAACAATGATCAGGAAACTCACCCTTACCGCGGTCACCGCAGTCACCTTGGCCTTTGGCGGCAGCGCCGCCGTGGCCGCCGGTGAAGACGGGCATATCGAGGATATCGCCTTCTCGTTCGAGGGTCCCTTCGGCACCTACGACCAGCAGCAGCTTCAGCGCGGCCTCAAGGTCTACATGGATGTCTGTCGGGCCTGCCACGGTCTTCAGTATGTGCCGCTGCGCACGCTGACCGATCTTGGATACTCCGAGGATGAAGTGCGCGCCTTCGCGGCCGACAACTTCGAGATCTACGAGGCAGAGACGGACGAATGGCGCCCGGCCCTGCCGCGTGACAACTTCCCGGCGGTGACCGGCGAAGGCATGGGGCCGGACCTGTCGCTCATGGCCAAGGCACGCGCGGGCTTCCACGGCCCCGCAGGCACTGGCCTCGCCCAGCTGTTCAAGGGCATGGGCGGTCCGGAATACATCGCCAACTTCCTCACCGGGTTCACCGGCGAGGAACGCGAGGTGGCCGGCCAGTACCTGTATGAGAACACCGCCTTTGACGGTGGCTGGGTCTCGATGCCGCCGCAGTTGTCCGATGGTCTTGTCGAATTCGACGACGGCCACGCCAACGACGCGCACCACATTGCCGAGGACGTCGCGGCCTTCCTGATGTGGACCGCCGAGCCGAAGATGATGGAGCGCAAGCAGGTCGGTTTCATCGGGGTGACCATGCTCGTGATCCTCGCCGCGCTGCTTTACCTCACGAACAAGAAACTCTGGGCGCCGCACAAGTACGGCAAGGAACTGGATCTCTGATCCTTCACCGCCAGACGGTTTGAAAGGGCGCCCCTCGGGGCGCCCTTTTTCGTTTCGCGCGTGAGTGTGCAATGATGGACGAAGAAGGAGACGCCCATGAAATACGGATTGATCGGAAGCGGCATGTTGGGTGGGGCCCTGGCGAAGGCCGCACATGCCTCGGGGCTGGACCTGATGGTCGCGAACCGCTCGGGCCAGTCGCCGGTTGAGGGGCTTCCCGTGACGACGGACCCGCAGGCGGTGGTTGAAGCTTGCGACGCAGTCGTCCTGTGCGTGCCTCCGGCAAGCGCCGGCGAGATCGCGATGCGGGCGCGGGACACCCTGGTCGTATCGGTGATGGCCGGGATTCCGCGCGATCAGATTTGCGCTTTGACGGGCAGCCCGCGGGTGGTGCGGGCGATGTCGTCTCCGGCAGCGGGCCTGGGGCTGGCCTATTCGCCATGGTGCGCCTCGGCATCCGTAACCGCGGCCGACCGCGCCATGATCAGTGCCTTCTTCGGAGCATGTGGAGAGACGGACGAAGTGCCGGACGAAGCGCAGATCGAGCTGTTTACCGCGATGACCGGTCCCGTGCCCGGTTTCGTCGCCCAGTTCGCGGCATCCATGGTCACATATGCCACCGAGCGCGGCGTCGACCCTGACGTTGCGGACCGGGCGGTGCGCCAGCTTTTTCATGCGTCGGGGGTGATGATGTCGACGGGTCCGTCGCCGGCCGATCATGTGCAAGAGATGGTCGAATACGCCGGCACGACGGCTGCCGGTCTGCTCGCGCTGCAAGCCACGACACTGGACGAGGATATCGCGACGGGCCTCGACGCTGCCGTGCAGAAAACCCGCGCATTGGGTGGATAGCCTAGCGTCCGAGGTAGTCGCGCAGGGCCTCGGGCGGGTTGGCGAATATCTCGGCGGTCGGCACTGGCGCATGAGCGCGGCCGTCCGCCACGAGGATCACCTCGTCCGCGATGGTCCGGGCGTCCTCAGGTTCGTGACTGACCATGAGGAGCGTGGCGCCGGTCTCGTCCGCGAGGTCGCGCACCAGCCCCAACATTTCATCCCGTAGCGCGGGACCGAGCGCACCGAAGGGTTCGTCGAGGAGCATCACCGGCTTATGCCGCAACAGGGCACGGGCGAGCGCCACGCGCGCGGCCTGACCGCCCGACAGCCGGGCGGGTTTGCGGGGGCCGAGGCCGTCGAGCCCGACACGGGCCAGCGCCTCTTCAACCTGCGTTTCATCGGCCTTGGTGAGCCTGAGGTCCGGGCGCAGGCCCAGCCCCACATTCTGCGCCGCGGTCAGATGGGGAAAGAGGTTGTTGTCCTGAAAGATCGTGGTGATCGGCCGGTCGGCGGGCGCGCGGCCCGCGAGGCTGTCGTCGTTCCAGGCAATCCGGCCCGTCGCGGGCTGGAACCCCGCGATGGCGGCCAGCAGCGTGGACTTGCCCGCGCCGGAGGGGCCGAGGATGGCGACCTTGCGGCCGGTCCCGACCGTGAGCGTGGCGTCGAGCGTGAACTCCCCCAGGTCGACGTGCAGGTTCTCAAGCGTCAGCATTCACGCGTCCTCCGCGGTCGAAGGCCCAGAACAGGGCAAGGCTGATGGCGAGCAGTACGAGCGCCGCGCCCGCTGCGTCGTCCATCCGGTAGGCCGACAACAGACGGTAGATCTGGAGTGGCAGGGTGGGTGTGTCGGGGCTTGCGAACAGGGCGATCACGCCGAGGTCGCCCATCGACAGGGCTGCCGACAGGCCCATCGTGAAGCCCAGAGGGCGGCGCAGGCGCGGCAGCCACAACAGGCGCAGGCGGGCCATGCCGGTCATGCCAAGACTGCCCGCGAGGCGGCCGTAATCGGCTTCCACCTGCCCCAGCGCAGGCACGAGGGCGCGCAGGGCGAAAGGCAGGGACATGAGCGCGTTGACCAGCGCCGTGACCGGAAGGGCGAGCGCGAAGGGGTCGGTGACGGGAAAGAGGATGATGAACAGGCCGGTGCCGATGACGAGCGGCGAGGCCGCGATGGTGAGGCTGCCGATCCCGTCGATCAGCTTCGAGGCGGCCTTGACGCTCCAGGCCGCGATGGGAAGCGCGAGGGCGAGGGTGAGCAGAACCGAGACGAGCGCGACACCGACGGAGCGTGCCGTGGCCGTGAAGACCGAGGACGGGAGCGTCGCGAGGGCCGGGAGGCCGTCCACGGCGATCATGGCCAGCGGGAGGACGAGGAACAGCGTCGCGAGCGTGATGAGCATGGCGTCGAGGGCCCGCAGCGCGGGCGTGTTGGCGTCCCACCGGGTCACGGCGCGGTCCAGACCCGCCCCGAATCCGGAGGGCAGCGCCACACGCAAGGCGACGAGGGCCACGGCTGCGCCCAAAGCGAACTGGACAAGGGCGAGAAGCGCGGCCTTGCCGAGGTCGAAATCGAGGCGGAAGGCTTGATAGATCGCAAGCTCGATGGTCGTGGCGCGCGGTCCGCCACCCAAGGCGAGCGCGACGGCGAAAGACGTCAGGCACAGCAGGAAGATGACGAGGAACGCGCCGGGTAACACTTCGCGCAGCATCGGGCGTTCAAGCTGCTGCGCGATGTCGTGAGAGGTGAAGCCGAGCGAGGCGGCAAGGCGGAAGCGCTCGGCGGGGATCGCGAGCCAACCTTGCAGGACGAGCCGTGTGGCGAGCGGCAAATTGAAGAAGACATGGGCGAGGACGACGCCGTGAAAGCCGTAGATCGAGATCGGCTCGAACCCAAAAGCGAGCAGCGCCTGACTGACAAGGCCGGAGCGCCCGAAGACCGAGATCAGCCCGAAGACGGCGACGATTACCGGCAAGATGAAGGGCGCACCTAGAAGCATGACGAGCGCGGCCCGGCCCCGGAACTGCCGCCGGGCAAGCGCGCGGCCCACGGGGACGGCCAGCGCCACCGACAGCGCGGCCGAGAGCGTCGCCTGCACGACCGTAAAGCGCAGCGCGGCCCAGTCGGCCACGCCGAACGCCCCCGCCCCCTCGGCGCGCAGAGCGACGGCGATGAGCGTGCCGAAAGCAAGAAGGAGAACGAGGGCGAGCGCAGCCGCGCCCGCCCCGGTGGTGCGTGTCACTGCGAGGACACCGCGCGCCATTCCTCGATGGCCTCGTTGCGGATCGCCTCGGCCTCGGCCCCGAGGTAAACGAGCGCGTTCTCTGGCTCGTGGAGCGTCTCGAAGCCTTCGGGCAGGCCGTCTGCGGGCATCTTTGCCGGGTACATCCAGTTGGTCGTCGGGATCGCGCCCTGGAAGCCATCGGTGAGGATGAAGTCCATGAACTGATCCGCAAGCTCGGGCGTGTCGGTCGAGGCGACCTTGCCCGCGATTTCGATCTGCATGTAGTGGCCGTTGTCGAAGGCGGCGGCGGCCTTGGTATCGTCGTCCTCGGCGATCAGGTGGTAGGCGGGGGAGGTGGTGTAGGACAGGACCATGTCGGCCTCGCCTTCGAGGAACATGCCGTAGGCCTCGGACCAGCCCTTCGTCACCGTCACGACCTGATCATTCAGGCTTTCCCAATATGCGTCCGCATCGTCGCCGAACACCGCCTTGACCCAGAGGACGAGCCCGAGACCGGGGGTGGAGGAACGCGGATCCTGAATCACGACCGACAGGTCGCTGTCGGCCAGCTCCTCGAACGAGGTGGGCGGGGTTTCGACCCTGGTCTTGTCGTAGACGAAGGCGAAGTAGCCCCAGTCGAAGGGCAGGAAGAGGTCATCCTCCCAAGCGATGGGCAGGTCGAGCTGCGGGCTTTCGATCCCGTGCGGGGCGAAGAGCGCGGTGGCGCGGGCGGCTTCGGCGAGGTTTTCGTCGATGCCCAGGACCACGTCGGCCTCGGTCCGTTCGCCTTCGAGGCGCAGGCGCGACAGGATCTCGGCTCCGTCGCCCACGGCGACGAATTCGAGGTCGCAGCCGCAGCGCGCCTCGAAGTTTTCTTCGATGACAGGCCCCGGTCCCCATTCGGAGACGAAGCTGTCGTAGGTGTAGACTGTCAGGGTGTCTTGCGCATTGGCGACGCTCGCCAAGGTCACAAGTCCCGCTGCGATGATGGGTGTTTTCATGTCATCCTCCATTGCGACGGGCGAAAGTCCGGCAGGATGACCATTCAGGTCCTGACCTTCCCTCCGCCGGTGCTAGCCGGTTCAGGTTCAACGGGTTCGCTTATCGCATCTCAGCCGCGCGTCACGCGTGGCACCCCGAGGTGAGGCCGACACTATGCACCGGCGCAGGGGCTCGCAAGGGGGTGTCACCGAATGGTGCGTGCTCGCGCACGCGCATGGGGAGCCGCACCCCGCCTGTGGCGGGCCGCGGCGGTGCGAGAGGGCGCTGCCCTCTCGCGCTCTCCTGAGGTATTTGTGGACCGAAGAAGAGTTGAGGTTTTTCGGGGGGTCGGCTACCGAAGCGGGCAAAGGAGCCGGGCCATGATGAACTCTTTCGGGCATATCTTCCGCGTGACCACCTGGGGTGAGAGCCACGGGCCTGCGCTGGGCGCCACCGTGGACGGGGTGCCGCCGGGCGTGGCGCTGGACGAGGGGATGATTCAGCACTGGCTGGACCGGCGCAAACCGGGGCAGAACAAGTACACGACCCAGCGGCGCGAGCCGGATCAGGTGCGTATCCTGTCAGGTGTCTACGAGGGCGAGACGACCGGGACGCCCGTACAGCTCATGATCGAGAACACAGATCAACGGTCGAAGGATTACGGCGACATTGCCGAGAAGTTCCGGCCCGGTCATGCCGATATTACCTATTGGCAGAAATACGGCATCCGCGATCCGCGGGGTGGCGGGCGGTCCTCAGCGCGTGAGACGGCGGCGCGGGTTGCGGCCGGAGGGATCGCGCGCGCGGCGTTGAAGGTGCTCGCGCCGGGTGTCGAGGTTCGTGGCTACATGACGCGGATGGGGGAGCACGAGATCGACCGGGGGCGGTTCGACTGGGACGAGATCGAGCGCAATCCGTTCTGGGTGCCGGATGCGGGCGCGGCGGCGACATGGGCCGACTATCTGGATGGTCTGCGCAAGTCGGGGTCTTCGGTGGGGGCGGTGATCGAGGTGGTGGTGCGCGGGGCGCCCGGCGGGCTGGGTGCGCCGGTCTATGCCAAGCTCGACACTGATCTCGCGGCCGCGATGATGTCGATCAATGCCGTGAAGGGCGTGGAGATCGGCGAAGGTATGAATGCCGCCTGTCTGACGGGCGAGTCAAATGCGGACGAGATTTACATGGGGAACGACGGCAAGCCGGTTTTTTCCTCGAACCACGCGGGCGGCATCCTTGGCGGGATTTCAACGGGGCAGGACATTGTCTGCCGGTTCGCGGTGAAGCCCACGAGTTCCATCCTCACGCCGCGCAAGACGATCACCAAGGCGGGTGAACCTGCCGAGATCGTCACCAAAGGCCGCCACGATCCCTGTGTCGGTATCCGTGCCGTGCCGGTGGGGGAGGCGATGGCGGCCTGTGTCATCCTCGATCACCTGATGCTGCACCGCGCGCAGGTCGGTGAGGGGCCACGGGGCAAGATCGGCTGATGCTCGACATTCTCGGGATCACCTTTCCCATATTCGCGGCCATTGCGCTGGGATATGGATTGGTGCGCTGGCGGGTGTTTCGCCCGCAGGACATGAAGGTCTTCGGCGGCTATGTGATGAACATCGCGCTGCCTGCGCTGATCTTCAACGCGGTGGCCTCGCGCGACATCGGCGAGGTGTTCAACGTGCCCTACATGGCGGTCTATCTCGCCGGTGCGCTCGTCACGATGGGCATCGCGTTCGGCTGGTTCACGGCGATCACCGGGCCGCAGCGGCGCGCCATTGGCACGATGGGGGCGGCCTGTCCCAACTCCGGCTTCGTGGGGGCGCCCCTGATGCTCCTGCTGTTTCCCGATATCGCTGGCCTGATCCTCGCCATGAACATGCTTGTCGAGAACGTGATCATCATTCCCATCGCGCTCGCTCTGATGGAGGCATCCAAGGGTGGGGGGCTGAGGATCGGGAAGGTTCTGGTCGGCGTGATCCGGCGCCCGATGGTGATCGGGTTGCTTCTGGGCCTTGCCGTGTCGATCATCGGTGTGTCGGTGCCCGGACCGGTGGATCGGCTGGTGACGATGGTGGCCGGTTCCGCCGCCGCGCTGGCGCTGGTGGTGATCGGCGGCTCGCTCGCCGGGTTGTCGGTGAAGGGGAACGTGGCGCTTGCCGCGCAGATCTCGGTCGCCAAGCTGGTGGTTCAGCCGCTGGCCACGGTCGGTGCCGTGGTTCTGTTCGCGGTGCTGGGGCTGGGTCTGACCGGCGATCTGCGGGTCGCGGTGATCCTGTCGGCCGCGATCCCGATGTTCACGATCTACACGGTCCTGGCGCAGGAGACGGGGCACGAAGGCCTCGCCTCGCTGGCGCTGTTGATGGCCACGGTCGCGTCTTTCGTGACGCTGAACGTGGCGATCTTTCTGCTGCTCTAGGTGCTGGCGGTCGCGAGGGCCGCGTCGAAGAGCGACTTGATGTCCTCATAGCTGGTGCCTGCGACGATGCGGGCAAGCTCGGACCCGTCCGGGCCGAGCGCGATGAGGGTCGAGCGGCGCGGAACTTGGCGCGAGGTGGTGATGGCGTCACGCTTGTAGGTGTCCCAGTCGACCTCGATGTACGTCACCTTGTCCTTGTAGGCCGGATTCTCGTCCATCAGGCGCGCGATCACGCGGCGCTGGGCCTGACATGTCCCGCACCACGGCGCGAAGTAATCGAGCACGACCGGCTGACCGGCGGCAAGCGCGCGGTCGACCGCGCCGGGGGTGTAAGCGATGGTGGCAGCCTGAGCGAGCGCCGGGATGAGCGCGGCGGCGGAGGCTGTGGCGAGGAATGCGCGACGGTTCATGGTGATCTCCCTTAAATGGATACGGACAGGTCGACGAGCCAGGCGGGCATGTTCTGAAGCAGCCAGGCGTCGATCATGTGGTTGATACGGAACAGGATGGCGAAACCGACCAAAAGAAACGCTGCACCGAGGACGGGGCGCGAGACATTGGCGAAGCGACGCAGCGCTGTGGCGCGCAGCCCATAGCCGATGGCGAGGATCAGGGTCGAGACGCCGGCGGCGAACATCACCATGATGGCGAAGGCGCGTAGCAGGCTTTCCCCCTGACTGGCGAGCGCGATGGCGCCGCCAAGAGTCGGCCCGATACAGGGCGACCAGACCGCGCCAAGGAGCAGCCCTCCGCCGAACTGACCCCAGAGCGACGAGCGGTCGAACCCGTCGATCCCGCTGTCGGCCCGCGCGGCGAAACCGGCGGTGGCCGAGGCGAAGACGGCGTTGGCCTGCGGGATCAGCATGACGAGGCCGAAGCCGATCATCAGGACTGCGCCCGCTGTCGCCACGGTATCTTCGGTCAGGCCGATGGCGTAGCCGACGGTCGAGATCAGCATTCCGAAGGTGACGAAGGACACGCTCATTCCCAAGGCCAGCACGGCAGGCCCGGCGCGGTGCGCCTGAAGCGCGGTTGCCAGCACGATCGGCAGGACCGGCAGGACGCAGGGGTTGATGAGCGTCAGAAGGCCTGCGCCATATGCGAGGATCAGTTCCATGAGATGTCTTTGCCGTGAGCCGGGCCTCACTGTCACCCGACAAGGGCGTGAGCGGATGTTTCAACCCGTGTAGCTCTGCGCCATCATTTCGCGCAGCAGCGGGACGCGGCGGGGGCGGAAGCTTTCCTGTGTCGCCGTGACCCGAGCGACGCGGGAAATCAGGAACCGCCGGAAATCGCGCCGTTTACAGCACCATGCCAGAATCCACGGGGCGTAGTCGGTGTAGACGATGGAGAGCGGCCAGATGCGGCGCTGGGTGTGCGCTCCGTTCCGGTCGGTATAGTCGATCTCGACCGCGCGTTCGTCCCAAGCGGCTTCGCGCAGGGTGGCCATGAATTCCGGCACTTCGGGCTTGGTCTCGAAGGCATAGGCGAGGAGGGCGACGTGCTTCGCCTCCTCCGCCTTGCGGGCGGGGAGCGAGGCCGTGACCTTGGCCAAGGCCCGCTCGGCGGCGTCTGCCAGTGCCGGGTCGCCCTGAAGGCCGAGCCACGACAGGCCGAGAACGACTGCCTCAAGCTCCAGCCGGTCGAACATCTGGGGCGGCACGGCGCTGTCTTCGGTCAGGGTGTAGCCATAGCCCGCCGCACCGTCGATCAGCGCCCCGGCGGCGCGCAGGCTGTCGATGTCGCGATAAATGGTGCGCTCGGACACCCCCGTTTCCTCGGCCAGTCGGGTGGCCGTGACGGGGGCGGGCAGACGGCGTAGGGCGTCGAGCAGGCGAAACAGGCGGTCGGTGCGTGCCATGGGTCCTCCTGACGGAAACTGTCAGTGGCCTTGGACCATAATCCGGTCAGACTGACACGCAAAGCGAAAGGATACGCGATGTTCACACTCTACCATTCCTATTGGTCCCGCGCGACACGGATGCTCGCCCTGATCCATGAACTCGACATTCGCGACAAGGTCGAGCTGGTCCATGTCGACCTGAAACGGCAGGACGGCTCGGGCGCGTTCGACCCGCGCAACCCGCACCCGGACCACAAGGTTCCGGCCCTCGTCCACGATGGGGTCACCATCACTGAGAGCTCCGCGATCATGATCTATCTCTGCGACCTGTTTCCCGAGGCGGGGGTGGGCGTGCCGCTCGACCACCCGGATCGCGGGCCGTATCTTGCATGGCTGGTCTACGCGGTTTCGGTGATGGAGCCGGTCTACAACCACCATGCCGCCGGTCTGGATCATCCGATCCTGCGCGCCACCTTCCGGGGTGTGCCGGAGGTCGAGAAACGGCTGATCGACACCTTCGCGGATGGGCGCGACTACCTGCTGGGGGACCGCTTCACGGCTGCCGACCTCATGGTGCAGTCCGTCTATTCCTGGATGCGCGAATGGGCGCCCAAGGACGATAAGGTGCTGGCCTGGATCGAACGGGTCGCGGCGCGTCCGTCCTTTGCCTGGGCAGGCGAGGTGGACGCGAAATACGCGCCCGCGATGGCATGATGCCGCGGCTCAGGTGGCGGCGCGATCCGCCGTCACCGGGGCCGGTTTCTGTTTGGAAAGCTGCACGGCCAGGATGCCGACGGTCACCACCGCCACGCCGATCACGTCGAGCAGGCCAAGCTGTTCGCCCAGAAGCACCGCCGCGATAGCCACGCCGAAAAACGGGTTGAGAAAATGGAATGTCGCCGCGCGCACCGCCCCGATCCGATGCACCAGTTCGAACCACACCCACGTCGCGGCGAGGCCCGGAACGAGTGTGGTATAGATGAAAGCGGCGATGAGGCCGGGGTTCCAGTTCACCTCCCACGGCTCCATCGCCACCGCGAAGGGGGCGAGCGCGATGGACCCCACCAGCATTTGCAGACCCACGACCATCAGGAGGTTGCCCCCGCCCGAGGCGGTGCGCACCGAAAGCGTCGCGACGGCGAGCGCTACGGCAGCAATGACGCAAAGTATCAGGCCATACATATCGACCCCGCCCGAGATCCGGCTGCCCATGATGAGCGCGACCCCGGCAAAGCCGACGACCAGCCCGACCACGGCGAGCAACGGGAGCCGGTCGCGGAACACGATCCAGCCGAGCAGACCCACAATCAGCGGCATGGTCGAAGCGATGATGGAGGCAAAGCCCGCCTCGATCGTCTGCATCGCGATGAAGTTCAGGCCGAGATACAGCGCATTCTGGCACACGCCGAAGACGACAACGGAAATCCATTGCGCGCGGGTGAGCTTGATGCGCTGCCCCATCATGCGCGCGATCCCGATTGCCAGAAGCCCCGAGATCACGAAGCGGATCGCCAGAGCCGTCATGGGCGGCGCGTCGGCCACGATGATCCGGGCCGAGGTGAAGGCCGAGGACCACATGACCGCAAAGGCCAGCCCCATGATGATCGCGCGAATGTCCATTCGTCCTCCGTTCGGCCCCGGCCGCCGGGGTGCGGCGAACCTATCCGATGAAACGGGAGGCACAAGGGGTGCGGCGGGCTGGTGAGCGGTGGATCTGTCGGCCTATGGTGACACGATGAGCGACCCGATCCCATTTGAGACGCGCGCCGACCTTGAGCGCTGGCTGGCGCAGCACCATGACAGCGCGACCGAATTGCTCGTGCGGGTCTACAAGAAAGGCAGCGGGATCGCCTCGGTCGCCTGGGGTGATATCGTCGAGGCTGTGCTGGCCTGGGGCTGGATCGACGGACAGAAGCGGTCGCTGGACGACGTGTCCTATATCCAGCGGGTGACCCCGCGCCGGGCGGGATCGGCATGGTCGAAGATCAACGTGGGACATGTGGAGCGACTGATCGCCGAGGGCCGGATGCAGCCTTCGGGGCTTGCCCATGTCGAGGCCGCCAAGGCGGACGGGCGGTGGGATGCGGCTTATGCCGGGCAGCGGGATATGGTGATTCCCGAGGATTTCCTCGCCGCGCTGGACATCACGCCCGGCGCGCGGGAGCGCTATGACCGGCTGACACGGGCGCAGAGGTTCACGATTTACCACCAGCTTCTCGGCGCCAAGAAGCCCGAGACGCGGGCGCGGCGGCTTGCCAGGATGGTGGAGCGGCTGGGCCGGGGCGAATTGCCGGGCTAGGCGGCAACGAAAAAGGGCCGCCCGTGGCGACCCTTTCCGAATTCGTCAGGACGTCGCTCTTACGAGTTGACCGAGTCCTTGAGCGCCTTGGCGATGGTCATCTTGACCACCTTGTCGGCGTCTTTCTTGATCTGCTCGCCCGTGGCGGGGTTGCGGACCATGCGCTCGGGGCGCTCGCGGCAATAGATCTTGCCGACACCGGGAAGGGTCACGGCGCCACCGCCCGACACTTCTTTGGTGATGATCGACGTAATGGCGTCGAGAGCGGCCGAAGCCGACTTCTTGTCCGTGTCCATTTCCTCGGCCAGCGCGGCAACGAGCTGGGTCTTCGTCATAGGTTTCGCCATATGTGGTTCTCCTCACTGTCCCATCTTCGGGGTTTCATTGCGGGCATTTAATGGAACGCGCCGGGGCGGCACAACCATTTTGCTCGTGATCGGCAAGAAAATAACGGGTTTCATGGTGTTCCGTCGGGAAAACCCTACTCAAAGGAAGGCAGTTTCGTCGAAAGCACGCAATTTCCGGCTGTGAATGCGCTCCAGAGGCATCTCCCGGAGGCGTTCCATCGCTCTGATCCCGATAAGCAAATGGCGGCCGACCTGCGTTGTGTAGAAGTCACTGGCCATGCCCGGCAGCTTCAGTTCTCCGTGCAGCGGCTTGTCCGACACGCACAGGAGCGTGCCATACGGGACGCGGAACCGGAATCCGTTGGCCGCGATCGTGGCGCTTTCCATGTCGAGTGCGACGGCGCGTGACTGGCTCAGCCGCTGGACCGGGCCGGAATGGTCGCGCAGTTCCCAGTTGCGGTTGTCGAGCGAGGCGACGGTGCCGGTCCGCATGATCCGCTTGAGCTCGAACCCTTCCAGCTCGGTCACGTCGGCCACGGCATCCTCCAGCGCGATCTGGATTTCCGCGAGCGGGGGGATCGGCACCCAGATCGGCAGATCGGCGTCGAGCACCTTGTCCTCGCGCAGATAGGCATGGGCGAGCACGAAATCGCCCAGCCGCTGGGAGTTTCTGAGCCCGGCGCAATGCCCGACCATCAGCCACGCATGCGGGCGCAGCACCGCGATATGGTCGGTCGCCGTCTTGGCGTTCGACGGGCCGACACCGATGTTGACCAGCGTGACGCCCGATCCGTCCGCCCGCTTCAGGTGGTAGGCGGGCATCTGCGGCAGCTTGGCGAGCACCGGAATCTCGCCCTTGGGCGTCGTGATCTCGACATTCCCCGGACCCACGAAGCCGGTGTAGCCGCTGTCCTTGTCGGCCAGCATGGCGCGCGCGAAGAGCTCGAACTCTTCGACGTAGAACTGGTAGTTCGTGAACAGGACGTGGTTCTGGAAATGCTCGGCCTTGGTCGCCGTGTAGTGGCTCAGTCGGGCGAGCGAATAGTCGATGCGCTGGGCGGTGAACGGGGCCAGCGGATGCGAGCCGTCCTCATGCACATAGTCCACGCCGTTGACGATATCGTCGTGGGTATTGGACAGGTCCGGCACGTCGAACACGTCGCGCAGCGGAAACGGCATCGCGCCTTCCTGCGGGACGGTGATATCCGGGCGGCCCGCCACGGCAAAATGCACCGGAATCGGCGTCGTGGAATGACCGATGGCGACCGGAAGGCCGTGGTTCTGGATCAAAAGGCCGATCTGCTGTTCGAGGTAGTTCCGGAACAGGTCGGGCCGGGTGATCGTGGTCGAATAGGTGCCCGGCCCAGCGACATGCCCGAAGGACAGGCGGCTGTCGGTCGCCGCATGGCTGGTCGTGCGCAGTCGGATTTCCGGGTAATAGGCGCGGAACCGTGTCTCGGGCTGCTCGGCCACTTCTGCGGATTCCGAGAATTTCTCGGTCAGGAAGTCACAGGCGGCATCGTAGAGCTCGCACAGCCGGTCGACAGCTTTCGCGGCATCGGTGAAGAACTCCGCTTCGACCTTCGGCGGCGTCTTGATCGGCAGGGTCAGGTCGGCGGACATCAGGGCTCCTCGAACAGTTCGGTCAGCTCGAACTTGGTCACGTCGACCAAACCGAGATCGGAGATGCGTAATTCAGGGATGACCACCAGCGCAAGCAGCGAGTGCTGCATATAGGCGTTGTTGAGCGTGCAGCCGCAGGCGGCCATCGCCTCGACCATCGCCTGTGCCTTGACCGCGACCGTCTCGGCCGGCTCGTCCGACATGAGGCCCGCGACGGGCAGTTCGACCAGCGCGATCTCCTTGCCGTCCTTGAACACGGTGATGCCGCCGGCCACTTCGCCCAACCGGTTCGCGGCCAGCGCCATGTCGCGGCGCGAGGTGCCGACGACGATCATGTGGTGGCTGTCATGGGCGACGGTGGAGGCCATCGCCATGTCGCCGGTGTAGCCGAAGCCCGAAACGAAGCCGTTGGTCACATCCCCCGTGCCCCGGTGGCGTTCGACCAGCGCGATCTGGGCGATGTCGTTGGCTTCGTCCGGCTCCACGGTGCCGTCCGAAACCTGAAGATCGGCGGTCAGCGCCTTGGTCGGCGCCTGATTCTCGACCACGCCGATGACCTTGGCGGTGACGGAATTGGCGCCCTCTGGCGCTGCGATCCTGAAGTCATCGGCGGCAAGGAGCTTGCCCAGATGCACCGTGTCGCGGGCATGGAGGGGCCAGTCCAGATGCGGGCAGGTCACGGTGATCTTGCCGTTCTCGGCCACCGTCCGCCCCCGCGCGATGACGCGTTCGATGGGCAGCGTGGTGAGGTCCGAGGTCAGGATCACGTCGGCGCGGCGACCGGGCGCGATGGCGCCAAGCTCGCGCTCCAGCCCGAAATGCGCCGCGGTGTTCAACGTCGCCATCTGGAGCGCGACGAGCGGATCGGCCCCGCAGGCAATGGCGTGGCGCACGACGCGGTTCATGTGGCCCTCGTTGACCAGCGTGCCGGAATGGCTGTCGTCGGTGCACAGGATGAACCCGCGCGGGTCGAGGCCCTTTTCGGTCACCGCGGTAATCTGGCTTTCGACGTCGTACCACGCTGACCCCAGCCGCATCATGCTGCGCATCCCCTGCCGGACCCGCGCAATCGCGTCGGCCTCGCAGGTGCCTTCGTGATCGTCCGCCGGACCACCCGCCGCATAGGCGTGAAAGGCCGGCCCGAGGTCGGGGCTGGCATAGTGCCCGCCGACCGTCTTGTTCGCGTTCTGCGTCGCGGCGATCTCGGCCAGCATCTTGGCATCGCCGTGGACCACGCCGGGAAAGTTCATCATCTCGCCCAGCCCGATGATGCCGGGCCATGTCATGGCCTCGGCCACGTCCTCCGGCGTGATTTCGCGCCCGGTGGTCTCGAGCCCCGGCGCGGAAGGCGCGCAGGAGGGCATCTGGGTGAAGATGTTGACCGGCTGAAGCGCGGCCTCGTCATGCATGAGCCGCACGCCTTCCAGCCCCAGCACGTTTGCGATCTCATGCGGGTCGGTGAACATGCTGGTCGTGCCATGCGGGATCACGGCGGCCGCGAATTCGGCGGGGGTAAGCATGCCGCTTTCGATATGCATATGCGCGTCGCACAGGCCGGGAATCAGGTATCTGCCTTCGGCTTCGATGATCTCGGTCGCGTCACCGATGCAGTGCGACGCATCCGGCCCGACATAGGCGAAGCGGCCCTCGGCGATGGCCACCTGCCAGCCGTCGAGCACTTCGCGCGTGTGGACGTTCACGACCTTGCCGCCCCGGATGACGAGGTCGGCGGGCTCGCGTCCGGCGGCGACCGCGACGAGGCGCGGGGCGGTCTCGGCCCATGATTTCAATGGAAACTCTGTCATGGAGCAATTGTCCTGTAATTTTGCGCGGGCGCAAGGGGTTGCATCCGGAGCTAGCCGGTGAAGAATGCGCCCGTATGACACGCACCCTGCTTTCCTTCGGACATGGCTACTCCGCCCGCGCGCTTTCCCGTCAGCTGATCCCCCAAGGGTGGCGGGTCCTCGGAACCACGCGGTCGGCGGAAAAGGCCGAGGCTTTGCGCGCGGAAGGGGTCGAACCCGTGATCTGGCCGGGCGAAGACCTCGCCCCGGCGATCCGGTCGGCGACCCATATCCTCGTCTCCGCCGGGCCGGGCGAAAACGGCGACCCGGTCATCGCGGACTGGCGGGATGAGATCGCGGCGGTCGCGGATCGGCTCGATTGGGTTGGCTACCTGTCGACCACGGGCGTCTACGGCGACCACGAAGGTGGATGGGTGGACGAGGAAACGGGGCTGACCCCCGGCACCGAGCGCGGCAAGCAGCGGGTGAAGGCCGAGGGCGAATGGTGGATGCTCGCCAAGGAGACCAAGATGCTCCCGCTTCACATCTTCCGTCTCGCCGGAATCTATGGCCCAGGGCGCGGACCTTTCGCCAAGGTGCGCAAGGGCACGGCGCGGCGGATCGTGAAAGAGGGTCAGGTGTTTTCGCGCATTCATGTGGAGGACATTGCGCAGGTGCTCGCCGCCTCTATCGCGCATCCACGGCCGGGGCGGATTTACAACGTCTGTGACGATGAGGCTGCGCCGCCGCAGGACGTCATCGCCTATGCCGCGGAGCTTCTGGGTGTGCCTGTGCCGCCCGAGGAGAGCATCGACGAGGCCGAGATGACGCCGATGGCGCGCAGTTTCTATGCCGAGTCCAAGCGGGTGCGGAACGACCGGATGAAGCACGAGCTTGGTGTCGAGCTGATCTATCCGACCTACCGGGAAGGGTTGGAGGCGCTTCTGGCCGCCGAAAGCTAAGGCTCAGCGGAGCGGGCCGGGTCGCGCCGCGTGCCGCGACCGGCCGACGAGCGCGCGTGTTGTGCAGGGGCGTCAGGCGCGCTGAGATCCGAGTGTCGCGATACCCAGGGCGGCCTGCACTTTCTCGACGATATGGTCAGCGGTCAGGCCCGCGCTTTCGTACATTTCGTCCGGGGTGGCCTGGTCGATGAAGGTGTCCGGCAGGACCATCGAGCGATATTTCAGCCCCGAATCAAAAACGCCGTTTTCCGCCAGAAGCTGCGCGACATGGCTTCCGAACCCGCCGATCGCGCCCTCTTCGATGGTGATGAGCACCTCGTGGTCGCGCGCGAGGCCCAGGATCAACTCCTCGTCCAGCGGCTTGGCGAAACGGGCGTCCGCGATGGTCGGGGTGATCCCCTTGGCGGCCAGCGTTTCGGCGGCCTTGCGGGCATGGGCGAGGCGGGGCCCGAGGGACAGGAGCGCGACGCGCTTGCCCTCCTGCACGATGCGGCCCTTGCCGATTTCCAGCGCGGTTGGTGTCTCGGGCATTTCGGTGCCCACACCCGCGCCGCGCGGGTAGCGCACGGCGGACGGGCGGTCGTCGATCCCGCGCGCGGTTTCGATCATGTTGACCAGCTCCGCCTCGTCCGAGGGGGCCATCACGACGAAATCCGGGAGGTTCGAGAGATAGGCGATGTCGAAACTGCCCGCATGGGTCGCTCCGTCCGCGCCGACAAGTCCGGCCCGGTCGATCATGAAGCGCACGGGAAGGCGCTGGATCGCCACGTCATGCACCACCTGATCGTAGCCGCGTTGCAGGAAGGTGGAGTAGATGGCGCAGAAGGGCCGCATCCCGCCCGCAGCGAGGCCTGCGGAAAAGGTAACGCCGTGCTGCTCGGCGATGCCGACGTCGAACACGCGGTTCGGGAAGCGCGCACCAAAGATGTCGACCCCGGTGCCATCCGGCATGGCGGCCGTGACCGCAACGATCCGGTCGTCGGTCTCGCCCAGCTTGGTCAGCGTCTTGCCGAAGACCGAGGTATAGGAAGGCGCGTTCGAGGGCGACTTGTGCTGCTTGCCGGTGGGCACGTCGAACTTGGCCGTCGCATGGCCCCGGTCATCGCGTTCCTCGGCGGGGGCGTAACCCTTGCCCTTCTTCGTGATCGCATGGATCAGCACCGGGCCGGTTGCGCGGTCGTGGACCGTGCGCAGCACTTGGGTGAGCTGGTCCATGTCGTGCCCGTCGATGGGGCCGACATAGGAAAAGCCCAGCTCCTCGAACATCGTGCCGCCCACGGTCATGCCCTTGAGCATTTCCTTGGCGCGGCGCGCGCCCTCCTGAAACGGCGGGGGGAGGAGGCGCACGGCGCCCTTGGCGGCGGCCTTGAACTCCTGAAACGGCTCGCCCGCATAGAGGCGCGACAGGTAGGAGGACATGGCACCAACTGGCGGGGCGATGGACATCTCGTTGTCGTTCAGCACCACAATCAGGCGTTTGTCGAGCGCGCCCGCGTTGTTCAGCGCCTCGAAGGCCATGCCCGCGCTCATCGCGCCGTCGCCGATCACGGCGATACAATCCCCGATCCCGTTCTCGGGCGATCCGCCAAGGTCACGGGCCACGGCGAACCCGAGGGCCGCCGAGATCGAGGTGGAGCTATGCGCCGCGCCGAACGGATCGTAAGGCGACTCGGTGCGCTTGGTGAATCCCGACAGCCCGTCCTTTTGCCGGATCGAGGTCATGCGGTCGCGCCGCCCGGTCAGGATCTTGTGCGGGTAGCATTGGTGCGAGACATCCCAGATCAGCTTGTCATGCGGCGTGTCGAAAATGGCGTGAAGCGCGACGGTGATTTCGACCACGCCCAGACCCGCGCCAAGGTGCCCGCCGGTCTTTGACACGGAATGGATCGTCTCGGCCCGAAGCTCATCCGCCAGTTGCCGCAGTTGCGACACCGACAGCCCCTTCATGTCGGCAGGGGATGCGATGCGGTCGAGAAGCGGTGTGGCTGGCGCGTCGGGCATGGGGGCCTCGTTATCAATTCGTCCGCGAAATAGCGAAGCGTGCGGCTTCCCGCAAGTTTTCGGCTTTCGGGCCGTATTGGGACAGCACGTCACAGGCGGTTTCCACCAGCATATGGGCACGCTTTCGCGCGCCGTCCATGCCAAGGGCCGAGACAAAGGTGGCTTTTCCGGCGTCCTGATCCTTGCGTACGGCCTTGCCGACGGTGTCGGGGTCGCCCTCGATATCGAGGATGTCGTCGGCGATCTGGAACGCCTGACCGAGTGCTGCACCATACTGGCGCAGCGGTTCGCGGTTGGCTTCGCCGAGGATCGCACCGGCAAAGGCGGACCATTCGAACAGCGCCCCGGTCTTGCCCGCCTGAAGCGCGATAATCTCGTCCAGCGTGAGCGGGTCGGTTGCCACTTCGGCGGCGAGGTCGAGCGCCTGACCCATGACCATTCCCAGCCCGCCCGCGCCGCGCCCGAGGGTCCGGGCCAGTTCGGCACGCACCTCGCCGGACCCGGCGTCGGGATGGGCGACAAGCTCGAACGCCACGGATTGCAGGGCGTCGCCTACCAGCACACCGGTCGCCTCGTCCCATTTCACATGGACGGTCGGTCGCCCCCGGCGCAAGTCGTCGTCATCCATGCAGGGCAGGTCGTCATGGACGAGCGAACAGGCATGCATCGCCTCGATTCCGGCGGCGCCAAAGCGCGACTGCTCCGGCGGGATGCCGAACAAGGCCGCGCTCTCGATCACGAGGAAGCCGCGCAATCCCTTGCCGCCTTCGCAGGCATAGGCCATCGGTTCGGCAAGCGGCCCGGTCTTGGGCAGCGCTTCGGACAGACAGGAGCGCGCGATCCGGTTATGGGCCGCCAGCAGCTCGGTGAACATCACTCGGTCTCGACAGGAGTCGTTCCCGTCGGGGTCCCGTCACGATCCAGCGTAATCTGGGCCACCTTTTCCTCGGCGGCCTTGAGCTTGGTCTCGCACTGGGCCTTGAGCGCGGCGCCGCGTTCGTAAAGCTTGATCGATTCCTCAAGCGCCACGTCGCCGCGTTCAAGCTGGCTCACGACCTGCTCAAGCTCGCGCATGGCCTGCTCGAAGCTCATGTCTTTTACCGGGGTCTCACTCATGCGCCACGCTCCATCAGGGTCTTCACATGCGCCGCGGTGCTGACCGCCAGCGCGTCGAGATCATAGCCGCCCTCAAGGGTGGAGACCACCCGGCCCTCGCACACGTCCTCGGCCGCATCGACGATCCGGTTGGTGACCCATTCGTAGTCCTCGGTGCGCCAGTTCAACCCTGCGAGCGGGTCGTCGGTATGCGCGTCGAACCCGGCGGAGACGAGGATGAGCTGCGGTTCATAGTCCGCGATCCACGGCAGGATACGGTCCCCCCAGGCCTGCCGCATGATGTCCGAGCCGCTGCCGGAGCCGAGGCCCACGTTCAGGATCTGGTCGTAGGCCCCGCGCTCGCCGGGCGCGCCGGTGCCGGGGTACAGCGGCATCTGGTGGCTGGAGGCGAAGCGGATGCTGCTTTCGTTCCACAGCACGTCCTGCGTGCCGTTGCCGTGGTGGACGTCGAAGTCGATCACGGCCACGCGGTCGAGCCCGTGGTGCTCGATTGCATGGAGCGCGGCGATCGCCACGTTGGAAAACAGGCAGAACCCCATCGGCTTGGCCTTCTCCGCGTGGTGGCCGGGCGGACGGGTCGCGACAAAGGCGTTGCGCACGTCGCCCGCAAGCACGGCATCCACGGCGGCGACATTGCCGCCCACCGCGCGCAGGGCCGCCTCGAAGCTGCCGGGCGACATGGAGGTGTCGGCGTCGATCTGGGTGTAGCCCTCGTCGGGCCCCGACGTGCGAATCCTGTCGAAATGGACCAGCGGATGGGCCAGGCGGACATGCTTTTCCTCGCCCAGTGGCGCTACGCGCCTGTCGAGCGGGGCGAAGGTGTCGGTGGCGAGGGCGCGCCCGATGGCCTCCAGCCGCGCAACCTGCTCGGGGTGGCCCGGCGGGGTGACGTGGTCGAGGCAGGCGTCGTGGGAAAACAATGCAGTCGTCATGCACGGACGCTAGGGGAAAGCCGGGGTGGCATCAAGCAGAGGCGGGGCCGATCCGCTCGGCAATCAGCCGGTCCAGCGGGGCCCAGTCGGCAAGTTCCAGACGGACTGGCAGGACGAGCACCTTGGGCCGGAATCGCGCGGGCAGGCGCACGGCGTCCTTCTCGGTCGTGACAAGCTGCGCGCGGGCCATCGCCGCCTCCCGGTCCAGCCGGGTGAGGAGCGTCGAAGTCATCTCCTGATGATCGGTCAGAGCCTGCGTGCGAACGAGTTCGGCCCCAAGGTCGTGGAGCGTGGCGAAGAACCGCTCCGGGCGGCTGATACCCGCGAAGGCCAGCACGCGCAGGCCACTCCAGTTCATGCCGGTCTGAAGCGGCGCGAGCCGGGCGGGAAAGCGCGGGATCGGGGTTGGGCTGAATCGCTCCTGGGCGCTGGTCGGGCCGGGCGTGATGAGCGCGTCGGCGCGGGCGAGACCCTTGGACAGCGGCTCATGCAGCGGACCCAAAGGCCAGCGCCGCCCGTTGCCGAACCCGCTCACCGCATCCTCGACCAGAAGGCGCAGGTCCGGCGCGATCGCGGTCATCCCGTCCTCCTCGACGATCAGCACCTCCGCCCCGTCCCCGCAGGCGGCGCGCGCTGTGGCAGGGAGGTCAGCGCCGACCCATGTGGCGCCGAAGGCCGCCGACAGCAGCGCCTCGTCGCCCACGTCCGCCGTGCCGTGACGGCGTTCATCGACCTTGAGCGGCGCACCCGGTCCGCGCATGACCACCGAGACTGTGCGCCGCGCATCGCGGAGGCGCTGGGCGAGGGCGATGGCCATCGGTGTCTTGCCCGTGCCGCCCCGCGTGAGGCTCGCGACCGCGATGACAGGAACCGGCATGGTGACGGGCTGGGGCCGCGCGCCGAACAACCGGTCGCGTAGGATCACGCGCCCACCCGGTCGAGGGTGTCGAGCGTGATCTCGACCACCCGGTCGGTCGCCTCGGCCCCGTTCGTGGTCACGTCCCAGGCTGCGGCGGCCATATGCGCGACCTGATCGGGGGCGAGCAGGTGTTCCACCGCGCGCGACAGCATCTTGCCATCCTCCACCGACCGCGCCGCCCCCGCGCCGCGCAGCCGTTCGAAGCTCTCGCGCCACGGTCCCGTCTTGGGGCCGAAAAGCACCGCCGAGCCGAGCGCGGCGGCCTCATACGGGTTGCGCACGGCACCACCGGCGAGCGTGCCGCCCATGAAGGACATGGGCGCGAGGCGATACCACAGACCGAATTCCCCCGGCACGTCGGCGATGAAAATCTCGACATCCGGTTCCGGCTCATCCTCGACCGAGCGCAGACCCACGACCCATCCGTCACTCTCCAGCGCGCGGGCAAGGCCGGGGCCGTCCGCGGGATCGCGCGGGGCGAGGATCAGCAACAGGCGGTGGGACCGGCGCATGACCTGTTGCTGGATGCGCACGAGGTCTTCGAACTCCCCCGGATCGGCGCCAGCGGCGAACCAGACCGGCCGCGCGGCCAGCTCTTCGGCGAGCATGTCACGCTCGGCCTGACTACAGGTGAGGGGGGCCGTCCCCTCCTGGAGGAACCCGACTGCCTCGACCCGCTGGGAGTCGACGCCCAAAGCGATCAGCCCGTCCCGCGCGGCGGTGTCGCCCGCCAGCACATGTTCGAAATGGCGCAAAAGCGAGCGGCGGATGCCGGGAAGCCAACGCCAGCCGGGCCTGTCGGGCACCCGCGCATCCACTAGTATCATGGGCAGGCCCGCCTTGGCCGCGCGGTCTATCAGCCCCGGCTCGAACCGGTTTTCGGCCCAGAGGCAGATGTCGGGCTTCCAGTGGCCGAGGAAGGTGTCCACGGCATCGGCATGATCGTAAGGGGCGTATTGCAGGATGATGTTCGGCGGCAGTCGTGCCTCGAGCGGGTGGTCCGGGTCGTGGCCCGACGTGGTCACGAGGAAATTCAGGTCGTCGCGCTCTTCAGCCAGCCGGTCGATCAGCTCGGGAAACCCCAGCGCCTCGACCTCGTTTCCGGCATGGAGCCAGACGAGCGGACCTACGGGGCGGTCGCAGCGCGGCTTGCCGAACCGCTCCGCCGCGCGGGTCACGTCCTCCGAGCCTTCGGCCAGCCCGCGTTTGAGCCGTGCTTCGGCCCGGGAGCGGGCGCGCAGTTTCTGGGAGGCGAGATAGACCGAAAGGCCGGGGCGTTTCGCCATGAGAAGCCTATTCCAGCTCCTCGGTCGGCGACGCGGGCGTTTCCTCGTCGCGCAACCGGTGCAGGTGGGCGATGAAATAGCGCATGTGGGCGTTGTCCACCGTGCGCTGCGCCTCGGCGCGCCAGGCGTCATAGGCCGTGGCATAGTCCGGGAAGATGCCGACGATGTGGATGTCGTCCACATCCTTGAACTCGGTTCTGGTCGGATCGACCAGCTCGCCCCCGAACACGAGGTGAAGTCGTTGCGCCATGTTCCGTCTCCGCCGTTGCCTGCCGCGACCCTATCGCAGGGCCGGGAGAGGTGAAAGCCGCTCAGGCCTTGGGGCTGGACTCGTACCCGGCCGTCTTGATGGCCTCCGCCAGCGCGGCGGTGTCGAGCGTCGAATCGATATCGACCTCCCGCGCGTCCATGTCGAAGTCGATCAAAGCGCCCTCGTCGGCATCGAGAACGGCATCCTCGATCTTGGCCTTGCAATGGCCGCAGCTCATCTCGGGTACGGAAAAGGTCGTCATGGGTCTCTCCTGTGTCTGTCCGTGAGCTAGGGCCGCTTCCCCCGTTCGTCAATCGCCCTGGCGGCTCTTGCATTGCGGCCTCTTGACCTTCCAGTGACTGGAGGCCTTATGTGAGGGGTCGACACTGGAGCGACGCGAATGAACGACATGACGATCAAGGTGGAGGGCATGCACTGCGCCTCCTGTGTGGGCCGGGTAGAGGACACGCTCAAGGGCCTGCCCTTCGTGGCCGATCCGTCGGTGAACCTCGCCGGAGAAAGCGCCAACTTCAGCTTCACCGAGCCGGGGCATCTGGGCGAAACCGCCGAGTCGCTGGCGCGGGCGGGCTATCCGGTCGTGACCGATGAGATTTCGCTGGCGGTCGAGGGGCTGGTCGATGCGGCGGCGGTCGCCACCGTCGAAGCGGCGCTGAACGCCCTGCCGGGGGTGCTTGAGGCCCATGCCAACCCCGCGAGCGACGCCGCGCGGGTGGTCTTTGCCGCCGGCACCATCGCCCCCTCCGCCATCACGGCGGCGGTGAATGCGACCGGCTACCGCGCCGAGGTGCGGTCGGGCGGCTCGCTGGACCTCGAGGCCCGCAAGGCGGCTGAGACCACGCGGCTCAAGCGGATGACATGGCTCGCCGCGCTCCTGACCCTGCCGGTGTTCATCGCCGAGATGGGGGGGCACGCCTATCCGCCGTTTCATGACTGGCTGCACGGTCTGGTCGGGATGCAGGCGCTGCGGGTGGGCGAATTCCTCTTGACCGCGCTGGTCCTCGCGATCCCCGGGCGGCGGTTCTTTATCGCCGGTGTTCCGCAGCTTGTCCGCCTGTCGCCCGACATGAATTCGCTCGTCGCGGTGGGGACGGCGGCGGCGTTCGTCTATTCCACGCTTGCGACCTTTGCGCCCGGGCTCTTCCCGGCGGGCACCGCCAACGTCTATTTCGAATCCGCTGCCGTGATCGTGACCCTGATCCTCTTCGGCCGCTGGATGGAGGCGCGCGCCAAGGGACGGACGGGCGAGGCGATCCGCGCGCTCATGGAGCTCGCCCCCCGGACTGCGCGGGTCGAACGGGGCGGGACCGTCGTGGATCTCCCGACCGACGAGGTGCGGGCAGGCGATACCCTCGTCATCCGGCCCGGTGAGGCCATCGCGACCGATGGCGCGGTCGTCTCGGGCGAGTCCTGGGTGGACGAGAGCATGATTACGGGTGAGCCGGTGCCGGTGGAGAAGGCGACGGGCGATTCCGTGACCGGCGGCACGGTCAACGGCAACGGCGCGCTGCGGGTGCAGGCCACGCGGGTGGGGGCCGACACCACGCTGTCGCAGATCATCCGCATGGTCGAACAGGCGCAAGGGGCCAAGCTGCCGATCCAGTCGCTCGTCGACCGGATCACGCGGTGGTTCGTACCCGGGGTCATGACCATCGCCGCGCTCACGGTGGCGGTCTGGTTCGCGATCGGTCCGGACCCGGCATTGTCCTTCGCGCTGGTCTCGGGTGTCGCGGTGCTGATCATCGCCTGCCCCTGCGCGATGGGCCTTGCCACGCCGACCTCCATCATGGTCGGCACCGGGCGCGGTGCCGAGCTGGGCGTGCTGTTTCGCAAGGGTGACGCGCTTCAGGTCATGGAGGGGGTGAAGGTCGTCGCGCTCGACAAGACCGGGACGCTCACCGAGGGCCAGCCGGAACTCACCGACCTGATCGGCGACGACACGGACACGGCGCTACGGCTCGCCGCAAGCGTCGAATCGCAATCCGAACACCCGATTGGCCGCGCGATCCAGCGGGCCGCCGAAGCACGCGGCCTGACGCTGTCCGAACCCAGGGGGTTCAAGGCACTTCCCGGCTTCGGTTTGAAGGCCGAGGTCGAGGGCCACGCCGTCCTGATCGGGGCCGAGCGGCCGATGAACCGCGAGAAAGTCGACACCAGCGCGCTGGCCGAGGACGCCGCGCGGCTCGCCGCTCTCGGCAAGACGCCACTCTTCGTCGCCATCGACGGGGCGGTGGCCGCGCTTGTCGCGGTGGAAGACCCGATCAAGGAAACCACACCCCGCGCGATCAAGGCGCTGCACGACATGGGCATCGAGGTCGCGATGATCACGGGCGACGCGCAAGGCACGGCCGATGCCATCGCGCGGCGACTGGGCATCGACCATGTGACCGCCGAAGTCCTGCCGCGTGGCAAGGTCAAGGCGCTGGAGGCTCTGCGCGCGACGCATGGCACGACCGCCTTTGTGGGCGACGGAATCAACGACGCCCCCGCGCTCGCCGCCGCCGACATCGGGCTTGCCATCGGGACGGGCACGGATGTGGCCATTGGCGCGGCGGACGTGGTGCTGTCGTCGGGCGAACTGACCGGCGTGCCGACCGCGATCCACCTGAGCCGCCGCACCATGCGCAACATTCGCCAAAACCTGTTCTGGGCCTTCGGCTACAACGTTGTGCTGATCCCGGTCGCCGCCGGGGCGCTTTATCCCGCCTTCGGGGTGCTGCTGTCGCCGATGCTCGCCGCCTTTGCGATGGCGATGTCCTCGGTCTTCGTCCTGACGAATGCCCTCCGACTCCGTTTTGTGAAGGTGCCGACATGAACATTTCCGACGCTGCCGCTCAGGCGGGCCTGCCGCCCAAGACCATCCGGTATTACGAAGAGATCGGGCTGGTCACGCCGGACCGCGACCCGAACGGATACCGGGCGTTCTCGGACGTGGACATCCACAACCTGACGTTCCTGGCCCGCGCCCGCGCACTGGGCTTTTCCATCCAGGAATGTCGCGCCCTGCTCGCGCTCTACGAGGACAAGGGGCGCGCCTCGGCGGAGGTCAAGAAGATCGCCAAGGGTCACCTTGAAGAGATCGAGCGCAAGATCGCGGATCTCACCGCCATGCGCGACACGCTCACGCACCTCGTTCATGCCTGTCACGGCGACGACAGGCCGGATTGCCCGATCCTTGAAAGCATGGGCGGACGCGAGTCGTAGAAACTGTGGTATTCTTACGTTCTCGGAATTGAAGGAGGGGGCGGATGAAACCACAGCAAGGCGGATGCCTGTGTGGCGGTCTGCGGTACGAGGCGCGGGATGAACCGGGCCACGTTACGCTGTGCCACTGTCATTTCTGTCAGAGGGCAACGGGGGGCACACACATGGTCGAACCGATCTTCGACAAGACGGTGTTCGACATCATTTCCGGTGCGCCAAAGGTGTGGACGACCCGGTCGGCCGGCAGCGGCATGAAGGTCCATGTCCATTTCTGCGAAACCTGCGGAACCAAGACACATCTGTCGTTCGAACGCTTCCTGGACATCGTTGGGGTCTATGCCGGCACATTCGACGACCCGAATTGGTTCGACGTCATACCGGATGCGAGCAAGCAGATCTTTCTGGAGGCGGCGCAGCAGAACGCGGTGATCCTGCCGGGTATTCCCTGTTTCAACGGGCACATGCGGAAGCTGGACGATACCCTCAACCCATCCGTCACGATCCAAACGCCGGTCGTCATAGGCAAGGCGCATTGGGGGATATGAGACGAAAAAGGGCGGCCCGCAGGCCGCCCTTCCTTTTGCCAGTGGACTGACGCTCAGTTCAGCGCGGCATCCGTGATTTCCGTCGTGTAGGCGCCTTCCGGCTCCTTCGTGATGACCGGGTCCGACCCGCCGCCGAGGAGCGTTTCCACGGTCCGCTGGTAGTCGGCCGGGTCGAGCGCGCCGTTCGATCCGGCGGTCAGCTTGGCGACTTCGCCCATCATGCGGATCTGGTGCTTCTCGGTCTGGGCGCCGGTTTCATCGTATTCAAGCACGATCATCGCGGCCTCTTCCGGGTTCTCTTCGGCCCATTTCCAGCCTTTCATCGAGGCGGAGACGAAGCGGGCCATCTTGTCGACGAACTCGGGGTCTTCGAGATTCTCTTCGAGCACATAAAGACCGTCCTCGAGCGTCGCGACGCCCTGATCTTCGTACTTGAAGGTGATGAGCTCGTCCTCACCGATGCCCGCGTCGATGACCTGCCAGTATTCGTTGTAGGTCATCGTCGAGATGCAGGCGGCCTGATTCTGAAGAAGCGGGTCGACGTTGAAGCCCTGCTTGAGCACTTCGACGCCCTCTTCCCCGCCGTCGGTCGGGATGCCCAGCGTGCTCATCCACGACAGGAACGGGTATTCGTTGCCGAAGAACCAGACGCCAAGCGTGTTGCCCGGGAAGTCGTCGGGGCTGGTGATCCCGCTTTCTTCAAGGCACGTCAGCATCATGCCGGACGACTTGAACGGCTGGGCGATGTTGACGAGCGGCAGGCCCTGTTCGCGTGCGGCGAGCGCGGCCGGCATCCATTCCACGATCACGTCGGCCCCGCCACCGGCGATGACCTGCGGGGGCGCGATATCGGGGCCGCCCGGCTTGATCGTGACATCGAGGTTCTCTTCTTCGTAGAACCCCTTTTCGAGTGCGACGTAGTAGCCGCCGAATTGTGCTTGCGTGACCCACTTGAGCTGGAGCGTCACCTCGTCCTGGGCCAGTGCGGCCCCGGAGGTCAGCGCCAGCGCGGCGGCGGTCAGTGTCATTTTTTTCATCATTGGTCTTTCTCCCGTTGGTAAGTTTTTGTGCTCAGCCTCGTTGCGACGGGTGCCAGAAGGTCACCCCTTTTTCTATCAGTGCCACCGCGCCGTAGAAGGCACTCCCGGCGAGTGCGGCGACTGCGATTTCAGCCCAGACCATATCAAGCCTGAGCCGCCCGACCTCGGTCGAGATGCGAAAACCCATGCCTTTGATCGGACTGCCGAAAAACTCGGCAACGATGGCCCCGATCAGGGCGAGGGTTGTCGTGATTTTAAGCCCGTTGAAAATGAACGGCATGGCTGCGGGCAGGCGCAGTTTGCGCAGTGTCTGCGGGTAACTGGCCGAATAGGTGGCCATCAGGTCCTGCTGCATCCGGGTCGAGGCCGCGAGGCCCTCGACCGTGTTCACCAGCATCGGGAAAAACACCATGACCACGACCACCGCCGCTTTCGACTGCCAGTCGAAGCCGAACCACATGACGAGGATCGGCGCGGTGCCCACGATGGGAAGCGCCGCGATGAAGTTGCCCACGGGCAGGAGCCCGCGTTGCAGGAACTTCGAGCGGTCGATCAGGATCGCCGTGATGACCGCCGCGCTGCACCCGATGACGTAGCCGGTGAGCGCGCCCTTCACGAAGGTCTGGACGAAATCCTCCCACAACGTCGGGACCGAGGCGATGATACGCAACCAGATGTCCGTTGGCGCGGGCAGGATCACCATCGGCACGTTCAGCCCGCGCACGAGGCCCTGCCAGACGACGAGGATCGTGATGCCGAAGATCACCGGCACCCCGAGCCGCACCGCGCGCGTGTCCGAATAGCGCGAATTGGCGAGCCAGACGTTGAGCGCATAGGCCCCGGCCCAGAACGCGAGTGCGAAGATCAGCCAGCCCCAACTCATTGCGCCATCCCCATCCGTTTGAGCGTGTTGCGCTGGATGATCCCGATGATGCCCACGAGAAGCGCGGCAAGGATCGCGGCGGCGATGAGGGCGGACCAGATCTGAACGGTCTGGCCATAATAGCTCCCCGACAGCATCCGTGCGCCAAGGCCCCGGATCGCACCGGTGGGCAGCTCACCCACGATGGTCCCGACGAGTGCGGCGGCGATGCCGACCTTCAGCGACGCGAACAGGTAGGGCATCGAGGCGGGCATCCGCAGCTTCCAGAACGTCTGATTTCTGGAGGCCGAGTAGGTGTGCATGAGGTCGAGGTCCATATGCGCCGGGCTGCGCAGGCCCTTCACCATGCCGACGACGACCGGGAAGAAACTCAGATAGGCCGAGATTATCGCCTTGGGGATGATCCCGGTCACGCCGAGCGAGCTGAGGACCACGATGATCATCGGCGCGATGGCGAGGATCGGGATCGTCTGGCTCGCGATGGCCCAGGGCATTACGCCCATGTCCATCGCGCGGCTATGGACGATACCCACGGCCAGCAGGATGCCCATTCCGGTGCCGAACGCGAAGCCGAGGAGCGTGGCGGACAGCGTGATCCAGCCGTGAAAGACGAGCGAGCGTTTGGAGGTAATGCTCTTGCCGACCGTCGAATCCCACAGTTCCGCCACCACCTGATGCGGGGCGGGCAGGCGCGGGCGCTCCTGCGAGAGCGTATCGGTGACGAGTTCTCCGAACGACAGCTCGACCTCGGCCCGTCCGGCCTGATCCAGCGCCCATTGGGAATTCATCCAGACCGCCGCGCCGTACCAGATGACGACGATGGCCGCGACGACCGTGAGGATGGGGACGATGCTTTTCATGCGCGCCCCTCCGCTACGGGGCGACTGCGGTATGCTGCCTCAGTCATAGCTGTGCCCCTCGCGCAGGCCCTCGCGGACCCGATGGGCCACGTCGAGGAATTCCTTGGTGTCGCGAATGTCGAGCGGCCGCTCCTTCGGGAGCGGACTGTCGATAATGTCGGTGATGCGCCCCGGGCGGGGGGACATGACGACGATCTTGGTCGACAGGTAGACCGCCTCGGGAATCGAGTGCGTGACGAAGGCGATGGTTTTTTCCGTCCGCGCCCACAGTTCGAGCAGCTGTTCGTTCAGGTGATCGCGCACGATCTCGTCCAGCGCGCCGAAGGGTTCGTCCATCAGCAGGATATCGGCATCGAAGGCCAGCGCGCGGGCGATGCTGGCCCGCTGCTGCATCCCGCCAGACAGCTGCCAGGGGAACTTCTTGCCGAAGCCCTCGAGATCCACGAGCGAGAGGACTTTCTCGACCCGCTCGGCATGTTCCGATTTCGGATAGCCCATGATCTCCAGCGGCAGACGCACGTTGCCCGCGATGGTGCGCCACGGATACAGCCCGGCCGCCTGGAAGACATAGCCATAGGCCCGTTCCTTTCGCGCCTCGTCCGGGGTCATGCCGTTGACGGTCAGCGACCCGCCCGTCGGCTTTTCCAGCCCCGCGATGCAGCGCAGAAAGGTCGTCTTGCCACAGCCCGAGGGGCCGATGAAGCTGACGAATTCGCCCTTCTCGATGGCGAGGTCGACGCCCTTCAGCGCCTGCACCGGGCCGTCGTTCGTCTCGAAGGTCAGATCGAGCGCATTGGCTTCGATCACGGGTTTTTTGCTCACGTAAGTCCCCACAATTTCGGTTCGGCGAATTCCACCGAGTTCCCCGCCGGGTCGCGCACATAGATGGAGCGCGGCCCGTGGGGCCAGTGAAAGTCCGACTCTATCCCTATCCCTTTGGTCACCAGATGGTCGACCCATCCGTCCAGGTCTTCGCCCGGTACGGAAAAACAGATGTGCCCCGGCCCGACCGCGCCATGCGGCGGGACCGGAAGCTGGTCTTCGTTCGGCGGGACGCGCGTTTCCTCGGCCACGAAGGCGAGGACGACGCTGGGCCCGCAGGCGAAAAAGATGTGGCGCGGATCGTTCCGCGTCACGATGTCGAGCCCCACCACGCCGGCATAGAAATCCTCGGCCCGGTCGAGGTCATCGACATAGACCGCGGCTTCGAGAACGCCGGTGGGTGTGGCGGGGGTCGTCAATTCACACCCCCGTCGCCGGAATGCCCGACCGTTCGATCGGCTGCGGCGCGGAGAGTTCTTTCCACTTGGACAGGGCGCGGTTCACGGTGGCGTTCGGCTCGCGCGCGATGAACTTGCCGTGGCCCTGCTTCTCCTGCATCGCGCCATCCATCACGGCGACCATGCCGCGGGTCAGGACGTAGCGGGGCAGGCCTTTCACATGCTTGCCCTCGAACACGTTGTAGTCGATGGACGACACCTGCTTGTCCGCCGTGATCGTCTTTTCCTTCTCCGGGTCGAGCACGAGGATGTCGGCGTCCGCCCCGACAAGAATCGCGCCCTTCTGCGGATAGCAGTTCAGGATCTTGGCGATGTTGGTGGAGGTCACGGCGACAAACTCGTTCATCGTCAGCCGCCCGGTGCCGACGCCATAGGTCCAGAGCATCGGGATACGATCCTCCAGCCCGCCGGTGCCATTCGGGATCTTGGTGAAATCGCCCACGCCATAGCGCTTCTGTTCGGTGGTGAAGGCGCAGTGATCGGTCGCCACGACCGACAGCGATCCGGAGGACAGGCCCGCCCACAGGCTGTCCTGGTGCAGCTTGTTGCGGAACGGGGGCGACATGACGCGGCGTGCGGCGTGGTCCCAGTCCTGGTTGAAGTATTCGCTCTCATCCAGCGTCAGGTGCTGGATCAGCGGCTCGCCCCAGACGCGCTTGCCCTGCATCTTGGCCCGCCGGATCGCTTCGTGGCTGTCCTCGCACGAAACGTGAACGACGTAGAGCGGCGCGCCGGCCATGTCGGCGATCATGATCGCGCGGTTCGTCGCCTCGCCCTCCACCTGCGGGGGGCGGGAATAGGCGTGGCCCTCGGGCCCGGTGTTGCCCTCGGCGATCAGCTTGGCCGACAGTTCCGCGACCACGTCGCCGTTCTCGGCATGGACCATCGGGGTCGCGCCAAGGTCGGCAAGGCGCATGAACGAAGAATAAAGCTCGTCGTCGTTCACCATCAGCGCGCCCTTGTAGGCGAGAAAGTGCTTGAACGTGTTGATCCCACGCTCCTTCACCACCGTCTCCATCTCGTCGAAGACCTGCTCGCTCCACCATGTCACAGCCATGTGGAAGGAGTAGTCGCAGGAGGCCGTGGTCGATTTGTTGTCCCAGCGCTTGAGCGCGTCCAGCAGGCTCTCGCCCGGATTGGGCAGGGCGAAGTCCACGACCATCGTGGTGCCGCCCGCAAGGGCTGCGCGCGTTCCGCTCTCGAAGTCGTCCGAGGAGTAGGTGCCCATGAACGGCATCTCGAGGTGCGTGTGCGGGTCGATCCCGCCGGGCATGACGTAGCAGCCTGTCGCGTCGAGCGTTTCGTCGCCCGAAAGCCCCTGTCCAATCTCGATGATCTTGCCGTCCTCGACCAGCACGTCGGCCTTGTAGGTCAGGTCGGCGGTGACGATGGTTCCGTCCTTGATGACTTTGGTGGCCATGTTCTCTCTCCTGTCGTTGCGCTGATCTTATTGGACGCAGACGGGATAACCGTCGGCATTGGTCAGCGGGTAGATTTTTCCGTCGCTGCGGTAGTGATAGCAGAACCCGATATCCTCGGGCTCGGTGTAGACCAGAAGGTCCGAATAGGGGATGTCTGCGGGCAGAGCCGCGAGCGCTTCACTCGCGTAAGGCTTGTCCGCGACATAATAGTTGGGCGGCAGGCCGCCGTCCGATCCGCCGCTCGCGCATCCGGCCAGTGCGAGCGCCAGCGCGCCCAGTGCGATCCGTCCCATTCCCATCCCCTCACACACTTGAAAAACATCCGATCGCGTCGCCATGCACGCTGATATCCACCGGGCCGAAGCGGCTTTCGACCGCGAGGCTGAAGATGTCGTTCCACGGCAGCCACATCACCCGGTACGGGCCTTTCTTCCGCGTCACGGCATAGGCGTAGTCGGTGATGCCGCCGGGCAGGTTCAGCTCCATCAAATTCGGTTCGATGAGCGCGTTCTTGAAATCCGCAAGCGTGGCCACGTTCCAGTCCTCGATCCCGGCGGCGGCACGCTTGGGATCGAACGCGTCGATCTCGGCGCCGATCCGCTGCTTGATATGGGCCACTTCGCGGGCGTCATGAGGATCGTCGTTCAGCATCGTGCCTGTGCCGGACCTTTCAGGTCGTTGTTGTGCAGGATCATCGCGATCCCCAGATCACGCGCCTGCTCGCAAGCGGCGGCCCAGTCGACGCCTTGCCCGGTGTATTCGGCGGCGTAGACCGGCTTGCCCTGTGACAGGTAGATGCGCGTCTCCTCGCACCAGCCCTGTTCGAAGCATTCCTCGGTCACCATGAAGTCCATCACATCGACGAGGTCGGGCGCAAGTTCGATGGCGTTCTTCTGCCCGATGGTCAGCCCCTCGGCATGGGCGGCACCGGCCAGCGCGCGGGCATAGGCGACGGCGTGTCGGGCGGTCAGCGGAAAGCCGGGGTCGTTCGAGTAGCTGTCGATATTGTCGGCTTCGACCCCCTCGAATCCCATAGATCTGAACCGCGCGAACCGCGCCTGCATCAGCGGGACGAGCGTGGCCTGATCGCGAATGTCGAGGTAGCGCTCGTTCGGCCAGTTGCCGAGCGTGTTGCCTTGCAGGTGGGCCGGAAATGCGTCCGCGTCGTCGCGGTAATTCTCCACGGTCCCGACCGAAACATAGGCGATGGGGGTGACCCCTGCTGCCTTGAGTTCGGCGATCTGCTCGGGCGTCACGCTGTCTGGCTCCGTGTCGATCATGTCGACCCCGGTGTGCGGCCGGATCGGATCGTCCAGCTGCCAGTCCCAGGTCTCGGCATTGGCCGGGGCGGCGACGAACGCCAGTTCTATGATCGCGTGGCGGATCAGGACACGATCTCCGCCGTCTCGAGCGCGGCGTGGAACAGCACGTCGGCCCCGGCGGTGGCCCATTCCTTTGAGATATCCTCGGCCTCGTTGTGGCTGAGGCCATCCACGCAGGGGCACATGATCATGGCTGTCGGTGCGACCTGATTGATCCAGCAGGCGTCGTGGCCCGCGCCCGAGATGATGTTCATGTGTGAATAGCCCAGCCGTTCGGCTGCATCGCGCACGGCTGTCACGCAGCCTTCGTCGAATTCCACCGGATCGAACCCGCCGACTTTTTCCAGCGCGACCTCCAGCCCCATCTCGTCGCAGATCTTCTTGGCGCCGTCCGCGAGTTGCTTTTCCATATCCTGAATGGTGGCAAGATCGGGCGAACGGAAGTCGACGGTGAACACCGCCTTGCCGGGGATCACGTTGCGGCTGTTGGGATAGACGTCGATATGGCCCGCCGCGCCCACGGCGTCGGGTTTGTGCGACCAGGCGATCTCGTCCACGAGTTGAAGAATGCGCGCCATGCCCAGCCCCGCATTCTTGCGCATCGGCATGGGGGTCGACCCCGTGTGGCTTTCCTTGCCGGTCACTGTCACCTGCGTCCACGACAGGCCCTGACCGTGTGTGACGACACCGATGTCTTTTTCTTCGGCCTCAAGGATCGGCCCCTGTTCGATGTGCAACTCGAACATCGCGTGCATCTTGCGCGCGCCGACCTTTTCGTCGCCGACCCATCCGATCCGCTTCAGTTCGTCCCCGAACTTCTTGCCCTCGGCGTCCTCCCGGTCATAGGCCCAATCCTGTTCGTGGATGCCGGCGAACACGCCCGACGACAGCATGGCGGGCGCGAAGCGCGTGCCTTCCTCGTTCGTCCAGTTGGCGATGACGATGGGGTGCTTGGTCTTGATCCCGAGGTCGTTCATCGAGCGCACCGCTTCCAGCCCGCCGAGCACGCCCAGAACCCCGTCGTATTTCCCGCCCGTGGGCTGGGTGTCGAGGTGGCTGCCGATATAGACCGGGAGCGAGTCGGGGTCCGTCCCCTCGCGCGTTGCGAACATGTTGCCCATCGTGTCGACGCCCATGCTCATGCCGGCGTCGTCGCACCATTTCTGGAACAGCGCGCGGCCCTCGGCATCGGCATCGGTCAGCGTCTGGCGGTTGTTGCCGCCCGCGACGCCCGGCCCGATCTTGGCCATTTCCATAAGGCTGTCCCAAAGCCGGTCGGCATTGATACGAAGGTTCTCACCGGGGGCTGCCATGGCACTCTCCTGTCATTTCGTCGCAGTCTCTGGCGGACGCCCATACATCAGGCGCGCCGCTGTCATTTTGTGCAACAGGGAAATGGGCTGTGGCGTCCGGGTGCGCGCAAACGCCCCCGAACCGATCCGTGATTTCGCGCGATGCAGCATCGCCCTCAGTCCCTGTTGCGGTGCCGTGCCCCTTGTTTCGCAGGGGCTTCGGCAGAAGTTCTGGTTTTTACCATTCGGTTAAAACGAGGCTAGCACAGGCCAACCCCCGGTCAAGCACTGCTCACTGACCCCGCGAGATGCAGGTGAGCGGATCGCCGTCCGGATTGTTCGGATGTTCCAGCCATGTGCGCTTGTCGTCCTCGGCCGGGATGATCATTCCGGTGCGCAGGTCCTTTTCGCCGGGCGACAGGCGGCGCATCGTGATGCAGCCTTCGACCGGGCAGACGTTGACGCAGAGGTTGCAGGCGACGCATTCGTCGTCCTTCACCGTGAACACCCGGTCGTCGGACATCGCGATGGCCTGATGCGACGTGTCCTCGCAGGCCGCGAAACAGCGCCCGCAGGAAATGCAGAGATCCTGGTCGATCTCGGCCTTGGTGACGTAGTCGAGGTTCAGGTGCTGCCAGTCGGTGACGCGCGGCGTCGCCATGCCGATGAAGTCCGAGGTCTTGGAATATCCCTTCTCGTCCATCCACTGTGACAGCCCCGAACACATCTCTTTCACGATCCGGAAGCCATAGGTCATCGCTGCGGTGCAGACCTGCGCGTTCCCGGCACCCAGTGCCATGAACTCCGCCGCGTCACGCCATGTGGAGATGCCACCGATGGCCGAGATCGGCATGCCTGCGGTTTCTTCCCAGCGCGCCACTTCGGCCACCATATTCATCGCGATGGGCTTCACCGCCGGTCCGCAATAGCCGCCGTGGGTGCCAAGCCCGTCGATCATCGGCTCCGGGCACATCGCGTCGAGGTTCACCGAGGTGATCGAGTTGATCGTGTTGATCATGCTGACCGCGTCCGCCCCGCCCTGTTTCGCGGCGAGCGCGGGCTGGCGGATGTCGCTGATGTTCGGCGTGAGTTTCACGATGCAGGGCAGGTCGGAGTGCTTTTTGACCCACTCGGTGATCCGGCCCACATATTCCGGCACCTGACCGACGGCAGAGCCCATGCCGCGCTCGGCCATCCCGTGCGGGCAGCCGAAGTTCAGCTCGACCCCGTCCGCGCCGGTCTCGCCCACGCGGTCGAGGATCTTGCGCCACGCATCCTCGTCCAGCGGCACCATGAGCGACACGACCACGGCGCGGTCCGGGTAGTCGGCCTTCACACGCTTGATCTCGTCGAGGTTCGTCTGAAGCGGACGGTCGGTGATGAGTTCGATGTTGTTCAGACCCAGAAGCCGCCGGTCCGCGCCATAAATCGCCCCGTAGCGCGGGCCATTGACGTTGACGACGGGCGGACCTTCTTCGCCAAGCGTCTTCCACACGACACCGCCCCATCCGGCCTCGAAGGCGCGGCGGACGTTGTATTCCTTGTCGGTCGGCGGGGCCGAGGCGAGCCAGAAGGGGTTGGGGGATTTGATCCCGATGAAGTCGGTCGTCAGGTCTGCCATGTCATTGGCCTCCTACGGTCTGAAGAAGAATTAGATTGCCCTCGCTGTCGTGGATCATCGCCCAACGGGTCGATGGGTCCCACGGCGCGGTGTCAGGGCCGGAAACGATGGGCACGTCCGCGTCGGCGAGGCACTTGGCCTCGCCGTCCACGTCGTCGCAGACGAGGACGAGTTGCGGGGTGTCCTGCGGGGTGATGGCGGCGACCTTGCTGATCTGGAGCATGGTCTGCGCGCCGGGGAGGGTCAGGAAAATCCAGCGATCCGCGCCATAAGCCTCATCCCGCTCCACCGAAAAGCCGAGCTTTTCCGTGTAGAACGCGACCGCGCGCGCCTGATCCGTGGCGCCGATGGTCTGAAAGTGGATGTGGCTGGGCATGTTGCCTGGCTCCCCGGTGCTGCGCTTACCCCATGAGGCTCGCGTGGATGTCCTCGGCGGCGTCGCGACCCTCGGCAACGGCGACGACGGTCAGGTCTTCGCCCGCCGTGCAGTCGCCACCGGCCCAGACACCATCGCGCGAGGTGCGTCCTGCGTCCGTCACCTTGATCTTGCGACCGTCGGTGTCGAGGCCCGCGACCTCCTCGAACGCCTGCCCGATGGCCTTGAACACCTGATCGGCGGGAAGGGTGAAGGTCTCGCCCGTCGGCTTGGCGTTCTCGTCGGTGTAGGCAAGCTCGATGGCCGCGACATGCCCTTCGCCCTTGAGCGAGACGGGCGCGACGCCGGGTATGATATGGACGCCTTTGGATTGCGCGAGCTGTTGTTCGTATTCCGAGGCGGGCATCTTGTCCTGCGACCGGCGGTAGACCAGCGTGACGTTCTCGGCGCCAAGGAGCTTGGATTGCACCGCCGCGTCGATGGCGGTCATGCCGCCGCCGATCACCACGACGTTGCGGCCCACGGGCAGGTCGGTCAGATCGTCGGTCTGACGCAGATCGGCGATGAATTTCACCGCGTCCACGACACCGGACAAATCCTCGCCGTCGATCCCGAGCGCGTTCGTATTGCCCAGCCCGATGCCGAGGAACACCGCGTCAAAGTCGCTGGCCAGCCCGTCGAGCGTGATGTCCTCGCCCAGCGTCTTACCGGTCTCCATCGTGATCCCGCCGATCTGCATCAGCCAGTCGACTTCGCGCGCGGCGAAGTTTTCGACCGTCTTGTAGGAGGCGATGCCGTATTCGTTGAGGCCACCCGGTTTCGGCTTGGCGTCATGGATCACGACGTCATGACCATACATCGCCAGCCGGTGCGCCGCTGCCAGACCGGCGGGTCCGGCACCCACGACGGCGACCCGCTTGCCGGTCGGCTCGGCACGTTTGAACGGATGCACGTTCGCGCCCATCAGCGTGTCGGTGGCGTAGCGTTGCAGGCGACCGATCTGAACCGGCTCCCCCTCGGCCACCTCGCGCACGCAGACCTCTTCGCACAGCGTTTCGGTCGGGCAGACGCGGGCGCACATGCCGCCAAGGATGTTCTGATCGAGGATCGTCTTGGCCGCCGCTTCCGGTGTTCCGGTCATGATCTGGCGGATGAAGAGCGGGATGTCGATGTCGGTGGGGCAGGCCTCCATGCACGGCGCATCATGGCAGAAATAGCAGCGGTCCGCGGCCACCTGCGCCTCATGCGCGTCGAGTGGCGGATGCAGGTCCGCGAAATTCTCGGCCAGAACCGTTGCCTGCAAACGCTCGGCGACGACGCCGGGTGTCTGTGGGGAATTGGTCACGACTGTCTCCCTGTCTGTGTTCTTTTGGGAAACGCTAGCACGACTCGCATTTTTATCAATTGGTAAAATTTAGACAGAGCGCAGGTTTCGTCGTTGCCCGCCCCCGCGCCGCCATCGCCGGTCCGATGGTGAAAATCTGTGCAGGTCGTTTGCGTGGCCGCGATGCAGCATTGGTTTGCCAAGCGACCGTTGCGCGATAAATGATACTCGCACCTCCCGCCATTCGCCTTTAAGGTGAGTGAAGCAGGTTCGGTGCCGCAAGGCGACGCCCCGGTTTTCGCCCGGTTTGTAACCCGCTAATCGCGAAGTCCGGCAGCGGCAACAGCTGCCGCCAGGTTTGTAAGGACACACCTTGGATCAGCTTGTGGATGAACTCGTCATCGTCGGGATCGCGGCTTCTGCCGGCGGGTTGGAGGCGACCTCGCTCCTCGCGCAGAATCTGCCGAAGGATCTGAATTGCGCCTATGTGATCGCGCAGCATATGTCGCCGAGTCACAAGAGCATGCTGGTCCCGCTCCTGTCGCGCGAAACGCGGCTGAAGGTCGAGGAGATCGAGGAAGAAACGGTCCCCCGAGCGGGCACGATCTATGTCCCGCCGCCGGGCCGCGACACGGTGCTTGAGGATGGCTTGCTCCGCCTCAAGGAACCCACGGGCCATCACGCGATGCCGAAACCTTCGGCGGATCGGCTTTTGAAATCCCTTGCCGAAGGACGGGGCGCCTCAGCCGTTGGGGTGGTCCTGTCGGGCACCGGCAGTGACGGCTCCTACGGCGTTCAGGCGATCCGTGAGGCGGGGGGCATCACCATTGCGCAGAACCCCGATTCATCCAAATACGACTCGATGCCGGTGTCCGCGATCCGCACCGGCTGCGTCGACCTCACCCTCACGCCCGAACAGATCGGTCAGCATCTGGTCACCGTCCTGAAACGGCCCCGCGACCTCAGCGTCCTCAAGGAGCTGGACGAGGCGTCGCCAAAAAACAACGACCTGTTCCAAATTCTGCTGGCCCATACGCTCGTCGATTTCCGTCACTACAAAGAGACGACGATCAACCGGCGCATCCACCGCCGGATGTTCGCCAAGGGCATCGAGTCCTTCGACGAATATGTCGAGCTGTGCCGCCGGTCCGTGGACGAGGTCGAGGCGCTTTATCGCGACCTCCTGATTTCGGTGACACGGTTCTTCCGCGACCATGAACAATTCGCTGCGCTCGAACTGGAAATCGAAAGCCGCTTTTCCAACCGCACGGACGACGAGCCGATCCGGATCTGGATACCGGGCTGCGCGACCGGGGAAGAAGCCTATTCCATCGCCATCCTCGTCGCCGAGGCGCTGGGCGGGATCGACAAGGTCTCGAAGGACCAGTTGCAGGTCTTCGCGACCGACATCGACGATCACGCCCTGAGCATCGGGCGCAAGGCGACCTATCCGGCGTCTGCGGCGACCGACATTCCCGGCCGGTTTCTCGAAACCTATTTCGAGGTGTCCGAAGACACGGTGAAAGTGCGCGACAAGCTCAGGCAGCTGGTCATGTTCACGCGCCACAACGTGTTTCAGGACGCGCCGTTCATGTCGATCGACCTCGTGTCGATCCGAAACGTCCTGATCTACTTCGAGGCGAAACTGCAGGAGCGGGTGCTGGCGCGTATTCAGTACTCGCTCAAGTCAGACGGTATGCTGTTTCTCGGCACCTCCGAGACGACCGGTGTGCTCGAAAGCTATTTCGTCCCGATCGAGGCGAACTCCAAGATCTTCAGCAAGCGCTCTCTGCGCCTGTCCCGCCCGGCGGGGCCCGAGCGGGCGCTGCCGGCCGGGCTGAACTATCATTCGGGCGGTGCCGTCGGTTTCCATCGTGCGGCCCTGAATCATGAGGATGCCTGGCGCTTCGATGCGCTCGCAAGGTCCGTCGTCGAAACCGGCGTCCTGACCAACAAGGAGAAGTCGATCCTCAAGATCTACGGCGACATCGCCGAGTTCGTGGAAATGCGCGAACCGATCCAGGGGAGCATGACGCTCAACGTCCTCAAGAAGATGCTCTCCTATGAAGCCGGGTCGATGGTGCTCGTCGCGATCAGGCACAGGGAGGTGCGGGCGGGCCAGTGGCATCAGGTGGACGGACGCGGCTACAACAACCTGCGCATGGTGGCCTATCCCATCATGCCCGCCGCCGACGATACGGAGAGCGAGCCTCTGGTCCTCATCGGCTTCGAAACCGAGATGCGGGAGGAGCCGACGGGCGCTGACGCGGAGCGTACCGATTACCTCGACTACCTCGAAACAGAACTCGCCCGCACCCGCGACACGTTGCAGGTGACGATCGAGCAGCTCCAGACCTCGAACGAGGAGCTTCAGTCCCTGAACGAAGAGCTGCAAAGCTCGAACGAGGAACTTCAGTCGACGAACGAGGAACTCGAAACGTCGAACGAGGAACTTCAATCCACGAATGAAGAGCTCATCACGGTGAACGAGGAATTGCTGGTCAACACCTCGCAACTCGAACGCGCAACGGCGGAACTGAACGGCCTGATCTCGGGGATTCCGACCGTGATGATGATGCTCGACCTCGGGCTGCTCATCCGCCACGCGTCGAAAAGCGCAATCGAGACATTCCGAATCCGGGAGCGGGGCCATTCGCTCGGCCACCTGTCCCAGTGCTACATGCCCAGAGGCTACCCGCCGCTCGTCGACATCTGTTCGCAGGCGCTGCTCGACCGGCAGGTCCACCAGCGCAGCATCGAGATCGGGAACAGCCTCGTTTCGCTTACCGTAACGCCGCTCACCACCGAGGGTGAGGGTCTGATCGGGTTGATCGTGCTGGCCGACGAGGTCGACCTGACCATCACGTCAGAGCTTAACCAGACACTCCGCGCGTTCGGCAATATCGGGACCTGGAAGATCAACCTCGCAACCGGCGAACAGGACTGGTCGCCGGAAACCTACGCCATCCACGGCCTTCCTTTCGGCGACCAGTCGGGCAAGATCGGCGACGGGGTGAACTACTACCACCCGGATGACCAGGCTATGGTGAAGGAGGCTATCGACACCGCCATCGAAACCGGTGAGCCGTTCCATTTCTTCGCGCGGCTGAACCGGGCGGACGGGCGCACCATCGTGGTCGAGACCTCGGGCACCGCGATCACGAACGAAGCGGGCGAGGCGGTCGCGCTCCTGGGCGTGTTCCGCGACTATTCCCGCGCAGTGAACGACGACCTGATCGTGAAGCACTATGGCAAGGTGGCGGGGGACCGCGGCATCGGCTTTTACTCCTACGACATCGCAAATGGCGTGGCCTACTGGAACCCGACGCTCTACGAGATCCTCGGTATCGATCCGGCCGAACCCGCCAGTTTCGACAAGGCGCTCGAGCGGTTCGATCCGGAGGCCCGGCCCCGAATCAAGGCGATGATGCAGGACGCCATCGACAAGAATGAACCCTTCGATCTGGTGGACCAGATCACCCGCCCGGACGGGACCCGCGCAAAATGCCGGAGCACAGGCAGAACGACTGTCGACGCCTCGGGAAACCCGACGCATCTGTACGGCTCGTTCCAGATTCTCTCCTGATGCGGAAGCCCTTTGAAGAAGCCACGCGAACACACGTTCGCCCGAGATTGAAGACCATGAGCAATAGATGCGTGAGGTGTATTTGAGATGACGCAGGACCAACTGACCGACGAACGTACACCGGACACGCTCCAGATACGCCTCGTGCTCGACGCGGATTCCGGGGAATGGTTCGCCGAGCAGATCGAGCTCGATCGTGGCGACACGCATCACCGCATCGGCTTTCGCAACGCGCTCCCGCTGACCGAAGCGTTCGTACCGGAGTTCATCGACTCGCTCCTGCCCTATCTCCCCGTGGACGGCAGCAAGGGCGTCATGGCCGATTCCGGCGCCGTGATCGAAATTCCCGGTCTGGTCATCGGCGGCATCCGGGTCATCGCGCAGAACGTCGTGACGGGCATCCAGTCACTGACCATCCGCTTCATCCGGGCGCTGGGCGCGCTCCAGTCGATGCTTCTGCCGCGCCACCGGACCGAGACGGACATCTTCGCCAAACTGGAGGGCGCGGCGGCACAGACGCTCCTGTCGCTGCTCCACCCCGCCCTCGACCTCGCCGCAGTCGGCCCGGCCACGTCGCTCCCCCGCAACGTATTCGATCAGGTCGCGGACCGGCTCGACGTGCTCGCGCGGAACCATGACGAGATCGGCTTCTTCTGCTTCAACGGTTCATCCTGAATTCACCCAACCCCGACCTCGCCATGCGCCAGCTCGCGGGACCGGGGATGATGCGACCGGGGACATAGTTTCGGCACATGTGAGCGCGTCTACTGAACGCTCAGAGTCAACCGCAGCCTGACCTGCGACGCAGGCAGGCCAACCATACCGGACTCGCCTTCAACGTGGTGAAGCTCATGCGCCCTACCGTGTCGTGATGGGAAAGGTCGTGCGACACGCGCCGCGATCTGAAAATCGGGGCCTGCAAACATGTGCCGGCTGCTGGATTGGTTTCCGACTTGGTCTACGCCTGCTGCGTTCCTGAGCGGAAACTGACGAGAAGCAGTGGCTTACCTGTGAGACTTGGTGCCCAGGAGAGGACTCGAACCTCCACGTCCATACAGACACCAGCACCTGAAGCTGGCGCGTCTACCAATTCCGCCACCTGGGCAGGTGTCGTGGAGCCGCGATGTAAGGCCCCGGGCGGAGCCTGTCAACGGGATTCGCAAAGTTTCAATTCGCCTTGTTCGCGCGGGCCTGCGGGGCTATGCAGGAACCCGGATTTGCGAAGGAGCTTGGCATGTCGAAACTCGTCACCATCTACGGCGGATCGGGCTTCGCGGGGCGGTATATCGCCCGGCGGATGGCGAAAGCGGGCTGGCGCGTGCGCGTGGCCGTGCGACGGCCGAACGAGGCGCTTTTCGTGAAGCCTTACGGCACGGTCGGACAGGTCGCGCCCATCCTGTGCAACATCCGCAACGACGCGTCCGTTGCCGAGGCGATGACCGGCGCGGACGCGGTGGTCAACTGCGTGGGCACCTTCGACAAGGGCGGCAAGAACAACTTCGACGCCGTGCAGGACGAGGGCGCGGCGCGTATCGCGCGGCTGGCGGCCGAAAAGGGCATCCCGACCCTCGTTCACCTGTCGGCCATCGGCGCGGACGCTGAGGGCGACAGCCTTTATGCCACGTCCAAGGGGCGGGGCGAGGCGGCGATCCTCGACAGCTTCCCCGAAGCCGTGATCCTGCGCCCGTCCGTGATGTTCGGGCCCGAGGACAACTTCTTCAATCGTTTCGCGGGGATGACGCGCTTCGGCCCCGTGCTGCCGGTCGTCGGCGGCGGAACGAAATTTCAGCCGGTCTATGTCGACGATGTCGCCCATGCCGCCGAGATGGGCGCGAGGGGTGAGGCCGCGCCGGGGATCTATGAGCTTGGCGGGCCTGACGTTCAGACGTTCCGCGAGCTGATGCAGGACATGCTCACCATGATCCAGCGCCGCCGCATGATCGTGAACCTGCCGTTCTGGCTGGCGGGGATCATGGGGACCGTGTTCGACGCGGGTTCGGCCATGACCGGCGGTCTGGTCAAAGCGCCGATCACGCGCGACCAGGTGACGACGCTGCACCATGACAACGTGGTGACCGGGGAGACGAAGACCTTCGAAGACCTCGGGATCACGCCGACGGCGATGGAGGTGGTGCTGCCGGGCTATCTGTGGCGGTTCCGCCAGACCGGGCAGTACGCCGATATCACCGCGTCGGCGCGTAACCTGCGCACTTGATTGCAGGCACTTCGAGTATTGGGGCCGGTCCGGGTGGGCCGGCCTTTTTCGTGTCAGGTGTAGGCGATGACCAGCAACACGACACCGAGGATCACGCGGTAGATGACGTAGGGCGTAAAGCTGACCGAGCGCAGGAGGCGCATCATCAGCGTGAGGGCGAGCAGGGCTGCGACAAAGGCCATGCCGGCGGCGATGGCGCCGTCCCGGGCGGCCTGCGCGTCGGCTTCGGCGGCGACCTCGAGCCCGAGGTAGAGGCCGGAGGCCAGGATCGTGGGGATGGACATGAGCATGGCGAGGCGCGTGCCGTCCTCGCGCTTGTAGCCCAGGGCGCGGGCGCCCGAGATCGTGGCGCCGGAGCGCGATGTGCCGGGGATGAGCGCGATGGCCTGCCACAGCCCCATGATGATCGCATCGCGCAGGGTCCAGTCGGTATCGCTCTTTTCCTCGGCGCCTTTCTGGTCGACCCAGTAAAGGACGAGGCCGAAGATCAGCATGGTCCAGCCGATCACGGCGACAGACCGCATCGCGTCGTCAAGGCCGGTGGCCTTGAGGATCAGGCCGAAGACGATGACCGGCACGGTGGCCACGGCCAGCAGGAAGGCGAGCTTGGCGCCGCGGGTGTCGATCCGGCCCGTGAGCATTCGGGGGATGCCGAAAAGTGCCTCACGCACATCTGACCAAAAATAGAGGATCACCGCGCCGAGGGTGCCGACATGAACGGCCACGTCGATCACCTGTCCCTGGTCCGTCATTCCGGTGAGATTCGGGAGGAGAATCAGGTGACCGGAGGAGGAGACGGGGAGAAATTCCGTAAGCCCCTGAATTACAGCCACTATGAAGAGGTGGAAAAGCGACATGCCCGTGGTCCCGGCGTGATTGGTTGTGCAAAGCTAACCATTTGGAAACAAATGGAAAGCGGAAAAGAAGGTCAGTAATAGTGACCTTATAGTTGACCAACAAGACGAAAAAACCACCCATGAGGGGGTAATGATCCCCTTTTAGGTCAGTGATTATGCCTTTTCTTTTTCTTAAAGCCTGATAAATAGTCCGCTCGAAGAAAACGGAGGACGTGATGGCGAAGCAGCCGATGCTCAAATTCGTGACCGTTGAGCGCGACATGCCGGAGAAGCGTGGCGCGGATCTACGCCGTGAGGATTTTCACGAGATTTATGCCGAGTTCGCCGAAGCCAAGGCGGCCGAGCAATCCGCGCGGTGCAGCCAGTGTGGCGTGCCGTATTGTCAGAGCCATTGCCCGCTTCACAACAACATCCCCGACTGGCTGCGCATGACCGCGACGGGCCGGCTCAAGGAAGCCTATGAGCTGAGCCAGGAGACGAACACGTTTCCCGAAATCTGTGGCCGCATCTGCCCGCAGGACCGCCTGTGCGAAGGCAACTGCGTGATCGAGCAGTCGGGCCACGGCACCGTCACCATCGGGGCGGTCGAGAAATACATCACCGACACCGCGTTTGAGAAGGGCTGGGTCGCGGACATCGCGCCCGCCTCGGAGCGTGGCGAGAGCGTCGGCATCATCGGGGCTGGCCCCGGTGGTCTGGCCGCTGCCGACCGTCTGCGTCGTGCAGGTGTGCAGGTCACCGTCTATGACCGCTATGATCGGTCCGGCGGGCTCATGACCTACGGTATCCCCGGCTTCAAGCTGGAGAAGGACATCGTAATGCGCCGCAACGAGCAGCTTGAAAAGGGCGGCGTGGAGTTCGTGATGAACTGCAACGTGGGCGAGGACATCACGTTCAAGCAGATCCGCGAGAAACACGATGCTGTGCTTATTGCCACCGGCGTCTACAAGACCCGCGAATTGCAAGGCCCCGGTTCGGGTGCCACGGGCATCGTCCGGGCCATCGATTACCTGACCGCTTCGAACAAGGCGTCCTTTGGGGACGAGGTGCCGGAGCACAAGGACGGCTCGCTCTGGGCCGAGGGCAAGAAGGTCGTCGTGATCGGCGGCGGCGACACCGCGATGGACTGCGTGCGCACGGCGATCCGGCAGGGCGCGACCAGCGTGAAGTGTCTGTATCGCCGCGACCGTGCCAACATGCCCGGCTCGCAGCGCGAGGTGGCCAATGCCGAGGAAGAGGGCGTCGAGTTCGTCTGGATGGCCGCGCCCAAGGGGTTCGCGGGCGATCCCGTCACCGGCGTGATCGTGCAGCGGATGCGTCTGGGTCAACCCGACGCGACGGGCCGCCAGTCGCCCGAACCGATCGAGGGGGCCGAATATACCGAAGACGCCGACCTCGTCATCAAGGCGCTGGGTTTCGAGCCCGAGGAGCTTCCGAAGCTCTGGGGCGAAGAGGAGCTTCCCGTCACGCGCTGGGGCACGGTGAAGGCCGATTTCCGCACCGGCGCGACCGACATGGACGGGGTCTATGCGGTGGGTGACATCGTGCGCGGGGCGAGCCTTGTCGTCTGGGCGATCAAGGACGGGCGCGACGCCGCGGACGCCATGATCAAGCGCTTCGATGAGGCCACCGCGAGCGTGGCAGCCGAGTAAAACCGGCAGGCACACCGCGTACACATCCTGTGCACATGGTGTGCATACGATTGTGCAGACGCCGCAGGATGAGGATCGGGATCAGGTCAAACGAACTGACCCAAAAGGACGCAAAAGTTAAGGAAGGGTTAAGATGAAACATCCCATCGCTGTGACGCTCGCCGCCGCGACCCTTCTTGCCGCGCCCGCTTCGGCCAATCCATTCGTCCCGCCTGCGGGCTGTGACGTGTTCCTGACAGTGCAATCGAGGCAATGCTCGGTCTCGCATCTCTATCGCTGCGAGTCCGCGCCGGACGGGGGCTTCGCCGAGGCGATTTTCGACGGGGACGGAATGTCGGCGGTCGTGGGCTATGGCCCGACCTACCAATGGCAGGACAGCGTTTACATGTGGGACAATTCCCGCGAGGTGCTTGTCCCGCCCGCCGAAGACCCGATCGAGATCGACACGCTCGCCGACGAAGGGATCGACACCTTCCGGTTCACGATGCACCGCACGGCCCCCGGCGAGGACCGCGAGATCACGATTGTCGGGGCCGACACGCTGACGGGTGAGACCACGACCATCGACGGCCTGCCGCTTGAGATCGTGCAGACGCAGCTTCAGATCCTGACCGAAGACGGGACGGTCGAATACAGTTCGCGCGGGGTGCAATACCTCAGCCGCGAGAAGCGCCTGTTCTTTCTCGGACCCGAAGAGGTTTACGACGACGCGGGCGAGGCGACGCCTTACGACAACAGCCCCGTCGATTTCATCGAGCCGGGCGAGCCGGGGTTCGCCTCGTCGCTCCCCCTATACGAATGCGATCAGCAGAAGGCGGGTTTGACCCCCGCGCCAGTGTCCCCCGGAGCGGGGGAAAAGGAGACCGACCATGACCAAATATGATGAACGCTGGGTGGCCGAGGAAGAAGCCAAGCGCGCTTACCTCGCCGAACATGGCATGTACCGTGACGAGTTCGAGCACGCCTCCTGCGGCGTGGGCCTTGTCGTGTCCATCGACGGCAAGAAAAGCCGCAAGGTCGTGGAAAGCGGCATCGAGGCGCTGAAGGCGATCTGGCACCGGGGCGCGGTCGACGCGGACGGCAAGACCGGCGACGGCGCGGGTATCCATGTGCAGATCCCGGTCGACTTCTTTTACGACCAGGTGCGCCGCACCGGCCACGAGCCGCGCAAGGATGAGTTGATCGCGGTCGGGCAGGTGTTCCTGCCGCGCACCGACTTCGGCGCGCAGGAGACGTGCCGGACCATCGTGGAAACCGAAGTCCTGCGCATGGGCTATTACATCTATGGCTGGCGTCATGTGCCGGTGGATATTTCCTGCCTCGGCGAAAAGGCCAACGCGACGCGGCCCGAGATCGAGCAGATCCTGATTTCCAACGCCAAGGGCACGGATCAAGAGACGTTCGAGCGTGAGCTTTACGTCATCCGCCGCCGGATCGAAAAGGCCGCCGCCGCCGCCGGTGTCGCGCAGCTTTACCTCGCCTCGCTGTCGTGCCGGTCGATCATCTACAAGGGCATGATGCTCGCCGAGCAGGTGGCGGAGTTCTATCCCGACCTTCAGGATGAGCGGTTCGAGAGCGCCTTTGCGATCTATCACCAGCGCTATTCCACCAACACCTTCCCGCAGTGGTGGCTGGCACAGCCGTTCCGGATGCTGGCGCATAACGGCGAGATCAACACGCTCAAGGGCAACCTGAACTGGATGAAAAGCCACGAGATCCGGATGGCCAGCGGCGCCTTCGGGGATCTGGCGGAAGACATCAAGCCGATCGTGGCGCAGGGGTCGTCGGACTCCGCCGCGCTGGACTCGGTGTTCGAGGTGCTGGTGCGCGCCGGGCGGTCCGCGCCGATGGCCAAGACGATGCTGGTGCCGGAAAGCTGGTCCAAGCAATCGGCCGAGATGCCGCAGGCCTGGGTCAACATGTATTCCTATGCCAACTCGACGATGGAGCCGTGGGACGGCCCCGCCGCGCTGGCCATGACCGACGGTCGCTGGGTCTGCGCCGGGCTGGACCGCAACGGCCTGCGCCCGATGCGCTATGTCGTCACGGGCGACGGGCTGGTCATCGCCGGGTCCGAGGCGGGCATGGTGCCTGCGGACGAGGCAACCTGCGTCGAGAAAGGCGCGCTGGGTCCGGGGCAGTTGCTTGCCATCGATATGGAAGAGGGCAAGCTCTACCACGACGTCGAGATCAAGGATAAGCTCGCCAACAGCCAGCCGTTCGGCGACTGGATCGGCAAGGTCAACGACATCGACGAAGAGCTTCTGGGCGTCGAGGAGAAGGCGATGTTCTCGGGCGGCGACCTGCGCAAGCGGCAGGTGGCGGCGGGCTACAGCCTTGAGGAAATCGAGCAGATCCTCGCGCCGATGGCCGAGGACGGCAAGGAAACGCTGGCCTCGATGGGGGACGACACGCCGAGTGCCGTGCTGTCCAAGGAATACCGGCCCCTGAGCCATTTCTTCCGCCAGAACTTCAGCCAGGTGACGAACCCGCCCATCGACTCGCTGCGCGAGTTCCGGGTGATGAGCCTCAAGACCCGGTTCGGCAACCTCAAGAACGTGCTGGACGAGGCCGGGAGCCAGACCGAGATCCTCGTGCTGGAAAGCCCCTTCGTGGGCAACGCCCAGTTCGATGAGCTGGTGACGCATTTCAACGCGAAAATGGTCGAGATCGATTGCACCTTCGACGCCGACGGCGGCGATCAGGCGTTGCGCGACGGGCTGGCCCGTATCCGCGATGAGGCCGAGGAGGCCGTGCGCTCCGGCGCCGGTCATATCGTGCTGTCCGACATGGCGCAGGACGAGGGCAAGGTGGGGATGCCGATGATCCTCGCCACCTCGGCGGTGCATAGCTGGCTCACCCGCAAGGGCCTGCGCACCTTCACCTCGCTCAATGTGCGCACGGCGGAGTGCATCGACCCGCATTACTTCGCGGTGCTCGTGGGCTGCGGTGCGACGGTGGTGAACGCCTATCTCGCCGAGGACACGCTGGCCGACCGGATCGAGCGCGGGCTTCTGGACGGGAGCCTGACGGACGCGGTGCGCAAGTATCGCGAGGCGGTGGATCAGGGTCTGCTCAAGATCATGGCGAAGATGGGCATCTCGGTCATCTCGTCCTATCGCGGCGGGCTCAACTTCGAGGCCGTGGGCCTGAGCCGTGCGATGGTGAACGAGTATTTCCCCGGCATGACCAGCCGCATTTCCGGCATCGGCGTCGGCGGTATCCAGAAGAAGGCCCGCGCGATCCATGCCAAGGGCTGGCGCACCGGGCAGGACATTCTGCCGATCGGCGGTTTCTACAAGGCCCGCAAGGGTGGCGAGACCCACGCCTGGGGTGCGCAGACGATGCACCTGATGCAATCGGCCTGTGACCGGGCGTCCTATGAGATGTGGAAGCAGTATTCCGCACGGATGCAGGCGAACCCGCCGATCCATCTGCGCGATATCCTCGACATCAAGCCACTGGGCGAGCCGGTGCCGATCGAGCAGGTGGAAAGCATCACTTCGATCCGCAAACGGTTCGTGACGCCGGGCATGTCGCTGGGCGCGCTGTCGCCCGAGGCGCACAAGACGCTCAACGTCGCGATGAACCGCATCGGCGCAAAGTCGGATTCCGGCGAGGGTGGCGAAGACCCGGCGCATTTCGTGCCGGAGCCCAACGGCGACAACCCGTCTGCCAAGATCAAGCAGGTCGCGTCGGGCCGGTTCGGCGTGACGGCGGAATACCTCAACCAGTGCGAAGAGCTTGAGATCAAAGTGGCGCAGGGCGCCAAGCCGGGTGAGGGTGGCCAGCTTCCGGGGATGAAGGTCACGGACCTGATCGCCCGTCTGCGCCATTCGACCAAGGGCGTGACGCTGATTTCTCCGCCGCCGCACCACGACATCTACTCGATCGAGGATCTTGCGCAGCTGATCTATGACCTCAAGCAGATCAACCCGCGCGCCAAGGTGACGGTCAAGCTGGTGGCATCCTCGGGTGTCGGCACCATCGCGGCCGGTGTCGCCAAGGCGAAGGCGGACGTGATCCTGATTTCCGGCCACAACGGCGGCACGGGCGCATCGCCCGCCACGTCGATCAAGTTCGCCGGTCTGCCGTGGGAGATGGGCCTGACCGAGGCGCATCAGGTCCTGTCGATGAACAACCTGCGCTCACGGGTGACGCTGCGCACGGATGGCGGGCTTCGCACGGGGCGTGACATCGTCATGGCCGCGATGATGGGGGCCGAGGAATACGGCATCGGCACCGCAGCGCTGATCGCGATGGGCTGCATCATGGTGCGTCAGTGCCAGTCGAACACCTGTCCCGTGGGCGTCTGCACGCAGGATGAAAGCCTGCGCGCCAAGTTCACCGGCAATGCGGACAAGGTGGTGAACCTCATCACCTTCTACGCCACCGAAGTGCGCGAAATCCTCGCCCGGATCGGGGCGCGGTCGCTGGACGAGGTGATCGGGCGTGCCGATCTTCTGAGCCAGGTAAGCCGGGGGTCCGCGCATCTTGACGATCTGGACCTGAACCCGCTTTTGATCTCGGTCGATGGCGTGGGCAAGGACACCTACGACCGCAACCGGCCGCGCAACGCCGTGCTGGACACGCTCGACGCCGAGATCGTGAAGGACGCCGCGCGCTTCCTCGACGATGGCGAGAAGATGCAGCTTCAGTATGCCGTGCGCAACACGGACCGGACCATCGGGACGCGAGTGTCGAGCCATATCGTGCGCAACTTCGGCATGAACAACAATCTTCAGCCCGACCACCTGACAGTGAAGCTGTCGGGGTCGGCGGGCCAGTCGCTCGGCGCGTTTGCCGCGCCGGGGCTGAAGATCGAGGTTGCCGGGGATGCCAACGACTATGTCGGCAAGGGTCTGTCGGGTGGCACGGTCGTCGTGCGGCCCACCATGTCCTCACCACTGATCGCATCGGAGAACACGATCATCGGGAACACGGTGCTGTACGGCGCGACGGCGGGCTTCCTGTTCGCCGCCGGTCGGGCGGGCGAGCGGTTCGCGGTGCGCAACTCCGGCGCGCATGTGGTGATCGAGGGCTGCGGGTCGAACGGTTGCGAATACATGACCGGCGGGATCGCCGTGATCCTGGGCACGGTCGGCGCGAACTTCGGCGCCGGGATGACCGGGGGCATGGCCTATCTTTACGACCCGGACGCCGTGGCCGAGACCTATATGAACAAGGAAACGCTGGTGACCTGCCCGGTGACGGTGGAGCATTGGGAGACCGAGCTTCGCGGCCTGATCGAACGCCACCTGAAAGAGACCGGGAGCCGCAAGGCCGCCGAGATCCTCCAGCACTGGGACATCGAGAAGGACAACTTCCTCCAGGTCTGCCCCGAAGAGATGCTGCCGCACCTCTCGGCGCCCCTCAGCCTTGAAGAAGGCGCTATTCCGGCGGAGTGAACCTGAAAAGAGATCGGCAAAAGGCGGGCCTGGGGCCCGCCTTTTTTCGTTTCGTGGGCCGGTTCAGTGATCGACCAGGATCAGGTTGCCTATGTAGGCGCGCATGTTCGCGAGCGCGCTTTCGAGCGACGTATCCTTGAACACGGTGGAGCGTAGTTCCCAGGTGTAGACGGCGAAGATAACCCGTGCGGTCTGAAGCGGGTCGATGTCAGTCCGGAAAGCACCTGAGGCCTGTCCAGCCTCGATGACCTTGGCGATCAGTTCTTTGAACAAGAGCCGGTCCGCGCGGTTCGCGACTTCGATCTCCTCAGGCCAGAGCCAGGCATAGGATTGCATGACGGCCAGCAGGCGAGGGTCTTCGCCATCCTTTCGTCCGGCGATGTCGAGCATGTTCCACAGGCGGTCTTTCGGGTCGTCATCGTTGCCTGCGGCCTCGATCAGAATCGGCCATTGCGGCGCATTGTTTTCGCGGACGATTTCGTACAGCAGCCCGGCCTTGCCGTGGAAATACGCGTTGATGAGCGTATGGGAAACGCCGGCCTCCTTGCCGATTTCGGTGACCGAAACATCTTCATATCCGTAGTCGCGAAAGAGCTTTCGCGCGGCTTCAAGGAGCTTGCCGCGCGTGAGTTCGCGTTGCTCGTCGCGGCGGGTTCGGCGCTTGGGTGCTCTGGATGGCGTTCTGTTCATGACGAATGACTTTCATCGTTCAATGAAATTGTCAAATCTAGTTTCATTGACATCGTTCAATGAAGTTCTTATTTAATATGTCGTTGAACGTTTTGATTCGAGTTTGGCGGGCCTTTTGCCTGTGCACTTTCAGATAGGCCCGTGGGGGCCGGGAGTTGGAATGATGAGAAGGATAGCAATCGTGGCGCATGATAATTCGGTCCTGACCGGGTTGAGGCGCTTGTTTGAAGATAGGGGCTACCGGGTCGACGCCTACCGGGAGTCGGAACTGGCCCTTCAGGGCATCGTGCGGCGCAAGCCGGAACTCGCCATAGTCGATATCGAGCTTCCGAAGATAGACGGGTTTGAGCTCATGGAACGGCTCCGGCAGCGCAGCAGCGTTCCGGTCATGCTCCTGAATCCGGGCGGCGAGGAGGCTTCGGAGGTGATTGGCCTGCGGATGGGTGCGCAGGATGTCGTCGCCAAGCCGGTGTCGCTCATGTCGTTGCTCGAGCGCGTTCGGCTGGCGTTTCAGCGCATTTCGCAGGCGGAATTCGTCGCCGAGCATGGGGCACATTCGGAGACGAGACTCGAACGCGCTCCGCTGGTCATGGACAGCAGCCAGCACCGCGTAACGTGGCGCGGCGAGGAGGTTGTGCTGACGCGCAGCGAGTTCCTGATCCTGAGGCTGCTGGCCGAGCATCCCGGCCATCTCAAATCGCGCGACGTGATCCAGGACCGCGTCTACGGCGACGATGTCTATGTCGCTGACAGGAATATCGATAGCTACATCAAACGGATTCGACAAAAGCTCAAGGCGGTCGATCCGGCCTTTGGCGCGATCGAGACCGTTTATGGATTGGGGTATCGCTTCGAGGTGCCAAAGAACACCTCGCTCAGGAAAGCGTCTTGATCGATCTGCCCACCTGATACCCCGATTGCTCGGACATAACGCACTCCCGTCCGAGTATTCGCGATCCCTCGCGAACACTGGCAGGCGCTTCGGCGTCTGCCCTTTTTCGTGCGCGGGTGGAAAATCTGGTTATGCTACGATCAAACGAAGGGGGCGATTCATGAGAACATTTCTGAAAATTGCAGCATTTCTGACCGTCATGCTTCCGGGGGCCGCTATGGCGCAGCTTTGGGGTGGTGTCGGGATCGGGCCGGGCGGCGCGCACGGCTGGTCCTATGAATGGGCAACGCAGCAGCAGGCGTATGACGCCGTTGCGCAGGGCTGCGAATACGACTGCACCGAAATCCGGACGTTCCGGGGCACCTGTGGGGCGATGGCGCAGGCAACCAACGGCGGCTGGGGCTGGGCCACGGGCAGCTCGCGCGGGGCGGCCGAGGCTGCGGCGTTGAGTTACTGCCGCCAATACGGGTCCGGCTGCCGCGTGGCTGTCTGGGCCTGTTCGGGCTGATACCGGGGGCTCTGCCCCGCTGAAATGTAACCGGTTACTGCGATGGGGGTCGCATGCTGCGTTCGATCGCTGCCACGGTGCAGTTCTTTCTGAGGGTCGTGGTCGGCCTGTGCCTCGGCCTCGTGCTGGGCGCGGTCGTGGCGACGGCGCTGCCGATCTACATCTGAGGCGCGGGCACCGGGAACCGAATGCCCGGGCGGGGCGTTTTTGCGGCAACAGGTATTGCCGGAGAGCATCATGTCCGAGATCGTCGTCGCCACCTTTCCCGACAAGCAAAAGGCCCTTGCCGCGCGCAATGCGATGGCTGCAATGGGCCGCAACTACCAGATCGAGCCATCCGATATCGAGGTCGTCAGCCGCGCGCCGGACCGGGCCATCGACATCGAGCGCGAGGTTCAGACCGCCTGGACCCATGTGATCGGCGGGGCCGTCTGGGGCGCCGTGCTGGGGGCAGTGTTCCTGATGCCGGTCATCGGGGCGGCCGTGGGCGCAGGAGCCGGGTTCATCACCGGGCGCATGACCGACATCGGGATTCGCGATGCCTATCTGCGCGACGTCGGGCGGCGGATCGAGCCGGGGCAGGCGGCGGTTGCGCTGCTGGCGCGGCGGGTCGACCCCGGTGCGCTTGCCGCGACGATCAGCCGGTTTGGCGGCAAGGTCACCCGCTCCTCCCTGTCGGGGCGCCATGCCGACCAGATCCGCACCGCGACCGTGCGCGAGGAGGACGGGGCGCGCACCACACGCGGCGCCGAGAAGGCAGAAATGCGCGACCAGCCCGACCTCGCTTGACCAGATGACGCGCCGCGTGGTCATAAGTGGCCATGGCGCGCACACCGGCGAAATCGAAAAAGACACCGCGCCGCGTGGCTCCGAAACGGGGCGCGCGGCGCTTTGTTTGGCGTTGGGCGCGTCGCGGCGTGCTGGGCGCGGTGGCTTTCGTGTGTCTGGGCGTGTCGCTCTATGCGTTCGTGAACCCGCCCACCACGCTTTACATGGCGAGCGAGTCGCGCAGGCTTGGCGGCCTGTCCCATGACTGGGCGCAGATGGAAGATATCGCGCCCGTGATGGCCCGGTCAGTGGTGGCGGCGGAGGATGCCAATTTCTGCCTGCACTGGGGGTTCGACATGGCCGCGATCCGGCAGGTGATCGAGGCGGGTGAAACGCGGGGAGCGTCGACGCTGAGCCAGCAGGTTGTGAAGAACGTCTATCTCTGGCCCGCCCGCAGTTATGTGCGCAAGGCGCTGGAGGCCGTCATCACGCCGGCGATGGAGCTGGTCTGGACCAAGCGCCGGATCGTCGAGGTCTATCTCAACGTGGCTGAGTTCGACGAGGGCGTCTTCGGGGTCCACGCGGCGGCGGCGCATTACTATGGCGTGACGCCCGATGCCCTTACCGCCATGCAGGCGGCCCGGCTTGCCGCGATCCTGCCCGACCCAAAGGGGCGCTCGGCGTCGCGCCCCGGCCAGTTCGTGCAGCGCCGCGCGGCGTCGATCGCGGACGGGGCGGCGACGATCCTCCGAGACGGGCGCGCGGATTGTCTCGAGGATTGAACCGGCCGGGTTTTCACGGCATGAGAGGCTGAGAGCCAACAATAACACAACGATGATCCGACTTTATCACTCACCCCTGTCCCCGTTCTGCCGCAAGGTGCGGCTGATCCTGGCCGAGAAGCGGCTGGAGGTGGAGCTTATCGAAGAGCGCTACTGGGAAAAGAGCGTCGAGTTCCTGCGCCGCAATCCGGCGGGCAAGGTGCCGGTGCTACGCATGGACGGCAAGACGCTGACCGAGAGCACGGCGATCTGTGAGTATGTCGAGGAGAAGGTGCCGGACCCGCCGCTGATGCCCGGCTCGATCGACGGGCGCTACGAGGTGCGGCGGATCGTGGCGTGGTTCGACGACAAGTTTCATCACGAGGTGACGGCGAACCTGCTGTATGAGCGGGTTCACAAGAAGCTGACCGGTGCCGGGTATCCGGATTCCACGCGGATCAAGGCCGGGGCCAAGGCGATCAAGTATCACCTCGACTACATGGGCTGGCTTCTGGATCAGCGCCGGTGGCTTGCCGGGGATAGTATGACACTGGCGGATTTCGCGGCGGCGGCGCACCTGTCGGCGCTGGATTACATCTCGGACGTCGACTGGAACCGGAACGAGAACGTGCGCGAGTGGTATGCCAAGATCAAATCGCGGCCCGCCTTCCGCTCGCTTCTGGCCGATCAGGTGCCGAGCTTCCCGCCGCCGGCGCATTACGCGGACCTCGATTTCTGAGGCGCCGCCGGGACGGAGACGCCCCATGAGCATTGACGAGAAATTGAGAGAGCGGGCCCTGGCCGAAGGGTTCTCGGCCGTGGGGATCACGCGGCCCGACGCCGTGCCGGAGCTGGCCGGGCGGCTGGCGGCCTTTGTCGCGGACGGGCGGCATGGCGACATGGGCTGGATGGAAGAGCGCATGGGGTGGCGCGGCGACCCGGCGGCGCTGTGGCCCGAGGCGCGGTCTGTCATCATGCTGGCGGAGCTTTACACGCCCGAACATGACCCGATGGCGGTCGTGGGGCAGGCGGAGCGCGGGGCGATCAGTGTCTATGCCCAGAACCGCGATTACCATGACATCGTGAAGAAGCGGCTCAAGCGCGTGGGGCGCTGGCTGATCGAAGAGGCCGGGGCGGAGACTGAAATCAAGGTGTTCGTGGATACCGCGCCGGTCATGGAAAAGCCGCTGGCGCAGGCGGCGGGGCTTGGCTGGCAGGGCAAGCATACGAACCTGTTGTCGCGGGAGCTGGGCAACTGGTTCTTCCTCGGCGCGATCTTTACCACGTTAGAGTTGCCGGTGGACGCGCCGGGGCGGGAGAACTGCGGGAGCTGCACCGCCTGTCTGGACGTCTGTCCGACGGACGCCTTTCCGGCGCCCTTCCAACTGGATGCGCGGCGGTGCATTTCCTACCTCACCATCGAGCACAAGGGGCCGGTGGACGAGGATTTGCGCCCGGCGCTGGGCAACCGGATCTATGGCTGCGACGACTGCCTTGCGGTCTGTCCGTGGAACAAGTTTGCCGCCGAGGCGCGGGAGGTGCGGTATCTGGCGCGTGACGATTTCGCCGCGCCGATGCTCGCCGATCTCGCCACCCTGGACGATGCGGCGTTTCGTGAGAAATTCTCGGGCAGTCCGATCAAGCGGATCGGGCGAAACCGGTTCCTGCGCAACGTGTCCTACGCGATGGGCAACTCGGGCGATGCGCGCCATGTGCCGCGCTTGCAGGAGCTGGCGCGGGAGGATGACCCGGTTCTGGCGGAGGCCGCGCAATGGGCCATCGGCCGACTCACTTGAAAGGGACGTGCATGCGATAGGCGTCGACCGCTGCCGAGATGCCCTCGGCCGCGCGGGCGGTGGAGAAAGGGCCGATCGTGCTGTTGCCCACGAGGTAGCTGACGCGCGTCACCTCCTCCCCCGGTTTGAACCGCACGACGACTTCGACCCCCTTGGCGTTGAAGGCCCGCGTGATCGCGCGGTCGAGCCGGTTGCGGGAGTATCCGCCGGTGCGCGGCGGCACCCAGTCGACCAGCGCCACGATCCGCACGCCTTCGGCCCCCCCGGCCTCGTAGGCGCGCATGCTGTCGGACGTCACCCCGAGGGGGCGCAGGTTCGGGTTGCCGGTGATCGCGTGGTAGGACAGCGAGAAGGCGGTCGGCAGGACGAGCAGACCGATGATCGCGAAGATGTATGACAGGTTGCGGCGCGTGGCGGCCATGTGCACCCCCGGGATTGGCTGTCGCCAGTCTAGGGGGTGCAGGTTCTCAAATGGTTACGAACGCACCAGTTTCTCGTAGGCGTCCGAGATGTCGCGGGTAAGCTGGCCGACCTCGAAAGTATAGTCGCCGATCTGGCCGACCGGCGTGACCTCGGCGGCGGAGCCGGTGAGCCAGCACTGTTCGAACCCCTCCATTTCCTCGGGCATGATGTGACGCTCATGCACGGTGATCCCACGGTCCTTGAGCATCCCGATCACGGTCTGGCGGGTGAGGCCGTTGAGGATCGCGTCGGGGATCGGGGTGTGAACCTCGCCATCCTTCACGAAGAACACGTTGGCCCCGGTCGCCTCGGCCACATAGCCGCGATAGTCGTAAAACAGCGCGTCGGAGCAGCCTTTGGCCTCGGCCGCGTGCTTGGACATGGTGCAGATCATGTAAAGACCGGCGGCCTTGGCGGCGGTCGGGATCGTTTCCGGCGAGGGGCGCTTCCACTTGGAGATGTCGAGCTTCGCGCCCTTCATCTTGGCGTCGCCATAGTAGCTGCCCCATTCCCAAGCGGCGATGAACAGGCGGACGGGGTTCTTGGAGGAGCTGACCCCCATATCCTCGCCCGCGCCCCGGAAAGCGACGGCGCGGACATAGGCATTGGTGAGCCCGTTGGCCGCAAGCACTTCGTCCTTGGCGGCGGTGATCTGATCGGCGGTCCACGGGATCGGCATGTCGATCATCTCGCCCGATTTCAGCAGCCGCTCGGAGTGCTTCTGGGTGAGGAAGATCTTGCCGTCATACGCGCGCTCACCCTCGAACACCGAGGAGGCGTAGTGCATCGCGTGGGTCAGGATGTGTACGTTGGCATCGCGCCAATCGACGAGTGTGCCGTCGACCCAGATCTTGCCGTCGCGGTCATCATATCCAGCCATCACATCCTCCTCGCGCATCGCGCGCTTTTCCAAAAGTTGCGCAATTTTGGTCCGGTTCGGACGTAAAGTTGCGCCAAAGACGCGATTCGCTACCATTCCACTCTGGTAAAGTCAACAAGACTGACGTAAATTGCCCAAAGACGCATCGCTTTGTGAACGGGAGGCCGCATGGACGACCGGCGAGGACCACACCTGCTCTTTCTCACCGACGAGCAGCTCAAGAAGGGCATCGAGGCGATGTTCTTCGCCTACAAGGGGTTCACGGCGGACCCCGACCGCATCCTCGAACAATACGGATACGGACGGGCGCATCACCGGGCCATCCACTTCATTCATCGCAGTCCGGGCACGACCGTCAACAACCTTCTGGGCATTCTCGGTGTCACCAAGCAATCGCTCAACCGGGTGCTGCGCACGCTGGTCGAGGACGGGCTGGTGGAAAGCCGGGTCGGCACCCGCGACAAGCGCGAGCGCAACCTGACGCTGACCGAGCGCGGTCAGGCGCTGGAGGCCGATCTCTCGGATGCGCAACGCACCCGGATGCGCGCGGCCTACCGCGAGGTGGGGCCGGACGCCGTGGACGGGTTCCGAAAGGTGCTCGAGGCGATGATGGACCCGGACATGCGCCGCCACTTCAACGCGCTGAAAGACCCGGAATGACGGGGGGCGACGCGCATATCCTGCTCGTCGATCCGCAGGAGGAAAAGCGGGCGCTGTTGCGGACCTACCTCGGGCGGCACGGCTTCCTCGTGTCCGCTGCGCGGGACGTGGACCACGCCGCGCGGCTCCTGGCCGGGCTGGATTTCGACCTGATCCTGATGGAAGACGTGGCCGAAGCGCAGGCGCTGTGCGAGCTGACCCGCGCGCCGGTGCTCTGGCTTGTCGCCGCCGGGGAAACCCGGTCGGGCGAGGTGCTGTCCAAACCGTTCGAGCCGCAGGCGCTTGTCGACCGGGTGAACCAGATGCTCGACCGCCGCCCGCCGCCCGCCGAGACCGCGCCAAAGGTACTGCGCTTCGGCCCGTTCACCTATGACATCGCAAGCGGTGATCTGTGCGAGGGGGAGGTGCGCGTGCGCCTGACCGGGACCGAGGTGAAGCTGATGCGCGCGCTCACCGACCGCCCCGGCGCGCCGGTCACGCGCGCGGAACTGGCTGACGCCGTCGAGGCCGATCCGGCCAGCCGCGCGGTGGACGTGCAGGTCACGCGGCTCAGGCGCAAGCTGGAGCCCAACCCCCGGATGCCCAAGGTGCTTCAGACCGTGCGTGGCACTGGATACATGCTCGTCACCGACTGACGCCGCCACGTCATGCTTGCCCCGGTGGGGTCTGCCATGCGCAGGTCGGGGCAGGGAGGATCAGCCATGTACACCTTGATCGGCAAGATCGACACGCGCGCGTTCCGGGCGCTCTGGATGCTCGAAGAACTGGGCGAACCGTATGACTGGGTCAAGGCGGGTCCGGGTAGCGAGGAAGTCATGGCGCATAACCCCTCGGGCAAGGTGCCGGTCCTGCTGGTGGATGGTGAGCCGGTGGCCGACTCGGTCGCGATCATGCAGTTCCTCGCGGATCGTCACGGACGCTTCACCCACCCCGCCGGCACGCTCGAACGCGCGCGGCAGGACGCGGTGACGAATTTCCTGATCGACGACATGGACGCGCTTTTGTGGATGGGCGCGCGGCACGTCTTCGTCCTGCCCGAAGAGCACCGGATGCCGGAAATCCGAAGCTCGCTCAAATGGGAGTTTGCCCGGGCGGTGGAGCGGTGTGCCGAGATCCTCGGGGACAAGCCGTTCCTGACTGGGGACGAGATGACGGTGCCCGATATCCTCGCCACCCATTGTGCGACCTGGGCGCGCAGCGCGAAATTCCCGCTGGAGAACGAGGTGTTCAACGCCTTCACCAAGCGGATGCGCGGGCGCGAGGCGTTCGGGCGCACCGCGGCGCTCGCTCAGGGCTGAGTGAGGGCCTGCTGCGCCGCCGCGCGCGCCGTGGCGAAGCAGGCGGTGAGAAGGTAGCCGCCCGTCGGTGCCTCCCAGTCCAGCATCTCTCCGCAGGCATAGACGCCGGGAATGGCCCGGAGGCGGTAGCCGTCGAGCGCGGGTGCCGCGACGCCGCCCGCCGAGGATATCGCCTCCGCAATCGGGCGCAGGCCCGCGTGGGCGATGGGGAGTGCCTTGAGCACGGGGGCGAGGTCGGCGGGGAGCGGGCGGGCGAATTCCATCAGGAGCGCGATGCGGGCGGGGTCGAGGTTCAGGGTCTTGCGCAGGTGCGCGGTGACAGTGTTCTTGCCCCGATGGCGCGACAGGCGCGCGCGCACCTCGTCCTCGCTCCAGTCCGGGCAGAGGTCGAGGGTGAGCGGCGCGCCTTCGCGCACGGCGCGCGACACGGCATAGATCGCGGAGCCTTCGAGGCCGCGAGCGGAGATCACGAACTCGCCGCGCAGGGTGGTGTCGCCCGCGGTGAGCCGCGCGACTTTCACCGGCGCGCCGAAATGTTTGGCCATGTGGGTGGACCAGTCGACGGCGAGACCGGCGTTCGCGGGGGCGAATGGCGTGATCTCTACACCCCGCTCTGCCAGCCAGGGCACCCATGTCGCGTCCGAGCCAAGTCGCGGCCAGCTCGCCCCGCCGAGGGCGAGGATGGTGAGGTCAGGCCTGCGCGCCTCGCGCCCGTCCGGCGTGTCGAAGGCGAAAGCGTCGCCCTCGAACCCGATCCAGCGCCAGCGCGTGCGGATGTCCACGTCGCCAAGGCCGCCGAGCCACGCCCGCAGGAGCGGCGAGGCCTTCATCGCTTCGGGAAACACCCGCCCTGAAGAGCCGGTGAAGACGGGCTGGCCCAGCCCGCGCGCCCAGTCGGCGACCTCATTCGGGCCGAACCCGGCCACGGCGTCGCGCACCAACCCGGCACAGCTTCCGTGAAACGCGGCCGCAAAGGCCGCGTCCGGCTCGTCCTTGGTCAGGTTCAGCCCGCTCTTGCCTGCCATCAGGAACTTGCGGGCGACGGTGGGCTTGGCTTCCGCCACCGTCACGGCGCAACCCGCGTGCGCAAGCGCCCATGCGGCCATCAGCCCCGCAGGCCCCGCGCCGATCACCAGTGCTTGCCGTCTCTGCCCGTTCATCCCACCTTCTGTGCATGGAAGCGCCCGTTGACACAAGCGACCCGATCTGCCCGCTCTGCGGTCGCCCGATCCCGCCGGAGGTGCCGCAGTCGCGCCATCACCTGATCCCGCGGCTGAAGGGCGGCAAGGGCGGCAAGACGGTGCTCCTCCACCACATCTGCCACAAGGAAATCCACGCGACCCTGTCGGAGGCCGCGCTCGCCCGCGTCTACAACACGCCCGAAGCACTCCTCACCCACCCCCGCATCGCCAGATTCGCCCACTGGATCGCCAAGCGCTCGCCCGACTTCCTGTCCCGGAGCGAGGGCAAACGGCGCCCGCGCCGCTGATCTTCTCTGGTCCGGAAATACCTCGGGGGAGCGCGAGGGGGCAGCGCCCCCTCGCCCGGGTCGGACGGCGCGCTAGCGGCGTCCGACGTCAGATCAGCGCCTTGATCCCGGCCACATGCTCCGGCGTCGCGCTCAGCGCATCGCCCGCCAGGTCGTGGGCCATGGCCGCGACATCGCCGTCGACGATCCGGTCGATGAGCCCCCAGTTCAGCGCCTCCGCCGCTTCGATCTTCTGCCCGGCCATCAGGATCATCTTGGCGCGCGCGGGACCGACGAGGGCGGCGAGCCGTTTCGGGTCCGAGGGCTGGGGCAGGAAGCCCAGCTTCATCACCGGGTAGAAAAACTTCGCCCCCGGCACCGCGATTCGCAGGTCGCAGGCGAGCGCCATGCCCATCGCGCCGCCCGCGAGCGTGCCGTTCAGGGCCGCGATGGTCAGGATCGGCGCCCCGGCAATGGCGCCCGACAGCCGCTCCCACACCGGGTCGGTGGCGAGGCCCGCACGCGCTTCGTCGAGGTCGGCCCCGGCGGAGAACACGCGGCCCGCGCCGGTCAGGATCAGCGCCCGGGCCTCGCCGGCTGCGGCCTGTGCAAAATCCGCAAGCTCCGTCAGCATGTCGCGGGTGAGGGAGTTGGCCTTGTCCGGCCGGTCGATGGTGGCGGTCCACAGCCCGCCGTCCCGGTCGAGCCGGATCATGCGATCAGCCCCACGGCGCGGCGCACGTCCTCGTCACGCAACGAGACCTCCTGACCGAGCCATGCGTCGCCGTCCGGGCCGCAAAGCCACAGAAGGCACTTGGCGGGCCAGTCGGCGGGGATGTGGTCGGACCAGTCGAGCTGGCTCACCGGGTTCACGCCCGAGGCCTTGATCTCGCGCTGCATTTCGGTGGCGACGGTGCCGGGCGACAGGCCGATGGCGCGGACGCCGTGCCCCGCCTCTTCCTTGTGCAGGCACTTGGTGAGCATGTGGACGGCGGCCTTGGAGGTGCAGTAGTGGCTCCACCCCTCCAGCGCGCCGTGGGCCGCGCCGGAGGAAATGGTGAGGATCGTGCCACGCCCGGCCTTCTGCATCGTGGGCAGCACCGCGCGGACGCCGTGGTAGACGCCCTTTACGTTGATGTCGATCACGCGGCCCCAGTCGTCGGGGTCGCTGTCGGCCATGCTGGAAATCGGCTCGATCACGCCCGCGTTGTTGATGAGCACATCGACCGATCCGAACCGTCCGATGGTTTCGTCCACGGCAGTCTGGACGGACTCGAACGAGGCCACGTCGCATTCGAGCGCGAGGGCGCGGTCGCCCATTTCTTCGGCCAGTTCCGAGAGGGCGTCGCCCGAGCGGGCGAGCAGGGTCACGTTTGCCCCGGCCTCGGCGAAAACGCGTGCCGAGGCGGCGCCGATGCCGCGTGACGCGCCGGTGATGACCACCGTTTTGCCTGTCATATCCATGAAAGAACTCCCTGTTTCGGCGGGACCTTAACGGCTCGTCCCACGCGCCGCCAGAGGCCCGCCCTTGCGGGTGGCCCGTCCGGCGTTTACTTGGATGGAACGATTGAAAGGTTTCCCATGACGGCTTCGCTCGACACCCTCGCCCAACAGCTTCTCGACGCCGCCAAGGCGGCCGGTGCGGACGCGGCAGACGCGCTCGCCCTGTCGGGAACATCGCTTTCCATCGACGTGCTCAAGGGGCGGCTGGAACATGCCGAACGCTCCGAGGGGGTCGATATCGGCCTGCGGGTGATGGTGGGGCAGCGGCAGGCGAACGTGTCCGCCTCCGACACCGCGCCCGAGACCATCGCCGAGATGGCCCGACGCGCGGTCGCGATGGCACGGGAAGCGCCAGAAGACCCGACCATCGGGCTGGCCGACCCCGCGCAATACGCGCGCGACTGGGATCTTGCGGCGCTTGAGCTGGCCGATCCGACAGGAGAGCCCGCGCCGGAAATGCTTGAGGACGATGCCCGCACCGCCGAAGAGGCCGCACTCGCGGTCGAGGGCGTGAGCCAGGTGCAGGCGACATCGGCGGGCTACGGGCGCACCGATATCTTCCTCGCCACCTCCAACGGATTCTCGGGTGGCTACGGGCGCACCACGCGGGCCGTGTCGCTGGCCGCGATATCCGGCACCGGGGCCGAGATGGAGCGGGAGTTCAACGGCGAGTCGCGCATCTTCCAGTCGGATCTGCCCCCGGCGGACGAGATCGGGCGCATCGCGGGCGAACGCGCGGCGGAGCGTCGGGGATCGCGCCAGCCGCATACCGGGCGTTACCCGGTCATCTTCGATGAGCGGGTGTCGGCCTCGATCATCGGGCACCTGCTGTCCGCCATCAACGGCTCGTCCATCGTGCGCGGGTCGTCCTTCCTGCGCGACCGGATGGGCGAGGTGGTTCTGCCCGAACATCTGTCGCTTATCGAAGACCCCAAGCGGGTGCGCGCCACCGGGTCGCGGCCCTTCGACGGTGAGGGGCTTCCGACCGAGCGCCGGGCGCTGGTCGAGAACGGCGTGCTGAACGGCTGGGTTCTGGACCTCGCGACCGGGCGCAAGCTGGGACTGGAGTCCACCGGCAACGCGGGGCGGGGCACCGGCGGGCCGCCGTCGCCGGGCGTGTCGAACGTGGCGCTCACCCAAGGGGACAAGAGCCGGGACGACCTGATGGCCGAGATCGGGACCGGGCTGCTCGTCACCGGGCTGATCGGCGCGACGGTGAACCCGAACACGGGCGACTATTCGCGCGGCGCCTCGGGGTTCTGGATCGAGAACGGCGAGATCGCCTTTCCGGTCAACGAATGCACCATCGCGGGCAACCTGATCGACATGCTGAAGCGGATCGTGCCGGCCAACGATGCCGAGCCGCACAAGTCGCGGCAGGTCCCCTCGCTCCTGATCGAGGGCATGACCCTTGCCGGGAGCTGACACCGACCTTCTGGCTGATGCGGCGCGGGAGGCGGGAGAGATCGCGAGAGGGTTCTTCAAGCAGGACCCGAAAACATGGGACAAGTCCGGCGATCAGGGGCCGGTGACCGAGGCCGACCTTGCCGTCGACGAGATGCTCAAGGACCGGCTGCGGACCGCGCGCCCGGACTACGGGTGGCTGTCCGAGGAAACGCCGGACGCGACCGACCGGCTGGACACGGACCGTGTGTTCATCATCGACCCGATCGACGGCACCCGCGCTTTCATCGAGGGCAATCCGACGTGGTCCCATTCGCTCGCCGTTGTCGAGCGCGGGGTGGCGGTGGCCGCTGTCGTCTATCTCCCCATGCATGACCTGCTTTACGCGGCCGTGGCCGGTGGCGGCGCGACGGTGAACGGTGTGCCAATGGCGGCTTCGTCCCGCGAAGGATTGACGGAGGCCGAGGTGCTGGCCGCCCGGCCCGCGATGGAGCCGCACAACTGGATCAATGCCGAGGTGCCCGACGTGAAGCGTCAGTTCCGCTCATCGCTCGCCTACCGGATGGCGATGGTGGCGGAGGGGCGCAAGGACGCGATGCTGACCCTGCGCGCGACATGGGAATGGGACGTGGCCGCCGGGGCGCTGCTCGTGGCTGAGGCGGGCGGGCGCGTGACCGACCGAAAGGGCGGGGCGCTGGCCTTCAACAACCGGCACCCACAGGTGAACGGCGTGGTCGCCGGGGGCGTTGCCGTGCAGGAAGGGCTGATCGCGCGGCTCCTTTGACGCGAAATCGGGTAGGCTCGGGGTGTCAGAGCCTAGAGGTCCCACCATGATTCGTATCCTGTCCCTCGTTGCCCTGTGTGTTCCCGTCGCCGCTCACGCGCAGGACGGCCCCACCTTCGATTGCGCCAAGGCTGAACACGACGCCGAGATCGCCATTTGCGAAAACGCCGACCTCGCCGCGCTCGACCGGCGGCTTGCGGATGTCTACGGCGCCGTGCTGGACGCCGCAGGCGGGATGGATGCGGGTGCGGAGGCGGCGGTCGCGGAGTTGAAAGCCTCCCAGCGCGGCTGGATCGGCGGGCGCGACGAATGCTGGAAATCCGACGACCTGACCGGCTGCATCCGCGACGCCTATCTCAGGCGCGAAGGCGAACTGGTCGCGACGTGGATGCTGGCCGAACCGACCGGAACGGATGTCTGGACCTGCGACGGCAACCCGGCGAACGAAGTGGTGACGACGTATTTCGACACCGAGCTGCCCTCGGTGCGGATCGAGCGGGGCGACACGGTGGATGCCGGGTCGCTCACGCCATCGGCGTCCGGGTCGCGCTACGAGGCCAGCTTCGGCCGCTCGATCTGGGTGAAGGGGGACGAGGCGCTCTATACCGAACCCTCGCCGAACGAGGCAGAGTTGAGCTGCGTGCGGTCCAACTAGGCAATTTCGCCCCTGAAATGTTAGCGGAATACAGCGCCGGTAACATGCATGAAAAAAGGGGCTTTTCATCGCCACGTCGGGGCCTAACATGGACCTGACCAAGATGAGGAGCCCGCAATGGCCGACGCCCCCAAACGCCCCCTGACCCTGCGCGACGTGTCCGAAGCCTCGGGCGTGTCCGAAATGACCGTGAGCCGCGTGTTACGCAATCGGGGTGACGTGTCGGACGCCACGCGGGAGAAGGTGCTGGAGGCGGCCAAGGCGCTGGGCTATGTGCCCAACAAGATCGCCGGGGCGCTGGCGAGCCAGCGGGTGAACCTTGTCGCCGTCATCATCCCGTCGCTGTCGAACATGGTGTTTCCCGAGGTGATGACCGCGATTTCCGACGTGCTGGACGACACGCCGTTGCAGCCCGTGGTCGGCGTCACGAACTACCGCAAGGAACGTGAGGAGAAGGTGCTTTACGAGATGCTCTCGTGGCGGCCCTCCGGCGTCATCATCGCGGGGCTAGAGCATTCGGATGCGTCCAAGGCGATGCTGCGCGGCGCGGGTATCCCGGTGGTGGAGATCATGGACACCGACGGCACGCCGATCGACGCGGCCGTGGGGATCAGCCACCGTCGCGCGGGCCGGATGATGGCCGAGGCGATCATTAAGGCGGGGTATCGCAAGATCGGGTTCCTGGGCACCAAGATGCCGCTCGACCACCGCGCCCGCAAACGGTTCGAAGGGTTCACCGAGGCCCTCGCCAAGGCGGGGCTGGAGATTTCGGATCAGGAATTCTACGAGGGCGGGTCGGCGCTGGGCAAGGGCCGCGAGATGACCGAGGCGATCCTGAAGCGCACCCCCGACCTCGATTTCCTTTATTATTCCAACGACATGATCGGGGCCGGCGGGCTGCTGTGGTGTCTGGAGAACGGGGTCGACGTGCCGAATGACGTGGGGCTCGCCGGGTTCAACGGGGTCGAACTGCTCAAGGGTCTGCCCCGGCAACTGGCCACGATGGACAGCTGCCGCGAAGAGATCGGGCGCAAGGCCGCCGAGATCATCGCGTCGCGGGTCGAGGCCGGGGTCGAGGGGCCGCAGGGCCAGAAGATCGAACTGACTCCGACCATCGAACGGGGCCACACCCTGCGCAAGAAGCCCAAGGACGCAGCCTACCCGGAATGAGTTGACGGACGGCGCCGCGCGGGGCATCAACCCTGCGCGCGGTCCCGTGGCTCAACTGGATAGAGCAGCCCCCTCCTAAGGGGCAGGTTGCAGGTTCGAATCCTGCCGGGATCGCCAGTCCTCTCCGCCAGATCCACCAAGGCTGACGCCACGGCGCATGCGAAATGCGTGGGCGTTCGCGATGTGGTGTTGCTAGGCTTGGGCGAGGGAGGACGGGATGATCTATCTTCGCATTGCATCGGCGCTCATCGCGCTGGTCTACTGGGTCGCGGCGCCGGTCGGGGGCGACGGGTCGCTGATCAATTCGCTGGTCAAGACCGCGGCAGTGGCGCTGCTCGCGCTGTCGGTGGTGCCAACGGGCCGCTGGCTCCTCGTCGGTGCGCTGGCGCTGGGGGCGGTGGGGGATTTCTGCCTGAGCCGCCCGAGCGAGCTTTGGTTCATGGGCGGCATGGGGGCCTTTGCGCTGGCCCATGTGCTCTACATCGTGCTGTTTCTGAAGCTGCCCACGCAGATCCGGGCGCTGCCGATGGGTCTTTTGGTGGTCTATGGCCTTGGCATGGCCTTTGTCCTTTGGGACGGCGCAGGGGATCTGCGCATCCCGGTCATGGCCTATATCCTCGTCATCATCGGGATGGGGCTGGCCGCGCTCAGCCGGGCGCGGGGGCCGCAGTTCGCGGTGCTGCTCGCCGGCGCCGCGTTGTTCATCGTGTCGGATTCGCTGCTCGCCACCAACCTGTTCCTGTATGACGGCGGCTTTGCCGGGGCGATCCTTGTCTGGCCGACCTACTGGCTCGCGCAATTCGCGCTGATGTGGGGGTTCGAGCGGGCCGGGCGCGCCGATTGATGCTAGGCTGCCGGTTCAACAGAATGGAGCAGTTCGATGCAGGTGGATTTCGCGAAACTACAGGAAGACCTCTCTGAAACCGAGATGGCGCTTCTCGTCGGCATTGATGCGGCGTTCAACGCTGCCATGCTCGCGGGGGCCGGGCAAGAGCACACGATTGCCCATCTCGAACAGCACATGGAAAATTTCGGCGCGCTCGGGCAATCGCGGGCGCAGCACATCATGGCGGCGTTCATCGCCTTGCGGAAGAATGCGGCCGGGGTCGACTGAGCGCCCCGTTCACACCATCCGGATCACGCCCTTGTCGATGGAGAGCATGTAGCCGCGCCGGGCGATGGTCTTGACCAACAGTTCCGACATGAGCTGATTGCCGAGCGCGTCGCGCAGGCGTTTGATCCGGGTCGCGCCCGCTGCCTCTTCGCAATCCGACGCGTGGCGGCCCGAGATCACCGCCTCGAGCTCGGCCCCGGTCAGCACGTCATCGTCCATCCGCGCCTCGGCCAGCACCGAGAGGGTTTCGATGGCGGCCTCGGTCAGCGAAAACTCCATGTTGTTGAGGTAGACCGTCCGCTCCTCCCGGCTGATGATGAGGGAGTTCACCTGAATGCCCGCCCGCTCGATCTCGCTCATCCGGCGGTTCATCGCGACGATCACCACGAGGAACACGAGCGCCGCGACGAGGAGCGCGGTGGCGAACAGCATCAGGACGAAGATCACCACCCGGTAACTCGTCAGCGTGTCGGAAAACGCGGTGCCGGATTGCGCGAGGATTTCCAGCAGCTTGATCTCGGCCTCGCCGGTGAGCGCGTCGTTCTCGACGAAAAGCTGCTCCACCCGCGCGTTGAAGGCGTTGGCGTCGGGCAGGTTGAGGAACAGGAACACGGCCGCGACGGCGAGGATCAGGACGATCGCCGCGATCCCCAGCGCCACCACGCGGGGCCCGGTGAATTTCGCCTCAGTAGCGAAGGAAGAAGTCTCCGGCACTATCTTTCCTTTGCTCAAGTTCCGACACGTCGAACAGCGACACCACGTTGAGAAGCGCCCAGCCATCGGTCGCGATTCGCCGGGCCACTTCGGGGGCGGCGGCGTCGCGCGACGCGCAGGCCACATCGGGCAGTTCGATGATACCGTAGTGCAGTTTCAGGGGGTTGTCCTGCTTGGCCTTGTAGTCGGCATAGCAGGCCGCGCCCGCCGTCTGGGCGAGCAGGGTGGCGGCCGCGAAGGCCGTGGAAAGAAATAGTGTTTTCATGCGCGTACAGATGCGCCCGGACCCGGTGTTATCCAATATCAAACCACCTTTTCCGGGCCGCTATCCGATGTCAACGCGCCGATATTCCTTATCCGCGCCGGGTGGGGCCAGGGTTGGTCATCGACATCGCAGACACCCTGCACAGACCTGACCCACAGACCCGAGAGGACCACGACATGACCTTTTTCAGCAAGATCACCCGCCCGGCCACCGCCATCGTCCTTGCCGCGTCCGTCGCGCTGTCGCCCGTCGCGGCGACCGAAGCGCAGGCCGGCAACGAGGAGGCGCTGATCGCCGGTGCCATCGGCACGATCATTCTTGGCGCCATCGCGACGCAGGCCCTGAACGGCAACGTGCGCATCCATTCCAACACCCAGTCGCATTACGTCCCGCGCCAGCAGCCGACCTATCGTCACGGGAGCCAGGCCGGGCGGTATGGCAATCAACACGGCGGCAATCGTGGCGGGAACCACGGGGGGAGCCGGGCCAAGCATTTCAAGCAACTGCCCGCCCGGTGCATCGTGAACGTCCCCGGTGAGCGCGGCGTGCTGTTCGGCAACCGCTGTCTCCAGCGCAACTTCCGTGGTGCGGCTTACCTGCCGGGCTATTGCAAGGATCACGTCTACAACTCGCGCAACGGGAACGTGCGCAACGTCTATCGCGGTCGCTGCCTGAAGCAGGCCGGATACTCGGTCGCCGGTCGGTAACCGACCATCGAGCAGGGAGCGGCACGTCTGTCCCCGATCTTCCAAATGCCGCTCCTGATTGGCGGCGGGTCCGAAGAAGGCCCGCCGCCTTTTGCCGTTCGCGGCGCGCGCGGGGCAAACGACTTGCCTCCGCCCCGCAGGTATCGCACCAAGGCGCCATGCTGGACGGTCCTGACTATTCTTTTGAAGCCGCGGCCCTTGCGCGGGGCTTCACCCGGGTTGCGGGGGTCGATGAGGTGGGGCGTGGTCCGCTGGCCGGGCCGGTGATGGCGGCGGCCGTGGTGCTCGACCCTGCCGATATTCCCGAGGGCCTGAACGACTCCAAGAAGCTTACCGCCAAGCGCCGGGATGCGCTGTTTGCCGAGATCATGGCGCGCGCGGCGGTCGGTATCGGTCACGCGTCGGTGGAAGAGATCGACTCCCACAACATTCTGCGGGCGGCGCATATCGCGATGCTGCGGGCGGTGGCCGTGCTCGACCCGCTGCCCGATCACCTGCTGATCGACGGAAACCTCCTCCCCCGCGGGACAACTGTTTCGGCGGAGCCGGTAATCAAGGGTGACGGCAAATCATTGTCCATCGCGGCGGCGTCAATCGTGGCGAAAGTGACGCGCGATCGCATCATGGTGGACTTGGCGCAACAGCACCCCGGCTATGGCTGGGAGAGCAATGCGGGATATCCATCAAAAAGCCACATTTCGGCACTCAAAGATTTAGGGGTGACCCCACACCATAGGCGATCCTTCAAGCCGGTCCACAATATCTTGTGTCCAGAAAAACAGTAACCCCCTGATTTAAAAAAGAAATTGACTGCGAATCGCCTCTGACTCAAACTTATCCACAACAACGAGGGCCATAAGGCCCCGGGGACAGAGGCAGACAATATGACGAAAATGACCCGCGCGGCAGAGGTTCTGCCGCTCAACCAAATCCTGTCCGGTGATTGCATCGAGGTGATGAACAGCCTTCCCGAAGGCTCGGTCGACCTCATCTTCGCGGACCCGCCCTACAACCTGCAACTGAAGGGCGATCTGCATCGTCCCGACAACTCCAAGGTCGACGCGGTCGATGACGAGTGGGACCAGTTCGCGAGCTTCAAGATCTATGACGAGTTCACCCGCGCCTGGCTGGCGGCCGCGCGGCGTCTGCTCAAGCCCAACGGGGCGATCTGGGTCATCGGCTCCTACCACAACGTGTTCCGCATGGGCGCCGAGCTTCAGAACCAGGGGTTCTGGATTCTCAACGACGTTGTGTGGCGCAAGTCGAACCCGATGCCGAATTTCCGGGGCAAGCGCCTGACCAATGCGCATGAGACGCTGATCTGGGCGCAGAAGTCCGAGGACTCCAAGGCGACCTTCAACTACGAGGCGCTGAAATCGCTCAACGAGGGCATCCAGATGCGCTCGGACTGGGTTTTGCCGATCTGTAATGGCGGCGAGCGGCTCAAGGATGACAACGGCGACAAGGCGCATCCGACGCAGAAGCCCGAGGCGCTGCTCCATCGCGTGCTCGTCGGCACGACCAACCCCGGCGACGTGGTGCTCGACCCGTTTTTCGGGACCGGGACGACCGGCGCCGTGGCCAAGATGCTGGGCCGCGAGTTCATCGGGATCGAGCGTGAGGAAGCCTATCGCAAGGTGGCCGAGAAGCGGCTCGCCAACGTGCGCAAGTTCGACAAGGAGGCGTTGACCGTCTCGACCTCCAAGCGTGCCGAGCCGCGCGTGGCCTTCGGACAGCTCGTGGAGCGCGGCATGCTGCGCCCCGGCGAGTCCCTGATCGGGCCGCGTGGACAGGTCGCCAAGGTGCGCGCCGACGGGACGCTGATCTCGGGCGAGGCGCGCGGGTCGATCCATCAGGTCGGCGCGGCGCTGGAAAGCGCGCCTTCGTGCAACGGCTGGACCTACTGGGCCTTCAAGCGTGAGGGCAAGACGGTCTCGATCGACGTTCTCAGACAACAGATACGCGCAGAAATGCGCTGACGGACTTGCCCCACGGGGCAAACGGCGTACCGCCTGTGCCTGTGGCCCAAGCCACGGCACCACTCAACCCCGCCCTTGTGGCGGGGTTTTTTTGGATTCGTGTTGAACCGTCGGGCGCGTCGGGCACACTCCCCCGTGAAGGGACATTTGCATGAACATTCTGATGATTTCCGTCGGCTCGCGCGGGGACGTGCAGCCATTCGTGGCGCTGGGCGCCGGGCTGCGTGCGGCGGGGCACGATGTCACGCTCGCCGGGCCCAAGGGGTTCGAGCCGATGATCGAGGCCGCCGGGCTGTCCCCCGCGCCGCTGCCGGTCGATTTCCAGGCGCTCTTGCAGGAGCCCGAGATGCAGGCCGCGCTGAACTCTCTCACCGGGCGGCTCAAGGCGTTTCGCTGGGCGAGCGAGATCATGAACGGCCAGCTGTCCGAGATGTGGCGGATCGGGCTGGAGGTCGCACCGGACCTGATCCTGTACCATTTCAAGGGCGCGATGGGGCCTTACCTCGGGCGGCGGCTGGGCGTGCCGGCGGTGCCGGTGTCCTTGCAGCCGGGGTTCGTGCCGACGCGGGCTTATCCGATGTTCCTGATGGGGCACCGGTCGCGGGGCGGGGCGCTCAACATGGCGACGCACAAGATCATTCATACGACGATGCGGCTTGGCACCAACCTGCTGGTCAAGCGCTGGGTCAAGGCGAGCGGCACCGATGTCGGCCCGCTGATGGAGGTGCGGCTGGGCTACAGCCCGGACGGGCGCCCCACGCGGATGCACGGCTTTTCCCCAACGTTGGTGCCGCGCCCGGAGGATTGGCCCGCGAAGGATGTGCAGACCGGGTATTTCTTCTCGGACCCTGCCGATTACACGCCGCCTGACGGGCTGTCGGATTTCCTCGGCGCCGGACCGATGCCGATCTACGTCGGTTTCGGGTCGATGCCGGGGCTGGATCACGAACGCACGACGCGGGCGCTGCGCGGGGCGCTGGAGCAGACGGGGCAACGCGCGGTTCTGGCGACAGGCTGGGGCGGGATCGACGGGTTCGAGACGGGCGACAACATCCATGTGCTGGACGCGGTCCCGCACACATGGCTTTTTCCGCGCGTCTCCGCCGTCGTGCATCACGGCGGCTCTGGCACAACGCATGAGGGGCTGCGCTGGGGGCGGCCCAGCATCGTCTGTCCGCTTTTCGCCGATCAGCCGTTCTTCGGCGCGCGGGTCGCGGCCCTTGGCGCCGGGCCGGAGCCGATCCGGCAGAAAGACCTGACGGCAGACAAGCTCGCCGCTGCGATCGAGGGGGCCCTGGCCCCGTCCGTAGCCACGAGAGCCGAGGCGCTGGGCGAGGCGATCCGGGCAGAGAGCGGCGTGGCCACCGCCGTGGACCTTGTCGAGCGGCTCGCCTGACCGGCGTTAGCGCGGTCCCGGAACCGGGTGCTCGCCGCGTTTGTACGGCCCCCAGTCCTCGATCTCGGGGTAATACTGCCGCCGCCAGTGGCGCACACGCGGGTTCATCATGCGCCGCCAGACCGGCGGGACCATCGCGGCCATCGCCATGACCGGATAGCCGAAGGGCAGTTGCGGCGCCTGTGTCTCCTCATAGGTCTGGAGCAGCGGGAAGCGGCGCGCGGGTTTGTAGTGGTGGTCGGAGTGGCGCTGAAGATTGATGAGCAGCCAGTTCGTCGCCATGTGGTCGGCGTTCCACGAATGATGCGGGCGGACCGGTTCGTATTTCCCGTCGCCCATGTATTTGCGCACCAGTCCGTAGTGTTCGACGTAGTTCGTGAGTTCGAGCTGCCAGATCGCGACGAAGGCCTGAAACAGAAACAGGGCGAGGCCGAGCCAGCCGCCAATCACCAGCGCGAGGAGCAGCGCGCCCCCCTGAAGCGCCCAGTAGCGCCAGAACGGATTGGCTCCGTCCCACGGCGACAGGTCGCGCCGCGCCAGCATCGCCCGCTCGGCCCGCCATGCCGAGACCAGGCCTTCGCGCAGGACGCGGAAGAAATAGCGGTGGAACCCCTCGTTGTAGCGGGCCGAGACGGCGTCACGCCGCGTCCCGACCCAGGGGTGATGGACAAGCAGATGCTCGGTGCGGAAATGCGAATAGAGGACGCTGGCCAGAAGCAGGTCGGCGAGCCACCGTTCGAAGCGGTCCTTCTGGTGCATGAGCTCGTGCGCATAGACGATGCCGATGGAGCCGGACATGACGCCGACGCCGAGGAAGACGCCGAATTTCTCCCACAAGACAAGGTGTTCGGCGCGCGGAATCCAGGCGATCATGGTGTAGAGCGTCACGATCTGGATCGGCAGCCAGACCCATGTGATGAGCGAGTACCAGTAAAGGTGCGCGTCGGTGGCGTTCGGGTCCGGGTTGTCGGTGTTGCGTCCGAGGAGCCGGTCGAGGGCCGAGAAGGCCCACCAAGTCCCCGCGAGGGGCAGGACGATGGCCCAGCCGCCATAGGTGGCCGAGAGAAACACCAGCGGAATCACGATCAGGGACGCCCAGAAGGGCGCGGCGTGACGGAAATCTATCGCGGTATCGGTCGGGGCCATCTGCTCACTCCTTGTCCCCCGTGGCGAAGTCTACGCGCCCGCGGCAGGGCGCACAACGGCGCGGGTCAGGACAGGCTGTCGCGGGCAAGGTCATAGACCTTGCGCATCACGGTGGGCAGGTCGGAGGGGGCGAGGCGGTCGGTGAAATGCCCGCGCGCCGGGGTGGCCTCAGCGGGCAGGGTGGCCACGCGCACGGCGAGGCGCAGGTGGAAATGGGTGAAGGTGTGGCGGACCGCTTCGCCCAGATCCTGCCAGTCGGCAGGGAGGGGCGGGCGATCCTCGGGCGTCTCGCCCCAGTCGCCGCCGGGCCAGCCCAGCATGCCGCCCAGAAGTCCGCTCTCGGGCCGGGTCTCGACCAGCCACGCGCCGTCCGTGCGCCGCCCGACATAGGCCACGCCGTAGCGCACCGGCTTGGGCTTCTTCGCCTCGCGGGCGGGCAGGTCGGCGGCGATGCCCTGTGCGTGGGCTGCGCAGTCGCCTCGCCACGGGCAGAGGCCGCAGGCGGGCGAGCGCGGGGTGCAGATCGTCGCGCCGAGGTCCATGACCGCCTGCGCGTAGTCGCCGGGGCGGGTGTCGGGGGTCAGTGTCGCAGCCGCCTCGCGCAGCGCGGGCTTGGAGCCGGGCATCGGGTCGGTGATCGCAAAGAGGCGGGCCATGACCCGCTCCACGTTCCCGTCCACGACCGTCTCGGCCCGGTCAAAGGCGATGGCGGCGATGGCGGCGGCGGTGTAGGGGCCGATGCCCGGAAGCGCCTTGAGCCCGTCCAGCGTGTCCGGGAAATGCCCGTCCAGTTCACCCGACACCACGCGGGCGCATTTGAGCAGGTTGCGGGCGCGTGCGTAGTAGCCCAGCCCGGCCCATTCGCCCATCACGCGGGCGTCCTCGGCGGCGGCAAGGTCGTGAACCGTGGGCCAGAGCGTGCGGAACCGGGTGAAATAATCGCGCACGGCGGCCACGGTCGTCTGTTGCAGCATCACCTCGGACAGCCAGACCGCATAAGGGTCGGGCGCGACCCCGGCGGCGCGTTCAGCCGGGCCGACGCGCCACGGCATCGCGCGGGCGTGGCGGTCGTACCAAGCCAGCAACTCATCGGCCATAACCCGCGCGTCACGCATGTTTTATCCCTGTAACTTCAATCGGCATGGTGTCGGCGCACCCGAACCCCTAGTATATTGAGCGACATGGAGAGGCCAGTGACCGACGCCAGATCGAAACCGGATCGCCGCACGCGCGGCTTCGAGCGGACCGCGAAGCTGCTTGGCAGCCGCATCCGCAAGGCCGGCGAATCGCGTGGTTTCGCTGTTACCCGGCTGATCACCCATTGGGACGAAATCGCAGGCGAGGGGATCGCCCAGATCTCGCGCCCCGTCGAGGTGTCCTATGGGCGTGGCGGCTTTGGCGCGACGCTCACGCTGCTGACCACCGGGGCGAATGCGCCGATGCTGGAAATGCAGAAGGAACAGCTTCGAGAGCGGGTGAACCGGGTCTACGGTTACGCCGCCATTTCCCGCATCCGCATCACGCAGACCGCGCCCACCGGCTTCTCCGAGGGACAGGTCGCGTTTTCGCCACGCAAGGCGGAGAGCGTGCAAGAGCCCGATCCCGAAGTTACCACCCGTGCCCGTGCCACCGCGGACGGCGTCGAGAGCGATGACCTTCGCGCGGCGCTGGAGGCACTGGCGGCGAACGTCTACACCCGAAACTCATCGAAATCCTGAGGCAGACCCCATGAACAAGATCCTTCCCATCGCGCTTGGTGCCGCCGTCCTGATCGGCGGCGGTGCGTTTTACACGATGAACACCGGCAGCACGCCGGGCACTTCGGCGCTCTCGCCTGTGTCCCCCGCCGTGGCGCAGGACGCCACGAGCGAGGCCGACATCGAACCGGCCGAAGATATGGCCATCGGCGATGCGGACGCGCCGGTCACGATGATCGAATACGCGTCCTTCACCTGCCCGCATTGCGCCGACTTCCATGAGCGCGCCTGGGACGACCTGAAGGCCGACTACATCGACACCGGCAAGGTGCGGTTCGTGAACCGCGAGGTCTATTTCGACAAGTATGGCCTCTGGGCCGGGCTGGTCGCGCGCTGCGGTGGCGAGATGCGCTATTTCGGGATCATGGACATGCTGTTCGAGACCCAGAAAGACTGGATCGGCAACGGTCAGGAGGCCGCGATCCTCGAAAACCTCAAGACCATCGGCAAGAAGGCCGGTCTGAGCGACGATGAGTTGAGCGCCTGTCTGGAAGACAGCGAGAACGCGCAGTCGATGGTCGCGGCGTATCAGCAGAACGCGGCTGAGGACGAGATCACCGGCACGCCGACCTTCGTCATCAATGGCGAGAAGTATTCCAACATGACCTATGCGGATCTTCAGGAGATCCTCGACGGTCTGATCGACGGCTGACCCCGGCGCGAGAGACATCGGAAACGGCGGTCCTGCGGGGCCGCCGTTTTTTTGTTGGGCCTCAGCCGCGCGCGGCCATGAAGGCGAGTCGGATGAGCGTGCGTTCGATCAGCGCCATTTGCGGCGCCTTGGAGGTGGACCGCAGGGTGAGGTCGGCCTCCACGATCATGTCGAGCGCGGTTTCCAGCTTCACCGCGCCCCAGCGCGAGGCCTGCCGGGTCATGCGGTCGCGTGACTTGAAATGCACCGGCGGGCGGGCGCGGAAGATACCCTTGTTCGGCCCTTCGGGGTCAGAGGCCGCCATGTGCAGCGTGCGGAAATGGTTGGTGGTCACGATGGCGAGGCGCGTGGGGGCGATGCCCTGTGCCTCGAGCCGCGTGAGCAGCGGGCCAAGCTCCTGCGCGCGGCCCTCGGCTGTGGCGTGGAGCAGGTCGTCCAGCACCGCCTCGGTGGAGGCGGGGGCACAGGCGGCCACATCGTCGGGCGAGACCGTGGAGGGGTCGTTCAGCATGTAGAGCGACAGTTTCTCGACCGTCTGGCGGAAGTCGCCGGGGTCGAGGGTGCGGGCCAGCGCCTCAAGATCCCGCATCGCTTCGCCATCGACGTTGTTGAGCCCGGCCTTGGACAGTTCCGCCTTGATCTCGTCGCGCGACATCGGGTCGTCATAGATGCCGACGGCGACGGCCTTGGGATGTTTTTCAAAGTATTTCCGCAGCTTGCCGGTGGGTTTCAGGTTCCCGCCGGTGACGACGACATGGGCATCGCCCGTCTGCCAGTCATCCATAGCCTGCGTGATCTTGTCCCCCATCGCGTCGGTCGCATCCTCGACAAAGACCGCGCGGGGGCCGGGGAAAAAGCCTTGTGCTTTCATCGCGTCGGCCAGCGCGGCCGGGTCCTGCCGCAACTCCCCCGCCATCATCCGGGTGAGGCGCATTTCGCCCTCGGCATTCTCACCCAGAAGATTCGCAAGAAGCTCCTGCCGCTTGAGCGCGACTCGCATCCCGTCGGTGCCATAGATCAGCGTGCCCGGCTTGTCGGGCGCGGGCTTGGCGAAGTGGCGGTTGGCCTCGGCGGGTTTGAGTTTCATGCCCGCAGTCTGGCGTTATGCCACCACATTCACAATCCGGCCCGGCACCACGATGACCTTTTTCGGCGCATTGCCGTCCAGCGCGCGTTTCACCCCGTCGGTGGCGAGCGCCAGCGTCTCGATCTCGCCCTTGTCCATGTCCTTGGGCACGGTGATCTCGTCACGCCGCTTTCCGTTCACCTGGATTGGCATGGTCACGGTGTCTTCCACCAGCATCGCCTCGTCGGCCACGGGCCAGTCGGCTTCGGCGACGAGGCCTTTGCCGCCCAGCATGGACCAGACTTCCTCCGCGAGGTGTGGGGTCATCGGGGCCATGAGCTGCGCCATGACGCGCATGGCGGTCTGCCTGGTCTCGGCCCCCGCCTTGGATTTCGACAGCGTGTTGGTGAAGCCGTAAAGCTTGGCGATGGAGGTGTTGAAGGCGAAGCCCTCGATCCCGTCCGTCACGGCCTTGATGGTCTTGTGCATCTCGCGCAGCAGATCCTCGTCGCCTTCGCCCGTGCCGGTGGCGTCCGCGATCTCGGCGGCGATGCGATAGACGCGGGCGAGGTGCTTGGAGGCACCCTCGGCACCCGAGGCGGTCCATTCCACGTCACGCTCGGGGGGCGAGTCGGACATGACGAACCAGCGGGCGGTGTCGGCGCCGTACTGGGCGATGATCTCCAGCGGATCGACCACGTTTTTCTTCGACTTCGACATTTTGGCAGAGGGGATGATTTCGACCGGCTCACCAGTGGCCTTCAGCTTGGCGCCGCCTTCGGTCTCTTCCACGTCCTCGGGGAAGTGATAGACGGCGCGGCCCTCGGCGTCGCGAGTCTGGTAGATCGCGTGGGTCACCATGCCCTGCGTAAACAGCGCGTTGAACGGCTCTTTCGACTTCTCCGGCAGGTGGCCGCAGATGTGCATCGCGCGGGCGAAGAAGCGCGAATAGAGCAGGTGGAGAATCGCGTGCTCGATGCCGCCGATGTATTGATCGACGTTCATCCAGTAGTCCGCGTCCTCGGCCACGGTCGGCGTATCGGCGCGGGGCGCGGTGAAGCGGGCGAAATACCACGAGCTGTCCACGAAGGTGTCCATCGTATCGGTCTCGCGCCGCGCGGGCTTGCCGCAGGACGGGCAGGCGCAGTCGCGCCACGTCGGGTGGCGGTCGAGCGGGTTGCCGGGCGTGTCGAAGCTGATGTCGTAAGGCAGCTCGATCGGCAGGTTCTCTTTCTTCTCCGGCACCACGCCGCAGTCATCGCAATGGACCACCGGGATCGGGCAGCCCCAGTAACGCTGGCGGGACAGGCCCCAGTCGCGCAGGCGGTATTGGGTGTGACCTTTGCCCCAGCCCTGTTTCTCGGCGTAATCGATGGTGGCCGCGATGGCCTCTTCCCCCGTCGCCTCGTCCAGACCGGCGAAGTGGTCGACCCATTTCACCGTGTCGGACTTGGGCGGCACGTAGGCAGTCTTGGTAATCCGGAACAAGTACTGCTCCCCAGGATACTGCTCTGAGTCGTCTAACGGCAAGACAGGATCAGCGTCGAAATTGTTGTCAGGCACCTCGTATGGAGCGTGGTCGCCATGCAGTGGCAAGAACGTCTCGATCACCGGCAGGTCGTACTTGCGGCAGAAGTCTAGGTCGCGCTGGTCATGGGCCGGGCAGGCAAAAATCGCGCCGGTGCCGTAGTCCATCAGGATGAAGTTGGCGATATAGACGGGCAGTTCATGGGCCGTGTCGAAGGGGTGGCGGACGCGGATGCCAGTGTCCATCCCGAGCTTCTCGGCGGTCTCGATCGCTTCCTCGGTGGTGCCGCCCTTGCGGCATTCCGCGACGAAACTGGCGACCTGCGGGTTCTCGGCCTCAAGCGCCTTGGCGATGGGGTGGTCGGGCGAGATGCCGACGAAGGAGGCGCCGAGCAGCGTGTCGGGGCGGGTGGTATAGACCTCGATCCGGTCAAAGCCCTCGGGCGCTTCGATGGTCGAGAAGGCAAATTGCAACCCGCGCGACTTGCCGATCCAGTTGGCCTGCATGGTCTTTACCTTGGCGGGCCAGTTGTCGAGCGTGTCGAGCGCGGAGAGAAGTTCGTCCGAATAGTCGGAGATCTTGAAGAACCACTGGGTCAGTTCGCGCCGTTCGACGAGGGCGCCGGAGCGCCAGCCGCGCCCGTCCTCGACCTGTTCGTTGGCCAGCACGGT
>NZ_DGCP01000016.1:0-178 GCF_002384975.1 Maritimibacter sp. UBA3975
CCCGCCGCCGACTCGCGGCGGGGGCTCAGGACCAGTCGCCGGAGAAGTGTTTGGGAACGCGCAGGATGTCGCGGGTCACGTCGTTCAGGTTGCGATGGCCACAGAAGGCCATCGAGGTGTCGAGTTCCTTGTGGATCACTTCGAGCGCGCGGGTGACGCCCGCCTCGCCCATCGCGCC
>NZ_DGCP01000016.1:367-28221 GCF_002384975.1 Maritimibacter sp. UBA3975
GATATAGGTGCCCTTGGCGCCCATCGCGACGGCCTTGAGCACGTCCTGGCCCGAGCGGATGCCGCTGTCGAGGTGGACTTCGACCGTATCTCCGACCGCCTCGAGGATCGGTTCGAGCGCGCGGATGGAACTGACAGCGCCGTCGAGTTGCCGCCCGCCGTGGTTCGACACGACGATGGCATCCGCGCCGATTCTGGCGGCCATGAGCGCGTCTTCTGGCTCCATCACGCCCTTGAGGATGAGCTTGCCGCCCCAGAGGTCGCGGATCTTTTCGATCTTGGCCCAGTCGAGCGCCGGGTCGAATTGCTCGGCGGTCCAGGTCATAAGCGACGAGGGATCGGTGATGCCTGCGATATGGCCCACGACATTGCCGAAGTCGCGGTTCTTCGTGGCCAGCATCCCGAGGCCCCAGCGCCACTTGGTCGACAGGTTCACGAGGTTCCTGAGCGTCGGCTTGGGAGGGGCGGAGAGGCCGTTCTTGATGTCCTTGTGGCGCTGGCCCAGCACCTGGAGATCGAGCGTGACCACGAGGGCGGAGCAGCCTGCGTCCCTGGCGCGTCCGATCAGGCGGGTGAGGTAATCCCAGTCCTTCATCGCGTAGAGCTGGAACCAGAACGGCTTGGTCGTCTTTTCGGCCACCGCCTCGATCGAGCAGATCGACATGGTGGACAGGGTGAACGGCACGCCGAATTTCTCGGCCGCGCGGGCCGCCTTGATCTCACCATCCGCCGATTGCATGCCGGTCATGCCCACCGGGGCGAGGGCGACGGGCATGGCCACGTCCTGCCCGATCATCTGCGTGGCGGTGGAGCGGTTGGTCATGTCCACCGCGATACGCTGGCGCAGGCGGATCTGGTCGAAATCCGAGGTGTTTTCGCGGAAGGTCTGTTCGGTCCACGACCCGCTTTCACAGTAATCGTAGAACATCCGGGGCGCGCGCCGGCGGTAGAGGTGCTTGAGGTCCTCGATGGTGGTGATGACCGGCATGGCGTCCTCCCGTATGTTGCGACCGCACTGCTTTTAGCCGCCGCGTCTGATGCGCGCAACGCGCGGATTCAGGGTTGTGCCGTATTCGGGTGCGGCGCAATGATGCGCCATGTCTGTTGTTGTGATGGGATTGCTGGCGAGCCTTGCCGCGGGTCTGATGACCGGGGTCGGGGCGCTGCTCGTCCTTTTCGGCAAGACCATGCCGCGCCGGGCCTCGGACATCCTGTTGGGGTTCGCGGCCGGGGTGATGATCTCGGCGTCATTCTTTTCACTCCTGCTGCCCGGTCTCGAGGTGGCGGAGGAGAACAGCGGCTCGGTCTGGATCGCCGCGACCATCGCCGGGGCGGGGATCGCGCTGGGGGCCGCCGTCGTCTGGGCGATGAACGAGCTTCTGCCGCATGAGCATTTCATACAGGGACCAGAGGGCGCCGATCCCGGCGCGCTGTCGCGCATCTGGCTGTTCATTATCGCGATCACCATCCACAATTTTCCCGAAGGCATGGCCGTGGGCGTGGGCTTCGGCGGGGGCAACGTGGCCAACGGCGTGTCGCTCGCGACCGGGATCGGGCTTCAGAACGCGCCCGAGGGGCTGGCGGTCGCCGTGGCGCTGCGCGGCCTGGGCTATGGCCGGGGGCACAGTTTCGCAATCGCGCTCCTGACCGGGTTGATCGAGCCGGTGGGCGGGCTGATCGGGGTCGTCGCGGTGACGGTGTCGGAGACGTTGCTGCCCTGGGGGCTGACCTTCGCGGCGGGGGCGATGCTTTACGTCATCAGCCACGAGATCATTCCCGAGACGCACCGGGGCGGGCATCAGAAAAGCGCGACCGCCGGGCTCATCATCGGGTTGATCCTGATGATGTTCCTCGATGTCACACTGGGCTGAGACAGTCGCCGCCGGGCAACTTTCGCTTGCGCATGCGGCGGTTTTTGGCACTCTCGCCGCATGACAGCGAAAACCGCCCTTCGAATAGGCCTTACGCTCTGGACGCTGGCGTTCATCGTCTCGTTCGTGGATTTCGGGCTGACCGAACCGAGCGGCGACGGCTTTACCGCCGGGTTGAACAAGGTCGCGAAATTCGTGGTCTGGCAAGGGGTCGCGGCGGTCATTGCCGTGGCACTCTGGGTCGTGGGCGGCCAGTTCGAAAAACGCTCCGCGCAGCGGGTGGCGAGCCGGATTCCGGGGATCGTGCTGATCGCCATCCTCCTTGCCTTCGGGCTGCTGGTCATGAGTTCCCGCTTCTTCAGCGGGGTGGTGGGCGGCGATGCGCCCCCGCCGCAGACGCCGACAACCGTAGCGCCCGAGGCTGATACACAGTGACACAACGCTATTTCGAAGACCTGCCGGTGGGGTTCGCCTTCCGCACGGCCGAGGCGGAGCTGACCCGCGAGGCCATCGTGAAATTCGCGCAGGAATGGGACCCGCAGCCGTTTCACCTTGACGAGGCGGCGGCGGCGGAGAGCCATTTCGGGACGCTGATCGCCTCTGGCTGGCACACGCTGCTCATCGCGTTCAATCTCGGGATGCAGGCCGACGTGTGGAACGAGTCCTCGATGGGGGCATCGGGGATGGACGAGGTGCGGTGGTTTTTGCCTGCGCAGCCGGGGGACCGTATCCATGTGCGCTGCGAGGTGGTGAGCGCCGAGCGGTCGAAGTCACGCCCGGACCGGGGGCGCGTGGCTGTGCGCAACGATGTGCACCGGGCGGATGGCACGCGGATCGCGAGCTATATCGGCAACCACCTTGTGAAAGCGCGCGGCACGTCGCTCACCTGACCGGGTCAGGCCGACACTTGGTCCGACCGGGTCGGCTCGGGGGCGGTTTCGTCCTGAGCGACCTCCCACACGTCCCGCGCACCCTTTTGGGCAAGCGTCGCCGTGACGCCCGCCTGTTCCATGAATGCCAGCACCTCGCCCACGATCATGTCGGGGGCGTTCTCGGCGCGGCCAATGGGGATCGGGCGGCGCAACTCGCGTTTGCCGGCGGGGAACAGCGTCAGCGTCTCATAGGTGCCGGAGCCGCGCCGTTCGATGCGCACGATCCTGTCCCACGGTAGGCGGGCGTGGACGCCGACCTGCGCGCCTTCGGCGGAGAGATGGGCGAGGCGGCGGCGCATGTGGGTTTCGGTCAGCCCAACCCAGCCCAGCATCACGCCCAGCAGCACCGGAACGGCGAGGAGCGCGCCGGTCGGGGTGCGCCAGAGCGCCTCCGGGTCGGTCATGGCGACCTGTGCGATACCGATCAGGCCGAGGGCCAGAAACACGGCGCCGATCAGGCGCATGGTGCGGAACGACGGCGGCGCCGCGATGATTTCGAGATCCCGTGTCATGTCTTGTCACGCCAGCGGTTGACGATGGGATAGCGGCGGTCGAGCCAGAAGCTGCGCATGGTCAGACGCGCGCCCGGCGCGGACTGGAAGCGCTTGTATTCCGAGATGTAGATCAGGTGTTCCACCTTCTTCACCGTCTCACGGTCGAAGCCCTGCGCCACCAGATCGGCAACCGAGAGTTCCTTGTCCACCAACCCTTCTAGAATCTCGTCGAGCACCTCGTAAGGCGGCAAGCTGTCGCTGTCTTGCTGGTCGTCGCGCAGTTCCGCCGAGGGGGGCTTGTCGATGACGCGGGGCGGGATGACTTCGCCCGCCGGTCCCATCATCCAGTCGCGGTGGTTCGCGTTGCGCCAGCGGCAGGTTTCAAAGACCCGCATCTTGTAGAGATCCTTGATCGGATTGTAGCCGCCGGCCATGTCGCCATAGATCGTGGCGTAGCCCACCGCGACTTCGGACTTGTTGCCGGTGGTCAGCAGCATTTCCCCGAACTTGTTGGACATCGCCATGAGGAGGAGGCCGCGCAGGCGGGACTGGATGTTTTCCTCGGTGAGGTCGGGCGCGTAACCTTCGAAATGCGGGGCGAGCGTTTCAGTCACGGCCTCGCGCGGGCCCTTGATCGGGACGAAGTCGTAGGGGCAGCCGAGGTTGTTCGCGACCGCCTTGGCGTCGTCCAGCGAATGTTGCGACGTGTATTCCGAGGGCAGCATCACGCAGCGCACGTTTTCGGGGCCGAGCGCGTCGGCGGCGATGGTCGCGACGATGGCGCTGTCGATCCCGCCGGAGAGGCCGAGGAGCACCTTCTTGAACCCGGTCTTGCCCATGTAGTCGCGCAGGGACTGCACCATGACGCGGTAGTCGGCCTCATAAGGGGGCAGGGCCGGGATCACCTCGCCCGGCACGATGCGCCACCCGTCCGCGCCCTTTTCGAGGTCGAGGTGATGGATCACCTCGTCGAATTCGCGAAGCTGGAAGGCCAGCTCGCCCTGCGCGTCCATGCCGAAGGAGGCCCCGTCGAACACCTGATCGTCCTGACCGCCGACCATGTTGAGGTAGATGAGCGGAAGCCCCGTCTCCTCGACCCGCGCGCGGATCACGCCGTGGCGGGTTTCGACCTTGCCCCGGTAGTAGGGGGAACCGTTGGGGACGGCGAGGATCTCGGCCCCCTTTTCGGCAAGGTCCTCGCAGACCGCGTCGGGCCACCACGCATCCTCGCAGATCGGGATGCCGAGCGTGAGCGGGCCGATCTGGATCGGGTCCTGCGGCGGGGCGTGGGAATAGAGGCGTTTCTCGTCGAACACCGTTTCGTTCGGGAGCATCTGTTTCAGGATGCGCCGGCGCACATGGCCGCCTTCGAGAATCCAGTAGGCGTTATAGAGGTCCTTGCCGTCGTGATAGGGGCAGCCGATCCCCATGACCGGGCCGTCGGCGCAGTCGCGGGCGAGCGCCTCGCACACCTCCATCGCCTCGCTCCAGAATGGGGGGCGCATGACGAGGTCCTGGGGCTGGTAGCCGGTCAGGAACGCCTCGGTCAGCATGACCATATCCGCGCCGGCCGACTTCGCCTCGGCCCATGCCTTGCGGGCCCGGTCGGCGTTGCCGGGAATGTCCCCGACCACGGGGTTCAGCTGGGCTAGCGTCAGGCGAAACGTCTCGGTCATCTCGGTCCTTTCGGTTCCCGCCTTCTTTAGCAGGTTCATGGGCGGGGAAAAGCCGGGTGCCACGATTGTCATGGGAAAACAATTGTCTCATACGGCCCGTGCGCTTAGGTTTCGCTCACCCGAAAGATCGGTCAAGAGGTTCCCATGTCCCGCAATCTGCGTCTCGTCCTTTCCGTCGCCGCCAGCCTGATGGCCAGCGGCGCGCTCGCACAGGACGGCGAGGACACGATGCAGTATGACGACGGGCGGGTATACGAAGGGACGTTCAAGGACGGCCAGCCGCATGGTGAGGGCACGCTGCGCACGCCGTCGGGTTACGAATACAGCGGGACGTTCGTGAATGGCGAGATCCGGGGTGAGGGCGTTGCACGCTTCGCCAACGGATCGGTCTATGAAGGCAACTTCGCCGCCGGCAAGCCGCACGGCTTCGGCAAGATCACCTTCGCGGACGGGTCGAGCTTCGAGGGCGACTGGGTCGACGGCAAGATCACGGGCACCGGCATCGCGGAATACGCCAATGGCGTGACCTACGAGGGCGGCCTGCGCGAGGCGCTGCATCACGGGCGCGGCAAGATGGTCAGCCCCTCCGGCTTCACCTACGAAGGTGACTGGAACATGGGCAAGAAGGACGGTCAGGGCCGGGCGACCTATGCCGATGGCTCGGTCTACGAGGGCGCGTTCTCGGGCGATCAGCGGCAGGGGCAGGGCGTCTATGTCGGGGCCGACGGGATGCGCTATGAAGGCCAGTGGGTCGCGGGGCAGATGCACGGCACCGGGCGGCTCACGCAGGCCAACGGCGATGTCTACTCCGGCCAGTTCGTCGAAGGCCAGCGGTCCGGGCAGGGCAAGGTCACCTATGAGAACGGCGACACCTATACCGGCGCGTTCCTGAACGACCAGCGCAACGGCGACGGCGTGTTCACGGGTGACGACGGCTATGTCTATGAAGGCAATTGGGTCGAGGGTCAGATCGAGGGCGAGGGCAAGGTCACCTATCCCGATGGGTCGGTCTATACCGGCACCTTCCGCGCCGGGCTTCCCGACGGGCAGGGCACGATCGAATATCCCGATGGCGGCTCCTACACCGGCACATGGCGCGACGGTGTGATCGAAGGCACCGGACGCGCGGAATACCCCAACGGCTCGACCTATGAGGGCGGGTTCGTTTCGGCGCTGTTCGACGGCGAGGGCACGCTGACCTTCCCCGAGGGTCACGGCTATACCGGTGGTTGGCAGGACGGCAAACGCCACGGTCAGGGGCGCGAGGAATACGCGGACGGCTCGGTGTATGAGGGTGGCTGGCAGGACGGCGCACGTCACGGCGAGGGCGCGCTTACGATGGCCGACGGGTTCAGCTATACCGGCGGCTGGGAGAACGGCATGAAGAGCGGGATGGGCACGGCGACCTATCCGAACGGCGATGTCTACGAGGGCGAATTCTCGGCCGACCAGCGCAACGGGCAGGGCACTGTCGCCTATGCCTCGGGAGAGCGCGTGTCCGGCCAGTGGGTCAACGGGGTCATGTCCTCGATGCTCGAAGGTGGCACGCCCGCGCCGGTGACGCCCGCTGCGGCGGAGCCGGAACCTGCGGAACCGGCGCCCGCGCCTGAACCGGAGGCTGCGCCTGAACCAGCGCCGGAGCCGGAGCCCACGCCGGAACCCGCGCCCGAACCGGAGCCTGCGCCAGAGCCGGAACCCGCCCCGGCCCCGGAGCCTGCACCGGCCCCCGCGCCGGAACCCGAGCCTGCGCCCGAACCCGAACCGGCCCCCGCGCCGGAGCCTGCGCCGCAGCAGCAAGACCAGCAACAGCAGGAAGCGACGCCGCCGCGCGACCCCTCGCTGGTGGCGCCGGATATTTCGCTCGGCAATGGCGGGCTTTACTGACCGCCACGGACCAAACCAGTTGCGTGTATCGTGAAAGGCCGCCCGAAACTGGGCGGCCTTTTTCGGTCCCGGATGTGGGATGCGGACAAGCGCGTTAGGTTTCGCGCTGACCTGGAGGCGATGATGAGGCAGTTGCGAGTCACCTCGGACCCACCTACGAGCCGGGGTTGACGGGGGGACCTGGAAACAGAGGGGAGCGCTTACGCCACCCTGGTCTCAACGATGCCGCGCCGTCAGGCGCCGATCATCGCGAGGATGTCGTCCGCCAGACGATTGCCGGCGCTTTCCAGATCGAAAGCCTGATCCTTGAGCAGCCAGTCGTGGCTGAGACCCTGAAGCGAGGTCATCACGACACCGGCGATGCCCGTGGCCGAGAGCTCGGCGCGGATTTCGCTCCGCTCCTGCCCCCGCTCGATCAGCCGGGCGACGCGTGTCGTGCTGTCGCGGTTGAGCGCGGTGAAGCGGTTGCGCAGTTCGGTGTTCTCGACCTGCAATTCGATGGAATGCAGGATCGCAGGAACCGCCGGACGCTCGCTCACGAAGCTCAGGAATCTGTTGATGTAGTCGCGCAGCCCCGTTTGCGGGGACTCCACGCTTTCGGACATCTCGTTGATATCTGCCGCAATCCGCCGGCTGACCTCGTCCCAGATTTCGGACTTGGTCGAGAAATGGCGGAAAATGGCAGGCTGGGTCACCCCAACCGCATCCGCGAGATGTTGGGTCGTTACGCGATCCGGACCGAGCACGGCCGAAAGCTTGATGACAGTGTCTACAATTTCGGCCTTGCGGTCGGCAGCGCTTTTACGTTTGCGCACCTGGTCCACGGCACCTCCTAAAAACCGGATAATCCGGTGTTCACTTTCATCCCCTGAGGTAGTGTGACTCACAACGCCATTAAAGACGAGGATGAAATATAACTTTGTAACCGAAAGCCAATTATCGCCGAGTTCCGGGTCAGACCCGCTCGCCTGCATCCAGCCGTGCGAGGAATTTTTCTGCATCGGCAAGCACTTGGCTTTTCCGGTCGTCCTTCATTCGGTCCCACGTCGCGTAGATGGTTTTCATCCTCACGTTCTTGCGAAACCGCTGCTCGTGGCGGTCGAGAAACCACCAGTAGAGCAGGTTGAACGGGCAGGCGTCGTCGCCGGTCTTTTGCCGGACATCATAGGCGCAGCCCGCACAATAGTCGGACATCCTGTTAATGTAATTCCCCGAGGCGGCATAAGGTTTCGACGCGATCATGCCGCCATCGGCGAATAGGCTCATTCCCGCCGTGTTGGGCGCTTCGACCCATTCGAAGGCGTCGGCGTAGACGCACAGATACCACTCCTGCACCTGCGCCGGATCGGCCCCGATGAGCAGGGCGAAGTTGCCCGTGACCATGAGGCGCTGGATATGGTGGGCGTAGGCGTTTTCCTTCGTGAGCCGCACCACTTCGGACAGACAGGCCATGTCGGTCTCGCCACCCCAGTAGAGCCACGGGAGGTCGCGGTGGTGGCGCAGGGCGTTGCGGGACGTGTAAGCGGGGCCGTCCATCATGTAGATGCCGCGCACATATTCGCGCCAGCCGAGGATCTGGCGGATGAACCCCTCGGCGGAGTTGAGGGGCACCTTTCCGGCGCGATAGGCGGCTTCGGCCCGTTTGCACAGGTCGAGCGGGTCGAGGAGGCCGATGTTGAGCGCGGGCGACAGGATCGAGTGGTAGAGGTGCGGCTCGCCCGCCAGCATCGCGTCCTGATAGGTGCCGAAGCTCTCGAAGCGGTTTTCGATGAAGTCGTCGAGCGCCTCCTGCGCCTCTTCCGGCGTCGTGGGGTAGTCGAACCCGTCCAGATCACCAAAATGGTCGGAGAACTCCCGCGCGACGAGGTCGAGCACCTCTTGCGTCACCCCGTCGGGTTCGAACGCGGGCACCTTGGGTTGAAAGAGGTCCGCCTTGGCCGGTGCGCGGTTGTCGTGGTCGTAGTTCCACTTGCCGCCCTCCGGCTTGTCCCCGTCCATGAGGATGCCGGTCTTGCGCCGCATCTCGCGGTAGAAGAACTCCATCCGAAGCTCCTTGCGGCCCTCCGCCCAGCCTTCGAATTCCTCCTGTGTCGAGATGAACCGGGTGTCGGGCAGTCGCGTGACCTTGAGGGGGAGGTCGTCGAGGAGCTGGATCAGCCGCCAGTCGCCGGGGGTGGTGCAGAGCACTTCGGTCGCGCCGTGTTCTTCGGCGCGGCGCAGAAGTTCGCCGTCGATGGTCTGGGCGTTGTCCCGGTCTTCGAGGCGGGCGTAGGCGACGGTCCAGCCGTCGGCCTCAAGCCGGGCGGCGAACTTGCGCATCGCAGAGAAGATCAGCGCGATTTTCTGGGGGTGGTGCTTGGGGCTGCCCGCTTCGCCGCGCACTTCGGCCATGACCACGACGTCCGTCTCGCGGTTGGCCTGTTCCAGCGCCGAAAGGGTGGGGGTGAGCTGGTCGCCAAGGACGAGGATCAGACGGCTCACCATTCGACGCGCTTACCCTGCCAGTCGAAGAACAGGCCGCTGTCCTCGGCGGTGAGGTCCGCGAGCACGTTCAGCAGGTTCGCGGCGGCTTGGGCAGGCGTGACCTTGTCGTGCCCCGCGCCGTGGGTGGCGGTGAGGTCGGTCGAGACGGTACCGGGGTGGAGCGCCACGCAGACCGATTGTTTGTGGGTGCGGCCCAGTTCGATCGCGGCGCCGTGCATGATCTGGTTCAGCGCGGCCTTGGCGGCGCGGTAGCCATACCAGCCGCCCAGATGGTTGTCGCCGATGGAGCCCACGCGGGCCGACAGCGCGGCGATGGTCGCGGGGCGGTCGCGGGGAAGGAGGCGGGCTGCGTGGCGCATCACCAGCGCGGGACCGATGGTGTTGGTGCGGAACTGCGCGGCGAGGGCGTCGGCGGCGAGGTGGCGAAGTGCTTTCTCCGGGCCGTGCCCATCAATCTCCAGTGCGCCGGTCGCGATGAAGACGAGGTCAAAGGGGCCGTCGAGGCCGCTCAGGAGGGCGTCCACCCGCGCGGGGTCGGCATAGTCGAAGCCGTCCGCGCTGCGCGACAGGCCCGTGACGTGCCAGCCGCCCTGTCCGAGATGGGTCGAAATCGCGCCGCCGATGCCGCCCGAGGCGCCGAGAATGAGTGCTGATCCGGTCATGGTGCGGTTACGGAACGCCCCCCGCCCCGGACCAGTCGCCCCAAAAATCACTTTTCATTCACGCAGGGCGGGTTATAAACGCGGCCATGATGAACGCGGCCCATATCACGCTTGCCACCGGTGCGACCCCGCATCTGTCGCCGTGCGCCGCCCTTCTTCTTCTTAGCCGCCTCTGAGCGTGCCGGTTGGCGCGAGCGCTCAGAGGTATGTCACCGCGCCTGCGAACCCACGGCTAAGACAGACAAGAGAGACAATCCAATGACCGACAAGACCGAGCAGGACCGCGTCCTGATTTTCGATACGACGCTGCGCGATGGCGAGCAGAGCCCCGGCGCGACGATGAGCCACGAGGAAAAGCTCGAGATCGCCGAGATGCTCGACGAGATGGGCGTGGATATCATCGAGGCCGGGTTCCCCATCGCCTCCGAGGGTGACTTCGAGGCGGTGAAGGAAATCGCCGTCCGGTCGAAGAATTCCACCATCTGCGGGCTGGCGCGCGCGAACAAAACCGATATCGAGCGGGCATATGAGGCGGTGAAACACGCCGGAAAGCCCCGGATTCATACATTCATCGGCACCTCGCCGCTTCACCGTGCCATTCCGGGTCTGAGCCAGGATGACATGGCGGACCTGATCCACGACACGGTGAGCCATGCGCGCAACCTGACCGACAACGTCCAGTGGTCGCCGATGGACGCGACGCGCACCGAGCATGATTACCTCTGCCGCGTGGTCGAAATCGCGATCAAGGCGGGGGCGACCACGATAAACATTCCCGACACGGTGGGTTATACCGCGCCGCGTGAAAGCGCCGAGCTGATCCGGATGCTGATCGAAAAGGTGCCGGGCGGGGACGAGGTGGTGTTCTCGACCCACTGCCACAACGATCTGGGCATGGCGACCGCCAACAGCCTCGCCGCCGTCGAGGCGGGTGCGCGGCAGGTGGAATGCACCATCAACGGGCTGGGCGAGCGTGCGGGCAACACCGCGCTCGAAGAGATCGTCATGGCGCTGCGCGTGCGCAACGACATCATGCCCTATGCCACGAAGATCGACACCAAGCGGATCATGCAGATCAGCCGCCGTGTGAGCCAAGTGTCGGGCTTCCCGGTCCAGTTCAACAAGGCCGTGGTCGGCAAGAACGCCTTTGCCCACGAGTCGGGCATTCACCAGGACGGGATGCTCAAGAACGCCGAGACGTTCGAGATCATGAAGCCCGAGGATATCGGGCTGGCCGCCTCGTCGCTGCCGCTGGGCAAGCACTCGGGGCGGGCTGCGCTGCGCGACAAGCTCAACGCGCTGGGGCTGGAGGTCGGGGACAACCAGCTCAAGGACATCTTCGTGCGCTTCAAGTCGCTGGCCGACCGCAAGAAGGAGGTCTACGACGACGACATCATCGCGCTGGTGGCCGATACGGCGGGCGACAAGGCGGTCGAGAAGATCAAGCTGACGTCGCTCAGGGTCATGTGCGGGACCGAGGGGCCGCAGAGCGCGGATATCGTGCTGGAGATTGACGGGGAAGAGGTGTCGACCACCCAGACCGGCGACGGCCCCGTGGACGCGACCTTCAACGCCGTGAAGGCACTGTTCCCGACCGAGGCGCGGCTGGAAATCTATCAGGTGTCCGCCGTGACCGAAGGCACCGACGCGCAGGCGACCGTTTCGGTGCGTCTGTCGGAGAACGGGCGCATCTCGACCGGGCAGTCGGCCGATACCGATACCGTCGTCGCCTCGGCCAAGGCCTATATCACCGCGCTCAACCGGCTTCAGATCCGGCTGGCGAAGTCGTCGCCGGGTATCCACTACTCCGACGCGAACTGATCGACAGGGCGGGGGCGCAAGGGGCGGCCCCGCCCTCATTCACGGCACAGGTTCTGCTCGGCGGAAAAGGGTCGGTCTGGGCAGAAAGCTGCCGGAGGTTTTTGCGCACCCCCTTTCACCCAAAGCCTATGGCCCATATAAGGCCTCAAACCCCCGGCCAACGAGCCGGGGTATTGGGTAATGGGACGAACGGAAGACACCGAAAATGGTTGGATTCTCTGGACTTTTCTCGTCTGACATGGCGATCGACCTCGGGACGGCGAACACGCTCGTCTATGTGAAGGGTCGGGGTGTGATTCTGAACGAACCGTCGGTGGTTGCTTACCACGTCAAAGACGGGGTGAAGAAAGTGCTCGCCGTGGGTGAGGACGCCAAGCTGATGCTGGGGCGGACCCCCGGCTCGATCGAAGCGATCCGGCCGATGCGCGAGGGCGTGATCGCCGATTTCGACACCGCGGAAGAGATGATTAAGCACTTCATCCGCAAGGTTCATAAGCGCACCACATTCTCGAAGCCCAAGATCATCGTCTGCGTGCCCCACGGCGCCACGCCGGTCGAGAAGCGGGCCATTCGCCAGTCGGTCTTGTCCGCAGGCGCGCGGCGCGCCGGCCTGATCGCGGAGCCCATCGCGGCGGCCATCGGGGCCGGGATGCCGATCACCGATCCGACCGGGTCGATGGTCGTGGACATCGGCGGCGGGACGACCGAGGTGGCCGTGCTGTCGCTGGGTGACATCGTTTATGCCCGCTCGGTCCGTGTCGGTGGCGACCGGATGGACGAGGCCATCGTCAATTACCTGCGTCGCCAGCATAACCTGCTGATCGGGGAATCCACCGCCGAGCGGATCAAGACCTCCATCGGCACGGCGCGGATGCCCGACGACGGGCGCGGCGCCTCCATGCATATCCGGGGCCGCGACCTGCTCAACGGCGTGCCCAAGGAAATCGAGATCAGCCAGGCCCAGGTGGCCGAGGCGCTGGCCGAACCCGTCCAGCAGATCTGCGAGGCGGTGATGACGGCGCTGGAGACGACGCCGCCCGACCTCGGTGCCGATATCGTCGACCGCGGCGTGATGCTCACGGGTGGCGGTGCGCTGCTCGGTGAACTGGACCTCGCGCTGCGCGAGCAGACGGGTCTGTCCATCTCGGTGGCCGACGAGTCGCTGAATTGTGTAGCCTTGGGCACCGGCAAGGCACTGGAATACGAAAAGCAACTGCGTCACGTTATCGACTACGACAGTTGAAGGCCCGCGTGGCCGCCCCGTAGCACTGGGGGGAAAAATTGGCACGGTCCAAGGCACGGACAGAAGACTATGTTGGCCCGGTCAGGCGCATCCTGATCGGTCTGACGCTGTTCGTCCTGTTCGCCCTGTTCCTTTTGTGGCGGATCGACAGCCCGCGGGTTGAACGCTTCCGGGCGCAACTGGTCGACAGCGTGGTGCCCAGTTTCGAATGGGCGCTGGTGCCCGTGACGAAGACCGCCGACGCCATCGAGAACTTTCAAAGCTACCAGCGCATTTCCGAGCAAAATCAGGAGCTGCGGCGCGAACTGCGCCAGATGCAGGCGTGGAAAGAGGCCGCGCTTCAACTGGAGCAGGAAAACGCCAAGCTGCGCGACCTGAACAACGTGCGGCTGGATGCGCGGCTGTCTTATGTGACCGGGGTGGTGCTGGCCGACAGCGGCTCGCCCTTCCGTCAGTCGGTTCTCATCAACCTCGGCTCCCGCGACGGGCTGGTCGATGGCTGGGCGGCGATGGATGGTCTTGGCCTCGTCGGGCGGATCGCGGGGGTGGGGGAGCGCACCGCGCGGGTGATCCTGCTCACTGATTCCAACAGCCGTATCCCCGTGACCGTTCAGCCCTCGGGCCAGACCGCCATTCTGACCGGCGACAACTCGTCGGTGCCGCCGCTCGAATTCCTCGAGAACCGCGACCTGGTGCGGCCCGGCGACCGGGTTCTGTCGTCAGGTGACGGCGGAGTGTTTCCGGCGGGGCTGCTGGTCGGGGAAGTGGTGCAGGGCAAGGACCGGCGACTGCGCGTGCGGCTCGCCGCCGATTACGAGCGGCTCGAATTCCTGCGCGTCATGCGTTCGCATCCGGGCGAGGTGGTCACCGACAGCGGGGCGCTTATCGTGATGAACCCGGCCACCGCGCCGGTCGCCGAAGGCCTGCCGGAAGAGTGCACCGGGCTGGCCGAGGGCGACGAGGTGCCGGAGACCTGCGAAGGCACGGAGACGGTGGAGGTCACTCAATGATCGACCCGTATCTGCTGCGCCGCCTGCTTTATGGCCTTCTGTTCCTCGCGATCTCGGGGCTGATCATCTTTACCCGGATGCTGCCGCTCCACTCCGGCGCGCAGGCCTTTCCGCCGCCCGACCTGATCCTGTGTTTTGCCTTTGCCTGGACCGTGCGTCGGCCCGACTACATGCCGGTTCTGCTCGTGGCCGCGGTGCTCCTGCTGGGAGATATGCTGTCGCTCGCCCCGCCGGGGATCGCGCCGCTGCTCGCCATTCTGGGGATCGAGGCGATCCGGTCGCGGCGCGGGCTGCTGTCGGATCAGGGGTTCGCCGTCGAATGGGCCTCGGTCGCCGCGATCATGTTCCTGATGATGCTGGCCGAGCGCCTGATCCTGGGCGTCTTCATGGTGCCGCAGGTGGCCTTTGGCATCACGGTTCTGAGCCTGCTGGTCACCGTCGTCTTCTATCCGGTGACGGTCCTCATTTCCACTCTGGGCTTCCGCATCTCGTGGATGAAGCCCGGTTCGATCGACCCGGAGGCGCGGACGGCATGAAACGATCCCCCGCAGATACGGAAAAGAGCGCCAAGCGCATCACCCGGCGCGGACTCCTGCTCGGCGCGGGGCAGGTGGCAATGGCGGGCGTGCTGGTCGCGCGGATGCGTTACATGCAGGTCGATCAGGCCGACGAATACCGGATGTTGGCCGAGGAGAACCGCGTCAACATCCGCCTCGTGCCGCCGGTGCGCGGGTTGATCTATGACCGCAAGGGCGTGCTGCTCGCCGGAAACGAACAGAATTACTCCATCATCATGGTGCGTGAGGATGCGGGCGACCCGGAGGAGGTGCTGGACCGGCTGGGCAAGCTCGTCTGGATTTCGCCCGAGGACAAGGCCAAGGCGCTCGAAGAGATGAGCCGCCGCTCGCCCTTCGTGCCCGTGACCATCGCGGACCGCGTGTCGTGGGAGGATATCTCCAAGGTCGCGGTGAATGCCCCCGCGCTGCCGGGTGTGACGCCGGAAATGGGGTTGAGCCGGATTTACCCGATGGGGTCGGATTTCGCCCATGTGGTGGGCTATGTCGGGCCGGTGTCGGATTACGACCTGAGCCGGATCGAAGACCCCGATCCGGTGCTCCAGATTCCGCGCTTCCAGATCGGCAAGACGGGTGTGGAGAACAAGCACGAGGGACAGTTGCGTGGCGAGGCGGGCACCCGGCGTATCGAGGTCAACGCCGTGGGCCGGGTGATGCGCGAGCTTGGGCGGCAGGAAGGCGTCGCGGGTGCGAACCTTCAGCTCACCGTGAACCATGCGCTTCAGAATTTCGCCGAGGCGCGGTTGTCGGGCGAAAGCGCGGCGGCGGTCGTGATGGACCCGCGCAACGGCGATATCCTCGCCATCGCGTCGGCGCCCTCCTATGACCCCAACAAGTTCGTGCGCGGGATTTCGTCAAAGGACTACAACGGCCTGCTCGAAGACCCCTATCGTCCGCTCGCCAACAAGACGGCGCAGGGCACCTATCCGCCGGGGTCCACCTTCAAGATGGTCACGGCGCTGGCCGCGCTGGAAGCGGGTGAGATCGACCTGGAAGAGACGATCACCTGCCGGGGCTATACCGAGTTGCATGATCGCCGGTTCCACTGCTGGCGGCGCGGCGGGCACGGGCGCGTGAACCTCGTGAAATCGCTGCGCGAAAGCTGTGACGTCTATTACTACGAACTGGCCCAGCGGGTCGGGATCGAACGGATGTCGGCGATGGCGCGCAAGCTGGGGCTTGGCATCCGCCCGGACGTGCCGCTGTCGGGCGTGGCCGAAGGGCTGATCCCCACGAAGGAGTGGAAGCGCGAGGTGCGCGGGGCCGACTGGGTGGTGGGCGACAGCCTGAACGCCGCCATCGGGCAGGGCTTCGTGCTGGCCTCGCCGCTGCAACTGGCGATCATGACCTCGCGCATCGCGACGGGGCAGGTGATCGAACCGCGCCTCGTGCGGTCCGTCGACGGGGTGGAGGAGCCTGTGCTGGGCACCGAGCCGCTCGACGTCGATCCGGCCCACCTCGCCGCCGTTCAGCAGGGCATGTACGAGGTGGTCAACGGGACGCGCGGCACGGCAGGACGCTCGCGCGTCGTGGCCGAGGGTGTACGCATGGCGGGCAAGACCGGCACCAGTCAGGTCCGCAACATCACCGCCGCCGAGCGGGCCGCTGGCGTGACCCGCAACGAAGACCTGCCGTGGGAGCGGCGCGACCACGCTTTGTTCGTGAGCTTCGCGCCCCATGACGCGCCGGAAGTGGCCGTGTCGGTCGTGGTCGAGCATGGCGGAGGCGGGTCCACCGCCGCCGCGCCTATCGCGCGCGACATCCTGCTCGCCGCGCTCTATGACGACATCCCGCCGCTCGACGCCTATCCGTCGCCCCAGCGCGGCACGATCCGTTCGCAGTTCGACATGATGGAATTGCGCGAGCCGCAGGCGCCGTCGCAGGGCAGGTCGCGGGCATGAGTTTTCTCGAATACAACGTCAAGCACACGCCCACGGGCCTGTCCAAGGTGCTGTATTTCAACTGGGTTCTGGCGCTCCTGCTGGCCGCCGCCGCCGCAATCGGCTTTCTCATGCTCTACTCGGTCGCGGGCGGGTCCTATTCGCCCTGGGCCGAGCCGCAGATGAAGCGGTTCGCGCTGGGCTTCGTGATGATGTTCATCGTGGCGATGGTTCCGATCTGGTTCTGGCGCAACCTGTCCGCGCTGGCTTTCGCGGTATCGCTCGCGCTCCTCGTCGCGGTCGAGTTCGTGGGCGACGTGGGCATGGGCGCACAACGTTGGATCGACCTCGGGTTCATGCGGCTGCAACCCTCGGAGCTCACCAAGATCACGCTCATCATGGTGCTGGCCGCCTATTACGACTGGCTCGACGTCGACAAGGTGTCGCGCCCGCTCTGGGTGCTGATCCCGGTGGTGGTTGTGCTGGTGCCCACCTACCTCGTCCTGCGCCAGCCGGACCTCGGCACCTCGATCCTGCTGGTCGCGGGCGGCGCGGTCCTGATGTTCCTTGCGGGGGTGCATATCCTTTATTTCCTCGTGGTGGGCGGCGCAGGCGTCGGGCTTGTGGCGGCGGTGTTCAGTTCACGCGGGACCGACTGGCAACTTCTCAAGGACTACCAGTATCGTCGGATCGACACCTTCCTCGACCCGTCCTCGGACCCGCTGGGCGCGGGGTATCACATCACCCAGTCGAAGATCGCGCTGGGATCGGGCGGATGGACCGGGCGGGGGTTCATGCAGGGCACGCAGTCGCGGCTGAACTTCCTGCCGGAAAAGCAGACGGACTTCATTTTCACGACACTGGCCGAGGAATTCGGTTTCGTCGGGGCGGCCTCGCTCCTCGCCCTGTATGTCGCGATCATCATTTTCTGCATCGCTTCGGCGGTGCGTAACACGGACCGCTATGGCTCGCTGCTCACCCTCGGGATTGCGGCGACGTTCTTTTTCTTCTTCGCGGTGAACATGTCGATGGTCATGGGGCTTGCGCCCGTCGTCGGCGTGCCGCTCCCGCTGGTCAGCTACGGCGGCTCGGCCATGCTGATCCTGATGATCGGCTTCGGCCTCGTCCAGTCCGCCCACGTTCACAGGCCGCGCTGATGTTGAAGGTTCAGATGCTCATGCGCGACGACATGATCGCGCCGTGGCGCCCGCACCTTGAGGCGGCTTTGGCCGAGGCGGGGCTCGACGCGGAGCTGGCCACGGATCATGCGCCGGAGGTGGTGGATTACGTCATCTATGCGCCGGGCGGCGGGGCGGCGGACCTGTCGGGCTATACCAACACGAAAGCGGTTCTGGGGCTCTGGGCCGGGGTCGAGTCCATCATCGCGAACGAGACGCTGACGCAACCTTACGCACGGATGGTGGATGAGGGGCTGACCGAGGGCATGGTCGAATGGGTGACGGGGCATGTGCTGCGCCATCACCTTGGCCTCGACGCGCACATAACGCGCGACGCCCCGGAATGGCGGCAGACAGCCCCGCCACTGGCCCGGCAACGCAAGGTCGCGATCCTTGGGCTGGGCGAGCTGGGCGCGGCCTGCGCGATGGCGCTCACACGGCTCAACTTCGTCGTGGCGGGGTGGAGCCGGTCGCCAAAGTCGCTGCCGGGTGTGGCCTGTTTCCACGGGGACGCGGGGCTGGACCGGGTGTTGTCGGAGGCCGAGATCGTGGTGCTGCTTCTGCCATCGACGCCAGAGACTGAGAACACGCTGAACGCGCGCAGGCTGGCGCTGATGCCTGTGGGGGCGGTGGTCCTGAACCCCGGACGTGGCGCGCTGATCGACGATGAGGCGCTGCTGGCGGCGCTGGACAGCGGGCGGCTTGGCCATGCGACGCTCGACACGTTCCGGGTCGAACCGCTGCCGCGCGATCATCCATTCTGGTCGCACCCGAACGTGACGGTCACGCCGCATATCGCCTCGGAAACCCGGCCCGAGACAGCCTCGCGCGTCGTGGCTGCGAACATCCGGCGCGTCGAGGCGGGCGAGCCCCTTCTCCATCAGGTTGACAAGGCACGGGGCTACTAGCCCGGGGTCCATCTTCTTCGTTCCGAAAATACTTCGGGGGTGCGGGGGCAGAGCCCCCGCCCCGGTCGGACGGGCGAAGCCCGTTCGAAACCGGAGCTCAGAGCGGCCAGATGAGCGGGATCACCGCGCTGACCAGCAGACCCATCGACAGGTTGAGCGGAATGCCGACCTTCATGAAATCGGTGAACCGATAGCCGCCGGGACCATAGACGAGCGTGTTCGTCTGGTAGCCGATGGGGGTCGAGAAACTCGCCGAGGCGGCGACCATGACCGCAACCACGAGGGGGCGGGGGTCTATCCCGATGGCCACGCCGATCCCGATGGCGATGGGCGTCACGACGACCGCGACGGCGTTGTTTGACACGAGTTCGGTCAGCACCGAGGTCAGCAGGTAGATCGACCAGATCACGAGGAAGGGCGGGAAGCCTTCGATCATCGGGGCCAGCGCGCTCGCGATCACTTCCACCGCGCCTGACGCGTCGAGGGCTGCGCCGATGGCGAGCATGGCGAAGATGAGGGCGAGCAGGCGGCCCTCGATCTGGCTGAACGCCTCGTCCGCATCCACGGCACGGGTCAGGAGCACCACGGCCACCGCCACCACGGCAACGGCAAGGATCGGGGCAACGCCGAGACCGGCCAGCGCCACGATCCCGAAGAGCGACAGGAGCGCGATGGGCGCGTGGCCGCGCCGAAACGCCCGGCCCGAGGGCTTGGCCACGTCGACGAGGTCCATGTCGGCCGCGAGCCGCTGAATGTCCTCGGGTGCGCCTTCGAGCAGGAGCGTGTCGCCCACGCGCACGGTCACGTTGTCGAGTTGCTGGCCGATGTTCTGGTTCCGGCGGTGGACCGCGAGCGGGTAGACGCCGTAGCGGCGACGCAGGCGCAGCTGGCCCAGCTTGCGCCCGATCATCTTGCAGCCCGGTGAGATCAGGACCTCGACCGTCGTCGTCTCGACCGCCGACACCTGATCGACGCGCTTGAGGCTCTTGTTGCGCTGGAGCGAGAGCAGTTCGGTCATCTGGGTGCGCAGAACGATCCGGTCGCCGACCTGAAGCTTCACGCCCTTGAGGTTGCGGCGCAGCGAGATGTCGCCGCGCACTACGTCGATCAGCCGCACACCTTCGCGCTTGAACAGTTGCACGCTGAGCGCGTCGCGCCCGATCAGGTTGGATTCCGGGGGGATCACGGCCTCGGTAAAGAACTTCTTGCGCGACCGGTCGGTGAGGAGCGTCGCCATGCTGTCACGCTCGGGCAGGAGCTTGGGCGCGACGACATAGAGATACGCCATGCCCCAGGCCACGACGAGAATTCCCAGGGGCGTGATTTCGAAGATCGAGAAGGGCTCCAGCCCGTTGGAGCGCGCCACGCCGTCGACGAGCAGGTTGGTGGACGTCCCGATGAGCGTGAGCGTGCCGCCCATGATCGCGCCGTAGGACAGCGGGATCAGAAGCTTGGAGGCCGAAATCTCGAGCTTGCGTGCGAGTTGGGTGAAGACCGGGATCATCACCACCACCACGGGCGTATTGGACACGAAGGCCGAGGCGAAGACGACGAAGACCATGAGCACGCCGATGGCGAGGCGCGGGCTTGCCCCCGCCTGCCGCTCGGCAATCTGGGTGAACCAGTCGAGCGCCCCGGTGCGCACGAGCGCCCCCATGACGATGAACATGCAGGCGATGGTCCAGGGCGCGGGGTTGGCCAAGACAGCGAGCGCGGCGTCGTAGGGCAGGATTCCGGTGACGAGCATCACGGCGACCCCGCCGATGGCCACGACTTCGGTCGGGAAGATCTCACGCAGGAACATGAGGAACATGACGCCGACGACGATGAGCGCCACGATGGGTTCTGCGGATTGCGGAAGTTCGATGAAGCTCATGGTGTCCTGACCCCGACCGCGCCATTTAGACCTGCGTGCCGCTTACCGGCAAGCGGTCGTTGTGTCGCTATGGTGCAGCCTGTTGCAGTTTTCCGCCCTGTCGCACCATCTCGATCCGCGTGGCCTTGCCGGTCTTGTCGTCGGTCTCGACATAGAGGCCCGAGAGCGTCGCGGACTCGTTGGCCGGGGAGAAGCGCCCCTTGACCATGCCGGTGACGAAACGGCGCAGCGGCTCGGCCTTTTCCATGCCGATCACCGAGTGGTAGTCGCCGCACATCCCGGCGTCGGTGAGATAAGCGGTGCCGCCCGGCAGGATCATCGCGTCCCCCGTGGGGACGTGGGTATGGGTGCCGACCACCACGCTCGCGCGGCCATCGAGGAAGTGGCCCATCGCCATCTTCTCGGACGTCGCCTCGCAATGCACATCGACCAGCGTGGCCTGCACGGCGCCGCCGAGGTTGAAGGGCTGAAGCGCCTTTTCGATCTGGCCGAACGGGTCTTCGAAGGCGCGTTTCATGAAGACGTTGCCGAGGATCTGGGCCACGAGGATGCGCCGCCCGCGCCGGTCCTCGAACACGCGCGCGCCGCGCCCGGGCGCGTCTTTGGCGAAGTTCAGCGGCCGGATGATCCGGGTTTCGCGTTCGCAGTAGGAGAGCATTTCCTTCTGGTCGAAGGCATGGTCGCCCAAGGTGACCACGTCCGCCCCCGCCTCGAAGATGAGCTTCGCGTGGGCCTCGGTCAGCCCGGCCCCGGAGGTCGCATTCTCGCCATTGACCACCACGAAATCGAGCTTCCAGTCCTCGCGGAGGGTCGGGAGCCTGTCGGAGATGGCCTGCCGTCCGGCCCGGCCCATCACGTCGCCAAGAAAGAGTATCTTCATATGAACTGGTTACGGGTTGGTGCGGGCGGGCGCAAGCGGGCGGGCAGGTGACGCCGGGGCCGGTCAGTCGAAGCGCAGGGTTTCGCGTTCGGTCACGATGGCGTCGAGCGGCTGGTCGGTGGGTTCGAGCGGCAGGTCGTCCATCTCCTGCGCGCCGTAGGCATAGCCGATGGCCACGGTCGGGCGCTGGGCCCGGAGCGCCTCCAGCGTGCGGTCGTAGAAGCCACCGCCATAGCCCAGCCGGTTGCCGGCCCGGTCGAAGGCCACGAGCGGGACGATCAGCACCTCGGGCACCACCTCGGGCCCCTCGGCGGGCCAGCTCGTGCCATAACCGCCTTCGATCAGCGGGGTCTCGGGGGTCCAGAGCCGGAATGAGAGCGGGTTGCCGCGTTTGGGCGTGACGGGCACGCCGACGGGGCCATGTTCGCACATCTCGGCCATGACGGCGCGGGAGTCGATTTCCGTCCCGATGGGGAGAAACCCGGCCAGCGGGCGGCCCCTGTAGGGCAGGAGCGCGGCCCTGAGCCGGGCCTGCGCGGCCTGATCGCGGGCGCGTTCATGCGCCCCGTCACGGGCGGCGAGGGCGCGCACGCGGGCGTCGGTCTTGTCCATCGTCACGGTCATAGAAGCACGATCCCGGCGAGGCCGAGGAAGGCGAAGAAGCCGACCACATCGGTCACGGTCGTCACGAAGGTGCCGGAGGCGAGCGCCGGGTCGATCTTGAACTTGTCGAGCAGGACGGGGACGAGCACGCCCGCGAGCCCCGCGACCATGAGGTTGATGACCATTGCTGCGGCGATCACCGCGCCCAAAAGGGGCGTTCCGAACCAGATGACGCCGACAATGCCCATGACCACCGCGAAAACCGCGCCGTTGATGAAGCCCACGGCAGCCTCGCGCCGGATCACGCGCCAGACGTTCGAGGAGGTGAGGTCGCGGGTGGCGATGGCGCGCACGGCGACGGTCAGGCTTTGGGTGCCGGCGTTGCCGCCCATCGAGGCGACGATGGGCATGAGCACGGCCAGCGCGACGAAGCCCGCGATGACGTCCTCGAACAGCGCGATGACGAGCGAGGCGAGGATGGCGGTGCCGAGGTTCACGGCGAGCCACGGCAGGCGCGCGCGCACCGTTTCGCTCACCCGGTCGTTGAGCGAGCCGTCGCCCACACCGGCGAGGCGCAGGATGTCCTCTTCGTGTTCCTCGTCCAGGATGATCATGGCGTCGTCGATGGTGATGACGCCGACGAGCCGGTCGTCTTCGTCCACGACGGGGGCCGAAATCAGGTGATACTGGTTGAAGGCATAGGCCACGTCGCCCTCGTCCTGATAGACGGGGATGGTGCGGAAGCTGTCCTCGGTGATCTCGGACAAGGCCGTGGTGCGGGGCGAGGCCATGATCTTGCCCAGCGTGACATAGCCGGTGGGCCGCATCCGGGGGTCCACGAGGATGACGTGGTAGAACTGGTCCGGCAGGTCGTCATGGGCGCGCATGTGGTCGATCAGGTGGCCCACGTCCCAGTGTTCGGGCGCTGCCACAAGCTCGCGCTGCATCAGGCGGCCCGCCGATTCCTCGGGGTAGGAGAGCGACTGTTCGACGGCGGCCCGGTCGGTGACGGCGAGGGCGTCGAGGATGATCTCCTGCTGCGGCTCGTCGAGATCCTCGATCAGGTCGACGACGTCGTCGGTTTCCAGCTCCCGCACCGCGTCGGCCAGCACTTCGGGGTGCAGCGCGCCGATGACGCTTTCACGCACGCTCTCGTTCAGTTCCGAGAGGATGTCGCCGTCGAATTCCTTGCCGTAAAGCTGGACGAGACGCAGGCGCGTGTCCTCGTCGACCTGTTCCAGAAGGTCGGCGATGTCGGCCGGGTGGACCGGTTCGAGCGCCTCGATCAGCGCGTCGCTGTCACCTTCGCGCAGCGCGGTCAGCACCGGTTCGACCGTCTCCCGGTCGAGCGCGTAGTCGTCCTCTTCGTGGAGGTCTTCGGTGATCTGGTCTTCTGCCATTTGACACCCCGCCTGTGGTCGCGGCGACATTAGGGGAAGGTGTCGCGGAGATACAGGGTTAAACCCGTGGACCTCGCCCGATGTGCGGCATAGTTTCGCCGGGGTAACGACGTGCGGACAGACATGAAACTCATCCTCGGCCAGACCCTTTCGTTCATCGCGGACCCGTTCGCGGAAACCCCGGAGATGTCGGCCCTGTGGGACCGGCGGTCGGGCGTCGTCGTGGACGACACCACCGGCACGATCATCGAGGTCGGGCCGGCGGACACGCTCAAGCGCCTCTGGGCCAATGCCGACATCGAGGACCACGGTGACGGGCTGATCCTGCCCGGCTTCATCGACGCGCATGCGCATTATCCGCAGACGGGGATCGTGGCGAGCTGGGGCAAGCGGCTGATCGACTGGCTCAACACCTACACCTTTCCCGAAGAGGCGCGCTTCGGCGATCCCGGTTACACCGCCGAGGTGGCAGCGCGCTATTTCGACATCGTGCTGGCGAACGGGACGACCACGACCGCGAGTTTCTGCACGATCCATCCCGAAAGCGTGGGCGCCTATTTCGCCGAGGCGCAGAAGCGGGGGATGCGCGTGGTCGGCGGCAAGACCTGCATGGACCGCAACGCGCCGGACGATCTGCGCGACACGGCGCAGTCGGCCTATGACGACTCGCAGCGGCTGATCGCGCGCTGGCACGGGCAGGGGCGGCTGACCTACGCGATCACGCCACGTTTCGCGCCGACCTCGACGCCTGAACAGCTCGAGGCGCTGGGCGCGCTTTGGGGTGAGCACCCGACCTGCCTTATGCAGACGCATCTGTCTGAGCAGACCGAGGAAATCGAGTGGGTCATGGGGATGTATCCCGAGGCCACGGATTACACCGACATCTACGACCGGTTCGGCCTGTTGGGTGAGGGTGCGCTGATGGGGCACGCGATCCACCTGTCACAGCGGGAGCGGGCGCGGCTTCTGGAGGCGGGCGCGAGCCTGATCCATTGTCCGACATCCAACACCTTCATCGGGTCCGGGCTGTTCGACATGGCCGGGCTGCGCGCGGCTGGGCACCGCGTGGGGCTGGCGACGGACACCGGGGGCGGCTCGTCATTCTCGATGCTGCGCACGATGGCCGCGGCCTATGAGGTCGGGCAGCTTCGCGGCACGGCGCTCCACCCCGCGCAGCTTCTCTGGCTCGCCACGGCGGGCAGCGCCGAGGCGTTGGGGATGACAGGCGTGATCGGCACGCTTGCGCCGGATGCCGAGGCGGACCTCGTGGTTCTGGACCTCGCCTCGACGCCCGCCATCGCGCAGCGCGCTGACCGGGCCGAGTCGATCTGGGAGCAGCTCTTTCCGACGCTCATGATGGGCGACGACCGGGCGGTTGCCGCGACCTATGTTGCCGGGCAACGGATGTAGGGAATATCGGATTCCGGATGCTTTTCGCTTGAGTTTCAGCCCTCGTTAACAATTCTTGTCGCAAAACGACAAGAAGTTGAGCGGGCAGATGCACAAGGAAACCATTTCACTGATGAAAAAGGCCTTCGCCAAGCATGTGGCGGCGCGCGAACCCGGACGGGTTCTGGACGTCGGCTCGGTCGGGAAGCGCCGCTGGTTCCGTGGCATCTGGGAAGAGGGCGGCTGGACCTATGACGGCATGGACTTGAAGGCCGGTCCGAATGTGGATGTCGTGCTTGAAGACCCTTGGCGTTTCGACATCGCGGACGGGACGTATGACGCCGTGATCTCGGGCAACATGCTCGAGCATAACGAGTTCTTCTGGCTGACATTCCTTGAAATGTCGCGGGTGCTGAAGATGGGTGGTGTCATGGTCCATGTCGCCCCCTCGCGCGGGCCGGAACACCGCGACCCGCAGGATTGCTGGCGCTGGTATCGCGACGGGATGTTCGCGATGGCGAAATGGGGCGGGTTCGAATGTCGCGAGACGACGACGGACTGGTCCGATGAACACATCGAATACTATCAGCAGAAGAACAAGGCGCGGGCCAAGCGGCTGACACGCACGCGGCGCCACACGGATAATTTCTGGGGCGATACCATTGGGGTTTTCGTGAAGGTCACCGAGACCGCGGATACGATGGGCATGAATTACATCCGGCAGTTCGCGGCGCGTCACCCGGAAAAGACCGAAATCCTCGCCGCAGAATAGCGGCGCGGCGGCTGTCCGGTTTCGGGTGGGAATTTGGTGGAGCCGATCGGGATCGAACCGACGACCTCGTCATTGCGAACGACGCGCTCTCCCAACTGAGCTACGGCCCCAACGCGGTGCTATCTGGAGGTTTCCGCCCGAACTGTCAAGCGTGTTTCGGGGCCGAAATCAGGCCCCGACCTTCGCCTTCGAGCGCACGAAGTCCTCGATCTGCGCGGCGCGGATCGCCCCGGCCTGCCGGGCCACTTCGCGCCCTTTCTGGTAAAGGATCAGCGCCGGGATACCGCGGATGTTGTTCTTCATCGACACCTTGGGAAAGTCCTCGGTGTTGATCTTGGCGAGCCGCGCATGAGGGGCGAGCGCCTGGGCGGCCTTTTGGAACTCCGGCGCCATCATCCGGCAGGGGCCGCACCACGGCGCCCAGAAATCGACGAGCAATGGCAGGTCGTCGGCCTTGGCCGCTTTGGCGAGCGTCGCGGGATCAAGCTCGCGCACCTTGCCGTCGATAAGCTTCGCGCCGCAGGTGCCGCATTTCGGCCCCGCGCCGAGCTTGTCCTCAGGCGCGCGGTTGAGCGCCCCGCAGTCGAGACAGGTGAGTTTGACGTGTTTGGCCATGACGTGCCCTCGAATTATATTCTATCCGATGAATATGTAGGGTGCGAACCCCGCACATCAAGGAGGCCGATATGCGAAACTGGGCCGATCTGCCAGCCGAAGAACAGCGCGTCCTGCGCGAGGCCTATCAGGCAGAGTTGGACCGTGCGCCGAGAACCTGCACGCTGGACGAAAAAATCCTGCGGTTCGCGGCGTGGCTTGCCGAGCGGGATGTGGCCTTCTCAGCCGCGGACCTTTCCCCTAGACAGTCCGGGTAGCTTGCGGGAGTCCTCCATGACCGACCAGAGTTTCGATGTCGTCGTGATCGGCGCAGGGCCTGCCGGCTCCGCCGCCGCGCGTCGGGCCTGCGACCTTGGCTTGTCGGTTGCACTGATCGACAAGGCCGTGTTCCCGCGCCCCAAACTGTGCGGTGCGCTGGTCAGTCCGCGTGGCAACAAGGCGGTCAGGCGGGTCTTCGACATGGAGATGACGCCGGAGATGTACCTCGTCTCGCGGCAGGTGGCGTTCAAATGGGACGGGGAGGAGCTCAACCGGTTCGATGCGCCCTATGACCTGACCTATACCTATCGGCTGGATTTCGACCATTGGCTGCAACGGGCCGCTGTCGCGGCTGGGGCCGTGGACATGCAAGGCACGCGGGTCGAGCGGATCCTGGACGGCGAAAGCGCGATCGTGCTCGCAGACGGCACGCGCATTGGCTACGGCGTGTTGGTGGGCGCGGACGGGGCCGCTTCGCCCGTGGCCAAGCATATCCTCGGCGCGGCCTTCGACCCCGAGAAGATCGGCTTCGCCTTCGAGACGGAAGTGCCGGGGGGGTGCGAGGCCGAGGCGCTGATGTCCATCGATTTCGACATCGTGCGCTGGGGCTATGGCTGGAACTTCCCCAAGGCCGGGAGCCGGACCATCGGGCTGGGCGCGATCCGGTCAGTGGATCAGGACCTCAAGGCGCTGATGGCGCGCTATCTGGCGCACGAAGGCGTGGATGCGGCGAGCGTGACGATCAAGGGCGCGCATATCCCGCTGGGTGATTTCAAGGAGCATCCGGGCAAGGGCAACATCCTTCTCGTGGGCGACGCGGCCGGGTTCGTGGACGGGATCACCGGGGAGGGTATCGCGCTCGCCATCGAGAGCGGGGCCGAGGCCGCCGAGGCCGCCGCGCAGGTGATCGCCGAGGGTCGTGTGCAGCGGGCCGACCGGGCCTATGTCCGCCGGATCAGGTATATCCAGTCGGACCTCGAACGCGTTCGGCGGCTGCGCGTGATCGCCTACAAGTCGGCCATGCGCGACCTGTTCAGGGAGAAGCTGCGCACCTCGGACCTGATGCGTTCGTCGCTGTTCGAGGTTCTGGCGGGGGAAGCGACCTATGCGGATATCGAGAAGAAGGTGGCCAAGCGCGCCTTCATGTCGGTCGCGCGGGGGCTGTCGTCCTGGCCATCCAAACTGTCGCGCCGCGCGGGCTGAGGGTTTCCCAATAGCGCGCGGCTGACGCCGCGCACAGGTTTTGCGCGGCCCCGCCGATGGCAGGGCCACGCGGCGGGCGCTCTTGTTCGACATTTGGGAGGGCTGGCCGGTTCGGTCCATTTGCTGGGGAGGCGCTTGAGGGGGCGGTGTGCCCCTCAAGTCGCCATTTCAATGGTGGGGCGAGTCGCCGGCGCGTCAAGGACGGGCCGCGCCGGGGGCGCGGTCGGCTGCGCCGATCCTT
>NZ_DGCP01000012.1:0-463548 GCF_002384975.1 Maritimibacter sp. UBA3975
TCGACGTGATCAAACTGGACGGCGGCAAAGCCGGCTCGGTCGATCTGGGCGAAGACATCTTCGGCCTGGAACCGCGTGCCGACATCCTGCACCGTGTGGTCCGCTGGCAGCGTAACAAAGCGCAGCAAGGCACCCACAAGGTCAAGACGCGGTCGGAAACCAGCTACTCGACCAAGAAGATCTACCGCCAGAAGGGCACCGGTGGCGCACGCCATGGTGACCGGAACGCGCCGATCTTCCGCAAAGGTGGTATCTACAAGGGCCCGACGCCGCGCAGCCATGCGCATGATCTGCCCAAGAAGGTCCGCATGCTGGGTCTCAAGCACGCGCTGAGCGCCAAGGTCAAAGCTGGCGAGCTGGTCATCATCGAGGCAGCGGATTCCGCTGGCAAAACCTCGGCTCTGGCCAAGCAAGTCAAGGATCTGGGTTGGAAACGCGCCCTGATCATCGACGGTGCCGAAGTGAACGCAGAGTTCGCCAAGGCCGCGCGCAACATCGAAGGTCTCGATGTGCTGCCGTCGATGGGCGCAAATGTCTATGACATCCTCAAGCGTGACACGCTCGTGCTCACCAAAGCGGGTGTCGAAGCACTGGAGGCTCGTCTGAAATGAGCGCGAAAGCAGAACATTACGACGTGATCCGCAAGCCGATCATCACCGAGAAGGCCACCATGGCCTCGGAAAACGGTGCGGTTGTGTTTGAAGTGGACATCGACAGCTCGAAGCCGCAGATCAAAGAGGCCGTTGAGGCGCTCTTTGGTGTCAAGGTCAAGGCCGTCAACACCACGATCGCAAAAGGCAAGACCAAGCGTTTCAAGGGGCAACCCGGCAAGCGCAAGGACATCAAGAAAGCCTATGTGACGCTCGAAGAGGGCAACACGATCGACGTCTCCACCGGCCTCTGATCGGCCCGGAGTGACATCTTAGGCCCCGGCTGTGCAAACGGCCGGGGCCTTTCTGTTTCGCCCTTCGCGTGTCCGGATCTGACGGCGCGGGGCCTTGGGTGGGGCAGGGGCTGAGGCAGGGGGCCGATTTATTGGGCAAGTCCCTTGACCTTGGGGGCGGTGTCGCCTAAACGAGCCCATCGGCAAAGCCCCGGATTCGTCCGGGGCTGTGCGTTTGTTCGCAAGAGCATCTAACCGGGCACCTACGGGGGCCTATAGACCAGGCCACCTTCGGGGGGCTGTAAACATAGGCAGGCAAGACCTGCCGTTAGCTAACGGAAGACAGAAAGCATGGCACTCAAGTCGTATAAGCCAACGACGCCGGGCCAGCGCGGGCTGGTGCTGATCGACCGTTCGGAGCTGTGGAAAGGACGCCCCGTCAAAGCCCTCACCGAGGGTCTGACGAAATCGGGTGGCCGGAACAACACCGGACGTATCACATCGCGTCGTCGCGGTGGTGGGGCGAAACGCCTCTACCGGATCGTAGACTTCAAACGGAATAAATTCGACGTGGCGGCAACCGTCGAGCGGATCGAATATGACCCGAACCGGACCGCCTTTATCGCGCTGGTGAAATATGAGGACGGCGAACAAGCCTATATCCTCGCACCTCAGCGTCTGGCCGTGGGCGACAAAGTGTACGCCGGCGCCAAGGTCGACATCAAGCCGGGCAACGCAATGCCGTTCTCGGGCATGCCGATCGGTACCATCGTTCACAACATCGAACTGAAACCCGGCAAGGGCGGCCAGATCGCACGCGCCGCGGGCACCTATGCCCAGTTCGTTGGTCGTGATGGTGGCTACGCTCAGATCCGTCTGAGCTCGGGCGAGCTTCGCATGGTGCGTCAGGAATGCATGGCCACCGTCGGTGCCGTGTCGAACCCCGACAACTCGAACCAGAACTACGGTAAAGCCGGTCGTATGCGCCACAAGGGCATCCGTCCGAGCGTCCGTGGTGTCGTCATGAACCCGATCGACCACCCCCATGGTGGTGGTGAGGGCCGTACCTCGGGTGGTCGTCACCCGGTGACGCCCTGGGGTAAGCCGACCAAGGGTGCCCGCACCCGCAACAAGAACAAGGCGTCGCAGAAGCTGATCATCCGCTCGCGTCACGCCAAGAAGAAGGGCCGGTAAGTTATGGCACGTGCTGTATGGAAAGGGCCTTTTGTCGACTCTTACGTCCTCAAGAAGGCTGAGAAGGCGCGCGAAAGCGGCCGCAATGAAGTCATCAAGATCTGGTCGCGCCGTTCGACGATCCTGCCCCAGTTCGTGGGCCTGACGTTTGGCGTTTACAACGGGCAGAAGCATATCCCCGTGAACGTGACCGAAGACATGATCGGCCAGAAGTTCGGTGAGTATTCGCCGACGCGGACCTACTACGGTCACGCAGCCGACAAAAAAGCGAAGCGGAAATAAGTCATGGGCAAGGAAAAGAACCCCCGCCGCGTGGCCGAGAACGAAGCAATGGCGAAAACCCGCATGCTTCGCACCAGCCCGCAGAAACTGAACCTCGTGGCCGCCATGATCCGCGGCAAGAAGGTGGACAAGGCTCTGTCCGATCTCACCTTCTCGAAAAAGCGGATCGCGATGGATGTGAAGAAATGCCTTCAGTCCGCGATCGCGAATGCCGAGAACAACCACAACCTCGACGTCGACGAACTCGTCGTTGCGGAAGCGTTCGTCGGCAAGAACCTTGTCATGAAGCGCGGTCGTCCGCGTGCCCGTGGCCGGTTCGGCGCGATCAAGAAGCCGTTTTCGGAACTCACCATCAAGGTGCGTCAAGTTGAGGAGCAAGCCTAATGGGTCAGAAAGTCAATCCGATCGGCATGCGCCTCCAGGTCAACCGCACCTGGGACAGCCGCTGGTACGCCGATACCGCGGAATACGGTGATCTTCTTCTCGAAGACATCCGCATCCGCGAATTCATCAAGGAAGAATGCAAGCAGGCCGGCGTCAGCCGTGTGATCATCGAGCGTCCGCACAAGAAGTGCCGCGTCACGATCCACACCGCCCGTCCGGGTGTCATCATCGGCAAGAAAGGCGCGGACATCGAAGTGCTCCGCAAGAAGATCGCCAAGATGACCGACAGCGAGCTTCACCTGAACATCGTCGAAGTCCGCAAGCCCGAGCTGGACGCGCAACTGGTGGCCGAGTCCATCGCGCAGCAGCTCGAGCGTCGTGTGTCGTTCCGCCGTGCCATGAAGCGCGCGGCCCAGAACTCCATGCGTATGGGCGCCCTCGGTATCCGTGTGAACTGTGCCGGCCGTCTCGGCGGCGCGGAAATCGCCCGGACCGAATGGCTTCGCGAAGGTCGTGTGCCCCTGCACACCCTGCGCGCCGACATCGACTACGCCCTGGCCGAAGCCAAGACGCCTTACGGCATCATCGGCATCAAGGTGTGGATCTTCAAAGGTGAGATCCTGGAGCACGATCCGGCAGCGCGTGATCGGAAGCAACAGGAACTCCAGGACGGCCCGGCCCCTCGTGGTGCCATGGGCGGTCGTCGCTAAGGAGGATTAGACATGCTGCAACCGAAGCGCACGAAGTTCCGCAAGATGCACAAGGGCCGGATCAAGGGCGAGGCCAAAGGTGGCTCCGACCTCAACTTCGGCACCTACGGCCTCAAGGCACTTGAACCGGAGCGCATCACTGCGCGCCAGATCGAAGCCGCCCGTCGGGCCATGACGCGTCACATGAAGCGTCAGGGCCGTGTCTGGATCCGTATCTTCCCGGACGTCCCCGTGTCGGCCAAGCCGATCGAGGTCCGGATGGGTAAAGGTAAGGGGTCCGTCGACCGCTGGGCCGCCAAGGTCAAGCCGGGCCGCGTGATGTTCGAGATCGACGGCGTCAACGACGACATCGCCCGCGAAGCCCTGCGCCTCGCCGCGATGAAGCTGCCGATCAAGACCCGCACCGTGGTCCGCGAGGACTGGTAAGGGCGGTGGGTTAATACCCACCCTACTACGAAATCGAGAAGCCCCCGGCGTGAGAGCGTCGGGGGTTTTTCGTTCTGGACACCTTGTGGACGAAGCGCCTTCGCCCGAACAGCACCGCAGGTGCCGGGCGAGCGCCTGCCCGTCCGGCGGGCTGGCGCTTTTGTCACCCTCGCACGACGGGTCGAACTCTTCCGGGAGTGTCAAAGATCAAGTGGCGACCACGCAGGTCAGAAGCGCCACCCCACGGGCAGGCGCGCGCCCGTCACCCCTCCCACTTGTAATTGAAGCTCACTGAAATCCGCTCTTCCTCGGCCATGTTCATCGGCACCTCGTGGCGCAGCCATGACTCCCACAGCAGCACGTCGCCAACCGCCGGCGCGACGTAGACGAAGGTTCGCAGGTCCTCCCGCGCCGACTTGCGGCGGGGCGGGGCGGCCATCATGCGGGCCGAGCGGGGGTCTTCCAGCTTGAGCGCGGATGTCCCCTCGGGCATCGCCACATAGGTCGTCCCCGAGATCACCGAGTGGGGGTGCAGGTGGGAGCTGTGCGTGCCGCCCTCGGGCAGGATGTTGATCCACAGATCCTCCAGCACCAGCTTGCCCTCGCCCAGATCGAACTCCAGGTCTTCGGCAAAGGCCGCCACATGCTTGTCCAGCGCCTTCTCCACCGCCGCGAAGGTGGGCGAGCGCCATGGCAGGTCGGTGAGCGACGCGTAGGAGGTGTAGCCCGGATATCCCTCGGCCTCGCACCAGTCCTGCCCGGCCTGGTCGTCCTCATAGATGGCCCAGCAGGCCGCCTCCAACTCCTCGGGCGACACCTCGGCACCCGATTCGGCGAGGCGGGCGCGGTAGAGGCGGGTGACGAAGAGGGAGGTGATGTCGGCCATGTCGGGCTCCGGTCAGATGCGTTTTCCTTTGAATACGCCCTGTGGCTTGGGTAGCAATAGCGCGTGTTTCCATTCTGCATTGCAGCGACGACTGACCGCATCCCATGGACCTGACATTTCTGACCGACGGCTTCTTCGGCCATCTCTCCTATATCCTGCTGATCGTGTCCTCGCTCATGCGGCGGATGTTCTGGCTTCGGCTGTTCGTCATGGGCTCGGCCATCGCCGGGATCGTGTTCGACTGGTTCATGATCGGCAACGTGGTCGGCGCGTTCTGGCAGGCGCTCCTTGTGATCGTGAACGTGGTGCAGATCGTGCTCCTGTGGTCGCGCGACCGCCGCGCGAAATTCACCGAGGAGGAACGGATGATGATCGCCGACTGGCTCACCGCCGGTACGCCGGGCGCGCGGCGTCTGCTCCTCGACATGGGGCGGCAGGAGACGCTGGAACCGGGCGAGGTTTTGACGGAGGAGGGGGTGCGTCCCCGGTTTCTCACCTACCTCATCAGCGGTGCCGCGACGGTGACGGCGGCCGGGGCTGACGTGGCCCGCATCGCGCCGGGGCATTTCGTGGGGGAGATGTCGCTTATGGGTGACGGGCTCGCCAGCGCCACGGTGCAGGTGTCCGACACCGCCCGCGTCTGGCAGATCGAGCGCAACAAGCTCGACCGGATGAAGGTAAACCAGCCGGAGCTTTACGGGCTGATCGAGGCGGGCACGGCGCTCAACCTGCGCGCCAAGGTGCTGCACGGAAACCGCGACGCGGCCTCCCGCAGCGCGCCCGCCGCCTGACACCTTGCCGTTGTGCTTCCGCGCGGGAATGGCGGGGTTACGCCACCACCAGCGTCACGTCGTCCAGTTCGATCCCCGAACTGCCAAGCCGGATGGAGGTCGTGAACTCGGGATGCTCGCTTCCGGCATTGAACGTGATCTGGAGCGTGCTTCCATCGACGATCTGCGCCGATTTCAGGTCAAGACTGTCGTCCGTTTCGTTGACGATCGTGATCGAAAGCGTGTCCTCGCCCGGCGTGAAGTCCTTTACGCCAAGGTGCGTCGCGGCTTCCGCGTCAGGCTCGTCGATGAACTCGGGATCGGCGAACCCTGAATAGTGATAGCTCAGGTCGAAGGTGTCCTTGCCTTCGCCCCCCTCGACGTTGACGCCGCCGTAGAAATAGCGGGACTCGATGAAACCGGACTGTGCGACAATGGTGTCGTCGCCCGCGCCGCCGTCCGCTGCGCCGCCGTAATCCGGGGTGCCGTCGCGCACATCGAGGTTGATGACGTCGTTGCCTTCCCCGCCATAGCCGAAATTCCCGGCGGCGAGGTTGATGGTGTCGTCCCCGTCCTCGCCATGCGCCGAGCTGAAGCTGCTGTGCTTGTCGAGCGAGATCGTGTCGTCGCCCTCGCCGCCGAAAACGTCGACAGAGCGCATGGAATCGACCGTGGCGACGTCGTCGCCTTCTTCGAGGAAAACCTCCTCTGTCGCCGACTCCGGATCGGTTTCCGCGTCGGGCACCAGCATGTCCTCACCAGCCGACCCGTAGAGGACTTCCTCCTCGTTCAGGGTGAGCATTACACCGGCCGTGTCGGTCGCGTCCGGCGTGTCGTCAGGATCAGGCGCGTCGACATCGCCCGTCTCGTCCTGCTCCTCGTCCGGGGGCGACCCGGAGGAGGCATCGGTCTGCCCGCCATCCTCGGTCTGCTCCTCCTCGGGGTCGCTGGCGAAGTCCAGCCCGACGATCGCGGCCAGCATGCCGAACCCGATCAGCAACATCATCAGTCCTGCAAGCATCACTCTACCCCGGCGTTATTGAACCCATTGATACAATCGTTTCAGGCTAGTCGCCGGGGCTGACCCGGGCAACCCGGCAATAAGGCGGTGGGATCACGCGTATTCCCCGGGAAAACCCGTGAAAAAGCTGACAGAAACCCTTGCTGCACCGGCAGCGTGCGTCTATAGAGCCCCATCACACGAGTCCCGTGCGCGGGATTCGTGCGTTTTGCATGAACCACCGGGTTGCGAGTTACCCCACAAGCGGGCGCTCACCGGTGTTGTTGGAAAGGAAGAGGCGATGAACGCCAGCGAACTGAGAGACAAGAGCGCCGATCAGCTGAAAGATCAGCTGGGCGACCTCAAGAAAGAGGCCTTCAACCTGCGCTTTCAGCAGGCCACCGGGCAGCTCGAGAACACTTCCCGTATGCGTCAGGTCCGCCGCGATGCCGCACGGGTCAAAACCATTCTGAATGAAAAGGCTGCCGCCGCAGCCGCCGAAGCGTAAGGGAGGCCAGAACAGATGCCCAAACGTATCCTGCAAGGCACCGTTACCTCGGACCAGAACGCCCAGACCGTGACCGTGCTCGTCGAGCGCCGTTTCACGCACCCCGTTCTGAAAAAGACAATTCGTAAGTCCAAGAAGTACCGGGCTCACGACGAGAACAACCAGTACAAGGTTGGTGACGCGGTCCGCATTCAGGAATGCGCGCCGAAGTCCAAAACGAAACGCTGGGAAGTCATCACCGCTTAACGGCGGCTGGCATTCCAGTTCGATCGAAACCATGGGGCTTTGACGCCAGAGGCCAGCCCCACAGGTCAGGAGAAACCCTATGATCCAGATGCAGACCAATCTGGATGTCGCTGACAACTCCGGCGCTCGCCGGGTGCAGTGCATCAAGGTCCTGGGTGGTTCCAAGCGTAAGTACGCTTCGGTGGGCGACATCATCGTCGTCTCCGTCAAGGAAGCCATCCCGCGCGGCCGCGTAAAGAAAGGTGACGTCCGCAAGGCCGTCGTCGTGCGCACCGCCAAAGAAGTCCGTCGCGAAGACGGCACCGCGATCCGCTTTGATCGCAACGCGGCCGTCATCCTCAACAACAACAACGAGCCGGTCGGCACCCGTATCTTCGGGCCGGTGGTTCGTGAGCTTCGCGCGAAGAACTTCATGAAGATCATCTCGCTCGCTCCGGAGGTGCTGTGATGGCTGCGAAACTGAAAAAAGGCGACAAGGTCGTCGTGCTTGCCGGCAAGGACAAGGGCCAGACGGGGGAAATCTCCTCGGTTTCTCCGAAAACCGGCAAGGCTGTCGTTGATGGCGTGAACATGTCCATCCGTCACACCCGCCAGAGCCAGGAAAATCAGGGCGGCCGCCTTCCAAAGGCGATGCCGATCGACCTGTCGAACCTGGCGCTTCTCGATGCAAACGGCAAAGCGACCCGCGTCGGCTTCCGCGAGGAAGACGGCAAGAAGGTCCGTTTCGCCAAAACCACTGGGGACGTGATCTGATGCTTGACGCTGAAAACTACACCCCGCGCCTGCGCACGGTCTTCCGCGAAACGATCAAGCCCGCTCTGAAAGAAGAGTTCGGCTACAAGAACGACATGCAGATCCCGCGTCTGGACAAGATCGTTCTGAACATCGGCTGCGGTGCCGAGGCCGTTCGCGACTCCAAGAAAGCCAAGTCGGCGCAGGAAGATCTCACCAAGATCTCCGGCCAGAAGGCGCTCATCACCAAGGCGAAGAAATCCATCGCCGGTTTCCGTGTCCGTGAGGACATGCCGCTCGGTGCGAAAGTCACCCTGCGCGGCGACCGGATGTATGAATTCCTCGACCGCCTGATCACGATCGCTATGCCCCGCATCCGCGACTTCCGCGGCGTGCCCGGCACGTCGTTCGACGGTCGCGGCAACTACGCGATGGGCATGAAAGAGCACATCGTGTTCCCCGAGATCGAGTTCGACAAGGTCGACGAAGTCTGGGGCCTCGACATCGTGATCACCACCACCGCGAAGACTGACGCGGAAGCAAAGAGCCTGTTGAAGCACTTCAACATGCCCTTCAACAGCTGATCCTTGGAGATCGAGTAATGGCTAAGAAATCCATGATCGCGCGTGAAGCCAAGCGTCAGAAGCTGGTGGAAAAGTACGCTGACAAGCGTGCCGCGCTGAAAGAAATCATCAACGACGAGTCCAAGCCGATGGAGGATCGCTTCCGCGCTTCCCTGAAGCTGGCGAAGTTGCCCCGCAACTCATCGCCGACCCGTCTTCACAATCGTTGCCAGCTGACTGGCCGTCCGCATGCGTATTACCGCAAGCTGAAGGTCAGCCGGATCGCGCTGCGGGATCTCGGGTCGAATGGCCAGATCCCCGGCCTGGTTAAATCGAGCTGGTAAGGAGAGACGACGATGAACGATCCTATCGGCGATATGCTCACCCGTATCCGCAACGCGCAGATGCGCGGCAAATCCACCGTCTCGACGCCGGCTTCCAAGCTGCGCGCCTGGGTGCTGGACGTGCTGGCGGACGAAGGCTACATCCGCGGCTACGAAGGCGGGACTGACGCGAACGGTCACCCCACCCTTGAAATCAGCCTCAAATACTTCGATGGCACCCCCGTCATTCGTGAGCTGCAGCGGGTCTCGACCCCCGGCCGCCGCGTCTACATGGGCGCCAAGGAGATCCCGCAGGTCCGTCAGGGCCTCGGTGTCTCGATTGTCTCCACGCCCAAGGGCGTCATGTCCGATGCAGCAGCACGCAGCCAGAATGTTGGCGGCGAAGTGCTCTGCACGGTATTCTAAGGAGGTCTGGAATGTCTCGTATTGGTAAACGGCCGGTCGAGCTCCCCTCGGGCGTTTCGGCGTCCCTGTCGGGCCAGACCGTGGAAGTGAAGGGCCCCAAGGGCACCCGCAGCTTCACCGCCACCGACGATGTCACGATTTCGATCGATGACAACGTCCTGTCGGTTGAGCCGCGCGGCAAGTCCAAGCGCGCCCGTCAGCAGTGGGGCATGTCCCGCACGATGGTGGCCAACATGGTCCAGGGCGTGTCGGAAGGCTTCAAGAAAGAGCTGGAAATCTCGGGCGTCGGCTACCGGGCTCAGATGCAGGGCAACACCCTGAAGCTGAACCTGGGCTACAGCCACGAAGTCGATTTCGAAGTGCCGGAAGGGGTGACCATCACCTCGCCCAAGCAGACCGAGATCGTCGTCGAAGGCTCCGATCAGCAGCTCGTCGGCCAGGTCGCGGCAAACATCCGCGAATGGCGTGCTCCCGAGCCCTACAAGGGCAAGGGGATCAAGTACAAGGACGAGTATATCTTCCGCAAGGAAGGCAAGAAGAAGTAAGGAACGCGAAAATGGCAAACAGCAAACGAGACCTGTTCTTGAAGCGCCGCCTGCGCGTTCGGAACAAGCAGCGGAAAGTCAACGCCGGCAAGATGCGTCTGTCGGTGCACCGCTCGAACAAGAACATCAGCGTCCAGCTGATCGACGACATTCAGGGCGTGACCCTGGCCTCGGCCTCCTCGCTCGAGAAGGACCTGGGCCTCGTCGGCAAGAACAACGTGGAGGCCGCCTCCAAGGTGGGCGCCGCGATTGCGGAACGCGCTAAGAAAGCCGGTGTGGAAGAGTGCTACTTCGACCGTGGCGGCTTCCTCTTTCATGGCAAGGTGAAGGCTCTGGCCGACGCCGCGCGTGAAGGCGGTCTGAAGTTCTGATCGGACACGGCGGGGTGCGCCCCGCCGACCAAGACTTTGCGAGGGGCGGCGCGCTCGCCCCTCCGATGATCCGGGAGCGACCCGCTCACCAAGGATCGAGCCAAACCGGCGCCTGTCTCGCAACACGGGGCGCGCCACCTGAAAAAGGAATGCCTTATGGCAGAACGTGACAATCGCCGGAACAATCGTCGCGACCGCGACGAAACGCCGGAATTCGCCGATCGCCTCGTCGCGATCAACCGTGTGTCCAAGACCGTGAAGGGTGGTAAGCGCTTTGGCTTCGCAGCCCTCGTCGTCGTGGGCGACCAGAAAGGCCGCGTCGGCTTCGGCAAGGGCAAGGCCAAAGAGGTGCCCGAGGCGATCCGCAAGGCCACCGAAAGCGCCAAGCGCAACATGCTCCGCGTGCCGCTGCGTGAGGGCCGGACCCTGCACCACGACATCGACGGGCGCCACGGCGCCGGCCGCGTCGTCATGCGCACCGCCCCGCAAGGTACCGGGATCATCGCTGGTGGTCCGATGCGTGCCGTGTTCGAAATGCTGGGTGTTCAGGACGTCGTCGCCAAGTCGATCGGCTCCCAGAATCCCTACAACATGATCCGCGCCACGCTGAACGGCCTGACCAAGCAGCAGAGCCCGCGCTCTGTCGCCCAGCGTCGTGGCAAGAAAGTCGCCGACATCCTGCCGGGCCGCGACGAGGCCCCGGCCGAGTCGAGCCAGGTTGCTGAGGAGGCCTGAGACACATGGCAAAAACCATCGTCGTAAAGCAGATCGGCTCCCCGATCCGCCGCCCGGAAAAACAGCGCAAGACGCTGATCGGCCTGGGCCTGAACAAGATGCACAAAACCCGCGAACTGGAGGACACCCCCTCCGTGCGTGGCATGGTCAACTCCATCCCGCACCTCGTGGAAATCGTGGAAGAGCGCGGCTAAGCCCGCGTCGCCGGGCTGAAGCCCGGCCTACAACGCCCAAGTAGGGCGGGCTTCAGCCCGCCACGCTTGACAGAAAGAGCACCCCGGTCAGAAATGGCCGGGGTGTTTTTTTATGGAAATAGAAACTGCCTGAGCTTCGCATCAAGCGCTTCGGAAGCCCATTGTATCGACCGCATCGGAACGTTTTCGTTCAGCCCAAATGCAGAAATTACCAGATGTTGGTCGAAACCGGTCTTGAGGTAACGAAACTTGCTTCCATCGTGGGCGTGACGCTCGCTAAGCCATTGAATTTGAGAATTTAGCTCTGGAAGTGACGACCCAATAGTATGGTTGTCAAAACATCCGAACTCAGTCAGGACGGCAGGATCTGATGTGCCCAAACGAGTACTCAATCGCAATCGGTATTCATCACGAGCAGTTCTCAGGAAACCATTCCACCTATTGCGTACAATCCCTTGTAGGTCGTCGATAGTGAAGTCCTGCCCTGAAAGTTTCCTACCATCCGCGTAGAGCCTAGAAATATCATGTTCGTACGCTTCTACTTCCTCCGGCGTCTTTCCCTGAACGATGAGCGCCGCTTTTAGTTGGAGTTCGAAGGCATGCGCCAAAAGTGCGAAGGCCGGGGCGTCGTAGGTCAGTTTCAGTTCATTTGAACGAATTCCGGATATGACGTGCTGCGCCGTATCCAAGTAGCTTCTCCCGAAATTCATAAGGCCAGTGGCAGCAGTTCGGTACAATTTCATTTTGGAGATATCGTTTCCACGATAGACTCTTTCAACGCTTCACTGCCGCAAATAGCAACTTGCTTGCGGTCTTTTTTGGGCCCGACCAATCTTGGCGGTACGCTTAAACGGGGCCGTGCCTCTCGGAACGATCCTGACGACCGGCCCGGATGTTGCCAGTCTCCTCCCTCCCTCGGGACGGACACGACCCCCGCCCTCACCCCATCGTGATCCCCCACCTCTCCCACAAGTGAACCCTACGTCACCTCGCGCGTAGTACCCTCAGAACCACGCGAAACAGGGAGAGACACAATGAAAACGACACGCCGCACGTTCCTCGTCACCGCCGCTGCTGGCGCCGGGGCCGCGACGATCCTGCCCTATGCGGGCCTCGCCGCCGCGCATAGCTCCAACATGTTCGAAACCGACGCGGGCGAGATCACGGTCCACCCCGTCTCCCACGCCTCCTTCGTGATGGAGACGCCCAAGGGTGTGATCTATGTCGATCCGGTCGGCGCGGCGGACGACTACGCCGATTTCCCGGCCCCCGACCTGATCCTCGTCACCCATGAGCACGGCGACCACTACAACGCCGAGGTTCTGACGGCGCTCGTCGGCCCCGAGACGGCCCTGGTCACCAACCCGGCCGTGAACGGCATGCTGCCCACCGAAATCTCGGACGGCGCCGTGTCGATGGCCAACGGTGACAGCATGGACTGGGATGGGCTCACCATCGACGCGATCCCGGCTTACAACACGACCGAAGAGCGCAAGAACTTCCACCCTGAGGGCCGCGATAACGGCTATGTCCTCAGCTTCGACGGCTTCCGGGTCTATGTCTCCGGCGACACCGAGGACATCCCCGAGATGCGGGCGCTCGAAAACATCGACCTCGCCTTCATCTGCATGAACCTGCCCTTCACGATGGACGCCGAAGCCGCTGCGAGCGCGGTGCAGGAGTTCGGGCCGACCTACGTCTATCCCTATCACTACAGGGGTCGCGATGGTGGCACGCAGGACCCGGCTGAATTTGCCGAGATGGCCGGCGACGCCACCGAGGTCAAGATGGGCGACTGGTACGCCGAGGGCGAGCTGGGCTGAGCCTTCGCGACCAACGACACGACAGAAAGCGGGGCCAGTCAGCGGCCCCGCTTTTCTGTAAGCCGCCCGATTCGCGAATGTACCGCTCCGGACACGGTTGTTACCCCGACCGTCAGGTTTTCCTGACCTGACATGCCCCAGTCCTGCCACATGTCCCCGGCAATTGGACAAACCTGGGAAACGATCACCACAGCCGCACCGCAATTGGCGCATATCCTTCACCGATGCCCCGATCGCGCCATGTTCTCCGGCCTTGTTAACCCTCTGACTCAACACGGTTAACGCGCGCCACGCGCCAGAGCCGCCCCCGAATCCGGGCGATCCGGCCACAAACGGCGCCAAGCAGCGCCACCGGCGCGGCCTTACCCTCAATTCTGGTGCGAAACCTCCCCGATCCCATCTCAATTCCGGGCGAAAATCGGAGCAGGAGGTCAGGATGCCGTTTCTCGCGATCTACAGCATTAGCGATACGACCCATTCGGGGCCGAACCCTTGGCCGCCGGGCGCGAACTCGAATCCGTCGTCTGCCGGGAACACCATCATCACGCTCAACCCCGGTGCCGGGTTTCAGGTCGTCGAAGTCACCGACCTCGACACGACACTGGACGACGATCCGACCTTCGACGACAGCTCGTCCGAGCAGTACCTGACCAATCCGACGACCATAAACGGCACGAATTACCCGGCCGGTCAGACGATCGAGAACGAATACGCCTATGTCATCCGGCCCGTCGGGTCTTCAGACCCGGCCGACAACATCACGATCTATGTGCTTGACGAAGGCGGCGCGACGCCCAGCATCGGGTTCGTGTCCTCGCAGGAACTGGTCGCGGGACAGAACTACCAGGTCGTCGGCACCTCGACCGACGAACCATCCACGCCTTACACCGAGATTTTCGCCTGTTTCGGCCCGGGCACGCTGATCGAGACCCCCGAAGGCCCGCGCCGGGTGGATGACCTACGCCCCGGCGACAAGGTCGTCACGCTCGACGATGGCGCCCAGCCGATCCTCTGGATCGGGTCGCGGGAGGTTCAGCTCGAAGGGGTTCTGAATGCGCAGACCCCGCTCAATTTCCCCAAGGACAGCCTCGCGCCCGGATACCCGACGACGGATCTGGTCCTGTCCCCTCTGCACCGGGTCCTGGTTTCGTCGCACAAGAACGATCATGTGACCGGCGGTGAGGAAGTCTTCGCCCCGGCGCGTGCGCTCGCGAAGCGCCCCGGCGTGCGCTACATGCGCGGGCGCAGCTCGATCACCTATTTCTCGATCCTGCTGCCGCGCCACGCGGTCCTCTTCGCCAATGGCGTGCCGAGCGAGAGCTTCTATCCCTCGCCCTACAGCCTCTCCATCCTCAAACCGTCCGAACGGCTCGCGATTCTGGCGCATGTGCCACACTTGTCTGCCGATGTGGCACACAGCTATGGCCCGCTCGCGCGTCCCGACCTGACCGCGCCTCAGGGCCGGCGGCTCAAGCGCAAGCGCCCGATCTACGAAGGACCGCTGTTCGGGGCCTGGGCGGCGCAGCAGGCAGGGTTGTCGGTTACGAGCTAGCCGGCGAACAAGGCGTCATCCGACATTCGGCCCCAACGCACGCGTCATCGCGCCCAAACGCCGTGTCACAAGGCTTGTGTCGCGGCCCGCACAACGCTATACGCGCCCGGTGTTCCCGCTGGGAGCACGACTCACACATCGATAACGCCGCGTTTGCCCAGATCGCTTCGGGGGCAATTCCGGCTAAGGAGAAGCGACATGAAACTCAATGAACTCCGGGACAATCCCGGCGCCACCAAGAAACGTATGCGCGTTGGCCGCGGCCCCGGTTCGGGCAAAGGCAAGACCGCAGGCCGTGGTATCAAGGGTCAGAAATCCCGTTCGGGTGTGGCCATCAACGGCTACGAAGGCGGCCAGATGCCCCTCTACCAGCGTCTTCCCAAGCGCGGCTTCAACAAGCCGAACCGCAAGAAGTTCGCTGTTGTGAACCTCGGCATCATCCAGAAATTCATCGACGCCAAGAAGCTCTCGGGCGACATCACCGAGGATGCACTGGTCGAGGCCGGCGTCGTGCGCCGCAAGCTCGACGGTGTTCGTGTGCTCGCGAAGGGTGACTTTTCGGCCAAGGCCAACATCACCGTGACCGGCGCCTCCAAGTCGGCTGTCGAAGCGGTCGAAAAGGCCGGCGGCAAGCTCACGACGGCGGCTGCGGTAGAGTAACGCTTGTTCATCGCCCGCGGGCGACTTAGATAAGCGCAGGGATTTCCAAGAGCGCCGCCGGAGCCGGGAAACGGTCCGGCGGCGTTTCCACGAACAGGGGGCCTTATGGCATCTGCAGCGGAACAAATGGCGTCGAACCTCTCGTGGGGCGCGCTGGGCAAGGCGACAGACCTTCGCAATCGTATCTTCTACACCCTCGGGCTTCTGATCATCTATCGGATCGGGACGTATATTCCGGTTCCGGGGATCGACGCAGGCGCGCTGCGTGATTTCATGGAGCAGGCGGCCTCCGGCATCGGCGGCATCCTGTCGATGTTCACCGGCGGGGCGCTGGGGCGCATGGGCGTCTTCGCCCTTGGCATCATGCCCTACATCTCGGCCTCGATCATCGTGCAGCTTCTGGCCTCCATGTGGGAGCCTCTGAAGCAGCTCAAGAAAGAGGGCGAGGCGGGCCGCAAGAAGATCAACCAGTACACGCGCTACGGCACCGTGGCGCTGGCCACCGGGCAGGCCTTCGCGCTCGCCAACAGCCTTCAGGCGGGCGACCTCGTGTCCACGCCGGGGCCGTTCTTCGTGGCCTCTGCGGTCGTGACGCTGGTGGGCGGCACGATGTTCCTGATGTGGCTCGGTGAACAGATCACCGCGCGCGGCATCGGCAACGGCATCTCGCTCATCATCTTCGTGGGCATCGTGGCCGAGCTTCCGGCCGCCTTCGCGCAGTTCTTCAGCCAGGGCCGCTCGGGCGCCGTGAGCCCGGCCGTCATCATCGGCGTGATCATCATGGTCATGGCCGTGATCGCCTTCGTCGTGTTCATGGAACGCGCGCTGCGCAAGATCCACATCCAGTATCCGCGCCGTCAGGTCGGGATGAAGATGTATGACGGCGGCTCGTCGCACCTGCCGATCAAGGTGAACCCGGCGGGCGTCATCCCGGCGATCTTCGCCTCGGCGTTGCTGCTGCTGCCCACGACGCTCCAGACGTTCAGCACGAACGGCTCGACCGGGCCGGTCATGTCGACGATCCTTGCCTACTTCGGTCCGGGTCAGCCGCTCTACCTGCTGTTCTTCGCGGTCATGATCATCTTCTTCACCTTCTTCTACACCAAGGAAGTGGCGTTCAAGACGGACGACGTGGCCGACAACCTGAAGAACCAGAACGGCTTCGTGCCGGGCATCCGCCCGGGCAAGCGGACCGCCGAATACCTCGACTACGTGGTGACGCGCATCCTGGTGCTCGGCTCGCTCTACCTTGCGGCCGTCGCGCTCCTGCCCGAGATCCTGCGCGCCCAGCTGTCGGTGCCGTTCTACTTCGGCGGGACGTCGATCCTCATCATCGTGTCCGTCACAATGGACACCATCCAGCAGGTCCAGAGCCACCTGCTCGCACATCAGTACGAAGGGCTCATCGAGAAATCGCAGCTTCGCGGGAAACGTGGAGGCGGAGCAGCGAAAAAGGGACGGAAGGGACCAGCCAGACGATGAATATCATTCTTCTTGGACCGCCTGGTGCAGGGAAGGGCACTCAGGCGAAAAAGCTCGTGGACGAACGCAACATGATCCAGCTCTCGACGGGCGACATGCTGCGCGAAGCGCGCTCCTCGGGCACCGAGATGGGCAACAAGGTCGCTGCGATCATGGACGCGGGCGAGCTGGTCACGGACGAGATCGTGATTGGCCTGATCGCGGAGAAGCTCGAAGGCGACCACGCCGGCGGCTTCATCTTCGACGGGTTCCCGCGCACGCTGGGTCAGGCCGATGCGCTTGGCAAACTGCTGGCGGACAAGGGCGCGACGCTCGACGCCGTGATCGAGATGCAGGTTGACGACGACACGCTGGTCGAGCGGGTCGTGAACCGGGCGAAAGAAGCGGAAGCCGCCGGACAGCCGGTGCGCGCCGACGACAACGCCGAAAGCATGCGCACGCGACTCATGGAGTACTACAAGAAGACTTCGCCGCTGATCGGCTACTACTACGCCAAGGGCGACCTGAAGTCCGTCGACGGCCTCGCCTCGATCGACGAGGTGGGCGCCGCGATCAAGGCCATCCTCGGCTGACCGCACCCGGACCGGCGCGCCGGTCCCGCAAGCTCAAGACGAATAACGGCGGTCCAGACGGGCCGTCGTTTTCTTTTCGGCCCCTCCGGCCTGCGCGGCCCGGATTGACCGAAGCGCGGTTTGCAACGATCCTTCGGCCATTGATCGGAGGACTTTCGTTTGAACCATGCCATTTCCCTTGCCGCACTCATCAGCGCGTCGCTCTTTCTTCCCGTCGCCGCCACGGCCAACGCCTTCGTCAACGGCCCGCGCGGCTGTGACTTCCTCGACGGCTTCGACGACTACGGCCCGCTCTACACGGTGGACGAGGACCACCTCGTGCTGAGCCAATTGGGCCTTGAAGGGATCGAGTGGAATTGCACCTTCAACGAACCCTTCGAACCCTACCTCGAAGACGGCGAGATCGAGATTCGCACGGGCTACTGCATGGAGCCGGGGCCGTTCATCACACCCGCCGTCTTCACGCTCCTCGAACGCGGGGACGGGACGGTGCAGCTGGACGCTTCGGACTGGAGCGATCCCCTGATCCTCGACATCTGCCCGGCACCATAGCGCGGTCAGTTCTGGCTGGCGGAAATCCGCAAAAGCTGATCGACGAGCGCGTCGCGCGGCGTGTCGAACGGGCAGTTCTTGCTCAACATGAACAGCACGCCGTCCCGGTCGAGCGGCCCGTAACCCATCGACCAGCCGTCAAAGGTCCGCTGCGGCGCGAGCACGGGGGGCCATTCGCGCAGGATGTCGTGGCGCGGGTCACGGCGGATCGCGGTCATCACGGTCCAGACATCGCGCGCCGTTCCCTCAAGCACCTGAACGAAATAGCGCCCGGTCCGAAACAGGAACCCCGTCATGCCAAGGGCGCGGCACCGCGCGTCGGATTGCTGGAGTATTTCCTGATCGCTCGGATGCCCCATCGGGTGCAGCGCGAGGCTGATATAAACCACTTGTATGTCCAAAACGATTCCATTCGCGCTGATGTGTCGCGGACAGATGGCCCGTATCCCCGGGCCCGGCTTTAACATAGGTCAAACCTTCGCGGGAACGTGAGTGCGTGGCACAAGAGCCGCAGCCCTTGACGCGCCTGTGATTCCCTCGTAAAGCACCGCATCCCGATAGGGGAATCGGTGTCAACGGGGTCGCGCCCCGATCACACCAGACCAGAGTTTCAGCTGCGGCCCGCAGGGATCACACCCCGCGGGCTTACGTTGTGAAAAAAGGACCTGGTGCTACGGGTCCGCAACGAAAAGGAAGACCGACTTGGCACGTATTGCCGGCGTGAATATCCCGACGCACAAGCGCGTCCCGATCGCCCTCACCTACATCACCGGAATTGGCCACACCTCGGCCAAGAACATCTGCGAAGCGACGAACATCGACGTATCCCGTCGTGTGAACGAGCTGTCGGACGCCGAAGTCCTCGCTATCCGCGAGCACATCGACGCCAACTTCACTGTCGAAGGCGACCTGCGCCGCGACATGCAGATGAACGTCAAGCGCCTGATGGACCTCGGCTGCTACCGCGGCCTGCGTCATCGCCGCAACCTCCCCGTGCGCGGTCAGCGTACGCACACCAATGCGCGCACGCGCAAAGGCCCGGCGAAAGCTATCGCCGGCAAGAAGAAGTAAGGGAGGCACTGAGCAATGGCACGCGACAAGACACGCGCAAAGCGCAAAGAGCGCAAGAATATCGCCGCCGGTGTGGCGCATGTGAACTCCTCGTTCAACAACACCAAGATCCTGATCTCCGACGTGCAGGGCAATGCGATTGCCTGGTCGTCGGCTGGCACGATGGGCTTCAAGGGGTCGCGCAAGTCGACTCCCTTCGCCGCCCAGATGGCCGCCGAAGACGCCGGCAAGAAGGCTCAGGAACATGGTGTGAAAACGCTGGAAGTCGAAGTGCAGGGCCCCGGTTCGGGCCGTGAGTCCGCGCTGCGTGCGCTGGCTGCTGTCGGCTTCAACATCACGTCCATCCGTGACGTGACGCCGATCGCCCACAACGGTTGCCGTCCGCCGAAGCGCCGCCGCGTCTGAGGCACGACTTATTACGCTCGGGCCGGGGGTTTCCCCGGCCCGAGCACGTCATTTTTGAACCTCGGGCGTTCTGCCTTTTGGACATGGAGGCAGGACAGGAATGGAGGGACGCATGATCCACAAAAACTGGGCTGAATTGATCAAACCGACACAGCTGGACGTCAAGCCGGGCAATGACCCGTCGCGTCAGGCGACCGTCGTCGCCGAACCGCTGGAGCGTGGCTTCGGCCTCACCCTCGGCAACGCGCTGCGCCGCGTGCTGATGTCGTCGCTTCAGGGCGCAGCCATCACCAGTGTGCAGATCGACAACGTGCTGCACGAGTTCTCGTCGGTCGCCGGCGTGCGGGAAGATGTCACCGACATCGTCCTGAACCTCAAGGGCGTCGCGATCCGCATGGAAGTCGAAGGGCCCAAGCGCCTGTCGATCTCCGCCAAGGGGCCGATGGTCGTCACCGCCGGTGACATCTCGGAATCCGCAGGGATCGAGATCCTCAACAAGGATCACGTCATCTGTCACCTCGACGATGGCGCCGACCTGTTCATGGAACTCACCGTGAACACGGGCAAGGGCTATGTCTCGGCCGACAAGAACAAGCCGGAAGATGCGCCCATCGGCCTGATCCCGGTCGACGCGATCTACTCGCCGGTCAAGAAGGTGTCCTATGACGTGCAGCCTACCCGTGAGGGTCAGGTGCTCGACTACGACAAGCTGACGCTCAAGATCGAAACCGACGGCTCCATCACCCCGGACGATGCCGTGGCCTTCGCCGCGCGGATCATTCAGGACCAGCTGTCGATCTTCGTGAACTTCGAAGAGCCGGAAAGCGCCTCGCGTCAGGACGACGACGACGGGCTCGAGTTCAACCCGCTTCTGCTCAAGAAGGTGGATGAACTGGAGCTTTCGGTCCGCTCGGCAAACTGCCTGAAGAACGACAACATCGTCTACATCGGCGACCTGATCCAGAAGACCGAAGCCGAGATGCTCCGCACCCCGAACTTCGGCCGCAAGTCGCTCAACGAGATCAAGGAAGTGCTCTCGGGCATGGGTCTGCACCTCGGCATGGACGTCGAGGAATGGCCGCCGGAGAACATCGAAGACCTGGCCAAGAAGTTCGAGGACCAGTTCTGAGGTCATACAATCGTATGTACACTGTGTGCACATGATGTGTACGCGATGTGCATCGGTAAAAAGACAGGCGGGACGGGCGATGTTCGTCCCGCGAAATGCCCGGAAGACCGGGGAACACATGGGCGATGATGCCCCAAGGAGAGCGGCCGAAACGCATGGTCGCCAGACAAAGCAAAACCTGAGATAGGAGACCAAAATGCGTCACGCACGGGGCTATCGCCGCCTGAACCGAACCCACGAACACCGCAAGGCGATGTTCGCCAACATGGCCGGATCGCTGATCGAGCACGAGCAGATCAAGACGACCCTGCCGAAAGCCAAGGAACTGCGCCGGATCGTCGAGAAGCTCGTCACGCTCGGCAAGCGCGGTGACCTGCACGCCCGCCGTCAGGCGTCGAGCCAGCTCAAGCTGGAGGCCCAGGTCGCCAAGCTGTTCGACGTACTCGGCCCGCGCTACAAGGACCGCCAGGGCGGGTATATCCGCGTCCTGAAAGCCGGCTTCCGCACCGGTGACATGGCGCCGATGGCGATCATCGAATTCGTCGATCGCGACGTCGACGCCAAGGGCGCCGCCGACAAGGCCCGCGTCGCTGCCGAAGAAGAGGCCGCCTTCGCAGAAGAATGATCCGATACCCGGCCCGTCCGGAGATCGAAAACCCCCGCACGGCGTGACCGAGCGGGGGTTTTTCTTTGAATAACAAGTATTTGGATCAGTTCAGTCGGCCGGAGCTTCCCGGCTGGTTCACCTTGAGCAAATGAAGCGCGGCTTCGATCATGTCCGTCCGTTCGGTCCCGTCGATCGGGTCGTCAGGCATCATATCGAGGTGGCGCGCCAGCATCTCGCGCTGTTCGTCGTCCAGTGCGTTGAGCCACGCCACGAGGTCGTCATCGTCCATATGTTCCTGCCTTCATGGTGAATTCCCTTGCGCAATTCTGGCTGCACAATTTATGGTTGTCAAAGCCGGTTGTAATCGCGTTTGTCGCATGATGCGAAATTGGGACATAAGAGGTGCAGATGTCTGATATGTTGGGGCTGGATCACGGTCTGGCGCAGCTCAATGACATGGCGCCGCGTGGCTTCGCGCTCGGCCTCCATATCCGCTTTGCAGCCGCCCACCTGATGATCCAGACCTACGATCCGCGCTGGTCCGAGACCTATACCGAAAAGGGCTACATGCTGGCCGACCCGATGGTGTTCTGGGGCTTCGGCAACGACGGCGCGATCCGCTGGAGCGACATCGACCTGCCCGACCCTCTGGGCATCCTCGGTCAGGCGCGGGCCTACGGCCTCGTCTACGGGATCGCGGTGTCCGCCGGCCCCACATCGTCGCGCACCATCGGCGGCTTCGCCCGCGATGACCGGGAGTTCACGGACGTCGAAATTGCGCAGATCCAGGAGATTGTCGAGGAACTGCACGAGCGCGCGACGCCGCCGGAACGGCTCACCCCGGCGCAACGAATGGCGCTCCGGCTGGTTGCGAAGGGGAACCGGCACGCGGAAGCATCGGCCTCGCTGGGGATTTCGGAAAGTGCGTTCAAGGCGCGGCTGCGCGCGGCGCGCGAGGCGCTGTTCGTGCGAACGACCGCCGAGGCGGTGCAGCGCGCGCAGGAATACAACCTGTTGTGAGGGTTTGCGCCCCGGGCAAGGCCCGGGTCGCCGCGCCGGGGGCCAGCCCCCGGACCCCCGCCGGAGGGGGCTGTCTGCCCCCTCCCGGCCTCCCCCGAAGGTTTTTCAAAACAGAGAAGAGGGGCGCTGGTAGCCGGGGGCGCCGGGGCTTAGATTGGGCGCATGGCGGATTTGTTCGACAGCGTTGCGGAAGGGGCGAAAGGGGGCGGGCCGCGCCCGTTGGCCGACCGGCTGCGCCCTTCCGCGCTGGACGAGGTGATTGGGCAGGAGGCTGTGCTGGGACCGGACGGCCCGCTGGGCGTCATGCTGTCGTCCGGTTCGCTTGGCTCGCTCATCCTTTGGGGGCCGCCGGGGGTTGGCAAGACCACCATTGCGCGGCTGCTGGCGGATGAAACCGACCTCGCCTTCATCCAGATCTCGGCGATCTTCACGGGTGTTCAGGACCTGCGCAAGGTTTTCGAATCCGCCAAGATCCGGCGCCAGAACGGGCAGGGGACCCTCCTGTTCGTCGACGAGATCCACCGCTTCAACAAGGCGCAGCAGGACGGGTTTCTACCGCATATGGAGGACGGGACGATCCTGCTCGTGGGGGCAACGACCGAGAACCCGTCCTTCGAACTGAACGCCGCTGTCATGAGCCGTGCACAGGTCATCACGCTGAAGCGGCTGGAGCCCGCCGACCTCGAGCGGATGGCGCAGCGGGCCGAACGGGAACTGGAGCGGGCGCTGCCGCTGACCGGCGAGGGCCGCGAGGCGCTGATCGACATGGCCGACGGGGACGGGCGCGCGCTGCTCAACCTCATCGAACAGGTGATGGCGTGGCAGGTCGACGGCAAGCTTGACCGCGAGGCGCTCGCCACCCGGCTGATGCGGCGCGCGGCGCAATACGACAAGTCCGGGGACGGGCATTACAATCTGATCTCGGCGCTGCACAAATCCGTGCGTGGGAGTGACCCGGATGCGGCGCTTTACTGGTTTTCGCGGATGCTTGAGGGCGGTGAAGACCCCCGGTTCCTTGCCCGCCGCCTGACCCGGATGGCGGTGGAGGACATCGGGCTTGCCGATCCGCAGGCCAACGGGATTTGTATCGATGCTTGGGAGACCTATGAGCGTCTCGGGTCGCCCGAGGGTGAACTGGCGCTGGCGCAGGCGGTCACCTACCTCGCCCTCGCGCCGAAATCCAATGCGGGCTACGTCGCCTACAAAGCCGCGCGGGCGCAGGCGAAGCAGACCGGATCGGCGCCACCGCCCAAGCACATCCTGAACGCACCCACGCGGCTGATGAAGGACGAGGGCTACGGCGCCGGGTATCAGTACGACCACGATGCCGAGGACGGGTTCTCGGGACAGGATTATTTCCCTGACGACCTCAAGCGCCCGGTCTACTACCAGCCCGTCGAGCGCGGGTTCGAGCGGGAACTCAAGAAGCGCGTGGACTTCTTCGCCGGGCTGAGGGCCAAGCGGCGTGGTTGACTCCGCCGCCCCTACGCGGGAGAGGAAGGCCATGTTCGGCACAGTTCTCTCAGTCGCCCTGGGTGGCGCTCTTGGCGCCTCGGGGCGCTATCTCGTCAACGTGGGCGCCACGCGGGCTTTCGGTCACGGCTACCCCGCCGGAACGCTGATCGTGAACGTCGTGGGGTCTTTCCTGATGGGCGTTCTGTTCGTCGTGCTGGCGAAGAAGGGCGGCAACGCCTACGCCCCGTTTCTGATGACCGGCGTGCTTGGCGGGTTCACGACCTTTTCGGCATTCTCGCTCGACACGCTGACGCTGTTCGAACGCGGGCAGGTGGCGAGTGCGGCGGGCTATGTCGCGCTTTCGGTCGCGCTGTCCCTTGGTGCGCTCGTGGTCGGGGCCTATGCGGCCCGGGCGGTGTTCGCATGAGCCGGGTTCAGACCGTCGAGGTCGCCGCGGGTGAAGGCGACCAAAGGCTCGACCGCTGGTTCAAGCGGCTGTTTCCGCATGTGCCGCAGGGCCGGATCGAGAAGATGTGCCGCAAGGGCGAAATCCGGGTGGACGGCGGGCGGGTCAAGGCCTCCACCCGCGTCGAAGTTGGGCAGGAGGTGCGCATCCCGCCGCTGCCCGATGCGAATGCACCCCAGCCTGCGCCGCGTTCGTCGGTCACCGACAAGGATGCGCAGTTGATCCGCGACTGCGTGATTTATCAGGACGACCACATCATCGCGTTGAACAAGCCGCCGGGCCTGCCGACGCAAGGCGGGTCGAAACAGACCCGACATATCGACGGCATGGCCGAGGCGCTGACCTCCGGCTACGACGACAAGCCGCGGCTCGTTCACCGGCTGGACAAGGATACGTCGGGCGTCCTGCTTCTTGCCCGCACGCGGCAGGTGGCCAAGGATCTGACCGCTGCCTTCCGGCACCGCGACACGCGCAAGATCTACTGGGCCATCGTTGCTGGCGTGCCGACGCCGCGCAAAGGGACGCTCAAATGGGGGCTCGTGAAGGCGCCGGGGCATGGCGGCCAAGGCGAGGGCGAGAAGATGCTCTGCCTTCATCCGGCCGAGGTCGCCAAGGTCGAGGGCGCCAAGCGGGCTGAGACGGATTACGTCGTGATCGAGCCGCTGGCGCAGCGCGCCGCCTGGGTCGGGCTCGTGCCGGTCACGGGGCGCACCCACCAGCTGCGCGCGCATATGGCCGAGCTGGGCCATCCGATCATCGGCGACGGCAAGTACGGCGGGTCAGGGCAGGAGAACCTTGGCGACGGCTGGGGCGCGATGCTGGGCGGCGAGGTGTCGAAGAAGCTGCATCTTCATGCGCGGTCCATCGAGATCGAGCACCCGGTCACGAAGCGGCAGATATTTATCGAGGCGGAGCTACCAGAACACATGGCGCGGACCTGGGAACAGCTCGGGCTGCACGCCAACGAAGCCCCGGACGACCCGTTCGAGGAGGATGAATGGGCCCCCTGAAGCTCGTCCTGTTCGACGTCGACGGGACGCTGATCGACAGCCAGCATGCCATCGTCGCGGCGATGGAGGCGGCGGCGAACGAGGCGGACCTGCCTATGCCGACCCGGGCGGACACCCTCAGCGTCGTGGGCCTGTCGCTGGTCGAGGCGATTGCGCGGCTGTTCGGCGCATTCACGCAGGACGACCAGGCGCGGATGGTGGAGGCCTACCGCAATGCCTATATGACCGCGCGCCAGCACGACGGGGCGCCGCCGTTCTTTGACGGGGTACTCGAAGCGATGAAGAGCCTCGCCGCGCGTGACGAGGTGTTTCTCGGCACTGCAACGGGCATGTCGCGCCGGGGGATGCAACGCATTGTCGAGACCTACGGGATCGCGGGTCTGTTCGCGACCACCCAGACGGCGGACGACCATCCGTCCAAGCCGCATCCGGCGATGGTGAACGCGGCGCTGGCGGCCACGGGTGTCGCGCCGGAGGATGCGGTGTTCGTGGGCGACACGACCTATGACATCGAGGCGGGGCGGGCCGCCGGGGTCTCGACCATCGGGGTGACATGGGGCTATCACGCGGCGCGAGACCTTGAACAGGCGGGTGCGGATGCGGTGATCGACCGGGTCGCCGACCTCGTCCCCACCATCGAAAGACTTTGGAGCGGATCATGAGCGATTGGGCCCCGAAACGGTTCTGGAAAGAGACCCGCGCGGACCGCTGCGACGGGGGATTCACGGTCTATCTCGACCACAGGACGGTGCGCACACCGGCCAAGGCTCCTTTCACGCTGCCCACGCTGGCCCTGGCCGAGGCCTGTGCGGCGGAGTGGGAGGCGCAGGGTGAGCATATCGACCCCTCCGTCATGCCCATGACCCGCACCGCCAATTCGGCGCTCGACAAGGTGGCCGTGCAGCATGCCGAGGTCGCCGACCTGATCGCGGCCTATGGTGATAGCGACCTGACCTGCTACCGCGCCGATACGCCCGTGGAACTCGTCGCGCGGCAGGCCGAGGGATGGGACCCGCTGCTCGACTGGGCGCATGCGCGGTTCGACGCGCGGCTCGAGCCCCGTATCGGCATCATGCACGCGCCGCAGGATCAGGCCGCGCTCGAGCGGCTTCGCGCGCAGGTCTTCGCCCTCGACGCGTTCCGATTGGCTGCATTCCATGACCTCGTCGCGATCTCCGGCTCGCTCATCATCGGGCTTGCCGTGGCCCACGATGAACTCGACCCCGAACAGGCGTTCAATGTGTCGCGGATCGACGAGGACTGGCAGGCCGAACTGTGGGGCGCGGACGAGGAGGCGACCGAACATGCGGCGCTGAAACGACAGGCATTTCTGGACTCGGCGCTCTTTTTTCGTCTCGCCGATCAAAAAACCTGAACCGGAAATTTCTGCCGAGAACGAAAATCCAAGGATTACCTTGGGTTAGTCTCCCGTAACGAATCCCTCGGCCCTTGACGCACAGACGAATAATTGCCCAAACTCTTGGCATGGAGGGGGTCTGCCCCATTCCTCGTATCGCCACCGGCCGTAAGACCGGATCATAACGCCCGAAACGGGCGAACATCAGGAAGAGGTAAACATGAAAACATCCGTATTTCTCGGCGCGCTGACAGCGGCCGGCATGATGGCCGGCGCCGCATCCGCCGCGACGCTGGACGATGTCCAGGCGCGCGGCTCGCTCAAGTGCGGCGCGAACTCCGGCCTGACCGGCTTTGCAGCGCCCGACGCCAATGGCCGATGGGAAGGCTTCGACGTCGCCGTCTGCCGTGCCGTCGCCGCCGCCGTTCTGGGTGACCCGGAGGCCGTCGAATTCGTGCCCACCACGCCGAAGACCCGCTTCACCGCGCTGGCTTCGGGTGAAGTCGACATCCTGTCGCGCAACACCACCTGGACGCTGACCCGTGACGTGGACCTCAAGTTCACCTTCGCCGGCGTCAACTACTACGATGGTCAGGGCTTCATCGTGCCCAAGGCGCTGGGCGTGTCCTCGGCCAAGGAACTCGACGGCGCGACTGTCTGCATCCAGACCGGCACCACGACCGAGCTGAACCTCGCGGATTTCTTCCGCACCAACAACATCAGCTATGAGCCGGTTCCGATCGAAACCAACGCCGAGGCGCAGCAGCAGTACCTTGCCGGTGCCTGCGACACCTACACGACCGACGCTTCCGGCCTCGCCGCCACTCGTGCCTCGTTCGAGACTCCGACGGATCACGCGATCCTTCCGGAAATCATCTCGAAAGAGCCGCTCGGGCCGCTCGTACGCCACGGCGATGACGAATGGGCCGACATCGTGCGCTGGACGCTCAACGCGCTGATCGCCGCCGAAGAATTCGGCATCACCTCGACCAATATCGAGGAACTGTCCAACGGCACCGACAACCCGGAAATCAACCGGATCCTCGGCACCGAAGGCACGATGGGCGAGATGCTCGGCCTCGAAGCCGACTGGGCGATGAAAGCGATCATGGCCAACGGCAACTACGGCGAGATCTTCGAGAAGAACATCGGTGAGTCGACGCCGATCGGGCTGGCCCGCGGGCTGAACGCCCAGTGGAAAGACGGCGGCCTGCTCTACGCACCGCCCTTCCGCTAAGGCATGAGAACGGGCGCGGGGGAAACCTCGCGCCCGACTTCTTTCAGGGGCTGAACACGCTCGACCGGATGCAGGAAGCGGGACAACCCGCTCGGAGACAGACCGGCGGCAACGGGGAAAATCCATGACAACAGCGACCGAACCGGAGGGCGGCTCTTTCCGTCCATCCATGCTCATCTATGACAGCCGGTACCGCTCGGCCACGATCCAGATCGTCGCCCTGATCGGGTTCCTGCTGTTGATCGGCTGGCTTGTGTCCAACACCGTCCAGAACCTTGCGGATCTTGGGAAATCGGTGGGCTTCGGGTTCCTCGGCGAACCTGCCGGGTATGATATCAACCAGCGTCTGCTGGACTACGACTCCCGCGACAGCCATGCGCGCGCGGGTCTCATGGGTCTTCTCAACACGCTGCTGGTCGCGGTCATGGGTTGCATCATGGCGACCATAGTCGGCGTCATCGTGGGCGTTCTGCGCCTGTCGAACAACTGGCTCATCGCGCGGATAATGACGGTCTATGTCGAGATGTTCCGCAACGTGCCGGTGCTGCTCTGGATCGTCTTCTCGATGGCCATCCTGATCGAGACGCTGCCCGCGCCCTCGGCCTACCGGGGCGAAGACCCGGCGGCCAGTATGCTGCTGGGTGGAAACGTGGCGCTCACCAACCGCGGCTTTTACGTTCCCGAGCCGCTGTTCGGGCGCATGGATGAAGAGGGCAACCCCCTGTCCTGGCGTCAGGGGCTTGGCGACGTTCACCTGTTCGGGGATGCGTGGCTGCGCTTCGACGTGAGCCTCGAACTGATCGTGGTCTTGTCGACGCTGATCGCGGGGATACTCGTCTCTGGCCTGATCCGAAAACGGGCGGACCGAATACAGAACCGAACCGGGCTCAGGCCGCGAACGTGGTACTGGCGCGCGGCGGTCATACTGCTGCCGACGATCATCGCGCTCTGGCTCATGGGCTTCTACCTTGGCAAGCCAGAACTGCGCGGCTTCAACTTTGCCGGTGGCACCCACATGCGAAACTCCTTCATCGCGCTGTGGCTGGCCTTGTCGCTCTATACGGCGGCCTTCGTGGCCGAGATCGTGCGCGGCGGCATCCTCGCCATTTCCGGCGGTCAGACCGAGGCGGCGGCGGCGCTGGGCATCCGGCCACGGCGGATCATGTCGCTCGTCATCCTGCCGCAGGCGCTTCGGGTCATCATCCCGCCGCTCATCTCGCAATACCTGAACCTGACCAAGAACTCCTCGCTCGCCATCGCCGTGGGCTACATGGACCTCACCGGCACGCTGATGGGGATCACGCTCAACCAGACCGGGCGCGAGCTTGAAGCGGTGATGATGACGATGCTCATCTACCTGCTGATCTCGCTCGCCATTTCCGGGGCGATGAACATCTACAACAACTCCGTCAAGTTGAAGGAGCGCTGAGATGGCCGACTATTCCTACGTTCGCGAAGACATGCTGCCCGAGCGTGAGCCGCCGGTCTCCGAGGTCGGCATCATCGGCTGGCTGCGCGAGAACCTGTTTTCCGGCTGGTTCAACTCGATCCTGACCATCCTGTCGCTCATGTTCATCTACATGATCCTCGCCGCGATCGTGCCGTGGCTCTGGACGCCCACATGGGGCGCCGGGTCGCTGTCGGAGTGTCGCGAGATCATCGCGGACCTTGGCAAGCAACACGGCGGGGCCTGCTACGGGGTCATCACCGAGCGCTGGCAGCAGCTGTTGTTCGGGTTCTACCCGGACGAGCTGCGCTGGCGGCCGATCCTGACCTTCCTGGGCCTCTTCGTGGCGCTGGGGCCGGTGCTGTTTTCCGACGTCTTCCCGCGCAAGGTCCTGTGGTTCACGGGCGCCTACCTCTTCCTCGCGCCGTGGCTGATGTGGGGCGGGGCGATCTGGACCCCTCTGCTTGTCGCGGCAGGCCCGGCGCTCGGCTATCTAGCCTACCGTTTTCTCTACGGCGTGATCGGCAACCTCGGCGCGGTGATCGTGGCGGTGCTCGTCCCGATCCTGTTCTGGCTGTTCCTCGTCGGGCCAATCTCGTCCGGCCTGTTCTCGGTCATCCCTTTGGGGCTCGAGGTTGTGGAGAGCCGGTTGTTCGGTGGCTTCATGCTCTCGGTCTGGATCGGGGTGGTCGCCATCGCCATCTCGCTCGTGTTGGGCGTCGTGCTGGCATTGGGGCGGCAGTCGGACCTCTTGATCGTGAAGTACCTGTCGGTGGGCTTCATCGAGTTCATACGGGGCGTGCCGCTTATCACGCTGCTGTTCGTAGCTTCGACGCTTCTCAACATCTTCATGCCGCCGGGCACGAATTTCGACATCATCTTGCGGGTCATGATCATGGCGACGCTTTTCGCCTCGGCCTATATCGCCGAGGTCGTCCGTGGCGGCCTCGCCGCCCTGCCACGAGGACAGTACGAGGCCGCGGATGCGCTGGGGCTGGATTACTGGAAGGCGCAGCGGCTCATCATCCTGCCGCAGGCGCTCAAGATCTCGATCCCCGGTATCGTGTCCACCTTCATCGGCCTGTTCAAGGATACGACGCTGGTGTCCATCATCGGTCTGCTCGACCCCATCGGCCTCACCGGGTCGATCCGCGCCGACGCCAATTGGAACGGTATCGTATGGGAGCTCTACGGCTTCATCGCGCTCCTGTTCTTCCTCTCGTGTTTCGCCATGTCCCGCTACTCGATGTGGTTGGAAAAGAAACTCCGCAAAGACCACCACTAAGGGATCCGCATCATGTCAACGCTCGAACTCGAACCTTCCGTCGATACGTCGAAAATGCAGATCTCGGACGAGGTCGCGATCCAGATTGCCGACATGAACAAATGGTTCGGCACCTTTCACGTCCTGCGCGACATCGACCTCACCGTCTATCGCGGCGAGCGGATCGTCATCTGCGGCCCGTCCGGGTCCGGCAAGTCGACACTCATCCGCTGCATCAACCGTCTGGAGGAGCATCAGGCGGGCAAGATCGTCGTGGACGGGACCGAGCTGAACTCGGACCTCAAGAACGTCGACAAGGTGCGCTCGGAAGTCGGGATGGTGTTCCAGCACTTCAACCTCTTCCCGCATCTCACGGTGCTCGAGAACTGCACGCTCGCCCCGATCTGGGTGCGCAAGGTGCCGCGCAAGGAAGCAGTCGAACGCGCCATGCATTTCCTCGAAAAGGTCAAGATTCCGGAACAGGCCAACAAGTATCCCGGCCAGCTTTCGGGCGGCCAGCAGCAGCGTGTGGCCATTGCCCGGTCGCTGTGCATGATGCCGCGGATCATGCTGTTCGACGAGCCGACCTCGGCGCTCGACCCCGAGATGATCAAGGAGGTGCTCGATACCATGATCGAGCTCGCGGAGGAGGGGATGACCATGCTCTGCGTGACGCACGAGATGGGCTTCGCGCAGGCTGTCGCGAACCGCGTGATTTTCATGGCGGACGGTCAGATCGTCGAGCAGAACGAGCCCAAAGAGTTCTTCAACAATCCAAAGTCGGAGCGCACCCAGCAGTTCCTGAGCCAGATCATCGGGCACTGAAGGCGACCCCGGAAAAGACAAGGGCCCCCGCAAAGCGAGGGCCCGTTGCCTGCCGTCACGACGTCGTCAGGCCGAAAGCGCTGGCGGTTCGTTTGCCAGGGCCTCTTCCGCAGCGACAAGATCGCGCGGAACGACGAAATCGACCAGCTCGCCCATCCGCCAGATGAGGTCCTCCCAGCGGTCGATCTCAAAGTCCATGACGGCAGTTGCTCCGGTTGGATACCGGTCGAAAAGGTGGGTCGCGGGCGGTGTGTCGAGAAGCCCGCGCGCGGCGAAAGTGGTGCCGGGATTATGGCCGATCATCATGACGGTCTTCCCGGTCGCGCCTTTCAGAACATTCAGCATCGTATCGGGCTCGGCGAGGTAGAGCGACGGGGCGATTTCCGGCGCGACACTCGGGCAGCCGGCGCGGGAGATCAGGTTCCATGTCTCGCGCGTCCGCTCCGCCGACGAGACGAACACCTCATCCGGGCAAAGCCCTTTCACCGACAGCCACCGACCGATGGCCAACGCCGACTCGCGACCCCGCTTGTTCAGGGGGCGGTCGTGATCGCTCATGTGCGGATCGTCCCAGCTGGACTTGGCGTGACGGGTCAGAATGAGGCGCAGAGTCATACGTCGGGGTGTCTCACTTTTCAGGGGTGCCTGAACGTTCTACCCGAAGTGCTGCCATACGGGCAAGCCGCGCCGCAGCATACGCTGCCGTCTAGCCTTGGCGGATGATCGAGCCGGGGCCCTGCTCGGTATAAAGCTCAAGCAAACAGGCGTTTTCGACCCGCCCGTCGAGGATCACCACCGCGCGCACGCCGCCCTCGATCGCCGCAAGCGCCGTCTCGGTCTTGGGAATCATGCCGCCGGAAATGACGCCCTCGCGGGTCATGTCGCGAATCTGCATGGCGGTCAGTTCGGTGACGAACTGCCCTTCGGCATTCTTGACCCCGGCGACATCTGTCAGCAGGAGCAGGCGGTCGGCTTTCAGTGCCGCCGCGATTGCACCCGCGGCGGTGTCGCCGTTCACATTGAACGTCTCGCCGTCACGGCCCACGCCGATGGGGGCGATGACCGGGATCGTCTCGGAATCGGCCAGTCGTTTGAGCACGAAGGGATCGACCTCGACCGGCGTGCCGACGAAGCCCAGCCTGGGATCGGTCGGTTCGCAGACCATGAGGTTCGCATCCTTCCCCGACAGGCCCACTGCGCGGCCGCCCTCGGCATTGATCGCCTGAACGATCCGCTTGTTCACCCGGCCTGCAAGAACCATCTCGACGACCTCGACCGTGGCCGCATCTGTCACACGTTTGCCGCCGACCCATTCGCTCTCCACGCCGAGTTTGGCGAGCATCTCGTTGATCATCGGGCCGCCGCCGTGAACCACGACCGGGTTCACGCCGACATGGCGCATCAGGACGATGTCGCGGGCGAAGCTTTCCATCGCTGCGTCGTCGCCCATGGCGTTGCCGCCGAACTTGATGACGACCGTCGCCCCCTCGTAACGCTGGAGATAGGGCAGGGCTTCGTTCAGGGTCCGGGCGGTGGCGATCCAGTCGCGGTTCATCGTCTGCTTTCTCATGGTCGTGTCCTTGGGCGTTCGCCCTTGGTGTTACGCGGATGCGAAACAGGCGGCAAGGCTGGCGCGGGCGTCGCTCAATCCAGCCCGGCGATGATGGCGCGCAGCGTGGCGATCCCGTCGCCCTTTTCCGAGGAGGTGAGGACCAGTTCGGGATAGGCGGCCGGGTGCTTGGACAGACGCTCGCGCACCTGCTTGAGGATCTTCTCGCGATCCGTCGCTTTCACCTTGTCGGCCTTCGTGAGAACAGCCTGAAAGGTCACGGCGGAGCGGTCGAGGAGCGACATGATCTCGTCATCCACGTCCTTCACCCCGTGGCGCGCGTCGATCAGGACAAAGGCCCGGCGCAGCGTGGCGCGGCCCGAGAGATACGACTTCAGCAGCCGCTGCCATTTCTCGACGATGGGCAGAGGCGCGTTGGCATAGCCATATCCGGGCAGATCGACGAGGTAGGGTCCGTCTGTCGTCGTGAAGAAATTGATTTCTTGCGTCCGCCCCGGCGTGTTGGACGCGCGGGCAAGGCCCTTGCGGCCCGTGAGCGCGTTGATCAGGCTCGACTTGCCCACGTTGGAACGGCCCGCGAAGCAGACCTCGAGCCGGTCATCGGGCGGCAGGCCCGACATGGCGACGACGCCCTTGAGGAACTCGGTCGGCGCCGCGAAAAGCAGGCGCCCTGCCTCGCGCGCGGCATCGTCCGGTGCCTCGGCGAGGGGGAAGGGCAGGGGCGCGCTCACGCCCCTACTTCTTGTCGGTCGCCGGCTTCTTTTTGAAGCTCGACCTGATGTTGCCGAAGATGTCCGGCTTGGCGCCGTGACTGCGCATGATCGTGTACTGCTGGATAAAGGTCAGCGTGTTGTTCGCGATCCAGTAGATGACGAGGCCCGAAGCGAAGCGGCCCAGCATGAACATGAAGACCCAGGGCATCCAGTTCATGATCGTCGCCTGCGTGGCGTCCGTGGGGGCCGGGTTCAGCTTCTGCTGGAGCCACATCGAGATACCGAGCAGGATCGGCAGGATGCCGAGCGAGAAGAAGTAGAACCAGCTCGTCGGGTCCGGCGTGGCGTTGGGCAGGAGGCCGAAGAGGTTCAGGATTGAGGACGGGTCCGGTGCCGAGAGGTCGCGGATCCAGCCGAACCACGGTTCGTGACGCAGTTCGAGCGTGACGAAGATCACCTTGTAGAGCGAGAACCAGATCGGGATCTGCAGCAGGATAGGGAGACAGCCCGAGGCGGGGTTCACCTTGTTCTTCTTGTAAAGCTCCATCATGCCCTGTTGCATCTTCATGCGGTCGTCGCCCGCTTGCTCGCGCAGCTTCTCCATCTCCGGCTGAAGCTCTTTCATCTTCGCCATCGAGACATAGGACCGGTAGGCGAGCGGGAAGAGCACCATCTTGATGACGAATGTCAGCGCGATGATCGACCAGCCCATGTTGCCGATGAATGAATGCAACCAGTGCAGCACCGCGAAAATCGGCTTCGTGAGGAAGAAGAACATCCCCCAGTCGATCGAGTCGAGGAAACGGAAGATGCCCTCGTCGTTCTGGTAGTCGCGGATCGTGTCCCATTCCTTCGCGCCGGCGAAAAGGCGGGTGGAGATTTCGGCGCGGTCGCCCGGGGCGACCTCCATCGTCGGCATGCGCACTTCGGTCTGGTAGATGTCCGCCGAGGGGACGTATTTGACGACCGATGTATAGGACTGGCCGGACTGGGGTACGAGGATGGTTTCCCAATAGTGGTCGGTGAAGCCGATCCAGCCGTTTTCGGTGATCGAGGTCGCTTCGGCCGGCGTACGTTCGCGCGGATCGACGTCGAGGTCCGTGACGTCGTCGTAGTCGATCTCGGACAGTTCCTCGTCCGTCTGCCGGATGACGCCCTCGTGCAGGATGAAGAAACCCTTGAGGTCGGTGGGCTCGCCATGGCGGGCCACGAGGCCGTAGGGGGCGAGGCGCTGCGAAACGTCGGAGCCGTTCTCGACCGACTGGGTCACGGTGAAGAGGTAATCCTCATCCACCGAAATCGTGCGGCGGAAGGTCATGCCCGCGTCATTCGTCCAGGCCAGCGTGATTGGGCTGTCGGGGGTAAGCGTCTCGCCCTCTTCCAGCGTCCAGTTGGTCATCGCGCCGGGCACGTCGCTGTTGCCAAGGTCGCCGCCCGGCGCCCAGCCGTAAAGCGTGTAATACGCCGCGTCCTGCCCGGAGGGGCGGAGCAGCGTGACGGTGTCGGCGCCTTCCGCGATGGACACGCGGTAGTCGGTCAGGTGCAGATCGTCGATCCGCCCGCCGATGAGCGAGATCGAGCCGGAGAGTTTCGGCGTCTCGATCGGGATGCGCGGGCTGTCTTCGAGGGTGGCGGCGGTGGTGTCGGCGCCAGTTGCGGGCGTGCCGGAGTCGCCGGTGGCCTCCGCGGCGTTCGGCGGCGTGGCCGTGCCGGTCTCGTCCGTCACACCGGGGGCGAGCGTTTCTGCGACTTCCTCGGGCTGGACGGCTTCCGGTTCCGCTGGGGGGAAGAGGAGCATCCACGCGGTGATGACGAGAAAACTCAGCACCGTCGCGATGAGGAGGTTGCGATTCTGGTTATCCATGAAGGCCCACCACCTGTCTTTTCGGGTCAGGTGGGTTCAAACGCCCGCGGGGGCAAAGGTCAAGCAGTTTTCCCGGTTTCGCCCTGTCTGAGCGGAGCCTGCCGGGCCCGTGTCAGGCGGTTGCGCTGCGCCTGAAGGCGACGGACCGCCCGTCACGACGCGGCGCTGCCTTGGCCGCCGGCACGGGGCGCGATCACGGGAACGACGGGCCGGTTGGCGAGATGGGCTTCGATCCATGCCGAAGTCTCCTCGAACGGCATGGGGCGTGCGATGGAATATCCCTGAACATGGCCACAGCCCAGTTGTGACAGCATTGCATGTTCTCCGTGTGTCTCCACGCCTTCGCCGAGCGTCGCGAGGCCAAGCCGGTCGGCCATCGTCAGGATCGCGGACACCATGTTTTGCTGGTCGCGGTCCGTGTCCACCTGGCTGATGAAGCTGCGGTCGATCTTGATCCGGCTCACATCGAAACGCCGGATGTTGGCGATGGAGGCGTGGCCGGTGCCGAAGTCGTCAAGGTCGATGCCACAGCCCAGCCGCGACAGGGCCGCGATGTTGCGCGTCGTCGTGTCGTCATCCGATTGCGCGACCACGTTTTCAAGCACTTCGATCACCAGACGCTCGGGGGCGAGGCCAAAGCGGTCGAGCTCCCATCGGACCTTGTCATAAAGACGCGGGTTGCGCAGTTCGTCGGGCGAAAAATTGACGGCGACATTCGGCACGGTCAGCCCGGCCTTGTCCCACGCCTTGAGGGCGGTCAGCGCGTGGTAGAGGATGACCTCACCGAGCCGGTCGAACAGGCCCCCGGCAGCGATTGCGGGCATGAAGGCGGCCGGAGCGATCTGACCCTTTTCGGGGTGTTCCCAGCGGGCCAGCGCTTCGAATCCGGTGAGTGCGCCCGTATCGGTCGACACCTGCGGCTGAAACCACGGGCGGATTTCGCCATCCTCCAGCGCGCGGACGAGGTCGCGGGTCATATTGTCGGGCACCGCGATGCGAGGCCTCATCCCGCGAGAGAACGCGCGGATCGACCCCGGCCCGGCTTTCTGCGCCTCTTCAAGCGCGCTTTCGGCAGCATCCAGAAGGCTTTCGCCAACCTGATCTGCCACCCGTGAGGGCATCGCGAAGCCGAGACAGGAGGACAGGAGCACCCGCGTTCCGTCGAGTGAGATCGGCTGGCTCACGGCGTCCTGCAATCGGCCGGACAGTTGGATGACGGTTTCAAGGTCCGTGCGCGGCGTGCGTGCGATGGCGACGCCGAACCGACCGGGGGCCAGCGCGACGAGCGGGTCGCCTTCGCGCAAGGTTGCCCTGATCCGCTCTACACAAGAACGCAGGATCGTGGCCGAGCCGGTTTCCCCGAACTGCGCTGCGAGATCGCCCGCACTGTCGATTTCGAGAACGAGGCACACCGGCGGATCGCCAGACTCGTTCATGCCCTCGGTCAGCCCCGAGGCGAGACGCGAGATGAGCGCGTTGCGCCCGGGGAGGCCGGTCAGCATGTCGCGGTGCGGCCGCGCGTGCCAGGGCATCGGGACGGAGCCGGTCAGCACGAGGATGCCGGGCATCAGCACCGCCAGAACGACGAGAAGACCCTCGCCGCCGAACCAGAAGGCGCAGAGCATGATCGCCGGGAGGAAGGCGAGCATCTGCGGCCCGAGCAGGATCAGGCGGAGCTTGGCGCGAAGTGCGTTGCGGTCGGCGGCCGTGGTCGTGTTCATCATTTGTCCCCTGATCACGGGCCACCGGCCCTCTGGTCGCGAGGACCATAGGGATCACGAGTCAATCAGCCGTTAATGCGCTCGGAAATCAGCTTTCTTCGCTGTCGCGCAGGGTCAGGCCCGCGAAATCGAACAGCTTGGGGTCCAGCAGATGTGAGGGTCGCGCGTTCATCAGCGACCGGAACATCACCTGGCGGCGGCCAGGGGAATTCGCTTCCCACCCGTCGAGGATCTGCTTGACCTGCTGGCGCTGCAGCCCGTCCTGCGACCCGCAGAGATCGCAGGGAATGATCGGGTAGTTCATGTCGCGGGAGAACTTCTCGCAATCCGCCTCGGCCACATGGGCGAGGGGGCGGAAAACGAACAGGTCGCCCTCTTCGTTCACGAGCTTTGGTGGCATCGTGGCCAGCCGCCCACCGTGAAAGAGGTTCATGAAGAAGGTTTCGAGGATGTCGTCGCGATGGTGGCCCAGCACGACCGCGTTGCACCCTTCTTCGCGTGCGATTCGGTAAAGGTTTCCGCGACGCAGCCGCGAGCAGAGCGCACAGTAGGTGCGCCCCGCGGGCACCTTGTCGACCACGATGGAATAGGTGTCTTCGTATTCGATCCGGTGCGGCACCTGGCGGGCTTCGAGAAATTCCGGAAGGACCGTCGCCGGGAAGCCCGGTTGCCCCTGGTCGAGGTTGCAGGCGAGGATGTCGACCGGCAGAAGCCCGCGCCACTTCATCTCGTAAAGCGCGGCGAGCATCGTATAGCTGTCCTTGCCGCCCGACAGGCAGACGAGCCACTTCTGGCCCGGTGCCGCCTGACCGGTCTCGTCGCGCTGTATCATTCCGTAGTGCTCCACCGCCTCCCGCACGTTGCGCAGGATGCGTTTACGGAGCTTCTTGAACTCCGTGGTGGAGGGCGCGCCGTCAAACAGCGGGTGGATATCGTCGGACTCGTCGAGCATGTGGGCGGTTTAGGCGTCGGGGCCCGCGCTGGCAAGAGAAGCGAGGCGCGGCAGTTGCCGGCGTGAATGCGCCTGCCTGCCGCGCCCCTTGTAATGCACCAGATCGCACGAAACGTCCTGTGCGCCCGGTTCGAAATGGCGTTGCGGTCCTGGGGAGGTCCGCGCTGCCCGTGGCTGGTTTCACTTGGTGCTGCCTGCATGAACTGCCCGCGCTGGGCGGGCCCCGTGCCACGTCGGGAAAGCTACATCGGTGTTGGGGGTTTGTGTGTGCGTTGGAGCGACTGACGCCGGATTTGGAGCGACTGACGCGCCCCGATTCGCGAAATGGCGGTTTGTCACTATTCGCGAAGTGACAGCAGCGCTCTCACATCCCCGACGCGGTTCCGGCTGACCGGAAGTTGCGCGCCGTCGGAGATTGTGAGCCTTGGATTGCCGCCCTCGAAGCGAAAGTCGGACACGAGGTCGCGTGCGACCCAATGCGACCGGTGCACACGCAATCCGGCGTCGTCGGGAACGAGGCGCTCGGCCTCGGACAGGGTGAGCCGGATCAGGTCTTCGCCGCGTTCGGTGAAAACGCGGACATACTGGTTCTCGGCCATCATGCGGAGCACCCGGCCCCGCGCGTCGTTCGACAGATGCTCCTGCAAGCCGCAGGAGGTCGGGGGATGATAGGTCCAGATCTGCTCCGGCCGCACGTCGAGCCCGGCATGGGGCAGGAAGAACACCCAGAACAGAAAGAGCCCGATCACGGCGGAGAGCACCACCCACGTCACGACAATGGCGGCATGCCAGAAAAACTCCGACGCGGTCAGAGTGCCGGCTTCGACCATTGCGAAAACAACGGCGAGGATCAGAGCGATGGGCACATAGACGGCAATATGCACCCAAAGGACTGGCCAGCCCCGGTCGAATGCCAGGCGGAACATCGGGGGCACCACGAAATAGGAATGCGCAAGGAAGGCCGCGCAGTCGAACACATGAATCAGCCCGCGTTGCCACACCGGCATCTGAGCAAACAGCCCGCCCGGAGCGAATACCGTGATGAACAGGGTCAGGCAGAGTGCCGCCCCGATGCAGACGGGCGACAGGACGAATCCCCTCAGCACGCTCTCGATGTCGCGTCCGCGAGTCGCGGATTGTCCGGCCTTGAACGCCATGTCTGTCGAATGCCCCCTTGGGTGCAGCCGCTCCCGGCAGCACCTGACGCAGAAGATACCCAAGGTCAGGTTTCGCTGTCCATGATCAATTCGAAGGGGTGCCGGAAATCCGTGTCAGCGGCGACGCACACCGGTGGCCAGACGCCGGCCGGCGTCGAAATACTTGCGCGCGACGGCCTCGGACTGAAGCGGCGTGTTGGTGGCGAGGCGCTGGCAATAGGCCTTCATCTTGTCGTCGAACATCGTCTGCTTGGTCGCGTTCTGGCGCGGCGGCATTTTCACGGCCTCGGCCTGGGTCGGCTCCCCCAAAGCGGTAAGGAGCCGAGCGGCCCCTTCCGGCCTGGTGATTTCTGACAGATCGACGCGGTGAATATGGACATTGGGCATGTCAGCGGTGAGCAGCGCGTAGTATTCCGCACGGGCAAAGACCTCATGCACATACCACAACGAGTTTCCGGCCACCCCGTGCTCCATGAAGGGCCGCGACTGAACGACGGTGTTCGGGTAGCGTGGGTCGAGGGCGAAAAGCCATGTGAAACCAAAGTTGGCGAATTCGAAGCGGTTGACGTAGCTCCACTGGATCTTGAAAGGATCGCGCGTGAGGATGACGAGGTGGACTTCGCCCGCCTCGGTGAGCGGTGCGATGTTCTCGACGAGGCCCGCCTTGAACAGGAAGTGCGATACCTCGGCATAACGCTGGGCGGGGCTGTCGATGAGACGCGCGAGTTTCTGACGCCAGAACGTCCGCACATGCGCGTCGTTCCCCACCGAGTTGAAGCGCGTGTAGTGCGAGGCATCGGGGCTTTCGACGCCCAGAAGCTCATATCCAAGCCGCTCGTGGTGGACCTCGGCCCCGCTCCAGTTCAGGCGCAGAAGTTCGGTCAGGAACACGGTGCCGGAGCGGCCCGTGGTCAGCGGGAAAAGGAACTGGCGGGGCATGTCGCCCTCCGTTTACTGCTCTTTTCCTTTTGTATCGGTCTCCGGCACCGGGTCAAACCCGGAACCGCCGAAAGGATGGCAGCGCCCGATCCGCCGGATGGTGAGCCAGCTTCCACGGATCGCCCCATGCTTTTCCAGTGCTTCCAGCGCATAGGCCGAGCAGGTCGGCTGATAGCGGCACGAATGGCCGACCCACGGCGAGAAAACCAGCCGGTAGAGGCGCACGGGCAGCGCGAAGATATGGGCGACGGGCGACATGACGCAGATATAGGGTGCCCGGCCCTCCGACGCGAGTGGCCAAAGCGCCGCGTGCCGCTTCAATCTCCCGGTGAATGGGGCTAGGACGGGCTGGTTAGCGGAAAGGCCCGGCATGGCGCGCATATTCATCACCGGCACGGCCGGCTTCATCGGATACCACCTCGCGAACCTGCTCGTCGCCGAGGGCCACCAGGTCCACGGCTATGACGGGATGACGGATTACTACGATGTCACGCTCAAGGCGCGGCGCCACGCGATGCTGCACCAGTCGCTAGGCTTCACAGCCACCGAGGCGATGCTGGAGGACGGCGCGGCGTTCGACGCCGCCATCGACGGGTTCGCGCCGGAGATCATCGTCCACCTCGCGGGGCAGGCCGGGGTGCGCTACAGCCTTGAAAACCCGCGGGCCTATGTCGATGCGAATGTCACCGGGACGTTCAACGTGATGGAGGCCGCGCGGCGCCACGGGGTCCAGCACCTGATGATGGCCTCGACATCTTCCGTCTACGGCGCGAACACCGAGATGCCGTTCAGGGAGACGGACAAGGCCGACACGCCGATGACGATCTATGCCGCGACCAAGAAGGCGACCGAGGCGATGGGGCATTCCTACGCCCATCTCTATGACCTGCCGACGACGATGTTCCGGTTCTTCACGGTCTATGGCCCGTGGGGACGCCCGGACATGGCGCTCTTCAAGTTCGTGCGCGCCACACTCGCCGGCGAGGCGATCGACGTCTACAACCACGGCGAGATGTTCCGCGACTTCACCTATGTCGACGACCTCGTGCGCGCGATCCGGCTGTTGATGTTCGACCCGGTGCCGGTGCGGCCCGAAGCGGGCGAGGTGCCGGAGGGCGACAGCCTGTCGCCGGTGGCGCCGTTCCGGATCGTGAACATCGGGAACTCCACGTCGGTCCGGCTGCTCGATTTCGTCGAAGCGATCGAGGGTGCGCTGGGCGCCGAGACACGGCGCAATTACATGGACATCCAGCCCGGCGACGTGCCTGCCACATGGGCGGATGCGAGCCTGCTTGAAACGCTCACCGGCTACCGGCCGGAAACCGATGTCCGCACCGGGGTCGAGCGGTTCGTCGAGTGGTATCGCGACTACTACCGGGACTGAGGGTCAGGCCCGCATCATTCCGATCCTCCCGATGCTCTCATAGGCGATGAAGCCGGCCTCGGCCGCGGCATCGGCGCTGTAGACGTTGCGCAAGTCGGCCATTCTGGCGGAACCCATGGCGGAGGCCAGCCGGTCGAGGTCCAGTGCCCGGAATTCGTTCCATTCCGTTAGGATCACGAGGAGGTCGGCCCCCTGTGCTGCCGCATAGGGGTCTTCTTCCCACGATACGCTGGGGAGTAGGTGTTCGCCCTCACGCCGGCCCTGCGGATCGCAGACCCGCACCTTGGCCCCACCACCGATCAGCGACGGAACGATGGTGAGCGAGGGCGCATCGCGCATGTCGTCGGTGTTGGGCTTGAACGTCACGCCCAGCACAGCGACCGTCTTGCCGTTGAACGAGCCGCCACAGAGATCGACCAGCTTGTCGATCATCCGGCGCTTCACATCCTCGTTCACCTTGATGACGGTCTCGACGATTGACACAGGGCTCGCATGTTCCTGACCAATCCGGGCGAGCGCCTTGGTGTCCTTCGGAAAGCACGACCCGCCGTAGCCGGGGCCGGCGTGCAGGAACTTGTTCCCGATGCGTCCGTCCATGCCCATGCCCTTGGAAACGGCTTTCACATCCGCGCCGACCTTTTCGCACAGCGCGGCGATCTCGTTGATGAAGGTGATCTTGGTCGCGAGAAAGGCATTGGCCGCGTATTTGATCATCTCGGCGGATTCGAGGTCCGTGGTCACGATGGGGAAATCGCGCAGGTAGAGCGGGCGGTAAACCTCTTCCATCACCTTCGCTGCGCGGTCGCTCTCGACGCCGACGACGACCCGGTCAGGTTTCATGAAGTCGTCGATGGCCGCGCCTTCGCGAAGAAACTCGGGGTTGGATGCGACGTCGAAATCGAGCGATGGATTGGCCTTCGAGACCACGTCACGCACCTGCGCGTTGGTGCCGACGGGGACGGTCGATTTGGTCACGATGACGATATAGTCGCTGGCCGCCTTCGCGATCTCTTCTGCCGCGGCCATGACATAGGTGAGGTCGGCATGACCGTCACCGCGCCGAGTGGGCGTGCCAACCGCGATGAACACGGCGTCGGCTCCGTCGATGGCGGTGGCGAGGTCGAGTGTGAAGGACAGTCGTCCGGCCTCGACGTTCTTGTGCATGAGCCTGTCGAGCCCCGGCTCGAAGATCGGCACCTCGCCGCGCTCCAGCATCTCGATCTTGCGCGGGTCCTTGTCGACGCAGACCACCTCGTGCCCGAAGTCCGAGAAGCACACGCCGGAGACGAGCCCGACATATCCGGTTCCGATCATCGCAATTTTCATGGGGCATCCCTCGTAATGAAATCAGGCACAGGCAGATCGGCGCCAATCGGTGCGCCGCAGGACGCACCATCCTGATTTCATCGGAATTCACAAGATGCCACAGGGGCGCGTGTCATGGATTGGCCGTGTTGCTGCATTGCAGCGCAAGGACCCGTCAGGCCCCGTGGACCTTGGCGAGGGCGCGGGCGAGGTCGTCGCGCATGGCCGCGAACTCCCGGCTGACTGTCGCGTCGGGCCGCGCCACGAGGACGTAATCCCATCCGGGGCGTCCCGCGTTGCCGATCACCTCCCGCGCCAGCGCGCGCAGGCGTCGTTTGGCGCGGTTGCGCATCACGGCGTTGCCGGTTTTCTTGGAGGCTGTGAACCCCACGCGCACGACCGTATCGTCGTCGCGCCGGTCACGCCCCTGCAACAGAAACCCCGGCATCGGCGCCTTGCGGGCCCGCGCGCAGGCGAGGAAATCCGGGCGGTTTCGCAGGGTCTCCAGACAAACGGAAACCGCCGGGGGCGCGTCGCGTCCGGCCTCTGGGCCGTCCACGGGTGCCTCCGGCGGTGTCATTCGATTGGCCGAAATGCCGAAACCGCTTACGCGGACAGCGACTTGCGGCCCTTGGCGCGACGCGCGTTCAGGATCTTGCGGCCGGCCTTGGTCGACATGCGCGCACGGAAGCCGTGGCGGCGCTTGCGAACCAGGTTCGAAGGTTGGAATGTGCGTTTCATCGCCCGTCTCCGTCAGGTTCTCGGCCCTAAAGGCCGAAGTCTCGTCTCATGCCCACTGATCCCGATGGATTCGGGGCGGAATTCGTTGGAGACCGGTCTATAGGGGCCCTCAGGGGTCAAGTCAAACGCCCCGTGGGCGCATTTGAAACATTTTTTGCCGCAGGATCAATGCGGCGTGAGGGGGGTGGCGGGTGTCCGGGCGAGGCGTCATGGTGCGCTCACTTGTCCGAAGGAGCCCGCCGTGACCGCCGCGCGCATCAAACGCCTGATCCCGATCACCGTCATCGCCATCGTCGCGGTCGTGGGCTTCATCGTGTTCCGCGACCGGCTGACCTTCGATGCGCTGGCCGAGAACCGGGCGGCGCTGATCGAATTCCGTGATGCCAACTACATCCTCTCGGTCCTCGTCTTCATCGCGGCCTATACCGCTATCGTGGGCTTCTCGCTGCCGGGCGCGACCATTGCCACACTGACCGGCGGTTTCCTGTTCGGTCTGTTTCCCGGCGTGCTCTACAACGTGACGGCCGCCTCGCTCGGCGCGATCATTATCTTCACTGCCGCCAAGATGGGTCTGGGCGAACGGCTCGCCGCGCGGATGGAGGCGTCGCCGGGGCGCATCGCCAGACTCAAGTCGGCCATCGACCGCAGCCAGTGGTCGGTGCTGTTTCTCATGCGCCTCGTCCCCGTGGTGCCGTTCTTCGTGGCCAATGTCCTGCCAGCGCTTGTGAACGTGCGCACCTGGGTCTTTGCCGTGACGACCGTGGTGGGGATCATACCCGGTGCGCTGATCTACACCTCCGTCGGCTCCGGGCTGGGCGAGGTGTTCGAAGCCGGCGGCACGCCCGATCTTGGGATCATCTTCAAACCCTACATCCTCGGGCCGATCATCGGGCTGTGCGCTCTGGCGCTCCTGCCCATCGCCCTGCGTGTCTTCCGCAAGGAGCCTGTCGCATGAGCCGTATCAAGACCGACATCTGCGTGATCGGGGCCGGGTCCGGGGGCCTGTCGGTCGCCTCTGGCGCCGCGCAGATGGGGGCCAAGGTCGTTCTGATCGAGAAAGGCGAGATGGGGGGTGATTGCTTGAATTATGGCTGCGTGCCCTCAAAGGCGCTGCTCGCCGCCGGGGAGCAGGGGATGGATTGGGACGCGGCCCATGCACATGTGAAATCCGCCATCGCGACCATCGCGCCCCACGACAGTCAGGAACGGTTCGAAGGTCTGGGGTGCACCGTCATCCGCGAACATGCCCGGTTCACCGGCCCGCGCGAGGTGCAGGCCGGCGATACGACCGTCAGGGCCAAACGCTTCGTCGTCGCCACCGGGTCGCGCCCTTTCGTGCCGGACGTGCCGGGGCTGGACGAGGTGCCGTATTACACCAACGAGACGATCTTCGATCTCGCCGAGAAACCCGATCACCTGCTGGTCATCGGCGGCGGACCCATCGGTCTGGAAATGGCACTCGCGCACCGGCGTCTGGGCTGTGAGGTGACCGTTCTGGAAGGCCAGAAGCCGCTCGGCAAGGACGATCCCGAGGCCGCGCAGGTCGTGCTGGACAGCCTCGCGGAGCAGGGGATCGAGGTCGTGGAGCAGGCCCAGGCGGTGCGCATTCGCAAAACCAAGGGACGGATCGAGGTCGTCACCGAGTTCGGGCGCGTCTTCACCGGTTCGCACCTGCTCGTCGCCGTCGGGCGCAAGGCGAATGTGGAGGAGCTTGGCTGCGAGGCGGCGGGAGTCGATACGACCCCCAAGGGCATCAAGGTCGATGCCCGCCTGCGCACGTCGAACCGCCGGGTCTATGGCATCGGTGACATCACCGGGGGGCTCCAGTTCACCCATGTCGCGGGCTATCATGGCGGTGTCGTGATCCGCCCCACGGTCCTGCGCCTGCCCGCCAAGGCTCGCGCCGACCACCTGCCGTGGTGCACCTACACCGATCCCGAACTGGCGCAGGTCGGGCTGACGGAAGCTGCCGCGCGGGAGGCGCATGGCGACAAGCTTACCGTCGTGCGGGCGGACTTCGCAGGCAACGACCGGGCCGTCGCGACAGGACACACCAAGGGGTTCATCAAGGTCATGGTCGTCGGCGCGCGGCCCGTCGGCGTCACGCTAGTCGGGCACAACGCAGGCGAACTGATCGCACCCTGGTCGCTCGCCGTAAGCCAGAAACTGAAGCTCTCGGCCATCTCCGGCATGGTGCTGCCGTATCCGACCCTGTCGGAGATTTCCAAACGCGCCTCTGGGAATTTCTACACGCCGAAACTATTTGAAAATGAGACGCTGAAGCGTTTGGTGCGTATATTGCAAAAGATCGTGCCATAACGCTGTTAGGGACTAGATGTATTTGAACTCGCTTTCGGGTCGGTTCCTCATCCTGACCGTCGCATTCGTCATGCTGGCGGAGGTGATGATTTTTGTCCCGTCGATCGCGCAGTTTCGTGCGGATTACCTGCAAAACAGGCTTGAACGGGCGCAGATCGCGTCTCTCGTTCTGCTTGCCGACGACATGATCGATGCGGAGCTGGAGCAAGAGCTTTTGCAGAACGCTGAGGTGTTCAACGTGGTTCTGCGCCGGGACGAAGCGCGCGAGCTCATGCTGTCTTCGCCCGTACCCGGTCCGGTCGCCGCGAGTTTCGACCTGCGCAACGAGGGCGGGTTCATGCTCATGCGCGACGCCCTCGCGCGGCTGTTCGACACGGATAACGAGGTGATCCGTGTGATCGGCGACCCGGTGCGCGAGGGCGGGCTGGTGATCGAAGTCACGATGGAGTCCCAGCCCCTGCGCACGGCCATGGTCGAGTACGGCCAACGCATTCTCGTGCTCTCCGCCGTGATCTCCATCGCGACCGCGCTCTTGCTGTTCCTCGCCGTGCGCACGCTCATGGTCCGGCCGATCAAGAAGGTCGTGACCAACATGATGGGTTTCGCCCGCGCGCCCGAGGATGCCCGCCAGATCATCGCCCCGAGTTCGCGGGTGCGGGAGCTTCGCGAGGCCGAGGAAGCGCTGCACGACTTGCAGGCGCAGCTTTCCGGCGCGCTCAAGCAAAAGGAGCGGCTCGCCCAGCTTGGCGGAGCCGTTGCGCGCATCAGCCACGACCTGCGCAATATCCTGACGACCGCGCAGCTTTTTGCGGACCGGGTGGAAATGAGCGAGGACCCCGGGGTTCAACGCTCCATCCCCAAGCTCATGGGGTCGATCAATCGCGCGGTGAACCTGTGCGAATCCACCCTGGCTTTCGGCAAGGCCGAGGAGCCCGCGCCGCGACTCACCCGCTTCAACCTCGCCGAAGTGGTGGGTGACGTGGTGGACAGCGAGCGGCTCGCCGCGGGCGAGGAGGACGTTTCCTATTCCGAGGACGTGCCGGCGGGGATCCTCGTGCGGGCCGACCCGGAACAACTCTACCGCATCCTGCGCAACCTCGTGCGCAACGCCCGTCAGGCTCTCCAGTCTTCGGGCAAGGGCGGAGAAATCATGGTTTCGGGTGAGGAAACGCCCGAGGAATGGACGATCCGGGTCGAAGATACCGGGCCGGGCCTGCCTCCCAAGGCTCAGGAGCTTCTGTTTCAACCGTTCGCTGCGGGTGGGCGCAAGGGCGGCACCGGCCTCGGCCTCGCCATCTCGGCAGAGCTTGTGCGTGGCCACGGTGGGCAGCTCTTGCTGGAGCGGACGGGACCGGACGGCACGGTGTTCGCTATCCATCTGCCGCGCGGGCTCGAAACCCTCGCCACGCCCGAGGCGCGGGCGGAAGCGGCGCAATAATTCCGGGGATTTCCCCTTGCATCGCTCCGACGCAAACGCTAAATCGCGCCCTACCGCGCTCTGGTAGCTCAGCTGGATAGAGTACCTGACTACGAATCAGGGGGTCGGGGGTTCGAATCCTCCCCAGAGCGCCATTTTATACAGATAAGCCACTATTGTTCCTCAAGTTTTTACTCCGGGGCGCAAGAGGCGTGGACCTCACGGTCGCTTCACAGCTCTTTCCAGCCATTTGACGAGCACAGAGAGTGGTTAGCCCTTACCGTAGCTGTGCCACACACCATCGGTCTGCCAACCGCCCATCTGGTCGACGATGTCGGCGGGAATACTCCGACGGCGTGAACCCTTCGGAGGCGGTTGTGAGGGTGAGCCGGTCATGGCTTCAACGCTTACCCGGGGCCAATGTAGTTCGTGCTGTTGTCAGGCTGGTTCCAAGCCGAACAAAGGCCCGATCCCGTGCGACAGGATTCCCGCCCCGTCTGCGCGCTCGAGCGCGAGAACGTCTAAGCCCTGTCCGCCGGCGAGCACCAAGCCAGCGCGGATGCCCAGCACAATGATCGCGGTGGCCCAGGCATCGGCTTCGGCACAGGTTGGAGCGACGACCGTGACCGAGGCAGGGCCGTTTGCGATGGGGGTGCGCAGTTTTGGGTGCATGGTGTGCGACAGGCGGCGGCCCTGCACTTCGACCCAGTGGCGATAGTCGCCCGATGTCGCGACGGCGCCGTCCTCCAATGCCAGCACGGAATGTGGTGCGCGGCGGTCATAGTTGGGGGCCTCGACGGCGATGGTCCAGGGCGTGCCGTCGGGGTGCGTTCCCAAGCTGCGCATTTCGCCGTCGATTCCGACCAGCGCATCGGAGATGCCCATGTCTGCCAATGTTTCGGCCAGACGGTCCACGCCGTATCCCTTCGCTATCCCGTTAAGGTCCACCGCCACATCGGCATGTTTGCGGGCGCGGCCCTGCGCAAGGTCGATCTCCAGCGCGTCCAGCGCGGGCACTTTCGTTCCCTCCATCGCCGCGCGAATCTCGGCCTCCTGCGGCGCTTCGGAGCCAAACCCCCAGGCCTTCAACGATGCCCCCATGGTAATGTCGAATGCCCCGCCCGACGCACGACCTATTCCCAGACCGAGGGTCATGACATTCAACAAATGCGCTGGAAGCGCGACCCAGGTTCCCGTGGGAGCTGCATTGAACCGCATCAGGTCGCTGTCAGGGTTCCATGTCGACATCTGGTCGTCGATCTGGTCCACGACGATCTGCAACGCGGCGGTGAAGGCGGTTTCGTCGACATCCTCGGCAAAAAACAACGCCGACCAACGGGTGCCCATCGTCGGGCCGTTCAAGGCGCGGCGGGTCGGATCAGTAGACATCTTCGACATAGCGTCCTTCCGCTTTCAGTTCGGCGGGGCTCAGGCCCGCCGGGATGAGAATATCGGCCAGCGCGTCGGTGACGCCGTGAGCCATCTCGCGCCCGCCGCAGACCATGATACGGGCACCGTTTTGCAGTGTGGCGACCAGCCACTCGGCCTCGTCGCGCAGGGCGTCCTGCACATAGCGGGGCTTTGCGCAGCGCGAGACAGCGGCGACGACGTGGTCCAGGCGGCCCTCGATCGCCCATTGTTCAAGGTCGCTTTGATAGAGAAAGTCACTCCCCGGATCGCGCATCCCGAAGACCAGCGTCACCGGGCGTTTGTGCTTGTTCGCGCGGATGAATCCGGCGAGCGGTCCGATGCCCGTGCCTGCGCCGATCAGGATCAGGGGGTTCTTTCCGCGCGCGGGGTGGAAGGCGGGGTTGCGGCGCAGGAAGCCTTCGACCAGATCGCCGGGTTCAAGCGACATCAACTGCCCCGAGGCCAGACCACCGGGCTGCTTCTTGACGACGATTTCGATGAAACCGTCCCGGGCGCCCGAGGCCAACGAGTAGTAGCGCGGCAGGTCCGATCCTTCGGGCAGGATTCCAAGCAGGTCACCCGCTTTGAAGCGCGTGAACCCGGTGCCGTTCAACCGGCCCATCAGCGTCGGGCAAGACGCCTTGAACCGCAGGATCGCGGTCGGCGCCTGCACATCGGCGCCATAGTCCCGGCGCGAAACGAGAGTGAGGGCGTGCGTCTCCGGGCGGTCCGGCACATGGACCAACGACAGCTCTTCATCCAGAGCCGTGCCAAGGGCCATACCCCAGCGGGCGAAATCCTGCGGGGATTGTCCGTCGACTGTATCCATCGGGATAAGGATCGGAACGTCTGCCTCCCTGAGCCTATTTTCGACCGTGCGCGCATAGGCGCAGAACTGCGGGAACACACGTTCGCCAAAGCCGAGGACGGCGGTGGGAAGGCGGAGCGCCTCGGTCAGCATGTCGAGCCGGTCCAGAAACCCTTTGGCCGTGGCCGGGACGTCGCCGTCGCCATAGGTCGCGGCGAGTATGAGCAGACGTTCGGCTTTGGGATACCGGCTCGGATCGAAGCTCGCCATCGGGGCCACATGGACCGAATGACCGTTGCCGTGAAGCGCCTCCATCAGGGTGCGCGCAAATCCCCATGTGCTGCCGCTTTCCGAACCGACGAGGACGATCGTATCGGCTTGCGCGGCTGGTGTGTTCCCCGGAAGTCGCGGGCGCGCGCGGCGGCGCGAGATCCAGACGACAATGCCGGTGAAGGCCAGCGCGGGGATGCCCAGTGCCATGAGTCCAAGGACCACGCCGACGACCCAGGCGCCTTGTCCCGTGTGGAGCATGTAGATGGTCTCGGACACCCGCTGCCATCCAGACTTGTCGGCCCAGGTCAGCATTTCGCCGGTGCCCTGGTCGATGGTCCCGGTGCCTGCGTCGGTGACGAGCGTATAGGTGTCCGTGGCGTCGCCCGCGTAAGGAAAGGTGAACTCGCGCAGGTCGCGTGCCGCCGTGCGCTCAAGAAGCGGCATGGTGGCGGGGTTCGCGCCCATCTCGCCGCTGACCTCGGTGGGATAGGGGGCGATGGGATCGCCGTCTGGCAACAAATCGGAGGTCGAGGCCGTCATCCACAGCGCCGTGGCCGAAGACAGCAGGAACCCTGCGACGGCGACACGCGTGATTTCTGTGTGCAGGCGTCCAGCAAGCGGACCGCGCAGCGGGCGGAACCACTGGCGCAGCCCGCCCACGCGGTTCGCGACGAGCATGATACCCGAGAGCGATAGAACCAGCATCGCGGCGGCAGCGACCGCCATTGCGATCCGGCCCGTGTCGCCAAGAAACAGCGAACGGTGCAGGTTCACGAACCAGCGCTCGACGGGTTTGGGGTCCGCAGAGGCTACCGCAGCCCCCTTTGCCGGGTCGATCACCGCCGATCCGAAGACGTTGTCCTCAAACCAGTATGCGGTGATTTTCCCGGAGGGCGCACGTTTGATCTGCTCGACGCCGGGGATCTGGCTTTGGATGCGGGCGGTCAATTCGGCCACGCTCATCCCGGCGTCGGCACGCGGGGCGGTCATTCTCTCGGCGGCCGGAAAGACCGCGAGGACCGCGCCGCTCAGGCCGAGCAGGACAAGCAGGGCCATGGCCAGAAGGCCGGGCCAGCGGTGGATCGTTCGAAACATCGTGCCAGCCCCTTACATGTCGTAGGTCAGGCTCGACACATACATGCGGCCCGATACGGGTTGGCCGGCACCCGCGCGGGTCAGCGGCACGGTCACGTCATTGGGGCTGTCACGGAAATCCTCGACCGAGGCGTCGACGTGCAGGGTATAGCCCGCATCGAACAGGGCATCGGACAGGTCCAGCGTGATTTCCAGCGTCCTGCCGGAACCGACACTTGCGCCGGTGATGCCGTTCACTTCAGCCGTATTGACGCCGGTCACGCGATACCATTCCGACAGGTGTTTGTAATACTTCGACTTGCCCCCGGCCATCCAGAGGCTGCCCACATAAGCGCCGCTGTCGTCAGTGACATAGAGCGCGAGATAAGCACCCTGACCGCCGTAGTTGTTCAGCGTCGTGGTGAAGGTGACGGGCGCGGCCAAGGCAAGGGCGGGGGCCGTCAGAGCGGTGGTGAGGGAGAGAACGGAAAGGAGCGGTTTCATGTCATCGGGTCCAATTAATCATGGTCTGTGACCTTTGTTCATACGGTCGGCGCGGCGATTTCCGCCGCGCCGTCAGATCATTTCACCTGCACTTGCGGCGCGGCGCCCGGGGCGAACAGGCCGTTCTTCGGCGGCTCCGCGCTACCGGCCGCGGCGGGATTGTTCGCCATGCCGTAGCCGTCGTCGTCATCGTCGTCGTCTTCATATTCCTGGGCCATGATCTGAAGCGTGACCGGGTGCAGTTTCACCTCGATTTCGCGGCCTTCCTTGGTGCGGGCTTCGACTTCGTAGTAGCCATCGTCCATCTCGATCTCTTCGACGGACCAGCCGTTCGCCACGGCGAGGCTCATGACATCGGAGCGCGGAGCGACGTCCTTGAGCGAGCCGCGAAACGCGCGGTCATCATCGTCGGCGAGGGCGAGGCCCACGGGCAGGGTGGCGAGGGCAGCGATTGCAAGAATCGGTTTCAGCATTTGGGTTCTCCTTTTTCGATCTGAACCCAATCTGGGATGCCCGGCTTATGCGGTCCTGACATCTGTGACGAATTACCGTCAGGTTCTTGTCAGGTTCGAGGGCGGGGGCCTGGAACGAAAAAGCCCCGCCGAAACCGGCGGGGCAGTTGGACTGAAGGGACGTCTCAGTCAGGGGAATGCGTCAGTCGATGTCGTCATGGCCTGCTCCGCGCTTGGTGCCCGTTACCATGGCGCGAGCGAGGTTCTCGTTATGGCGGACCGAGGCGAGGATGACGCCGCCCACATGCGGTGCGATCAACACGAGGAGCAGGTTCGCGAGCACCTCATGCACCTCTTCGAGCAGCTCTTCGCCGCCCTCGCCGTATTCGCCACGCTCACCATCGTCGTCGGCGAAGGCCGGTGACACCACGGCGGGCATTTCGGGCAACATCGCGACGCGCGTGGTGTCGGCCATCAGCCAGCCGGTGAACGCCGTGCCGGACAGCGCAAGGAGCAGGGCAACGATCATCGCGGCCCCTGCCGGGTTGTGCCCGATGTAACGCCGCTCGCGTCCAGCCATCATGTCGCGCAGATAACGGACGGTGGTGCCGGGACCACGAAGGAAGCTGCCGAACCGCGCGTGCCTGGTGCCGATCAGGCCCCAGACGAGCCGCGCACCCAATAGCCCTGCGACGACATAGCCCGCGACTTCGTGGATCGTTTCGCTTTCTTCGGCCGAGAGCCAGGCGGTCGCGACGGCCGCGACCATGCCCCAGTGAAAGATGCGGACCACGGGATCCCAGACCCTCACCGTCCGTTCAGTGGTTTCGAGTGTCGCGTCAGTCATGTCCCTCGGACTCCGGGTAGGGGGTCTGATCCCTGTCCCGGTCCCGGTCCGTCTCGCGGTCGCCGTGGCGACCCCGTCCGTGGTCATCGTCTTCGTATTCGAATTCGACGACCTCGAACGTCTTGGGATGTAGCTTGACCTCGATCTCGCGCCCTTCGGCGTCGAGCCCTTCGATCTCGTAGCACCCATCGTCGATCTTGATCCGCTGCGGGGTCCAGCCTTGTTCGCGGGCGTATTCGGCCACCGCATCGCGCGGCTGCCAGTCCACCATCGGAACGAAGCAATCATCATCGGCCAGCGCAGCACCCATCGGGGCGGCAAACACGAAGCCAAGGGTCAGAACGGTTTTTCTCATCGGCCAATCTCCAGTTCAGGCCACGCTTTGGATCTACGCCCGAAACCTGACGAGAACCTGACGCGGCCACAATGGCTTTGTCAGCTTCTTGTCAGGGGCCTATTGAATAAGAGTGCCGACAACGACGAACCGGAGGTCCATGTGCGCATTCTTCTGATCGAAGACGACAAGGTACTCGGCATGGCCGTGCGCGACCAGATCGCGGCGGATGGGCATTCCCTCGACTGGGTCGAGCGGCTGGATGAGGCGCGCGCGGCGCTGAACGGGGCCGGGTTCGACCTGGTTCTGTTGGACCTGATGTTGCCCGACGGTCTTGGCGTGCCGTTTCTCAAGGCGCTACGTCAGCGGGGTGACGTAACCCCGGTGATCATTCTTACGGCGCTCGATCAATTGTCGGACCGACTCGAAGGACTGAACGCGGGCGCGGACGATTACATGGTCAAACCCTTCGATCTCGAAGAGCTGTCAGCGCGGATCGGGTCGGTTGCGCGGCGGTATTCAGGCAACCCGAACCCGCTGGTGACGCACGGCGACATCGAGGTCGATCTGGCCGCGCGACGCATCACCAAGGGCCAGCGCGAGGTGTCGTTGACGGCGCGCGAATGGGCGATGTTCGAAGCCTTTCTCAACCGCCCCGGCCAGCTGTTATCCAAGGCGCAACTCGAAGATAAGCTCTACGAATTCGGTTCCGAGGTCGAAAGCAATACCATCGAGGCGCATGTGAGCCGGCTGCGCAAGAAGCTCGGCCAGAACGTGATCAAGACCGAGCGTGGCATGGGCTACCGACTGGGACCGGCGTGAAGGCACCGGCAAGCCTTCAGGGGCGCCTTGTTCTGGCGCTGGGCCTGCTCGTCGGGTTCTCATGGATCGTTGCCGCGACGGTCACGGCGGTGAACCTGCGTCACGAGATGGATGAGGTCTTCGACAGCGCGCTTCAGGAAACGGCGCAACGTATTCTGCCGTTGGCCGTGGTCGATATTCTCGGGCGCGCCGAAGAAGGGGTTACGCAGCGCCTTGGGCGCATACGCGAGCACGGCGAGTTTTTTACCTATATCGTGCGCGACGAGTCGGGGCGCGTGCTGCTTCAGTCCCATACGGCCGATCTCGCAGTCTTTCCCGAATATGACGGAGCTGGGTTTCGGCGGACCGCGACGCACCGCATCTACAACGAGGACGCAGTGCAGGGGACCGTTCGCATAAGCCTGGCCGAGCCTTTGTCGCACCGTCAACAAGTCGCCCGCGAAATGCAGATGGTCTTGGGTATGCCGCTGTTGCTCGTGGTGCCGGCAGTGATCCTGGCGATACTTTTCGCTGTGCGCCAAAGCATCGCGCCGTTACACCAATTTCGAGATCGTTTGGCGGCGCGCAGCGCGCGGGATTTCTCGCCAGTCCCGGACGATGATCTGCCCGCCGAGCTTCACCCCCTGGCCGAAACGATGAACGCGCTTCTGGCGCGGCTCGACGCGGCCTTCACCGCCGAGCGCAGCTTTGCCTCGAACGCGGCGCATGAGTTGCGCACACCGCTTGCGGGCGCCATCGCGCAGGCACAACGGCTGGTCGCGGAGACCGATGACCCGACCGCGACCCGGCGGGCGCGCGACATCGAGGCGACGCTGAAGCGCCTGACCCGGCGAAGCGAACGTCTTTTGCAACTTGCCCGCGCCGAGGGCGCGCGGCTGGAGGTCGATACGCCTTATGATCTGCGCGACGCCTTGAGTATGGTGGTCGAGGACATGCGCCGGGGATCGGGTGACGTGGTGCTGGACATGCCCGCGAAGGCAGTCCTTTCCCGGTTCGACCCCGATGCGTTGGGCATCCTGTGCCGCAATCTCGTCGAGAACGCGCAGAAGCATGGTCGCCCGGACGGGCCGGTGTCAGTTCGGCTCGACGAAGGCGGTGTGCTCTCGGTCTCGAACGAGGGGCCTGTTCTTGCGCCCGAGTTGTTGGCCCGCATGTCAGAGCGGTTCGAGCACGACGATCAGCATGGGGACGGCACCGGCCTTGGCCTTGATATCGTGGCGACCATCGTCGCACGGTCCGGCAGTCACCTCGAAATCATGTCGCCGCGTCCGGAAGACACGGCGGGCGTCTGTGTCCGCATTGACCTCGCCGCGACACCGCTCCGCGCATGATAGGGGCAAGGGGCCGACCGTGAACCGACCGACCAACTCTGGTTTTTGAGAATTCAAAGCGGCGGCACTGGTTCGCGTTCCCATGGTGGGATTTCGAATTCGCGTTGGAGGTGTGAGAGCCGGACTTGCCCTTCGACGTTTGCCGAAAGTAATATCCGCGCGTTAGGTTAGGCGGTGGCCGCTTGGGCGGCGCCAGGGGATTTCACTGGGGAAACAGCATGTTGGGTGGCCAGAGCCCCCTTGGCGTTCTGCGCGAGCGGGCGCGGCGGTCGGGGAATGAGCGGGCGTTGACCGATGCGGCGACGGGAGCATGGCTCAGTCACGTCGCGCTTTGCGATGAGATCGACCGCGTCGGCGCAGCTCTTGGCGCACGGGGGATCAGCCCCGGAAACGTGATCGTGGTTGCCTCGCCCGTGCCCTATCTCTCGGCGCTGTTGTATCTCGCGCTCGGCGCGCATGTCACCGTGGCGCCGATGCCGGCGCGGGCGACCGAGGCGGAGTGCCGCGCGGCACTGGAAGGGATCGACCCGGTGGCGATGATCGCGACCGATCCGGGCATGGCGCATGTGAGCGCGGCCTCGGCTCTTGGCATTCCCGCGTTCGAAGCCGAGCACGTCGCAGGCGAAGGCATCACCCTGCGTTCCCTTCCGGGTGCTTCGCGGCCCGTGTCGGGTGGGCGCAAGATGGCCTCGCCCGGTCTTCTGCTCACCACATCGGGCACGACGGGGCGTCCGAAAATGGTGGCGCTCGACCCCGCCCGCCTTGTGGCTGGGGCCGCAAAGGTGGCGCAGACCCTTGCCCTCGGCCACACCGACTCGAGCGTGACGATCATGCCGCTTCATCACATTCACGGCCTCGTTGCCGGGCTCCTCGCGCCGGTCTTGTTCGGTGGTGGCAACATTGTGCGTCCTGACGCGGAGCCGGAGGGTTTTCTGGCGACCGCCGCTGCCTTTGGCGCGACCTGGTATACGGCCGTTCCGACCATGCATCATGCGATCCTCCGGGCAGCGCGGGCTGATCCGGACAAGGCCGGGGCCTGCCGGTTCCGGCTGATCCGGTCGTCGTCCTCCGCCTTGCCGGGGTCGGTTCGCAGCGGTCTGGTGGACGCTTTCGGTTGCCCGGTGGTCGAAGCCTACGGCATGACCGAAGCCACGCACCAGATCGCGTGCCAACGGCCCGGCGAAGCTGCTGCGCATGGAACCGTCGGCATGGCGGAGACCGGAACGCTGCGCATTGTCGACCCAGACGGCACCGAGGTCGAGGTTGGCGTGCAGGGCGAGGTCTTGATCCGGGGCGCGAACGTCATCGACGGCTATCTCGACAACCCAGAGGCCAACGAGACGGCTTTCGCAGACGGATGGATGCGCACGGGCGATATCGGGCGGCTGAACGTGGACGGGTCGCTCACGCTCGTCGCGCGGTCCAAGGAAATGGTCAAACGGGGCGGGGCGCAAGTCGCGCCTACCGAGGTCGAGGAGGCGCTCCAGGCTCTCCCCGGCGTGGTCGAGGCCATCGCTTTCGGGGTAAGCCACCCGACGCTGGGACAGGACCTTGCTGCGGCGGTTGTGCTCGACCCGGGGTCCGGCGCCGATGCGCGCCTGCTGCGCGCCGCGCTGCTCGGGCGGCTGTCGGACCACAAGGTTCCCAGCCGTATCCTCGCGCTCAGAGAAATTCCGAAGGGTCCGACCGGCAAACCCCGGCGGCTGGAGATGGAGGCGCTTCTGGCAGATGACCTCGATCCCGGCTTCGCGGCCCCTGAGAGCCCTGTCGAGGGTTTTCTGGCTGCCTTGTTCGCCGAGGCCATCGGAGCCGAACGGATCGGGCGGGACGACGACTTCTTCCTGTCAGGTGGCGACTCCCTGTCGGGCACCAGCATGATGGTGCATCTCAACGCGCTCGTCGGGACGACGATTTCGGGAGAAACGCTGTTTCATTATCCGACCCCGGCGGAGCTGGCCGCCTATGTCGAGACGCTGGACAATGGTCGGGTGAAAGACCTGCTCGCCGTCGTCGCGACCGAAGCCGGCAGCGAAGCGGCATCGCAACAATGATGGACGGTATTCAAGAAATGGCCGAGGCCCCGGCGCGTGAGGAAATCGTCAGGCTTGCCATCGCGGCTGGCGTGCAGCGGGTCTACACCCTGCCGGGAGACCTTGCCTATGGCCTACTGACGGCCTTCGACCGGGCCGGCGTCCCGGTCGTCTCCTGTCGCTCACAAGCCAGCGCGGTCTTCGCAGCGGCGGCCGAGAACATGGCGACGGGCCGCTTGAGCGCCATCGTGATCGTCACCCGGGGGCCAGCCTTTGCAAACGCGCTCGCGGCCCTGTCCTCGGTGCTGGATCACGGCACGCCTATGGTGCTGATCTCGCCCGGCGAGTTGCAGGCGGAGACCCGCGAGCGCGCGTTCCAGGGCGGTGTGCCGCTGCGCCTGGCCGAAGGCGCGGACTGCGCATGGTGCGAAGTGGTTGAGACCGCTGCGCTCGCGCCAGTGGTGGAGGATGCCGTTTCAGGGGCGTCCGGCGTGGCATGTCGCTCTGCCGTTGTCATGATCGACCGAACCGTTCTGGGCGAGACGGTCGCCCCGGCGGCCGCGCGGCCGGTCGCACCACGGTCTGAACCGGATCGTGAGGCTGCTGCTCAAGCCATCACCGCACTCGTTGTTGCGGAGCGTCCCGTCGTCGTGGTCGGCCACCGTGCGCGCTGGAGCGTCGGTGTTGACGAAATCGCGGAAGCCGCGCGCCGGCTGGCGGCGCCGGTGTGCACCACAGGGCTCGCCACCGGGTTCGGCGGAGACGCCCTTGCGACCGTTCCTGTCGAGCGCAGTCACGCCACGTTGGCGCAAGCCGATCTCGTCATGCTGCTCGGCGCACCGCGCGACTGGTCGCTGCGTCACGGGGCGGGGATCAGCCCGTCCGCGTCGGTGATCGACCTGCCGGGGCCGGGCGGGCCGTCCGGGCGGGACGGTGACATCCGCTTGTCAGGTCCGATCAGTCCGGCGCTTGCCGCGCTGGTCGCCGGAGTGAAGGGGCCCGCGAATGCCGCATCACCCGCGACGCACGCACTTCCGCCACACAAACCTGCGACCTTGTTTGGCGAAATCGCGGCCGCGTTGGCCGCCGAAGTTCCACCCAATACCGCAGTTGTCGTGGATGGGAGTAACCAGCTAATCAACGCGACCCGTCATGTTCTTCCGCGCGCAACATGGGCCCGCTTCACGCCCGGACGGTCTGGCCACCTCGGGTCCGGGCCGGGTCAGGCCATTGGTGCGGCCTTGTCGGGCAGATTCGAGCAGGTCATTTTGCTGAGTGGAGACCTGAGCCTTGGACTCGCTCTCGCGGATCTCGAGACGATGGTTCGATATGCTCTGCCGATCCGCATTCTTGTCGACAACAACGGCGGCCTCGGCTCCGGAGCGGTTCAGACGAAGGGCGCCGATCCGCGTATCGCGGCCAATGCGCCGACCGACCATGCAGCGATCATTCGCGCCATGGGGGGCCTTGCGTGGACGGTGACCTGTATGCAGGACTGGCCCGCCGCGCGGGATGCGCTCTTTTCACAATCCGGTCCGGGAGTAGTCGATGTCAGACTCTGAAACGCTGCGCCGCCGCGGCGTGCCCGCCGGTATGAATGACGACGGCCAGGCGATACTCGCCCGCCTGCGAGCCGGAAACGTGGCGACAGGCGAGGGCGACGGCCCGCCCCAATTCACGACGACCCAGTCCGCGTTCATCGGCGCGCATGAAATGCATCCGACCCAGCCCGTCAGCAATGTCGGGGGAAGCTGGACATTGCAGGGGCCGCTCGACCCCGCTGCACTGGAACGCGCGCTCGCACGTCTCGTAGCCCGCCATGATGCTTTGCGCATGTCGGTTCGTCACGGAGGTGGGCCTTCGGAGCCGCAGTTTGCGGACGCTCTCGCAGTCACATTGACGCGTGAGCCGGTGCAGTCGGTCGACCCCGACGCCGACGTCGAGGCTCTTGTGCGAGATCATGTTCTCACGCTCTTGCCGCTCAAATCCGAATGCCTCTGGTCCCTTCGTCTCTTCGCGCTCGGGCCGGACCGGCATGTCCTGAGCCTCGTCATGCATCATCTGATCAGCGACGCGTGGTCCAGGAGCGTCTTCATCCGTGACCTGATGAAGCTCTATGATGCCGAGATCGATGGTGTTGCGCCGGACCTGCCACCGGTCGGTCAGTTTCGCCGGCACATGTCGCGACGTGTGGGCCTCGCGGAGACGTCGGGTGCCGTTCCGCCGGAACTTGACTGGCCCGGCCATCGGGGCGGCGCAGCGCCGCCCGACGCCGTCCTGTGCGAGACCGGGACCGACTTGCTGCCGGCAGAGACTTTTGCGGCGCTCCGGTCGCTCGCACGGGTCTATCGTGTGACGCCGTTTACCTTCTGCGTGGCTGCCTTCGCGCATCTCCTGTCTGCCTTTTGCGACCAGATGCGGTTCGGTCTCTCTGTCTCGGCATGGGACCGGGCCACGCCGGAAGATGAACAGGCGATCGGGGCGTATATCCGCGATCTTTCGGTCGAAGCCGATCTGTCGGTCCCGACGACTTTCGCTGACCTTCTGGGTGCGTCCGCCGAAGGAATACGGTCCGCACAGGCTCAGGGCGTCGATCAGATGACTCCGGGCCGGGCGGCCATCGGCTACTACAACACGCCGAAATCCGACATTTCCGCGCGCCACCTGACCGTCTCGCCGCGTCCGAAGTCGCAAAAGGCCCAGTCGGTGAACCTGCACCTGAGTCTGCACCCGTCGGACGCCGGGCTGGCGATCCGGCTCGACGGGCAGCGGCAGTATTTCGACGCGGATGTGCTTGCCCGGCTGGCAGCGACTTTCCGGCTCATCCTCGAAGCGGCGATCCGAAATCCGGAGGTGGCTCTCGCCGATTTGCCTCTCGTCACGCCTGAGGAGCTCCAAGTTCAGGCGGGTCGCTCCGTGCGGCCTGCGCCTGAGGGATCGGACGTAGATATTCCGACGCGGTTCGCAGCTGTCGCTGCTGACCATCCCGATGCGCTGGCCCTCGTCACGCCGATGCAGCAATGGAACTATGCCGAACTTGACCGCGACACCGACGCGCTGGCCCACTGGTTGCGGGGGCAGGGCCTGTTGCCCGGTCAACGCCTCGCCGTCGCCCTTCCTCGCGGAACGGCTGTGGTGCGAAGCTGGCTCGCTGCACTCAAGGCAGGGCTGGTGGTCGTGCCAGTGGACAGTGATCTTCCCGAAGAGCGGGTTACGCATATCGTTGCGGATGCGCGGTGTGATGCGCTGCTCGCACCTGGCGGGGCCGGGGGCGGCGCAGTGCAGCGGCTTGCGTTCCCGGAGGCGGCCGACCTCGCGGACCTGGGTGTGCCAGCCGCAACCGACACCGATCCCACGCGCCCCGCCTTCGTCATGTTCACGTCCGGCACGACCGGCCTGCCGAAGTCCATTCCGGTCCCCCATGCCGGACTCGTGCGCCTGGCGTTGGGGAGCGAATGCCTCCCCGTCGGGCCGGGTGATCGGGTGATGCAACTCGCTTCGCCGGGCTTCGACGGGAGCTTCGTCGAGGTGTGGGGTGCATGGCTGCGTGGTGCGGCCCTGACGCTTTGCGACAAGCATATCTTCGCGGATGGCGGCGTTCCGGCGGAATTCCGGCGGCTCGATCCCACGGCCGCATTTCTGACGACGAGTCTGTTCAACATGCTCGTGGATTCAGACGCGCGGGTCTTCGCCCGTCTCAAATGGCTCTCCATCGGGGGCGAGGCGGCCTCTGCCGATCACTGTCGTCGCGCCCTTTCTGCCAATCCGGAACTTGTCCTGAGCAACAACTACGGCCCCACCGAGAACGCTTCGTTCACCACGAACCACCGGGTGACGCCAGATGTGGGACGCGCCGTGCCCATCGGTCGTCCCATGCCGGGTAACGCGACCTTCGTTCTGTCGGACCGGTTGCGACCGGTGCCGGACGGGTTCGCGGGTGAACTGCTCATCGGCGGGCCGGGCCTCTCGCCGGGATACGAGAACCGCCCCGAGGCGCGGGCAGAGCGTTTCGTTTCGCTCGACCGGGCTTCACTCGGCCTCGATGGAACCGGGGCCATTCAGCTTTACCGTACCGGAGACCGAGTGCGCTGGACGCGCGCGGGTGTGCTGGATTACCTCGGCCGGCGCGACAGTCAGTTCAAGCTGAATGGTTACCGTGTCGAGCCGAGCGAGATCGAGGCGGCCCTCACCGATCACCCCGCTGTCGGGCGTGCGGCCGTTCTGCCCGACCGGCGCGAGGACGGCACCGTGCGTGGCATCGTCGCCTTCTACGAGCCGCGCGGCGAGACTGTGCCGTCCCTGCGGGCGTTGCGTGACTTCCTTGTCCAACGCCTGCCACGCCCGATCCTGCCGGGCCGGATCGTCTCTCTTGATGCCCTGCCTCTCACCCAGAACGGCAAAGCGCACCACGCCGCGCTCGCCTGCCACCCGGTCTTTGCCAGCAGCCCAGAGACAGGCTTGGCGCAGCCCGACGACCCGCTGGTCAAGATCTGGCAGTCCGTGCTGGAGACCGATCAGATCCCGGAGGATGCCGATTTCCACACGCTCGGCGGCACCTCGATGGCACTGGTGCGCATGATCCTCGACGTGGAGCTGGCTTTCGGGGTCGAGATCGACTTCTCCAGTTTTGCGGCGGACGCCACTCTGCGCCGCCTTCGGGTGCTCGTCGCGGTGAGCCCGGGGGCAAGGAACCGGGTTCATCTGCGTGACATCCGGAAAGGGGACGCATCTCTGGCCCCACTTGTCGTCATGCCTTCGATTCACGGGCAGGCCATGTGGGCGGTCGAGATTCTGGACGCCCTGCAAGCCAGGAACCCGGTCGTCAGCCTTATCTTCGATCCCGCCGAAGCCGCACAGGAGGGGGGATACGCGCGGACGTTGGAACGCATGGTCGACGAAATTGCAGAGATGCCGCCCGGTCCGCCCCCGGTCCTCGTTGGGTATTCCTTCGGCGGAACAAGCGCTGCGCACCTCGCAACCTGTGCCGCTGCGCGCGGCGTGGACATCGGGAAAATCGTATCGATTGACGGTCCCAGCCCGTTGCGCAGCACCGTGCCGAACCCGCTTCGCGCCGATAGCGAAGACCCGCTCCGACGGCAGTTCTACCTGCACCCCGCCGCCCCGCTCACACCCGATATCCACCTGATCCGGGCCACAAGGTCCTTCCCTGTCGCCAAGGAGGATTATCGCGCTGGCTGGGCCGCGCTCGCGGCTGGCCGGTTGTTCGTGCAGGACATGGATACCTATCACGGTTGCTTTTCGCGGCCCGTTTTCGCACCTCAGACCGCCGCGCGGCTGGACGCGATCCTGTCTGGCACGACTGGACGTGAGGCGCGGGTCGCCCCGTCGCTTGGGCTGGCGAGGATCGACTGGTCCAACCGGGTGAAGGCGGCGTTGCGGGAGCGGGACCTTGACGCGGCATATGCGACAATCCGGGCCGCCGTTCCGCCGCGAGGGCCCATGCCGGATCACGTCGCTCTCTCTCTGATCCATCTGCTGCGCACCCTTAAGGATACGGATGGGCTAACGGCTCTCGCCGCGCAGTTCGGGGCGCGGACCGGCCACGCCGTCTGGACCGCTTTGGCTGAGGGGAATGAGGCGGGACTCGCGTTTCAGGAACGCGCGCATCGGCTGTCGGGTGCAACGTCCGGAGCGGCGCTGCCGCTGATCGAAGCCCTTCATGACGCCGGCGAGACCAGTGCGATCAAGCGCCTTCGCCGAAGCCTTGACCGGCGGCCGTCATGTGCGCTCGAGGCGCAGCTTGCCGAGGCCGTGTGCCTCACCCTCAGGGGCGATGCAGCCGCAGGGCGCGAGGTCTTCGCCCGTGCGCTCGAGTTCGACAACGTGGCCCCGATCCATGCCGTCTGGAGTACCCAGTTTCTCGGCCGGCGCGGCTACGTCACCGAAGCGCGCGCACTCATACGGAGCTTCCATCTGAGGTTCCCGGATCAGGCGCAGCGGCTGGCAGCCCGGCTGTCCGGCAGGAAGGACGCCCCACGCCTCGAGGTCGCGCCTGCTGCGACGTCGTCCGCGCGGGCCCGACGCTTCGTTCGGCGGATTGCCGGGTGGGCTGTCTGAAGCCCGGGGCTCAGACCCACCCTTCGTATGCGATCAGCGGGTGACCCAACCGCACGAAGGCGAGGTCCACCTGCCCCTGTGCATCGTCATGCGGTCGGTTCAAAGGCCCGAACACCTCATAGAGCTTGAAGCCACGGTCATGCATCAGGTTGGTGATGTCGCGGACATGGTTGCGGCTGTTGGTGAGCGAAGCTTCGACGATCGCGACATCGCATTTGCTGAGCGTGTGCGTCGCGTGTTGCAATGCCCGGTAATCGGCGCCTTGTACGTCGAGCTTCAACAACGCGCCCTGCACGACGGGGGTCTTCGCAAGGATCGCGTCCACCGTGTCGATTTCGACGGTAAACTCCTTTGCGCCGCCCGTGGGACGGTCCAGCACGTTCGCCCCGGCAAGAGCGCCTGCGTCGAGGTTCAGGCTGATGGTCATGCTGCCGCGCTCCGTGCCGACCCCTTTCAGGTGATACTCGCCTGCGACGTTCGACAGGATGCGCTGCATATCACCTTCGAAATGATCGAGCGCTTCGATCAGGACGAAGTAGGCGTCCGGAAAGGTGCGGTAGAGTTCGGGCGTTCCCCAGGCCACGCCGATGTCGATCACGGTTTCAGGCGTGTAGCCCAGCGACTTCAGGTGCGTCACGAATTCCTGGAAATCACGCATCAGGCGCATCCTTTCGTTGGTTGCTTCGAAAGCTACAAGACACAACTTTAACGTGCAATAGCTTTAGTGGAGTTCTACCCAAGAGAGCTGGCCCAAGGTGAGGTGCGAATTCACGCAACAGCGGACATTGCCTTCCCATGAGTATGGAACAGAAACAGTGGAGCTATCCGCTTCAAGCCCGCATGCCTTGTCCGGGGTTGACGGAGACAGCGCAAGTGATGCCGGCAAGTCCCGCCCGACGCCGAGATCATCCTCGACGTTCTCCTGACCCTCAATACGAACGACGTGGTGCTCTGACGAGACGAGGTTCGCCACGGTCAGGACCTATCCAACAGCGCGTGCCATCAAAACGCCGACTGGTACATGGCCCGAACGCGCTTAATGACCCCACCGGCAATTCCCGCAGGTCCTGCGGAGGTATTCGCCTTGTCCAGCAGCTCTATAACCACTGAAGTATCGCAGCGAGCCTCCTGCAACGCGCAGTGCAAGCGTGCTGAGCCTACCAAAAAAGGGAAGTTGGTGGAGCCTAGGTCTACCCATCCAGTGTCCGATGCATTCCGGGGAGTTTCCGCAAAGCTCATGAAATAAAGGGTCATGGCGCTGGTATGTTCCGATAAGGTTGATTGCCGTCCAGCGAAAGCCTACAGTTTGTGGCGGGACAGATGGCGGGACAATCATGGGCAAGCTTACAGTTCGGAAAGTTGAGAGCCTCCGAGATCCGGGCATGTATGGCGATGGTGAGGGTCTATATCTTCGCGTCGGTCCCACCGGTTCCAAGTCGTGGATTCTTCGGACGCGGATCAACGGTCGTTTCACGAAAGGCGGAAGCCCCCTGCGGTGGGAAGGGGGCATTGGCTCTCTAGCGATGGTCTCGCTAGCTGAGGCTCGGGACAAGGCGCGAGAGTTGCGAAAAGTCGCAAGGGAAGGCGGGGATCCTCGCACCGTGCGGGACGACGACGCCTTGACCTTCGAGGAGGCGGCTCGAACCCTATACCGCTCGCTAGAGCCGTCTTGGAAGAACGAGAAGCACGCGAAGACCTGGATTGCGTCACTTGAGAAGTACGTCTTCCCCGAAATCGGAGCGACGCCGATTGAAGAAATCGCCTCAGGCGACATCCTGCCATTACTCTCACCGATTTGGGTTGAGAAGAACGAGACCGCAAAACGCGTGAAGCAACGCGTTTCTGCAGTCTTCGACTGGGCCAAAGGCGCTGGGCACTTCGCGCACGAAAATCCCGTTAACGGGTTGTCGAAAGCGCTTCCATCCGTGAGGCGCAAAGCAAACCATATGCCCGCAATGAAGCACAAAGACGTGCCAGCATTCATGGCCGCTCTGGATGAAAGAGAGGGCACTTCGGCTCGAACGCTGCAGTTCATCATTCTGACGGCTGTGCGCTCTGGTGAAGCGCGCGGGGCTCAATGGTCTGAGATTGAAGGCGACGTGTGGAACGTTCCGGCTGAACGCATGAAGCTCGGTGTGCCGCACAGTGTGCCACTCTCGAAGCAAGCACTCGCGGTTCTTGAAAAGGTGCGCGGCCTTGATGACGAATGGGTATTCCCTTCAACAGTTCCGAACAAAGATGGCTCGCAGCGCCCGCAGTCGGTGATGGTGTTCAAAGGACTTATGAAGAGAATGGGCGTACAGGGGATCACGGTTCATGGGTTCCGCTCTACTTTCCGAGACTGGGCCGGGGAAGTTGCACGGGCTGACTGGGAAGTGGCGGAGGCTGCTCTGGCCCATGCTGTCGGAAGCGATGTAGCGCGGTCCTATGCGCGAAGTGATTTGTTCCAACGCAGACGCGAACTGATGGATGCTTGGGGAGGGTATTGCTGCTCGTGACCCAACACTTCGCCATAGAGGGAATATCTGATGTTTTGTCCGCCTGAGCACATTCTCGTGGAACAGCTGTTCACGCGCGCACTTGCCCGCTCCAATGAACAGTTCCCAGGACAAACTAGGGAAGATGAGCCCAGCTCTTATCTTGCCGCCCATCTTTTTCACTCAACGAATGCGTTCATCGCTCTCCGGCTATTTCTTTTGTCGTGTCCATCTCTCTCCGTCTGTTCGCCAAGTGGAGTGGTTCTACGCGTTGGCAGTCAAATTCTGGCAACTTCACGAGAAGCCGGGATGCCAAGTCGTGCGGAGCGGTTCTTTGCTCATATTTCTAACTACACTTGGACTGTCGAAGTTTCTGAATGGCCGGAGCGATCACGTGAGCCGATCAGCGGTATTAGTTTGATTGCCGAAGCACTGGCGAGGCCGCAGAGGGAATACGCGAGAGTGCTCCTTGCGTTTAATGGATGGTCGATCACGGTGCACCAGTCCGACGTTGCTCAGGACGACGAGACAATTTTTGATGCATATTTTCCGACAAGTACGTCGAGCGCGCTATCCGACGAAGCCTCACCTGACGGGGCGCAACCAGGCAGACCCCTCAAGCTGATCAAGGCAATGCGGGTTTTCTATGAGAAGTTCCCAGGGGGCCGTGAAACAGCCTCACGCGAGGAGATTAGGAAGACCATCGAAGGCGAGCTTGGCGAAAGCTTCTCCGAAACGTCAGCCAGCCGCTTGTTTCGCGCAATTATCCTTTTGGGCGAACTCGAAAGCAAATTCGGCGATGAAATCAGGTCCGCCAACGCGGATCAAATCGCAGCCCTGCTTAGGGAAGAATTCGGCATTCAGCCAGGCGACGAGCGAATCGGGCATGTATGGCGAGGCATCGAAGCGGGATTTCCACCTAGAACCTGAGCAACAGACGATCCCAAAGCCTACCAAAACCTACCCCGGACATTGTCAAAACTCCGCCAAGCCCAGCCAATAACCATACCAAAACTCTTTTCCGCGAAACTAATTTTGCCAGATGTGACAGGCACTTAACGACGCCGTACTTTCCAGTGGAAGCCACAGCAATCCCGCAGTGGCCGAAGCGGAAAGGAAGCGAAATGACACAGCGTATTTTGCGCCGCCCAGCGGTCGAAAAGTATACCGGCCTGTCACGTTCGACCATCTACGCCATGATCGCCGAAGGCTCTTTCCCAAAGCCCATTCGGCTTGGGAAGCGCGCGGTCGGTTGGCCGGAGTCTGTGGTCGCTGATTGGCTTGAAGACCGTTGCAAGTCCGAGGCCGCATAAGAAACCCCCGCTCAGTCATGGACCGGGCAGGGGCGACTTTTACTTAGCGGTAAGGGAAGTTTAGCCCATCGGACCCGGTCCTTTCAACCCAATATCTGAAAGGACAAATAATGAGCAGCAACCAACTGAAACCCCCAGCGAACGCACAGCGCATTTCGCGCAGAGCCGACCTTTCGCCCAACCGTCAGGGCGTATGGATCCAAATCGAAAACGAAGGCAGTGAACCGACGAAAGCGCTTCTCTCTAAGAGCAAGCGGCAAGTTGTGGACACCCTCTTGCGGGGTCCGGTTTACGCCGCATCGCCGGTTCGCATCTCCGATATCGTGCACATCCTCAAACGTGATGTTGGGCTCGACATTGAAACTAAAATGTATCCGGGCGATCCCGACAACGGATCTATGTCCTATGGGGTGTACTTCCTCAGAAGCAAAGTGACGCTCCTCGACAAGCGCGAGGTGGCGGCATGATGGCCCAACAGGACCACACCCGCCGCCGTCAGGCTCGTCGCATTCGGTGGAAAGCGGGAGTGACGAGTGACCATACCGCGCGTGTCATCGCTGGCATCGCCTTCGGCAAGGGAGGTGATCGGTAATGGATGGGCGCACCCTCACTCACAACCTTGGTGGGGCTTGGCGTCATGGGCAGGGCAACGCGCCCTGTCCCATCTGCCAGCCTGAGCGCCGCCGGGATCAAACCGCCCTGTCGATCAGCGAAACCAATGGCAAGCTCCTGCTCCATTGCTTCAAATCCGGCTGTTCTTTCGTGGAAATCGCGAACGCGGCCCATCTGCCCCTTGAACGGGCGCAGGTGGACTTCGATGCGGTCCGCGAGACGAAGCGGAAACAGGCTGAGTATCGCAAGGCTCATCTGTCGAAAGGACGTAGCCTTTGGGATAGGTCTCTGCCGATCAACGGTACGCGAGGTGAAGCTTACCTACGCGGGCGGGGCATCTCCTGTGACATGCCGCCGTCGCTGCGCTGGATGCCCGATATCCACCACGCCCCGACGATGATCTGGGGGGCTGCAATCGTGGCGAACGTCGAACCTACGGGCGGCGTGCATCGCACCTTCTTTGACAAGAAAGGCAATCGGCTCGCCAAGTCAGCCAAGATGATGCTCGGTCCGTGCTCAGGGGGCGCTGTGAGGCTCTCTGAGGCGGCTTCCGGACCGTTGGTGGTGTGCGAGGGCATAGAGACCGGCCTGAGCCTGTTGTCGGGCCTGCTGGCTTTTCCTGCTGCCGTGTGGGCCGCGCTCAGCGCGCCCGGCATTGCCGCCCTCGAACTGCCTAGAGAACCCAGTGAACTGATTATCGCAACGGACGGAGATGAGGCGGGCCGGGAAGCGGGCGACAAGCTCGGCCTTCGAGCGACTGCGCTGGGCTGGAAGGTGTCCCTCATGCCTGCGCCTGACGGCAAGGACTGGAACGATGTTCTGACGAAAGGGGAAGCGGCATGACCGACATGACCCCCCAAGTTGTTCCGTTCCAGTCTAAGCGCGGCGAAGCCCTGCGGGGCAAGATGATCCCGCTGGCGAAAATCAAGCCGTGCCTCGATGCCAACTACCTAGTCCAAGGCTGGCTTGGGGCAGGTGGGCTCAGTGTCCTCTATGGCCCTTCGAACTCAGGCAAGACCTTCGTCGCCGTGGACCTCGCGGCCCACGTCGCCAGCGGCACGGCGTGGCGCGGTTACAAGATCAAGCCGGGTCCAGTGGTCTATGTCGCGGCAGAAGGTGGCGGCGGCATCCGCAATCGAGTGTCCGCGATCCGCAATGCGAGACCTGACCTTTTGGAGGGGGCGGAATTCTCTCTCCTGCCCACCAACCTTGATCTGCACGAGCCGGGCGACGCCATGGCGCTCTGTGACGCTATGCCGACCGAAAGCGCCGCCCTGGTGGTTATCGACACGATGGCGCGATGCATGGGCTCAGGTGACGAGAACAGCGCCCGTGACGTGGCTCAATTCGTGATCAACCTCGATGCGATCCGCGAACGGACAGGGGCGCATGTGCTGGTGGTCCACCATAGCGGCAAGAACGCGGAAGCCGGGGCGCGTGGGTCGTCCGCACTGCGGGCGGCTGTGGACACCGAGATTGCGATTTCTGAGGGGCAAATATCTTGCGTGAAGCAGCGCGACATGGAGACGCCCGACCGGCTGTTCTTCGGCCTCGAAACCGTCGAACTCGGAAAGGACAGCGATGGTGACCCGGTTACGAGTGCGGTTGTCCGCCCCGCCGATGCGCCGAAGCCAAAACGAAAGCCTTTGAGTGGTCAGGCTGAGGTCGCGATGCAGGCCCTACGAGAAGCCCTGCGCGAGCATGGAGCGACCATCTTGGGGCCCGACTACCCAGAGGGGTGCAAGAGCGTTCCCGTGGACCTGTGGCGCGAAGCATGTGACCGCCACGGCCTGACGACCGGGGGCAGCGAAAGCGCGCATCGGATGGCCTTCATGCGCGTGAAGAACAAGCTCCTCGAACTGAACGAAATCCGAATTTTCGAAGACCAAGTCTGGAGCGTCCAGCATGACTGAACCGCGTAACATCCGTAACCGTGACGTAACCGTTCGCACATTTGACGGAGGCAACCCAAGCGTAACGAACGTAACACACCCCTTTAGGGGTGTTACGGATGTTACGGTGCCTGAGGCGGTTCCTGAACATGGGGAGAGTGCCCATGGCTGACCGAAAAAACGGGTCGAAAACGGATCCTCGCAACCCTGATGGCACTTTCGCTCAAGGTAATCCCGGTCGCCCCGCTGGCTCGCGGAATGCCGTCACCCGCGCCGTAGAGGAACTCCTTCAAGGCGAAGCCGAGGGACTGACACGAAAAGCGGTCGATATGGCGCTTGAGGGGGACACAACGGCGTTGCGTCTGTGCCTGGAGCGCATAGCCCCTTCGCGGAAAGACGCCCCCGTCCAATTCGACCTTCCCGACCTCGATACAGCTGAAGACGCCATGAGCGCGGCCAAGGCTGTGCTTCGTGCCGTGTCAATCGGGGAGATCACCCCCGTCGAAGGGGCCACCGTCATGGGGCTCGTGGAGAGCTTCCGCCGCGCCCTCGAAACCAACGACCTGGAACAGCGGATCACCGCACTGGAGGCGGCGAAATGAGCAGAGAGCACCAACGGCGTATTGCCAGACTTGAGGCTGCAAGCGTTGCAGTGGCCACGACCGCGATTGGGGTCGTGCCGACCGACTGGACGGAAGAGAGGGCGAACTGCGCTATTGCGGAATTGGCAAAGAGTGCAGGTCATGCCGGGCCGATGGAAGTGATGGCGCTGAGAACCTCAGGAAGCGAACCTAGCTTTGTTGGGGTTTGTGATCTGCAAGAACTGCTAGGCTCTATCGCCTCGGCTGGCAGGCGTATCACCGATGATGAGGGCAAACCGCAATGACCCTCAAGACCCGAGTTCAGCAACTAGAAATCCGTTCTTCTCAGGGCGACGGGGAAAACGAAATCACAATCTTCGTAACGAACGCGCCTAGGCCGGGAGGCAAAGGCAACATCGCATGGTTTGAGGGCTTCCCGAACGAAACGCTTTGCGGGCGTGAGGGCGAGACCCTCAAAGACTTTGGGGAACGGTGTGAGGCCCATATTGCCGTCCTCAAAGCAAACCAGAAATCAATCGAGCAAAAGGAAACGTGAGACATGGAAAACCCATACGAAAACGCGAACGACGAGCGGCAGAGGGGCTCTCCGGGGGCCAATCCGATGACGAACTACCTCTCGCCCGAGTGGAACCGCTCCATGATGATTTACGGCCTCGGAGATGTGCTGAAAGGCGGGTCGGGGCAGAGCTTTTTCCAAAACATGGCCATGGCCCACCGATTGCAAACTCAGGAAGCTGAACGGGCGCGCAAGGAGGCCGAGGAGCGGCAAGGGGTTGAGATGGCGCAGGACGCCTTCACCAGCCTCACAAGCCGGCCCCGGCCAAACAGCCCTCAGGGGATTGCTGACGACGCCATGCGAGCAATAGGGCGTGCCCCGATGCCGCGAGTCTCCCCGGATCGTGCCGCTGCTATCATGACCAGTCCCTATGTGCCTGACGCCATCAAGCAGTTGGTCATGGGGCAGTTCCAAGGGCCGGAACAGGACTGGCAAGTCCTCGACGGGCAATACTATGATGCCAACAATCCCAGCTCAGGAGCACAGCCGCTTCCGGGCTACACCGACCCGAATACAGCCCAACCGGAATACGGCTTCAATGACGGCTACTTCTACGACAAGAACAACCCGCAGGCAGGCGCAAAACCGATGCCGGGGCTTCCGCAGGGAGGCGGGAATGACATGACGGAATCCGAGCGTCGGATTTTCATGTTCAACAACATTCAGAAGCAAACGGGCCCCGCGATCAACACCATCGAAGACAGGGGCTTCAACCCTGCTAACATTCAAGACAAGCTTGCAGATGGCGTGCTCGCAGGTAATTTCTTCAAGAGCACCGAAGGCCAGATGTACAACGCAGCGGCTGGTGCGTGGGCGGAAAGCGCCTTGCGGCTTGCGACTGGAGCAGCGGCGACACCTGAGGAATACACTCGCATCCGAAACATGTACTTCGCGGCACCAGGCGACAGCCCGGAAACCATAGCTGTGAAACGTGCTATGCGAGGGTCCTATCAGCAGGTTCTGCAAGCCACCCTCGCGGGTGACATCCGGCAGGATATCCCCAACCCGCTCGTGTTCGCGGTGAACCAGTTCTATCAACAGCCATCCCAAACCCCAGGCACTTCCAGTGAATGGCAGGATATCGGCGATGGTGTTCGGATGCGGAGGGTTGAATAGTGGCTATCTTCGAATTCAAAACACCCGATGGCGCGCGCTTTCAGGTAGAGGCGCCCGATCAACGAACGGCTGCTGATGCATTTCGCAGAATGCAGGCGGGTGAAGTGGCCTCAGTCCCCCAACAGGCCGAAGCACCCGAAGAGTTCTTTCTGAACCCGGACACCGGCCAGATGACTAGCCGGGAGCTGTTGACCAGCAGCATGGAACCGAGCATTGCCGAGAGCGCCGGGATCGGCGCAGTTCGGGGGGCTACCCTGGGCGGCGATGACGAACTCGCGGCCGGAGTGCGCGCCATCCTACCTGGCGGCGAGGGCATGTCTGAGGAATACCGCTTCGAACTTGAGCGTCAGAGAGCGCGCAAAGAGGCGGCTATGCGCGATCATCCCTGGGCAACTGTGACGGGCACGATTGGCGGCGCTGTCGGTGGTGCTGTGGCGACGAGAGGTGCATTGCAGCGCGTAGGGCTCGGGATCAATGCTGCGCCCACAATTGCCGGGCGAATGGGCCAAATGGCCGCAGCGGGCGCTACCGGGGCGGGAACAGAAGGTTTCCTTTCCGGCGAAGGCGGATGGCAGGATCGGCGCGACGATGCCGCTATTGGCGCTGGCGTTGGGTTGGTGGCCGCCCCCCTCGCAGGCTACGGTCTTGCGAAACTCGCCAATGCTGGAGAACGGATCGGCGGAAACGTATTGCGTCGCTTCTTCTCAAGCAAAGCAATGGTTGATGAAACCTCGGGAGAAATCTCGGATTATGGACGCAAGGTTCTTCGGACACTTGGGTATGACCTGGACGAAGTGACCGCTCGCATGCAAAGAGAGCTGACCAGTGCTGCTGAAGATGCGACATCGGGGCGTATTCCACAAAACGCGGTCGAGAATGTAGCGGCTTTCAAGCGGTTCGACGTGCCTATGACACGCGGCCAAGCGAGGGGCGATATCCCTCAGATTGCCATGGAGCAGAATTTCCGCGCGGGGACGCGCGGGCAAGGTGCATATAATGCAGTCGCCGAGTTCGATGCACGGCAAGCCGCTGCTCTGAATGCAGCCCGTGAAGGCATCGTTCCAGGCAGTGGTGGCCCTGTAACCGATGCTGCAGACGATGTGATCGCAGGGGTGCGTAGGCAGGCTGATTCGGCACGCCAAGCTGGCTCGCGGGCCTATGATGCCCTTGAAGCAAGCGGCGCAGCGGTTCGACCAGAAGCTTCGACAGCGGTCCAACGGTCGATCCGTATGGCGGCAGAAGCGGCAGGTGCGCCAATTGACGGGGGAACGCCCAATGCACAAGCAGCGCTCAACTTCATCGACAATGCGTTCAACGCGAACAACGGCGGCGCGGTCCCGTTCATGACTTTGGAGAGGGCCCGGCAACGACTACTGGGCTTTTCCCGTGCAGCCGCGCAGGGCAGCAACGGGGCGGACAGATTCGCGATGGAGGCCGTCGTAGACCAGTTCGACAACTGGATGGACGACACCATCTCGTCGGCGCTGATATCCGGGGATGAAGCCGTGTTGAGTCAGGCGAAGGAGGCGCGCTCGCTTTGGGAGCAATACCGCCGCACCTTCTTTGGCCGTCAGGGCGCTGACAACATCATCCGAAAGATTGTCACTGATGATTTGACCCCCGATCAGGTCGCGAGTTGGCTATTCGGATCCTCGTCGCATATCGGGGGCGGGCAAACGGCGAACGTCGCCAAGCGTGTCAAAGACATACTTGGCCCGGATTCTCCGGAGTGGTCGAATGTGCGTCGCGCGGCGTGGGATCGGGTGACGACTGCCCCCAGTGGTGAGATGTATGGCCCAGACAAGATTGTCGCAAACATCGACCGATTGCTTCGTGAAAAGGGCCGCACCCTTTCGTTGGAACTCTTTTCGTCCGATGAGTTGATGCAAATCCGCGAGTTCCGAAACATGATGGACCGGCTTCGTGTGCCGTCGAAGGCGGCGAACCCGAGCGGCACATCCTATGACGTTCAGCGCAGCGTCCAGCAGGCCATATCGCGCATGTCTGGCATCTTCGGCGGTATTCCCGGGGCTGCCGCAGGGAAGGCTCTGGATGCAGGGGGTAGTTTCTCGAATGCGGTTCGAGCACGTGCGGCGGTCAAGGGACTAGACCTTCCCGCCCCGGCTTCTCCTCTTGTTGCGGCGTCGAGCGTATCGTCAGTTTCAAGCCTGACGCCTGAAGCCATAGAGGCAATTGAAGCGCGCCAGAGGTGAGGTCACCAAGGGGCTAGGCCAAGCGAGGCGAACACATATCCTGTCCAAAACAGGCCAGATATGAAGCCGAGGCCTAGTCCCCCAGATTTGTAGCCCATCTGCCAAAGTTTAAGGGCCAGCCTGGCCCCAAGCAGGATCGTTGCGGCGACGAGAATTCCGCCGGTTATCTGAGAGGAAAGGTCCGGGTCCATTTTCTCGATTCTTCTGACGGCAGCAATATTGGTCAATTGATTTTTGGTTCGGGCTAGCCCCGGAGGCACCGCAAAGGTATTTGTTGTCGGCACATCATTGAATGGGACCGGTTGTTTTCCAGATGCCAGTACGGAAGAAGTTGATGTTTCGATTTGTTGCGCTCGTCTCGATTGCCCTCATGACCGCCGCATGCAAGCCTGTAAGAGAGACGATCAACGAGATTACCAACCATGGAAAGCTGGCTGGTGTTGCGAACTGCATTGAACTGTCGCCCCAAGGTCTTTTGTCAGAGGAAGCTGTGCGCGGGTCCTGCATTGCCAAGTTCCAGACCGAATTGCCGCCTTGGGTTGCGCAGAGCTTCGATGGTCGCGGGGGCCCAAGTTCCTTGGGCAAAGATAAAGTTTTCTCTGGAGTAATCACAGATTCGCCGGATGAGTATGTGATCACGAAGTTCAGAGTCTCAGTGGTCACTTACGCCTCAGAAGGCGACGAGCCTGATCACGCAAGCGCCGTTGTGGAGGGCTGGTTTGAACCGGGTTCACAGTACGTCGAGTTCACCTCACTGCCGCTCGATGACCTTCCGAAAAGTTGGGGTGAAATCGACGGAATGGCTGGTTGTGATGGTGAGGAAAAGAGAGACTGCTGGACTTGGACGATTGTCGGCACATGGGGTCTGGCTCTCTGAAGTCGTCCTGTTCCTCCCGAAGTACATAGCTGAAGCGCCGTGACAGCAATCCTTACGCACATTTCCCAGTGTCCCACTCTCAGGATGCAACGGTCCTAAACTGGTTTGGCTGGATGTAAGGGCCTAAGCGCAACACCAGGACCGTTTGCAGTGTCGCCATTGTCCAGGAACTGAATCCCTTGCGCCGTCAAGGCGGCTTCCAGATTGTTCAGGGTTTCAAAGCGCACCGCAAGGTTTCCGCTACCGTTTTCAAGACGCTTGATTGTGGGCACCGATACGCCTGCGGCTTCGGCCACCTTGGCTTGGGTCCAGCCCAGCGCGGCCCTCGCCTGTCTTAGTTGCTCAACTGTTCTTAGCCCCATGGGATTCTTTTTTATACCTCAGGTATTGTAATGCCCTATGCATTACTTTATATACCAGAGGTATCACAAACCGACCCTAGAGGGCAACGCTATGACCTACGACCGCAAAGCCATCATGACCGAAGCCTGGGAAATCGTGCGCCGCTTTCTCGGTAACGGCGAAACCCTCGCCCAGCTTCTTTCCCGCGCGCTCAAGTCGGTCTGGTGGTCGGCTCGTCAGAAGGTCCGGGTTGCTCGTGCATCGGAAGCCAACATGGCAGCGAAGCAAAAGCTTGAGGCCCTTACCGCTGCCGAACTCGCCCAGCGTATCGCGGATACGGAAAACCGCGACGCGCTGGGCGTGACCGGCCTCAATGAACTGGCTGACCTTCGCCGCGCTCACGTAGTTGCCCAGCGCCGTGAAGCCGAAGCAAACGAAGCAAAACGCAAGCTGATCGCCAGCGCCAAGGGCCGCTTCTGCCGCGTAGCCTTCACCAAGAAGGACGGCAGCGCCCGTCAGATGACCGTGCAGCCTGCTGCGCTCAAGAACCACGTCAAGGGCGACGAAGGGTGCCAGAGCGCCCGTAGAGCCGCTGGGACGCGCGCTGAGCGCCATCCGCACCTGATGCCGGTATGGGATGTCGAAAAGCAGGCTTGCCGCACCGTGAACCTCGCCACCGTCAACCGGATCGCGGTGAACGGGGCCGTGCATGAGTTCCATGCGCACTGATCCGGAAAAAGGGAGAACACCAATGAAGACGACCGAACAACGCCACGAGGAAACCCGCGAACGCCTCGCCCAGTTCGAGGAAATGACCCAAACCAAAGCGCCCGACACCATTTGGGACGAAGATGGCGCACCGACCGATGAAATTCTCATCTATGCCAAATCGAACGGCTTGAGCCTCGACTGGCTCTTTCTCGGCGATCCGCTGCCTTCGATCCTCTACCTGCACGACATGACCATCAAAAAAGAGGTGGCCTGATGAACCTCGCAACCAATCGCCGCAATCTCTTGGCCGGCCTCGCAGCCGCTTCCACGGCAGTCATTGGCGGGGCGGCATCGGCCAGGGCGCCTCAGACCGGCGAGCAAAATGCTCGTCTACTCGAACTGGCCGACGAACTCCCCATCCGAAAAGCAGCTTTTCTTCAAGCGCAGGAATGGGTCGACCGCATCTATCGGGAGACGATGGCGGTCTGGCCGCTCGCCCCCGACGAGATCACATGTGAAGCTAGTCCGTTCTTCGGAACGCTCGAACGCGACGTTGCAGGTCGAGGGATTTGGCGGAAAGGTTCGGAGAACGCCATGGGCGTGAAGACACCCGAGAAGCTGGATGAGGAGGTGCGCTGGTGCGCCGAGACACTTGGCCGGAAACATATCCGGCGCCACCCCGACCGCGTCGAAGACTGGGAGTCACGCCTCGCCGAAGCAAAGCGCGGGCGAAAGATATCCGAACGCTACTTCGCAGAGTGCGAGCGGCTGAAGGCGGCCAGTGGTTACGAGAAAGCCAATGGAGAAGCTGCGACAGCGCGCGAGGCTCTACGCGACATTGTGGCGGCGATCATCGAGGAAGAAGAAACCTCCATTGAGGGCGTCGTCGTCAAGGCGCAGGCGCTGGCCGCTTGGGGCGCGGTTCCCAGCTTCTACCAGACGTTTTCGCCGGGCGCTTCCAAGTGGGGTCCCAAGTTTGCAGATGCAGTGATGCGTCAGGCACGGGAAACGAAAGGAGTGCGCACCTGACCGCCAGGCGCAAGCAGGAGACGGCCCGTTCGCCGAGCGGGTCGTTTTCATGTGCAGAGCAACGAGTGACCGAATGACAATTCATTATGACGTCAACCGGCAGTGGTCGGATGCCTACCTTCCAGATGTGAAACGCATTGTCGGCTCGCACCTTCTCAGGGCAGCGCCCGACGAAATCGACATGCGGCAGGCGACCGACCTCCTGATGCTCGACGCGAAAGACATGCGCGTTGCCGCTCGGGTCCGTCGCCCTGGCTACGCCGACCGCTTCCCATACGAGTTCACCGTGCGCTCGCGCATCCCTTCTGGCGGCGAGACGGAGCTTTCCAAGATCATCAACGGCTATGGGGATTGGATGTTCTATGGCCACGCCGATCCGGGCGGCGGGATAGGCCGGTGGTGGCTCTTGGACCTACGGGCCTTCCGAGCCGCTCTGATACGCCCTGAGAGCCGCGCACGGCTTCACTGGGGCAACAAGGTCAACGCGGATGGAACACGGTTCACCTGGTTCGACATCCGGTCTTTTCCGAATGCACCCGATATTGTGGTGGCCTCGTCAAGCGCGGCCGCATGAAATTTCTTCGGGGACTATTTGTGCAAATCACCCGAACAATACCCGAAGATTCCACCCATTGTCTGTATTAAGGTCCTGAAATCGCTAAATTTCTGTTCGGAAACGTGGCGACAAAATGGCAAAAATGTGATACAAAAATGATTGCGATTGGTCGCTGGCGAACATTCGAGCGGGGGACAGGAGACGGGGACATGGCAATTATCATGATCGGAGTCGCAGTTAATCTCAGAAGGCAAGGTATCCCTTGTCGGGAAGCACTTGGCTTGGCAGCCGTGTGCATTCCGATGGACGGTGTGCTTGTAGCGTCGGTGCTCGTATGAAAGCGGCGACGCGAGGCGACTCCAAAGCCACAGGGGTGACGCACAGACAGAGCGTCGATGGAACGTCTTCCGGCGCATCCGTGGATGCATCGCCGCTCGGGGGCTGGCTCGTCTTTCTTTTCTTATTGGCCTACTTCGGCGTAGCGACGGTTTATCAAACGGGCAGTCCAGATCCCATTTGGCAGGAAGGTTCCCCGATGGATCGCCTGAACGGCAGTCTTCTTTGGGTCACCTCCGCTATGGCCTTGTTCAATGCAACGCTTCGATCCGCAAGACCGATGGCATTCATGATTTGGCTATTGGCCTCCGCAACGATTGGAGTCGTCGCGATAGATGAACTCTTCATGCTTCATGAGAAGGCGATTGAGATAACGGGTGACGATGATCATCCGAAGATTCTTCTGATCGCGTGTGCGGGGGTCGGAATCTACATCCTGTCGAAGATTGAAAGGCTCCACACCTCGGCGCAAGCACTTCTTTGGTGCGGGTTCTTCGCCCATTTCTGCTACTTGCTGGCTGATATGGGCGACGGCGACTATTTTGATTTACCCCTTGGCCGCGTGACGCTCACCTGGATTGAGGAATACTTGGAGCTTACATCGACGGCGCTCTACTTCAGTGCTCTGTACGTGCAGTGCTTCAATGTGGTGACGAAATCAAAGAAGCGATAGCGACGTGACCAGTCTCGGTAGGTGGGTGGGATGGCGTGGTGTGTCGTCAGGTTTCGAAGTAGACCCGAAAGGCCTGACAAACCATTTCAATTTCTTGAATAGTCAAAACCCAGGACTTTGAGACGTGATCCTCCAGCCTTCGCAAACAATCGTCAGTAAGGCGTCCTGCTTGTTGGATCGGTACCCCTTGCAGGTCAGCGCGTGTGTAACGAATGACTGCCGTGCAACTGACGAAGCTCTCCTCTTTGGGCATTTCGGGCCAGTCAGCCCTAGTGATGCGCATTGCCCCTTCGAATGGATCGGAATTGATGAATAGAAATGCCCCCTGACCGAGATCAATCGCCAGATGATACTTTGTGCGAGTTGCGCGCCCGACGGCTTGCTGCGTTTCGAAACGGAAGATTTCGCCCAGCTTCTTGGGCATTACATTCCGCGAGAAATAAATTCTAGATCAGAGACTTTGCCGGGTTTGGAGGCATCCTCCTCCAGAAAGTCTTCAAATCTCATTTCATCGGCCAACGAAGTTCGATTTTTCCAAGCTCGATCATACGCAAAATGATCGTGCGTGATTTCAAAAAGTTGGTCGAATGACTTGTCTCCATACTCGGCAACAGTTTCGTCCAGAATATGAAGATCACTCCGCGAAAAGAGAGATGTGTCCACCTCACGCAAAGGCTTCCTCACCAAGAAAATCTTGTCGTGCTGTTCAATGTCAAAAGGAAGTTTGTCTGGCGTCACTCCCAAAGCGGACCTCTTCCTCACCATATCATAGGCATTGGAAGCAACAGGACCGAACTGCATTGCTACATACTTGTCGAACGTGATCGGCCGACCAAACCGTTGAAAGTGCGCGCGATCAGCTAGGTAAAGAAGCTTGACCAACTTGTACTGGTCAAGATCCAGACCCTTATGCGCCAAGTACAAGATAGCTTCTACTATCTTGTCGGCCTTGGGTTTGAAGCGTACGCGAGCGTTCATGGCCTCAATCTAGTATCAAATGCCCTTAAACGTAAGAACCGTGATGAAATGTGATCAAGAGTGTCGCGGACTTGCCAGTAATAGCACTTGGTTCTTCAAATTCCACATGGACAGCTCCACCGGGTGCCGCCTATTACCCCGGCCTCTGCAGACCTTCTTGCAAGGGGAGGCGGGCTAGCAAGCGCCGCAGCGGTCACATGGCGCGTTCGATCCGCTGGAAAAACGTGATCACGAGCGACATGAGAACCCCGGAAGCGATAGCGACAGGCGCAAGCGGCAGATTCAGAATGGCCGATGCGCAGACCGCGACCGCGCCAGTGGATGCCAGTGCAGCAACATACATGACCGCGTCAGACTCGATCATTGCGGCGCATAGCCGGTTGATGGGGGCCCTGGCGCGGCGAACTTTGAGGCCCCGGAGCATCTCTCGAGCGTCACGGACATCCGCGTTCCATGACGGGTGGTCGAGTTCACGGAGCAAGCAATTGTCAGTCACATCAGCCTGTACTCGGCTCGGAAGAACCCTTGTGGATTGGTTCACCGAAGCTTTTTCGGACAGCGCCCAGGCTGCGATTGCGTTATCATTTTCACAGCACTGCATATCTGTTTCGCGCCTATTAATCGTTGAAATGGTAAGGGTAGCCATACCGACGTGCAGGTTATCCAGTCCATAGGAAAAGCGGTATTTTCAACAGTCTCTGATCAAGGGTCGAACCGTCTCCGTCCCTGAGGCGAAATGTTCGTTCTTCGTGTTGTGCGTGTGACGTCATCGGGCCGGTCATGGCGGAAGGATGGCCAATTTGAGCCATCTGTAGGGGCCCGCAGGAAAAGTTGATTCGCGGCATCGTGTTTCAGCGTGCTTGGGATGGGTGCAGATTCCGCAGCTACCGTTGAAGAAGCGGTGTACAAGATAACCTGACATCAATCAGCGAGGCGAAGCGAACTTGAGCAAGCCCCAAAATAGAAGGCAAATCCTTTCAGGCTTGGTGGCTGCGGGTGCGCTGGGTCTGGGCAGTAGAGGTGCCACGTCTCAGCCGCAGCGCAGGATACTTGTCCTAGGTGCTGGCATAAGCGGCCTCTCGGCCGCAAGGCTCCTACACGATGCAGGTCATTCGGTTACAGTTCTGGAGGCGCGCGAAAGGCTAGGCGGTCGAATTCATACCTCCCGTTTATGGCCAGACCTGCCAATGGATCTTGGCGCAAGTTGGATTCATGGCCGGCGCGGAAACCCATTAACAGACCTAGCTGCTGAAGCTGGGGCTTCGGTCGAAGCGACGAGCTACGATGCCGCAATGCTCATTGGTGCCGATGGGTTGGAAAGCGACGACAATTTTGGACCGGCCGAACGCGTGCTGCGGGAAGCGTTCGCGGCAGCCGAAGAGCGGGACGAAGACATCTCGGTAAGGCAGGCGCTGGAAGTATCGACTGGCTGGCAGCGTGCCGATGCGGAACTGCGCCGCCGCGTGGATTACCTGGTCAACAGCTCCCTAGAACATGAGTATGGCAGTCCGGCACGGCTGTTGTCCTCGTGGTACGGGTTCGAGGACGAGGAGTTCAACGGAGAGGACGTGCTGTTCCCGAATGGCTTCGACCAGATTGTCAGCCATCTCGCGCAAGGATTGAACGTCCGCTTCTCTGCGGATGTGGTTCAGGTTGCTCCGGGGTTTGTAAGGCTTTCTGACGGGAGCCAGGTCTCGGCAGACCAGATCATTTGCACGTTGCCTTTGGGTGTCTTGCAGTCGGGCCGAGTCCAGTTCGCAGAGCCTCTCGCGCAAAGCCGGAGGAAAGCCATCGAAGGGATCGGAATGGGTCTCTTGAACAAGTGCTTGCTCCGTTTTGAACGTACCGAATGGCCCGACGATGTGGACTGGATTGGTTGGCTTGGTCCACGTAGCGGGTTCTGGGCTGAGTGGGTGTCTCTGGCGCGAACCCTTAAGGCGCCAGTCCTGATGGGTTTCAATGCCGCAGACCAAGCAACCGAAGTGGAAAAGATGAATGATCGAGACACTGTCGCAGCCGCCCACGACGCTTTGCGTGGGATGTTTGGCTCTAACTTCCCCGCCCCGCTGTCCTCGCAAATCACGCGATGGGGGCAGGAGCGTCACACGCTAGGAAGTTACAGTTTCAATGCAGTTGGCATGGGGCCCCATCTGCGGCGAGAGCTTGGCGGTTCAGATTGGGAGGGGCAACTTTGGTTCGCCGGGGAAGCCACCTCTACGCAATACTTCGGTACAGCACACGGAGCGATGTTGTCAGGTATTGAAGTGGCACAGAGCGTTATCTAGGGCGGTACGCCTTCAAATCATCCCTAGTATCTCCCGACCTTTTCAGGACTCTTCGCAACGCATTGAAGAATCTCCAAGAAGGGAGCCGAGCGTAAAAGCCAAATCTCGCGAAATGGCGCAATATGGTGGGACATCAGGCGGGACAATCATGGATTTCCCAAGAATGTCGTTCAAAAACAAGAGTTTACGTGGGGGATTTGGTGGAGCCTAGGGGGATCGAACCCCTGACCTCTTGCATGCCATGCAAGCGCTCTCCCAGCTGAGCTAAGGCCCCGTTGATCGGCTCTCGCCGAACGCCCGCGGTGTTTAGGCGAGGGCGCAGTGGGTTTCAAGCGAAAAAGTAGGGCTCCGCCTGCAATTTCCGGGCGCAGGATCGTCCAAACGAACATGCCTTGAAAAACGCCCGTCCCGGCGCCCGAAGACGACAAAGGCCGAGCACTCCGGCTCGGCCCCTTCGATCACGTTTCGCCGGGATCAGTCGTCGTCTTCGGAGGCCACGTCGGCGATGTCGTCGAGCGAGACGTCATCGTCTTCGTCATCCTCGAGCACGTCGTCGCCGAGATCAACATCGGTATCGTCGTCGGCGATGACCTCATCATCCTCGAGCGTCTCGTCCTTCTCGGCCTCTTTTTTCTGGCTGGCCTTGTCAGCCTTGTCGGCCACCATGGTACGAGTCTTGCCAGTGTCGATCTCGACCACGTCGCCGGTGTAGGGCGAAACGATCGGGTTGGCGTTCAGGTCGTAAAACCGTTTGCCGGTTGTCGGGCAGACGCGCTTGGTGCCCCATTCTTCCTTGGGCATGGAAAACCCTTTCCGTCATCATGTCGTCATGCGAGAATTTGGGGCCAACTGCCATATGTGCAAGGGGGTGTCAAAGCCTTTCAGAGCGGGCTTTGACGCATCTGGCGAGCGAGGGCCGGGAATGGGGCTGAGACAGGCGTTGTTCGGCAACGGAAAGGATGACGATCCGGGCGTGATTTCACTGCCCGCAAATCCCGAGGTCGCGGTGCGACTGAAGCGGTCTGCGCGGGCGCGTCGGCTGTCTTTGCGTATCTCTTCGTTGGATGGAAAGGTCACGCTGACTGTCCCCGCGCGGCTGCGTCGGGCCGAGGCTGAGGCATTCGTCCGGGAAAAATCCGACTGGATCCTTGGGCATCTGTCGAAAATGCCGGGAGAGGTCCGTCCGATGCCGGGAGACCACTTGCCCGTCGAGGGGGCGCTGCGCGAGGTAACGGCCGCTTCCCGCCGCGGCGTTGCCTTGGTCGGAGATCGGCTCGAAGTGCCGCTGACGGGCGTGGAGCGCACGCCGGCGCGTATTGGCGCGTTTCTCAAGGTTGCGGCACGGGAGCGGCTCATGGACGCCTCCGAGCGCCACGCGGCCCGAATCGGGCGCGAGGTCGGAAAGGTCACGTTGCGCGACACCCGCTCGCGTTGGGGGTCCTGCTCGCACGAGGGCAACCTGATGTATTCCTGGCGGCTCGTTATGGCGCCGCCCGCCGTGCTCGACTATGTGGCCGCGCACGAGGTTGCCCACCTCGTTCACATGGACCACTCGGCGGCGTTCTGGCGCCAGTGCGCTGAGTTGTTTCCCGACCACAAGGCCCAACGGCGCTGGCTGCGCGAAGAGGGCGGGGCGCTCCACCGGTATCGCTTCCGAGATTGACCGAACGGCGATTTGTGATCACAAAGGGACATGGATACACCCGCCCCATCCCCCGTGCCGCCGCCCGATGCCACGACATCGGCACATGAACGTGTCTACCGCACCCTGCGCGCGCGGCTGATGGCGGGCGAGATGGAGCCGGGGGTCGCGCTGACGCTGCGCGGGATCGGGCGCGAATTCGATGTCTCCATGACCCCTGCGCGCGAGGCGGTTCGGCGGCTCGCAGCCGAAGGGGCGCTGACGCTGTCCTCCTCGGGTCGTGTGACCACGCCCGATCTCACGCCCGAACGGATCGAGGAACTGGCGGCCCTCCGCGCGCTTTTGGAGCCGGAGCTTTCGGCGCGCGCCTTGCCGCGCGTCCACATGGCGCTGATCGAACGCCTGCGCACGATCAACGGGCGGGTGGCCGAGGTCGTGGCGAAACATGACGTTACCGGCTACATCCGTTCCAACCTCGAGTTTCACCGAACCCTCTACCTGAGGGCGCAGGCCCCTGCGATGCTGGCGATGGTCGAAACGGTCTGGCTCCAACTCGGCCCCACGATGCGCGCGCTTTACATGACGCGCGACCGTTCGGATCTGCAAAAGCACCATCGGGCCATCCTCGCCGCTCTTGCCGCGGGCGACGAGCCGGGCCTGCGGCTCGCCGTGCGCGCGGACGTGACCCAGGGTCTGCGGATGTTGGTCGGGATGTGAAGATAACAGGATTGTAATCTTCTTTTCCGACGGACCCGGCTCAGCTGCGCGTTAGTTCCCCGACTCGCGACAGGACAGGGACCGCCGATGACACCGACCACACCAAACCGCCGCCGCCTTTTGAGCATGCTCGCCGCTTCTCCGATTGTGATGACGGGAGTCGGTGTCTTCCCACGAGATCTGCGTGCGCAGGCCGAAGGGGCAGGGCTTATCTCACCCAATGTCTGCATGGTGATGCCCGAGACGACGGCGGGGCCGTTCTACTTCGATCCGGACCTCGAACGCCGGGACATCACCGAGGACCGGACCGGCGAGGCGCTCGACCTTGCGATCCAGGTCGTCGATGCGGAGTGCGCGCCGGTCACGGGGGCGCGGGTGGACGTCTGGCATTGCGACGCGCTGGGCAACTACTCGGGCTACGCGCGGCAGGGATCGGACGGCGCGAATGACACCTCGGGCGAGACGTTCCTGCGCGGCACGCAGATGGCGGACGCGCGGGGCGTGGCCCGGTTCTCGACGATCTACCCCGGCTGGTACCGGGGGCGCGCGACGCATATCCATTACCTGATCCACCTTGACGAGCGCACGGTGCTCACGAGCCAGGTCTTCTTTCCCGACGCGCTCTCGAACTACCTCTACATGGCCGTCGAACCCTATTCGACACGCGATGCGGCGCGCGACACATCCAACCGGCAGGACCGGATCGCGCGGTCGGTGGGCGCGGGCGGGTTCGCCGCGGTGCGCGAGCAGTCAAAAGGATACGAGGCGCAGATCGTCGTGGGGATCGACGCGGGCTGACACGGGATCGGAGGGCATGTCCTGCCCCCTCTGTGCCGCGACCCGCGACTGGGCGCGGCAGAAAGGCCGGGGAGTTTCCCCGGCCTTTTCGTATCCGCCAAAGAGAAAGGCCCGGACGATGCCGGGCCTTTCGGTCGTTTCGGAAGGTGTGCGCCTTAGCTCACGAATTCCGGATAGGCTTCCATGCCGAGTTCGGCTTTGTCGAGGCCCATCATCTCGTCCTCTTCGCTCACCCGCAGGCCCATGACGGCCTTCAGGATGAACCAGATGATCGCGGAGACGATGAAGACGAACAGGCCGACGATGATGATCGAGATGATCTGACCGCCGATGGTGCCCGAGCCGGAGAGGACCACGGCGAGCGTGCCCCAGATACCGGCGAAGAGGTGCACCGGGATGGCGCCGACGACGTCGTCGATCTTCATCTTGTCGAGCAGCGGAACCGTGAAGACCACGATGACACCGCCAACGGCACCGATCAGGGTGGCCGCGCCCAGCGACGGGGCGAGCGGTTCAGCGGTGATCGACACGAGGCCGGCCAGCGCGCCGTTGAGAACCATCGTCAGATCGACCTTCTTGTAGAGGATCTGGGTCAGGATCAGCGCGGCGACGGCACCACCGGCAGCTGCCGTGTTGGTGTTCGAGAAGATGCGCGACACGTCGGCCACGTCACCCACGGTGCCCATCGCAAGCTGCGAGCCGCCGTTGAAGCCGAACCAGCCGAGCCACAGGATGAACGTACCCAGCGTGGCGAGGGCGAGGTTCGAGCCCGGGAACGCCGTCACTTTGCCGTTGGTGTACTTGCCGAGACGCGGACCGAGGATCAGCGCGCCGGAGAGGGCAGCCCAGCCGCCGACCGAGTGCACGATGGTGGAACCCGCGAAGTCCGAGAAGCCGAACTGCGTGCCGAGGAAGCCACCGCCCCAGCTCCAGGATGCCTGGATCGGGTAGATGATGCCGGTCAGGATGATCGTGAAGACCAGGAACGGCCACAGCTTGATCCGCTCGGCGAGCGCACCGGACACGATGGAGGCCGTGGCGGCACAGAACATCAGCTGGAAGAAGTAGTCCGAGCCGGTCGAAGCATAGCCGTAATCGTCGGCTGCGTCGCGGCCGACACCAACGGCTTCAAGCACGGCCGGGCCGAAGATGCCCGACAGGATGCCGCCGGATTCGTCCGTTCCGATAGCCCAGTCGCCCAGCGGATACATCAGGTTGTAGCCGATGACGTAATAGGCGATCGACGCGAGCGAGAAGAGCGCGATGTTCTTGGTCAGCTGCATGGTCACGTTCTTGGAGCGCACGAGGCCGGCCTCGAGCATCGCGAAGCCAGCGGCCATGAAGAACACGAGGAAGCCGCCCACGAGGAACAGCAGCGAGTTGAAGATGAAGATCGAGTCGGACGAGGCGTCGACGCCTGCCGTCGGACCTTCGTCCTGGCCGAAGGCGACCATCGGCAGCAGGGTAGCCGCCGCGACGCCAATCGGAAGAAGTTTCTTGAGTTGCATGGTCATGTTTCCCCTGTTTCCCGCGCTTAAAGCGCGTCCCCGTCGGTTTCGCCGGTCCGCACGCGCAGAGCGCCCGCGACATCCATGGTGAAGATCTTGCCGTCGCCGATCTTGCCGGTCTGGGCAGTCTTGGCGATGGTCTCGACGACCTGGTCGGCCAGGCCGGATTCAACGACGATTTCGAGTTTCACTTTCGGCACGAAGTTCACGGCGTATTCCGCGCCGCGATAGATTTCCGTGTGGCCCGACTGCGAACCGAACCCCTTGATTTCCGTCACCATCATGCCGCGCACGCCGATGGTGGTCAGCGCCTCGCGGACCTCCTCGAGCTTGAACGGCTTGATCGCTGCAATGATCAGTTTCACGTCATTCCCCTTATATTGATGCGGGCCTCTCCCCGCGCGAAATCACGCCCTTAGCAAGCGCATGAGGGTCGCGGGCAACAAGGATACGGGGGGAGGGCGCACATGCGCCGGACGCAATTGATTAAAAATTGGGCTTAAAGAAATTGGTGTGGTCAAAAAATAGGCGCACCGGGGAGGCGTATTTCAGCACATCCGCCGCATGCCCCTCGTAAACTGCGCTCCGAGTCGTTAGTTTGCTTGAAAAAGAGCAGCCACGGCAGCGGTTACATGGCACAGAACGGAAAACGGCGCCCGCCGCTCGTCGCGGACAAGCGCTATGCAAAGCCCCAGAAAACAAGGAAAAAACCGACGAAAGGTTCGTCGGGCAAGCCGCCGCGCAAACCGCGCAGGGCAGCCCGCAACAAGCCGCGTCGCCAGCTTCCGCTGATCCTCGCGCTGCCCTGGGCCCTTATTCGCTGGGTTTTCCGGATATTCTTCCGACTCGGCATGGTCACTGCCGTCATCGCTGCGTTGGGCCTTGGTGCCGCGGTCTGGTACACCTCGTCTTCGATCCCGCCGCTCTCCGAACTCGTGGACGGCCGCGCCAAGGGGTCGGTCACGATGCTCGACCGATATGGCAGCACCTATGCCTGGCGCGGAAACCAGTATGGTGGCCTCGTCACCGCCGATACCGTCTCGACACATCTCAAGAATGCCGTCGTCGCGACCGAAGACCGGCGCTTCTACCGCCATTTCGGTGTCAGCCCGCGCGGCATCGCCAGCGCGATCCGGATCAACATGTCCGAGGGACGGGGCCCGCTTGAAGGCCACGGTGGCTCCACGATCACGCAGCAGACCGCGAAACTTCTCTGCCTCGGTACGCCCTATGATTCCTCATCGGGTATGTCCGAGCGGGAATACGAAGAGGATTGCCGCCGTTCGTCGCTCTCGCGCAAGGCGAAGGAAGCGATCTATGCGATGGCGCTCGAGGCCAAGTTCACCAAGGACGAGATCCTGACGATCTACCTCAACCGCGCCTATTTCGGCGGCGGCTCTTACGGGGCGGAGGCCGCAGCTGGCCGCTATTATGGCATTTCGGCCAGCGAACTGGGCCCGGCGGAAAGCGCCACACTCGCCGGTCTGCTCACCGCGCCGTCCACCTACTCCCCGACCGCCAGCATGGACCGGAGCTGGGCCCGCGCGCTCACCGTCATCAAGTTGATGGAGGTGCAGGGTTATCTGTCGCCGACCGAGGCCGAATATGCCCGCCAGAATCCCGCGCAGCTGTCCGAGGCCGCAGAACGCAAGGCCGGCGGTTATTTCGCGGACTGGGTCATGGGGGAAGGGCCGTCGTTCCTCACCCGCGACACGACCGAGGACGTGATTATCCGCACGACCTATGACCAGCAAATTCAGACCGCCGCCGAAGAAGCGCTGAAGCACATCTTCGACACCAAGGTCTCGGACGGGTCCGAGGCGCAGGCCGCCATTGTCGTGATGAGTGCAGACGGCGCGGTGCGCGCGATGGTGGGCGGGCGCAAGACCAAGGTCTCGGGTGCATTCAACCGCGCCACGCAGGCGATGCGGCAGACAGGCTCGGCCTTCAAACCGTTCATCTATGCCGCCGCGCTCGACCTCGGCTGGTCCTATTCCGACGTCATCGTCGACGAGCCCATCACGATCAACGTCCCGGGTTCCGGCCCGTGGTCGCCACAGAACTACACGCGGAAGTATTACGGCCCCGTGACCCTTACGACCGCGCTCAAGAACTCGCTCAACATCCCGGCTGTGAAGCTGTCGGAGAACGTGGGGCGCGAGAACGTGCGCACCGTGGCCTCTTACTTCGGGATCGACAGCGACCTCGCTGCCGGTCCTGCGCTGGCCCTCGGGGTGTCCGAAACCAACCTGCTGCAAATGACGGGTGCCTTCGCGGGCATCCTGAACGGCGGCTCGGCGGTGGAGCCCTATGGCCTCGTCGAGTTGTCTCTCCTCGGTGAGAGCCAGCCGCTCATGGAGCAGGAGGGCGGGATCGGTAAACGGGTGATCCAGACCGCTGCCGCCGAGCAGCTCGTCTACATGATGAATCAGGTGATCGAGAGCGGCACGGGATCGCGCGCCAAGCTGGAAGGGCGTGAGGCGGCGGGCAAGACGGGCACAACCAATTCCGTGCGCGATGCGTGGTTCGTGGGCTTCACGGCAGACTACGTCGCTGGCGTCTGGATGGGCTACGACGACAATACGCCCCTCAAAGGCGTGACCGGCGGGGGCCTCCCGGCCGAAATCTGGCGCGAAACGATGATGCGGGTCCATGCCGACCTGCCCCCCCGTCCGCTCCCCATGATCAGGCCCGAAATGGCGCCGGTCGTGGTCGAGGACGTCCCCGACCAGCCAATCAACCCGGGCAACATCTTCAATGGCGGAAACAACCGTGCGCCGCGTGAGGACAGCCTGATCGGTGTCATTCAGAACATCCTCGGCATCAATTGAAGTGGTGCGCCTACTTTGACCATGACGAATGTGTACGAGGGCGTTAACCATTTCTTGGCGACCCTTCGCACACATTCGGGGTGGCAGAGAGATATGAGCAAATGAGCCCCGACAAGACAGAATCCGGACAGAACGAGCTTCGGGCGATCCTGCGTGAGAACCGCGCGTTGTTTTGGGTGGTCGGCCTGTTCTCGGTCTTCGTGAACACGTTGATGCTGACCGGGCCGATCTACATGCTTCAGGTCTATGACCGTGTGCTGGGCAGCCGGTCGGAAGAGACGCTGTTGGCGCTCACCGTGCTCATGGCTTTCCTCTTCGGCATGATGGGCCTTCTCGATTTCGTACGGGGCCGGGTGCTCGCCCGTGTCGGCGCGAAGTTCCAGGCGCGGCTCGACCACCGGGTCTTCACGGCGGTGCTCGAATACGATTCGCGGCTGAACCGCCGCTCCGGGACCACGGAGAACGGGCTGAAGGAGCTTGAGGCGATCCGCCGGCTCCTTGGGTCTCCGGTCTTCGCGGCGCTCTTTGACCTGCCGTTCACGCCGATCTTCCTTGCGGGCATCCTCCTGTTCCACCCCTACCTCGGCACTCTCGCGCTGGTGGGTGGTGGTGTTCTGGTGGCCATCGCGATCCTCAATCAGGTGTCGACATCCGCGCCCATGCGCCATGCCAATCAGGCGACCTCGCAATCCGACAACCTTGCCGAACAACTTCGGTCCGAGGCCGAAATGGTTCGTGCGCTGGGCATGTCGGATGCCGCCTTCGACCGCTGGTATCGTGAGCGGCACTCGGCGCTGGCGGATTCGGTCCTCTCCACCGACCGCTCCGGTGCCTACACGTCCCTGTCCAAAACGCTGCGGATGCTGCTGCAATCCGCGATCCTCGGCCTTGGTGCCTGGCTCGTGTTGCAGGGTGAGGTGACGCCGGGCGTGATGATCGCGGCATCCATCCTGTTGGGACGCGCGCTCGCGCCCGTCGACCTCCTGATCGGGCAGTGGCCGCTGGTGCAGGCAGCACGCCGCGGCTGGCGGACGCTGGCCGCGCTGCTGTCCGAGGTGGAACAACCGGTGCCACGCACCGCGCTTCCGCGTCCCGATGCGATCCTGACCGCCGAAAACCTGACGGTCGTGCCGCCGGGCATGACGCAGGCGGCGCTGCGCATGGTGAATTTCAACGTCCAGCCGGGCGAGGCGCTTGGTATCATCGGTCCCTCTGGCGCGGGAAAATCCACACTGGCACGCGCGATCACCGGCGTCTGGCAACCCGCCGGCGGGCGACTCCGGCTCGACGGGGCCGCTCTCGATCAGTTCGACCCGGCCACGCTGGGCCAGCACATCGGCTTCCTGCCGCAACGCGTGCGTCTGTTCGACGGCACGATCGCCGAGAATATCGCGGGCCTGTCGCTCACCCCCGATGATGCCAAGGTGGTGGAGGCCGCCAAAAAGGCGGCGGCCCATGACCTTATCCTGCGCCTCCCGGACGGCTACGACACGCCGGTCAAGGGCGCGGGGGGGCTGCTGTCGGGCGGGCAATTGCAACGAATCGGGCTCGCGCGCGCACTCTATGGCGATCCGGTCGTCCTCGTCCTCGACGAACCCAACGCCAACCTCGACAACGAGGGGAGCGAGGCGCTCAATCAGGCAGTCCGCGCGGTCAAGGCAGACGGGGGCGCGGTTCTCATCATGGCGCACCGGCCCTCTGCCATTCAGGAGTGCGAAAAGTTGCTCGTCCTCGACGATGGAATGCCCCGTGCCTTCGGTCCGCGTGACGAAGTGCTCCGGCGGACCGTGCAGAATGCCGCACAGATTTCGGAAAGTTCGGTGCAGCGCAAAGGCGGAGGAGTGGCCTGATGGCACGCAACCTGACCGATCCCAAAGCCACGAAACTCGCCACCATCGAAACGGCGCGGGGCAGGGGGCCCGAAAACGGCGAAGCGGTCGCGCGCGCCTGGTCGGCCCGGACACATGTGCTTGTCGGGTTTGTCGCGCTTCTCATGCTCGTCGGCGGTTTCGGCACCTGGTCGGTAACCGCGGATATTTCCGGCGCGATCATCGCGCCCGGTTCGGTTGAGGGCGAACAGAACCGGCAGGTCGTCCAGCACCCGGACGGCGGCGTGATCGAAAGCATCGAGGTCAAGGAAGGCGACCTCGTCGAGGCGGGCGATGTGCTCATCCGGCTCGATCCGGAGTTGCTCCGGTCCGAACTCACCATCGTCGAAAACCAGCTTTTCGAACTCGTATCGCGCCGGGGCCGACTCGAAGCCGAGCGGGACGGGAGCGAGACGCTCCAGTTCGACGAGATGATCCTGGAAGAAGCCAGGACACACCCGGACGCGCAGGACTTCATGGATGGCCAGCGCCGGCTTTTCGAACAGCGCGTCGAATCGCTGGCGGCAGAAACCGATAAGCTGCGCGAACGCCTGTCCCAGATCGACAGCCAGAACGAAGGCATCGCCGCCCAGCAGGCCGCGCTCACAACCCAGCTGGAACTGATCGGGCAGGAACTCGTCAACAAAAAATCCCTTCTCGAACGCGGCCTTGCGCAGTCTTCGGTCGTCCTAGCGCTGGAGCGCGATCAAGCGGCGCTCGAAGGTCAGCGCGGCGAGCTCACCGCGATGATCGCCCAGAACCGTGGCCGCATGACCGAGATCGAGATCGACATTCTCAAGCTCGAACAGGTCCGACGCGAAGAGGCGATCCAGAACCTGCGCGATCTCGGATATCGGGAACTGGAACTGGCTGAACGCCGCCGCGCGCTCATCGCGCAACTGGGCCGGCTCGATATCCGTGCGCCCCTCTCCGGTGCGATCCATGCGATGCAGGTCTACGCGGAACGCGAGGTGATCCGCTCGGCCCAGCCGCTGCTCTATATCGTGCCGCAGGACCAGCAGCTCGTCATCGGCGCACAGGTCGACCCGATCAACGTGGATGAGATTCATGTCGGGCAGGAGGTCACGTTGCGCCTCGCCGCGCTCGACAGTCGGACGACGCCGGAACTTGTCGGTCGCGTCATGACCGTCTCCGCCGATGCCCTGACCGACGAAAACAGCGGGCGCACTTACTACCGCACACGCATCGCGTTGGAGGAAGGTGAGATCGAAAAGCTCCCCGAGGGCACCGTCCTTGTTCCTGGCATGCCGGTCGAAGCGTATCTGCGCACCGCTGACCGCAGCCCGCTCGCCTATCTCGTCAAACCGCTCGCGGATTACTTCAACAAGGCGTTCCGGGAAAGCTGACCCTTTCGCCCGGACCGGCCCCGCGCTAGCGTGCCGCCAGACATGGAGACGCGCATGAGCAACATCGAATCCCGACTGGCCGACCTTGGCATCACGCTGCCCGACGCTCCGGCGCCCGCAGCGAACTACGTCCCGTTCCACATCGTCGGCGACATCGTCTATGTGTCCGGGCAGGTCTCACAGTCCAACGGGACACTGGTGACAGGCAAGCTTGGCGACGACATGTCAGTCGAAGCCGGTGCTCAGGCTGCCAAGCTTTGCGCCATCAGCCTGCTGGCACAGGTCAAGGCGGCCTGCGGCGGAGACATCGACCGGCTCAAGCGCGTGGTCAAGCTGACCGGATTCGTCAATTCCACCCCTGATTTCGGCGACCAACCGAAGGTGGTGAACGGCGCATCGGATTTCCTTGTCGAGGCTCTGGGCGAGGCAGGTCGGCACACCCGCTCGGCGGTTTCCGCCGCGTCCCTCCCGTTTGGCGCGGCGGTCGAGATCGAAGGCATCTTCGAGATCGCATGACCCGCCTGCCCGACGCTTTTCTCGGACCGCCGCTTGCGCATCGCGCATATCACGACGCAGGGCAGGGGCGGCCGGAGAATTCCCGCGCTGCGGTCCGGGCTGCCATTGCAGCTGGCTATGGAATCGAGATCGACGTCCAGCTCTCGCGCGACCGGATCGCGATGGTGTTCCACGACTACGATTTGTCGCGGTTGACCGACGCCACCGGCCCGGTCGCGCAACGCTCTGCACAGGAATTGGGTGAGATATGCCTGCGCCACGGAGGCGAGGGGATTCCCACGCTGGCAGATGTTCTCGCACGCGTGGACGGGCAAGTGCCGGTCCTTATCGAGATCAAGGATCAGGACGGCGCAATGGGTGCCAACACCGGTGCGCTCGAAGGCTCGGTGGCGCGGGCTTTGGCGGGGTACTCCGGTCCGGTGGCCGTCATGTCGTTCAACCCCCATGCGGTCGCCGAGATGGCGCGCCTCGCTCCGGGCGTGCCGCGCGGGCTGACGACCTGCGCCTTCTCTGCCGAAGACTGGCCGCTCCTGAACGCCACGACGCGCACACTGCTGGCCCGTATCCCCGATTTGGACCGGGTCGGCGCCAGCTTCATCAGTCACGATGCCCGCGACCTTCGCTCGGGTGTGGTCGCCGATCTGAAGGCGCGGAACCTGCCAGTCCTGTGCTGGACGATCCGCTCCGCCGAGGCCGAGACACAAGCGCGTGAGATCGCCGATAACGTGACCTTCGAAGGCTACCCCGCGCCGCTCCCCGGTTGACCCGGGCGGCTCAAGACCCCGTATTGAACATATGGACGAACGCGCCATCGAAATCCGCACCCATGACAGTATCGACGGGATCGACCCCGCCGACTGGGATGCCTGCGCCTGCCCGGAGGGTAGCGACCGGCCTGAGGACCCATTCACGACGCACCGGTTCCTCGCCGCGCTGGAGCGCTCTGGCTCCGTGGGGCCGGGCACGGGATGGCAGCCACTCTATCTTTCCGCACATGACGAATCCGGGCTGATCGGCGTGGCGCCGATGTATGCCAAGAGCCACAGCCAGGGCGAATACGTTTTCGACTACAGCTGGGCCCATGCGTGGGAGCGCGCGGGTGGGCGGTATTACCCCAAGCTCCAGATCGCGGTGCCCTTTACACCCGCCTCGGGCCGCCGGTTCCTCGTGAAACCCGGAGCCGAGAGCGCGGCGACCGCGGCACTGGTCCAGGGCGCGGTGCAGGTGGCGGCGGATAACGAGCTGTCGTCGCTCCACGTCACCTTCTGCACCGAGGGCGAGGCCATCGCGGGCGAGGCAATGGGCCTCATCCATCGTAGCCACAGCCAGTACCACTGGTTCAACGACGGCTATGCCGACTTCGACGCCTTCCTCGACACCCTGTCGTCGCGCAAGCGAAAGGCGATTCGAAAGGACCGGCGCACAGCGCAGGGCTTCGGGGGCGAGATCGTGGGGCTCACCGGAGACGACCTGAAGCCGGAGCACTGGGATGCCTTCTGGACGTTTTATCAGGACACTGGGAGCCGCAAATGGGGCACGCCCTATCTGACCCGCACGTTCTTTGACGAGGTGCAGGAGACGATGCGCGATGATGTGCTGCTGGTCCTTGCCATGCGTGAGGGGCACCCGGTGGCAGGCGCGCTCAACTTCATCGGACGCGACGTGCTCTATGGCCGCTACTGGGGCTGCACCGAACACCATCCCAGCCTGCATTTCGAGCTGTGCTATTATCAGGCCATCGACCACGCCATCGCGCGGGGACTTGGCAGGGTCGAGGCCGGGGCGCAGGGCGACCACAAGCTGGCGCGCGGGTATCTCCCGGTGACGACCCATTCGCTCCACTGGATCGGCGACCCCGGTCTGCGCAACGCCGTGGCGGAGTTCTGTGAGCGTGAGGCCGAGGCCGTCGACGAGGATATCGAGATTTTGACATCCATGGGCCCATTCAAGCGCGGTTGACGGGAGCGCGGGTCGACACCACATTCAAGTTAGCGAATATGGAGGACCTCATGGCCTATACCCTCGACCGCCTCATCGAAGGCGCAGATTTCGAAGACGTGGATGCCCGCACGCGCAAAGCACTGGGCGACGCCGGTTTCGGTGTCCTGACCGAGATCGACGTGAAAGCGACGATGAAGAAGAAGATCGACAAGGACATGGCGGGCTACCGCATCCTCGGCGCCTGTAACCCCGGCATGGCGTGGGAGGCGATCGGCATGGAGCCCAAAGTTGGCGCCATGCTGCCCTGCAACGTCATCCTGCGGGAAGTGGACGGCGGCGTTGAAGTGTCGGCCATCGATCCTGTCGCGTCCATGTCCGCCATCGACAACGACGACCTGCCAGCCGTGGCGGCTCAAGTGCGTGACATGCTGCGGGACGCAGTCGCAGCCATCTGAGCGCAACCGCGTGCGGTATGCGAGAGGGTCTTGCCCTCCCGCACGCCGCTGCGGCCTCAGACCGCTTCTACCATCGCTTCGCCGCCCGACATGTCGCAGACGCCGGGGTTCTCTTCGGCCTGAAGCACCTTGACCACACCATCCTCGGCCATCAGCGCATAGCGCTTGGAGCGGGCGATAAGCCCGACCGGCGGCGCATCGAAGCGCATTCCCATGGCTTCCGTGAAACCGCAGTCGGCATCCCCCAGCATCACGATTCCCGCCTTGTCCGCGCCGGTCGATTCGGCCCACGCCCCCATCACGAACGGGTCGTTCACCGAGACGCAGATCACCTCGTCCACGCCCTTGTCCGCGAGCGCGTCCATGTTGCGAATGAAGCTCGGCACATGGGCCGTGGTGCAAGTGCCGGTATACGCGCCCGGCAGGCCGAAGATGACGACCTTTCGTCCCTTGGTCAGGCTCGAGAGCTCCACCGTTTCCGGGCCCTTCTCGCCCATTTTCGCCAAAGTGGCATCGGGTAGCGTGTCACCCACTGAAATCGTCATGCGCTTGGTCCTCCTGTTCGCGTTGCCTTTTCGATACGGCTTCCGATAAGTTCCGGACCAAACAGGGAGAGGCAAGAGAAATGTCGAAAATCGTCGTCATCGGGGCGGGTCAGGCCGGCGCCGCGCTCGTCGCGAAACTGCGCCATCTTGGATTCGAGGGCGCCGTTACGCTCGTAGGCGAAGAAACCTCGCCACCCTACCAGCGTCCGCCTTTGTCCAAGGCATACCTGTTGGGCGACATGGAGCTGCCGCGCCTCTACCTGCGTCCTGAAAGCTTCTACCCCGATCACGACATCGACCTTGTCACCGGCACGCGGGCCGAAGCGATTGACCGGGAGGCGAAAGTCGTGCGCCTCGCTGACGGGCGCGAGCTGGCCTATGACCAGCTGGCACTCACGACCGGGTCGGTGCCCAACCGGCTGCCTGCCGCTATCGGCGGCGATCTGGGCGGCGTCTATACCGTGCGCACGCTCGCAGACGTTGACGCGATGGCGCATGAATTCGCCGAGGGACGGAAGGTGCTTGTCATCGGTGGAGGCTATATCGGGCTCGAGGCCGCCTCTGTCGCCGCCAAGAAGGGGATGCAGGTTACCATCGTCGAGATGGCGCAGCGCATCCTGCAACGGGTCGCCGCGCCTGAAACGTCGTCCTATTTCAGGGAGTTGCACCGCACCCACGGCGCGACCGTGCTCGAAGAGGTCGGCCTCAAGACGCTTACCGGCGAGGGTCACGTCTCGGGCGCGGAACTCACGGACGGCTCGACGATCGACGTGGATTTCGTGATCGTCGGCGTCGGCATCCGGCCTGACGTTGCATTGGCCGAAGCGGCAGGACTCGATATCGACAACGGGATCAAGACCGACGAACACGGCCGCACCTCCGATCTTGCGATTTTCGCGGCGGGCGATTGCGCGTCTTTTCCCTACAAGGGAGAACGCATCCGGCTGGAGAGTGTCGGCAACGCCATCGACCAGGCGGAACTCGTGGCCGAAAACATGATTGGCGCTGAAAAGGCGTATGTCGCAAAGCCGTGGTTCTGGTCTGACCAGTATGACACCAAGCTTCAGATCGCCGGGCTCAATACCGGCTATGACCGCGTCGTGACCCGGCAGGACAGCGAGACGGCGGTGAGCTACTGGTATTACCGGGGCGATGAGCTGGTCGCCGTCGACGCGATGAACGATCCGCGCGCCTACATGGTCGGCAAGAGGCTCATCGAGGCGGGCAAGAGCCCTGCGCCCGATGCGGTAGGCGACACCGCGACCGAACTCAAGGCGCTGCTCAAAGCGTGAGGATCATCGCGGGCGAGTATCGCGGGCTGGCGCTCGCCAGTGTGGGTAAGGGCGACGCGGGGGCGCATCTGCGGCCCACCACGGACCGGGTGCGAGAGAGCCTGTTTTCCATGCTGACGGGCGGGCGCTTCGGCGATCCGGTGACGGACGCCGCCGTGCTCGACCTGTTCGCCGGGACCGGCGCGTTGGGGTTGGAGGCGCTGTCGCGCGGGGCCTCGCATGTGACCTTCGTCGATGATGGACGCGTGGCGCAGAAGCTCATCCGCGAGAATGTGGCGAAGTGTCGGGCGCAGGAAAAGGCCACACTGATCACCCGGAACGCGACTCGTCTCGGCGTGAGTCCCGCCACGCCGGCCACGCTGGTGTTTCTCGACCCGCCCTATGGCAAGGGGCTGGGTGAAAAGGCCCTCGCAGCGGCAATGGAGGGCGGCTGGATCGCGCCCGGCGCGCTCGTCGTCTGGGAAGAAAGCTCCCCGCTCACTCTGCCGCCGGGTGTGACCCAGCTGGATGCGCGCCGCTATGGCGACACGACCATCACATTGTGCGAGGTGACCGCGTGACCAACCACGCAGTTCCCTTCGGTTGGCAGAGCGATTCGGCCCAGCCGATCCAGAATCAATTCGCGCGCCGATTCCACGGGCCGGGGCCGGGGTTCGTCTATGTCGTCATCGTGGACGGCACGCTTCCCGATGAAGCCACACGCGGCGACCTGCACGCACGCGACAAGGCGTGGCAGGCATGAGTGTGGGCGCGGTGCTCTTCGATTGCGACGGTGTGCTGGTGGACAGCGAACCCGCGGCGTTCGAACTCCTGCGCGAAGAGCTGGCGCGGCATGGCCGGCCCATGAGCCTTGCGGAGGCCGAGGCGACCTTCATCGGCGGCACAATCGCGGGCGTGGCGGAGAAAGCGCGGGGCATGGGTATCGGCTTTGGCCCGGATTGGGTCGAGGTCTTCTACGCCAAGCTCTACGCCCGGCTGGCAGAAGGCACGGATCTCATGCCGGGCGTCCTCACGTTTTTCGATGCGCTGGACCGGGCGGGGATACCTTATGCGGTCGGCTCCAACGGCACGACGCGCAAGATGGAGACGACTTTGGGGCAACATCCGGAGGTCTTGGACCGGCTCAAAGGGCGGCTATTTTCAGGGCAGGAGATCGGGGCGCCCAAGCCCGCACCGGACCTCTACTTGATGGCGGCGCAGGCGCTTGGCGTAGCGCCCGAGGATTGCGTGGTGATCGAGGACAGCGCTACCGGCGCGCAGGCAGGTGTGGCGGCAGGTATGCGGGTTCTGGGCTATTCACCGAATGGCGATGGCGCGGCGTTGGCTGAGGTCGGGGCCGAGGTGATCGGAAGCTATGCGCAAGCCGCTGACCTTCTAGGCCTTTATTCCGCCGCTTGAACCGCGCGGCACGGGCGAGCGTCTCGTCGCCGCCCCTCAGCCGTAGGTCGGATGGAACTTGTCCGCGGGCGACAGGGTGAAGATTTCGGACCCCTCCGCCGTGATCCCGATGGAGTGCTCATACTGGGCCGACAGGGACTTGTCCCGCGTCACGGCGGTCCAGTCGTCCCCCAAAACCTTGGTTTCGGGCCGGCCGAGGTTCACCATCGGCTCGATGGTGAAGAACATGCCTTCCTGAAGCAGCGGCCCGGTCCCGGGGCGGCCGTAGTGCAGCACGTTCGGCGGGGCGTGGAACACCTGACCGAGCCCATGACCGCAAAAATCGCGCACGACCGACATACGGTTCTTCTCGACAAAACTCTGGATCGCGAAGCCGATGTCCCCGAACGTGTTGCCCGGTTTCGCGGCCTCGATGCCGCGCATCAGCGCCTCGTGCGTGACTTCGATCAGCCGTTCGGCCTTGCGGTTCAGCTTGCCCGCCACGAACATGCGCGACGTGTCGCCATACCAGCCGTCCACGATCACCGTGACGTCGATGTTAAGGATGTCGCCATCCTTCAGCTTCTTGTCCGACGGGATACCGTGACAGACGACGTGGTTGATCGAGATGCAGGAGGCGTGTTGATACCCCTTGTACCCGATCGTGGCCGAGGTCGCCCCGGCGTCGTTCACCATGTCCTCGATGGCACGGTCCAGAACCTCGGTCGTCACGCCCGGCTCGACGAGCGGGATGATCCGGTCGAGGATGTCAGCGGCCAGCCGCCCGGCCTTGCGCATCCCCTCGAAATCCTCGGGGTTGTACAGCCGGATGCCTTCTCTGGTGATGCGGGTCTTGGTGTCCAAGGGGCGCTCCTTGCGTCGTCTGGCCCCTAAATAAGCCCAAATCGCACGATGCACAACGGATGCGGCGGTGCAGCTTGCCTGCGTGCGTCCCGGCTCTTACGCTCAGTGTATTCCAATCGTTCTTTTCGAGGTCCCAGATGCGTTTCACCCCTCTTGCCATCGCTCTTGTCGCCGCCAGTCCTGCCTTTGCCGACGCCTGCCTCGATGAGGTGCGCGCGATGTATCTGGACGACGGCGGCGTGTTCGACCCGACATTCGAGATCCTGCACGAGAAGGTCACGGTGACCCGTGCACCGGACGGCTCTGAGACGCCTGTCGTGACCGCGCGCTGGCAGGCCGCGGATCAGGTGATCTCTGAACTTCCGACCGGGGCCTACATGCTGCTCTGGGGGCAGGACTTCTATCAGGGCGCGTCATGGGACGGGCCGTGGAGCGATACCGGCTCCGACAACCCTTATGACGCGGTTGAGTATGCGCGCGGGATGAACGAGAGCGCGGCAGCCAGCCTGACGGGTGCCGAATGTGACGGGGTGGTCGATGTCGACGGGCGTGATCTTGCACGCTACCGCTACCACGTCCGGATCGAACCCGGCGCGGGGTCGTGGTGGGAGAGCGACGTGACGCTTTATGTCGATCCTGCGACGAAACGCGTGGCGATCATGGAGGAGCGAAATCTCATGGAAAGCTGGGCGCCCGAGCCGAAAGAGAGTGTGAAGGTTACGACCGTCGACTACGACGTCGATTTCACCCTCGCACCGCCGGAGAGCTGATTCATGAAGCGCGTTTCGATAATCCTCGTGCTCGCCGCCACGCCGGCCCATGCCGATTGCACCGCCGAGGTGCGCTCGCTTTTCGAGGCCGGTGGCCCGAACGACCCGTTCTCGCGCCCGCCGCATCGGCAGGTTCAGATCACTTACGGCCCCGACGGAACCGAGACGTTCCGCGCCGCGAATGTGATCGAGACGCCCCTGCGCACGATTCATGGCATGGCTGGTCAATGCACGCTGGCTGTGGATGCAAAATACTGGACCGGGCCTTGCGAGGCCGCGACATGGGATGGTCCCGGCGGTGCGTTTCCCGGAGACCGCGCGCAGGGTGTGCGGGCGCGGGTCGCACAGGAACAAGCCAACGTGAGCGAGGCCGAGTGCTTTGGCCCCGTGGATCTGAACGGCCGGCAAGTGCTTAAATACCGCTACCGCACGCAAACGGCGCCTGCGGAGGATGGAGGTTTCTCCGGCGAACGGGCGACGGTGTGGATCGACCCTGAAACGAACCGCTGGGTGCGATGGGAGGCTGCCGAAATGGTCACGCCTTGGCAGCCCGAGCCGGACGGATCGCGGGTCGTGACGACCTTCGTCTACGATGAGAGCATCGCGGTCACGCCACCGGCGGAATGAATGGGAGCCTCTCGCCAAGCGTGACGCCCGCTGGTGTAATCCGGCAGGAATAGGCAAGCGGTTCCACCCCGGCGGCCAGCGCTGCGCTGACTGACGCGCCATACGTCGGGTCAATGTCTGCGGCGATCCGCACACTTTGGGCATCTGTTCGCTGCACGAGATAGAAGATCACCGCGCGGTGCCCGGCCCGCGCCATCGCCGCCAGTTCGCCCATGTGCTTGGCCCCCCGTGCGGTCACGCTGTCGGGGAACTCCGCGGTACCGGGCGCGCGTGAGAGGGTGACGGATTTGACCTCGACATAAGTGTCCGGCCCGGCGCCGGTGAGGCAAAAGTCGATCCGGCTATTCTCGCCATACATCACTTCGGCGCGCACCATCGGCGCGACCAGTTCCGGCACTTCGCCCGCGATCAGTGCAGCCTTGAGCATCCGGTTGGGGAGCGATGTGTCGACGCCGGTAAAGTCGCCGGACTCGTGCTCGACCAGTCGCCAACCGAACCTGAGCTTTTTCTTCCGGTCGTCGTTCGGCTCCAGCCAGATGCGCGCGCCGGGCTCGGCGAGACCCATCATCGAGCCGGGATTGGCGCAATGGGCCGTGACAACGCGCCCGTCCTCCAGCCGGCAATCGGCGAGGAATCTTTTGTAGCGTTTCTCGAGCGTTGCGGGGATCAGGGCGGTGGGAAAGTCCATGCGGTTGTCTTAGCGCCTCTGGCCGCTCCGGCAAGCCGCGGGGATCATTTCCACGCGCATTCCTGCTCGACCGGCATCTGGCACCCATCTCCGTCGAAGCCCACGAGGAAACCGGGCGCGCCGGGGCGCCAGGGCGTTGCCCGGTCCGGGACGAGCCGAAGGCCTGATGCTGCCCCACAGGCGCCCTCCGCCTCCCGCACCTGCCAGCCCTGCGCCATCGCGATATCGATTACCGCATCGCGCCGGGTGCAGCCGGTGAGTGACGCTGTGGCATGGTACTCGGCGATTTCCTTGTAATACGCGAGCCGCATCTCGGCGCGTTCCTTGTCGAGCCAGGACTTCGCGCCGACAAGTGCCATCGCCCCAAGGGCGCCCAATCCGATGAGCCGCCTAACTAGCGCGATTGGATTCACGATCGCCCACCGCTTCGCGCCAGTGGAGCCGGCAAAGGCTCACATAGCTTTCGTTCCCGCCGATCTGCACCTGCGCCCCGGCGGTCAGCACATTGCCCGCGGCGTCCTGCCGTACGACCATCGTGGCCTTCTTCCCGCAATGGCAGATCGTGCGAACCTCCCGCATCTCGTCGGCCAGCGCCAGAAGGGCCGCCGAGCCGGGAAAGAGCTTGCCCTGAAAGTCGACACGCAGTCCGTAGCACATGATCGGTACACGCAGATCGTCCACCACCCGCGCGAGTTGCCAGACCTGATCCTCCGACAGGAACTGTGCTTCGTCGATGAAGACGCAGGCGATTGCGCCGCGCGCCAGCCGTGCTTCGATCTTGTCGAAGAGGTCCTCACCCGTTTCGAACGTGTCCGCGGGCGAACCGATGCCGATGCGGGACCCGATTGTGCCTTCGCCCGCCCGGTTGTCGAAACGCGCAGTGATCAGGTAGGTGTCCATCCCCCGTTCGCGGTAGTTGTGCGACGCTTGCAGGAGCAGCGTCGATTTACCTGCGTTCATGGTGGAGTAGTGGAAGTAGAGCTTGGCCATGCCGCCGGATTAGCCCGCAGGCCCCCGGCGATCAAGCGGCCTTACCACCCGTCGCGCATATGGTCGAAGAGAGCCTTGTTGGGGCACAGGTTCGGGGCTTCCTGCGCGCCGCCCGCGTGGTCGTCGAGCCAGACGGCACAACCGTCCGGATCCGCGCAGTCATTGCAGCGCTCGACGGCGCGGTCGAGTTGCCGGCGGCTCACGATACGGGCGTCGTATTCGACGCCAAGATCAAGGCTCAGCGTTTCGGCCATCCGTGCCATCGCAGCAGGGGTGTGGGGTCGGTCCAAATTGTCTTTCATGGCAATGTCCTCCACCGCCGATCATGCGGATTCGCTACTCACTTGCTTTGATCCATGACAAATCGGGCTGGCATCTGCCGGAGAGAGGTCTAGGCTGGTTGGCATGTTTACCATCGAACATGATTTCGACGCGACCGTCGTAACCCTCGTGGACGAGGGCGAGGAGGGCGCAACTCACCTGCGCGAAGACGTGACAATCAACGCCTTCGAGGATTGCGTCACGATTGAGCAGCTCGAACCGACGACGGACCGGGTGCAGGTCGTCACCTTGTCGATGGCGCAGTTGCGAGACCTTGCCGCCGCGCTCGACCTGCCCGAGGGGGTTTATCGCCTGACCCGGACCGAGGATGTGCAGGGCTAGGTTTTCCGTAGGTTTCGCGTCCTAATCCAGCCGGAACACCTTGTCGCGAGAGGTCGTGCCCCGCACGAGAGTCAGGTCGGACTTGGCCACGCCAAGGGCATGGGCCAGAAGTTTGACCACCGCCGCCGTTGCTTTGCCGCCCTCGGGCACTATCGTCACGCTGACCTTCAACCGGCCATCCTCCTCCACGGATACGCCGTTGCGCGCGGCTTTCGGCGTCACGCGCACGGCGAATTCGGCACCGGAACGGGCCAGATGACTGAGCTCTCCCTTCTTCATGAGGGCCTGCTTTCCCGAAACGCAGCCTGCGCGCAAGCGGGACATTTCCACCCCGTCCTGTTGACGCGCGCGTGAAAAGTGCCGACATGCCTTTCTGACGGACAGGAGACATTCATGCCAGACAAGAACCCGGCGGCGCTCGACTTCCTACTCACGCGCCGCTCCCGCCCGGCCAAGACACTGACGACGCCAGTGCCGGGCCGCGAAGAGGTGGAGACGATTCTCACCGCCGCAGCGCGCACGCCGGACCACGGCAAGCTGGAGCCATGGCGCTTCATCGTGCTCACCAAGCCCGCGCTGGACCGTCTGGCCGCGATGGTGCCGCCGCGCGGGGCCACGCTCAACATCGACGCGGAGAAGATCGAAAAATCTCGCCGCCAATTCGCTGATGCCGACCTCGCCGTCGCGGTCGTCTTTTGCCCGGTGGACTCGCCCAAGGTCCCGACCGTGGAGCAGCAGTATTCTGCGGGCGCCGTCTGCCTGTCGCTCCTCAACGCCGCGCTTGCCGCCGGGTGGGGCGCCAACTGGCTCTCCGGCTGGCCCAGCCACGACCCTGAGTTCGTGCAATCGGGCCTCGGCCTCGCGGCGCATGAGAGCATCGCGGGGTTCATCCACATCGGGACCGAAACGGCGGCACCGCCCGACCGTCCGCGCCCCGACCTGTCCGACATCACATTGTGGGTAGACGCATGATCTTCGACGATTTCTTCAAGGCGCTGGGTCAGCTTGGCGACCGCCGCTTCCGCAAGGTGCTCCTGCTCGGTTTGGGGCTCACGATCGCGCTCCTCGCCGCTATCACCGTGGCTCTCGTCTTCATTGCCGGTCTGTTTCTGCCCGAGGTCGTGACGCTGCCATTCGTGGGCGAAGTCGCCTGGCTCGATTCGGTTGCCAGTTGGGCTGTGGTCGGTCTCATGGTGCTCCTGTCACCCTTCCTGATGACGCCCGTTTCCATCGCGTTCATGGGCATCTTTCTTGATGAGGTGGCCGAGGCGGTGGAGGAGCGGCATTACCCGCACCTCGCTCCCGCAGACGATGTGACGATCCTCGACGGCCTGCGCGATGCGGCGAGCCTTATCGTCATTACGATCCTGCTCGGCATCCTGGCCTTCGGTCTGTCGTTTTTCATCGGCCCGCTCGCGCCGGTCCTGTTCTGGGTCGTGAACGGCTATCTGCTCGGGCGCGAGTATTTCCAGCTTGCCGCGATGCGCCGTGAGGGGCGGGCGGGGGCGAACCAGTTGCGCCGTCGTTACAACGGGCAGGTCTGGATTGCCGGTATCCTCATGGCGATTCCGTTGACCATACCGATCCTGAACCTGCTGATCCCCGTCGTGGGGGCGGCGACGTTCACGCACCTTTACCATCGGGTCACAGGGCGCGGCGCGGCCTGAGCCCGGTCAGGTCAGGACGCTCCAAAGGGTGTGGAGCGCCATGTAGATCACGATGACCGACCCGATGGTGTAAAAGGTCGCGCGCACCTCATGCCGTTGTTTCGTGACATAGGCCACGAAATGCGCCGCTCTTGCAGCGACGAAGCCAAAGAGCAGCACCTGAGCCAGTGCGAGCGCCGGTCCTGTCAGGACGAACAGGAGCCCAACGACCCAGAAAGCCGGGATGTTTTCGAGGTCGTTTCGGTGCATCCTTCGCGACCGATCCACATAGTCGTCAAGGTCAAGCTGCGCCGGGTCGGGCGCGCGGTTCAACGGCCCGGGGATCAGGTCCTCAGGATTCACCAGACCCCGGTTCGTTTTCATCATGCGGTAGACCGTCATCCATCCCTGCCCCATCACCTTGAGCGCCATGAGCGTTGCGGCAATGGCATAGGTGGCAAAGAGGGGATCATCGAAGCTCGGCATGGTGGACATCCTTGATGAGACATGCGCGTCGCGCTTTACTTACCAATGGTAAGTTTGATAGCCTACCGCTGGTAAGTCAGTCAATAGGGTCATCATGAGCCAGGCGGGAACACGCGACCGGATTCTGGACACCGCACGCGAAATCCTCGCGTCCGGCGGGACGGGCGCGCTTTCCTTCGACGCTATCGCTCGGGAGTTGGGGAAATCCAAACAAGCGGTGCTGTACTGGTTCCCGACGAAACAGGCGCTGATGTCGGCGCTCTACGTGCCGTGGCTCGAGGCCGAAGCCGACGTGGCCGTCGCCGCGCTTGAGGGCCGCGAACATGCAGACGCGATCCGCGCATTTGTCCACGCCGTTGCCGCCTTTCACCTCGCCGATCTTCACCGTTTTCGGCTGATCTACCTTCTGCCGCAAGTGCAGCGCACGGTTGCGAACGAGCGACCGGTGGCCGGGGTGGTTGAGGCGGTGCATCCCGTGACAGACCGGCTCTATGCCGCCCTTGCCGCAAAGCTGGACGGCGAGGGTACCCGTGCCGAGGCCACTGCCATTCACGCGGCGGTACTCGGACTCGTCCTCATGGTGTCATTGGGGGACGCGCTTGACGACCCGCTCAAGCATGGAACGGATGGACTGGTGTCCGCGCTGGCAGAGCGTCTGGCGTCGCGGCAGGGTGCCTAGTTCGGGACCCGCTCGCCGAGGTAGCCCTGCCAGTCGAGCATATCGACGGTGATGACACCCGAGATGATGATGCCCGCGCAGACTGCCCAGATTGGGAGCGCCCAGAGCGTCGTTACCAACATCGTGCGCCCGAGCCGGAAGTCCGACGGGGCACCCTCATGCGTGCCTGGCACAACGTCACCATCTTCGGCCTGAGTGCGCAGTTGGATGGGCAAGACGATGAACATCGTCATGAACCAGATCACCACGAAAAGGACGGCAGCGCCGGTGACTGACATCAGACTTGCTCCAGCTCGATGAGGCAGCCGTTGAAGTCCTTGGGATGCAGGAACAGGACGGGTTTGCCATGCGCACCGATCTTGGGCTCGCCAGAGCCCAGAACACGGGCGCCGTCCGCTTTGAGCGTGTCGCGGGCCGCGAGGATATCGTCCACCTCATAGCACATGTGATGGATGCCGCCCGCCGGGTTCTTGTCGAGGAAGCCCGTGATGGGGCTGTCCTCGCCCAGCGGGTAGAGCAGCTCGATCTTGGTGTTGGGCAGGGTGATGAAGACGACCGTGACCCCGTGATCCGGCTCGTCCTGCGGCGCGCCCACATCTGCGCCCAGCGTGCCGCGATACTGCGCCGCTGCGGCTTCGAGGTCGGGGACCGCGATGGCAACATGGTTCAGGCGTCCGATCATGACTTTCTCCCTGCTCGGTGACGTCCCGCTTATGCGACAGGCCCCGGGTCCGTGCAAGACCGGCGCGAATTCGTCGCAGGGACCGTCCGTTAACCGCGCATTCACCGAATCGGTGCTTCGATCGGAGGGGAAAGGAATGCGTTATGCTTGATGACCTGTTGATGACCCAGCCGAAGCCGACCGCGGACAAGCCGCTTGCCGGCATGACCGTGCTGGTGGTGGAGGACAGTCGCTTCGCGTCGGAGGCCATGCGGCTCCTGAGTGTGCAATCCGGGGCTCGCGTGCGCCGCGCCGATTGCCTCCACTCCGCGCGCCGTCACCTGCGCGTCTACCGCCCGACTGTCGTGATCGTGGACATGACATTGCCCGACGGGTCGGGGGAAGAGCTCTTGCGCGAACTCGACGCGGCGACGCCCCGCGTTCCCGTGCTGATGGGTCTGTCGGGTGATCCTGACTGCGAGGCGCACGCACGCGCTTCGGGCGCCGATGGGTTCCTTGCCAAGCCCGTTGAGGGGGTCGGAGCCTTCCAAATCGCGGTGCTGAATGCCCTGCCCGCGGAGTCGCGCCCGGGCAGGCTGCGGATGGTGCCAAGCACGCAAGTGCACCCCGATCCCGCGAGCCTGGACGAGGATCTGCTCAATGCCTGCGACCTGCTCGGGACAGCGTCAAACGCGCGCGACTACGATTACCTCGCACAATTTCTTCACGGCCTCGCGCTCTCGGCCCATGACGGGGAACTGACGGCGGCGGTAGAGGCGATCCGCGAGGACCGGATCGAAGAAGTTGAAGCGCTGCTCAAGAAACGCCTCGGGCTGATCCCCTGATCCCTCAGCGCCTCAATGCAGGATCGCCGTGCGCCCGGACGAGGGCCGTCAGGTCGGACAAGCTTTCGCGCTGAACTCCGGCCGTATCGAAATTCGCGGGGTCGAGCCACACCCGAAACGCTTCACTGAGTGCGGGCCACTCGCTGTCGATCGCGGCAAACCAGGCTGTATCGCGGTTGCGGCCCTTCACGACCATGTGCTGCCGGAACACGCCTTCGAAGCTGAAGCCAAGCCGCTGTGCGGCCCGCCGCGAGGCCATGTTGAGCGCGTTGCACTTCCATTCATAGCGGCGGTATCCGGCCTCGAATGCCCATTTCATCAGCAGATACATCGCCTCGGTCGCCGCGCGTGTGCGCTGCAACTCCGGCGAGAAGGTGATGAAGCCGACTTCGATCGAACCGGCCTCCGGTGCGATGCGCAGCAGGGAACAGAAGCCGACCCAGCGCCCGCTCGCCACGTCACGGATGGCCAGGAAATGCGGGTCGTCGCCCGCAGTGGCGTCGCGCATCCAGCGGTGAAAGGCAGAGGAGGACGAGAATGGGCCCACGGGCATGTAATCCCACAGCCTGTCATAGCCCTCGAATGCCCGGAACAGGTCGGCGGCGTGCCGGTCGGCCGACAGCGGCTCCAGCACGGCATGGCGGCCGGTAAGCGTGAAGCCCTGCGGGCGCGGCGGCACCCGCCATCCCTCGACCGGGGTTCCCAAAGGCGCATCGTCCGTCATCTGTTCGCGATCATTAACCATTTCCCAATGCTTATTGAGCAAACTGTGTCCCGACAAAACCCCTAAACGGTGCCACTTCCGGCACGGCACGCCCCAATTCCTGCCGCATTTCGAGGCCATCAACGTCATGTCGAATACGCCGACACATTGGAGATACGGGATGCAAAAAGTCTTCGAGACCTTCACAAACGACGAAAAGGGCAACGCCCTGATCGACTGGACCGTTCTGCTCGCCGGGACCGCCATGATGGCGGCATCCGTCGTGCTCACGTTGACCGGTGGTCCCGACGACCTCTCCAATGCGACGGTTCAACAGGTCGAGACTCAGGTCCGGCACCTGCCCAGCTAAGGGCACTCCAAGAATTTCGAGGGACGACGGCGCAGCTTAGCAGAGCTGCGCCGTTCCTCGTTGTAACGCGCCGATATCGCCGTGACCGACGCGGAACCGCAGTGGGCCGCCGGGCGTTTGATGCCCAGCCGATAACCTCACGAAAGGACGCGCAATGCCCTCGATCTACGACGCGATTGCAGCAGACCACGAAAAACACCGCGACCTGCTGGACAGGATCGCCAGCACCGAGGGCGACAGCCAGGAACGCCGCGAGGCCTGGAACGCGTTCTATTGCGACATCAAAAGCCATTCGGCCGCCGAAGAAGAAGAATTTTACGCGGTCCTGATGAAGCAGACCTGGGGTCAGGATGCTGCCCGCCACTCGGTCTCCGAGCATCACGAGATGGACGAGATCGTTGATGAGCTTAACGAGATGGACATGTCCTCCCCTGGTTGGCTGACCCGTTTCAAGACGCTCAAGCACGACTACGAACACCACATGGAAGAGGAAGAGGACGAGGTCTTTACCCGTGCGCGCAAGGTCGTGGGCGAAGAGGACAACGACGCTTACGGCAAGCGCTTCCTCGATCGCAAACAAAAGGAACTCGGTCTGGTCCAGAAGAAGAAAGAGGACCATCTTGAGGATTGAGGTCTAAAGGTGCACTTCAATCGGAAACGCCCGCTCAACCGAGCGGGCGTTTCTCGTGTAGGGTGGCTTGAGGGTCAGTCTTTCGGCGGCTCGATCACCCGCAGCGACAGCTCCCGCAATTGCTCGTTCGCAGGCTCGGACGGGGCGCCCATCATCAGGTCTTCGGCACGCTGGTTCATCGGGAACATCATCACTTCGCGGATGTTGTCCTCGTCTGCCAGAAGCATCACGATCCGGTCGATGCCCGCGGCGCAGCCGCCGTGCGGTGGGGCGCCATACTGGAACGCGCGCGCGAGACCACCAAATCGTTTCTCGACCTCGTCCTGACCGTATCCGGCTTTCTCGAACACCTTGAACATCACGTCCCGCTTGTGATTGCGGATCGCGCCCGAGATCAGCTCATAGCCGTTACACGCGAGGTCATACTGATAGCCAAGCACCGAGAGCGGGTCGCCGTCGAGGTCGTCGAGGTTCTGCGGCATCGAGAACGGGTTGTGCGAGAAGTCGATTTCGCCGGTCTCTTCGTCCGCTTCGTACATCGGGAAGTCCACGATCCAGGCGAAGGCGAAGCGATCCTGTTCGGTCAGTCCCAGCTCCTCGCCGATCACATCACGCGCCCGGCCCGCGACACGCTGGAACGCATCGGGCTTGCCACCAAGGAAGAACGCGGCGTCACCCACGCCGAGGCCCAGTTGCTCGCGGATCGCCTCGGTGCGTTCCGGCCCGATGTTCTTGGCCAGCGGTCCCGCGGCTTCCATCCCGTTGTCGCCATCACGCCAGAAGATGTACCCCATCCCCGGCAGGCCCTCTTTCTGGGCGAAGGCATTCATCCGGTCGCAGAACTTGCGCGACCCACCGGTCGGTGCGGGAATGGCGCGGATCTCGGTCCCGTCCTGCTCCAGCAGTTTCGCGAAAATTGCGAAGCCGGAACCCGCGAAATGCTCGGACACGACCTGCATCTTGATCGGGTTGCGCAGGTCCGGCTTGTCCGTGCCATACCACAGCGCGGCGTCGGCATAGGAGATTTGCGGCCACACCTCGTCCACCTTGCGGCCCTTGCCGAATTCCTCGAACACGCCCTGGATCACCGGCTGGATCGTGTCGAAGATGTCCTGCTGCTCGACGAAACTCATCTCGATGTCGAGCTGATAGAAATCCGTGGGCGACCGGTCGGCGCGCGGGTCCTCGTCGCGGAAGCAGGGCGCGATCTGGAAATACTTGTCGAAGCCCGACACCATGATGAGCTGCTTGAAGAGCTGCGGGGCCTGCGGCAGCGCATAGAACTTGCCGGGGTGGAGGCGCGACGGCACGAGAAAGTCGCGCGCGCCTTCGGGCGAGGAAGCCGTGATGATCGGCGTCTGGTATTCGCGGAAATTCTGGTCCCACATCCGCCGGCGCATGGAGGCGACAACGTCCGAGCGCAGCGTGATGTTCGACTGCATCTCTTCGCGACGCAGGTCGAGATAGCGATAGCGCAGGCGGGTTTCCTCGGGGTATTCCTGATCGCCGAACACCATGAGCGGGAGTTCGTCGGCGGCGCCCAGAACCTCCATGTCCTGTATGAACACCTCGATTTCGCCCGTGGGCAGCTTGGGGTTCACGAGGCTCTCGTCGCGCGCCAGCACCTTGCCGTCTATGCGGATACAGTATTCCGAGCGCAGCTTCTCCACCTCGGCGAAAACCGGGCTGTCCTCGTCCGCGAGAATCTGGGTCACGCCGTAGTGATCGCGCAGGTCGATGAACAGCACGCCGCCGTGGTCGCGCACGCGATGGACCCAGCCGGACAGGCGGATGGTGTCGCCAACATCGGCCTTGGTGAGGTCGGCGCAGGTATGGCTGCGGTAGGCGTGCATGATGGTCCCTCGGGGCTCGTTTCAGTCCGGGTCGATACACCTTGCGAGGCCGGTGAAGTCAAGCCCGACAGGGGGTTTTGCGCCGGCGCGGGAACCATCGGTGCGCCAAGAACCTTTACAGAACGCAAGTTTTTGCCAAAAATATTCACTGTGAGGCGGCATTTAGGGTGAAAACCACTCTCCGACGCGGGGTCGCGGGGAGGAGCACATAAGCGAATTGGGGAGCCGGCCGAAAGAGCCGGCCAATCAGGGAGCCTGATATGTGGACTGCATTGCTTGACATCATGCTGAAGCGGTTTCTCCGCCACGGCACGCTCAACATCACCTTGCCCGACGGCTCGACGCGCCGTTACGGGAGCGGATCGCCCGAAGCGCATGTGCGGCTCAGGGACGACAGAATCGTGCGCCAGCTCGTGCTGAACCCGGAACTCGCGGTGGGCGAGGGGTACATGGACGGGTCGATCGAGATCAACGATCTGCGCGAGTTCTTCGCCGTGGCGCTGCCCGGTGTTTACAAGGCAGAGCGGCCATGGTTCCAAAAGCCGCTGGACGTGACGAAACAGACGTTTCGTAAGCTCGGGATGGCCAACAACCCGTTCAGGTCGCGCTCGAACGTGGCGCATCATTATGACTTGTCGGGCGAGCTCTACGACCTGTTTCTCGACGTGGACAAGCAGTATTCCTGCGCCTACTTCGCGCAGCCCGACCTGACGCTGGACGAGGCCCAGGAGGCCAAGAAGCACCACATCGCCCACAAGCTGAACCTGAAGCCCGGGATGACCGTGCTCGACATCGGCTGTGGCTGGGGCGGCATGGCGCTGACCCTCGCCCGCCACTACGGCGTCAAGGTCGTGGGGGTGACGCTGTCCAGGGAACAGCACGCCATCGCCGTGAAGCGCGCCGAGGAGGCCGGTTTGTCCGATCAGTGCGATTTCCGGATGCAGGACTATCGCGACGTGACCGAAACCTTCGACCGGATCGTGTCGGTGGGCATGTTCGAGCACGTGGGCACGCCATATTACGAACAGTATTTCGGCAAGGTGAACGACCTCCTGACCGAGGACGGCCTCGCGCTCATCCACACCATCGGCCATGTCGGGCCGCCCAACTATTCGGACCCGTGGATGGTGAAATACATCTTCCCGGGCGGCTATTCGCCCGCCTTGTCCGAGATGCAGGCGGCGGTCGACAAGCATTACCTCGTCACGCAGGACATCGAAGTGCTGCGCACGCATTACTCCAAGACACTGGGCCTGTGGCACGATCGCTTCATGGAAAAGGCGGACAAGGCGCGCGAGATCTATGACGACCGCTTCGTGCGGATGTGGCGCTACTACCTCCTGTGCATGGAGGCCGCGTTTCGCGTCGGCTCGCTCCTCGTCTACCAGGTGCAGATCGGCAAGCATATGGAGGCCGCGCCGATCACGCGCGATTACCTCTATCCCTACGAGGGCGAGCGCCAGCGCAAGGATACGGCTTTCGCAAAGGCGGCGGAATAAACCTGACCTATCCGCTTTCGCCTTTTGCAAACGAGGTTTAGAGTGCCGACGCTGACGGACAGCGACGGGACAAATTCTATGTTTGCAGGGACACTGAGGCGCATGGTGTCGCGCCTCGTGACGGATGGGGCACTGACAATTACGTGGCCGGACGGGTTGGAGCAACGCTACGGCGACGGCTCGGGCACACCCGTTCATCTGCGGATCACGGATCCGGGCCTGTTGGTTCGCCTGATGAAGAATCCAGAGCTCGCTTTGGGCGAAGGGTACATGGAGGGCGGGCTGACGGTCGATGACGACGACCTCACCGGCTTTCTCCGGCTCATCTCGCGCAATGTGCGCAAGAACGGATCGGGCCGCTTCTCGGCGGCAGCGGCAGGTGCGCGCACGGGGCTGCGCCGTATCGCGCAACACAACCCGCTGGGAATCGCGAAACGAAACGTCGAGGTGCATTACGACCTGCCGGTGGACCTCTACGAGCTCTTTCTCGACGAAAATCTGCAATACACCTGCGGTTATTTCGACCGCCCGAACCTCGATCTCGATGCGGCGCAGCGGGCCAAGATGCACCACATCGGCAAGAAGCTCCTGATCGAGCCGGGGATGCGCGTTCTCGACATCGGCTGCGGCTGGGGCGGGTTGTCGGTGTATCTCGCCAAGACCTTCGGTGCGAAAATGACGGGTGTCACCTTGTCGAAAGAACAGCTCGCGGCAGCCCGCAAGCGCGCCGAGGACGCGGGTGTTTCCGACCTGTGCGACTTTCGCCTGATGGACTACCGCCATCTGGAAGAGACATTCGACCGTGTCGTCGTCGTTGGGATGATGGAGCACGTCGGCCAGCCGCAGTACCCGATCTTCATGAATCAGGTGTCCAGGGTGCTGGCGCCGGACGGTGTCGCGCTCGTCCACACGATCGGGCGCACGACCCCGCCGGGCCAGACCTCGCCCTTCATCCATAAGTATATCTTCCCGGGCGGCTATATCCCCGCGATGTCAGAAGTGATGACCGAAGTTGAGAAGGTCGATCTTCTCCCCACCGATATCGAGGTCTGGCGTGACCACTACATCCGCACCATCCAGGCATGGAAAGCGCGGTTCGAGCTCAACGTGGACAAGGTCCGCGACATGTTCGACGAAAAATTCGTGCGCATGTGGCGCTATTATCTGACGGCCTCCGAGATGAGCTTTTCCGAGCTCGGGCTCGTGATCTATCAATTCCAGCTTGCCCACGATCAGCACGCGGTCCCAACGAATCGCGAGTACCTTTACGCATGAGCCGCGAAACCCTGATCACCGTGCTTGTCGCTGGGGTCTGGGCCGTTGCCATCGTCTTTCTGAACTGGGGGTCGTGGAAGATCGACCTTTCAGCGATCTACTACGCCGCGCGTTCCTTCGGGACCGGCGACTTCGCGAATGTGTACGCCTCGGGCGGGGCGCCGTTCCTGCCGGACCCGCCATCGGCATGGCAGGATTGGGCGCACTCCGAAGGGTTCACCGGCCCGGCATTTACCCCGTTCCTCTACCCGCCGCTCTGGGCCGCGGCGCTCGCGCCCGTCGCGACCGCCATTCCGGCGCAGACATTCTTTAACGCGGTGCTGGTGATCAACGCCGCCGCGACCGTCTGGATGATTTGGCTCACATGGCGGCTGATGCGTCCGATCCAGATCGGCCCGGTCGGTTGGGTGGTGATCAGCTTCGCCCTGATGTTGGTGACGGCGCCGGGATACATGTCCTTCTGGTTCGGTCAGCCGCAGGTGATCGTCGCCGCCTTCACGCTGGCTGCGGTCGTGGCCCTCGCAGACCGGCGCGACATTCTGGCGGGCGGCTGCCTCGCGCTCGCGGCGGCGATCAAGTTGACGCCGGCGCTCATCGTCCTGATTTTCGCAATGGAACGGCGCTGGACTGCGCTCGCCGCCTTTGTGGCCACCGGCGCGGTGCTCGCGCTCGCCTCACTCGGTGCGGCTGGCTGGCCTCTCCACGCCGAGCTTCTGGCCAAGCTTGCAGCCATCGAGAACCAGATTCTCGTCAGCCCGATCAACGTGAGCCTTGAGCAGGCATTCTACTACCTTCAGTCCTTCGCCAACGGCACCGGAGACCTTTCGGCCCGACCCCACATGGTCGGGGGTGAGGATTGGATCAGCTGGACAGTCCGCGGGTTCCTCGCCGCCGGCGTCGTGGCACTTTGGTGGGGTACACGCAATCTGGCACTGCGGCTGAGGCTCTGGACCCGCTTGATGGGCCTCGCGCTCCTGACGACGCTGGCCTCGCCTCTGGGTTGGGTCCACTACCTGATCCTGCCGCTCATCCTGCTCCCCGGCCTGATTGAAGTGCTGCTGCGCCGCGCCGCGCTGGGCGCTATCCTCTTCATCGCGCTGCCCCTGAGCCTGCCCGCCCTCGTCATTGCCGGAGACACCCGCGGCACGGGCCTCCTTCCCGTCGCGCTGAACACCGGGGCGGCACTTATCATGCTCGCCCTCGTCGTGGTCGCGGCCCGGCGCGAGGCGAACCCGTAGTGATTTTCGGCGCACCCCCTTGCTCCCCGCCGCGCCACGTCTATAACCCACGAGAATTTGCGGACCGGAGCCCCGGTGCCGCGGGCCTGGTCAGAGGGTGACGACATGCCGAAGAGAACCGACATCCAGTCCATCATGATCATCGGCGCAGGGCCAATCATCATCGGGCAAGCCTGCGAATTCGACTACTCCGGCGCACAGGCCTGCAAGGCGCTGCGCGAAGAGGGCTACCGCGTCATCCTCGTCAACTCGAACCCGGCGACGATCATGACCGACCCCGGTCTGGCCGACGCCACCTATATCGAGCCGATCACGCCCGAGATCGTCGCCAAGATCATCGCCAAAGAAAAGCCCGACGCGCTTCTGCCCACGATGGGCGGACAGACCGGCCTCAACACCGCACTGGCACTCGCCGACATGGGCGTGCTGGAGGAACACGGTGTCGAGTTGATCGGCGCCAAGCGCGAAGCCATTGAAATGGCAGAGGACCGGAAGCTCTTCCGCGAAGCGATGGACCGTCTGGGCATCGAGAACCCGCGCGCCACCATCGTCACCGCACCCAAGAAAGCGGATGGCAAGGCCGACCTTGAAAAGGGCGTGCAGATCGCGCTCGAAACGCTCGAGGACATCGGCCTCCCCGCCATCATCCGCCCGGCCTTCACGCTCGGCGGCACCGGGGGCGGCATCGCCTATAACCGCGAAGAATACATCTATTACTGCCGCTCCGGCATGGACGCCTCGCCCGTGAACCAGATCCTCGTCGACGAGTCGCTTCTGGGCTGGAAAGAGTTCGAGATGGAGGTCGTGCGCGACAAGGCCGACAACGCCATCATCGTCTGCGCCATCGAGAACGTGGACCCGATGGGCGTCCACACCGGCGATTCGATCACCGTGGCCCCGGCGCTGACGCTGACCGACAAGGAATACCAACTGATGCGCACGCACTCGATCAATGTGCTGCGCGAGATCGGGGTGGAAACCGGCGGCTCCAACGTCCAGTGGGCGGTGAACCCCGACAGCGGCCGCATGGTCGTGATCGAGATGAACCCGCGCGTGTCGCGCTCTTCGGCGCTCGCGTCCAAGGCGACGGGCTTCCCCATCGCAAAGATCGCCGCGAAACTGGCCGTTGGCTACACGCTCGACGAGCTGGACAACGACATCACCAAGGTCACGCCGGCGTCGTTCGAGCCGACCATCGACTACGTCGTCACCAAGATCCCGAAATTCGCCTTCGAGAAATTCCCGGGGTCCGAGCCGAACCTGACCACCGCCATGAAGTCGGTGGGTGAGGCGATGGCGATAGGCCGTACCATCCACGAGTCGCTGCAAAAGGCGCTGGCGTCGATGGAATCCGGCCTGACCGGCTTCGACGAGGTCATGATCGAAGGCGCACCGGATACCGCCGCCGTGATCGCGGCCCTCTCGAAAAAGACTCCCGACCGGATGCGCACCATCGCGCAGGCGATGCGTCATGGCCTGTCGGATGATGAGATTTTCGGCGTCACCCAATTCGACCCCTGGTTCCTCGCCCGCATCCGCGAGATCGTGGATGCCGAGGAGCGCGTGCGCCATGACGGCCTGCCCGTGTCCGAAGAGGGGCTGCGGGAGCTGAAGATGATGGGCTTCACCGACGCCCGCCTTGCCACGCTCACCGGGCGCGACGAAGGACAGGTGCGCCGCGCGCGTCAGAATCTCGGCGTAAACGCCGTGTTCAAGCGGATCGACACCTGTGCGGCCGAATTCGAAGCGCAGACTCCCTATATGTATTCGACCTACGAAGCCCCGATGATGGGCGAGGTGGAATGCGAGGCGCGGCCCTCGGACCGCAAGAAGGTCGTCATCCTTGGTGGCGGTCCGAACCGGATCGGGCAGGGGATCGAGTTCGATTACTGCTGCTGCCACGCCTGTTTCAGCCTGACCGACGCCGGCTACGAAACCATCATGATCAACTGCAACCCCGAGACGGTATCGACCGACTATGATACGTCCGACCGGTTGTATTTCGAGCCGCTCACTTTCGAACACGTCATGGAAGTCCTGCGCGTGGAGCAGGATGCGGGCACGCTGCACGGCGTGATCGTGCAGTTCGGCGGTCAGACGCCCCTGAAACTCGCCAATGACCTTGAGGCAGCAGGCATCCCGATTCTCGGCACCTCGCCCGACGCGATCGACCTTGCCGAAGACCGGGAACGGTTCCAGGATCTCGTGAACCGTCTCGGCCTCAAGCAGCCGAACAATGGAATCGCACATTCGGACGAAGAAGCGCTTGAGATTGCCGACAGCATCGGCTTCCCGCTGGTCATCCGCCCCTCCTATGTTCTCGGTGGGCGCGCGATGGAGATCGTGCGCGACATGGACGGGCTCAAACGCTACATCCGCGACGCCGTCGTGGTGTCGGGCGACAGCCCGGTTCTTCTCGACAGCTACCTGTCGGGCGCGGTCGAGATCGACGTGGATGCGCTCTGCGACGGGACGACGGTCCACGTCGCGGGCATCATGCAGCATATCGAAGAGGCGGGCGTCCACTCCGGCGACAGTGCCTGTTCGCTCCCGCCCTATTCGCTTCCGATGGACATCATCGACGAGCTGAAACGCCAGTCCGAAGCGATCGCGCTCGAATTGGGCGTCGTCGGCCTCATGAATGTGCAGTTCGCGGTGAAGGAAGGCGACATCTACCTCATCGAAGTGAACCCGCGCGCCTCGCGCACGGTGCCCTTCGTGGCCAAGGCCGTGAATTCCCCTATCGCCTCCATCGCCGCGCGGGTCATGGCTGGCGAGACGCTCGACAAGTTCGACCTCGTGGACCCGCTGATCGACAAGTTCGCGGTGAAAGAGGCGGTCCTGCCCTTCGCCCGCTTCCCCGGCGTCGACACGCTGCTTGGCCCGGAAATGCGCTCCACCGGCGAAGTCATGGGATCGGACAAGAGCTTCGCCCGTGCCTTCCTCAAGGCACAGCTCGGCGCGGGAACGATGCTGCCCACCGAAGGCACCGTGTTCTTTTCGATCCGCGATACCGACAAGACCGACCAGATGGCCGAAACCGCCCAGATCCTCAAGGACATGGGGTTTACCATCATGGCGACGAGCGGCACGGCCAAATTCCTGAACGGCGCTGGAATCGAGACCGAGGTGGTGCGCAAGCAGTACGAAGGTGGCCGGACAATCGTGGACATCATGAAGGACGGACTCGTCCATCTCGTGATGAACACCACCGAAGGCGCGCAGGCGGTCGAGGACAGCCGGACGATGCGTTCGGTCGCGCTCTACGACAAGATCCCGTACTTCACCACGGCTGCCGCCAGCCACGCCGCCGCGCGGGCCATGCAGTCGCGGCTCGAAGGCGAGCTTGAAGTCACATCGCTTCAGGACGCGTAAACCCGGACGCCTCCGCGGAATGTCGCGCTTTGCAGCGGGCATGTCGTGGACTGAATGTGCCCGGACGAGGGAAAGACTAGGCTGATCCCAGCGCAACAGGGGTCAGCATGTTCATCTCGGTCTTCGACATCTTCAAACTCGGCATCGGCCCCTCATCCTCGCACACGATGGGGCCGATGGTCGCCGCCGCCCGGTTCCTCGACGCGCTCAGGCATAACGAGCGGATTCCGGGCGCGGGCGATATGGCCGGAGTGAGCGTATCGTTGCACGGCTCGCTGGCATGGACCGGCAAAGGGCACCACACAGACCGCGCCGTGATCCTCGGTTTGCTCGGCGAGCTGCCCGAGACGATGGACCCGGAGCGCGGAGATGCACTTATCGCGAAGCTCAAAGCGTCCGGACGGCTCGACCCCGAGGGGCTGCCGCCGCTGGCCTTCAACCCGGAAACAGATCTCCACTTCGACTTCGGCCCGCCGCTTGAACAGCACGCGAACGGGATGGTGTTCCGCGCGGTGGATGGGGCCGGGAACCCCTATCTCACGATCTCCTATTTCTCGGTCGGCGGCGGCTTTGTCGTGACGGAAGCGGAACTGACCGCCGAACAGGGCACGAGCCTGTCTGACCAGAAACGCGCGCTCGGCTATCCCTATCCCTTCGGCTCGGCGGAACAGATGCTGGCAATGGGCAAGCGCGCCGGCCTGACAATCGCACAGATGAAACGCGCTAACGAGGAGGCACATGGCGAAGACGGCCTCGACGCTGGCCTCGACGGGCTGGCCGACGCGATGATGGACTGCATCGACCGGGGCTTTACGCAGGAGGGCACACTGCCCGGCGGGCTGAACGTGAAGCGCCGGGCGAAGAAACTACACGACGACCTGACCGCGCAGCGCTATTCCAACCGCAACGCGCCGCATGTGGTGAATGACTGGATCTCGGCCTACGCGATGGCGGTGAACGAGGAGAACGCCGCAGGGGGCCGGGTCGTCACGTCGCCCACCAACGGGGCGGCAGGGACGCTCCCGGCCGTCCTGCGATACTGGCGCGATCACATGGCCGACGAGGTGACGGATGAGAAGCGGCGAGATTTCCTGCTGACCGCCGCCGCCATCGGTGGGCTGATCAAGGCCAATGCGTCGATCTCAGGGGCCGAAGTTGGCTGTCAGGGCGAAGTCGGATCGGCCGCGGCAATGGCCGCCGCCGGGCTCTGCGCCGCGTTGGGCGGGGCCAACGAACAGGTTGAAAACGCAGCCGAAATTGCGCTGGAGCATCATCTTGGCATGACCTGCGACCCGGCAAAGGGCCTTGTGCAGGTGCCGTGCATCGAACGCAACGCAATGGGGGCGATCAAGGCGGTGTCGGCGGCCTCGCTCGCGCTGCGCTCGGACGGGGAGCACATCCTGCCGCTCGACAACTGCATCCGCGTGATGCTCCAGACGGGCCGTGACATGGATTCACGTTACAAGGAGACCTCGCAGGGCGGGATCGCGGTCAACCTGCCGGAGTGCTGATGAGCTGCGTCGGTCAGGCGGCGGCGAGGAAGCCAGAAAAGGCGGCGTAATCCGGCGCGGCCTCATTGCGGATGATCGCGCGGGTCTCCGGCTTGAGATCGCCCAGATTCAGCGGTTCGCCTCGAGACGTCTCTCTCACGATCACGGTGCGACCGGTCATGCCCGACACCTCGGCGCATAGTTCCTCCAGCCGGCCCGCGTCATAGACCCTGTCGTAGACGTCCAGACTCGGCCCCGTGAACACCATTTGCTTCATGGCGTGATGCTTGATCGCGAAAACGGCGGCGCGGTAACGGTCGAGGTTCTGGAAAAAGAAATCCGGGTCGGGCCGTGTCGGCAGGTTGATCCGGCCACGCTGCACGTCTCCCGCATAAGCCAGAACGTCACGCTCCACGATTAGGTCGGTATAGACCGCAAGCAGCCGCTCGATCGGATCGCGAATGACGGTGAAGCGCCAGAAATCCGCGGTGCGGGAAAAGGCGTCCGGATTGAACCGACGCGTCGGCATCCGGTTATGGACCCAGGCCGCGTCATCCGCATCCGGCGTGTCCTCGCGCAATGCCGCAAGCGCCGTCTTGAGCGCCGTGCTGCCCGCCTTGGGCACCGGCACATAGGCCAGTTCAAACTCCTCGAATTCCACCATGGGTTCGCCCCTCTGCGATAACTTGCTGCAAGAATGACGAGGGTTTGAGGCGCCGATGCGGCGCAATTTGTGAAAATTGGGGGAATTGTGCAGGCATGTGAAACGACCTCCCCGGCGGCTTACGCGGCTTCGGCCAGATAGCCGCCGAATGCCGCGTAGTCGTCCGCTGCATTTGCGTGAATGACATCGCGCGACGCGGGCACGAGGTCGTCCAGTTTCAGCCGGAACTTCGACGCGTTCATGGGTTTGTCGAACGAAACGGGCCGGCCCGTCATCAGGCTCAGATCCTCTCCGAGTCTTCCAAGCTGCGACACGTCGTATACCTGATCGTAGAGCGTGAGGTCGGGACCCGTGAACAGGATCTGTCTCAACGCGTGGTGTTTGATGACCGAGGCGGCGGATCGGTAGGCATCGAGGTTCTGGAAGAAGAAGTCCGGGTCTGGCTTGACCGGCAGATCGACGCGGCCCCGCCGGATATTCGCAGAATTGCGCAGGATATTCCGCGTCGCGACGAGGTCGGTATAAACCGACAAGAGGCGCTTGATCGGGTCGCGGACCACGGTAAAGCGATGCCACCCGTCGTACCGGTGAAACCGCCTTGGCGCGAAACGGCGGGTCGGCAGTTTCGGATGGACCGCGTATTCGTCGTCCTCTGCGGGTCGTTCGCCCAACAACTCGGCAATCGCCGTTTTCACCGATGTGCAGCCCGCCTTCGGCACCGCTGAATACGCCATCTCAAATTCGGCAATTTCGATCATCGCCAGCCCCTTTTCGCTTATCAACGAGAAGAGGGGTATTGCGGCATCTGGACGAGACGTGGGCAGGATCTTGGAAGCGCGGTGGTGATTGTTTGCCGTGTGGAAACAATCAGGCGATGAGCTTGCCCCAAAGATCGTATTCCCCGGCTTCGTCCACCTCGACCGTCACGATCTGCCCCGGGACCAGCGCTTCGTGGCCCTCGTCAATGAACAGGCAGCCGTCGATTTCGGGCGCATCGGCCTTGGTGCGGCAGGTGGCGGCGTCCGCCTCCACCTCGTCCACGATGACCTCGATCCGTTTGCCAACTTTCGCCTCGAGCTTGGCCTCGGATATGGCCTGCGCCTTCTCCATGAACCGGTGCCAGCGCTCCTCTTTCACCTCCTCGGGCACATGGTCCGGCAGATCGTTGGAGCGGGCGCCGTCGACATTCTCGTACTGGAAACACCCGACCCGGTCGAGCTGGGCTTCGTCGAGCCAGTCGAGCAGGACCTGGAATTCCGCTTCCGTCTCGCCGGGGTAGCCGACGATGAAGGTGGAGCGCAGGGCGATGTCCGGGCAGACGTCCCGCCACGCCGCGATCTCGTCCAGCGTCTTCGCCGCCGCTGCTGGCCGCGCCATGCGGCGGAGAACGCCGGGATCGGCATGTTGGAACGGGATATCGAGGTAGGGCAGGATCAGCCCCTCGGCCATCAATGGGATGAGCTCGCGCACATGCGGGTAGGGGTAGACATAGTGCAGCCGCACCCAGGCCCCGAGCGATCCGAGGTCACGGGCGAGGTCGGCGATATGGGCACGGTGGCCGCGCTCCTCGGCATAACGGATATCCAGCCCGTAAGCGGAGGTATCCTGCGAGATGACCAGAAGCTCCTGCACACCGGCCTCGACCAGCTTCTCCGCTTCACGAACCACCGCATGAGCCGGCCGCGACTGAAGCTTGCCGCGCATGTCGGGGATGATGCAGAACTTGCAGGCGTGATTGCAGCCTTCGGAAATCTTGAGATAGCTGTAGTGGCGCGGAGTGAGGCTCACGCCGCGCGACGGCAACAGATCCACGAAAGGGTCCGGGCTGGGCGGCACGGCGGTGTGTACGGCGTCCAGCACCTGCTCGTACTGATGCGGTCCGGTGACAGCCAGTACGCTCGGATGCGCGCCGGTGATGTACTCCGGCTCCGCTCCGAGGCAGCCGGTGACGATCACCCGACCGTTTTCGTTCAGCGCCTCGCCGATGGCCTCCAGGCTTTCGGCCTTGGCGCTGTCGAGGAACCCGCAGGTGTTCACGATCACCGCGTCCGCCCCGCCATAGTCCGGGCTGATCGCATACCCTTCGGCGCGCAGGCGCGTGAGGATGCGTTCGCTGTCCACCAACGCCTTGGGACAGCCAAGGCTGACCATGCCGATCTTCGGCTGGCCGGGGCGGGCATCCTCGCGCACGACAGCGCGGGCGAGATCAGGGCGGAGGTCTGGCGGATTCGTGGACATGGACCGCGCTATACGCCGGGACGGCCCGCCGGGAAAGGGCTCTCACCGGTTTGTGCGGGCGGTGGTTCAGTCCTTGGCATCTCCGAGCACCACGGTCACGCGGTGCAGGCAGTCGGCATAGGCCACGCAGGGATAATCCCGCCCGTTCACGGTGACAGTGCGTTCGGTCAAACGGTGCTTGCCGTTTACGAACGTCTTCACGGTGTCTACCGCGTACTCCTCGTTCTTGTAGGTGATGTGAGACCGCGTAATGGGCGACTTGGTCGAGACCGAGGCCGGTTGGGTCGATGTGGCCAGAACGATCGGCGCGACGGCGCAGCCCGAAAGGGTGAACACAGCCGTCGTCAGAACAAGAATGAAACGCATGGAAAACTCCCCCAAGTTTTGAATACGTCACCAGATTATCGCGAAATCGTGGTGCCTCAACCCCCTCCTGAGGGGGGTGTCTTCCACAGATCGGAAGTTTTATTGCGGATCAGGGTGTGCCGTGAGAAAAGGCGAAGAACCGGAAAGCAAAACGCATGGGTCCTGAGACCGCATGCGTTTTGGTTTCGTAAACGCTCATTCGGCTCAACGAGTGAATGGATCTTCCGCCTCAGCGGATGATGTAAGTCTCGCCGTCGCTTTCGACCGGGACGCCGGGCACACCGTAGTAGCGCGCGACAGTGCCGGAGCAATCCGACTGCGGACAGTCCAGGACCTCGCCCTCGACCATGACATAGTGCCGGGTGCCGGTGACATCACCGGAATCCGTATCCACCATATGCTCGGTGTAGGTCTCGTAGTCGGTGCCGTCGAACCGGGTCGCGCCGCCGACGATCATCATGCCGTCCTTGGTGCTCGCCACGGCGATCTCGTTCGATCCGCTCGTTTCGTAGATATCGACGCTCGGGGCGTCGCGGCCTCCGAACAGGGCGCAGCCGCCAAGCGTGAAAGCAATGGGCAGCAGAAGAATGGCTCTCATGAAACCGTCTCCCTTTGGAAAATGAATTAACCAAAGGATAAGGGCGTCCCGGGATTCGGAGCAATGTCCAATTTGGAAACAATCGGAGAGAGGTCAGGTGCTCTGCCAGAAAACGAGCCGGTTTCCGAAAGGATCGCGAAGATTCACTTCCCGTGCCCCCCAGCTTTGATCCTCGATCCCGGGACGCAGCCGGGCATGACCCCGCGCTGTAATCTCGGCGTGAAAGGCGTCGATGTCGGAAACCTCAATCCGCACCGCGCTCCCGGGTGAAGCGTCGCCGTGATGCTCGGAGAGGTGAATCTCGCAGTTTCCCAGTCTCAGGCCCATGTAGAGCGGGGCCTCCGGGGCGAAGCGATGTTCGAAGAGAACGTCGAAGCCGAGGTAACGCAGGTAGAAATCCCGTGCCTCGCCTTCGGAAAACGAGCGCAGGATCGGAACCGCTGCGCCCGCCGGCATGTCAGCGCTTGCGGTCGCGGCGCGAGGACATCGGCTGGAACGCTACGCCGACATGCGCTTCGCAATAGGGTTTGCCCTGCTGCACGGGCAGACCGCAGAACCAGAAATCCTCGGTCGCCGGGTCGCCGATGGGCCACTTGCAGGTCCGCTCGGTCAGTTCGAGGAGCGACAGCTTCTTGGCCGACTTCTCGACCTCGCTCACCTTCTTGAGAGCCTCGGCAGGGATCTCGTTCGCGCTCGGCTGCGGGGGGAGCGGCTGGCCCGCCGGGATGATCTGCTTGCGGGCCGGGATCGGCTTGGCCGCCGGTTCGGCGTCAGCCGTCTCTGCGACCGGCTCCGGCTTCGGCTCCGCGCGCTTCGGCGCCGCCTTCTTGGGCGCAGCTTTCGCGGCGGGTTTTTCCTTGGCCGGGGCAGTCGAAGTCGTGGCCGTGCCGCCTCCCGCACGGTTGGACAGTCCGAGCCGGTGAACCTTGCCGATCACGGCGTTGCGGGTCACACCGCCAAGTTCCTTGGCGATCTGGCTGGCCGACTGGCCTTCGGACCACATTTTCTTGAGGGTTTCGACTCGTTCGTCTGTCCAGGACATCGGATTTCCTTTGTGGCCGCCGGGGCCGTAACTGCGTCAGGGGCCTATTCTAGTCACCCGTGCGGGGGTGGCAAGGTGAAGGGGCGTATATGGCTCAACCCGGCGCGCGTTTCAACCGTCCTTCCCGCCAGGCAAGCAGTACGCCGCCCGCCAGGATGACCCCTGCACCGGCGAGGCTCACCCGGTCCGGCCATGTCCCGAAAACCGCACCATCATAGAGTGCTGCGAAGACCAGCGTCGCGTAGAAGAACGGTGAAGCGAAACTCGCATCAGCCCGGCGCATCGACTGGATGAAACAGGTCTGGGCGAGCGCCATCATCGCGCCGATCCCGGCGAGGATGAGCCAGGCCTTAGGGGTCGGCATGACGAAGACGCCGGTCGCCAGCACGGCGACCGTGGCGATCGTCAGCCCCATGCCATTGTTGATGACGAGGATCTGGAGCGGCCGTTCGCGCCCGGTCAGGAACTTGATGATCGTGATCTCGACACCCATGGCGAGCGCGGCGGCCAGCGCGATGAGTGCACCGGGCTCCAGGGCCCCCGCGCCGGGGCGCAGCAGGATTGCGCCGCCGGCCAGCGCAATGACCGCAGCCGCCCACCGCCACGGTCCCACCGTTTCCTTCAATACCGGGATGGCGAGCAGCATGGCGACAACCGGGTTCAGGAACGAGATCGCCGTCGCGTCTGCCAGCGGGATGAACTGGACCGCCGCGAAGGTCAGCGAAATCCCGGTCCATCCGGACAGTGACCGCGCGGCGTGAGTGCCCCATTGGGGCCGCGTGAAGGTCGGACGCAGGACAAGCGTGGCGGTGGCAATCCCGATGAAGGCGAACAGGAACCGCCCGTGGCTGACCTGAAGTGGATGCAGCCCTTCGGCCCCCGCCATCTTGGCGAGAAGGGTGGTTCCCGCGACGAGCGCGGCGGCGGCGAGCATAAAGCCCGCCGAGGCGAGCGGCTGGTGGGGTATCCGGTTCATATCCCTGTCCCGTCGGTTTCACCGACCCCATACGCCCGGCGCGCGGCCGAGGAAAGAGATGGACTTTTGCACCAGTCCGACGTATCGCCAGCCCATGTTCGAACGCATCCATACCCCTGTCTGCCGACGCCGCCGCACCCGCGCCTGACGTCTGACTCCGTTCGACTACTCCCACCCTCTTAAATCGTTGACACCGGCCCGCCCTTGCGGCACCCAAAAGCTTCTTTTCTAAGGATGATGCCATGATCCCGTCCGTTCTGCCGACCTATGCGCGTGCGAAACTGAACTTCGTCAAGGGCGAAGGCAGTTGGCTGATCGAGGAAGGCGGCGAGCGATATCTCGACCTCGGCGCGGGCATCGCGGTGAACGCGCTGGGCCATGCCAACCCGGACCTGATCGGGGCGCTGACCGCGCAGGCGCACAAGCTCTGGCACGTCTCGAACCTCTACGAAATTCCGGGGCAAAAGGCGCTGGCCGACCGGCTGGTCGATGCATCCTTCGCCGACACCGTGTTTTTCACGAATTCGGGCACCGAAGCGGCGGAACTCGCGATCAAGATGGCGCGCAAGTATCACTACGATCGGGGCGACGAGGACCGGGTCGAGATCATCACCTTTTCCGGCTGTTTCCATGGCCGGTCCACCGGCGCCATCGCGGCTTCGGGGACTGAGAAGATGGTCAAGGGCTTCGGCCCGCTGATGCCGGGGTTCGTTCACCTCGACTTCGGTGATCACGACGCCCTGCGCGCCGCAGTCACCAAAAAGACCGCCGCGATCCTGATCGAACCCGTGCAGGGCGAAGGCGGTATCCGCCCGGTGCCCGACCAGTGCCTCAAGGGTCTTCGCGACCTGTGCGACGAGACGGGGACGCTTCTGATCTTCGACGAGGTTCAGTGCGGGATCGGCCGGACCGGCAAATTCTTTGCCCACGAATGGGCGGGCGTGACCCCGGATATCCTCATGTCCGCCAAAGGCATCGGCGGTGGCTTCCCGCTGGGGGCGGTTCTGGCGACGGAAGACGCCGCCTCCGGCATGGTCGTCGGGACGCACGGCTCGACCTATGGCGGCAACCCGCTGGCAATGGCGGTGGGAACCAAGATGGTCGACGTGGTGACCGGCAACGGTTTCCTTGACGATGTGAATCGCAAGGCAGGGCTCCTACGCCAGAAGCTCGAGGGGCTGGTGGACGCGCATCCCGACATCTTCGACAGCGTGCGCGGCGTCGGCCTGATGCTGGGTCTGAAATGCAAGGTGGCGCCTGCTGACCTCGTGGCCGCAGGCTATGACAACCAGGTCATCCTCGTGCCCGCCGCCGACAACGTGGCGCGGCTCCTGCCGCCGCTCAATATCACTGACGCGGACATCGCCGAAGGCGTGGCGCGGATCGACGCCGCGGCGACGGCGCTGGAGGCCAAGGCATGAGGCATTTCCTCGACATCAACGCGACCGACCCGGCCGATCTGCGGAGCATGTTGGACGAAGCCCACCGGATCAAATCCGCACGCGGCGACGCCGGACGCGGCGCACTTGACGAGGAGCGTGCTCTGGACGGCAAGGTCGTGGCCCTCATCTTCGAGAAGCCGTCCACCCGGACACGCGTCTCCTTCGATGTGGGCGTGCGGCAAATGGGCGGCGAGACGCTCGTCCTCTCCGGCTCGGAAATGCAGCTGGGTCACGGCGAGTCCATCCCGGACACCGCGCGTGTCCTGTCGCGTTACGTCGATCTCATCATGATCCGGACGTTTGAGGAATCCGCGCTTCAGGAGCTCGCGGAATTTGCCACGGTCCCGGTCATCAACGGCCTCACCAACCGTTCGCACCCCTGCCAGATCATGGCCGATATCCTCACATATGAGGAGCATCGCGGGCCGATCACCGGCAAGAAAGTGGTCTGGGCGGGCGACGGCAACAATGTCTGCGCTTCCTTCATCCACGCCGCCGGGCAACTGGGTTTCGATCTGACGTTCACCGGCCCCGAACGGCTCGACCCCGACCGGGAGTTCATCGAGGAAGCGCGCGCCAAGGGCGCGAAGATCGAGATCGAACGTGATCCACATGCGGCGGTCGCCGGGGCCGACCTCGTGGTGACAGATACCTGGGTGTCGATGCATGACGCCCCTTCGACCCGTGAGCGCCGTCACAATATCCTGCGCGCCTATCAGGTCGACGACCGGCTCATGGCCGCGGCGGGCGAGGGGGCACTGTTCATGCACTGTCTGCCCGCCCACCGGAACGAGGAAGTGACCAACTCGGTCATGGACGGCCTGCAATCGGTGGTGTTCGACGAGGCCGAAAACCGGCTGCATGCGCAAAAGGCCATCATGCGCTGGTGTCTCGGGGTCTGAAGCGACCCCGCTCGGTCTTTTCTGATCGTGTGCGCGTTGCGCACGCATTCTTGCCTGCGTTCAAGGCACGCAGCCTTCGGGGGCTGTCTGCCCCCGAACCCCCGAGGATACTTGGGACCGGAAAAGTGCCGACATGTGAACGGTCGCGGGCACCGGAGCCCGTCGGGTAGGGCGCCCGGTCAGAGGTCGAGCACCTGTCGCAGCTGTTTTTCCAGCAGGTAGTGATGGGCTACGAGCCGCCCGTCCTGCACCAGCGCATAGGTTCCATACGGCGTGGGCATCCGGGCGCGCAACGCGTGGGCGCTGTCGATGACCACGTCGCGGAAAGCGAGGCCCGATTCTTGTGCCACCTTGCCCACGATCGCCGCGGCGTCTTCGAGATAGGGACACTGAGCGGTGCGCAGGACGGTCAACCCCGGGCCGCAGGCGGACGCTTTTTCGTCCCAGCCACCCGACAGGCGCGGGGTGGGGCCGGGGGCGAAGCGGCGGACCATCAGGCAAAAACCGGGATCGGCCGTTTCGACCACGTCGTAGCCGAAATGCGCGAAGACCTCGGGCCGGGCCAGCCAGTTTCCGGTCGAGGCGAGCACGGCCACGCCATTGTAGCCCTTGTCGCCCGCCGTCCTCTCGACCTCGTCCAGAAGCGCACGCGCGAAACCCTGTCCCTTTGATTTGCCGACCACCCAGAGGCAGTGGATCAGCATCAGGTCGCCCGCGTCCTCGACCGATCGCCAGGCCTTGTCGCCGGGCATGTACTCCACGAACCCGCGCGCCGAGTCGCCCAGCAGGCGCAATTCGAGCCCTTCCTCGAAGCGGGCGAGGAGCCAGTCCCGCTTTGCCTGCCAGGCGTGCGTCTTGCGCGCGCTCATCTTGCAGAAAAACCCGTGTTTCTGAACGGTGTCGGCTGTAACGGTGATGATCTCGGTCATGGCGGGCCTCCTGCCACCCTTCTGGCAGGCTGGCGGCCCTCACGCCTTGATCCGGCTCAAGATCCGAGTTTCTTGTGAACCTCGTCGATGTCGATGTCGCCGACGGGAAGCTTGTTGCCCGGATTGTCGAAGTCGTATTTGAACAGCTCGAAATCCTTGCGGTAGATTTCCCACATCAGGTGCATCGACAGGTCGTCGAAATAATCCTCGACCGGATGGGCGCGTTCGGGGCCGTGCCCGGCGCTCTCGTTGAACCGCGGGATGGTCTTGATGTTGACCTTCTTGGGCGTCTTCACATTGTCGAGCACCTTCTTCATCCCGACATTGAAGTTCTCGGTCCAGAAGATTTGGTCATAGGTGCCGCCGTTGGTGATGAAGGTCGAGACATGGCCGGACATGGCCGACCAGTGGATGTCCGGGTCCATCGGGCGGCGAAAGCGGATGGTGTCGCGGGTGAACAACAGGAACCGGCGGAATGACTGGATCTGGTCGAAGTCGAAGTTGTCTTCTGGGCTGCCCACTTCGATTCCGTATTTCTGGATCAGGAGCGGGACGAGGTTGCCGCGATAGCGCTTCCCGTTGCGTTGAATGCCGCAGATCTTGTCGAAGAACGAACTGAGGATGCGCGTGTAGGGGTTGCGCACGCAAGTGAACGCAAAGCTCTTGTGGGTCTTCACGTTGCGCTCGATCTTCTTCTGGTTTTCTTCCTGCGCCCACTTCACGATGCCTTCCGTGGCGTCGTGAATGTCACCGTCGAAGAACTCTCCGTGGTCGGAGAAATACATGATCTGGCCGATGGTCGAGCAGGCGCATTTCGGGACGACCCGATACACCATGCTTTCACTTTCGGTCATCCAGGTTCCCGGGAAACCCATATTGCTGCCGCCGCCTCCGTCTGGCCCCCTTGCACGGGACCAATTTGTTTTCAGAGAAAAAAGCAAAGAAATGCTGTTATTTCAATGCTTCGTTACGGTAAGCATGTCAACAATCCGCGCCAGACAGCCCAGACGGACCGTAAATGGCAAAAATCGCCTTCATTCTCCTGTGTCACAAGGACCCAAAGGCCATCATCGATCAGGCACAGCGCCTGACCGCGGCGGGAGATTACATCTCGATCCATTTCGACGCGCGCAGCGCCCGGTCGGATTACGAGATGATTCAGGCGGCTCTGGCCGACAATGCCTCGGTCACCTTCGCCAAGAAGCGCGTGAAATGCGGTTGGGGCGAGTGGTCGCTGGTCGAGGGTACGCTCCACGCGGTCGAGGCGGCAGTGGACGCGTTTCCGCGCGCCACCCATTTCTACATGGTCTCGGGCGACTGCATGGCGATCAAATCCGCCGAATACGCCCATGATTTCCTAGATGACGACGACGTCGACTATATCGAAAGCTTCGACTTTTTCGAAAGCGACTGGATCAAGACCGGGATCAAGGAAGACCGGCTGATCTGGCGTCACTGGTTCAACGAACGCACGCAAAAGGGGCTGTTCTACGCCTCGATGAACATCCAGAAGCGCCTTGGCCTCCAACGCGACGTGCCCAAGGACGTGCAGATCATGATCGGGTCTCAGTGGTGGTGCCTGCGGCGGCGCACCATCGAGTGGATTCTCGACTTCGTGCGCAAGCGCCGCGATGTCATGAGGTTCTTCAAGACGACCTGGATTCCGGACGAGACGTTTTTTCAAACCCTCGTGCGCCATCTCGTGCCCGCCGAGGAGATCGAGACACGCACCCTGACGTTCCTGATGTTCACAGACTACGGGATGCCGGTCACTTTCTACAACGACCACTACGACATGCTGCTGTCGCAGGATTACCTCTTCGCGCGCAAGATCAGCCCGGATGCCCATGAACTCAAACGCCGTCTCGGGGCGCTCTATGCCTCGGATACGCTGGACTTCAAGATTTCGAACGAGGGGCGAAGCCTGTTCGCCTTCCTCACCGGGCGCGGCCGGATCGGCCAGCGCTTTGGCGAGCGGTTCTGGGAGAGCGAAACGACGCTGGGCCGGGACCGCGAGCTGCTCATCGTGGTGGCGAAGAAGTGGCACATCGGCAAGCGACTGCTTCAACTGCTGCGCGAAAAGACGAACATTCCCGCCATCGACTATCTCTTTGACGAAGAGGCGACGGTGCTCCCCGATCTTGGCGGCATCCAGGGCTCGATCGAGAAACGGACGCGCCATCGCCGCGCTCTGATGCGGATGCTGTTCGACTATTACAAGACCGACAGGCTCGCCATCGGGATGGACCCGAACGATATCGACCTGATGCGCGATTTCCATACCGACCGCTCCAAGACCCGGTTGCTGGAGATCGAGGCCGACTATTCGGACGAATGGATCCTGGGCCACGCCCTTCGCGTCGGGCTCGCCGGCGAGAGGACCCCGCAGGAGGCCATCGACCGGCTTATCCCCACGATCCGGCAGGATTTTTTCTATGAATCCGACCGCATCCGCGACGAGGGCTTCGTCGACATGCATATCCTTCGCGAACACGGAACCGGTGAAGAGAATGCCGAGGCCCTTGCCAAGTTCCTGACGATCCCTGAAGAAAGGGCCGTGGAAATCCTGCAGACCGATGGCTTCTTCAACGATTGAGACGGGGACACATGGCCTACGAATACGACAACCAGAACATCTTCGCCAAGATCCTGCGCGGTGAGATTCCGAACGACACGGTGCTGGAGACCGATCACACCCTCGCCTTCAACGATATCGCACCGCAGGCCCCCGTCCATGTCCTCGTGATCCCACGCGGACCATATGTGACCTGGGACCACTTCGCGGCCAAGGCATCGGACGCCGAGATCATCGACTACGCGCGCGCGATCCGTAAGGTGATCGACAAATTCGACCTGTCGCCGGGCGAACACGGGCAGGGTTATCGCCTGCTGGTGAACGGGGGCGAAGCGGGCATCCAGGAAGTGCCGCACCTGCACACGCACGTACTGTCGGGTCGCATTCTCGGCCGGATGCTGCCGGGCTGACTTGTGGGTGGCCCAAGGGCTGCTATCTTTGACCAAATCGAATGACGAGGCGCATGACATGACGATCGACGCACCCGAAACCAAGGTTGTGGACACGAAAAAGGTCGCCTGCGACGGCGGCGGACCGGCCAGCGGCCACCCGCGCGTCTGGCTGACGATCCCGGACGACACGGGCTATGTCGAATGTGGCTACTGCGACGCCAAATACGTCTACAAGGATTTCGCCGACTCCAAGTGAGGCGATCCGCGACCCGGGGGGTGAGATGACATTCGGCAAAGGGTGCCATCTGCACCTCATCGACGGCTCGGCGTTCATTTTCCGCGCCTATCACGCGCTGCCTCCGCTGACGCGCAAGTCCGACGGGCTGCCCATCGGGGCGGTCGCGGGCTTTTGCAACATGCTGTTCAAGTGTGTCGAGGATTCCCGCGGCGACGACGCCCCGACCCATGTGGCCGTGATCTTCGACTATTCCGGCAAGTCGTTCCGCAACGACATCTACCCGGAATATAAAGCCAACCGCCCGCCCGCGCCCGAAGACCTCGTCCCGCAGTTCCCGCTTACCCGCGACGCGACCCGTGCCTTCAACATCGCCTGCATCGAGCAGGAAGGGTTCGAGGCCGATGACATCATCGCCACCTACGCCCGGCAGGCCCGCGAGCTTGGTGGGCGCGTGACCGTGATCTCGTCCGACAAGGACCTGATGCAACTCGTCGGTGGCGGGGTCGAGATGCTCGACCCGATGAAGAACAAGCGGATCGGGATCGAAGGGGTCGAAGAGAAATTCGGCGTCGGCCCCGATCGCGTGGTCGATGTGCAGGCGCTCGCCGGCGACAGCGTCGACAACGTGCCCGGCGCGCCGGGGATCGGGATCAAGACCGCCGCGCTTCTCATCAACGAGTTTGGCGATCTGGAGACGCTGCTCGCGCGGGCAAGTGAAATCAAGCAACCCAAGCGGCGCGAGACGCTGATCGGGAAAGCGGATCAGATCCGCATGTCGCGTGACCTCGTGCTGCTGGACGAGAATGTGCCGCTGGAATTCGACCTCGACACGCTGGAGCTGCGCGACCCGGAGGCCGACACGCTACTGCCGTTCCTCGCCTCCATGGAATTCCGGTCACTGTCCAAGCGCATCGCGGACCAGCTTGGCGTGGCGCCGTCCGATATCCCCGAACCGCCCGCCGCTGAGGGCGCAGACGAGCCGGCCGCACCGGAGTGGCCCGAGATCGACCCGGAAAAATACGAATGGATCAAGGACGTCGAGGCGCTCGCCCGATGGGTCGCGCTCATCCGCGACCACGGCCATGTCGCGGTGGACACCGAAACCACGTCTCTGAACGAAATGCAGGCCGAGCTTGCGGGCATCTGCCTTTCCGTGCGGCCCGGTGAAGCGTGTTACATCCCCGTCGGCCACAAGGACGGCGACGGCGAGGGGCTGTTTCAGGATGACACGCTGGCCGAAGGTCAATTGTCGCTGGACGACGTGCTGGCCGCGCTCAAGCCCGTGCTCGAAGACCCGGCGATCCTCAAGATTTTCCAGAACGCCAAGTACGACACCAAGATCTTCAAGCGCTACGGCCTATCCGTCGCGCCGATCGACGATACGATGCTCATGTCCTACGCGATGTTTTCAGGGCTGCATAACCACGGCATGGACGCGCTCGCGGACCGCTACCTCGGTCACACGCCGATCCCGATCAAGTCTCTGTTGGGCACCGGGAAGAGCGCCATCACCTTCGACAAGGTGAAGATCGCCGAAGCGGTGAAATACGCGGCCGAAGATGCCGACGTCACCCTGCGCCTGTGGCAGATGTTCAAGCCGCGCCTGCACCGGGAGCGCGTGACCACCGTTTACGAGACACTCGAACGCCCGCTCGTGCCCGTTTTGGCCGAGATGGAGATGCATGGGGTTCAGGTCGATCGAGACACGCTGTCGCGCATGTCCAACGCCTTTGCCCAGAAGATGGCCGGGCTGGAGGCCGAGATTCACGAGCTTGCGGGCGAAAGCTTCAACGTGGGCAGCCCCAAGCAGCTTGGCGAGATCCTGTTCGACAAGCTCGGACTCGAGGGCGGTAAGAAAGGAAAGACCGGGGCCTATGCCACAGGCGCTGACGTGCTCGAAGACCTTGCGAGCTTGCATGACCTGCCGGCCCGCGTGCTCGACTGGCGCCAATTGTCCAAGCTTAAGTCGACCTACACGGATGCCTTGCAGACCCACATCGACCCGGACACGGGGCGGGTGCATACGTCCTACCTGCAAACCGGGGCGTCCACCGGGCGGCTCGCCTCGACCGACCCGAACCTGCAAAACATCCCGATCCGGACTGAAGAAGGGCGGCGCATACGCGAGGCCTTCGTCGCGCCGGCGGGCACGCGTCTGGTATCGCTCGACTACTCCCAGATCGAATTGCGCATCCTTGCCCATGTCGCCGGGATCGAGTCGATGAAACAGGCGTTCCGCGACGGCGAGGATATTCACGCCGCGACAGCCTCGGAGATGTTCGACGTCCCGCTGGATGAAATGACACCGGACGTCCGGCGGCAGGCCAAGGCGATCAATTTCGGCGTGATCTACGGCATTTCCGGCTTTGGGCTTGGACGCAATCTGCGCATACCGCGTGGTGAGGCGCAGGGTTTCATTGATCGCTATTTCGAGAAGTACCCGGGTATCAAGGAATACATGGACGAAACCGTCGCCTTCGCGAAAGAGCACAAGCATGTCGCGACCCTGTTCGGACGCCGCATCCACACGCCGGAGATCAACGCCAAGGGGCCCCATGCCGGCTTCGCCCGCCGCGCGGCGATCAACGCCCCGATCCAGGGCACCGCGGCCGACATCATCCGCCGGGCGATGATCCGGATGCCGGCCGCGATCGCCGGAAAGCCGGTGAAGATGCTGTTACAGGTTCATGACGAATTGATCTTCGAAGTGGCCGAGGATGCGGTCGATGATGCCGTCACGGTCATCCGCGACGTGATGGAGGGCGCAGCCGACCCGGCCGTCAAGCTCGACGTCCCGCTTGTGGTCGACGCGGGGCAAGGCGCGAACTGGGCAGAGGCGCATTAGACCACCGGGGCTGGCGGTTCGGCCGTCACCTTTGCCGCTTGCCTCCGCCGGGACCAGAAACGCACATCAAAAAGACGAAGCGCAGGAACGGGGAATCCGCTCCTGCGCCTTTGCTTTCGCTATTGGTCCGTGCTCAGGCCGCGTAGCCCGCCATCACCCGCTCGAGGTTGTAGTCCACGTCGCCCAGTTGCGCGTCGATCATCACGAGCCGCTTGCCATAGTGGCTGACCGAGGCCTCCCACGTCATCGCTATGCCGCCATGCATCTGGATCGCTTCCTCGGAGACCAGCCGCGCTGCGCGGCCGATGAGTGTCTTGGCCATCGAGACGCTGCGCGCCTGATCCGCTTCGCCCATTCGGCTGGCAGCGAAAATCGTGATCGAGCGCGCTTGCTCGATTTCGGTCACGAGGTCCACGGCCCGGTGCTGGAGCGCCTGGAACTTGCCAATGGGAACCCCGAACTGCTTCCGCGTGCGCAGGTAATCCAGGAGGATCTCGTTGGTCGCGTCCATCGCGCCGACGGCCTCGGCGCAAAGCGCCAGGCGCCCGGCGTCCAGCGCATCCTCCAACGCATCGCGGGCATTGGCCAGCACCTCGGTCCCCGGTGTTTTGTCAAGGAACAGCTCGGCCGCGCCGCCCCCGTCGATCAGGCCATAGCCGGTGACATCGGCATCGGAAGCCTTGACTTCGTAGATGGCCAGCCCGTCGCCGGACTTTGCAGCGACGAGAAAGACTTCGGCGTCATTGCCCCCGTAGACAACGGATTTCCGGCCTGTGAGCGTGCCGCCCGACGCTTCGGTCGCAATTCCATCCAGATCGTAGGGCGCGTCCAGTTCCCCGATCGCAACGGCGTAACGCACCGACCCGTCGAGCAGGGCCGACTGGTCCGCCCCGGCTGCCGTCAGCAGCTTCGAGGCCAACAGCGTGCCCAGTACGGGCGCTGGGCTGAGGCCGCGCCCAAGCGCTTCGAACACCGTCGTGATGTCGAACCCGCCGCCGCCGAACCCGCCCGCGTCTTCGGGGGCCAGCGCATAGAGCACGCCGATCTCGCACATCTCGCTCCACAGGCCCGCGTCATGGAACGGCGCCTCATAGGCGACCTTGGCGCGGTGATCGTAGGTGTATTTGTCTGCGAGGAACCGCGAGAGCGAGTCTGACAGCATCCGGCGGTCTTCGGTCAGTGTGAAATCCATGTCAGAGCTCCAGCATCGCTTTGGTCAGGATGTTTCGCTGGATCTCGTTCGACCCACCGAAAATCGACAGTTTGCGGTTGTTGAAATAATCCGCTGCGTTGTTCACGTCCCCCGCTTCGACCAGGGCGGCATTCCCGAACATATCTTCCGACGGAAAGGGTGCCGCGGCCGGACCCAGCGCGCGGCGGGACAGGTCGTTCAGCGCCTGGCGGATCACGGTGCCTTTGATCTTCAGGATCGACGTCTCGGGCCCAGGCGCGCCCTGCGTCTGGGCGGTGTAGAGCATGCGCAGGTTGGTGATCTTCATCGCTTCCAGCTCGATCTCCACATCCGCGATCCGGGCCGCGAAGAGCGGATTTTCGATGAGCGGCTTGCCGCCCCGCTTGGTCCGGCGGGCCAGCGCTTTCACCTCTTCCAGCGCCTTCATCGAGAAGCCGACCCCGGCGATATTGGTCCGTTCATGGGTGAGCAGGAACTTGGCGATCGTCCAGCCCTGGTTCTCTTCGCCGACGAGGTTTTCGGCAGGCACGCGCACGTCGGTGAAGAACACCTCGTTCACCTCATGACCGCCCTCGATCAGACGGATCGGGCGCATCTCGATCCCCGGCGTGTCGAGATCGACGAGGATGAAGCTGATACCTTCCTGCGGCTTGCCCTCGGTCGAGGTCCGCACAAGGCAGAAGATCTTGTTGGCGTGCTGGCCCAGCGTCGTCCAGGTCTTCTGCCCGTTGATGACATAGTCGGCACCGTCGCGCACCGCCCGCGTCTTGAGCGAGGCGAGGTCCGAGCCCGCGCCGGGTTCCGAGTAGCCCTGGCACCACCAGTCGGAGCCGTCGAGGATTCGCGGCAGGATTTCGTCCTGTTGTTCTTTCGAGCCGAACTTGTGCAGTACGGGCCCCAGCATCGCGAGGCCGAAGGGCACGATGCGGGGCGCATTGGCCGCCGCCGCTTCCTCCTCGAAGATGTGCTTTTGCACGGGGGACCAGCCGGTCCCGCCGAACTCGACGGGCCACCCATAGGCGAGCCAGCCTTTCTCGTTCAGGATCGCATGCCAGCGGTCCATGTCGGCCTTGTCCAGCTCCCCGCCGATCCGCACCTTTTCGGCCAGCTCTTCGGGCAGTTTCTCATCCAGAAATGCGCGAACCTCTTCGCGGAATTCCTGTTCCTCCTTGGTGAAGCTCAGGTCCATCTCAGCTCTCCTTGTTCAGATCGGCGAACGTCGTGCCATCGGCGGCCATGCGTCGCAGGATGTCGGGCACGTTCCAGTAATACGAATCGTCCTCGGCGAACCGTTCAATCCGGGCGACCAATTCCTTTGCCCCGATCGTGTCGGCGTAGTGCAGCGGCCCGCCCCGGAAGCGCGGAAAGCCGTAGCCGAAGAGGAACACGGCATCCACGTCGATGGGCCGCAGCGCAATCCCGTCCTCGACCACGCGGGCGGCCTCCGAGATCATCGCGGTCATGTAGCGTTCCACGATCTCTTCATCGGTGAAGCGCTTGGGCGTGATCCCCTTGGCCGCGCGTTCTTCATCGATGATCTCGAGCGTGCGGGGGTTCGGGCGGATGCCGTTATCGTCGTAGATGTAAAAGCCCTGGCCGGTCTTGCGGCCGAACATGCCCTCTTCGCAGATCTTGTCGTGGATACGCACATAGCGTTCCGCGTTCGGACGGTTGGGCGCCATACGCTTGCGGTTGGCCCAGCCGATGTCGAGACCGGCAAGGTCGCCCACCTTGAACGGACCCATCGCGAAACCGAAATTCTCGAGCGCCTGGTCCACCTGTTGCGGGCTGGCCCCGTCCTCGACAAGGTAGCCGGCAGTCTTGCCGTAGTAGGCGAGGATACGGTTGCCGATGAATCCGTCACAGACGCCCGCCCGCACGCCGATCTTCTTCATCTTCTTGGCCAGCGCAAAACCGGTCGCGACCACCTCGGGCGCGGTCTTGTCGGCGACCACGACCTCCAGCAAGCGCATGATGTTGGCGGGCGAGAAGAAGTGGAGGCCGATCACGTCCTCGGGCCGGGACGTGGCGGAAGCGATCTCGTTGATGTCGAGGTATGAGGTGTTGGAGGCGAGCACGGCGCCCGCTTTGCAGATCTTGTCGAGCTGGCCGAAGATGTCCTTCTTCACGCCCATGTCCTCGAACACGGCCTCGATCACGAGGTCGACGTCTGCAAGATCCTCCATGTTGAGCGAGGGCTCCAACCGTGCCATGGCGGCGTCGCGCTTGTCGGCAGCCATCTTGCCGCGCTTCACCGCACCGTCGAGGTTCTTGGTGATCGCACCCACGCCACGGTCCAGCCCGTCCTGCGCCACTTCGATCAGCCGCACGGCGAAGCCGGAGGTCAGCGCTGCGGTCGCGATCCCCGATCCCATCGTGCCCCCGCCGATCACGCCGATCTTCCTGATCTCGCGCGGGGTCGCATTTGCTTCGGGAATCTTGGACACGGCCCGTTCGGCGAAGAATGCGTGGCGCATCCCTTCGGAGGATGGGTGTTTCAGAAGCGACATGAAACACTCGCGCTCGAACTTCATGCCGTCTTCCACGCTGCCCGTAGCGCGCTCCACCGCCTCGATACACTTCGGCGCAGAGGCGAGGTTGGGCATTTTCTTTTCGACCATCTTGCGCGCGGCATCCAGCGCGGCGTCGTCCACCTCGACCGGAAGCTCTCCGGTGCGCCGGGTCGGGAGCGTGCCGTCCAGCACGGCCTCGGCAGCCGACAGCGCCACGTCACGGGGCGCGCCGTCCTCCAGCCTGTCGATCAGGCCCCAGCCGAGCGCTTCTTCGCCCGTGACCATGCGTCCCGACAGCGCCATGTCCAGCGTATGCTCCATGCCCATGAGACGCGGACCGCGCTGCGTGCCACCAGCACCGGGCAGAAGGCCGAGGTTGATTTCCGGCAGACCGACCCGCAGCCCCTTCACACCCACGCGGGCATGGGTGCCCATGCAGATTTCCAGCCCACCACCCAGCGCGGTGCCATGCGGGGCCGAAATCACCGGCTTCGCGCTCGCCTCGATCGCGTTGATCGTGTCGGGGAGCGAGGGCTGGAGCGGCGGCTTGCCGAATTCCTTGATGTCAGCCCCCGCGACGAAGGTCCGCCCTGCGGCATAGATCGCGATGACCTCGATGGCGTCGTCGTCGTTGGCCGCCGCCACGGCATCGAGCAGACCCTGCCGCACGGCCTGCGACGAGGCGTTGACCGGCGGGTTGTCGATGCAGACCAGCCCCACCTTGCCCACGGTCTCGAGGCTGATGACATCGTTGATTGCGCGCGTTTCGCTCATGCGTGTTTGGTCCTTCGTTCGGTCAGGAGACGGCCGCGTCGCGCTCGGTAAGCTGCTCGGCGAAGGTCTCGGTCAGTTTGTGCTTCAGGATCTTGCCGGTCGCGGCGGCAGGGAACCTGTCGATGATGAATATGTGCTGTGGGATCTTGTAGCTCACAAGGCGCTCGTGAAGGAACGTCTTGAGGTCGGCTTCGGTCACGCCGGGGCGGGTGGTGACGAAGGCGAGAATTTCCTCGTTCCCCGGCACCTGTCGACCGACCACGGCGGTCTGGAGCACATCCGGGTGGCGCGTCAGCATCGCCTCCACCTCGGGCGGATAGACGTTGAAACCGGAGCGGATGATAAGCTCTTTCTTGCGCCCCATGATCCACAGCGTTTCATCCGGGTCGATTTTTGCAAAATCGCCGGAGCGGAAATAACCGTCCGGACGGATCGCTTGCGCCGTGGCCTCGGGGTTGCGGTAGTAGCCCTTCATGATGTTCGGGCCACGGATCAGGAGTTCACCGACGCCCTGGTCGTCCGGCTCGTCGATCAGGCATTCGACCTCATCGAGGATCTGGCCCACGGAGGTATCGTTGCGCGGATTGTCGAGCCGCGTGCCCGAGACGCCGGGTGACGTTTCGGTCAGCCCGTAGCCGTTCTGAAGCGGAATGCCGAAGGTCGCCTCGATCTTCTCTTTCCACTCCGGGTCGAGCGGCGCGCCGCCCGACGAGATGTAGCGCAGGCGCGGCGCATCCGGAGGCGTGCCGCGCCGGGCCAGTTCCGCCAGGATCGCCTGGTACATCTGCGGCACGGCGGGCATGACGCTGCCCCCGGCGGCGAAGGCGTCCAGCACGGCCTCGGGCGAGAAGCGGGGCAGGAAACGGATCGCGCTGCCCCCGGCGAGCGACGCCAGCAGGACCGACGCGAAGCCGAAGATATGCGTGCAGGGCAGGACTCCGACCACATCGTCGCCCGGCGCCATATGGCGCAGTCTGGCCGAGACTTCGGCGTTCCAGATCAGGTTTCCGTGGGTGAGCATTACGCCCTTGGGGGCCGAAGTCGTCCCGGTTGTATAGATCAGTGCCGCGACGCCCTCTCGCGTCGCGTCCTGAGGTTCCGGCTCGCAGCCCGGAGTGTCGAGCGGACCGGCGAGCAGAATATCGCCGCAGGCCAGCCGACCGCGCGACGTGGCGCCCAGCCGGTCGGCGTGTTCGCGGGCCGGGGCCGACGCTTCGCCCGTGAAGATCGCGAACCGCGCACCGGCGTGGTCCTTCAGCGCGTCCAGCTCGTCATGCGACATCCGTGCGTTGACCGGCATGACCCAGGCACCAATGCGACTCGCGGCGAGGACGGCGACAGCGAAACTGGCCGAATTTTCCGACACGATCATCAGTCGGTCACCGGCGCGCAGCCCGGCCTGATACAGGGTGGCAACGAGGTCGCGCACCATTCCGTCGAGGTCGCCAAAGCTGTAGCGTGCGCCGTCGTGGTCGATCACCGCAAGGTCGCCCGCCGGGTGCCCCCGGGTGAGTTCGTGAATCCGGTCCATTGATCCTCCCTCGACCACACTGGGCCGTAGAGACGAGCGTAGTCCAGCACCACGACGAGGTCAACAATGCGAAACACTCGTTTGCAATGCGGAACAATAGCCGACTGGATGGTTGACTTTGCGCTCCCCTCTGCGCCGCGTCAACCGGAGGTCGGGCAGGTGCCCAATACGTCTGACCCCACCACCTTAGTCTGCGCAGTGTCCGGCATCGGACCCCAGAAGGCCGCCACGTCCGACATCGCGCCCGTGACCCCCGCCGCACTCCAGCTGCTGTCGTCCGCCCTAACGTAATCCAGTAGTCTGAGGCGGTCGCCGCGGATTGCCTTTGCGGCGATGTCGTCGGGCAGAAGTGATGCGACACCGTGGATTTCGCGCACCGGGAATTCAAGTTCGGGAAATGACCGGAACACGAGCTCGCTGCACGCGATGCAGTCGCAGTTGGACCCGTCGTATTCATAGTCGAACTTGCGCCCGACGAGCGTGAGCGCCCGCGCCAGAACCTCGCGTTTCAATGCGGGCGAGACCTGCGGGCGAAGCAACGCGGCGGCGTCCTTCTTGCCCATGACATGCGGGAGCGAGTCGATATTGACCGACCCGGAAGAGGCCTGAACGACCGTTCGCCCGGCCCGGATATCGGCATGATAGGGCCGGATCGCCGGATCGAACCACCAACCGGCCGCGCGCAACTGCGCCTCCGTGCCGAGGTAGATCGCGCTGTGCGTGAACCAGCCGGGGAGCAGGCGCGAGGAGAACTGCGTCTTGGAAGAGAAAACGAACAGGTCGAGCGGCTGCGCCTGACCGGCCAGCCGCACGGCGGCCTTTGGATGCGGGGCGAGCAGGCCCGAGGCATCGTCGGCTCCAAACATAGGCTCCAGCGACTCCGAAACGGCCTTGGCGGCATCCGCGAACCAGCGCGGCATCCGTTCGGGATCGGCGCAGCAGGTGAAGCTCTCAGGTGTCACGCCCGTCGGTAACCCGGTGAAGTCGGGATGTGTCACGGGCATCGTGCATGATGCGAGGAACGTGGATGCGACAAGTGTCGCCAGTGCGTGTTTCATATCTGCCTCCCCAATCTTGGCGACAGAAGTATCTCACATGGGCCTGCACCCCGCTTCGACATGGATCAGAACCGCGCACTTTTGCGGATCACGCGGACCTGCTAGGACATCCGACATGAACCAGCCGCCCGAAGACGCCCAAGCCCGCCGCTCCATCGCGCCGGTCGTCTGCTACCCCGTTGAAACCCTCCCTAAACCCGACCTCTCGCTCTATGCGTCCGCGCGGGCGACGGCCCGCAAGACCGCCGAGGTCATCGTGCCTCCGCGCGACGCAGCGACATTCTCGGCCCCCGCCGGATCGTTCTTCCGCATCACATCAGTCGAAGGGCCGCAGGTGGGCGATCTGAACCTGTGGAACGCGGCCGACCTGTCGGAACGCTTCTATTCCGGCAAGACCCGCGCGCTGCACGGCACGCATCTGACCACGGGCGAGCGGATGTGGTCCTCTTTCCCTGGCATGCGTCCGATGGCGACCATCGTGGCCGATACGCTCGACTGGTACGGGATCGACGGCTTTGGTGGCTCGGTCCATGACGTGATCGGAACGCGCTGCGACCCCTACACGCACAACCTGCTGTCAGGCGGACAGTATCACCACTGCTGTCATTCGAACCTCACACGCGCGCTGGCCGACCACCTTGGGGGCACGCCGGCCGAGGCAGAGCCGCATGTGCACGACGTGCTTAACGTCTTCATGTGCACCGGGTTCACCCGCGACACGGGTCAGTATTTCATGAAGGCCTCGCCGGTGCGCCCGGGCGACTACCTCGAGTTTTTTGCGGAGATCGACCTGCTCGGCGCACTCTCGGCCTGCCCGGGCGGCGATTGCTCGGCTGAACATTCCTCGGACACGGCGGCCTGTCATCCGCTGCTGGTGGAGGTCTTCACGCCCGAGCAGTCAGCCTTGCAAGGTTGGACCCCGCCGGCGCCCAACGGCTACGACCGCAGCCACGGCGCCTGAGCTCAGGCCGCCTTGCGCGTCCGCCCGCGCCCTTCCCAGAGCCAGGCGGCGACCGCGAGCCCTGCCGCGATGAGCAGCATGAGCCACGGCGGCGCGAGGGGAACGACGCGCAGCGCCTCGACCACATAGGCCCCACGCGGGGTGTAGCCGATCCAGCCGCGCCCGATGGCCGCCCGGCCTTCGTTTACGGCGCGCAGGCCCGGGTTGCCCTCTTCGATCACGGCGGTGCCGCCGCGCATCGGGTCCATCACCGGCTCAAGAGGATCACCGGAGGCGATGGTTTCCTCGAATTCCTTGGGCGAGGCGGGGCCGACCGCGACCACCGCGCTCTCCTCGCCTTCCTCCAGCCGGAAGAGCCCGATCTGGGCGGAAGCGAATTCGGAGCGATAGAGCCCCGGTGCGACCTCCTCCATCGTGATCTCCTCCTCGGTGCCGTCGGGGCGGGTCACGGTCACGGACCGCTCGCCCTCGCTCATGGTGCGCCGGGTGATGGTGACCTGGTTGCCCACCGCCTCGGCGGTCAGCGCCTCTTCCTCAAGCTCTGGTTCCTTCATCATCCAGTGGGCCAACCGGCGGAGAAGTTCGAGCTGCGGCCCGCCGCCCTCGAACCCCCGGTCCCATAGCCACGCATGGTCAGACGCCAGAAGCGCCACGCGCCCCTCGCCAACCCGGTCCAGCGTCAGGAGCGGAAGCTCGTCCACCCCCTGCATGACGGTCATCCCGGCTGTTTCCTCGAGTTCGACGAGGCGCATCCAGCGGCCCCAGCCGCCTTCGGGTGCAAACTCCTCAAGCCCCCGTGTGACCGGATGACGCTGCCCGAGTTCCGAAACCTGCGGCGAAAACCCTTCTTCGACCACCCGAGCCGTCGGCGCGCCCGGCAAAACCTGCCCGAGCGGCGACCGCGCAAGGCTCTGGGCCGAGGCGAGGTCGGGGCCGGCGGCCACGAGGACCGCCCCGCCGCTCTCGATGTAATCACGCACGGAGGTCAGGTAGCTTGCGGGCAGGATGCCGCGAAGCTTGTAGCGATCGAAGATGATGAGATCGAACTCGTCGATCTTCTCCATGAACAACTCCTGCGTGGGGAAGGCGATGAGCGACAGCTCCGACACCGGCACACCGTCCTGCTTTTCGGGGGGGCGCAGGATGGTGAAGTGAACGAGGTCCACGGCGGAGTCCGACTTCAGAAGGTTGCGCCACGTCCGGGTGCCCGGATGCGGCTCGCCGCTGACCAGCAGCACTCGCAGCCGGTCGCGCACACCGTTCATCGTGACGACGGCGGTGTTGTTGCGGTCGGTCAACTCGCCCTCGACCGAGGGCGTGGTGAACTGGATGACGTTCTGCCCGCCGTGGGTGAGCGTGATCGGCACGGTCAGCTCGCGCCCCGTCGGCACCTCGAACACCTCCGGCTCCTCGCCGTCGATGGAGATGGTAAGTTCCACCAGACCGCTGTCCGGCGCGTCACCCATGTCGTCCACCCGCAGCCCGATCTGCTGTTCCTCGTCGAGGATGCCGAAGGCGGGCGCGTTGGTGACGACCAGCCGCCGGTCCCAGTCCTCCTCGCGCCCGGTCCGGAGCAGGTGCAGCGGCGCAGGCAGGTCCGGCGCGGCCTCGAGGTCATGCAGACGACCGTCGGAGACGAGCACCATGCCGGCCACCCGGTCACGCGGTACTTCCGCCAGCGCCTCGGCCAGCGTTGTCATGAGAAGCGAGCCTCGGTTGTCCTCGCCGTCGCCCATGCGCGTGACGCGCAGTTCCAGCCCTTCGGCCCCCGCGACCCGGGCGGTCAGGTTGTCCAAAGCAGCCTCGGTCTGCGCCGCGCGGTCCGACAGGCGCTGCGAAGCGCTTTCGTCCACAATGGCGAGCAGGATGTCGCCTTCTGGCGCCCGATCCTCCATCTGGAGCGACGGGCCCGCGAGCGCGAGGAGCAGCGCGGCAGCCCCGAGCATACGCAGCGCCCAGCCCTTGAGCCCGCGCCAGACGGCGAAGATCAGGATCGCGGCGATGAGCGCACCGGCACCCCAGATCACGGGCCAGTCGAAGGCCGGGTCGAAGATGATGGACGAGGCGTTCATTGTCCGAGCCTTTCGAGGAGCGCGGGCACATGGACCTGATCCGATTTGTAGTTGCCCGTGAGTACATGCATCACGAGGTTCACGCCGAAGCGATAGGCGATCTCGCGCTGCCGTTCGCCTGCAAAGCCGCGCCCGACCGGAAACATCGGCGAGCCATTCTCGTTCACCGCCCAAGCCGAGGCCCAGTCGTTGCCGCCGATCAGGATTGGCGTCACTCCGTCATTGAGGTTACGGAACGGCATGCCTTCGGCGCGCTCCGCATCCGGCGGGCTGGCTTCAACCCAGACCGACTGGCCGAAGTAACGGCCCGGGAAGTCGGAGAGGAGGTAGAAGGCACGGGTCAGAACGTGGTCGTTCGGGATCGGTTCCAGCGGCGGGATGTCGAGCGGGCGGGCGAGGCTGCGCAGGCGTGACCCCTCCGGCGTGGCCCCCGAACCAAAGCCAGCTACATCGCCGTCGCGCGTGTCGAAGACGATCATGCCGCCACCGCGCAGGTAGGCGTTGAGCTTGGCATAGGCCTCGGACGAGGGGGCGGGCTGATCCTCGGTCACGGGCCAGTAGAGCAGTGGATAAACGGCAAGCTCGTCGGTCTCCAGATCGACGCCCACCGGCACTTCCGGCTCGACGGAGGTTCTGGAAAAGAGCTGCTGGCCGAGGCCCAGAAGGCCCGCAGCGGAAACGTCGTCAAGCGCGGGATCGCCGGTGCGCACATAGGCCAGCGTGACCTCGGCGGTGGCGGCGAGCAGTGCGGCATCGCTCTTGCCGCCGTCCTGCGTCGTCGTCTCCGGGGTCGCGTCCTGTGCCTGCGCCGGCTGCGGCGCGATCAGGAGCGCGACGCCGATCAGGGCGGCCGAGGCCGCGGCCTTGCCCCGCGCACCCGTCAGTCGCCCCGACAGGAAAAGCGACGCGATCACATCAATCGCAAGCGCCGCGAGCGCGAGCATCAGAAGCCAACCGGACAGGTCCGTTTCCTCCCGCGCGCCTTGCCATTCCGGCACGACGCTCGCCGGCCATTGTGCCGGGCGCAAGACGGTATCCTCGCCGATTACGTTGACAGCCACGCGGCGGTCCTCGTCGGCATAGAGACCGGGGGGCAGGTCCGGGCCCAGAGTGCCGGTCAGGCGTTCGCCGGCCACACCGGGCCGCTCGCCTGCATCGTCCAGTGCGCCGAAGCCGTCGAGCAGCGTTTCGGGCACCCATGTCGTGCCCTCCAACTCGCCCGCCTCAGGCGCGCCGGTGCGGGTGGAGACGGCCAGCCGTTCGAGCATCTGCACGAACAAGCCGGACAGGGGCAGGGTCGACCATTCGGCGTTGGCAGAGACATGGATCAACACCACCTGCCCATCCGCCAGCGTCTTGCGTGTGACGAGCGGTGTGCCGTCCACCAGCGCGGCGATGGTCCGATCCGACAACTGCGGGCCGGGCTCAGCGAGGACCTGGCTCGTCACCTCGACATCCTCGGGCACTGCGAGGCCATAAAACGGGCTGTCCTCGGGGAAGGGTGCCAACGCACGCGCCTCGCCCCAACTCATTGCGCCACCTACGTCCCGACCGCCAACGCGCAGCCGCACGGGTAGGAGCGGGTCTTCCTCGGTGCGTCCTGTATCGGCGGCGGCCAGACGCGGCCCCGCAAAGCGCAGGAGCAAGCCGCCCTCGGCGACCCATTCTTCGAGCATTTCCTTGTCGGTCGGCGCAAGGGCCGCAACATCGGCAAGGATCACCACATCCGGGCTCGCCGCGATCATGTCGGACAGCGTGCCCTCCATAACATCCGCCGTGGGCACCAGAGCCTCGCGCAGGTAGTGGAGCGGGGAAAGCAGTTCGAGGCCCTCTTCGCTGTCGCCGCCCAGCAGCGCGACCTTGCGGCGGCGCAGGGTGTCATCTGCAAGGCTCACGGTTCCCGCGCTGCGCATGCCCTCGACCTCGAAGCGGGCGATCCGGTTGCGAAGTTCGGGCGGCAGGGAAACCTCCGCCACCGCCTCGGTCGCGCCCTGTTCGAAGGTCAGCGTGGCGCGGGCCAGTTCGCGTTCGACGCCCGCAGGGTCAGGGCCTTGGCCCGTCACCTCGATGTCTTGCGGCGCTTCGCCGCTCGACCGGGTGGCCGAGATGCGCACCATCCCGTCCGCGATCCGCGCGGGTTGCAGTCCGATCCGCGGGGCAGGGGGCTCCATCACGGTCAGCCCGCCGCGCGATTGCAGCGCGCGGGCCAAGGCCGCGCGGCTGTCCCCGGACAGCCCGTCCGACAGCCAAAGCGTGTCGAACCCGCCCTCGACCGTGTCGAGCCAGTCGAGCGCGGGGGCGTGATTCACCGGCCAGGCCTTGGGCAGCAGCCCGTCGAGCCGCGCCTGCGCATCCGCCGCCGAGCGCAACGGCAGGCCACCGTCCGCGGGCAGATCGTTGAGCGCCACGACCGCCACGCGCCGCCCTGTCGAGGCTGCCGCCTCAAGCCGCCGGTCCGCCGCATCCAGCCGCGCGCGCCAGTCGGGGGCGGCTGCAAAACTGTCGTCGACCATAACCACGAGCGGTCCCGACCCGGTCTCCACCGGCTCGGGATTCAGGATCGGTCCGGCAAAGCCAAGGATCATCGCGGCCACGGCCAGCATCCTCAGAAGCAGGAGCCACCAGGGCGTTCGGTCGGCCTCACTGTCTTCGTCCTCGAGACCCAGAAGCAGCGCGACCCCCGGAAATGCGCGACGGATCGGCGCAGGCGGTATCGCGCGCAGGATCAACCAGAGCACAGGGAGCGTAATAAGCGCCGCGAGCAGCCAGGGCGTGACGAAACCGATGGGACCGAGCGTGAACATCAGGCACGGCCCTCCAGCGCGGCATAGATCCACAGGAGCGCGGATGAGGGGCTGTCATTGGTGTGATGGGTGTGAAAGCGCCAGCCGGTCAGGTCGGCCATAGCACCGAGCCGTTCCTTGCGGCGGGCGAGGCGGTCGAGGTAGCGGTCGCGCAGCTCACCGGCCTTACGCGTCTCGAACTCGAGCGAATTGCCCACCGAATGAAACACCGTCCGCCCGTCGAAGGGAAACGCCTCTTCCGACGGGTCGAGAATTTGGAGCAGCACCCCGGTCACGCCCCGGTCGGCGGCGGTGGCGAGCGCGGCTTCGATCGGCGCGGGATCGGCCATGAAGTCAGATACAAACACGGCGCGGGAATGGCGCGGCAGGATCGACAGGTCCGGCACGGCGTAATCTGCCTCGGCCCGGTCCATCAACCGCTCTGCCACCCGGCCAAGCTGCACCTCGCCCCGCATCGGGCGCATCCCCATGTCGGTGAGCCCCACGCGTTCGCCCGCCTGGACGAGCAGCACGGCGGTCGCGAGCGACAGGAGCGCGGCACGGTCGGACTTTGTCGGCGTGTTCTTGTCCGAGGTGAACTGCATCGACTGCCCCCGGTCGACCCAGAAGACGACCGATTGCGCCGCCTGCCATTCCTTCTCGGCCACGAAATGCACGTCCGATCGGGCCGACCGGCGCCAGTCGATCGAGCGCGCCGGATCGCCGGGCTGCGCGGTACGATATTGCCAGAAGGCGTCGCCCATGCCGGGCCGCTTGCGCCCGTGCTCGCCCAGCATCACGCCGCGCGCCAGCTTGCTGGCATCGGCGAGGAGGGGTGGGAGCGGCGCGGCAAGCGCCTCGGCCCTTGGGCGCAGGGGCAAGGTCAAGCGGCAGCCTCACTGAGGGACAACCCTTCGACCACCCCGTCGATGATCCCGCCAAGCTGATCGCCCCGCGCCCGCGCCGCATAGGTAAGCGCCATGCGGTGAATGAGTACCGGCTTGGCCAGCGCCCGGACGTCATCGGCACCGGGGGCGAGCCGCCCGTCCATGAGCGCGCGCGCCCGGGTCAGCAGCATGAGCGCCTGCGCCGCCCGCGGGCCGGGCCCCCAGGCGACCGCGTCGCGCACCGTGTCCGGGGCGCTTTCGTCATCCGGCCGACAGGCCCGCACGAGGTCGAGGATCATCTCGACGATCCCTTCGCCCACCGGCATCCGGCGCAGCAGCGCCTGCGCGGCGATCAGGTCATCGGTGTTGAAGATGGCCGAGGCCTCGGCTTCGTCCGCGCCGGTGGTGGCGAGGATGATGTCACGCTCGGCGTCGCGGTCGGGGTATTCCACGTCGACCTGCAACAGGAAGCGGTCGAGCTGCGCCTCGGGCAGCGGATAGGTGCCCTCCTGTTCCAGCGGGTTCTGCGTGGCGAGGACGTGGAACGGGCGGTCGAGCTTGTGCTCATGCCCCGCGACCGTCACGGCCCGTTCCTGCATCGCCTGAAGCAGGGCGGACTGCGTGCGCGGAGAAGCACGGTTGATTTCGTCAGCGAGAAGAAGCTGGCAGAAGACAGGGCCGGGGATGAACCGGAAACTGCGCGCCCCGTCGGCGGCCTCCTCCAGCACTTCGGAGCCCAGAATGTCCGCGGGCATCAGGTCCGGCGTGAACTGGATGCGTCCACCACTGATTCCCATAACTGTCGAAAGCGTCTCGACAAGCCGGGTCTTGCCCAGCCCCGGAAGCCCGATCAGGAGCGCGTGGCCACCGGCCAGCATCGCCGCCATCACCTGTTCCACAACGGTTTCCTGCCCGATGATGCGCCGCGCGACCATCTCCCGCGCCTCGGTCAGCTTGCCACCGAGCGCTTCGATCTCCGCCACCAGGTTTTCCGTGTCTTCCATGAGACGTCTCCGATCTGTTCTTCACGATCAGTAAAGGACATGGGGTCCGGGGAAGCAAATGACAGATACGACAAAACCTGATCACAGCCGCGTGTCGCCGCACTGAGAGGCGCGGCGCGCGCGATGGCGAGGCGGGTTTTCGCCTGTCCACCCCTCCGGTCGGCGTCACGGCGAGCGAACCGGCAGAGTGCCCCGAACGTAGTTTTCCAACCCTCCACAGCCAACGGTTCACGGAACGCGGGCGCGGTGGTAGGGGTTGGGACGGCGAAACGGGAGGCCCGGGAATGACGAAAACCACCGAGACCGGACAGGTCGGGATCAGTGCCGAAAGCATCGCATCGTCTGCCAAGAAGGCGGCGAAAGGCGGGATGCCCCCGGTGGACAAATGGAATCCGGAGTTCTGCGGCGACCTCGACATGCGGATCGCGCGGGACGGGACGTGGTTCTACCTCGGCACCCCCATCGGTCGGCACGAGCTGGTCAAGCTCTTCTCCTCGATCATCCGCAAGGACGGCGACGACTATTTCCTCGTCACGCCCGTCGAGAAAGTCGGCATCACCGTGGATGACGCCCCCTTCGTGGCCGTCGACTTCACGCGCGAAGGCGACGGCCTCCGGTTCGTGACGAACGTGGAGGACGAGGTGGTGGCCGGTCCCGACCACCCCATCCGAGTGGTGCGCGATCCCGAGACGGGCGAACCGTCGCCCTACATCAACATCCGCCGCAACCTCGAGGCGCTGATCGACCGCAAGAGCTTCTACCGGCTCGTGGACATCGGCGAACATGCCGAGCATGAGGGCGAGCGCTGGTTCGGCTTGCGCTCACAGGGTGCCTTTTTCCCGATCATCCCAAGCGCGGAGTTGCCGGCCTGAACGCCGCAAGGGGCGCGGATACCTATCCACGCCCGTCCCGTTGTCAGTCTTTTGTGGCGATGGCGGCGGCAAGTCCCAGAGCGTTGACGCCATTTCGTGTCATCGCAAACCCGTTCTGAAGAGCCGTTCCTCCGACGACCGCGACCACGTTGGCCTGATTGCCGCCCAATATGCCGTTCCCGTTGCCCGAAACGACGAGCGTCGTCGTGCCGTGCTGCAACTCCCCTTGCAACTTCGGTGTGAAAGCTCCGTTGTTGCCGAACGCCGTCTCTTCGACCGTGATCTCGCCATTCGCCAGTTCGCCTTCGGAAAAGAAGGCCGCAATGCTTGCCGCGGTCTGCGTCGTCGTGGTCGAATCGAGTTGGGACAGGCTGTCGAAAAAGGGCTTTGCGTCGGGGTCGTTGTTGGCGACCATTTCGCGCACCGCGAAATCCGACATCTTCCCCGAGATGTTTCCTCCGGCATTGTTGAAGGACGCGGTGAATTCAGACGTCCCGACGTAGCTGTCGAAGACATCGTTGTTCATGTTCGCAGACGCGGCAACCATGGCGAGCCCCGAGTAACTGGCTTGGCCAGAGGTGGGCAACGTGCTGTTGACATTCGCAAGCGCGAAGTCGGCTGCGACCTTGTTGTATGCGTCGGCGAACGCGTCAGCGCGGCCGCCCACGGTGTCGCACCCACTTATGGCTACCAGCGCAGCGCCGATGGCGATCAAAGATATTGGTGTGGAAGTCATTCGTACCCCTTTCGGGCAAACCGCGGAATTACGGCAAATGTCATCTGGACCATGCGTGGGAGAATGCCGCTGCACGGATTGAATGGTTCTCGACCGGGTCGGGCGCAAAAAGGTTCGCACCATGATCGGAATAGCTAACAATTCCTCCGACCGTTGATCCCGTTCCCCCAATGGCAGCCTAACCACCAACTGTGAAATAGCGACCACGAATGAAGGAAACCGCCCAAAAAGAGGTGCAATCGGTGGCGAACGCTCGAAACTGCGAGGCGCGCCGTCTCGAACGATGAGTTTTCGTGCAGGCCCCAGACGATGTTCCGGGGTTTGCACAGGAATCGAGCATTACCCGTAGGCGCGCGCGAAGAAGATCACTGTCATCACGACGCCCACAGCGATCACGAAATACCTCAGGTAATCGGTGCGCACGACCCGGCTCACGCGCGCTCCGACGAAGCCGCCGGCTGCGGTGGCGACCATCATGATGAGCGCAGGCTTCCAAGCGATCAGCCCCGCGATGACGAACGTCACCGCCGAGATCACCGACAAAATCGCCGAAAGCAGGACCTTCAGGCCATTCATCCCGTGCAGGTTCACGAAACCGATCAGGCCAAAGGCGGCCAGCAGCATGATCCCAAGGCCACCGTTGAAATAGCCGCCATAGATCGACACGGCCAGTATCGCGGCCCCCGATACGGCAGGCCCGGCGTCTCGACCGCCCCGCGCACGCAGGGTGGCGAGCAGCCATGGTCCAGCCGCGAACAGGACCGTCGCAATCAGCAGGAGCCACGGAACCAGACCCAGAAAAGTCTCGCCCGGCGTCACGATAAGCAAAAGCGCCCCGAGCACGCTGCCGAGCGCGGACACCCCGAGGATGGCGCGCAACGACAGGGCACCTTCGGCTGCGATATCCTCGCGAAAGGCATAGGCGCTGCTCAGGTATCCCGGCATGGCCGCAAGCGTTGCCGTGGCGTTCGCCATGACCGGCGGGATACCGATGTAGATGAGCGCCGGAAAGCTCAGGAAGGTGCCACCGCCCGCCACCGCGTTCAGCATCCCCGCCGCCATCCCCGCGACCACCAGCAACAGAATTTCGGCCATGTCTCTGCCCCCATCTCACGGGTGCTCTGTGCCGCTTTTTGCGAGAGGGTGCAACGGATCGTCCGGCTGATTGCGAGCGTCAGGCTTCGATGAGGTGCCGCCCTGTTCGGGTCAGCGGTCGACTGCAATACTCCTGAACCGTCCGGTCAGGGTTTCGCCGTTCCGCGCCGCGGCGAACTGGGTCCCTACGTTCGGATCGAGGTCGTGGCCGTAGACGTCGTTCACCGAGACCACCTGGCCGGAAGAGCCAAGGATGCTGCCCCGGACGATCCCGTCAAAGGTTGTTTCGCCGCCCTGGCCATGGTCGACCGATCCCGAGGCCATCGCGTAGAAGACCCCGTTCTCCATAGGCGCCTCGTCCAAGGTGATCTGGCCGGAGACCGATTTCGCCGGCCGCAGGTCAGCGGTGATCCTCACGCGTGCGGCGTCCGCATCGATGCAATACCCACCACATGAAACGCTGCTGTTGACCGGATCTTCGTTCACGCCAAGGTTCTCCAGCACGACGAAATCGGACACGTCCACGGAAATGCGTCCTCCTGTAGACGTGAACGCTGCGCCGTATGTCGCAAGTCCGATATAGATGTCTTTCGTGTTTCGGTTCTCGTCGGCCGCACTGACTTCGGCGATCCCCTCATACCGGGCTGTCCCGGAGCTGGGCACGTTCGGCGTCTGGAAATCGCCGGTTGCGTAGAGATAAGCGCGTTCGGCATCGACGTATGCATCGACATAGGCACCCGCGTGTCCGGACCCCATGCATCCAGCCAAAGTGGCCAGGACCCCCATCGACAAAAGCATTCGAACAGAAATCATCAGACAATCCCCTAAAATCAGATAATTTTGGGGTATCAAAGCCACTCGATCAAGAGTCTGCGATCAGTCCTTGAGGGTGGCTTCCAGAAACCGCTCGAAATCGTCGAGGTTCACGGGTTCGAACTGTCCGAACCCCTGCATCCAGACGCTCGCCGCCTTGAGCGCATCGGGCTCCAGCTTGCACCATGTCACCCGCCCGCGTTTTTCCTGGCTGATAAGCCCGGCGCGGGTGAGAATACGCAGGTGCTTGGAAACGGCGGCGAGTGACATCTCGAACGGATCGGCCACATCCGTCACCGCCATGTCGTCCTCGAGGAGCATGGTCAGGATCGCCCGGCGCGTCGGATCGGCCAGCGCCGAGAAGGTGAGGTCGAGAGGCGTATCCATCCGTTTGCGTTAGGCCGCGCTGCGGGATCGGTCAAGCGCGTTGCGGGGCGCAAGTTGCCGCGCGACCGACAGCCGGTTTCTTTTCGCACGATCGCGATCTCGGCGTTTCTCAACCTTTCGGTTGAACATGGCTTGCGCGGGGAGAAGAGGGCCTCACGTCGCCGATGCCGGCATCTCGCTGACCAGCCTCCCAAAAATTAGCAAATATTATCATATACTTGCGCCACATGATGTTCGCGCTATCGCCGGTTGACTCACGCGCCCCACCACCTTAGCACTCCCTCAACTCTTCTGAGGGGCAATTCCGCCGTGGCGAACCCGCTGGACGATCTACCGAAAGACCGCCTGAAGGCGCTTGAGGAGCGGATCGCGGCGCGCAAGCCGAAGGCCGAGGATAGCCCGCACCAGAAGAAGGACTACGCGATGGCGAACCACGCCTGGCGCATGGTCATCGAACTCGTGGCCGGTCTGGGGATCGGCTTCGGCATGGGATACGGGCTGGACTACCTTTTCGGGACCCTGCCACTGTTCCTGGTGATATTCACGCTGCTGGGGCTGGCAGCCGGCATCAAGACGATGCTGAACTCGGCCCGGGAGCTTGGGGAAAAACAGGCGGCGAAAGCCGCTGAAGACAAGGACGACGCTCGTGGCGACTGAAGCACATGGTGAAGAAACCGGCGGTCTGGTGTTCCACCCGCTCGATCAGTTCATCGTGGAGCCCCTGTTCGGGAATGCAGGGGATCCGGTTCACTGGTACACCATCACCAATGTGACGCTCTGGATGGCGCTGGCCGTTCTGGCCATCGTCGCCCTGTTCGTCTTCGGCTCACGCGGCCGCGCCATCGTGCCGACCCGCACGCAGTCCATCGGCGAGATCCTATATGGCTTCACCTACAAGATGGTCGAAGATGTGGCGGGCAAGGACGCGATCAAGTTCTTCCCCTACATTATGTCGCTGTTCATGTTCATCCTGTTCGCCAACTACCTTGGCCTGCTGCCGATGTCCTTCGCGACCACCTCGCACATCGCGGTGACGGCCGTGCTCGCGCTGGCGGTGTTCCTCACCGTGACCATCGTGGGCTTCGTCAAGAACGGCGTGGGCTTCCTCGGCCTGTTCTGGGTGGCATCTGCCCCGCTGGCGCTGCGTCCGATCCTCGCGATCATCGAACTCATCTCGTACTTCGTGCGCCCGGTCAGCCACTCCATTCGTCTGGGCGGCAACATCATGGCCGGTCACGCGGTGATCAAAGTGTTCGCAGGCTTCGCCGCGATCGCTGCCATCTCGCCCTTCGCGGTTCTGTCGATCACGGCAATCTACGGGCTCGAAGTGCTCGTGGCCGGTGTCCAGGCCTACGTCTTCACGATCCTGACCTGTGTGTACCTGAAGGATGCGCTGCACCCGTCGCACTAAGGCTCAGGCCCGCTAAACCCAAGAATATCAACTCGAATTCCATCGTAAGGAGAAATCAAATGGAAGGCGATATCGCACAACTCGGTCAATTCATCGGCGCTGGCCTTGCCGGCATCGGTTCCGGCGCTGCCGCCATCGGCGTGGGCCACGTGGCTGGCAACTTCCTCGCGGGTGCCCTGCGCAACCCGTCGGCAGCTGGTGGTCAGACCGCCACGCTGTTCATCGGCATCGCGTTCGCGGAAGCCCTGGGGATCTTCTCGTTCCTCGTCGCGCTTCTGCTGATGTTCGCCGTCTGATCCTGCCGAACCATCCTTACGACCGGGGAGGCAGGCCTGCGCCTGTCTCCTCGCTGTAATCCGGGTTCCAGGAGGAAACGATGGCAACTGAAACCGAAAACGGCGCAGTTGATGCGGCCCACGGCGCAGCCGAGGCCGGTGGCGCGGGCATGCCGCAGCTCGAATTCTCGACGTTCGGGAACCAGATCTTCTGGCTCGTCGTCGCGCTCGTCATCATCTTCTTCGTGCTCTCCAAGATCGCGCTGCCGCGCATCGCGGGGGTTCTGGCCGAACGTCAGGGCACGATCACGAACGATCTCGCCGCTGCCGAAGAGCTGAAGCAGAAAGCCGTGGAGGCCGAAGAGGCCTACAAGCAGGCACTCGCGGACGCCCGGTCGGAAGCGCAGAAGATCGTGAACGACGCCAAGGCCGAGATCCAGGCCGACCTCGACGCCGCACAGGCCAAGGCCGACGCGGAAATCGCCGCCAAGACCGCCGAGTCGGAGAAAGCCATCGCGGAAATCCGTGACGGTGCTGCGGACAGCGCGAAGGAAGTGGCGCGGGACACGGTCAAGGAAATCCTCGGTGCGATGGGCTTCTCGGCCGATGCACGCACCGTCACCTCGGCGGTCAACGCCCGCACGAAAGGATGAGGACGATGAAGAAACTTCTCCCCCTCCTTCCGCTCGTGGCGGCGACCCCGGCAATGGCCGCGACCGGCCCGTTCGTCTCGCTCGGCAACACGGATTTCATCGTGCTGCTGGCCTTCATCGTCTTCGTGCTGGTCCTAGTCTACTTCAAGGTTCCCGGCATGGTCGCCGGGATGCTCGACAAGCGCGCCGACACGATCAAGTCGGAGCTCGAAGAGGCCCGCGCGTTGCGGGAAGAGGCGCAGACGATCCTTGCCTCCTATGAGCGCAAGCAAAAGGAAGTCTCGGAGCAGGCCGACAAGATCGTCGAACATGCCAAGATCGAGGCGACCGAAGCCGCCGAGCGCGCGAAAGAGGACCTCAAGGACTCGATTAAGCGCCGTCTTGCCGCTGCTGAAGACCAGATCAAGTCCGCCGAGAACGCCGCGGTGAAGGAAGTGCGCGACAGCGCCATCGCCATCGCCATCGGTGCCGCCGAGGACATCATCGCCAAGAAGATGACCGCCGCGGAAGGCAACAAGCTGATCGAAGACGCGATCCAGGACGTGGAAACCAAGCTCCACTGATCCGCCGCGCTTCGGAAGAACGAAAGAACCCGGGTCCAGCGCCCGGGTTTTTTCATGGGTCAGGGGCTAGCGGCGCTCGACGGGATGGCGGTCCTCGCCCCACCCATCGACAAGGCACCGCGCCCGCACCGTAAGCGGGCCGTCGGGCACGTTGTCCAACGTAAGCGAACGCGTGAAGGGTTGCTCGTCCACATGCGGATGGGCCAGCTCCCGGATACCCAGCGACGTGCCGTCCGGCCCGAACACCTCCCACGCATCGGCATAGTGATCCCACCCCTCGTCCGGGTGGGCGAGGGTGACATGCACCGTGTTCCCCTCGACCCACGCGGCGTCCACCTCGGGTATCTCGGCGAAGGCGGGCAGGGGCAGAAGGGCGAGGATCAGGGCAGGTTTCATTCGGGGTCCGGGGTCAGAAGTGTCGCACGGGATTTCGACGCGAATTCCCGCCGCCACAACACCACGAAAGTCCCGACCGTTGAAATCAACAGGGCGAGAGGACCGAGGAACCACGCGAGAGCGGCCATCGCGAAATAGATCGCGCGCAGACCCCGGTTGTAACTGCGCGCGGCGTTGATGTTGATCTCGGCCGCCTTGGCCGCCCGAGGGTAGGCGGCGGGATCGTCGGGGTCGTTGGGGACCGACGCCATGACCACGGCGCAGTAGCCGAACAACCTGTGCGCCCAGACGAAACCAAGGAAACCGGAGGCGACCAGCAGGATCACCACGAGGATCTTGGCCTCCCACACATGCTCCGGCGCGGTGGCGGCGGTCAGGTCGGTGGCCACGCCCTCCAAACGGTCGGTATTGCCCAGAAGCGCGAGGCCCCCGCCGATTGAAATCATGCAGGCCGAGGCGAAAAAGGTCGTTCCCTGCCGGAGCGAAGCCAGCACCGAGCTGTCGAAGATGCGCGGCTGACGCGTAACGTACTGGACGAGCCAGTCACGCCGGTACTGCTTCATCACACGCGACGTGGAGGGGCGCTTGTCCGAGGAATGCTCGATCATCCAGCCGATCAACTGCCAGCCCGCGATGAGCACCGCGAAGGCCACGGCGTCGAACAGGGTGAACCCGGCGAGGAACGGCGGCATCAGAACGGCTTTGCCACGACGGCCCAGAGCACGGCGATCACGACCAGCACCGAGACCTCGTTGAAGATGCGCAGATAGCGGTCCGTCCGCTCGAATTCTCCCCGCTGCGCCTTTATGACGAGCCGTCCGGTCCAGACGTAGTGCGCCGCGAGCAGGACCACGAGGCCAAGCTTCAGCCAGACCCAGCCGGGAAAGCCGATGTCCCAGGCCATCCACAGCCCGGTGATCGCGGCGATGACGCCCAAACCGGCCGAGAACCGGTAGAGTCGGAAGGTCAGGTCGCCGATCGGCCCCTGGGCCGCATGGCGGTCCCAATCACGTTTCCAGTAGATGATCGCGCGGGGCACGGCGAAAATCGACGTCATCCAGCCCATGACGCAAAGGATGTGTATGATCTTGACCCATGTCATGGTGCGAGATGACCCCTTTCGGGACAGAAGCGCAAGACCGCTTGCAGGTTTGATTCAGACGCGCATGCGCCCTATGACAGGCGGACCAAGGGAGGTGCTCCATGCAGATGCCAGACCCCCGCGAGGACATCCTCGCGAAGAAGGACAGGATCGTCGCCCGTCTGCGCGAGGTGCTGCCGTCCGACGCCGTGATCGACGACGGGATCGAGCTCAAGGCCTATGAATGCGACGCCCTCTCGGCCTATCGCTGCCCGCCGCTCTGCGCGGTGTTGCCCGCCTCCACCGAGGAGGTGAGCGCGGTGATGAAGGTCTGCCATGACGAGGGCGTTCCGGTCGTGCCGCGCGGGGCGGGCACATCGCTCGCCGGTGGGGCGCTGCCCACGGCGGACAGCGTGATCCTTGGTGTCGCGCGGCTGACCGAAGTGCTGGAGGTGGATTACGCCAACCGCTTCATCCGGGTCGAAGCGGGGCGAACCAACCTCGCCGTGACCGGCGCGGTCGAGGCAGATGGATTCTTCTACGCCCCCGATCCGTCGAGCCAGCTGGCCTGTGCCATCGCGGGCAACATCGCGATGAACTCTGGCGGGGCGCATTGCCTCAAATACGGGGTGACGACGAACAACCTTCTGGGCGTCAGGATGGTGATGGCCGATGGCGAGGTCGTCGAGATCGGCGGCGCGCATCTCGACGCGGGTGGTCTCGACCTTCTGGGTCTCGTCTGCGGCTCGGAAGGACAACTGGGTATCGTGACCGAGGCCACCCTGCGCATCCTTGCCAAGCCCGAAGGCGCGCGGCCCGTGCTGATCGGCTTTGATTCCAACGTCGTTGCGGGCGCCTGCGTGTCCGACATCATCAAGACCGGCATTGTGCCGGTCGCGATCGAATTCATGGACCGCCCCTGCATCGAGGCGACCGAGGCCTTCGTCCACGCGGGCTACCCGGATTGCGAGGCGCTCCTCATCATCGAAGTGGAAGGCAGCGAGGCCGAGATCGAGGACCAGCTTGGTCGTATCGTCGCCATCGCCGAACGCCACAACCCGGTCCAGATCCGCGAAAGCGGCTCCGCCGAAGAAAGCGCGCGCATCTGGCTGGGGCGCAAGTCGGCCTTTGGCGCGATGGGGCAAATCAACGATTACATGTGCCTCGACGGGACCATCCCTGTGGGCGAGTTGCCTCATGTGTTGCAGCGTATCGCGGAGCTGTCGGAGCATTACGGTCTGCGTGTCGGCAACGTGTTCCACGCGGGCGACGGCAACATGCACCCGCTGATCCTCTACAATGCCAACGAACCCGGGCAGCTTGAAAAATGCGAGGCGATGGGGGCGGATATCCTCAAGCTCTGCGTCGAGGTCGGCGGCTGTCTGACCGGCGAGCATGGCGTGGGGGTCGAGAAGCGCGAATTGATGGGGACGCAGTATTCCGACGTGGACCTCGATGTTCAGATGGCGGTGAAGGACGTGTTCGACCCAGACTGGATCCTGAACCCGGCCAAGGTCTTTCCGCTGGGCGTGAGCGCGGCGCGGCGCGGCTGAATTTCGCCCGGGCTTGCGCCCGGTCGACCCGCTGGGGGAGGCCAGCCTCCCCCAGACCCCCTCCGAGGTATTTATGGACCAGAGAAGATGAAGCGGATTGAGAGTGAAGCCGAACTGGCCGATGTGATCGCGGGGGCGAACGGTGCGCTTCGTGTGAAGGGCGGCGGGACGCGGGACGTGGGCGCGCCGGTCGTGGGTGAGGTGCTCGAGGTCGGGATTGCCGGCGTGACGCTTTACGAGCCGGGCTCCTTGACGCTGGTGGTCGGGGCGGGAACGCCTGTGGCCGAAATCGACGCGCTGCTGGCAGCGGACGGTCAGCGGCTGGCCTTCGAACCGATGGATCACCGGGTGCTGCTGGGCACGACAGGCGCGCCGACCATTGGCGGCGCGGTCGCGGCCAACGTGTCGGGTCCGCGGCGGATACAAGCCGGCGCGGCGCGGGATTTCACGCTGGGCGCGCGGTTCGTGGACGGTGCTGGGCGGGTGGTCAAGAACGGCGGCCGGGTGATGAAGAACGTGACAGGCTATGACCTCGTGAAGCTCATGGCCGGGTCTTGGGGCACGCTCGGGGTTTTGACGGAATTGAGCCTGAAAGTACAGGCCATGCCCGAGGTGCAAGCAACGCTGGTGGCCGATGGCCTGAACCCGAAGGACGCCGTGGCGAAACTGTCAGCGGCTCTCGGTTCGCCCTTCGACGTGACCGGGGCAGCGCATCTGGTGGGCGGGCGCACGCAGGTCCGGCTGGAGGGGCTGTCTGGCGCCGTGTCTTACCGCGCGAAGGCCTTGCAGGACGGTGCCCTCGCCGGGTTCGAACTGGTCGAGGGCGCAGCGAGCGCGGCGCATTGGGCCGAGGTGCGCGATGCCGCCCCCCTCGCCGCGACGACCGGGGCCATCTGGAAGGTGAGCGTGAAGCCGGGGGACGCGCCTGGGATTCTCGACGCGCTGGGGTCTCGGGTGGCTGGCGCGATCCTCGACTGGGGTGGGGGGCTCATGTGGCTCGCCCTGCCCGAAGAGGGCGACTGCGGCGCCGGGGCGATCCGCACGGAGCTTGCCCGCACAGGCGGTCACGCGACACTCGTCCGGGCCGGGGCCGAGACGCGTGCGGCGGTGCGTGTGTTCCAGCCGGAGCCCACGCCCATCGCGGCGCTGAACCGGCAGCTCAAGGCGAAATTTGATCCCCGGGGCCTGCTGAACCCCGGTCTCATGGGGGTGTGACGTGCAGACCTTTTTCTCGGACGACCAGCTTCAGGACCCGGGCATCGCCCGTTCGAACGAGATCCTGCGTGCCTGCGTGCATTGCGGGTTCTGCACGGCGACCTGCCCGACTTATCAGGTGCTGGGCGATGAACTCGACAGCCCCCGCGGGCGCATCTACCTCATCAAGGACATGCTGGAGAACGACCGGCCGGCGGATGAGAAGACCGTCAAGCACATCGACCGGTGCCTGTCCTGCCTTGCCTGCATGACGACCTGTCCGTCCGGGGTGCACTATATGCACCTCGTTGACCACGCACGGGTGCATATCGAGAAGACCTACAAACGCCCCCTTATGGACCGGATGCTGCGCTGGACGCTCGCGCGCATCCTGCCTTTTCCGGGGCGCTTCCGGCTCGCGCTTCTGGGAGCCAAGATCGGCAAGCCGTTCCGGCGGTTCGTGCCGGACGCGCGTCTGCGGGCCATGCTTGCGATGGCGCCCAAGCAGATCCCGCCGGTCAGCCGCAACGACGATGCACAGGTGTTTCCGGCCATCGGCGCGCCCAAGAAGCGCGTTGCGTTGATGACCGGCTGCGCGCAACGGGCGCTGGACACCGACATCAACGACGCGACCATCCGGCTCCTGCGTCGACTGGGCTGCGAGGTCGTCGTGGCCAAGGGGCAGGGGTGCTGTGGCGCGCTGACCCATCACATGGGCAAGGAGAAAGAAGCGCACGGAACCGCGGCCCGGAACATCCGGGCATGGACGCGAGAGATGGATGGCGAGGGGCTGGATGCCGTCGTCATCAACACCTCCGGCTGCGGCACGACCGTAAAGGACTATGGCCACATGTTCCGGACGGGCGACATGGCCGAAGACGCGGCCCGGGTGTCGGCGATTGCGATGGACGTCTCGGAACTCCTCATGCAGCTCGACCTGCCGGAGGGGGCCAAGGGGATGCGCGTGGCCTATCACGCGGCCTGTTCGCTTCAGCACGGCCAACAGATCAAGACCTACCCCAAGGACCTGCTCAAGCGCGCGGGGTTCGAGGTGGTGGAACCGGCTGACAGCCACCTGTGCTGCGGCTCGGCGGGCACCTACAACCTGATGCAGCCGGAGATCTCGGCACAGCTCAAGGCCCGCAAGGTGCGCACGCTGGAGGCCAAGACGCCCGAGGTCATCGCGGCCGGAAACATCGGCTGCATGATCCAGATCGGCAGCGGGACCGAGGTGCCTGTGGTCCACACCGTCGAACTTCTCGACTGGGCGACCGGCGGACCGCGCCCGCGTAAGATGTCGGCGGACTGATCCCGGCGCACGGGTCACATTTTCGCCCAGAACGCGGTGTATCCCGGTTTGCAAAGAGACAGCAGGCCGAGGCCCTTTCCATGATCCGATTGATTGCCGCCCTGTTGGCACTTGCTGCGACGCCTGCTGTTGCCGAGCCCTCCGAGTTACGCGCGCTGATGACGGCGAACGACAGCAAGGGCTGGGAAGCGGTCGGGCGGCTCAATATCGCGGGCGAGGCCTTCTGCACCGGCGCATTGATCTCGGAGACCATCGTGCTCACCGCGGCCCATTGCGTCTACGACTCCGATACGGGCGAGCAATATCCGGCCAACAGCATCGACTTCCTTGCAGGTTGGCGCAACGGGCGCGCGGTCGCCTATCGTGGCGTGCGGCGGCTCGTGGTGCACGAGGATTACGACTTCAACGGCGAAGACAATACGCGCCGTGTGGCGAGCGACATCGCGCTCCTCGAACTCGATCAGCCTATCCGCAAATCCAACGTCTCGCCCTTTCCGGTGGGCGAGTGGCCGCGTAAGGGCGACGAGGTTGGCGTCGTCTCCTACGCCCGCGACCGTGAGGACATGCCGTCGCTTCAGGAAACCTGCAAGGTTCTTGGCCGTCAGGGCGGATCGCTCGTGATGAATTGCGACGTGGATCACGGCGCTTCCGGCGCGCCGATCTTCATGATCCAGTGGAACCGCCCGGTGGTGGTGTCGGTGGTGTCGGCCAAGGCCCACGCGGGCGATCTGCCGGTCTCGCTCGGCACGAGCCTCGGGGACGAGATCGACGCGCTGAAGATCGCGCTGGCCAATTCCGACGGGATATTCACCCATGTCGCCGCCCCGGTGCCGGCCTCGACCCCCAAGGTCGTGCGTCGTGACTCGGGCGCCGCTTCGACCGCGAAATTCCTGCGCCCGGCGGACTGAAAGCCGCGCTCGCAGGGTCTTGAACCCCTCCGAACCGATCCTAAATGAGCTTCACGGACGCCGATGACCGGGTCCGTGACCGCGCCTGTCCCATGTCGGGAAGGCCACCCACGTTATTGCTCAGATGAGGATGACCATGCGTAATATCGATATGCAGCCGCTTTACCGTGCCACCGTCGGCTTCGACCAGTTCGCCGAACTCATGGATCGGGTGTTCGCAAACGACGTGAGCCGCGAAAGCTACCCCCCGTACAACATTGAAAAGACCGATGACGATTCCTGGCGCATCTCGGTCGCCGTCGCCGGCTTCACCGAGGCCGAGCTCGCCGTTGAGGTGAAGGAAAACGCTCTCGTGATCTCGGCCCGCAAAGCCGACGAGCAGGAGAAGAAGACCTACCTCCACCGCGGCATCGCCACCCGTGCGTTCGAGCGTCGCTTCCACCTCGCCGACCATGTGAAGGTGACCGGGGCCACCCACGAGAATGGGATGCTCCACATCGACCTCGTGCGCGAAGTGCCCGAAGCGCTGAAACCGCGCCGGATCGAGATCGCCAAGGCGGACGACATCGACGGAAAGGCCATCGAGGCCTGATCGACGCCGATTTGAAAGTACGACGCGCGGGTTTCGGCCCGCGCGTTTTTGTTTCCGCTTGAATCAAATGCGCGGAAACTGCCCGGCGCGGCTTACCCACTCTTAACGAGAAGCGTGAAACATCGGCCCCAGTCCGAGTGTAGAGAGGAATGGGGATATGACATCGCAGAACGCGGGCCTGATACGGGCCAGCCTGACCGAGTTGTTTCCGCGGCGTGAAGAGTTTGCAGAGCGTTTTTATGAACGGTTTTTCGAGCAGGCCCCGCAGGTGCGCCGCATGTTCGTGCATGACAGCGAAAAGCAGAAACTCATGCTTTACGCGGCCATCGCCATGACCATGCGCGGCCTCGAATCCGAGCGGGTGCTGCATTCCGAACTCATGGCCTTCGGCAGCCGCCACGCGCGCCTTGGGGTCAGGGAGGAGCATTTCCCGATTTTCGGCTCGGCCTTCCTTGAAACCCTGATCCATTTCCTGCCGCAATGGGATCACCCTGATCTCGCACGCGCCTGGTGGGGCGCGTTCACCGATATGTCCACGCCGATCATTGCGGGCCTGAAGGCGGAAATCGCTGTCATGACGGCTGAGCGGAAACTGTTCACGGGCGAAGGGGTGGAGTCTCCGGTCATTGTCCTCGGGCGCCGCCTCGAAGACCACTACGCGCACAACAGGCTGCACTGACACCACGCAAGGGCGGTGTCCGCTCTTGATGCGTCGCCCTGTCCGCCACGACGGGTGCCCCCAGCATTGGGCCTGCGCGCTCCGTCGAATTGATGCGGTGCTCAGACGGCCATGCAGATGTACTTCATCTCAAGGTAATCCTCGATCCCATGGCGCGACCCTTCGCGGCCCAGCCCGGATTGCTTTACACCGCCAAACGGCGCCACCTCGGTCGAGATGATCCCTGTGTTCACGCCGACGATCCCGTATTCCAGCGCCTCGGCCACCTTGTAGACCCGGCTCAGATCCCGCGCATAGAAATAGCTGGCCAGGCCGAAGATCGTGTCGTTGGCTTTCTGGATCACGTCCTCTTCGTCGGTAAAGCGGAAAAGAGGGGCGAAGGGGCCGAAGGTCTCCTCGGTTGCGCAGGCCATCTCCTGCGTCGCGCCCTTGACGATGGTCGGCTGATAGAACAGCCCGCCAAGATCATGCGGCGCACCGCCAAGGATCACCTCGCCACCCTTGGCCGTCGCATCCTTCTGATGCGCCTCCACCTTCTCCATCGCCTTTTCGGTGATGAGCGGTCCCAGGTCGGTCTCTTCCGACAGCCCGTCACCCACGGTGAGCTTGCCCACCGCCGTGGCGAATTTCTCGGCGAAGGCGTCGTAGACGCCGTCCTGCACATAGATCCGGTTGGCACAGACACAGGTCTGCCCGTTGTTGCGGAACTTACAGGCGATGGCGCCCTGCACGGCCGCGTCGAGGTCGGCGTCGTCAAAGACGATAAAGGGCGCATTGCCACCCAGCTCCATCGAGCATTTCATCACCTGGTCGGCGGCCTGTCCCAGAAGGATGCGCCCCACTTCGGTCGACCCGGTGAAGGTGAGCTTGCGCACCGCCGGGTTCTCGCAGAACTCCTTGCCGATCTCGGAGGAACGTGACGACGTTACGACGTTGAACAGGCCCGCAGGCAGCCCCGCGCGCTCGGCCAGAACCGCGATGGCGAGCGCGGAGAGCGGCGTTTCCCCGGCAGGCTTGGACACAAAGCCGCACCCCGCGGCGAGCGCCGGGCCGCATTTGCGGGTAATCATCGCGTTCGGAAAATTCCACGGCGTGATCGCCCCGACCACGCCCACGGGCTGCCGGATCACCATGAGCCGCTTGTCGGGTTGGTGGCCGGGTATCGTCTCGCCGTAGACCCGCTTGCCCTCCTCCGCGAACCATTCGACGAATGAAGCGCCATAAGCGATCTCGCCCTTGGCTTCGGTCAGCGCCTTGCCCATCTCGGCAGACAGAATCGTGCCGAGGTCATCCTGGTTCTCCATCATAAGGTCGAACCATCTGCGCAGGATGTTCGCGCGCTCCTTGGCGGTCCTGGCCTGCCATCCCTTCTGTGTTTCGGCCGCCGCAGCGATGGCGCGGGCGGTTTCGTCACGCCCCAGATCAGGCACCGTGCAGATCACGTCACCACGCGACGGGTTCGTCACCTCGTAGGTCGCCCCGTCGTCGGCGTCGATCCAGTCGCCAGCCACAAAGGCTTTGGTCACGAGAAGGGACGGGTCTTTCAGAAGCCCGGCAAGGTCTGTGGTGTCGCGCGGCATGGCGTCCTCCATTTTTGGACAAGTCTACGGGTTACGCTGTGCGGCGTAGTCCTGCCCTCGTCAACGCCAGTGCCGCGCCGGTCGTTCCTCAGCCGCCGAAATCCGAAAGCGCCTTGAAGTCCATCGTCTTGAGCGCCTCCATCACGATGGCAGAGTCACCGCCTTCGGCCCGCACCAGGATGCGACCGTCGATCAGGCCCGTGATCTCGTCGTCATCCACGATGAACTTTTCGCGCCCCACGCGCTCGACCTTCATGCCGAGCATGGCGGCGTTGGCCAGCATCCCGCCGAAAGCGGTGACCATCGGATTGTCGACCATGATCGAGATCGAGAACCGATCGGACCCGTTGGAATAGGTCCCTTCGGTCCCGACGCCGCCGCCCATCATCGCCATGCCGGTGCCCATGTCGGTGTCCACCTCGAGCTCATAGCCTGCGGGTGGCTCCGGCAGGAACTGCTCGAGCGCGGTGGTCTTCATCGCGCGCATCAGCGACTTGGCGTAATCGAGCTCCTCGATGGCATAGCTGATGTCGCCCTCTTCATAAGCCTGAAGAGCAGAGGACAGCGTATCGGTTACCTCGTCGGCAAGTGCGGGCGCGGTTGCGAGGGCGAAGATTGCGGTCAGGGTCGAAAGGCGGGTCATGATGGGCTCCCAATGGCTGCTGAAATTCGGTCAAGTGTCGGGCGAGTCTGCCCTTCGGGTCAATCTCCGCCGTACCGCGCCCGCCATGTGGGGAGGAGGTCGCCCTGCGCCGGGGACGCGTGGTAGACGCCTCGCGCGATGGCACGGGCGAGGCAGGTTGCCGCCGCATGTCCCAAAAGCATCGGGTCGATGGCCGGGTCCGTGAGCGCTTGGGCACCGGTCGCGACCCCGAACACGAGGTCACCGTCATGCGGCGTGTGGCTCGGGTGGATCGCGCGGGCCATACCGTCATGGGCGGCCACGGCAAGCCGCGTGGCCTGCGCCTGCGTCAGTGCTGCATCCGTGGCGACGATGGCGATGGTGGTGGCGGTGCGCAGCGTGAGCTTGGTCACGGGCAGGGCGCCGGGATCGAACCCGGTCACACCGCCGCGCCCCCCGAACTCACCATCGAATTCCCACGGACCCGCCCAGAATTGCCCGTCCGGGCCGGTGACGCCCCCGACCGGGTTCACGGCGACCAGCGCCCCAACGGTCACACCATTGTCCAGAACGAGCGAGGCCGAACCGAGCCCGCCCTTGATCTCCGCCGTCAGCGCCCCGGTGCCCGCGCCGACGCTGCCGAGGTCGAACGCCTCGGCCGCTACGTCCAACGCCGCGCGCCCGAGGGCCTTGTAAGGGTTGTCGGCCCAGTCCTTGTCGCCGCCGTTGATGAGGTCAAACAGGATCGCTCCCGGCACGATCGGCACACGCTGATCCCCGACGGCGAACCCCCGACCCGCCGCGCGCAGCGCATCCGCGACGCCCGATGCCGCGTCGAGGCCAAAGGCCGACCCGCCCGACAACACCAGCGCATCTACCTCCTGCACGGTCTTGTCCGGTGCCAGAAGGTCCGTCTCCCGCGTCCCCGGTGCCCCGCCCATGACATGCACCCCCGCGACGAACGGTGCATCGCCGACCAGAACGGTCGCGCCTGTCTTGATCGCGGCGTTCGATGCGTTGCCCACCTTGAGGCCCGCAACATCGGTGATCAGGTTTCGCGGTCCGGGTCGCATCGTCGTCCTCTTCTCTGTTTCAAAAAACCTCACGGGGGTCCGGGGGTGTGAAACCCCCGGTCCGCCCTCAGATGCAGCGCCCGCCGTCGACTTCCATCGCGACGCCCGTGACCATGCTCGCCTCGTCCGAGCACAGGAAACAGGCGGCGTTGCCCATATCCTCGGGCGTCGAGAACCGGCCCAGCGGGATCGACGAGATGAACTTCGTGCGTATCTCCGGTGTGTCCTCGCCCATGAAGGACTTTAGGAGCGGTGTTTCCCCCGCAACCGGGGCCAGTGCGTTCACCCGGATGCCGAAGGGGGCAAGCTCGACCGCCATCGTCTTGGTCGCCGTGATCATCCAGCCCTTCGAGGCATTGTACCAGTTGAGGTTCGGGCGCGGGCTGAGCCCGGCGGTGGAGGCCACGTTCAGGATCGCGCCTTTGCCCGCGGCCTTCATGCCCGGCACGAAGGCGCGGGCCATGAGATAGACCGATTTGCCGTTCACCGCGAAGACCCGGTCGAACTCGTCCTCGTCCACCTCTTCCATCGGCTTGGGCAGGTGGGTGATGCCCGCGTTGTTGACGATGATGTCGATGTCACCAAGCGCATTACGGGCGGCGTCGGCAAAGGCGTTGACGGACCCGGCCTTCGACACGTCCACGGTCAGCGCGACGCCACCGACTTCGGCGGCCATGGCTTCGGCAGCCTCGGCGTTGATGTCCGCGACGCAGACCTTCGCGCCCTCGGCTGCGAATTTCCGCACGATCCCGGCGCCGAAGCCGGAGCCACCGCCGGTGACGATGGCTGTCTTTCCCTCTAGCCGCATCTGGCCCTCCCGATTTTTGGGCGAGCGTGGCCCGGATCGGGGGCGGGGGCAAGAGGCGCCGCAGCCCTCAGCGTGCGCCCGGCCCTTCGCAGCGCCACGTCACAGCGGAAAGGCCACCAAAGCGCGCGAACCGGTCGAGCTCGGCGTCCAGCCGCCCGCGCCGCCCGGCCCCCCAGCGCACACCGGGTTCCGGCCAGAACCCGGACACGGCCAGTATCCCCGCCGCCTTGTCCGCCTTCGCCTCCAGCCGCCCGACGAAACGATCGCCTTCCAGAAGGGGATAGACGTAGTAGCCATGAATGCGCTTGGCCTGCGGCACGAACATCTCGTTGCGGTAATGAAACCCGAAAAGACGCTCGGTGCGCGCCCGGTCCCGGAACGCCGGGTCGAACGGGTTGATGATGCGGATGCGGCTGGAGGGCTCCGGCAGGTGCGGCAGGCGCTCCAGGTGGCCGGGATCGGCGACGCAGGACACCACGCCCGCGTCCGCACAGGCCATGTCGACCGGCACCACGTCATGGCGGGCGATCCAGTCACGCGCCTCAGCGGGGCTGGTCGCCCCCCAGAAACGGTAGATCTCGCCTGGCGAGGCGATCCCGATCCTTGCGAGCGCCGCGGCATGCAGGGCGTCGGCCTGTGCCGCCTCGCTGCGCCCGTGGTCGATCCGACCCAGCACCCGCTCGCCCAGATCGTAGAATTTCACGAACCCCTCTCGGTGCGACGTGGCGAGCGTGCCCGCGTACCACATCTGATCCAAAGCCTTCTTGTGCGGCGGGCGTGCCCACATCTCGCGGCTCTCCACCTTTGTGTCGAAGGCGTGGGTAGAGAGCGGCCCCTCCTGTTCAATACGGTTTCGAATGGCCGCGATCTCTGCTTGCGCCAACCCGGATTGATACCACTCTCCGCGCGCCGCCCGCGCACCCAGCCGCACGAACTGCCTGTGCCAGTCCGGCAGCACCTCGCGCGGGATGAGCGAGGCGTCGTGGGTGAAGTGTTCGAACAGGTCACGGTTGGCCAGATGCCGCCAGACCCGGTCCTCGCGATAGGTTTGCGAGCGGGACCACAGGATATGGTCCTGCGCGCGCACCACATTGCGGATCGTGTCGATCTGGAGAAACCCGAGGTCGCGGATGATGCGCATGACATCGGGTTTTCGTGTCGGCGGGGTGAGCAGGCCGTGGGCGGCCAGCCACAACCGACGAGCGTCGCGGTTTGTGAGGCGCGTCGGGGTCACTGGTGTTTCGCCCACTGCCCGGCCCGACCCGCCGGGGGAGGCGCTGCCTCCCCCGGACCCCCTCCGAGGTATTTTCGGACCGAAGAAGGGGGCAGCGCGCGCGCCCGGCGCGGATCAACCATGTTTCGCGGCAACCGTTTTCAGTGTCGAGAATCCGTAAAGCGCCTCGAACCCCTTTTCGCGTCCGTGGCCGGACTTGCCGACCCCGCCAAAGGGAAGCTCGACCCCGCCGCCGGCGCCGTAGTTGTTGATGAAGACCTGTCCGGCCTTGATCGCCTTCGCCATGCGCATCTGGCGCGCGCCATTTTCCGTCCAGACGGAGGCGACGAGGCCGTAGTCGGTGCCGTTCGCGATGGCGATGGCCTCCTCTTCCGTGTCGAAGGGGATCGCGACCTGCATCGGGCCGAAGATTTCCTCCTGCGCGAGCGGGTGGTCCGGGGGCACGTCCGCGAAGAGCGTGGCGGGCACGTAATGCCCACCCTCAGGTGCGCCCTCGGCGATGGCGCCCATCCCGGCCACGCGCAGGTCGCGCCCCTTATCGAGGTAAGTTGTCACGATCTCTTTCTGCTTGGCCGAGATGAGCGGGCCGAGGTTGGCGTCGGTGCGCGCCGGGGCCGAGACCATCGCGTCGTAGCGCGCCCCCATGCGTTCCACCAGGTCCTCATAGACCGGGCGCTGGATCAGGACGCGGGAGGAGGCCGAGCAGGTCTGGCCCGCGTTCTGGATGCAGGCACCCACGAGGAAGGGAAGCGCCGCGTCGAGGTCGGCATCCGCGAAGACGATCTGGGGCGACTTGCCGCCGAGTTCCAGCGTGACCTGCACCACGTTCTTCGCCGCGGCCGCCTGCACCAGCGCGCCCACGCCCACCGAACCGGTGAAGCTGATGTGATGCACGCCCGGATGGGCGGTGAGCGCGGCGCCCGCCTCCTCGCCGAGCCCCGGCACCACGTTCAGCGCGCCGGGCGGCAGTCCCGCCTCTTCCGCCAGTGCCACGAAGGCCAGCGCGGTGAGGCAGGCCTCTTCTGCCGGTTTCAGCACGCAGGCATTGCCCATGGCGAGCGCCGCGCCCACCGAGCGTCCGATAATCTGCATCGGATAGTTCCACGGCACGATATGCCCCGTCACCCCATGCGGCTCGCGTAAGGTGTAGACGGTGTAGCCGTCGAGATAGGGGATCGTCTCGCCATGCACCTTGTCGGCCGCGCCCCCGTAGAACTCCATGTACCGCGCCAGCGCCACCGCGTCGTTGCGCGCCTGGGTGAGCGGCTTGCCCACGTCCGTCGCCTCGATGATCGCGAGGTCGTCGAGCCGGGTTTCCACGAGTTGACCGATCCGGGTCAGGATGCGCCCGCGCTCCAGCGCGCTCATGTGCCCCCACACGCCGTCGAGCGCGGCTTGCGCAGCTGTCACCGCCGCGTCGATATCCTCGGCCGTGCCGCGCGCGATGGAGCCGATCACCTCGCCCGTCGAGGGGTTTTCAAGGTCGATCTGACCGCCCCCCGCAGGCGCGCGCCACTCGCCGCCTATGTGAACCTGTGTCGCGTCATACCAGAGATGGTCACGCATGCTTGGCCTCCTGCCAGTCTTCGGGGATGCGCGGCGTGGCCGCGATGAGTTGCCGGGTATAGGGGTGCTGCGGCGCGTCGAACACCGTCTGGGTCACGCCGGCTTCCACGATTTCGCCCGCCTTCATCACCATGACCCGGTCCGTGACCGCCCGCACCACGGACAGGTCGTGCGAGATGAAGATGTAGCTCAGCTTATGTTCCGCCTGCAAATCCGAGATCAGGTCGAGGATCTGCGCCCGGATCGATACGTCCAGCGCGGACACAGCCTCGTCCAGCACGATCAGGTCGGGCCGTGTGATCAGCGCGCGCGCGATGGCGATGCGCTGGCGCTGGCCGCCGGAAAACTCGTGGATGTAACGGTCCATCGCGTCCGGGTTCAGCCCGACATCCTCAAGCACCTGCGCCACCCTTTCACGCCGGTCCGCCGGTGGTGCGGGCATGAGGTGGAAGGGTTCGGCCACCAGCCGCTCCACCCGCCAGCGCGGGTTGAACGAGGCATAGGGATCCTGGAACACGACCTGAATGCCGGACCTGAGCGCATTGGGGAAGTCGGGGCCAACACGGTGATCGAAGGCCCGGATCTCGCCGCCCTGCACCGGGTCGAGGCCGAGGATCGCGCGCGTCAGCGTGGATTTGCCACAGCCGGATTCACCCACGAGGCCAAGGCTTTCGCCTGCGTGAAGCTGAAAGCTGACCGCGTTCACGGCGCGGAACGGATCGCCGCGTCCGAACACGCCCTTGCGCGGGCCCGGATACTCCCGCACCACGTCCGTGAGGTCGAGGATCGGGTCCTCGGGCGGGAGAGGGCGGCGTTCGGGCTGGTGCGCTGTCGCGGCGAACAGCCGCTTGGTATAGGGATGCTCCATCGCGCGAAACAGCGGCTCCGTCGCCCCCGCCTCGACGATTTCGCCCTCCTTCATGACCGCCACATGGTCCGCCATCCCTGCCACCACGGCGAGGTCGTGGGTGATGAGGAGGAGGGACATGCCCAGCTCGTCCACCAGCTCGTTCAACAGGTCGAGGATCTGCGCCTGTGTCGTCACGTCGAGCGCCGTGGTCGGCTCGTCCGCGATCAGCAGTTCGGGCGAAAGCGCGATGGCCGTGGCGATGGCCACGCGCTGCCGCTGCCCGCCCGAAAGTTCATGGGGGAAGCGCGAAAGCGGGAAGCGGTCGGGCGGCAGGCCGACGCGGGTGAGCTTCTCCGCCGCGATCTCCCGCGCCTCGGCGCGTGACGCCTTGCCATGTACGATGAGCGTCTCAGCCACCTGGTCGCCGATCGTCTTGACCGGGTTGAGCGCGGTCATCGGCTCCTGAAAGATCATGCCGATCCGGTTGCCGCGAATGTCGCACATGCGCCGCTCGGGCGTGTCGAGCAGGTTTTCATCCCCCATCATGACGCGCCCCGACACCTCGGCCCCGCGTGGCAGCAGACCCATGATCGCCAGCGCGCTCATCGACTTGCCCGACCCGCTTTCGCCCACCAGTCCCGTTACCTTGCCCGGCGCGATGTCGATCGAGACCTCGCGCAGGATCGCCTCGCCGTGGATCGAGACCGACAGATCCTCGCACCGGATCATCCGCGCTCCCTCCTCAGTCGGGGATCGGTGAGGTCGCGTAGCCCGTCACCCATGAGGTTGAGACCCAGCACCATCGCGACGATGGCGAGGCCGGGCCACATGGCGAGGCGCGGGGCGGAATAGATCATCGTCTGTGCCTCCGACAGCATCCGCCCCCAGCTTGGCGTGGGCGGCTGTGCCCCAAGGCCGATGTAGGAAAGCGCCGCCTCGGCAAGGATGCCCAGCGAGAACTGAATGGTCCCCTGCACGATCAGCAGGTTCAGGATGTTTGGCAGGACGTGCTCGATGCTGATGCGCGCCTTGCCCTTGCCCGCGACACGCGCCGCGAGGATATAGTCCAGCGTCCAGAGGCTTAGCGCGCCCCCGCGTGTCACGCGGGCGAAAACGGGGATGTTGAAGATGCCGATGGCGAGGATCGCGTTCACTGCCGAGGGGCCGAAGACGGCGGTGATGAGGATCGCGATGACGAGGGACGGAAAGGCGAAGACAAGGTCGTTGCCCCGCATGATGATCTCGTCCAGCAGGCTCCCGCGCGTCGCCGCGGCGACGAGGCCAAGCGGCACGCCGATGACGATTCCGATCCCCACGGCAACGATGGCGACGGCGAGAGAGGTGCGCGCGCCGACCATGAGCATGGACAGGGTATCGCGCCCGAAGTGATCGGTGCCCAGCCAGTAGGTTGCCGAAGGCGCCTGAAGCTTGTCCGAGATATTGAGCGCGGCCACGTCATGTGGCGTCCAGATGAAGGACGCGAGCGCCACGACAAGGAAAAAGGTCGACAGGATCGCCCCGGCGATGAGCGTCGCGGGCACCCTCATCGCTTACGCCTCAGCCGCGGGTCGGCGGCAGCATATGCGATGTCGACGAGGAACGTGACGAGGATCACCGCGAAGACGAGCAGCATCACGAGGCTCTCGACCACGATCAGGTCGCGTTGCGTGATGCCCTGAAAGATCAGCCGCCCGAGGCCGGGCAGGTAGAACACGTTCTCGATGATGATCGCGCCTGCCAGCAGGAAAGAGAACTGAAGACCGATGATGGTCAGCACAGGGATCAGCGCATTGCGCAGCGCGTGTCGCACCGTGGCCTGCCGCCGGGTCAGCCCCTTGGCGCGCGCCGTGCGGATGTAATCCTGACCCAGAGTCTCGATCAGAGCCGAGCGCATCACCCGCGCAAGGATCGACGCCTGCGGGAGCGCCAGCGCCACGGCGGGCAGCGTGAGCGCCTTCATCCCGACCCACAGCCCCGCGTCCCAGCCCGGAAAGCCGCCGGCCGAAAACCAGCGCAGCGTCACGGCGAAGACCAGGACCAGAAGCATGGCGAACCAGAAATTCGGAACGGCAATGCCAAGCTGCGTCGCCCCCATGATCCCGTAATCCCCGACCGAGCCGCGCGTCGCCGCGGCAATGACACCGACCGGAATCGCGATGACCGTGGACAGCACCAGCGCATAAAGGGCGAGCGGCACGGACACCTGCAGACGCTGGGCCACCAGCTCTGCCACCGGCACCTTGTAGGTATAGGACACGCCGAAATCTCCGGTCAGCATCCCGCCGAACCACGCGAGGTACCGGGTGAAAAGCGTGCCATCGAGCCCCATCTGCTCCCGCAGCGCCGCCACCGCCTCGGGACTCGCGTTCAGGCCCAGCATGAACGCCGCCGGGTCGCCGGGAATGACCTCGATCACGGCGAAAATCACGACCGACGCCACCAGAAGCGACAGCGCGAGGGACAGGGCACGGGTGAGGGCGAACCGCAGCATGGGGGGAGCCTAAGCCGCCTCAGTTCGGGGCGAAAGAGGGATTGCGCCCCTTCATCGCGACCCCGGGTCCGTCTTCTCTGTTCCCCAAATACTTTGGGGGTAGACCGGACTTGCCCCGCAAGTCCGGTCGAGGGGGCCAGCCCCCTCACCGCGGCGACCCGCCGAAGGCGGGGCGGCGCAAGACCTGCGCGCGCGCCAGCGCGCTCCGTTTGGGAACCTCCCACGAAAAAGGGCACCGGATTGCCCCGGTGCCCCCACGTTCATAACAGCCGGATCACTCGGTCCAGCGCACGTCCGTCAGGTCGTTGGCCTGCGTGGGCGCATTCTCCCACAGACCCTCGATCTTCGCGTTTTTCACGCCCGCCTTTGCGAGCTGGAAGAGATAGGCGTTGACGTAATCCTCCGAGATCATCCGCTGCGCGGCCTGGTTCAACTCGGTCCGCTTCGCCGGGTCCGACGTCACCGAAAGCTCCTGGATCAGCGCCTGGAATTCGGCATTGTCGTACTGGAAGTAGTACTCGGGCCGGGCGTAGATATTGATGTCGGCAGGCTCCGTGTGGCTGACGATGGTCAGGTCGAAGTCCTTGTTGCCGAACACCTGCTCAAGCCATTGCGCCCATTCCAGGTTGGTGATCTCCGTCTCGATCCCCACCTCGCGAAGCTGGCTCGCGATGATCTCGCCCCCGTTGCGGGCATAGCCCGGGGGCGGCAGCATCAGCCGCAGGGTAAGGTCGGTCGCCCCGGCCTCTTCCAGCAGGGCCTTGGTCTTTTCCGGATCGTAATCCGACATGCCGGTCAGATCGACGTAGTCCGGGTTATGCGGCGCGAAATGCGTGCCGATGGGTGTGCCGTAGCCGAACATGGCCCCGTCGATGATGTCCTGCCGATTGATCGCGTGGCTGATCGCTTCGCGCACCTTCACGTTGTCGAGCGGCGGCTGCTGGTTGTTCATGGCGAGGATCGTCTCGCCTTCGGTCGATCCTACGACCACCTCGAACCGCGGATCGTTCTCGAACTGGGACAGAAGCTCGACCGCCGGGAAGTTCGGGAAGGCGTCCACGTCGCCCGCCATCATTGCGGCGAAGGCGGCGTTGCCGTCCGAGATGAACTTGAACGTCGCGGTCGACAGCGCGACCGGATCGCCCCAGTAGCTGTCGCTGCGCACGAGGGTGACATGGTCGCCCTGCACCCACTCGCTGAACTCGAACGGGCCGGTGCCGATCGGGGTGGTTGCCAGTTGCTCGACGGTTTCCGGCGCCACGATCACCGCATCGCCCCAGGCCATGTTGAACGGGAAATTGCCGTTGGGCTCCGCCAGCGTGATCTTCACGGTCAGCGGGTCCACCGCCTCGACGCTCTCGATCCCCTCGAACAGTGCCTTCTGCGCATTGGTGGAATCCCCGGCCCGCGCGCGGTCGAGGCTGAACACCACGTCCTCGGCGGTCATGTCCGAGCCGTCGTGGAACGTCACGCCCTCATTGAGCATGAAGGTATAAACGGTGCCGTCCTCGCTCACCTCCCAGCCCGAGGCGAGCGCGGGCTGGACCGAGCCGTCCGGGCCGAAGCGCGTGAGGCCTTCGAACACATTGGCATAGACCACTTCGTCTATGGCCGCGGCGGCCCCGCCGGTCGGGTCGAGGTTGGGCGGCTCGAGCACCATTCCAACGGTGATCGTATCCTGTTGCGCCAGCGCCGGGCCGGCCAGCAATGCCAGGGCGGCGGCGCTCATTTGCAGGTGTCTCATGATGTCTCCCTCTTGGTTCGCTTTGCGCGTTGTCCCCATAGAAGGGGACGCGCAGAGTCGTGACAAGGCACATTCGGCCAGAGGGTGACGCAACGTCAACAGGTTGCGGAGGTGGAAGCCGTTACTTTCCGGTCCAGCTTCTCCACCAACGGCTCACCCGCCCGCGCCGTTCGTCGGCGTATGCGTCGACCTTGTCCCAGGCATCGCGCCCGTCCTGCATCCGCGGATCTATGGCGCGTTCCCGGAACTGCCGCCACATCGCCCGGATGAACAGGGCGGCGGCAGCGAGGAAGATGAAGAAGAAGATGTTGAACCACGGAACCACCGTGACGTTCGGACCCTCCACGGGTTTGATCGCGATCATGTTGGGATAGATCGTGAAGAACCGGTTGCGCCAGCCATAGCGGGTGATGACCACCCATTGCTCGTTGCCGGGCGCCGATACATTGGCCAGCGCCTCGGCCTGAAGGTCCGAGGAATCGAACTTGAAATAGGGCGGCCAGATCCACCCCGTATCCTCGTTGCGATAGACGAACACCCGCTCGCTGTCGCGCCGGATGAACCCCAGCAGCATCGTGCGCTTCTTCACCGTGTTGATCAGCCGGACGTCACGCGTCGGCATCTCGGTATTGGCGCTGTCGGACTGGGCATAGAACGGGCGGTTGAGCGAGGAGAAATCCATGCGGATGATCTCGGTCCCCGTGATCCGGGCCACGTCGTGACGCGGCAGCACATAGTGCAGGAGCAGCGCGAAGGCGACGACGAGGATGGTCAGGATCGTATTGCGGACATAGCGCATGAGGGCCTCAATTCGCGTTTGTAATGTAGAGCACGACGCCGACGAACAGCGCGGGCACGACGTATATGAGCAGGAGCAGCTTCGGCCGGATCGAGTCGTTGTAGTCGATCATGCCCTGCGTGATGAAGGTCTGGCGCTCGGTCTTGGACCCGCCGTCCGGATGATCGGCGTCCCATTCCTTCTCCAGCTTCTCGTGCCGGACCGAGCGGGAGTACCACGCGACGGCGAGGTAGACCACGCTGCACAACAGAAACAGCAGGACGATCAGTCTGAGCAAAGCCATTTTTACCTCCTGACGGCGCCCCAGGGGCCCACGAGATCGATTATATCGTCTTTGGGGGCCTGTGAAACCGGTTTGGCCGGCGGCTCCTCACCCCCGAAAAGCGCTTCGCGTGCACCGGCCTTGTTGGCGGCGTAGTCACGGTAGAGGAATTCGGCCACGTATTCTTTCTTCGCGTCGGGCCAGTCGGCGTAAGCCGCGTAGAACGCCTGCTTGTGGCAGATGAACAACTGCCGGATGTCGAGAGGGGCCAGCTCCGACAGCATCATGTTGATGAGGTCGCGGTCCGGGTGATCGGGCCGGGCGCGCAGGGTGTAGAAATAGCTATCGTCATCGCTCGCGATCCGGGGCCACTTGCCACCGTTCAGCGCCCAGCGGACAAGCTGGTTCAGCTTGAGGAACTCCTCTGGCAGGTCCGACCCCATGCGTTGCGCCAGCCGGTGCAGCGCCCGGTGGTCCATCCCGTCGATCTCGACGCCCTTCGTGGTCGCCGCGTCGACGAGGATGAAATCCATCTTCTGTCTCAGGATCGCCGCGCCATCCACGCCGCGCGCCTTGATGATCGGCTCGACCAGCTCGTTCACCTCGAGAAACGCCGCGATCCCGTTGCGGTCGGCAAAATCCAGCGTCGTCTCGATCGGCAGCACACCAAGCGGGTCTTTGTCCCCGACCGCGATCACGGCCGGCTCGGCCACGTCGCGAAAGACGTAGAGACCACCGAACAACGCGGTCCAGAAGTTGTCCTGCTGATAGGTGGGCCGTTCAATGTCGATGGGTTGGCGCGTCACGTCGCCGGTCTGCTTGGCCAGCCCGATCATCTCGGCGATGAGCACGTCGTCGAACCAGGCGTCCTCGGCGCTTTGAAACCGTTCGATCTTGTCGGCCAGCGCACGGGCGTTCTTCACATGGCTCTGCGTGGTATCCGCGTTCACGGTAATCGTGCGGATGTCGAGCAGCCGCGCGGCCTCGGACGCCTCGAACACCGAATTGTCCAACTCCCCCGCCACCGCGTCATGGGCGGTCAGCGCAAAGAGCTTGGCCTCGTTCTCCTCGATGAACTGGCGCAGGATACCCCGTGAGGTGGAGAACTTGGCATTGAGCAGCGGCGCCGAATTCTGCTCGGTGGTCAAGATGATGAACAGCCGGTTCACGCCGTTGGGGTTGAGGTAGAGGTGATCCCCCAACGCCTCGCCCACCTCGTAGGAATAGCCAGAGATGTCGATATGAAACTCGTCAAGCTCGGTGCGCTTGCCGGTCAGACCATGAAGCGCCCGGTTATACCGCTCGATGAGCGCCGGGCTGTCCACCCGGATCAGGTTCCCGAACATCAGGCCGCGTTGGATGAGGCGTTTCATATGACGCGCTCCCATATCCTTTGACACCCGCCGGGCCGCTTGCGGCCCGGTGAGCGCCCGAACCGCCCCCTCGGGGCGGGCGCTTCCCGCCCACCCCAGCGGTCCGGGCGCGCACCTATGTTGCCAAGGACCCCCACCATCACCGCCCCTTCCGAGCCCGCATGAAGCTCACGAAGAACGACCCGACATAGGCGGCGATCACGGCCAGCGTCCCGGCATAGGTCACCATCTGCAACTGCCCGCCACAGACCGAAAGCGGGTCGAGCCCGGCCCAGGCGTAGATCCACAGCGACACCACGGCGAAGCGCGCGCCGAGTTGCAGCACGACGAGCGACACGACGATCACGCCGAGGATGATCCATGCGTTCGGCTCGCCCATCCGTGCCGTCATCCGGCCCAGAAACCATGCGGCCACCGCCACCACGATGGCGAGCACGACGCCCAGCCCGACGGCATATCCGCAATCCATCATCATCCCTTGCTCTCCACATAGCGCCGCTTGGCTTCTTCCGTGATCCCGAACTCGCGCACCATCTTTTCGATGGCAACCTCGTCGGACTTGTCGGCATACCGGAATTCGCTGTCGGCGTAGCGGTTGATCTCCTGAATGACCATCTCGATCGTGATCGGCTGGCGCAGTTCCTCGATCATCCCCTTCTTTTCGTCATAGGATTTGAACAGGAACAGATCGGGCTCCTCCATCCATTCGTCGGGGAGTTCAAAGTCCATCGCGCGGACCTTCACCGCGTCGGTGATGTTCTTGATCGCCCGCCCCGTGAAACGCGGATCGGCCTCCTGGATACCCTTAAGGTATGTCCCCAGCTTGGCGATGGTGTCGAGCGTGCCAATGTCCCCGGACACCCGCTCATACACCGTGAGCAACCCGTCCTCATGCGGCTTGGAATGGCTCTCGAACGACGCCGCGACCGCCTTCTTGATCTCCTGCGCCTCGTAAAGCGCGTGATCGCCCAGCGGGATGTCGTGGTTCTTGCCCATCAGCAGGGCGAGGATGTCGATGTAATCATCCCGCGTCTTGGGCCCGTCCACGAGGAACCGCGCCCCCGCCCTCTGGCGCAAGGCGTCGTCCACATTCTCGGGGTAGTTCGAGAACATGCCGAAGGTGCAGTTGCCGCGCACGACCGTATTGGCCCCCGCGAAGCTCTCCATCAGCACGGCGGTGATCTCAAGCTGCCCCGCCGACGACTGCCGGTCGCCACGCTTACCGGCCAGTTGGTCGATATCGTCGATGGTGCCGAAGCCGATCACGTTCGGGTCCACCACGTTGTTGATGAACGCCTTGGCGTTCTGCGCCGACTTGCCCTGATAGCTGTCGATGCTTTCCGTCGACAGGTTCTGATAACGGAACGGATAGCCCGCCACCTCGCAATAGCCGTGGATCAGCCCGGCCATCATCTGAATCAGGGTGGTCTTGCCCGTGCCCGGCATCCCGTCACCCATGAAGGTGAAGATGAAACCGCCAAGCTCGGCAAAGGGGTTCAGCTTGCGCTCGAAGTCATAGGCCATGAGCATCTTGGCCAGCTTCATCGCCTGATACTTGGCGATGTGGTTGCCGACCACCTGATGCGGCTTCTTGAACTGCATGGTCAGGGTCGATCCACGGGCGCGGCGCGAGGCTGTAAAACCCGCAATCGTGAAATCGTCCGCCTCGACGCGGTAGTTCGCGCCTGTGAACGGGGCCAGCCGCGGCGCAGTCTGGGCGCGCAGGCTCACCCGCTCCATCAACGCCTCGGCATGGGCCAGAACGGTCGCAACCAGCCGCCCCTCGTCCTCGGCATGGGTGGCGATGGACTGATCCAATTCCCACAGCGCCCCGTGCAGCGCGAGGAGTGCGTTGTCCGTCAGCACCTCTTCGACCCCGCCGACCTCGACCGACACCTCGCCCGCCTGACCGGCAAGCAGGAAGGCGGTCGCGTTGGCGAAGACCGACAGGACGATCAGGCTCTCGGCCGCCAGAAGCTCGGAAAAGGCCACCGACTTGTCGCGCGGCAGGCTCCCGGCAAGGTTTTCCTTCTTGAGCTCGGCCAGTTCCGTCTGCTGGGCATAGCCCTCGCCCATGGCGAGCGCGATGGCCAGCGCCCGGCGCAGCCCGTGCAGCACGCTTGCCTCGACGGGCGAGACCAGCGGATCGTCTCCGCCCACCGCCTCGATCCGGTCGACAAGCCGCACGCCCTCGGGCCGCGCCGTTGACCGTGTCACCAGCCCCGGCGTGGTCGACCGGAACCGCCGCCCGCGCGCCACGCCCGGCGAGCGTTCCACGGGCGCCTCGGCCCGCGCCTTGCCGATCCGGGGCGCGTGGTCGAAGCCTTCGAGCATCCCGCCCGCCGCGTCATAGTGGGCGCGGATCTCCTCCTCGGTGAGTTCCATCTGGTCAGCGGGCAGAGACATCCCAAATCCTCTTCTTCGGTCTACAAATACATCGGGGGTCCGGGCTGGTCATGTTCGGTTTCAAACATGACCCTGGCAGCGCCCACCCAACGGATCGGCGCGGCGAAACCCCTATGAATAAGACAAAACCTGCCCCCCCGGGCTTACAACGAATTTCCGCACGTCCCGGAACCCCGGTGGGTTCTTCTCGGCCAGCACCTGAAACGGGCGCTGCGGCAGGATCACAGCGCGGCTCATCCGGGTCGCGCCGGTGTCGGCGCCGCGCCCCGAGAACGGGTCCAGCGCGAAAATCTCGCGCTCCACGGTGCCGAACCAGCCGGATTTCTCCCGCTCCACGCGCTCGCTCTCAAGCTCTTCCAGTGTCCAGGCCAGCGCCCAGTCCTCGCCCTCCGGCGCGCGCGCCTCGGCCAGAACGTCGCGCAGCGGGCCGACCTGCCGGGTGTAGGCGTGGGAATACATCGGGCCGACGTGAATGCGACGCAGCCGCTTGGGGTGCAGATCGTCGAAATCCCGGTCGAAGCCGCTGGCGATGGTGACAAGCTTCAGCCCGCCCATGCTCTGCGCCATCAAATGACTCTGCACCTGCGGCCAGCGTGTCTCATCCTTGGGCAGCGCCGTGCGCCCGGTATCCTCGACTTCCATGAGGTAGATCGTCGGCAGGTTCTGCCCGCTGTCATAGACCGCCCAGTGGACCAAGTATTTGCGCCGCGGATCGCGCCCCTCCGCGACGTTCCCGAGCCAGACGGTGTCCGGGTCCATCTGCGGCCAGAACAGGTCGCCCTTGGCAAGTTCTTCGTAATAGAGCCGCTGGGACATCGCGTATTGCAGGCGGGTGGGGATGGTGAGCTTGCCCACGATCTCTTCGATCATCTCGTCCTTGAGCCGCGCGACGCTCGGCATGTTCTTGAGGTGCTTGATCGCCTGCGCCGCATCCGCCGACATCTGGAGCAGTTCGGCATGGATCGGAAACCCGCTCTCCTCGCGGTCGAAGGTGAGTTGCCCCGGCCCGGCGCCCTCGACCCGGCCCGACATGTGGTACTTGTTGGCCAGCGCCCGAAAGGTGAAGCCAAGGCTCACGACATAGCGCGCGATCACGGCGACCTCATCGCGCCCAAGGCTGCCCTCGGCCTCCATCTGCCCCGCGACCCGCGCCAGATGCCCGGTGATCGCCCGCCACTTGGCGAAGTAGCGGCGCGTCACCCGCGTGTCGGCGAGGTCGAGGTGATCCGAGGTGAGGTCGCTGGTTTCAGGCATTCCGGTTCCCGTCTTCGCGCCAGCGCCCGAGCCGCAACAGGCGCATGAGGCCCAGCGTCAGCGCCCCCAGCATCACGGCAAAGGCGATCCGGGCGAACCCGCCGTCGAGCAGGGGCGTCTCGCCGGTGACCACGGCAAGCGCGAATGTGCCGCCAAAGACCACGGCGACGATCAGCGCCCATTTCGCAAGGGTCACGGCGCGCCCGGATGCGGGTCTGTCACTCATCCGAGCCGGACCCCTGTCCGCGCGGACCGAGCGCGAGCCAGCGCATCATCAAAACAAAGGTCACACCTGCCACGACACCGCGCAGCACGCTCCCGCCGAGGCTCTGACCAAAGGGCAGGGCGTCCGCATAGAAGGCCAGCAACCCGCTGACCACGAAGGTCAAGACAATCGCGAGGCCCCAGCGGACGGATTTCGGCCATTGCCGCATCCTCAGGCTCCGTAAAGGTTCTTGTCGTGTTTCTCGATGATCTCGGCAAAGCGGCGGGCGAAGCGTTCGTCGGCCTTGGCCTTGGCTTCCAGCACGTCACGGGCGAACACCATGTGCTCCTCATGCGCCTCCATCATGTCGGCCATTTTCTGATTGGTCGCCGTGCCGATCGAGGCCATCGCCGCCTGCGCTTCCTGATCCGTCTTGACCCCGATCTCGTTGATCCGGTGCGCCACGTCCTGCTGCTGGGCCGTTTTGAGCGACTTCGACAGCGCATCATAAAGCACGACGCGCTGTTTGGTGTCCGTCTGGAGTTTGTTGATGAGCACCATCTGCGTCGCGGCCTGGTTCTGCAAGCTGTCGACCCAGGTCTTGCCCTTTTCGATATAGCGTTCGAGGGTCTGGGAGCGGGCCAGCTTCACCTGCTCCTGCTGCACCATCTCGTTGTACTTCGCGTTGAGGTCAGCGAGCTCGCTTTCCAGCTTCGTGCGCGCCGCCGCGTCCTGCTCCATCGAGATCTTGTTCTCGAGTTCGATGATCTTCGGGTCCAGCGCCTGAATCTCGGCTTTGAGGCTTTCAAGCTCGCCCACGACCATCTCGCGCTCGTCGAGCGTCTCGGTCAGGTTCGTCTCCACCCGGCTCTTTTGCTCGTTGAGCATGTCGAGCTGACCCTGCAGAAGCTGGACGATCACGTCGGACTTGGAAATCAGGTCCTGCAACTTGTCGTCGATGGAGGCGGTGCGCATCCGCTCCTGCCGCAGGCTTTCCGAACGGTGCTTTGAGAAGACGCCGACGAACGTCTCCCACCCGGTCTTTGACCGCATCTCGTCAAAATCCTTCGAAAACCCGGCGGTCACGTCGTCGAGCCCCATGATGAGTTCCGCGATATTCGCGTTCATCACCTGCGTATGGGCGTGGACGTCGTCCAACGTCGCGTTCTCGATGTCGATGGACACATCGGCGCCCGTGTTCATCTTGTCGCGGGCGGTTTCGATGCGGCCGGTCAACTCGGCGATCTTCGACTGCGCTTCCTGAACCTGCGCCTGGCTTTCCTTGATCTGGGCGTCGAGATTTCCGGCCATGATGTCCCCAAAGTTAATGACTGTAACATTATCCGATATGGTGAGCCTAGCGCGAATGTCAAACCAGCGTCACCCCGCAAATGGGGCGGGTCCGCAAAATTCGGCTTTGGTTTGTTTGCGATTGCCCCCCGAGCCGGGCGCCCATACCCTGACCGCATGGTCAAAACAGCTTCACACCTGATGAACGAAGTCGAGGCGCGACGCGACGCCCTCGTCACCCTTTGCCGCGATCTGATCCGTATTCCCACACTGAATCCGCCGGGGCGCAACTACCTTGAAATCTGCGAGATGCTGGGCGCGCGCCTGCGCGAGAGCGGCTGGCAGGTGGAGTTGATCCGCGCCGAAGGCTCGCCCGGTGACAGCGACCGCTGGCCGCGCTGGAACATGGTCGCGCGGTATGAGGGCGGGCGGCCCGGTGACTGCGTCCATTTCAACTCCCACCACGACGTGGTCGAGGTCGGACACGGCTGGACCGTCGATCCGTTCGAGGGCGTGGAGAGGGATGGCCGCGTCTATGGCCGCGGGGCCTGCGACATGAAGGGCGGTCTGGCCGCGAGCGTCATCGCCGCCGAAGCCTTCATCGCCGCGCATCCGGAGTTTTCCGGCGCCATCGAGATTTCGGCCACGGCGGACGAGGAGACCGGTGGCTATGGCGGTGTCGCCTACCTCGCCGAGCGCGGGTATTTCGATCCGGCGAAGGTACAGCACGTCATCATCCCGGAGCCGCTCAACAAGGACCGCATCTGCCTTGGCCATCGCGGCGTCTGGTGGGCCGAGATCGAGACCAAGGGGCGCATCGCCCACGGCTCCATGCCCTTCCTCGGCGACAGCGCGATCCGGCACATGGGCGCGGTGCTCGAAGAGATCGAAGCGACGCTCTATCCGGCGCTCGCCTCCAAGCATACCGCCATGCCCGTCGTGCCCGAAGGCGCGCGGCAGTCGACCATGAACATCAACTCGATCCACGGCGGCGAACGGGAACCGGAAGAGGGCTCCACCGGCCTCCCCGCGCCCTGCGTCGCCGACCGCTGCCGCATCGTGATCGACCGACGTTTCCTGATCGAGGAGAAGATCGAGGACGTGAAGGCCGAGGTCGGCGCGCTCCTGGAACGGGTGAAGGCCGACCGCCCCGGGTTCGACTACGAGCTGAGGGAGCTTTTCGAAGTGATCCCCTCCATGACCGACGAGGACGCGCCCGTCGTGCGCTCCACCGCCGCCGCCATCGAGAAGGTCCTGGGCCGGATGCCCGATTACGTCGTCAGCCCCGGCACCTATGACCAGAAGCACATCGACCGGATCGGGCGGTTGAAGAACTGCATCGCCTATGGCCCCGGTATCCTCGACCTGGCCCACCAGCCCGACGAATGGGTGGGGGTGCAGGACATGGTGGACAGCGCGGGCGTGATGGCGCTGGTGCTCGAGGAACTGCTGGCCTGATGTCGCGGCAGCAAGCTGTCACGACCCGTTGGGGGGAGGCCAGCCTCCCCCCAAGCCCCCCTCCGAAGTATTTTCGGAACGAAGAAGGGGATCAGGGGTTCAGCAGGTTGAGCATCGTGAAGATGAGGGCCGACAGCGTCGCGGCGGCAGGGACGGTGATGACCCAGGCGGCGACGATGGTCATGAAGTGCGAGCGGCGCACGAGCTTGCGGCGGCGCCGTTCCTCGGGCGCGAGGCGGCGCTCGACCCCTTGGCGCTGCGCGCTTTTGCGGTAACGGCGTTCCGCGTGATATTCGCGGTAGAAGCCGACGCCAAAGACACCACCGACGGCGATATGGGTGGACGAGACCGGCAGGCCCAGCCACGAGGCCACGATGACCGTGATCGCCGCCGAGAGCGCCACGCAATAGGCGCGCATCGGATTGAGCTTGGTAATCTGGCTCCCCACCATGCGGATCAGCTTGGGCCCGAAAAAGACGAGGCCGAAGGAAATGCCGAAAGCGCCGATGATCATCACCCATGTCGGGATCGACACCTTGCCCGCGAACTCCCCCACCTGCTCGGCATGGACGATTGCAGCGAGCGGGCCGACCGCGTTGGCCACGTCATTCGCGCCGTGGGCGAAGGACAGAAGTGCCGCCGAGATCACGAGCGGCAGGCCGAACAGGATCTTGAGCGACTTGTTGCGGTTCTCGAGCCCCTCGGACTTGCGCCGGATATAGGGCCGGGACAGGAGCGCGGTGCCCGCCGCCACGGCGAAGCCGATGATGATGGCGGTGATAAGGTCCACCGACACGATCTTCTTCAGGCCTTTCACCGCGAGGTATGTTGCGAAGGTGCCCGCCATGATCCCGATCAGGATCGGCACCCACTTGCGTGCCGCGGCGAGCTTGTCGTCGACATAGATGATGTTGGTCTTGATGAAGGCGAGGAAGGCCGCCGCGATCACGCCGCCCAGCACCGGCGAGATCACCCAGCTCGCTGCAATCGCGCCCATCGAGGACCAGTCGACCGCCGCGAAGCCCGCCGCCGCGATGCCCGCGCCCATGACCCCGCCCACGACCGAGTGCGTGGTGGACACCGGCGCGCCGACCCATGTGGCGAGGTTCACCCAAAGCGCGGATGAGATCAGCGCGGCCATCATCGCCCAAATGAAAACCCGAAGGTCGGCCACCGCGTTCGGGTCGATGATCCCTTTGGAGATGGTGGACACGACGTCACCGCCCGCAAGCAGCGCCCCCGCGCTCTCGCAGACCGCCGCGATCACGATTGCGCCCCCCATGGTGAGCGCATTGGCCCCCACGGCCGGCCCCATGTTGTTGGCGACGTCGTTGGCCCCGATGTTGAGCGCCATGTACGCCCCGAAGCTGGCGGCAGCGATCACCACCATCGTTCCGGGCTGAAACCCGAAGAACAGCCCCGCACCCAGACCCGCGATCACGATGAAAGCCAGCGAGACGCCAAGCCCCACCATCGGGCGCGAAACATACTGGGTCGCACGTTCGAGCTGGCCGATCCGGTCGAGATCCCTGTCCAGCGTCTTCCACTGGTTGCCGCTCTTTTCCGTCATCGCGCCCGTTACCGTTCCGTTACATGGTCGTTACAATCGGGGAGCGGCTAGCGCAGGCGGGGCCGAATTGCAACGTGAAGCCGTCAGAACTGGCGAAGGATTTCCTTCAGGCCCTGCTCTTCCACAAGTTCGGCGGCTTGGGCGGCTGGCATCCAGCGCCGCTCCCGCTCGCCCGCTTCCGGGTAGTCGTCGGACACGTCCGCCACTTCGACCGGATAGACCTCGGTGTCACAGGGGGTCGGCAGGCCCTCGTCCCGGTCCTTGATATAGTCGAACCGGCCCAGCGGCTTGCGCGCGACGGTGCGCGCGGTCACGCCGGCCTCTTCCCAGGCTTCCTCCCGCGCGGCCTCGGAGGCACTCTTGCCCTCCATCGGCCAGCCCTTCGGCAGGATCCAGCGCCCCGTGCCACGCGACGTGATCAGCAGCACGTCCTTGCCGCCATCGGTCTTGCGGTAGCACAGCGCTGCCACTTGAAACTTGTTGGGTCGCTTGATGAGAGGTTTCAGAACCTCATCCCAAGCTTTCGAGAAAAGCGTTGTCATTCGAAACCGCCCGTATCGTTACTTTTTTGGTTGTCAGACGTATCTATAGAAAAAAGTGTTAAGTTTCAACTTTGTTCCACTTGCCTGCTCGCAAATGTGACATTTCACCCGCCGCGCGGTTTGGCGCGCAGGGTGGGTGCGGCCTCTGCCGGGTTCTCGGGCCAGGGATGTTTCGGATAGCGCCCGCGCATGTCCTTGCGCACATCGTCATAGGACGTGGCCCAGAAGGCGGGAAGGTCCGTGGTGGTCTGCACCGGCTTGTGCCCCGGCGACAAAAGCGTGATGCGCAGCGGGGTTCGGCCCACGCGCGGATGCTCGGTCACGCCGAACATCTCCTGCAACCGCACCTCGATCTCCGGCACTTCGCCCGCGTAGTCGATGGGCACCTTGCGATCCATCGGGGTCACGAAATGCGCCGGCGCCGCCCGGTCGAGTCGGCGCATCTGGTCCCAGTCCAGCGTGGCGCGCAGCGCGTCGAGAATGTTGAAATTCTTCCAGTCGCCGCGCGAGCGGACGCCGCCCAGATGCGGCAGGAGCCACTCCTCCAGCCCCGCCATCAGCGCCGCGTCCGACAGGTCCGGCAAGTCCGGGTCGCTCTCACGCACCAGCGCCACGCGGGCGCGAAATCTCTGGGCAGCGGGCGAGGGGGCAAGGCCCAGTTGGCGCACACCCTCCAGCATCGCGCGCGCCACCGCCTCCGGGTCGGCATCGCGCCACACCCGGTCGTCGAGCACCACGGCCCCGAACCGCTCCCGCTCGCGCGCAACCACGCGCCCCTCGCGCCGGGACCATTCGCAGACCCGGTGCCAGCCGATCCGGTCGCCGTGGATCGCGCGCAGCTCGCTCTCGGTGATTTCGACGGCCTGCCGGATGCGCGCCTCGCGCGGGTTGCCGTCGGTGTCGGTCACCACGATCAGCCGCGCCCCGGCCAGCGGATCGGCCTCGTCCAGCACCGCGCCCTTGCCGCCCGACAGGACAAAGCGCGGCTCGCTCCCCTTGCGGCGCAGGCCCACGCGGTCGGGATAGGCAAGCGATGCCATCTCCGCAGGGCTCATCGGCGGCCTGGCCTCGGTCAGTCGCGCCAGCCGCTTGCCTTCTGCCCGGATACGCTCGACGCCCGCGCGGTTGGCATCGTGGCGCGCGGGATCGCGCAGCGCGGCGAGCCGCAGGGTCAGGTCCACCCCCCGGCCACGGGGCAGGGGGTCACGGTCGGCCAGCAGCGCGGCAAGGTCGGCGGCCCCGCGCCCCGCGATGGTCAGCATATGGCCCAGACGGGGATGCAGCGGCAGGCGCGCCAGCGCCTTGCCGTGCGGCGTGATAAGACCGTTCTCAAGCGCGCCAAGGTCGGTGAGCAGACTGCGCGCCTCGGCCAGAACACCCGGATTGGGCGGTGTCAGGAACGCCAGTCCCTCACCGTCCCCCGCACCCCAGAGCGCCAGCTCCAGCGCCAGCGGGGCAAGGTCGGCCACCTCGATTTCCGGCGGCGCGAAGGCGGGGAGCGCCCCTTCCTCCCCCTTGGTCCACATCCGGTAGCAGGTGCCGGGGGCGACACGTCCCGCGCGGCCCCGCCGCTGTTCGGCCTCGGCCTTCGACACCCGCTCGGTCACAAGTCGCGACATGCCCGAGCCGGGATCGAACCGCGCGCGCCGTGCGCGGCCCGCATCGACCACCACCCGCACGTCCTCGATGGTGAGCGACGTTTCGGCGATGGCCGTGGCGAGCACGACCTTGCGCCCGGTGGTGGCGGGCCGGATCGCGGCGCGCTGGGCCTTCATTTCGAGTGCGCCGAACAGCATGTGAACCTGACATTCGGCAGGCAGGGACAGCGCCCCGGCCACGCGCCGGATCTCGCCCTCGCCGGGAAGAAAGACGAGCACACCGCCCTCGGTCTCGGCCACCGCCGCCTCCACCTGTCGGGCCACGGCCGTCTCGAACCGGGTCTCCTTGCGCAGCGGCGTGTCGAGCCACCTTGTCTCGACCGGAAAAGCCCGCCCCTCCGAGCGCACGACGGGGGCCTTGTCGAGAAGCGCCGCGACAGGGTCTGCGTCTAGCGTGGCGGACATGACGACCAGCACGAGGTCTTCGCGCAGCGCCCCCCGCGCTTCCCAGGCGAGCGCTAGGCCGAAGTCGGCGTTGAGGGAGCGTTCGTGGAATTCGTCGAAGATCAACGCGCCTACCCCGGTCAATTCAGGGTCGGATTGCAACATTCGTGTCAGGATGCCCTCGGTCACGACTTCGATCCGCGTGGCCTTGGACACCTTCGCCTCACCCCGGATGCGGTAGCCGACCGTCTGCCCGACGGGGTCCCCCAGCGTTTCGGCTATCCGCTCGGCAGCAGCGCGCGCGGCGAGGCGGCGGGGTTCCAGCATGACGATCCGGCCCGCGATCCGGTCGAGCAGCGCGAGCGGCACCCGCGTCGTCTTGCCCGCGCCCGGCGGGGCCATCAGCACCGCACGCCCCTCGGCCTCGATCGCGGCCAGAAGGTCGGGCAGGGCGTCGTCTATCGGAAGCGGCGTCATGGCGCCGTTATCGGGCCTCGCAGCCGTCGCGGCAAGCGGGCTAGCGCGGGGTGATCGTCACGCTGCCATAGTCGGTCTGCACCCGCGCGCCGGTGAAACGATAGGTGTCGCCCGCCAGAACGTAGTCGACCGACAGGTTGTGGTGCGGGCGTTTGGCCATCTGCTCGGCGGTGTAACCCGCCACACGGGTCATGGACCCGGCACAGCTCAAGGCCGCGCCAGAGCGCCTCACCTCGGCCAGTGACAGATCGTTGGTGCGCTCCCCGTCATAGAGCGTGCGCTTGATCGTGCAGCCCGCCGCACGGGGCCGGTCGGAAAAGGCGAAGACCAGCGCCGTGTTCGGGTCCCACCTCCCGTCGTCGGCGGAGAACTTGATCGACGCCGCGCTCTCTCGCGCGCCGGTGTTCATCTGCTCGCCATAGGCGCGCGGCACCGGCAGATGCCCGGCCATCGCGCCGAGCGAGCGCATCACGAAGCGCACGTTGCGCACCGCGCCCGCCACGCCCGTTGTGCGGAACCGGGTCTCATAGTCGAAGCCCGACCCGCCCGCGCGCGCCTTGACCGAAAGCGTGCCCACCGTGATCCCGCGCAACTTGATGAGGTAGTCGGCCGCCTGCGCCTGCACCGGAGCCATCACGAGGGCTGCGAGGGCGAGGGCTCTCAGGACCATGAAACGGGGCTCCAGAATACGGAATCGACAAGGGGCGGCAAAATCAATTGCGGCCATATTCGGGGGCCGTTTCCCCTGAGGCAAGCCTTGATCTCGCCCGCGCTGGACATCGCATCGCAAGCGTTGCAAGAGGGACCAAACCGGGGGAGCGATATGGATATCGACGAACTTGCAGAGCGCGTCATGGCCGGGGACCGCAGGGCGCTGAGCCGGGCGATCACGCTGGTCGAAAGCGGCCGCGCCGATCACCGCGCGCAGGCGGTCGACCTGCTCGAGGCGCTGAAGGGGGCGGGCCGGACCGCGCTGCGCATCGGGCTCTCCGGCACGCCGGGCGTGGGAAAATCCACCTTCATCGAGGCCTTCGGCATGTTCCTGATCGCCAAGGGTCTGCGCGTTGCCGTTCTCGCCGTCGACCCAAGCTCGACCCGTTCCGGCGGCTCGATCCTGGGCGACAAGACCCGCATGGAACAGCTGTCGCGCAAACGCGAGGCTTTTATCCGGCCCTCCCCGAGCCAGAGCCAGCTTGGCGGCGTCGCCCGCCGCACGCGCGAAGCGGTGGCGATCTGCGAGGCGGCGGGCTTCGACGTGGTGCTGATCGAAACGGTGGGCGTGGGCCAGTCGGAGACGATGGTGGCCGACATGTCCGACCTGTTCCTCCTGCTCCTCGCACCCGCCGGGGGCGACGAGCTTCAGGGCGTGAAGCGCGGGATCATGGAGATCGCCGACATCATCCTCGTCAACAAGGCCGACGGGGATCTGAAGTCCACCGCGACGCGCACCTGCGCGGACTATGCGGGCGCGCTCAAGCTCCTGCGCAAACGCCCGCAGGACCCGGCGGGCTTTCCCAAGGCGATGACCGTATCGGCGGTGACGGAAGCGGGTCTGCCCGACGCGTGGGAGGCGATGACGGAACTGGCCGAAGGCAGGCGCGCCTCGGGTCATTGGGAGCGCAACCGCGCCGAACAGGCGCGCCACTGGTTCCTCGAAGACCTGCGTGCGGGCCTCCTCGCCCGCCTCCACACCGACCCCGACATCCGCGCCGAGGTCGACCGGCTGGGCCGCGACGTGGCCGAAGGCCGGATATCGGCCACCGCCGCCGCCGACGAGATGCTCGCCACGATGCGCCGCTGACGCGACCGTATGGAGCGCCTGCGGCGCACAGGTCTTGCGCCGCCCCGCCTTTGGCGGGTCAGCGCGGTGGGGGGAGGCCAGCCTCCCCCGTCGCGCTTGCAGCGCGCCGCCCCCTCCGAGGTATTTCGGGACCAGAGAAGGGCGCGTGAAGGGTGACAAACGCGCCTTCGCCCGCTATGACATCCGCATCCATGACGGAGGTTTCGATGCGAACAGACAGGGTCTTCTTTACCGGCTGAGGGCCCGAACCTGTCGGGCTCTGCATAGCCCTTCCGCATCTTCCCAGCACATTTTCAACTTCGCTGGCCCTTTTCAGACCAGGACTTCCCGTCATGTTCCGATTTTTCGAAAACCTCGTCGATCCCTTCACCCGCTTCCGCGCGCGCACCCCGCCGGGGCGCATCTGGCCTTATGTGCGCTCGCATCTCGTCAATTTCCGGGGGCAGCTTCTGTGGCTCGCCCTGACCGGGATGCTGGTCGCGGTCATCGAGACCGGGGTCATCGCCTATACCGGCCGGGTCGTGGACCTGATGGAGGCCGCCGGGCCCGAGGGCATCCTGCGCAGCCACGGCTGGGAACTGGCGCTCGCCGCTTTCGTGGTGATGGCGGTCCGTCCCGTCGCGATCCTCGTCTCGCGGCTGTTTCTGGAGCAGACCCTCGTCGGCAACATGCAGGATCAGGTGCGCTGGCGGGCGCACAAGCACCTGCTGGGCCAGAGCATGGGGTTCTTTCAGAACGACTTTGCCGGGCGGCTGTCCAACCGGGTGATGCAGCTTGGCCCGGCGGTGGAGGATTCCACCTACATGGCGTTCGAGGCGATCTGGTATTCCGTCACCTACATCCTGTCGGCTCTCATCATCCTTGGCGGCATGGACCCGGTGCTGGCCCTGCCGCTTGCGCTCTGGGTCGGGGCCTTCGTCTGGTACACCCGCAACATCTCGCTGCGCGTCGAAAGCGCGAGCGAGAAGTGGTCGGACGCCCGCTCGCTCGTCACCGGGCGGATCGTGGATGCCTATGCCAATATCGAGACGGTCAAGCTTTTCGGCCAGGGCACGGCGGAGGAGGCCTATGTCCTGTCCGCGATGCGCCGCCACCGCGCACGGCTTCAACGGTTCCTGCGGCTGATGACCGAGATGGCCTTCGGCCAGAACGTGCTGAACGGCCTGCTGATCGTCGGGATGCTGGGCCCGGCGATCTGGCTGTGGTCCGCGGGCCGGGTGACGATCGGGGACGTGGCGGCGGCTTCGGCGCTCACGCTGCGGCTCAACGGCATGTCCGGCTGGATCATGTGGGTCGCCATCCGGATGTTCGAACATGCGGGCGTCATGCGCGAAGGCCTGCGCTCCATCGCCGTGCCGCACGCGGTGACCGATGTACCGGACGCGCCTGCCTTGACCGTCGAAGCCGGTGCGATCCGGTTCGAGGATGTCTCGCACCACTACGGCAAGGGCTCGGGCGGGCTCGACCACGTGACGCTCGACATCCCGGCGGGGCAGAAGGTGGGGCTGGTCGGGCGCTCCGGCGCAGGCAAGTCGTCGCTCGTCAATCTGCTCCTGCGGTTTCGCGACGCCGAGGCGGGACGCATCCTGATCGACGGGCAGGAGGTCGCGCAGGTCCGGCAGGACAGCCTGCGCCGGTCCATCGGCATGGTGACGCAGGACAGCTCGCTCCTCCACCGCTCGGTGCGGGCCAACATCCTCTATGGCCGGCCCGACGCGAGCGACGCCGACATGGTGGCCGCCGCCCGGCGCGCCGAGGCGCATGACTTCATCGCCACGCTCGCCGATCAGGGCGGGCGCACCGGCTATGACGCGCATGTGGGCGAACGGGGCGTAAAGCTGTCCGGCGGGCAGCGCCAGCGCATCGCCATCGCCCGCGTGATGCTCAAGGACGCGCCGATCCTCGTGCTGGATGAGGCGACCTCGGCCCTCGACAGCGAGGTCGAGGCGGCGATTCAGGAGACGCTCTACGGCATGATGGAGGGCAAGACGGTGATCGCTATCGCGCACCGGCTTTCCACCATCGCCGCGATGGACCGGATCGTGGTCATGGACGAAGGCCGCATCGCCGAGGACGGCACGCATGAGGAACTGCTCGCGGCGGGCGGCACATACGCGAGCCTCTGGGCGCGGCAGTCGGGCGGCTTTCTGGGTGGGTAACGCGGCGGTGACTTGGCCCCCGCGTGCCCCGCGCTTAGGTAGATGACGTGAAGATCGCGAACCTCATCGACCCGTTCCGCCCGGCGGACGGCCCCCCTCCGGGCACGCTCATGGCCTTCGTGCGGTGGACGTTGAAAGGGGCGTGGCCGGTGCTGATCGTCGCGGCCGCGGTTTCGGTGCTGGCCGGTCTGTCGGAAACCGGGACGGCCTTCGTGCTGGGCCGGGTGATCGACGGGGTGGTCGAGACCGGGCGCGAGGATGTCTTTTCGCGCACCAATCTGGGCCTGTTCATCCTCGCGCTGGGTTTTTTCATGGTGCTCAGGCCCCTGATCTTCGCGGCGTCCAACCTGATGACACAGGTGGTGGTGACGCCAGCGATCTCGCCGCTGGTCATCATGCGCCTGCACCGCTGGATGCTGGGCCAGTCGGTCGACTTCTTCGACAGCGACTTCGCCGGGCGCCTTGCGCAGAAGCAGGCGCAGACCTCGAACGCGATGACGAACCTCGTGGTGGAATCGATCAACGTGGTGGCTTTCGCGCTGGCCTCGCTGGTGGGGGCCTTCGCCCTCGTCACCTCGATCGACCTCTGGCTCGCGCCGCTGTTTCTGGTCTGGCTCGCGGGCTATGTCGCGGTGATCCGTTATTTCATCCCGAAGGTGCGCAAGCGGGCCAAGAACCGGGCGGCGGCGCGCGCGGTCGTGACGGGCAAGGTCGTCGACACGATCTCCAACATCCGCACGGTCAAGCTCTTCGCCAATGCCGGGCATGAGGACGGGGCCGCGCTCGACGCGGTCAAGGACTTCCGCCAGACGGTGATCCACTTCGGCCGCCTCTCGGCCAGCTTCCGGCTGGTGCTCATGACGCTCGCCGGGACGCTGCCGGTCCTGCTGGTGGGCGGCACGCTGCTTGCGTGGCAGTCGGGCAGCGCGACCGAGGGCGATATCGTCGCCGCCGGCACCATCTCGGTCCGGCTGGCGCAGATGACCGGCTGGGTGAGCTTCGCGCTCATGGGGCTCTACCGCGACATCGGCGAGATCGAGGACGGGATGCGCACGCTCACCCCGGACCGGCAGCTGCGCGATGCGCCCGGGGCCACGCCGCTGGACCTCACCGAGGGTGAGATCCGGTTCGAACATGTGGACTTCGCCTATGGCCGGATGAAGGGCGGGGTGCAGGACATCGACCTGACGATCCGGGCGGGCGAAAAGCTTGCCATCGTCGGGCCGTCGGGGGCAGGCAAGTCGACGCTCGTGTCGCTGCTCCTTCGCCTTTACGACCCCGAGGCGGGGCGCATCACCGTAGACGGGCAGGACATCCGGCACGTCACGCAGGACAGTCTGCGCCGCGCCATCGGCATGGTCACGCAGGACACCGCCATGTTCAACCGCTCGGCGTGGGAGAACATCCAGTATGGCGACCCCGAGGCCGACGAACAGGCCGTGATCCGCGCCACCGAACGCGCCGAGGCGCAGGATTTCGTGGCGGATCTTGAGGATGCCGACGGGCGCGAAGGCTATGACGCGCACCTGGGCGAACGTGGCGTGAAGCTCTCGGGCGGGCAGCGTCAGCGCATCGCCATCGCTCGCGCGATCCTCAAGGACGCGCCGATCCTTGTGCTGGACGAGGCGACATCGGCCCTCGACAGCGCGGTCGAGGCGGCGATCCAGCAGACGCTGTATGATGTCATGGCCGACAAGACGGTCATCGCCATCGCCCACCGCCTGTCCACCATTGCCCACATGGACCGCATCGTCGTGCTGGACCGGGGTCATGTGGCCGAGGAGGGGACGCATAAGGAACTGCTCGCCAAGGGCGGGATCTACGCCGACCTCTGGACGCGCCAGTCCGGCGGGTTTCTGGGCGAGGAAGCGGCGGAGTAGCTCAGTCCCCGACCGGGCGTATCCAGATCGCGACGGTCGCCACGGCGCAGACGATCACGAACAGCGTGGTGGCCAGCGGCATTCCCGTCCATTCCGTCACCGTCGAGATCGCGAAGGCGAGGAACGCGGTCGATGCCGTGTTGGCCAGCATCCAGATCGACATGACCCGCCCCCGCAGTTCGTCCTCCAGCCGCGCCTGCACCCCGATCTGAAGCGACACCCCGACATAGGTCGAGGCGAAGCCGACAAAAGCCGCCGGGACCAGCGCACTCTCGAAACTCGGGGCATGGACAAGGCCGAGCGCGCCCGCGAACCCCACGAACATGACCCCGAACCGAAGTGCCCTGTGCCGCACGAGCTGGTTGCCCGCGACCACCTGGAAAATGGCCGCGACCAGCGCGCCGCCCCCGACCGCCGAGGTGAGCAGGCCAAGGCCCGAAGCGCCCCGCTCGAATATCCCGTCCGCGACGAGTGCGAGGATCTCCGACACCCCGCGCGTCAGGCCCAGGGCCGCCACGGCGAGCATGATGGACCGGCGGATCGGCCAGCGCGTCCAGACGACCATGAACCCCTGCTTGAGATCGTCGAGCATCCGGCCGTGCTGGCTGTGATCGTCCTCCCGCGGGTTCAGCGTCGGCGCGATCAGCGCGTTCGGGATGGCCAGTGCGATGCCGAGGAAAGACGTGACCAGCGTGCCGTATTGCGCGATCAGAAGACCGCCGATAGCCGGGGCCAGCAGTCGCCCGATATTGAAGTTGAGCGCGGCGAGCGCGACGACCGACCCGATGGCGGGCCGCGCGACGAGGCGCGGGCCGAGCGACTGGCGCACCGGGTGATAGGCCGACATTACCGTCCCGAAAGCCAGCGCCAGGAAAAAGAGCGGCACCGGCGTTAGCACGTCGAGCGCGAGCAGCGCGGTCAGCACGATCGGGATTGCGAGCAGGAACAGCGAGACGCGCTGAAACCCGGTCCGCGCCGACATCCGGTCGGCCAGCGTGCCGAAGAACGGGCCGAAGACCGCCACGGGCAGCAGGCTCGTCGCCGCGATGACACCCACGAAGCTCGGCGATCCGGTCAGATCCCATGCGAGCCACGACAGAAGGATGCGCGTCACCCAGCCGCCGTTCGTCCCGCAGACCGCGCCGAGGTAGTAGCGGCGGAAATCGGGATAGGACAGGGCGCGCGCGCTCGCTTCCTGCGGGGTGTCCGGGATGTCGGTCATGCTTCGTGATTATGCCGGTGAGCCGGGAAGGAAAACCGGCTTTTGGTGCAGAACCGCACAAGTTGACCGACCTTGTGCGAAATCCCGCAGACCAAGGCGCAGCTGCCGTCGGCCTGCAATTGCGCCCGTGAGCTATTGAATACTAACGTCTTACCCTGCCGCGACGGCATGCGCGCACTCCCGCTCAATCGGACAGGCCGTCAGGAACCCAAAACGATCACGGCTCGTTGATGGACCATCCAGACGGGCCGGAAACGGCCGTCACAGAAAACAGGAGACGACCATGTTTAAGAAATCGTTGCTGCTTGGGTCCGCTGCGGCCCTTTCCCTGAGCGCCGGCGCGGCCTTCGCGCAGACCGGCACGGCTTCGGCCTCCACCGATCTGAACCTGCGCATGGGCCCCGGCCCGAACTACAAGATCGCCAGCGTGATCCCCGCGCAGGGCACGGTCGATCTCAACGGGTGCCAGCCGCAGGCCGGCTGGTGCGAAGTCACTTACGAAGGCACGACCGGCTGGGCCTATTCGCCCTACCTGACCGTGGAAGAGACCCCGGTCGCCGAGATGGAAAACGTCGCCGTCGTTGAATACGACGAAGCCGACGCAGGCGAAGCGGCCTTTGTCACCGGCGCGACCGGCGCAGCCATCGGCGCGGCGCTCGGCGGACCCGTCGGCGCGGCCATCGGCGGCGCAGTCGGCGCGATCGGCGGCGGCACGGCAGCCTCGCTCGACCAGGAAGTCATCACCTACGTTCAGGCCAATCCGGTCGAGCCGGTGTTCCTGCAAGGTGAGCCCGTTGTCGGCGTGACCGTTCCGGAAAACGTCGAGATGTATTCGGTGCCCGATGTGGACGGCTATGCCTACTCCAACATCAACGGCGACACCGTCATCATCGAAGGCGAAAGCCGCCAGATCGTGCGCGTCGTGCGGTAACACCGCAGACCGTCGTGACCCGAACGACCAAGCGGCCCATCGCGAAAGCGGTGGGCCGTTGTCACATCAATATGATGTGTGCGTTTACGGTACGGGAACAAAATGAGCTTACATGTGTTGGGAATTAACGAAAGGACAGTGATATGACCGCCAGCATTCATTACCTGCGCCCGTACCATGAGGCCCGCCTCGACGATATTCCCCTGATCTGGACCCTGCCGGACGAGCCCCCCACCGGGATCGTCATCCACGTCCCCGATTTCGGACAGCGCAAGGAAGACACGGTCAAGCTGCTCGAACTTTACAATCGCCAGGGCCGCATCGCCGTGTCCCTCGACCTGCAACGCCACGGCGCTCGCCACGACGATGCCGACCTTTCCGCCGAAGTCGCGCTGGACTACACCCGCGTGCTCTGGACCCTGCTGGGTGAAACCATCCTCGATATTCCCACCGTCTCGACCTGGGCACGGCTGCGCTTCGGCGATCTGCCCCTGTCGCTCACGGGCCTTGGCCTCGGCGGCGACGTGGCGCTGGCCGCTACGCGCATGGTGAGCCGGGTGGAGGACGTGACGGTCATCGGCGCCTCGCCCGACTGGACCTGTCCGCTGGGCACGTTCGACGAGCTGACGGGCCGGGCCGATACCCGCGCGGCACTGTTTCGCCAGATGTTGGAGCCCATGACCCACGCTGCCGATTACGTCGGCCAGCGCATCCATTTCCTGCGCGCCCGCGACACCGACCGGGCCGCCGCCATCGACCTGTTCAAGTCGCAGATCCTCGATCTGTCGACCGGAGAGGGTGGTGAAATCGTCACCACGACGCTCGCCGCCCGCGCAGGTGTCGATTTCGCCGACCCCACGGTCTGGTGGCCCCATATCGGCCCGCTCGCGGCCTGACGGGAACCGCCGCCCTCCGCGCCGCGTTGCGACAGACGATCACAGGAGGCGCGCATGAATATCGACGTCGGAGATACCGTATCGTGGAAATGGGGCGTGGGCCGGGCCTCTGGCACCGTCCGCAAACGCTACACGCACAAGGTGACCCGCAAGCTCAAGGGTACCCGGATCACGCGGGGCGGATCGGACGACAACCCCGCGCTTTTCATTGAACAACAGGACGGCGACGGTGTGTTGAAACTCGCCTCCGAGGTGAAAGCTCACTGAAAGCCGGACGGCGGCGGCCCGAAGGCCGCCGGTGTCACTCGGCGGCCGCGATGGCGGCTTCTTCCGGCGCATCGACCACGGCCGCGGCCGGAAGGTCCATCTTGCGGAAGTAGGCCTCGCGCTGCGACGCGTCCGGGTTTTCCCGACAGAAGGCGATCTGGTCGCGCATTTCCACCTTCACGATCTCGCTGAACTTGCCCAGATGGGCATAGAGCGATGCGCAGTAAAGCGCATGTTTGATCGCCCGCGGCTTGTGCCGCAGGACATAGGCCAGAAGTTTCCAGTAATGCCCCCGCAGGTCGGGCCGCGTGACCGTCGCGTTCCAGAAGAACGTGATGAGGTGCTTGGCGTCCTTCAGGAGCATCTTGCGGCTCAGGTCGCCCGACGGCCCCGACACATCGAGGTGCCCGACCATGTTGCGCACGCGCTTGAAGAAGGAGTCGGGCGACATGATCGTGTCGACCACCTTGTAATACTCCGACAGGATATCCGCACGCGGACGCAGCGTTTCGAAGTTGAGACCCGACAGGCACTGGTCGCCATCGTCGTCTTTTTCCAACATGCCGTAAAGCGGGTCGAGACGCCCCTCCTTCTCCAGCCGCCGCTGAAGCTGCGTGTTGGGCAGCGCGGTCAGAAGCCCGACCATCGCGACCGGGATCGAGGCTTCCTCGATCAGCTCAATCATGCCCTGCGCGGCATATTCGCTCTCGTTGTCGAAGCCCACGATGAAGCCCGCGATCACGAAGATGCCGTAGCTCTGTATCGTGTGAACACTCTCGGCGATGTCGCGCTTGATGTTCTGCTTTTTCTTCATCGCGATGAGGACATCCGGATCCGGGCTCTCGATCCCCACGAAGCAGGTGAAGAACCCGGCGTCGCGCATCATGCCCAGAAACTCGGGGTCGTCGGCGAGGTTGAGCGAGGCTTCGGTCGAAAACTCGAACGGGAAGCCGTTTTTCTTCTGCCACTCGATCAGCTTGGGCAGAAACGCCTTCACGGATTTCTTGTTGCCGATAAGGTTGTCGTCCACGAAATCGACATGGCCGCGGTAGCCCAGCTCATACAGCCGGTCGAGTTCGCCCAGGATCTGCGTCTCCATCTTGGTGCGCGGCTTGCGCCCGAACAGCTCGATGATGTCGCAGAATTCGCACAGGAACGGACAGCCCCGGCTGAGCTGCACGTTGATCATCAGGTAATCGTCCAGCTTGAGCAGGTCATAGCGCGGCACCGGCGTGGTCGTGACGTCCACGGTGTGCAGCGGCGCGCGGAACTCGCCCTCACGCATGCCACCCTTCCAGGCTTCGATCACCTCGTCCAGAACACCCTCGGCCTCGCCGATGACGCGGATATCGAGGTCAGCATAGACCTCGGGGTGAGAGCTCACGTCCGGTCCGCCGACGACCGTGACCTTGCCCCGTTCCTTGCAGCGTGCGGCTTCCTTCAGAAGGTGGGGCTGCTGCGAGATCATGCCGGAGAACATCACCATGTCCGCCCAGTCGATGTCTTCGTCGTTCAGCTCCTGCGTGTTCATGTCAATCAGCCGCACCGGCCAGTCCCCCGGCAGCATGGCGGCGACCGTGATGAGGCCCAGCGGCGGCGCGGGATATTTCGCACCGGCGAGGTCACATGTCTCGAGGAAATTCCAGAACGACGTGTTCGAAAACTTGGGATAGACCAGAAGGACGTTCGGCGTGGTTCCCGGCATGGATAGCTCCTGACGCGGAATAAGAATTAAAATGCGTAGTGCAGACGCAGAAAAGCCTATCGAAAAAGCCACCTGCTTACGATGTTTTTTTTTAGAAAACCGCGAAAACGTGTGCCGGTTGGCCCGAAGCTGCCTGTGCATGTGCAACCCGAACGGGCGCCCGCGCCCGATCCGTTGGCAGGACGCGGGCCGGACGCTGCGCGAAAAGGGGCCGCAAACCCCTTCTTTCAGGGGGGCGACTCACTTGACGCACCGCGGAAAAGCGCATATTGCCCCCGAACGGAATTCAGGGCGCTGCGCGTGCGGCGTCCCTTTGTATTGACTGGCAAGTCCGGAGACGGCGCGAAAACGCCGCTGGAAACTGCCCGAAGATGAGGATGAACCCATGTCGCGTGTCTGCGAACTGACCGGCAAAGGCCCCGCCGTTGGAAACAACGTCAGCCACGCCAACAACAGGACCCGGCGTCGCTTCCTGCCGAACCTGAACGACGTTTCGCTCGTGTCCGAGACCCTCGGTCGGCCGATCAAGCTGCGCATCTCGGCCTCGGCCCTGCGCACGGTCGATCACCGCGGCGGGCTCGACAAGTTCCTGGCGAAGGCCAAGGACGCCGAGCTTTCGGCCAAGGCGCTGAAGGTCAAGAAAGAGATCGCGAAGGCCCAGGCTTCCGCCTGATCCTCACCGCGTTCGTGATGAATGGCCTCGCCCCAGGGCGGGGCCTTTGTCGTTCCCGGGCGCTGTCGAAAGGAGCGCGCTGACGCGCGCGCAGGTTTTGCGCCGCCCCGGCTGCGCCGGGACGTCGCGGCGGGGGGAGGCCAGCCTCCCCCGGACGCGTCTCCCCTTTCGAACTATTTGGGCGCAGGGAAGATCAGGGGCGGTGGCCCGTGGCGAGCTTGGTCATGCCCGGAATGAGCGGGCCGACCGTGACATCCGCGAAGCCCGCCTTCGTCATGGCCTCGGCCAGCCATCCATCGTCGAGCGACCGGGCCTCGGGCGTGAAGGCCGTGTGCTGGAGCTGCCAGAGCGCCGTGTTCTTGGGCCCGGTCAGGTCCGCATCCACCACGAAGTCATGGATAAGAAGCCGCCCGCCCGGTGCGAGGTGGTCGAAGGCGCGGGCGATCAGCCCCTCGTGCGTATGGTCCGGCACGCCCGAGAACAGGTAGGACATGAGGATCGCATCCTGTTCGTCGGGCCAGTCGCCCTCCAGCGCATTGGCGTGGCGATAGGTGATACGGTCGCTCAGCCCCGCCTCGGCGACATACCCTTCGCCCAGCGCGGCGACATTGGGAAAGTCGATGACGGTCGCCGTGAGCTTCGGGTTCGCCTTGCAAAGGGTGATGGCGAAGGCCCCCGTGCCGCCACCGACATCCAGAAGGCGGCGCACGTCCGACAGGTCCACCCGTTTCGCAAGCCCCCGCGCCGGGCCGAGTGAGCCCGCGTGCTGGCTTTCGGAGTAGAGCCGCGCCTGTTCGGGGTCGGAAAACCAGGTGTCGTAGGAATCGGTCGCGTCCTCGGCAAGATCGCCGGTCAACGCCGCGTCGATCTGGTCCATCAGCGGATACATCTGCTGCCCGACCTGCCGTTCGAGGTAGTCCGAAAAGTCGTATTTCGCGCCTTTCACGAGGAAGGCGTCGGCCGCGGCCGAATTGGCGAAACGCCCCGCGCCATCCACCGTCGTCAGGCCCAGCCCGGTGAGCGCGGTCATCAGCGTCCGGCAGCGTTCCACCGGCAATCCGGCTTTCTCCGCCAGCACTGCGGCCTGCAACGGGCCGTCCGCCAGCGCCGTGAAGATGTCGAACCGGATCGCGGCGAAGAGCGCGCGCGAGCCCATGTAGGCGAAAGCGATATCGGAAATGTCCTCGGCTTCGGTCAGGCCGGTCATGGTCGTCCCCTCTGTTGGTGTGAGCCTACCCTAACCGCCCCCGCGCCGGATGGCCACGCGCCAGCCGCGACAAACGGCGCCTTGCCCGGTCCCCGCGCCGGATATAGGTGTCATGCGATGCACCGGATCACGTCCATAATCATGGCGCTCGCGCTCGTCCTGTCGGGGGTTGTCCTCGCCGGGGCCAAGGGTGTGCCGATGCCCGTGGGCACGGATATCGTGATCTGTTCCGGGGTTGGCGTGACGACCATCACGATCGGCCCGGACGGGGAACCCGTGGAGAACGTGGACGTCTGCCCTGAGGGTCATTCGATCTTCGCCGCGGCGTTCTCGGCGCCCCCCCTGCCGGCGCCCGAACTGCGGCGCGTGGCCCTGCCTGCGCCCTCGGCACGCGCCATTCCCGCCTCGCGTGAGGAGGTGACGCCGGCGGCGCGGGGGCCGCCCCTGACGATCTGACCCCACCTTTCAGATCACATCAGGAGACACGACAATGAAACGCACCATCATCGCGGCCATCGCCGCCACCCTCGCCATGCCCGCCATCGCCGGGAGCGAGATCGAAATCCACGACGCTTATGCACGGTCCGCGGGCGCGAATGCCCTCGCCGGGGCCGCCTTCTTCATGCTCGCAAACACCGGCGACGAGGACGACACGCTTATCGGCGTGCGCTCGGACGCCGCGAAGAAAGTCGAACTGCACACCCATATCGCCAACGACGAAGGCGTGATGCGCATGGTTCAGATCGAAGGCGGCATCCCGGTCGCCGCCGGTAGCGAGCACATGCTCAAACGCGGCGGAGACCATGTCATGTTCATGGGCCTGACCGACGGCTTCGAGAACGGCGAGACGCTCGACGTCACGCTGGTTTTTGAGAAGGCAGGCGAGGTCGCGGTCGAGATCACCGTCGACAACGACCGCAAGCCGGGCGAGGCCGGGATGGGTGCCATGAACCACGGCAACATGGGCGCCTCCAACTGAGCCGACGTCCGGGTCAGCGGGCGCCCAGCACCTCGTCGACCCAGAGCGGCACGATCTCAGACGCGGGTCCGTAACGGCCCGCGTCGAACTGTCCGCCCACATCGCTGGGTTCGAGGTTGAGCTCCAGCGTCTCCACCCGGTTGGCCCGCGCCTCGCCCACGAATCCGGCGGCGGGATAGACGCTGCCGGACGTGCCGATCGCGACGAAAAGCGTGGCCCGTTCCAGCGCGTCGAAGATCCGCTCCATGTGATAGGGCATCTCGCCGAACCACACGACATCGGGCCGGGTCGCGGGTGCGCCGCAGGCGGGGCAGGGGGCGCTCACCGACATCTCCTCAGGCGCATCCCAGCGGTGATCGCAGGCCGCGCAGAGCGCTCGGAACAGCTCCCCATGCATGTGGATCACGTCCGTCACCCCGCCGCGTTCGTGCAGGTCATCCACGTTCTGCGTCACGACAACCGTATCGGGCCGCGCCGCGACCAGACGGCCGAGCGCGTGATGCGCCGCGTTGGGAGAGGCACCCCGGCAATTGGCGCGCCGGGCGTTGTAGAAGTCCTGCACCAGCGCCGGATTGCGCGCGAACCCCTCGGGCGTGGCCACTTCGTTCAGATCGTATTTCGTCCAAAGCCCGTCCTCATCGCGAAACGTGCCCAAACCGCTTTCCGCCGAAATCCCGGCGCCTGTCAGAATGACGATGCTCATGGCCGGACCCTAGGACGCTTGACCGGCGCGGGTCCAGCGGCAAGGATCGTCGGATAATAGGGGGAGGGGACGATGAAGACACCTTGGCATCTGTGGGTCGTGGGCGTTCTGTCGCTCCTGTGGAACGCGGGCGGGGCCTATGACTGGGTCTTGGCCCATTTCAGCGCGGAAAGTTACCTCGGCGTGATGACCGAGGCGCAGCGCGAATGGTATTCGAGCTTCCCGCTTTGGGCCGAGGTGTTCTGGGCGCTGGGCGTCTGGGGGGCGATCATCGGGTCGGTCCTGCTGCTCCTGCGCTCGGGCTTCGCGCAGCTGGCCTTCGTGCTGTCGCTGATCGGTCTGATCGGCAACACGCTCCACTCCATTTCCAGCATGGGCACGACGCTTGTCGACATGATGGGGCCCGGCTCGCTCGCCTTCACCGCCGCCATCATCATCGTGGCGCTCGGGCTCTGGCTTTATGCACGCGCGATGACGCGGCGCGGGGTGCTGCGATAGGCGCGAACCCGCCCGCCACGGGCCGTCCTGACGGCGGCCTGTTGCGGGGATGAAACCCTTGGCCAAACGGCGGCGCGCGGCAATTGCCAACCCCGGAAAATCCTGTCACATAACCCCGGTGATATCCGGGGGGATGGTCATGAGCACCGACCAGAACGACACAACGAACACCCTGCTACGTCGCGATTTTCCGGCCCCCGGCCGCGATTCGCCCACGGCGTCGGCACTGCGGAAGACTGCATGACCCTGACACGCCTCCTGCCGCTCATCCTGTCGCTGTTTCTCGGCGCCTGCACCATCCTTCCGAACCAGGGCCCGACCACGGCCGCCTTCGACATGGAAGAGAACCGCACGCCCTCGGCCACCGCCGAAGGATTCATCGTGGCGGACCTCACCCCGCGCACCGTCAAGCTGCTCGAAGGGCGCGGCGCGCCCAGCTTCGGCAGCCTCGGGGGCGCCTACCGCGGCGCCGGACAGTACCGGATCGGCGTGGGCGACGCGGTGAGCGTGTCGATCTGGGAGGCCAACGGCGGCGGGCTCTTCGCCACCGGCGCACCGGGGGCCAGCGGCTCGCGCGCCACGGGTATCCCGGCACAGGTCGTCGAGCGGGACGGGGCGATCACCATTCCCTACGCGGGCCGGGTCACTGTGGCAGGGCTGATGCTGTCGGAAGCCGAGGCCAAGATCGTCGAGGCGCTTCAGGGCAAGGCGATCGAGCCGCAGGCCATCGTCTCGGTGAACCAGAACGTCTCCAACACCGTGACCGTGACCGGCGAAGTGGTGAACGGGCGGCGCATTCCCCTCACGCAGGCAGGCGACCGCATCCTCGATGTCATCGCCGCGGCCGGTGGCGCGCGCAGCCCTACCGATGAAACGGTCGTCACCCTGTCGCGCGGCGGCCACACGCTGTCCATCGCGATGGGCAAGCTCATCAAGAACCCGAGCGAGAACATCTATGCCCGCGCCGGCGACACCATCACCGTCGTGCGCGAGGTCAAGATTTTCACCGCGCTGGGCGCCACGGGCCGCAACACGCTCGTCGATTTTCCGACCTCCGGCATCACGCTTGAGAAAGCCGTGGCCAAGGCCGGCGGCCTCATCAACGTGCTGTCCGATCCGGGTGGCGTGTTCCTGCTGCGCCGCGAACATGCCTCGCTTGCCCGCAAGCTCGACCCGACCTTCCCGATCGCCAACCCGAACGGCTACGTCAACGTGGTCTACCGGGCGAACCTACGTGACCCGAACACCCTGTTCCTCGCCAAGCGGTTCGACGTGCTCGAGGACGACATCCTCTATGTCTCCGGCGCACCGTCGACCGAATTGCAGAAGTTCCTGACCCTCGTTGGCCTCGGAACGGACAGCGTGAACAACCTGTCGCTGGTCGCAAGCCGCCTGACACCCTGATCTGACGGCCTGCCCAATTTTCGGGCAGGCTGATTATTTCCCGTGCAGACACCGCGCCCCGTCCGATCACGACCGCGGGAACAATATTCTGCAAGGCAGCGTTGCCTTGCGGAGGGACGGGAAGACATTACCCTTATGTCCAGAAACGTCGCGCACCCCCGTGATCCGGGCGGATGAGGGGTAGAGGCGCGACATCTCGGTGAGCGGTCCCGCGCTCCCTGGGCCGATCCGCCCCCCGGTCGGCCGAGCAACGACAAATCAAAAGGGCTTTAGCCCGAGCAGATGAAAGACAGCACCAACACGCCGTCCTCCGCGCCCTATGCCCGCGTTGCCGTTATCGGTGCCGGGTCCTGGGGCACAGCCCTTGCAACCGTTCTGGCCCGCAACGGCCGCGACGTGGCCCTGTGGTCGCGCCGCCCCGAGCTGGCCGAAGCCATAAACGTGAGTGGCGAGAACCCCGATTACCTGCCGGGCATCCCCCTGCCACCCGGCATCCGCGCCACCGCCGTCATCGGTGAGGCGCTGTCGGGAGCCGACGCCGTGATCGTCGTCACGCCCTCCGCCACCCTTAGGGATGTCTGCACCGCCATGCGCCCGCAAATCCCGGCGGGCATCCCCATCGCGCTCGCCTGCAAGGGGATCGAGCGCGGTTCGGGGCTTCTGCTCTCCGAGGTGGTCTGCGAAATGCTGCCGGGCCACCCGGTCGGCGCGGTCTCCGGCCCGACTTTCGCGCGTGAAACCGCGCTGGACCATCCGACCGCCGCCACCGTCGCCTTCCCGTTTTCCTACCAGAACCGGCTCGCCCCGCATGACAGCCCCGCGGCCCGCCTCGCCGTGTCGCTCTCCGGCGCAGGCTTCCGCCCCTATGTCTCCGACGACCTCGTGGGCGTCGAGGTGGGCGGCGCGGTCAAGAACGTCATCGCCATCGCCTGCGGCATGATGTCAGGCGCGGGCTTTGCCGAGAACACGCGCGCCGCGCTCATCACCCGTGGCATCGACGAGATGAAGCGGATGGCCGAGGCGCTGGGCGGCTCGCGCGAAACCGTCACCGGTCTTGCGGGCGCGGGCGACCTGACGCTCACCTGCTCCTCGACCACCTCACGCAACATGTCGCTGGGCACGCAACTGGGGCAGGGCATCGCAAGGCCCGACTGTTTCGAGGGCAAGCCCGTCGTCGTCGAGGGCGAGGTGAACGCCGTCTCGGTCATCGACCTCGCCCGCCGCATCGGTGTGCCCATGCCGATCTGCGAAACCGTGAACGCGGTGTTGCACGAGGGCGCGGACCTGCAAGACAGCTTCAACGCCCTCTGGACCCGACCCATCGAGGCCGAGCCCCGCGCGCTCGACATCCTGCTCGACCACCCCGCGCCCACGGCCACGCTTGGATTCGGAGCCAGCGAATGAACATCCCCAAACTGCCCGCGACCCCGCTGGCCACCCGCCGCTTTACGCTCGCCACCGACCTCGACGGCACGTTTCTGGGCGGGAGCGAGGCGGACCGCCATCGGCTCTATGACTGGATCGAAACGAACCGCGATACCGTGGGCCTGATCTTCGTCACCGGGCGCGACCCGCAGTTCATCGGCGAGATGTGCAAGACCGGCGCGCTGCCCTGGCCCGAATATGTCGTGGGCGACGTCGGCACGACCATTGCCCAGGTGTCCGAGCAGGCGATCTCGCCCATCGCGGCGCTCGAGGAAGACATCGCCGCCCGCTGGGGCGACAAGGGCGACCGGGTGCGCGACAGGCTCGCGGGTGCGCCGGGCCTCACGCTTCAGCCGACTGACTTCCGTTACCGGGTAAGCTACGACCTCGACCCCGAGGCCTTCGACGAGGGCGCCAAGACCCGGGTGGAGGCGCTGGGCCTCGACTGGCTGATCTCCGACAACCGCTTCTTCGATGTGCTGCCCAAGGGCGTCTCCAAGGGCCCGTCGATCCGCCGTCTGGTGGAGCATCTCGGCATGGACGAAAACCGCGTCCTCGTTGCGGGCGACACGCTCAACGACCTGTCCATGCTCGAATGCGGCCTGCCCGCCGTCGCGGTCGGCAACTCAGAACCCGCGCTCGTCTCGCGCGTCGCGCATCTGCCGCAGGTCCACTACGCCACCGGCCACGGCGCCGCGGGCATCATGGAGGCGATCCACGCCTTCGACCTTCACCCCAAAGTTCCCCTAGGAGCCTGAAATGTCCTCGAATCTCGTGATCGTCTACCACCGCCAGCCCTACACGGAGGTCGAGGTGGACGGGAAAATCGAATACCACGAGAACAAGAGCCCGAACGGCATCGTGCCGACGCTCAAGAGCTTTTTCGGCCGCTTCGACAAGGGGTCATGGGTCGCATGGAAGGAAAGCGATACGCCCTCGGACCCCGACTTCGAGCGACGGATCGAGATCGACGACGATTTCGGCACCTACGCCGTTCTGCGTCTCCCGCTCACCCGTGAGCAGGTCAAGAGCTTCTACGAAGTCTCGTCGAAAGAAGCGTTCTGGCCGATCCTCCACGGGTTCAAGGAACGCTACAATTACGACCCCGTCGACTGGCCGACCTTTCGCGAGGTAAACTGGGCCTTCGCCGAGGCCGCCGCCGCCGAAGCCGCGCAGGGGGCAGTGGTCTGGGTCCATGACTACAACCTCTGGCTCGTGCCCGGCTACCTGCGCCAGTTGCGCCCGGACGTGAAGATCAGCTTCTTCCACCACACGCCGTTTCCCTCGGCCGACATGTTCAACGTGCTGCCGTGGCGCAAGGAAATCCTCGAAAGCCTGCTGGCTTGCGATGTCGTCGGCTTCCACATCCCGCGCTACGTCGCGAATTTCGTCTCCGCCGCCCGCTCCATGCTCGAGGTGGACGTGGTCAGCCGTCAGAAGGTGGACGAGGATTTCGCGACCGAGTTTTCCGCGCTGACCGAGGTGTCCGTGCCGGACGTGATCGCCCATGAGGGCCGCACCATCCGCGTGCAGGCTTCGCCGGTCGGGGTCGACGCGGACTATATCGAAGAGGTCGCACGGCGCTCCGAGACGGAGGACAAGACCGCCGAAATTCGCGCGGAACTGGGCGAACGCCGCCTGCTGCTGTCCGTGGGCCGGACCGACTACACCAAGGGCGGGATCGACCAGCTGGAAAGCTTCGAGCGGCTGCTGGAGGCGAACCCCGACATGCTGGGCAAGGTCAAGCTCATGCACGTCTCGGTCCCCGCAAACCAGAACATGACGGTCTATGAAAATATCCAGGCCGACCTCGAACAGATGGCGGGGCGGATCAACGGGCGCTTCGGCACGCTCGACTGGCAGCCCATCGCGCTTATCAGCCGGGCGATTCCCTTCACCGAACTCGTCTCCTACTACCGGGCCGCCGACGTGGCCTGGATCACGCCGCTGGCCGACGGCATGAACCTTGTCGCCAAGGAATTCTGCGCGGCGCGGATCGACGGGGACGGGGTGCTGGTACTGTCGGAATTCGCGGGCGCGGCGGTCGAAATGGGCTCGGCCCTTCTGACCAACCCGTTCTCCGCCCGCTCGATGCAAAGCGCCATCGAACAGGCGCTGAACATGGAGGCCCCCGAACGACAGGACCGGATGCGCGCGCTGCGCGAGACGGTCCACAAATACGACATCCGGTTCTGGGCCGATCACCAGATGCAGGCCCTCGGCGGAAACGTGGCAAAGATTGTGGACAGCCCGCAGGAAGAGCCTGTCTGATCCGGTGCGGCCTCAGCGGGCGACGATGCGCTCCGGCGGCACGCCCGACATGGCGTGAAGCAGCGAATTCGTGTTGGTCACGCCGAACTTCTTTTGCAGTTTCGCCCGGTGAACCTCGACCGTGCGCGGGCTGATCCCCAGCGCGCGGGCGATCTCTTTCGACGTCATCCCCTCGGCCACGAGGTTGACCACCTGCCGCTCGCGGGGTGTGAGCGGCTGGTAGGGGCGGTGGCCCGACAGGTCCGCGAAACTCCACACCGCGCGGTTTAGCGGATCGCCCTCGGGGGTCAGCGAATGGCCCCGCGTGCGGCACCAGAACAGCGACCCGTCCTTGCGTGCCATGACCCGTTCGTCCCAGTAGGTGTTCGTCTCGCGCAGCTGGTCCACACCGCGGTCCCGGATCTTCACGAACTCCTCCGGGCTCGGGTAAAGCACTTGAAATGACTGGTCATTCAGCTCGCCCGGCCCATAGCCGAACATGCGCTCGAACTCGGGATTGCAGCCCCGGATCACGCGGCTTTCGGTGATCACCAGACCGACCGGAGAGTACTCGAACGCAAGCGCCGAGAAGTCGCCGGTCTGGTAGGCTTGATCTATAAGTATTTTCCCCAACTTGCCCGGACCCTTCCAAAAAGCGAGGCTCTGTCCACACTTACACCGATCCCGCGGAGGGTGAAACCACCGCGGGGCAAGGGAGGACAATCCATGATTACCATGAAACGCGCAGTCGCCGCGTTCTCGTTTGCCGTGGGCCTCGCCGTACCTGCCGTCGCGCAGGATGGGGACCCGGTCAAGATCGCGCTCATCCACGGGATGTCGGGCAATGCTTTCGAGGTCTTCTCGAAGCAGACCCAGACCGGGTTCGAGATGGGCCTCGAATATGCCACCGACGGCACGATGGAGGTGAACGGTCACCCCATCGAGATCATCAAGAAGGACACGCAGTTCAAACCGGACGTGGCCCGTGCCGTGCTGGCCGAGGCCTATGCCGACGATGACGTCCTGATCGCGGTCGGCGCCACGTCGTCGGGCGTGACCACCGGGATGCTGCCGATCGCCGAGGAATACGAGCGGATCTTCATCGTCGAGCCGGCCGTGGCCGACAGCCTGACCGGCCCGGATTCCAACCGCTACGTCTTCAAGACCTCGCGCAACTCGTCGATGGACATGCAGGCACAGGCGCAGGCGCTTCAGCCGGACGAGAACCTGTATGTCGCCACGCTGGCCGAGGACTATGCTTTCGGTCGTGACGGGATCGCCGCGTTCAAGAACGCGCTCGAAGGCTCCGGGGCCACGGTGGTCGCGGAAGAATACGCGCCGCAGGGCACCGCCGACTTCACCGCCGTGGGTGAGCGCCTGTTCAACGCGCTGAAAGACAAGGAAGGCCGCAAGGTCATTCTGGTCTACTGGGCCGGTGGCGGCGACGCGCCGGGCAAGCTCCAGTCGATGGACCCGGGCCGGTTCGACATCGAACTGTCGATGGGCGGGCACATCCTTCCGGTTCTGCCGACCTACAAGCGGTTCCCCGGCCTCGAAGGTGCGGTCTACTACTACTACGAAGCCTTCGACAACGAGATCAACAACTGGCTCGTGGAAGAGCACATGGCGCGCTTCGACAGCCCGCCGGACTTCTTCACCGCTGGTGGCATGGCTTCGGCCCTGGCCGTGGTGAAGGCGCTGCGCGAGAGCCCGTCGCTCGACACCGAAGACCTGATCGCCACGATGGAAGGCATGACCTGGGACACGCCCAAGGGTGAGATGACCTTCCGTCCGGAAGATCACCAGGCGCTGCAATCCATGCTGCACTTCAAGATCCGCGTGGATGACGACGTGGAGTGGGCGATCCCGGAAAAGGTCCGGATCATCGAAGCCGACGAAATGGACATTCCGATCGGTCGCGAGAACTGATCGGTGTCGCCCCGGCCGGCGCGGTCGGCCGGGGCCCCAACCAATCCCCAAAGCCATGACACATCCATCACTCTCCACCCGTGATCTCACGATCCGGTTCGGCGGGCATACGGCCGTGAACGCCGTGTCCTGCGACTTTCGCCCCGGCGAATTGACCGTGATCGTCGGACCGAACGGGGCCGGCAAGACCACCTACTTCAACATGATTTCGGGCCAGCTCACGCCGAGCGCCGGGACGGTGACGAAGGACGGGGTGGACCTGACCCGGATGCCCGCATCGACACGCGCGCGCCACGGCGTTGGCCGGGCCTTTCAGCTCACCAACCTGTTCCCGCGTCTGAGCGTGATCGAGAACATCCGCCTCGCCGTGCAGGCGCAGGAAGGGGCGGGGTTCCGGTTCTTCACACCTGTTTCCCGGCTCACCGAGCTCACCTCGCGGGCCGAACGCTACCTCGCGGCCACCAAGCTCGAGGACAAGGCCGAGTTGCCCGCCGCCGCCCTGCCGCATGGCGATCAGCGCAAGCTCGAAGTCGCGCTCCTCATGGCGATGGAGCCCGACATCTACATGTTCGATGAACCGACGGCGGGCATGAGCCTCGACCATGCGCCCGACGTTCTCGACCTTATCGCCGAGATCAAGCACGACCACACCAAGACGGTGCTGCTCGTGGAACACAAGATGGACGTGGTGCGGCAGCTGGCCGACCGGATCATCGTGCTGCACAACGGCGAGCTGATCGCCGATGGCGACCCGGGCGAGGTCATGTCCAGCCAGGTCGTGCGCGACGTCTATCTCGGAAACGCAGGAGAAATGGCATGAGCCTTTTGTCCATCCGGAACATGGACGTCTCGATCGGGCAGTATTCCGTTCTGCATGGCGTAACCCTGGACGTGCCCGAGGGCGGCGTGTTCGTCCTGCTCGGCCGCAACGGCGCGGGCAAGACGACGACGCTGCGCTCGATCATCGGTCTGTTGGACCGGCCCGAGGGGTCGGTGACGTTTCGGGGCGAGGATATCTCGTCGCTCCACACCTCTGACATCGCGCGCAAGGGTATCGCCTTTGTCCCTGAAAACATGGGGATTTTTGGCGGTCTGACTGTGGCCGAGAACATGGTGCTCGCCACTGCATCGGGCAAGTTCGACCAGACCCGACTCGCCCGCGTTTATGAGCTGTTCCCGGCGTTGGAGCAGTTCTGGGACAAGCAGGCGTGGAGCCTGTCGGGCGGGCAGAAACAAATGCTTGCCGTTGCGCGCGCCATCATCGAGCCGCGCGACCTGATCCTGATCGACGAGCCGACCAAGGGGCTGGCCCCCTCGATCATCTCGGCGATGGGCGAGGCGTTCCGCGAGATTTCCGAGACGACCACCATCCTGCTCGTCGAGCAGAACTTCTCGTTCGCGAAAAGCCTTGGCCGCGACATGGCGGTGATCGACGACGGGCGGGTGGTTCACACCGGCACGATGGCCGATTTCGCCGCCGACACGGCATTGCAGGACCGGCTTCTCAGCCTGTCGATGGAGGCGAGCTGATGTCCGACATCCTGCGCCAGGGTTTCGCCGCGAAACCTATTCCTGTTTATTATCAGAACGTTAACGGAGGGTCCGTCGCGTGAATATCGTTGAACGTTTCGGGGGCGTCTTCCTCCTTCCGGTCGCGATCGCCATCATCGCCTTCGTCCTGATCGGCGCGCCGTCCTCGTGGCTGACGCTGACGGTCGCGGGCCTTGCGATGGGGATGATGCTGTTCCTCATGGCCTCGGGCCTGAGCCTCGTCTTCGGCCTGATGGACGTGCTGAACTTCGGCCACTCGGCCTTCGTGAGCTTCGGCGCCTTCGTGGCGGCGAGCGTCCTGGCCTATTTCGGTGGCTGGCTTGGCTCCGAGAGCATCTTCCTCAACATCATGGCGCTGGTTTTCGCCATCGCGGCGGCCATCGTCTTTGGCGCGGCGCTGGGCTGGTTTTTCGAGCGGGTGATCGTCAAGCCCGTCTATTCCGATCACCTGCGCCAGATCCTCATCACGATGGGCGCGCTCATCGTGGCCGAACAGCTGATCCTCGCCACGTGGGGCGGGACGCCGACCACCGTGCTTCGTCCGAACTTCCTCGAGGGCACAATCATCGTCGGTGGGTCGTCGCTCGAGATTTTTCGCCTGTTCGCCTTCATCGTGGGTGCCGTCGTCTATGCCGGTCTCTACCTGCTTCTCAACCGCACCCGGATGGGCCTGCTCATCCGCGCGGGCGTCGAGAACCGCGAGATGGTCGAGGCGCTGGGCTTCAAGATCGACCGGCTGTTCATCGGGGTCTTCATGCTCGGCTCGGCGCTCGCCGCGATGGGCGGGGCCATGTGGGCGGGATACGAGACGCTCATCACCCCGGCGCTCGGGGCCGAGATGATGGTGATCGTGTTCATCGTCGTCATCATCGGCGGCCTCGGGTCGATCCAGGGCACGCTTCTGGGCGCGATCATGGTGGCGCTGATGCAGAACTACGTTGGCTTCCTCGCCCCGAAACTGGCGTTGGCGTCCAACATGCTCCTGATGATGGCCATTCTGCTGTGGCGGCCCTATGGCCTCGCCCCGGCGGTGAAGTGAGGAGGGGACCATGAAAGGCAACACAACCGTCAAACTGATCGCCTTCGCGGTCTGGGCCGTCCTGCTCTTTGCCCCGTTCTTCTTTCAGGAAGTGCGGCAGGTCGAAGTCGCCGCGCGCATCGCCGTGTTCATCGTGCTGGTCGCCTCATACGACCTGCTCATCGGCTACACCGGCATCGTGAGCTTTGCGCATACCATGTTCTTCGGCTTCGGCGCCTACGGGGTGGCCATCGCGATGAAGCAGCTGGACAACACATGGGGCTACTGGATCATAGGCACGCTCGCGGGCGTTCTGGTGGCCGCCGTGGTCGCGGTGCTGATCGGGCTTCTGTCGCTCCGGGTGAAGGCGATCTTCTTTGCGATGATCACGCTCGCGGCGGCCTCGGTCGCGCTCGTCCTGGCGTCGCAGCTGTCGACCTTCACGGGCGGCGAGGACGGGATCACCTATTCCGTGCCGGACGTGTTCAAGCCCGCGACCAAGCTTCTGACCGATGACGAGGGCAAGGTGGCCAAGATCCTGGGCGTTCGCATGAACGGCAAGATCGCGGCCTATTACTTCGTCTTCTTCTCCTGTGCGCTCATGTTCTGGGTGTTGCTGCGGATCGTGGGCAGTCCGCTGGGCACCGTGCTCAAGGCCATCCGCGAGAACGAGGCGCGTGCCGAGGGCATCGGCTACCGCGTCGTGGCTTTCCGCACGGCCGTCTTCGTCATCGCTGCCGTGGCCGCCGCGCTGGCAGGGGCCATCTATGCCACATGGCTGAAATACACGGGGCCGGAAACCACGCTGAGTTTTGCGATCATGATCGACATTCTGCTGATGGTCGTGATCGGCGGGATGGGCACGATGTGGGGCGCGGTGATCGGGGCGACGCTCATGGTGCTCGCACAATACTACCTGCGTGATCTGATGGAGGTCGCCGCCAACGCGACTGAGGCGATCCCGTTCCTGCCAGAGCTTCTCAGCCCCGACCGGTGGCTGTTGTGGCTTGGCATCATCTTCATCCTGCTGGTCTATTTCTTCCCGGCGGGCATCGCGGGGACAATCATCCAGCGCAGGGCTGCGAAATGATGCCGCGCTCCGCCTACCTGCCGCTCATGGGCCACGAGCTTCACGTCATGGAGTGGGGGGAGCCCACGAACCCCGCGCTCGTCATGTGGCACGGGCTGGCGCGCAACGGGCGCGACTTCGACGAACTGGCCCGCGCGCTGTCCGAGACGCATTTCGTGCTGTGCCCGGACACGATCGGGCGGGGCTTTTCGTCGTGGTCGGACGCGCCCGAGGTCGATTACGTCCTGCCCAACTATGCGCGGATGGCGATGGCGATGCTCGACCATTACGGCATCGCGCGTGCGGCGTGGTTCGGCACGTCGATGGGCGGACAGATCGGGATCACGGTCGCGGGTGACGTGGCGCCGGAGCGGATCACCGCGCTCGTCATCAACGATATCGGTCCCGTGGTGCCGGACGCCGCGCTCGACCGGATCGTGACCTATTCCGCCGACCTGCCGACGTTCGAGCGGCTGACGGCGGCGGAAAGCTGGCTGCGCGAGGTCTATGTGCCGTTCGGCCCCGCCCATGACACGTTCTGGCGGCGCATGGCCGAGGCGTCGGTGCGTCGGCGCGCGGACGGGCGGCTCACGCTGCACTACGATCCGCGCATCATCGAGGTGCTGGACGCGGATCGGGGCGCGATGGACCTGTGGTCGATCTATGACCGGATCAGCGCCCCGACCCATGTGATCCGGGGCCTGACCTCGGACCTGCTGACCGAGGAGATCGCGACCGAGATGACCGGGCGCGGGCCGAAGCCCGAGGTCACCGTGTTCGACACCTGTGGTCACGCGCCGTCGCTGTCCTCGCCCGAGGACACGGCCTTTGTCGCCGGCGTGTTGCGCCAGCTTGCCGAAAAGGCGCCCGTCGCCGGGTGAGCCGTCGCGGGCTGCGGCATCGGAGCGGCTTGCGCCGCGGCCCGGCGCCCGGCACTCTGAGCCCATGACCGAGATCAGCGAAGCCGACCTTGCCACCCTTTTGTCGCGCGCCGCCGTGGGCCGGTCGCGTGTGCTCGTCGCCGTTGTCGGCGCGCCGGGCTCGGGCAAGTCCACGCTGGCCGAACGCCTCGCCGCCTCCCTGCCGGGGGCGCAGGCGATCCCGATGGACGGCTTCCACCTCGACAATCACACGCTGGCCGCGCGGGGCCTGCTGGAGCGCAAGGGCGCGCCGGAGACCTTCGATGCCGAGGGCTTCGCAGCCTTCGTCCGCGCGCTCGCCACCGGGGCGCAGGCGAGCTATCCCACCTTTGACCGGAGCGCGGATGCGGTGGTGCCCGATGGGGGCCGCATCGCGCCGGACACGCATATCTATGTGGTCGAGGGCAACTACCTGCTCCTCGATGAGGACCCGTGGCGCGGGCTGGACCGGCTTTGGGACATGACCGTGGCGCTCGACGTGGCGGAGGCGGAGTTGGAGCGGCGGCTGGTGCGGCGCTGGATGGATCACGGCCATGCGGAAGAGGACGCGTTGCGGCGTGCCCATTCGAACGATCTGGTGAACGCCCGCGCGATCCGCGACCGCTCACGCCCCGCGTCCTACACGATCCGCTTCACAGGGTGAGGTAGCTCTGCTCGACCACCGCTTCCATCGCGATGTAGGTAGAGGTGGCCGAGACATGGGGCAGGGACGAAATCGTCTCGCCCAGCACCCGCCGGTAGTCCGCGATGTCGCGCGAGCGGACCTTGACCAGGTAATCGAAGCCGCCCGCGATCATGTAACACTCTTCTATCTCGGGCACGGCCCGCGCGGCGTCGTTGAACTCGGATAACGCGGCCTGCCGGGTGTCCAGAAGCCGTACCTCGACATAGGCGACGTGGGACAGGCCGAGCTTTTCGGGGGCGAGGATGGCGCGGTAGCCCCGGATGATGCCGCGCTCCTCCAGCGCGCGCACGCGGGCGGCCACCGGCGTCTTGGACAGGCCGACACGGCGCGCGAGTTCCACGATGGGCAGGCGGGCGTTCTCGGTCAGAGCCGCGAGAATCTTCCTGTCGATCGGGTCGATGCTGTCTGTTTCGTCCATGAATGCGCCCAAGTTTGGTCAATCCGGCCAAAGGATCGGGAAACTCGGGCGATAAGTCCAGCGTTGTCTCTGTATCCTGCACCAAAGGAGACAGACATGCGCGACACCACCACCTCTCTCTTCGACGACACCGCCAAGTTCCGCCCGCAGGCGGAGGTGATCCCCGACCTGATCGCCGGAGCGGCGCTGACCAATGCCGACCGGGCCACGATCCACACCAATGCCGCGCGGCTGGTGCGTCAGATTCGTGAGGGCGAGGCGCCGGGGATCATGGAGCAGTTCCTTGGCGAATACGGGCTGTCGACCGAGGAGGGCGTCGCGCTCATGTGTCTGGCCGAGGCGCTGTTGCGCGTGCCGGACCACGAGACCATCGACGCGCTGATCGAGGACAAAATCGCGCCGTCCGACTGGGGCAAGCATATCGGTCAGGCGGCGTCACCGCTGGTCAATGCTTCGACATGGGCGCTGCTGCTCACCGGACGGGTGCTGGACGACGAACAGCGCGGCATGGCGGGCACTCTGCGAGGCATGGTGCGCCGGCTGGGCGAGCCGGTCATACGGGTCGCAGTCGGGCAGGCCATGCGCGAGATGGGGCGCCAGTTCGTGCTGGGCGAGACCATCGAGGGGGCGCTGAAGCGCGCGCGCAAACAGGAGGCGCGCGGCTACACCTATTCCTACGACATGCTGGGCGAGGCGGCGATGACCGCGCGCGATGCCGGGCGGTATGCCGACAGCTATGCCCATGCGATCAAGGCCATTGGCGCGGCGGCGGATCGCGACAGCGTGGCGGCGAACCCGGGCATCTCGGTCAAGCTCTCGGCGCTGCACCCCCGCTACGAAGTGGCGCAGGAGGCGCGGGTGCTGGAGGAAGTGGTGCCGCGCCTGCGCGACCTCGCGCGCATGGCGGCGCGGTCGAACATCGGGCTCAACATTGACGCCGAGGAACAGGACCGGCTGGTCCTGTCGCTTAAGGTGATCGGGGCGGTGCTGGCCGACCCGGAGCTTCACGGCTGGGACGGGTTCGGGGTCGTCGTGCAGGCCTATGGCAAGCGGGCGGGGGCGGTCATCGACTGGCTCCACGCCACCGCCGAGCGGCTGGACCGCCGCCTGATGGTGCGGCTGGTCAAGGGCGCCTATTGGGACACCGAGATGAAGCACAGCCAGGTCGAGGGGCATCCCGGCTTTCCGCTGTTCACGACGAAGCCCGCGACGGATGTGAGCTACCTCGCCAATGCGCGCAAGCTGATCGGTTATGCCGACCGGCTGTATCCGCAGTTCGCGACCCACAACGCCCATACCGTCGCCGCGATCCGCCACATGGCGCGCGGGATCGACTATGAGTTTCAGCGGCTGCACGGCATGGGCGAGTCACTGCACGACATTGTCATGCGCGAGGAAAAGACGCGTTGCCGGATTTACGCGCCGGTGGGGGCGCATCGCGACCTTCTGGCTTATCTCGTGCGGCGGCTGTTGGAGAACGGGGCGAATTCCAGCTTCGTGAACCAGATCGTGGATGAGAGCGTGAGCCCCGAGGTGATCGCGGCCGACCCGATTACGCAGGCGACCGAGGTGCGGCGGGCCGATGTTCTGGCCCATCCTTCTGCGATCTTCGGGCCGAAACGGCGCAACTCGGCGGGCTTCGACCTGACGGATGAGACGACGCTCGCCCGGATCGACGCGGCCCGGGACGTTGCGGTGCCGGATGCGGGGCCGCTGGTCGCCGGGGGCGACGGGACCGGGACCACGCGCGACGTGGTGAACCCGGCGACGGGGGAAAAGGTGGCGCAGGTCACGGAGGCCGATGAGGCGACGGTGGCCGGGGCACTGGACGCCGCAACGCCCTGGGCTGCGACTGCGACGGAGCGGGCACAGGTGATGCGCCGGGCCGCCGACCTTTACGAAGACCATTACGGCCCGCTCTTCGCCGCCCTTCACCGCGAGGCGGGCAAATCGCTCGCCGATGCCGTGGGCGAGCTGCGCGAGGCGGTGGATTTCCTGCGCTACTACGCGGGCGAGGGCGAAAAGCGTGACGCGCCGGCGCGGGGCATCATCACGGCGATCAGCCCGTGGAACTTCCCGCTCGCCATTTTCACAGGGCAGATTTCGGCGGCGCTCATGGCGGGTAATGCCGTGATCGCGAAGCCTGCCGAACAGACGCCGCTGGTCGCCGCCATTGCGGTGCGGCTTTTGCATGAGGCGGGGGTGCCGCGCGCGGCGCTGCAATTCCTGCCGGGCGACGGGGCGACGGTGGGCGTGGCGCTCACCTCGGACGCGCGGGTGGATGGCGTGGTCTTCACCGGCTCGACCGATACGGCGCAGATCATTCGGCGCGCGATGGCCGAAAACCTCGCCCCCGGTGCGCCGCTGATCGCCGAGACGGGCGGTCTGAACGCGATGATCGTGGATTCCACGGCGCTGCCCGAACAGGCGGTGCGCGATATCGTCGCCTCGGCGTTCCAGTCGGCGGGCCAGCGGTGCTCGGCCCTGCGCTGTCTTTATGTGCAGGAGGACGTGTCGGAGACGCTGATCCGGATGCTCACCGGCGCGATGGACGAGCTGTCGCTGGGCGACCCGTGGCATCTGTCGACCGACGTGGGGCCGGTCATCGACGGGGAGGCGCAGGCGGATATCCTGGGCTACCTCGACGCGAACAAGGCGCGCATCCTCCATCAGGTCGCCGCACCCGAGGGCGGGACCTTCGTTCCGCCCACGCTTCTGAAGGTGGGCGGGATCGACGATCTCGAACGCGAGGTCTTCGGGCCGGTGCTGCATGTCGCGACGTTCAAGGCGGATGCGCTGGAGCAGGTGATCGACGACGTGAACGCGCGGGGCTTTGGCCTGACCTTCGGCCTGCACACCCGCATCGACGGCCGGGTGGAGGACGTGTCGCGCCGCATCCGGGTCGGCAATGCCTATGTCAACCGCAACCAGATCGGCGCCATCGTCGGCAGCCAGCCGTTCGGCGGCGAGGGGCTGTCGGGCACCGGGCCCAAGGCGGGCGGGCCGGATTATGTCGGGCGCTTCAGCGCGTCGCCTGTTGAGGCGGCCACCGAAACGGCCAGTGGCGCGGCGGACCCGAAGGCGGTTCAGGCGCGGCTGTCCGAGGCGGAGGAACGCGTGGTGTCGGAGGAGCTGCTGCCCGGCCCGACTGGAGAGCTCAATCGCCTCACGCACTGGACCCGACCGCCGGTCCTGTGCCTCGGCCCCGGCGCGCAGGCGGCCAGAGCGCAGGCCAAGGCTGTCAGGGAGCACGGCGGTGTGGTGGTGGAGGTCGCCGACCAGCTGCCCCCTGAGGTTCTGGAAACGCTGGATGGCTTTTCCGCCGCGCTGTGGTGGGGCGACGACCAGACCGCGCGCACCTATGCCCGGGCGCTGGCCAAGCGTGACGGGGCGATCCTGCCGCTCGTCACCGAGCGGCCCGATCGGGCCCATGCCTGCCACGAGCGGCATCTGTGCGTGGACACGACCGCCGCTGGCGGTAACGCCGATTTGCTTGCCCGATCATCGGGCTGAGGGGAACCATCCGGGTGACGCATCGTTAGGTTTCCGAACTTAACTGTGCGTTGGGAAACATGTTGCAACGAAGCGACCAGCCTATGCTGAACAACACCCATGCGGTGGTCAACGTGCGATCCGGTCGGCGCGACGGCACCGATGTGACGGATTGGCTGCGCGAGTGTATCGCGGAGTCCGGCGGTCGGCTGACGCTCCATGTCGATGAGCGGGGCGGCTCGATCGAGAAACTGACGCGCCGGGCGCTCGATGCGGGCGCCTCTGCCGTGATAGCCGCAGGCGGCGACGGGACGATTTCCAGCGTGGCCAACGTGCTGGCGGGCGGCGACGTGCCGATGGGCGTGATCCCGATGGGCACGTTCAATTACTTCGCCCGCGCCAATGGCATTCCCGAAGACACGCAAGCGGCACTGGAGGCGATCTGTCACGGGCGAACCTCGCCCGCCGATATCGGCCGGATCAATGGCAAGGTGTTTCTCAACAACACGTCGATCGGGGTCTATTCCCAGATCCTGAAACAGCGTGAGGATACCTATGCGCAGTTCGGGCGAAGCCGCGCCGCCGCCTATTGGTCGGTGCTGCGGGCACTGTTGAAATTCTATGATCCGATGACGATGAAGATCGAGGTGGACGGGAGGCAGATGTCGGTGCGCTCCCCGCTCGCCTTCGTGTGCAACTCGGCCTACCAGCTCGAACGTTTCGCGCTCGATGGGGCGGATGCGGTGCGCAAGGGTGAGCTGGCGCTGTTCCTTGCCGACGACGTGGGGAGGCTGGGTCTTGTGCGCCACGCGGTGAAACTCGCCACGCGCCAGATGCGCGAGGGGCGCGACTTCCGCCTCGTCACCGGGCGCGAGATCGTCATCGATCCCGGCCGCCACAAGCGGCTCGTCGTGCGCGACGGGGAGAAGGAGCCTATGCGCGGCCCTTACCGCATTTCGCTTGAACGACATTCGCTCGACCTTATCCGTCCGCCACGCGCCGCCGGGGCAGTATGAGCCGACTGGTTCACCTGTCGGACCTCCACTTCGGGCGCGCCCGGCCCGAGCTTCTTGCGCCGCTGGCCGAGGCCGTGACGGCGGTGTCGCCCGACCTTGTCGTCGTCTCCGGCGACCTGACCCAGCGTGCCCGGAACCGGGAGTTCGCGGCGGCGCGGCAGTTTCTCGATGGCCTCGGCGCGCGCTGGCTGGCCGTGCCGGGCAACCATGACGTGCCGCTCTATCAGCCGTGGGACCGGTTCCTGAAACCCTTTCGCAAGTATCGCGAGAATATCGCGCTGGACCTCGAACCCTGCCACGAAGGCGCGGATTACCTCGTCGCCGGATTGAACACCGTCGATCGTTTCGCCCATCAGCGCGGGGTGGCCCGCGCGGGGGCGATCCGGCGCATCTGCGGGCTGTTCGACGACGGCGGGGCCGAGCGGTTCAACATCCTTCTCGCCCACCACCCGTTCGAGCAGGACGCGATGAGCCACAAGGCCCCGATGCGGCGGGCCAAGCCGATGCTGGAGCGGCTCAAGGGCTGTCACACCCATCTTGTCCTCACCGGTCACCTGCATATGTGGCACACCGGCCCGTTCCTGACCCAGCCGGGGCACAGCGGGCCGATCCGGGTCCATGCAGGCACGAGCCTGTCCAACCGCCTGCGTGGAGAGGTCAACGATTTCGCGGTGCTGGATATCGAGGGCGATCTGCTCACCGTCACGCGCATGGCCGTTGAGGCCGAGCGGGTGGATTTCACCGAGCGCGACGTGGCACGGTTCCGGCGCGAAGGGGTGGGGCTGGTCGCGCTCGACGGCTCAGAAATCGACCGTGACGCCGGGGAGCTTTAGGGCCTTCATCAGGTCCCGCAACTCCTGCCGCGCGGCGACGTTCGAAATGTTCATCTGCCCCACAACGCCGATGTCGCGCAGGTCGAGCAGCGTGAGGCCGCGCGGGAACAGTTCGCGGAAGATCACCCGCTCGTTGAACCCCGGAGCGGTGCGAAAGCCGATGCGCCGGGCGAGGTTGTTGATCGCCTCACCCATCTTCTTTTTGTTGTGCATCGCCTGTGCGCCCAGACGGTTGCGCACGACGATCCAGTCGATCGGTTTCAGCCCCGCCTGCGCCCGCAGTTGACGGGCGTTCCAGACCATCTCGGCATAGACCGAGGGGGACAGGACCTTGCCGCTTTCCGGGTCGATCTGGGCCAGCAGGTCGAAGTCGACGAAGCTGTCGTTGAGCGGCGTGATGAGCGTGTCGGCCAGCGTATGCGCCACCTGGCTCAGTCGCGTGTGCGAGCCGGGGCAGTCGATCAGGATGAAATCGCAGGTCGGCTCGATCTCGGCCACCGCCTGACTCAGCCGGCGGTCATAAGGGTTCTCACCCGGGTTCAGCGTGGCCGGGTCCACCTCGGGCAGTTCGTAGTAGACGGGGGAGGGTAGCTGCGTCTCGGCCCGCGCCATCGTGGTCGCCCGATTGGCCATGTAGCGCCCGAAGGTGCGCTGCCGCAGGTCGAGGTCGAGCACGCCCACCCGGTGCCCCAGACGCGCCAGCGCGGTCGCGATGTGCATGGAGACGGTCGACTTGCCAGCCCCGCCCTTTTCGTTCCCGACGACGATGATATGCGCCACGCCCGGCCCCCGACATTATCCCAGATGCGCCTGTCCCGGCGCTTTGGCACACTGTATCTTGTGGCGTCGGGTTTTGGAAGCGGACTTCCGTCCCCGCCGGACAAGAGAGCGGGGACGCGAGCGCCGCAACACTGTGTTTCCGACCGGGCCCTAGTGGGCGGGGGTGAATTCACCTTAGGATTCCAACGGGTACTGGCGAGCAGAGTGTTTCCGTTGTGTCGCATCGCCGCGAAACGACCCGGCTGCGCCGAGGGGACAATGAAACTCGAACTGACGTATCAGACGTCGACCGGACTGGTCGTGACGGAGGAGCTTTTCGGCGGCAACACGCTCTACGCGCGCAATACGCTCGATCCCGACGGAAGCTTCATCGAGGCTTTGGGTCAGCTTCACGTTCACGGCCTGCGATACCCGGGCGGCGCGATGACCGAGGTCTGGGGCGCGGCATTCTACGACGATCCCAACACGCTCGCGGCCCATGTGACCGATGCCTACAGCTTCATCGGTCTTGATGCGTTCCTCGACTGGAGCACCGCCAACGATCAGCCCGCGACCATCGTTCTGCCCACAAGCCACCTGTTCATCGGCGATCCGGTCGGCGCGGCGGCGCGCCCCCTCGACACAGCCGCGGTCGCCCGGATCGGCACCTTCGTCGCAGACCTTCTCGCCCGCCATCCCGATGCGGACATCGCCGGGTTCGAGATCGGCAACGAATACTGGGGCGCGGTCGACCGGATGACGTCGGAGGAATACGGTATCCTCGCGAATGCCGTTTCGCAAACGGTGCAGGCCGGGCTCGACTCCGTGCTGGGCGCCGACGCAGACCAGCCAAAGATTTATGTCCAGTCGGGCCAGCAATGGGGCCGTGATTTCCTTTCGGGCGGGGCCTATGGCGATGCCGGGATGGACTGGCCCGAGAGGGTCACGCAGGCCAACGCCGATGTGCTTGGCGAATTGTCGGACGCGGCGATGATCGCGATCGACGGCGTGATCCAGCATTATTACTACGTCGAACCGACCGATCCGCTGACGCTGGGTGACACCGCGCCGGAGCGCGCGGACCGCTACTATCGTGAAATGGTCTGGGACATGCGCCAGTGGAACGCGGCCTTCGATCCGGCGCGCCACGGAACGCTCGATATACTCGTGTCGGAATGGGGACCGGCCTGGATTGCCCGTGAGCAGTGGGGGCTCAAGTCCGCAGGGGTCACGCTCGAAATGTTCGAGGGACTCCTGCGGATCGGGGCGGATGCGGCCCATGTCTGGCCCATCGAGTTGGACGGGTCGGTCGATTTCGCGGGCAGCCATACCGACCGCGACGGGGGAGACAGCGACAAGCTTACCTCACGCGGGCAGGCGTTCCGGCTGATGGCGGAGCACACCATCGGGCTGGAGCTTCTGAACAACGGGTTCGATGCGGCGGATGCGGCTGTCGAGACGGTGGAGGTGAACGCCTACGGGAACGACGACCGCTTCGTCGCCTTCATCATGTCGCGCGCGGGGGTCACGCAGTCGGTGGAGCTGGACGTGTCGGCCTATGTCCCCGGTTTCAGCCAGCTTACCGGGCAGCGCATCTCGCTCATCGACGACAACGCGCACTGGAACGAGGCGCGCTGGTTCGCCGGGACCGAGGCGGTGAGCGCATCCGAGCTTGGCGGCGGCACCCTTATCGACGTGGAACTTGCGCCGTTCGAGGTGCTGATGGTCGAGTACCGGATCACCGGCGCTACGGATTTCACCCCGGACGGCCCGGAATTCCTGTCGGGCCGCATGGTGGCGGACCGGCTCTACGGCACCGACGGGCGGGACGAGATCTGGGGCCGCGCGGGGCACGATCATATCGAAGGGCGCGGCGGCGACGATTACATCCAGGGCAACAAGGGCCGGGACAAGATCTTCGGCGGCAACGGCGACGACTTCAGCAAGGGGCGCAAGGGGCCGGACACCATGCTGGGCGGCGCGGGCGATGACGATCTGCGCGGAAATCGCGGCCATGACCGCATTTTCGGCGAAGGGGGCGACGACCACCTCAAGGGCTGCCGGGGCGACGACTGGCTCTATGGCGGCACCGGGAACGACCGGCTGATCGGCGGGCGGGGCGAAGATGTGCTCGTCGGCGGGCCGGGGCACGATGTGATGACGGGCGGGCCGGGGTCGGACCGCTTCGTGTTCAATGATTGGGGTGCCGACGTCATCACCGACTTCCGCCCCGGCGAGGACACGCTCGATCTCACAGCGCTGGCGGCCAGCTACGGGGCGCTCGACATGACCGCCGCCACCGCTCAGGTCTTTGGCTCGGCGCGGGGCGGGACGCTGGTGGATCTCGGCCCCGGCACGGTCTTTCTCGCGGGCGTCGCGGTCCATGACCTCGGCGCGGACGAGTTCCTGTTCTGAACCGTCAGTTCCGCTTCAATCCGCGCCGCCAGAAAGGCGTTTTTTCCCCTGCATCCCCTGCATCCTCTGCTTCCCCGGGTTTGCGGGCAACGAACGTGAATTCTTTTTCGATGATGTCCTCGGGCACCTGATCACGGATTTCGGGCCGATCGAGGCGCGCACTTGTCCAGCGGCACCGCATGGATTGCAGCATTTCGAACCCCGCATCCATCAGCATCATGTTCATCGCAAACGTCGAGAAAAACAGCGTGTGCGGTTCGAGCCGCTGTGTCGGAGGGCGATTGCCGGCCTCAAAGACCTCAAGCTGGCTCGCCCCGTCCGGCACCTCGACCAGAAAGACCCCCCCCGGCCGGAGCGCCTTGTAGATCGCCGAGATATAGTCTCCCACGTTCTGATATGTGAAATGCTCGATCACATGCGAGGCGACGACCACATCGAAACTGGGTTTCTCCGGGATCGCGTCGATGATCTTGGCACCCACTTCGTTCCGCAGGATGCCCTGAACGTTTTCGTCGGATTCCAGGGCGAACTTGCGGGGCGGGTCGAGTTCGTAAAGTAGGATGCCCTCGCCGCAGCCGATATCGAGCACGTCTTTCGCGTCCGGCCGGAAGCGGCGCAGGATGCGCGCATGCTTGCGGGCGCGGTCGCGCACGGGATGTTTCTCCATCGACCACACGGGGTTCGCGTCGCCGAAGAATTTGCCCTGGTAAAGACGTTCCTTGCGGAACTCTTCGGCATAATGCTTGCGGTAATAGGTATCGAGGTCGAGGTCGGGAATGGGCACCCAGCCGCTGCCGCAGTAATCGCAACAGGCGAGGATCAGCCCGGAAAAGAACCGGCTGACAAAGGCCGGGTAGCGTATGACGGAATGCGCCTCGTGTCCGCAGCAGGGACAGCGCTGATGGGTCAGGCTCGCGATTGAGATCTTCGGCGAGGGGGCCGTGCGCAGGGTCTCGACGATCGGGTTCACAGCCATGAAAACACTCACTCAATTTCGCTGAGCGCAATCATGGCCCATCAGGCTGCGGGAGGCGAGGGGGGAACGAAAAAAAACGCCGCCCCGGAGGGCGGCGTTTCGATCCATACGGCGGGCAGGCTCAGAAGCCGAGGCCGGCGTACTTGTTCTTGAACTTCGACACGCGGCCGCCGGTGTCCAGCAGGCGCGAGTTGCCGCCGGTCCAGGCAGGGTGAACGGTGGGGTCGATGTCGAGCGACAGGGTGTCGCCCTCGGATCCCCAGGTCGATTTCATCTGAAGCACGGTGCCGTCGGTCATCTTGACGTCGATGACGTGGTATTCGGGATGAGTGTCTTTTTTCATGTCGCGGATCCTTGCACGGGCGTCTTGCCGTCGCTCTTGGGACGGTAGTTGGTCTGTTCGGCGATACGGGCCGATTTGCCGCGACGCGAACGGAGGTAGTAGAGCTTCGCGCGGCGAACCTTGCCGCGGCGCACGACCTCGATGTGCTCGATGTTGGTCGAATAGAGCGGGAAGACCCGTTCCACGCCTTCACCGAAGGAAATCTTGCGGACGGTGAACGAACCCGCGATGCCTGCGCCGTTCTTGCGGCTGATGCAGACGCCTTCGTAGTTCTGCACGCGGCTGCGCGTGCCTTCCGTCACCTTGTAGCCGACGCGGATGGTGTCACCCGCTTTGAAATCCGGAATGTTTTTTCCGAGCTCGGCAATCTGCTCGGCTTCCAGTTTTGCGATCAGGTCCATTGGACCACTCCTATTCTGCTCACGGTTGGCCCGCGAAGATGTGTGTGCCTCAGAGCTCCGGTCTTCGACTGGGTCCGCGTTTCGCCGATGCGTCGCGCCCAACGGAGGTTCAGGTCACTGTTCCTTGTCACATCGTCCCCGCCGACCTGCCCGCCGAAGAAGCGGGTGCCCTGGCATTGGACAACGATCCGGTGGCCCTGCGGGACCCCGGATGGGCAGCGTATAAGAGCAGAATCACTTGCGATCAAGGGGATTGAACGCCCCCGATCCCCTTATTGCATGACGTCGGACCATTCCGGGTGGCGCGCATATTGCGCCCTCACGAAAGGGCAGAGCGGAACGATCTTGTATCCCCCGGCGCGCGCGTCCGCGATCAGGGCCTCGACCAGCGCCCGGCCGACCCCTTGCCCCTTCAGTTCCTCGGGAACGCCGGTGTGGTCCGCGATGATCGCATGTTCGCTCATTCTGGAAAACGTCAGCTCCGCCTCGTGGCCGTCGACCACGGTGACGAACCGTCCCTTCGTGTCGCCGTCTTCCCGCGTGATGTCGAGGCTCATGGTGCCGTGAACCCCGCCTTGGTGTGGCTGCCGTCGCAAAACGGCTTGTTCTGCGACTCTCCGCAGCGGCACAGGAATACCTTTTCGCTCACCGCGATCTGTCGGCCCGACGCCGCGATGACTTCCACAGGACCCTCGATCTTCACGGGGCCGTTCGCGGTCGGCGTTATGGTCAGTACCCCGCGGGTCGCGGCATCCTGCGCGTTCTGCGTTCCCGGCTCGCTTGTCGCCGTGAACCCGACCTCGATGTGGGAATTGTCGCAGAATGGCTTGTTCTTCGACTGTCCGCAGCGGCACAGCAGAACCCGGGTCGCGGGGGCGTCGGCGATCCGCAGGTCGCCGCGCAGTTCGTTGGGCCCGTTCTCCCAGAGGCGGACGGTGTTCACCGCCGGCACGGGTTCTTCCATGCCGTCGTCATGGCGCGCGTAACCGAGTGCGCCGGAGGGGCAGGCATCGATGACTCGCGCGATCTCTTCCGCGCGCGCGTTGCCGGGAAACATCCAGCCGCCGGGCGTGCCCGGTTTGAACACCTCCGGCAGGCCGAGCACACAGCGCCGCGCGTGAATGCATTTCGATCCGTCGAAGGTGATGGTGATCTCGTCGCTTTCGGCACGGGACATGCTGATTCCTGACATGGTTGCAAGTCGAGCGTAGCCCCGCGCATCCCGACGCACCAGCGACATCGCCGCCCTAGTCCTCGTCGCGAAACCGGGTCCAGAGGTCGGGACGGCGGTCGCGGGTGAGGCGCTCGGCCTCGGCCCTTCGCCATTTCTCGATCTCGCCGTGATTGCCGGAGAGCAGGACCGGCGGGATCTCACGCCCGCGCCATGTGGCCGGGCGGGTGTATTGGGGATGCTCCAGCAGGCCCGTCGAATGGCTTTCTTCCTCGGTCGAGGCGGCATTGCCCAGCACACCGGGGAGGAGCCGGACGGTCGCGTCGATCATGGCCTGCGCCGCGATTTCACCCCCGGTCAGGACGAAATCGCCAAGGCTCACCTCCTCGATCCCGTAGTCCTCGAGAACCCGCTCGTCCACGCCCTCGAACCGGCCGCAGAGCATCGTGATCCCCTCGGCACCGGCCCAGCGGCGGGCGGTGGCCTGATCGAACCGGCGCCCGCGCGGCGAGAGATAGACGACCGGCCAGCGGGCGCGATCGGGCGGCACGCCCTGCGCGGCCACGTCGAGCGCGCGCGCCACCACGTCGGCGCGCAGGACCATCCCGGCCCCGCCGCCTGCGGGTGTGTCGTCGACGTTGCGGTGCCTGCCCTCCCCGAAGGGGCGCAGGTCGATGGGTTCCAGCCGCCACTTGCCTTCGTCCAGCGCCCGGCCCGTCAGGCTCTCGCCCAGAACGCCGGGGAAGGCGCCGGGAAACAGCGTGATGATGCGCGCGACCCACGACCCCGGACGCTCCGGCGCTTCCATGAGCGAGCGGGGCGTGAGCGTGGGCCGTGCCTTGAGGCGACCGTGGGAGCGGGGCTTGTCCGTCATGCCGCGCCACATAGCGCGGGGCGCGTCGCTTGGGAAGGTGGCGCTTCGATCGGGTCGTGTCGCCGGGGTGAGGCCTAGATCGGCGCCAGCAGCGAGATGTCCACGATCACGTCCTGGAAATCCCTGTCACCCAGGTTCAGGCCATCTTCGAACCCGACCCGCAGATTATCCGAGTCGGACATCCCGAATTGCACACGGTTTTCGTCATCCGGGTTCAGACTGTCCAGCGCGTGGTAGAGCGTCTGGCCGCTGTCCTCACCATTCACCAGCAGATTGCCGTCCTCGTCGATCGTGAGCGTTTCGCTGCCGGACAAGCCGTCGGCGAACACAAAACCGTCCTCGATGATGAAAGGCGTGAGAATTCCGTCTACGCCTATGACATTATCATTGCCGCCGTTCTTGGCATTGGTCGAAAAGATCGTGACATCCGAGATGTTTTCGCCGGTCCGCACATAATAACCGACTGCATTGTCGGTCGAAGTGAACGCGCCTTCGGTGCGCACCGATATCAGGAAGTTGTTATTGTACGCCAGGAACATGCTGACGCCCCCTTGCTCTTCCGGATCGGTGTCGGCGACCGCCACCTTTTCGGCGAGTATTGGAAAGGGATCCGCGAGGCCAATCACGGTGACTGGTTCCGCCAAATCTGTGATCCCGGAGACCGCAAAGAAAAACTTGTCGATATAGTTGCCTTGCAAAGTGATGTTGCCGGTTTCTCCGCCAAAGGTAATCTGGGATTGGATCGGAGAGGAATTATCAAAAGTGACGGCCGGTGCCGGTCCGAGGCTGGTCAGTATGAACAGGTCAGACACGCCGAAATCGGTGAACGTGTCGCCAAGCGCATCGGTGATCGAACCGGAGATGACATCCCTTCCCCCGCCGGTCGTGAAGGTGGTATCGCTGCCGTCCACTTCTATTTCGTCGTTGCCCGGTCCGGCGTGCACGGACTGGGACGCGCAGGAGGAGTCGTCCAGAATGAGCATTTGTGTATCGGGATCGGTGATCGTCCCGTCCGCCCCGAACGCCAGATCGCCTCTCCCGGAGGCGGTATTGTCGATACCCAATACATCGTGAAGTGTAACTGCGGCCCCCGCCTCGTAATAACCGGCGCCACCGTCACCATCAGCGGAATTTTCAAAGACATTTAATTGGTTGGTCGTAGCGGTCAGGGTCGACCCGTCTCCGATCCAGAAAGCCCCACCATCGTTGTCAGCATGGTTTGAGGTGTAATATCCCTCGTTGAGTTCGACGGTCGACATGCCACGCGCGTAAACGCCGCCGCCGTCACCCGGGTTGGCTGTGGTGGAGGGCGGCCCGGCGGTGGTCCCGGCTACATTGTCGGATATGTAGCTTTGCGAGACCGTAACGCTTGCGTCATCGAGATAGATGCCGCCGCCGTGTTGCCCTGTACGCTGGCCCCGTTGCGGATCTCAAGTGAGCTGCCCGAAATCATGGCGATGCCGCCGCCAGCGCCCGTGGCCCCGTAAGCCCTGCCGTCTTCGACGATGACGGAATTTCCGTCGAGGACCACCGAGGTCGTTGCACCCATCCCGAAAATCGAGCCGCCCTGTACCTGTGCGGAGTTGTAATCGAATGCTGATGTGCCATTCACCGTCACATCCGCGCCCAACCCGGCGAAGAGGCCGCCACCCCGGCCCTGGGTGACGTTTTCCAGAATCGACGAGTCGGTGAGCGTGAGTTTCGAACTGGCCCCCGTGCCCGAGACATAGATGCCGCCGCCGTCGGATGAGGCAAGGCTGCCGCGTATAGTGACGTCTGTCAGTGTCACGTCGTTGCCCCCGCCGACGTAGAGCCCACCGCCGTTCGCGCCCAGCCCATCCCGGAGGGTGATGTCGTTCAGCGCGTAGACATCATCGCTCCCTGTCAGGATGCGCATCACGCGTGACGACACATCGCCGCTGACCGTGATGACACCGCCGCCATCGATCGACAGGCTTTCAGTGATGTCCAACTGGCCTTCGGTCAGGGTGATCGTGCCGTTCAACGCGGCGTCGAAGCCGATCGTCTCGGCGCCCCCGTTGGCATTCGCGGCTTCGATCGCCTCGCGCAGCGACCAGGTGGCGCTGTTACTGTCGTCGCTGAAATCGTCAAGGGTGGTGACGGTATAGTCGAATGTCGTCGTCATTGAAAATATCTCCCGCTGCCGCGACGCAGATGGGTCTGGAATTGGTAATCAATTAAAAAAAATAGTCCGCCGCCGCGGCCCCGGACACAACCCCTCTAAGGAGACGTTAGTGGTTTGTCAGGATCAAGCCAACCCTATGGCTCCAGGGTGCGGCGGACTGGGCAGCCGCCGCGCCGGTCAGCCCCTCAAACGGGCGATCTCGTCATACCCTTCGCCGGGAAACGCCTCCGACAGTTCGTCGAGCCAGACGGGATCGGGAAGCTGGTCCACCGGCACCCCTTCGTCGATCAGGGTGAGGAGCAGGCTGCGCGCCTCGAACCGGACGCCCGCGTCGGCGGCGTTCAGAAGCAGCATGGCGGCCATCGCGCCCTCGCCACGCTCCACAAGCTGGCGGCGGATGCGGGGGCTTGCGACGAACCGCAGTAGGGCGCGGTCGATGCGGGGGTCTTCGGTCCCGTCCACCTCGCCCGCCGCATCGTAGAGCGGGTCGAACGCAGCGATGCCCGCCTCGCGCTCAAGCCGTTGCACAACGGGGTCGATCTGGCCCGCCCGCGCGTCCCGGGGCAGGGCGGCCAGCGCGGACAGGGCGCGCTCCACCGCTTGCGTGGTTGCGGCGGCGGGTTCCGGGTGAATATCGGTCCAGTCCGACACCAGCCCCCGGTCGATCTCGTTCAACCGGTCGATGGCACCGTCGAGGAAAACGTCCATCTCGGCACTGTCGGAATAGCGCCACGCGCCCACCAGCGCGGCCACGGCGGAGAGCGCGATGGGGAGCCAGATCGTCAGCGCGAGCGGCCCGGCGACAAGCCCGATCCAGCGCCCGGCGGCGAAACAGGCCGAGGCGAGCACGACCTGCACCACCGCCATAAGGACCAGCGCCGCGCGCCCGCCCGCGTCGTCGAGATGCGGACGCCGGGTCGCGGCGATGAAAAGCAGGAAGGTCAGCGCGAAGACGGGCAGGGTCGTCAACGGATGACCCGCCCAGCCCGACAGGACCGGGCCGCCATAGAGCGGCAGGAACACCGCCGCGAGGCCGATCCTGCTGTAGGGTCCGAACGCCACCTTCGTTTCCTCCCGTTCCATCATACCCTCACACTCGAAATCCACGTCGGCAACGCGTTGCGAGAAAGTTTTAGGACAATAACTTTAAGTTGGACTTAAGACCGGCCCGTCCTCGATGAGCCGCGCCTTGGCGGCCTTCAGGTCGGCCTTGGACAGGTCGCTGCGATTGAGCGCGAGGAACGCCTCGCGCAGGTCCGCGCTTTGTCCGGTATTCGCACACGACACCGGGGCGAGGGTGGCGCGCACGTCCTCCGGCACGCCCAGCATGTTCAGGACCGCACCCGCCGGCCCCTCGCGCATGGCACCCCAATCCTCGAGCGCAGCGGTCACCACAGGCACCGGGGCCAGCGCGCCGCGCATCCGCTCCGCCTCCTCCGCGGGTGCTGCGAGGGCGGGGAAACGGTTGCGGAAGGTGTCGAAGTCGTCGGTCAGCCGGATCGAGCGCAGAAGGTGGCCGTGGACCGAGCGTATCCACGCCTCACGCTCGCGGGTCGTGTAGAAAAACACGATCTCGGTGTCGCGCCCGAAGCGGCGGCGCAGCTCACTGATGATCGTGCGGGCAAGGCGCAGAGACGGGCCGTAGTAGGAGGTCATCATCTCGCCGTTCACCCGGTGATGGCCCGGCATCCCGCCCGAGAACGTCTCACGCGACAGGAGGATCACTGGCTGGTCGGGGAGGTCCCGCAGGAACCTGCGCAAGCTGCGCCGGAACCGGGCGAGCCGCCACGGAAAGGGGCGCTGGGCATAGATGCGGGCATCGGCCCCGGCGCCGAAGAAGTCCTGTTTTCCAAAATAGGCGACCCAGGGCGCGAGTGCGTCGCGGTTCGCGGACATGAAGTCCTGAAGGCTCGTCGTCCCCGTCTTGTGATAGCCCGCGTGGACGATCACCAGCGTCATTCCGGCAATGCCCCCTCAGGCGGGTCGATGACGATCCGGCCCGAAGCAAGATCCACGGTCGGCACGTTCGCCAGCGTGAAGGGGATGAGCGCCGGGGTCTTGAGCCCCGGCCCCGACACTTCGAGCAGGTCGCCCGCGCCATGATTGTGAACCGCGCTCACCTTGCCGCGCTCGGCCCCGCCGGTGTCCATCACCGACAGGCCGATCAAGTCGGCATGGTAGAACTCGTCATCGGGGAGCGAGGGCAGGGCCTCCCGGTCCGCGTAAAGGCGCAGGCCCTTGAGCGCGTCGGCGTCTTCCTTTGTCCGGATGCCGTCGACCTGCACCGCAAAGCCGTTCTTGACCGCCCGGTCGATGGAGAGCGTGAAGCTGCGCGCGCCGTCCTCGGTCCACAGCGGGCCGTAGGTGGCGATGTCCTCGGGCTCGGCGCAGAAGCTTTTCAGTCGCACGTCGCCGTGGACCCCGAAGGCCCCGGCGAAGGCCCCGACGCAGATGCGTGCGTCACTCAAGTCGCTCTCCCCTCAACGAAAACGGCGCGGGGCCATGTAACCCCGCGCCGATGGTATTTCCAAGCCAAACCCGGAGCTTACTCCGCGGTTTCCTCGGCGGGGGCCTCTTCGGCCGGCGCATTGGCGGCTTCGGCAGCGGCGGCGGCCTTTTCAGCCTTTTCCTCGGCCCGCTCGGTGGCTTTCTTGCCCGGCTTCGCTTTGTTCGGGTTGTTGCGCTCTTTCTTCTCGAGCACGCCGGCGGCTTCGAGCATCCGCGACACGCGGTCGGTGGGCTGGGCGCCTTCGGCGAGCCAGGCCTTCACGCGGTCGATGTCCATTTTCACCCGGTCTTCCGAATCCTTCGGGAGAAGCGGGTTGTAGGTGCCCAGCTTCTCGATGAAGCGGCCATCGCGCGCCATGCGCGAGTCCGCCGCGACGATGCGGTAGAAGGGGCGTTTCTTGGTGCCGCCACGGGCGAGGCGAATTTTCATAGCCATTGTTGAAGTCTCCTGATGCTAGCTATGGACGGGGCTCAGGCCCCTGAATCCTGGTGTTTCTCGTGATGATGGATCACTTCCTGAATGATGAAGTTCAGGAAGGATTTGGCGAATTCCGGGTCGAGGTCGGCCCGGCGTGCAAGGTCCTCCAGCCGCGCGATCTGGGCCGCTTCGCGCGACGGATCGGAGGGCGGGAGGTCGTGTTCGGCCTTGAGCTTGCCCACGGCCTGCGTGTGCTTGAACCGCTCGCCCAGCGTGTAGACGAGGATCGCGTCGAGCCGGTCGATGGAGGCGCGGTGGTCCTTGAGGATCTCGGCCGCGCGCGCGGTGACATCGGTGGTCATTCGGGCGCTCCTTCGGCCAGAGAAACAGGGGGCACAGCGCGTGCATAGCGCGTATGACAATTGTACATACGATCGTGCATACCGGGGGTGAGGGTGCGTGCGTTCATGCGTAGGCCTCCATCCCGCCATCGCCGCCCGCGGGGGCATGGCGATAGACGCGGCAGTCGTGCGAGACGGCCTCTTCCGCCACCGCATCGCGGAAAGCGCCGAGACGGTCGAGAAGTCGCGCGGAGCGGGCGTTGTCATGGGCGACGTAGGAGACGAGGCGGGGCAGGTCGAGCGCGCCCAATGCATGGTCACGCGCCGCCGTCGCGGCCTCGGCCGCAATGCCCTGACCCTCGGTGGCCTCGGTGAGGAAGAAGCCCAGCTCCGGCTCCTGATCGCCCGGCTCCATGTTCACCAGAACGAAGCCCAGCACATCGCCGCCCTGCCGTGCCGTGATGGTCCAGAGGCCGTGCCCGCGCAGAAGCCAGCCCGCCACGGTGCAGGTGAAATCGAGGTAGGCATCCTCGCGGCTCATCGGGCCGTCCATATGCTCGGCGCGGGGGCTGCACATGATCTCGGCATAGGTCGCGAAGTCGCCCAGTTCGGGGGCGCGCAGGGTGAGCCGCGCGGTGTCGATCTGCGGGAGCATGTCACGCAGGCGGGCCGCGAAATCGGCCGCGGGACCGCGCGTTGCGGTTTCCCAGGGATATGTGGGCGCAGTCATCACTTCTTCTTGCCGAAGCCCGAAAGGTCCGACGGAAGCTGCGATCCGCCGCCCATGCCGCCCATGCCGGGCATCCCGCCCTGTTCGCCAAGCAGCTTGGCGGCCTGTTCCATCTTCGCGGGGTCTTGCAGATCCTTGACCGAGACGTCCTTGCCGAACATGCCCTTCATGGCGTTCTTGAGCATCCCGCCTTTGCCCATCTTGCCGAGCTTCTTCATCATGTCGGCCATTTGGCGGTGCATCTTGATGAGCTTGTTGAGGTCCGCGACCTCCATCCCCGCGCCCGCCGCGATCCGCTTTTTCCGGCTGGCTTGCAGGATCTGCGGATTGCGCCGCTCGTGCTTGGTCATGGAGTTGATGAGCGCGATGTGGCGCTTGAGCATCTTGTCGTCGAGCCCGGCATTGCTAAGCCCCTTGGCGGCCTTGCCCATGCCGGGGAGCATCCCCATCACGTTCTCCATGCCGCCCATCTTGATCATCTGCTCGAACTGGGTCTTGAGGTCGTTCATCGTGAACTGACCCTTCTGGAACCGGCGCATCATCTTCTCGGCCTGCTCGGCCTCGATGGTTTCCTGCGCCTTTTCCACAAGGGCCACGATGTCGCCCATGCCGAGGATGCGGCCCGCGATGCGGTCCGGCTCGAAGGTTTCGAGCGCGTCGAGCTTTTCGCCGACGCCGACGAAACGGATCGGCTTGCCGGTCACGGCGCGCATGGACAGCGCCGCACCGCCGCGCCCGTCGCCGTCCATCCGGGTCAGGACCACGCCGGAGATGCCGACCTTGGCGTCGAACTCTTCGGCCACTTCCACGGCGACCTGGCCGGTGAGGCCGTCGACCACGAGGAGCGTCTCGCGCGGATTGACCGCCTTGGACACGTCCTCGACTTCCTGCATCAGCACTTCGTCGATCTGAAGGCGACCGGCGGTGTCGAGCAGGTAGACGTCATAGCCGCCCATCGTCGCCTGCTGCTTGGCGCGCTTGGCGATGTCGACGGGCTTCTGCCCCTCGACGATGGGGAGGGTGTCGACCCCGATCTGCTCGCCCAGCACGGCAAGCTGGTGCATGGCCGCCGGGCGGTAAACGTCGAGCGAGGCCATGAGGACGCGCTTGTTCTCGCGTTCCTTGAGCCGCTTGGCGAGCTTGCCGGTGGTGGTCGTCTTGCCGCCGCCCTGAAGGCCGACCATGAGGATCGGCGCGGGGGCGTTGTCGATCTTGAGCTTGCCGGGGTCCTCGTCGCCGGTGAGCGTGGCGACGAGTTCGTCATGCACGATCTTCACGACCTGTTGGCCGGGGGTGACGGATTTGGTGACGGCCTGCCCGGTCGCCTTTTCCTGCACCCGTCCGACGAAATCGCGCGCCACGGGGAGCGAAACGTCGGCTTCCAGCAGTGCCACCCGCACCTCGCGCAGCGCGGTCTTGACGTCATCTTCCGACAGCGCACCCTGCTTCGTCAGCCGGTCGAAGACACCGGACAGGCGATCTGAAAGGCTCTCAAACATTGCGGCTCCTTTCGCCGTTCATCGTTTGCTCCCCAGATAGGGGCGGGTGCGCGCGTCACCAAGGTCAAACCAGTAGCGCCCCCGTGGGCGCAACGCGCTGACGGAGGGCGATCCCGGCATAAGCCATGGGACCGGAAGCTTGCGACTTCCGGAGTTGTGGCAGGCATTAAGGGGGCAAGACCGGCGAGTCAAGCGCCCGAGGCGACGCTCGCCCACGCCTTTCTTCTTCGTTCCGAAAATACTTCGGGGAGGTCTGGAGGGGCAGCGCCCCTCCAGCGGGTCGCGCCGGGCGCAAGCCCGGGGCGAAAACGAAGATGCCTTCGGCCTTGCACGCGCCCGCGCATCATGTCCTGATCCGCCCATGGACAGGGGCGTCATCTATGTGGCCACGGGGGCGGATTACCGCGATCTTGCGACGGCCTCCGCGCGGTCGCTGAAGGCGGTGGAGCCGGATCTGCCGGTGGATCTGTTCACCGATGCGCCCGAAGCGGTGGCGGCGGGGCTCTTCGATGCCGTGCATCTCATCGCCAATCCGCACGACCGCTCCAAACTCGACTGCCTGTCGCTGACCCGGTTCGCGCGGACGCTGTTTCTGGATTGCGATACGCTGGTGGTGCGCCCGTTGGGCGATCTGTGGGACCTGCTCGACCGGTTCGACCTCGCGCTGGCCCATGACGTGCGCCGGGCCTCGGACCTGATCCGGGCAGGGGTTTCCGTGACGACGCCCTATGCCTTTCCGCAGTTCAACTCGGGCGTGATGCTCTACCGTCGGTCGCCCGCGATGGACGCCTTCCTTGCCGATTGGGTGCGCCGCTATGTGGCGGCGGGGCTGTACCGGGATCAGCCGGTGCTCAAGGATCTGTTGTGGGAGAGCGACCTGCGCTTTTACGTCCTGCCGCCGGAGTTCAACCTGCGGCGGGTGACCCTGCTGGATGCCTGGGAGCCGGAGGACGCGCGGCCAACGATCCTTCATTCCCACCGGCTGATGGACCACATGCGCGCGGGCGGGGAGCGGATTACGGATGTGGTCGCGCTCATGGATGCGGAACGGGCGGCGCTGGAGGCGGAGTGGGACGCGGCGGGCGGGCGTGACGATCATCCCGTGGCGCGTTTCGATCCCAGGGACGGCGGGTGAGCGCGGCTCAGGGGGCGCGGGCCCGGGTGAGCCAGTCGTTGATCGCGTCGGCGACGGGTTGCTTGTCGCCCGAGGAATAGATCGTTGTGATCGGATGGGTGCCGGCGCTTTCGCCCGCATCTATCACGAGCGAGACGCGGGCGGAGTCGGAGAGCGATTCCACCACGGCGCGGGAGATTTCGCTGAGGTCGTGACGCACCTTCCGGGTGCCGAACACGCTGCGCCGTCGGATCTCGACCCAGCCTTCGGGGCGATGGAACACCGCCTGCGCCCGGCGCACGAAGGCGCCGAAACCGATGCCGCCGCAGACGAGGCCGAGCAGGAGGACCGTGACACCCCTGAGCGTGTCGCCGTCCGACAGGATCGCGATGCCGAACACCACGAACCCGAGGATGAAGGCGATGAGGCCGAGGCCCATCCAGACCGGACGATACTCGACGACGAGCAGGTCCGGGGTGCTCTCGCGGACCTTCATCGGCCCAGCCAGGCGTTGATCGCGGCGACGGCCGTGGCGGGGGCGGGGCCTTCGTGAAAATCGCGGGTGAGGCGGATGCGGGCGGCGGGCGTGATCAGCACGGCCCGGTCCATCGCGGGGCCTTCGTGGGAGCGGATCGTCTCGACCTCGGCCCCTGCGATGTCGCCCAGCGGCGCGCCCTGCCGCGTGATCCCGGCGCCGTCGAGCCAGATGACCTCTGCCTGTCCGGTGCGCCGGTCCAGCGTGACGCTGGCATGGGCCGGGAAGTCGAAGTGGACCAGCGCGGCGAGCACGATGCCGGCGGCGAGCGGCAGGACGGCGAGCCAGCTGCCGACGATCGCGAGCACCGCGCCGACCGTGAGCGCGGCGATCCCGGCGACCGCGAGCAGCAGCATCCGGGTGCGGGGCCGGTGTTCGAGGACGAGGCGGTCGGGCGTGGAGCGGCTGACCTTCATGCGGTCACGCCGTGGGCGGTGCGGGGCAATCCCCCAAGTGTCAGGCAAAGTGTCAAATCGGCGTCCTGCATCAAGGTTCGGCCCGGGCACGGATAGCACCGCACCCGCGCGGTCGGAAGGGGGCGGTGCTATGAGGCCGCCGCGGAGACGCCGCGCACCGAGTCGAGCCAGTCGTTGATCTCGCCCGCGCAGCGGCGGTGCCCGCCGAAGTTGGAATAGGAGAAGGTGATCGGGTGCATCCCGGCGCTTTGGCCTTCCTCGATGACGAGGGTGACCCGGTAGGTCGTGGTGCCTTCGGAGGAACGGCTGGATTCCAGCACCGCCCGCGTCACCTCGTCCAGCCGGTGACGCACCACGCGCGACCGGAACATGTTCTTGCGCCGGATTTCGACGTAGCGCTCGGGCCTGTGGAACACGACCTGCACCCGGCGCACGAAGATGAACAGGAACAACGTCCCGATTCCGCCGCCCAGCCCCGCGAACATCAGCCCCCAGAGCTCGCCCGCCATCAGGAGGCCGATGCCCACGCCGACGAACACCAGCGTAAAGACGGTCAGCAGGATCGCGAGGAGGACGGGGCGATCCTCGACCACGAGCAGGTCGGGCGTATTGGCGGTGATTTTCATGGGCCCTCCGTTTCGGTCATGTTACCCGCGCAGTTTATTCGTGGGAAGTTCGATGGCGGCCCCTTGAATATTGTGGGACTTCAACTCCCGATTAACCGCATTGTTATACTGCGCCGCCCTGGCGGTTCGCATCATTCCGGGATTCCCCACCCTTGCAGCCCTCCACAGAGCGTGGTTGTCTTGGCGTAAATTGTTCGCGAATGCACAGGAAAAGAGATGCAGGATTGGGATGGGCTGCGCACTGCCTTTGAAGTCGTGCGGCATGGCACCGTGTCCGGGGCCGCGCAGGCGCTGGGGGTGCATCATGCGACCGTGATCCGCCATGTCGACGCGCTGGAGGGGCGGCTTGGGGTCAAGCTGTTCCAGCGCCACGCGCGCGGCTATACGCCCACCGAAGCGGGTGAGGATCTGGCGCGGGTGGCGCAGGCGACGGATGACCAGTTCGCCCAGCTCGCCTCGCGCCTGTCCGGGCAGGGCAGCGCGGTTCAGGGGGAGCTGGTGGTCACGACGCTGGCTTCGTTCACCCGTCGCCTGATGCCGGCACTCGCAGATTTCCAGTCCAGCTATCCCGACCTGCGGCTCGTCTATCGCACGGGGCGGCGGATTTTCCGGCTGGAGTACGGCGAAGCGCATGTGGCGATCCGGGCGGGCAACCCGCCCAAGGAGCTCGACAACGTGGTGCAGGAGCTCGCCACGCTCCAGACCGCTCTATACGCCGCGCCAGAGTATATAGAACGGCGGGGGATGCCGACCGAGGCGAACGTGCTGGAGCATGATTTCATCGGCCCGGACGACGAACAGTCCGGCGGGCCCGCGATGCGCTGGGTCGCGGCCAACGTGCCGCGTGACCGGGTGGTGTTCCGCGCGGACGAGGATCTGAGCCACTTCGCGGCGCTGCGGGCCGGGATCGGGCTGGGCTTTTCGCCGGTGGGCGAGGCGGGTGAGGGACTCGTCGAGGTGCTGCCCTCGCGTGAGGAATGGGCATCACGCCTCTGGCTCGTCACCCATGTGGACCTGCATCGCACGGCCAAGGTTCAGGCGCTGACCAAGCACCTCAAGGCCTCGCTCAAGGACTGTGCATGAGCGCGCGCTACGGCGGGACCGAGGCGCTCAAGGGCCACGGCGCGATGCTGCTGTTTTCGATCCTCGTCGCGGGGTCGTTCACGCTCGGTGCGCTGACCGCGAACCTGATCGACCCGGTGGCGATGCAGGCGATGCGGTTCGCCTGCGCGGCGGTCTTCGTGGGGCTGCTTGGCCTCGTGACCGGCAAGATCCGCCTGACCGACGCGCGCGCGCCATGGCGCTGGCTGCTGCTGGGCGGGGTGTTCGGCACCTATTTCGTCCTGATGTTCGAGGGGCTGAAGACGGCGGCGCCCGTGTCGGCCTCGGCGGTGATGACGCTGATGCCGGTGATGACGGCGCTGTTTTCATGGGTGCTTCTGCGGCAGGTGACGACGCGGCGGATCGCGCTGGCGCTTCTGGTCGGCGCGGTTGGGGCGCTTTGGGTCATCTTTCGCGGCGATCCCGCGCGGCTTCTGGCCTTCGAGGTCGGGCGGGGCGAGGCGGTCTATTTCCTCGGCTGTGTGGCCCATGCGCTTTACGTCCCGCTCATGCGCCGCCTGAGCCGGGGGGAGAACGCGGTGTCATCCTCTTTCCTCGTGCTGACGGCCGGGACGGTCGTGCTTACGCTTTATGGCTGGCGCGACCTGGCGGCGACGGATTTCGCGGGCCTGCCCCCGCTGGTCTGGATCGCGCTCGGGTATCTGTCCGTCGGGGCGATGGGGATGACCTTCGTGTCACTGAACTTCGCCTCGATGCGGCTGCCGGGGGCCAAGGTCATGGCATATACCTATCTCACCCCCGGCTGGGTCATCGTGTGGGAGGTCGCCTTCGGCCACGGGCTGCCGGACCCGCGTGCGCTGGCGGGGCTGGTCCTGACGGCGCTGGCGCTGGCGCTTCTGTTCAAGCACGAGGAGGGGCGGGCGCCGCGCCGGTCCGGCGAGGTGGCGCAGGACGCGCCTCAGCAGTAGCGTTCGATCCCGACGATCTGCGCGTCCGAGTAGCGGTCGCCGTGCGCCCAGCCCACCGGCATGATCTCGTCCAGAGCGGCGCGGTCGGAGTCGGTGAAGATGATCTCGTCCGCATCCGCCCATTCCAGAAGGTGCTGCGGGCTGCGGGTGCCGGGGATCGGGACGATGTGGTCGCCCTGATCGAGCGTCCAGGCGAGCGCCACGGCGGCGGTCGTCCAGCCGCGATCGCGCGCGAAGGTGCGCAGGGCGTCGACGTGGTCCATGTTGTGGCTGAAGTTCGGCGCGACGAAGCGGGGGTTGTTCTTGCGGAAGTCCGTGTCGCCGAAGGAGGCCGGGTCGAGGGTGCGGTCGCTGAAGATCCCGCGCCCGAGGGGGGAGAAGGGGACGAAGGTGGTGCCAAGCGCCTTACAGGTCTGGATCATCCCGAGGTCCGGCAGGCGCGTCCACAGGGAGTATTCGTTCTGAACGGCCGAGACAGGGGCGACCGAGGCTGCGCGGCGCAGGGCGGCGGGAGAAATCTCGGAGAAGCCGAAGCCGGTGAACAGCCCCTCCTCGCGCATCCGCTCCAGCCCCTCGGTGACTTCTTCGATCGGGCGGGGAAATTCGCGGCGGTGGACGTAGAACAATTCGACGCTGTCCACGCCGAGCCGCTCCAGCGATTGTTCGAGATGGGCGCGCAGGTGGTCATAGGAATTGTCGGCGGTGCCGCGCGGGGCGCCGATGACGATGCCGCCCTTGGTCGCGATCTGGAAGCGGTGGCCCTGGTCCTTCTGGTACTCCCCGATCAGGGTTTCCGAGAGGCCCTTGCCATACATCTCGGCGGTGTCGAGAAAGGTGATCCCGGCGTCACGGGCGGCGTCCAGCGTTGCGAACGCCTCGTCCCGGCTGGAGGCGCCGTAGAACCCGGCGAAGCTCATGCAGCCAAGGGCGATGGCGGATACGTCGAGGCCGGTGTGGCCCAGTTTGCGCGTTTTCATCTCGAACTCCCGTAAGTCTCGGCGGCGATCATATCGGCCGGGGCGGGGATGAAAACCCGTGATCGGGCACAGAAAAACCGGCGCTACCGGCACCGGTTTTTCTTTTATCCGACCGAAAGACGGCCCGCGCAATTGCCCCCGCGCGGGCCGAGCTGTTTCAGATCAGGACATCTTCGAGTTTACCCCCGTTGGCGAGATGCGCCTCGACCCATTTGGGTTTGCGCCCGCGGCCGGTCCAGGTGACGGTCGGCTCGTCGGGGTTGCGGTATTTCGGCGCGACCTTGCTGCGACCGTCGCCGGCTTTCTTGGCCTTGGCGGGCTTGCCGGCTTTCACGTCCGAGAGATCCTCGAGAGAATAGCCGAACGACTTGGCCGCCTTTTGCGCCGCGACGAGGGCCGCGCGCTTTTCGTCTTCCTCGACCCGTTCCAGGGCCTTGTCGACATCGGCGCGGAGTTTCTCGAGCTCTTTTCTGGATAACCCTTTAAGGTTGATTTTCATGTGAGTGGTCCTTGGTTTCGCAATTAATATCGCAGTCAAAACGCTACTTACGAGTATATCAATACGAAAGATAGTGCCCGCACACAATGATTTGTGCGGCGGCGAGGCCGGCTAGGCGGTTGTCTGCATTAACCAATTCGCCACTGGCGCGGACTATTCCGCAGCGCGGGCCTTCGGATCGACCAAAGTCACGATGTCGTCCATTATCGCGTTCAGCTGAAAATCCTTCGGTGTATAGACTTTCGCGACGCCCATCGCGCGCAGGCGCTCGGCGTCGGCCTCGGGGATAATACCGCCTGCGACGACGGGAATATGGCCCAGTCCCGCAGCGCGCATCCGGTCCATCAGATCCTCGACCAGCGGGACGTGCGACCCCGACAGGATGGATAATCCGACGACGTGCGCACCGGACTCGGCGGCGGAGGACACGATTTCCTCGGGGGTCAGGCGAATCCCGTCGTAGGTAATATCCATGCCGCAATCGCGGGCGCGGGCGGCGATCTGTTCGGCGCCGTTGGAATGGCCGTCGAGGCCGGGTTTTCCGACGAGGAATTTGAGTTTCTCGCCAAGCGCATCCGAAACGGCGGCGACCCGGTCGCGAATATCGTCGAGACCCTCGGTCCGGTTGGAGGGGTTTTTCGACACGCCGGTCGGACCGCGATACTGGCCGAATTCGGCGCGCACCGCGTCGCCCCATTCGCCGGTGGTGGCCCCCGCCTTGGCGGCCTTGATGGAGGCGGGCATGACGTTCTGGCCCGAACGGGCCGCCGCGCGAAGCTCTTCCAGCGCGGCCTGAACCGCGCTGTCATCGCGGGTGTCGCGCCAGTCGCGAAGGCGGGCGACCTGATCGGCCTCGGCCTCGGGGTCGGCGACCATGATCGCCTCGGGTCCGGAGGTGAGGGGGGAGGGCGCGGCGTCGGTCCACTTGTTCACGCCGACGACGGTGGTGTCGCCGCCCTCGATCCGGGCGATGCGTTCGGCGTTCGATTCCACGAGCCGGGATTTCATGTATTCGATGGATTTCACCGCGCCACCCATCGAGTCGATCTGGGCCAGTTCGGCGCGCGCGCCTTCCTTGAGTTCCGCGACCTTTTTCTCGACCGCAGGGTTGCCCTCGAACAGGTCGTCATATTCCAGAAGGTCGGTTTCAAAAGCCATGATCTGCTGCATACGGAGCGACCATTGCTGATCCCACGGGCGCGGCAGGCCGAGTGCTTCGTTCCAGGCCGGCAATTGCACGGCACGGGCGCGGGCCTTTTTCGACAGCGTCACGGCGAGCATTTCGATGAGAATGCGGTAGACGTTATTCTCCGGCTGCTGCTCGGTCAGGCCGAGGGAGTTTACCTGCACGCCGTAGCGGAAGCGGCGGAATTTCTCGTCCTCCACCCCGTAGCGTTCGCGCGTGATCTCGTCCCACAGTTCCACGAAAGCGCGCATCTTGCACATCTCGGTGACGAAGCGGATGCCCGCGTTCACGAAGAACGAGATGCGCCCGACCATTTCCGGGAAGTCGGCTTCGTCCACCTTGCCCTTGAGGTCGTCGAGCACGGCGGTGGCGGTGGCGAGGGCGAAGGCGAGCTCCTCCTCCGGTGTCGCGCCCGCTTCCTGCAAATGGTAGGAACACACATTCATCGGGTTCCATTTCGGCAGGTGTTCGCGGGTATAGGCCGCGACATCGGTAATCATGCGCAGGGACGGCGCGGGCGGGCAGACATAGGTGCCGCGCGACAGGTATTCCTTGATGATGTCGTTCTGAACGGTGCCCGACAGCTTGGTGATGTCCGCGCCCTGCTCCTCGGCCACGGCGATATAGAGCGCGAGCAGCCACGGGGCGGTCGCGTTGATCGTCATGGAGGTATTCATCTGTTCGAGCGGGATCTGGTCGAACAGCATCCGCATGTCGCCAAGATGCGCGACCGGCACGCCGACCTTGCCGACCTCGCCCTTCGCCAGAACATGATCGCTGTCATAGCCGGTCTGGGTCGGCAGGTCGAAGGCCACCGACAGCCCCGTCTGCCCGCGCGCGAGGTTCGAGCGGTAGAGCGCGTTGGAGGCCGTGGCGGTGGAATGGCCCGCATAGGTGCGGAACAGCCACGGACGATCGGCTTGGCGGTCTCGGGTCGGCTGATCTGTCGGCATCGGTGACTCGTCTTTCATGTTGCGGTGCAGCATTTATCGCAAAGCAACAATATTACGCAAGCCCCGATTTCCGGGTTACAATCGTGCGCGGCCCTTTGCCGGCTCAGGGATTGAAGGTAAAGGTCGACAGCTCGCAGACGTTGTTGCCCCAGCTCTCGACCTCGTCCCCGTCATCGAAGACGGCCTTGAAGTCGAAGATGCAGTAGCCGGTGCCGTCGTCGATGTTGATCGAGACGCTGTAGCCGTTGGCGAGCACCTTGTTCCCGAAGATGTTCTCCTGCCAGCTTTTCGCGTCGCGGTGCGAGGCATAGAAGCGGACCATCGTGTAGCCGGTGTTGTTGACGATCGTGACCCGGCGGTCCAGTGCGGCGGCCGGCAGCGACCCGGCCAGCACGGCGGCGGAGGCCGCGCCCGCGGCGACGATTGATTTCAAAGCGGAGCTCCCCATGACTCCCTCCCTGTTTGCTTTGGATAACTCACGATAGCATGAAATCCGGAATCCCTTACCCCTCGTTTCGGGGGTGGCATTTCGCACACGCGGACCGGGGCGGGACGGGCGCTGCGGAGTTTGTGGTTGTCCGACCGCGCGTGGCAGGCCAAGAAAAGCCATGACAAGCACGGTGGAATTGCCTCTCTGGGCCTTGATCCTCATCCTCGCCTTCGCGGCCGTGACGTTTGCGTCCCATTTCCTGTTTCCGTCCGTGCGCTGGTTCTTTCGCCGCCGGATGGAGCGTGCGGTGGCCCGGCTGAACCAGCGGCTGACCCGGCCCATCGAGCCGTTCAAGATCGCGCGCCGCTATGACATGATCCAGCGGCTGATCTATGACCCGCAGGTGAACAAGGCCATTCAGGAGCACGCGCGGGAGGAGGGCGTGCCGGAGCAGGTGGGGTTCGAGCTTGCCCGACGCTATGCGCGCGAGATCGTGCCGCGCTTTTCCGCGTTCCTGTATTTCGGCTTTGCGATCCGGGTGGCCCGGCTGATCTCAAAGGGCTTTTACCGTGTCCGGATCGACCAGATCGACGCCGAAGTGATCGAGGCCATTCCGCCGGAAACCACGGTCGTCTTCGTGATGAACCACCGTTCCAACATGGATTACGTTCTGGTCACATGGCTTGCCGGGAAACGGTCGCACCTGTCCTATGCGGTCGGTGAATGGGCGCGGGTCTGGCCGTTCTCGGTGCTGATCCGGGCGATGGGCGCCTATTTCATCCGCCGCAAGAGCCGCAACGCGCTCTATCGCAAGGTGCTGGCCCAATACATCCGCATGTCGGTCGAGAGCGGGACGACGCAGGGGATGTTTCCGGAAGGGGGCCTCAGCCTCACCGGGGCGGTGGGGGAGCCGAAGCTGGGGCTCATGTCCTATATCCTCGACGGTTTCAAACCGGGGGAGACGCGCGACGTGGTCTTTGTGCCGGTCGCGATCAACTACGACAGGGTGATGGAGGACCGGGTGCTGCTGGCCGCCGGCAAGACCGGGGTGCGCCGATTCCGGCTGCGCGCCTTCGACATCGTGCGCCATGTGGTCGGCCATATCATCCTGCGCGTGACCGGGCGGTTCCGGCGGTTTGGCTATGCCAGCGTGAGTGTGGGGGAGCCTCTGTCGCTGACCGCGTTTCTTTATGATCACCCGGAAGTCGGTGAACGCACGACCATGCTGCTTGCCCGTCGGATCATGGCGCGGATCCGGGCGGTGGTGCCGGTCCTGCCAGTGCCCGTGGTCGCGACGGTCCTGGCCCGCGAGGACGGGCTGACGCGGGCCGAGGTGGCCGAGCGCTTTACCCGGCTGGTGCGAGAGATGCGCGAGCGGGGGGCGCAGATCCACATGCCGCGCGCGCTCAGTATCGACCCGGTGAACCAGGGGGTCGAGATCCTGCTCGTCCGCCGTGTGCTTGTGGAGGACGAGGGGCGCATCACCGTGAACCCGGATGAGCGCGCGGTGCTGGATTACTACGCGCAATCCATCGCGCATCTGTGCCCGGACAGGCCGCTGTCGGTCGAATCCGACGCGACATAAAATTACAAAAAGCCCGTAATCAGGGTTGCAATGTTGCGAGCCCGTCCGTAATGCTGCATCAGCACCCGCGATTCTGCATCGCGGCAATCTGTTGTTTGACCAGGAGGCCCACATGGCACTCGACGACGCGCCCGCCATCTCCGCCTACGAAGCGCCGGAGAAAGACCTTTACGAAATCGGGGAAATCCCGCCGATGGGATACGTCCCGAAACAGATGTACGCCTGGGCGATCCGGCGCGAGCGTCACGGCGAACCCGACAAGTCGTTCCAGGTGGAGGTCGTGGATACGCCCGTGCTCGACAGTCACGAGGTTCTGGTCCTCGTGATGGCGGCCGGCGTGAACTACAACGGTGTCTGGGCCGGTCTCGGTGTGCCGATCTCGCCTTTCGACGTGCATGGCGCCGATTTCCACATCGCCGGGTCGGACGCCTCGGGCATCGTCTGGGCCGTGGGCGACAAGGTCACGCGCTGGAAGGTGGGGGACGAGGTCGTGATCCACTGCAATCAGGACAACGGCGACGACGAGGAATGTAACGGCGGCGATCCGATGTTCTCGGACAGCCAGCGCATCTGGGGCTACGAGACCCCCGACGGGTCGTTCGCGCAGTTCACCAACGTGCAGGCCCAGCAGCTCATGCCGCGCCCCAAGCACCTGACGTGGGAAGAAAGCGCGTGCTACACACTGACGCTCGCCACCGCCTACCGGATGCTGTTCGGCCATCACCCGCATGAGCTCAAGCCCGGTCAGAACGTGCTGGTCTGGGGCGCGTCCGGCGGCCTCGGCTCCTTCGCGATCCAGCTCATCAATACGGCGGGCGCGAACGCGATCGGCGTGATCTCGGAAGAGGACAAGCGCGAGTTCGTCATGGGTCTTGGCGCGAAAGGCGTCATCAACCGCAAGGATTTCAACTGCTGGGGGCAACTCCCCACGGTGAACACGCCTGAATACAAGGAATGGTTCGGCGAGGTCCGCAAGTTCGGCAAGGCGATCTGGGAGATCACCGGCAAGGGCAACAACGTCGACATGGTGTTCGAGCATCCCGGCGAGGCGACCTTCCCGGTCTCTACCTTCGTGGTGAAGAAGGGTGGCATGGTCGTGATCTGCGCGGGCACCACCGGCTATAACCTGACGATGGACGCGCGCTATGTCTGGATGCACCAGAAGCGCATTCAGGGGTCGCACTTCGCGCATCTGAAACAGGCGGCGGCGGCCAACAAGCTCATGGTCGAGCGGCGCATCGACCCCTGCATGTCGGAAGTGTTCCCGTGGGACGATATTCCGGCCGCGCATGTGAAGATGCTGCGCAACGAGCACAAGCCGGGCAACATGGCCGTGCTGGTGCAGTCGCCGCGCACGGGTCTGCGCACGCTCGAGGATGTGCTCGACGCCAAGTGAGGCCGGTCGAATTGACGGAAAGCGCGCGGCTTCGGCGGCGCGCTTTTCTTTTGCGCGGGTTCGCGGTTCTCTGGTGCGATTGAATCGGGGAGGGGACCATGACGCGTGAGACGATTCATATGCAGCCCATCGGCCACATCCGGGGCGGCCGCGTGACGGCGACCAAGGACAACTGGGGCCGCGAGCGGGCGGTGATCGAATTGTCGCCCGAGGTGTTCTCGCCCGAGGCCACGATGGGGCTGGAACTGCAAAGCCATATCGAGGTGGTGTTCCACTTCCACCTTCACGCGGACGAGCCGATGGAGACGGCGGCGCGCCATCCGCGCGGGCGCGAGGACTGGCCGCGCGTCGGCATCCTCGCTCAGCGGGGCCGGATGCGGCCCAACCGGATCGGGGTGAGCATCTGCCGGCTGGACCGGGTCGAGGGCCTTGCGCTCCATGTCATAGGGCTGGACGCGGTGGACGGAACCCCGGTGCTCGACGTGAAGCCGGTCTGGTCGGGCTATCGCCCGCGCGGCGCGCTGCGCGAGCCGGATTGGGCGGTCGAGATCATGGCGTCGTACTGGTGACGCCGGGGGCGAATCACCCGGCTGCTGCGTCGCGCATCATGCGTTTTCAGATACTTACTTAAAGCAGCCTCGCCAGAAATGGGGAGGGTAAAGACGCGAATTTCCACGAAGTGTTCATCATTTTAGGGTTGAATCGACTTCAACCTATACGGGAGCCTTTACATGCCGCACGAATGGCTCATTGATGTACTCACGGACCTGAAAGCGTTCGCCCATGCGAAGGGGATGGGGGCCTCGGCCGATGCGCTCGATGACGCAAGTCTGATCGTGCTGGCCGAGTTGGATTCCCTCGCGCGGGCGAAAGCCGCAGCGGCAGCGGGGGAACATGAGGGCACGGCTGGAAGCGTTACTTACCTCTTTGCAGGAAGCGGACACGCTTGAGGCGTTCCAGACCGCGACGGAAGACATCTGCGATATCTTCGACGTCAGGCACTGCGTCTATCACTGGGTGAATTCGGACGGCGAGCGGTTCGGGGCCGGGACCTATTCCTCGGCCTGGGTCGACCGCTACCTGGAGATGGATTACCTGCGTATGGACCCCGTGATATTCGGCTGTTTCCAGCGCTTCACCCCGGCCAACTGGAAAGACCTCGACTGGTCGTCCAAACCCGCGCGCGCGATGCTCGAGGATGCGATGACCTATGGCCTCGGCAACCAGGGATATTCGATCCCGCTGCACGGGCCGCAGGGACAGTTCGCCCTGTTCACGCTGAACGGCGAGGCGTCGGACGAGGACTGGGCGCGTTTCGTCGAGGAGAACGGGCGCGACCTGATCGTGCTGGCGCATGAGTTCAACCGGAAGGCGCTGGAATTCGAAGGGGCCGAGGGTGTCGTGTCGCCCAGCCTGAGCCCGCGAGAGCTGGCGGCGATCCGGTGTCTCGCCCGTGGCCTGAGCCGGGCGCAGGCGGCGGCGGAGCTCGGGATCTCGGAGCATACGCTCAGGGTTTATATCGAAAGCGGACGTCACAAGCTGGGCGCACTCAACACGACCCATGCCGTCGCGCGCGCGCTATCCACCGGGATCATCATCGTCTGAACTGCGAAATTGTGCGGGCTGGCGCCCGCGCAGGATTTGCGCCGCCCCGGCTGACGCCGGGTCGTCGCGGCGGGCGGGGGAGGCGCTGCCTCCCCCACGCCCCCTCCGAGGTATTTTGGACCGAAGAAGGGATCAGGTGCCGGCGGACAGGCCTGCAGCTTCGATCCCGGCGACGGCGGCGGCGTTGTCCTTGTCGCCGGTGTCCCCGGAGATGCCGACCGCCCCCATGACGGTGTCGCCGTCGACGATGAGCGCGCCGCCCGGCTGGGCGGCGAAGTCGCCTTTCGCGGCGACGGAAATCGCGGCGGCGAAGCCCGGATTATCCTTGAACATCGCGAAGAGGTTGGCGGAGGGCACGCCCATGCCGGCGGCACCTGCACCCTTGGCATGGGCCACGGCAAGCCGGGTCGCGCCCGCGCCGTCCTGACGTTTGGACAGGACGACGTTGCCGCCCGCGTCGAAGACCACGAGCGCCAGGGGGGCGAGGTCGTTGTCAGTGGCGAAGGCGAAGGCGCCGGTGGCGATGGCCTCGGCCTGCGCGAGGGTGAGCGAGGAGGGGACGTGATAGGGCATGGCGGTTCCTTTCCGGGTTTTGCGCGCAGAGTGGCAAAGCGGCGCGGGAATGGGAAGCGGCGAACGCCCGGGTAACGGGTCGTTAAGGCGCACCGTACGCTGCGGTGAAGGACGGTTTACCGGCACGGATCAGAGTGGCCCCGACGGATATATCGGGAGACTCATTATGCTTCGTTACCTCTATGCCAGCGACCTTGCCCGCTTTCCCCGCCTCGCGCGATCCATGTTCACCGACCGGGCCGAGCAGTTCTCGCGCCGTCTGGGCTGGGATGTGACGGTGAACGCCGCGGGCGAGGAGCGCGACCAGTACGACGCGTTGAACCCGCTTTACGTCATCTGGGAGGGGCCGGACGGGGCGCATGGCGGGTCGATGCGGTTTCTGCCGACCACCGGGCGCACGATGGTGAACGAGCATTTCGACTTCCTCAACGACGGCGCTCCGATCACGTCGCCCTTCATCTGGGAATGCACGCGGTTCTGCCTGTCCCCCGGTGCTGACCGGCGCGTCGCCCCGGCGCTGGCGCTGGGGGCCGGGGAGCTGATGGCGCGGTTCGGGCTGGAGCATTTCGTGGGCGTGTTCGATGCGCGCATGGAGCGGATTTACCGGCTGATGGGGTTGGAGCCCGAGGTGCTGGGCAGGTCGGGCGAAGGGCGCGATGCGATCGGGGTCGGGCTATGGTCAATGGACGCGGCGGCATTCGCGCCCACGCTGGCGAAGGTGGGTGTGAGCCGGGAGACATCGCAGGGCTGGCTGCGCTATTCGCTGGCACTGGGCGGGGCCGCTCCGGAGCTCGCGCAGGCGGTGTGATCCGGGTGGTCCTCGCCGGGAGGGCGGGATAGGATCGGCGCATGTCGCTTCCCGCCCTTCAGCTCTCTAACGATCAGGCCGAGGCCCACGACCGCGTGGCAGAACTTCTGCGCGCGGCGGGGGTGGATATCGACGAGGGCCACCTGACCCCGATGGCCGAGGGCAAGGCCCGCGTCATGGCGGTGATCGGCAAGGCGGGGTCGGGCAAGACGCTGCTTTTGGCCAAGCTCTATGAGGCGCTGGAGGAGGCCGGGGTCGAGGTCGTCTCGGGCGACTGGGAGGGGCGCAAGCGCAAGGATAAGCGCACGCTGGCGATCCTCGCGCCCACCAACAAGGCGGCGAGTGTGCTCAGGCGGCGCGGCGTGCCCGCGACCACGATTCACCGCATCCTCTACACCCCGGTCTATGACCCGGAATACGAGCAGATCGCGGAGTGGCTGGCCGGCCAGGCCGAGCGTCCGGAGATCGAGGCGCTGACGGATGCGGCGCTCGACCGGGCGTATGCCTTCTACCAGACGCAGAAGTCGATTCCCGGCGCGCTGGCGGCGGCGGGTCTGCGGGGTTCGGACTTCATCACCGGCTGGAAGCGGCGCGAGGACCCGCTGGACATCGGGTTCATCGATGAGAGCTCGATGCTGGATGAAAAGCAGTTCGAAGATCTGAAGGAGATCTTTCCGACGCTCGTGCTGTTCGGCGACCCGGCGCAGCTGGCCCCGGTCGGCCAGTCGGGTGAGATGGTGTTCGAGCGGTTGCCCAAGCCCTCGGTCATGATGCTGTCGCGGGTTCACCGGCAGGAGACGGACAACCCGATCCTCGACCTTGCCCATGCGCTGGGCGACGAGAGCGTGGATTTCAACGCGTTCGAGCGGCTGGTGCATGAAGCTGCCGCGAAGGACGACCGGGTGGTCATTGCGCCGCGCGTCGATGCCGACATGATGGCGCGCTCGCCGGTGCTCGTGTGGCGCAACAAGACGCGCATCCGGCTGATCCATGCGTTCCGGGCGGCTCATGGCGCGCCCGGGGACCGGCTTATGGCCGGGGAGCCGCTGATCTGTGACGGGATCGAATTGCCGCTAAAGCACCGCAAGAAGCGCATCGACCTGGAGGCTCGGGGGCTGATCAAGGGGGCGCAGGTGGTGTTCCGGGGGCAGGGCAAGAAGCCGGGGTTCAGCCGGCTCCACGTCGTCGGGGCGGAAGACCCCAACATCTCGGTCGCCTCCATCGTGAAGATCGAGCAACTGGACGAGGAAGAGCCGTTCATCCCGTTCGCGGCCAACATGGGGGCCGCGTTCCTGCACGGGGCGGCGGTGACGATCCACAAGGCGCAGGGGAGCCAGTGGCGTGATGTTCAGGTGTTCGCGCCGGACCTGTCGGCGGCGGCCTATATGGGGCGCAGCGAGGCGGGGGTGCCGTTGTGGAAACGGCTGGCCTATGTCGCGATCACGCGGGCGGAGGAACGGCTGCTCTGGTGCACGCGCTATGCGCTGGCCCGGCCGGTCGAGGCGCTGGGTGTCGCGGACCTGCCGGAGCCTGTCGCCCGGCTGAAACTGGAGGCGGAGACGGCGGATGAGTAGTATCCTGATCACGGGCGCGTCGGGTGGCATCGGACGCGCCTGTGCCGAGCGGTTCCTCGACGCGGGCTGGACCGTGGGGCTGATGGCCCGGCGGCAGGACAAGCTGGAGGAGGTCGCGGCGGGGCAAGACCGCGCCGTGGTCCTGCCGGGTGACGTCACCGACCCGGAGGATGTGGAGCGGCTGTTTGCCGATTTCGCGGCGCGGGCCGGGGGGCTGAACGTCCTTTTCAACAATGCCGGTATCTTCACGCCCGCCGCGCCCATCGACGAGATTTCGCTGGACGACTGGCACCGGGCGCGGGCGGTGAACCTCGACGGGATGTTCTATGCCGCGCGGGCGGCCTTTGGCCTGATGCGACGGCAAGACCCGCAGGGCGGGCGGATCATCAACAATGGCTCGATCTCGGCCCATGCGCCGCGCGATGGGTCGGTGACCTACACCACCACGAAACACGCGGTCACGGGGCTGACCAAGACCCTCAGCCTTGACGGGCGGCCCTTCGACATCGCCTGCGGGCAGATCGACATCGGGAACGCGCGCACCGAGCTTCTGGATGGGATCGTCGAGAGGGCGCGCGCGGCGGGGGAGGAACCGCCGCCGTCGATGGACGTGGGACTGGTGGCGGATGCCGTGATGAACATGGCGACGCTACCCGCCGAGGCGAATGTGCAATTCATGACATTGATGGCCACCAAGATGCCCTTCATCGGGCGGGGTTAGGCGGGGTTCGTGCAAGCGCCCCCTGCACAGGGCGGGCCGGTCACATGCCCCTGCGCGCCCGAGCCGGGACAAGCGGGCCACAGCCGGGCCACACGCGCCTGATGCTGGTTGATTTTCCCCCGCCATTGGCGCAATCACGGCGGGACGGAAAAAGGGACCGACCATGACTCGCATCGACGATAAATTCGCGGCTCTGCGCGACGAGGGCAAGAAGGCGTTCGTGGCCTATATCATGGCGGGCGACCCGGATACCGAGACCTCGCTCGAGATCATGAAGGGCCTGCCGGGGACCGGTGTCGACATCATCGAACTGGGCCTGCCGTTCACCGATCCGATGGCCGACGGCCCGACGATCCAGCTGGCTGGTCAACGTGCGCTCGAGGGCGGCATGACGTTGGAAAAGACGCTGGCGATGGCCACCGAGTTCCGCAAGGGCGACGACACGACGCCCATCGTTCTCATGGGATATTACAACCCGATCTATTCGCGTGGCGTGGACCGGTTCCTCGCCGATGCCATGGCTGCCGGGATCGACGGTCTGATCGTCGTGGACCTGCCGCCCGAGGAGGATGACGAGCTTTGCATCCCGGCGCAGAAGGCGGGCATGAACTTCATCCGGCTCGCCACGCCGACCACGGACGACAAGCGCCTGCCCAAGGTGCTGACCAACACCTCGGGCTTCGTCTACTACGTTTCGATCACCGGGATCACCGGCGCCGCGGAGGCCGAGGCGGGCGACGTCGGGCCGGAGGTGGCGCGGATCAAGTCGCAGACCGATCTGCCGGTCATCGTGGGCTTCGGGATCAAGACGCCCGAGCGGTCCGAAGCCATCGCCAAGGTGGCCGACGGGGCCGTCGTCGGCTCGGCCATCGTGGAGCTGATCGGCAAGGGCAAGTCGCCCGCCGAAGTGCTCGACTTCGTGTCGGGGCTGGCCGAGGGCGCGCACCGCGCCTGAGGGCTTCAGCCGAGGAGCTGGTAGGTTTCCGGCATGTAGTGGAAGCCGCCGTCGCTGCGTGGCTCGACAAAGCCGACGGCGGGCCAGGGCATGTGATAGGCGGTAAAGGGCATCCGCTCAGCCGCCAGCATGTCGAGCAGCCTGCGCCGCGTCTTGGCCGCCTGTTCCTTGTCCTCGTCCGTGCGCACCTCCCAGTCCGGGTAGGCCAGCGACCAGACGTAGTGACAGGCGAAATCGCCGCCGATGAGGAACTGTTTGCCTTCGCTTTCCACCATGAAGGCCATGTGGCCGAGCGTGTGGCCGAACGCCTCGACCGCGGTGATGCCCGGCACCACCTCCTGCCCGTCCGAGAGGACCTCGATCCAGTCGGCCAGCGGCACGATGAGGTCGTCAAACACCTCGGTCCCGGTGTCGTCCCATGCGTCGTATTCCATGCTGCCGCAGACGTAGCGCGCGTTGGGGTAGGTCAGGGTATTGGGCCCGTGCAGCCCGCCGATGTGGTCGGCGTGCATGTGGGTGAGGACGACGACATCCACGTTCTCGACGAAGTACCCGGCCGCTTCCAAGGCAGCGATGGTGCCTGCCGCGTCCGGGCCGGTGTCGAACAGGACGAGCGACTTGCCGGTGTTGACGAGCGTCGGGGTGAAGAAGGTCTGCGACCAGTCCGCCGGGATGTTGGCCGCGTTGGAGGCGGCGGCGAAATCCGCCTCGCTCACGTTGGTGCCGAACCAGTCATGCGGGCCTTCCAGCTTCTCGGACCCCGCGAGCAGGGTGACGATGTCGAACGCGCCGAGCTTGAAGCGTTTGAACCGTGTGGTCGTTGGCATCATGAAATCCGCAGCCGACCGCGCCGGTCCGCCGAGGAGCGGCAGGGCCGCAGCGCCCAGCATCACGCCGCGCCGCGTGATCGCCGGGCTTGAAATCCGTGTCATGGTATTATCCCGTCAGAATGCGGGCCGGAGGCAGCCCGTGATATGGTAACGTCCGGGAAAGCGGGTAATCACGGCAATGTGAGGAGGAGACATGGCTGAGAACCAGACAAGGCCCACCGATGCGGCGGTGTCGGAGTTCATCGACCGGGCGGAACCTGCGCGACGGCGGGAGGATGCCCGCGCGCTCGACGCGATCTTTCGCGAGGTGACGGGGTGGACGCCGCAGATGTGGGGGCCGGCGATCATCGGCTATGGCTCGTATCACTACAAATACGACAGCGGGCGCGAGGGCGACATGTGCGCCACCGGGTTTTCGCCCCGCAAGGCGAACCTCGTGCTCTACATCATGCCGGGGTATCAGAATTACGGAGCGATGCTGGAGCGGCTGGGCAAGCACAAGCTGGGTAAATCCTGCCTTTACCTCAACAAGCTCGCAGATGTGGATGAAGGCGTTTTGAGGGAGATCATCCGCACCGGGCTTGACGATCTGGCGAAGAAATACCCGGTCACGCCAGCCTGACTACTCCCACCAGCGGTCGATGGAGGCGATATCGTCGTCGGACCAGCCGAAATGGTGGGCCAGTTCGTGCACCATGACATGTGCGACGAGCGCCCCGATCTCCACATCCCCGCGGTCGGCCCATTCGTCGATGATCGGCCGGCGGAAGAGCCAGATCACATCCGGCCCGCCGGGCTGGTCGAAGACGGATTTCTCGGTGAGCGGGATGCCCTCGTAAAGCCCGGTGAGTTCAAAGGGGCTTTCGATCTCCAGCGAGGCGAGCATGTCGTCGGACGGGAAGTCCTCCACCCGGATGGCGACTGACCGCGCAGGGCCGCGAAACGCCTCCGGTAGCGCGTCCACCGTGTCGTGGGCGATGGTCTCGATCTTTTCGAGCGAGGGGGGCAAACCGTCCGTCATCGCCCCTTCATGGGGCAGGGGGCCGCGAAGGTCCAGCGCGAGCGGATGGACAAACCGCGCCGCTTGTGAAAAAGGGCAAGGCCAAGGAGACACCCATGACCACCACCCGTTTTGCGCCCTCTCCCACGGGCTACATCCATGTCGGCAACCTGCGCACGGCGCTGTTCAACTTCCTGATCGCGCGCAAGGCCGGCGGCACGTTCATCCTGCGTCTCGACGACACCGATCCGGAGCGGTCGAAGCAGGAATATGCGGATGCCATCATGGAGGATCTGGAGTGGCTGGGGCTCACATGGGACCGGGTAGAGCGGCAGTCCGAGCGGCTCGACCGCTACAACGCGGCCGCCGATGAATTGCGCGAGAAGGGCCGGTTCTATGAGGCGTTCGAGACGCCGACCGAGCTGGACCTCAAGCGCAAGAAGCAGCTGAACATGGGCAAGCCGCCGGTCTATGACCGCTCGGCGCTGGCCTTGTCCGAGGACGAAAAGGCAGCGTTCCGGGCCGAGCGCGGCGACGGGGTGTGGCGCTTCAAGCTGGATCACGAGCGGATCGAGTGGACCGATGGTATCCTTGGCGACATTTCCATCGACGCGGCCTCCGTCTCGGACCCGGTGCTGATCCGGGCGGACGGGCAGTTCCTTTATACGCTCGCAAGCGTCTGTGATGACGTGGACTTCGGGATCACCCATGTCGTGCGCGGCTCGGACCATGTGACGAACACGGCGACGCAGATCCAGATCATACAGGCGCTGGGTGGCGACGTGCCGTCCTTTGCCCACCACTCGCTGCTGACCGGCCCGCAGGGCGAAGCGCTGTCGAAACGTCTCGGCACCCTGTCCCTGCGCGACCTGCGCGCGGCGGGGGTGGAGCCGATGGCGCTGATCTCGCTCATGGCGCGGCTTGGGTCGTCGCAGCCGGTGGAGCTGCGGGGCAGCATCGACGAGGTGGTCGAAGGGTTCGACCTGTCCGCCTTCGGCTCGGCCCCCACAAAGTTCGACGAGCGCGACCTGATGCCGCTCACCGCCCACATCAACGCGGCCAAGCCGTTCGACATGGTGGCCGACGACATCCGCGCGCTGGGCGTGCCGGACGATCTCGCCCCGCGGTTCTGGGAGGTGGCGCGAGAAAACATCACGACGCTCAACGACCTTGAAGGCTGGTGGGTGCTCTGCCGCGACGGGGCCGAGCCGCTGATCGAGGACGAGGACCGCGAGATGATCGCGACCGCCATGCCGCTCCTGCCCGAACCGCCCTATGACGACACGACGTGGAAGACCTGGACGGACGACGTGAAAGAGGCGACCGGGCGCAAGGGCAAGGGCCTTTTCATGCCGCTGCGCAAGGCCGTCACGGGCATGACCCGCGGTCCGGATATGTCGAGTCTCATGCCGCTCCTGCAAAAGGTCCGGGCCAAGGACTGAGCCGAACCGGAACCTTCCAGCGCTGGAAGGACGTTCGTCTCCCATAACCCGCATCGGCGCGGGAGAAGGGAGAGCGCTTTGTCTTACTGGAAATTCGCGGCGATGATCGCGACCTCGACGGTCGTGATGTTCGTGCTGATGTACCTCAACACCTTCCTGTGGGGGCATGTCTTCTTTTCGGAGACGCGGGTTTACATGGCCGTCCTCATGGGCGCGACGATGGCGATCATCATGCTCGCCTACATGCTGGGAATGTACGAAAGCCGAAAGCTCAACACGGCGATCTTCGCCGGCTCGGTCGTGGTCTTCGGCGCGATGCTCTGGCTCGTGCGCAGTCAGGCGACCGTGGGCGACCTGTCCTATATGCGGGCGATGATCCCGCACCATTCCATCGCGATCATGACGTCGAACCGGTCGAACCTGTCCGATCCGCGCGTGCAGCATCTGGCCGAGGGGATCGTCTATGCCCAGAACAAGGAAATCGCCGAGATGCGCTACCTGATCGACGATATCGAGGCGCGCGGGGATGGTCCGGCCGGAACGCCGGAGTCCGCCCCGCAGGTGGTCGCGCTTGATGAGGCGCTGCGCACGCCGGAGGTCGCCACGCTCGACGTCGAGCCTTTGACGCCCGAACACCTTGAAACCGGCCTGCCTGAGGGCCGGACCTGTGCCTTCACCTTCACGACGGACAGCCCGCCCTCTGCCGCCATGGGCACGGTGGACGGAGAGGAGGTCGCGCTGATCCGGATCAGCGGCGACCTCGTGCACCTGCCGCAGTCGGAGGAGGGTGTGTTCCGGACCGAGGGGGCCGAGATCCGGCTGACGACGCCGGACGGTGACGCGATCGGCCGGCCCGCCGAACAGACCGAGGCCGACATGGTCCTGACGCTCGACGCCGGGCTGACGGCGGGATACCGGGGGTTTTACGACTGTCGTGCCTGACGGGGCCGGAGTGGGCGCGGCGGGGTGCCGCCGCGCCGCCGGTCTTCAGCGCACGAAGCCCATGATCTCGTAGGTCTTGGACAGGATCGGGTCGGCGATTGCGCCCGCCCGTTCCGCCCCGCGTGCCATGATCGCGTCGAGTTCATCGGGGGCGGCCAGGAGCCGACGCATCTCGTCCGAGACGGGGGCGAGCTTCTCGACCGCGAGCTCGGCCAGTGCCGGTTTGAACCGGCCCCAGCCAGCGCCGCCGAACTCGCCCAGCACCGCCTCGGCGGTGGTGTCGGTGAGGCCCGCGTAGATGTCGACGAGGTTTTTCGCCTCGGCGCGGTCTTTCAGTCCTGCGACTTCGGAGGGCAATGCGTCGGGATCTGTGCGCGCTTTCTTGAACTTCTTCGATATGGTGTCGGCATCGTCGAGCATGTTGATGCGCTCCATGTCGCTCTCGCCCGACTTCGACATCTTCTTGGACCCGTCGCGCAGGTTCATCACGCGCATCGCGGGGCCTTCGATCACCGGCTCGGTGAGCGGGAAGAAATCCACGCCGTAGTCGTGGTTGAACTTGGCGGCGATGTCGCGGGTCAGCTCGACGTGCTGCTTCTGATCCTCGCCAACGGGAACGTGGGTCGCGTGGTAGAGCAGGATGTCGGCGGCCATAAGGGCCGGGTAGGCGTAAAGACCGAGCGAGACCTTTTCGGTGTTCTTGCCCGCCTTGTCCTTGAACTGGGTCATGCGGTTCATCCAGCCCACCCGCGCGACGCAGGAGAAGAGCCAGCCGAGCTCCACATGGCCCGGCACGCGGGACTGGTTGAACAGGACGGACTTCTCGGGGTCGATGCCGGAAGCGATCATCGCGGCCGCGACCTCACGCGTGGCGCGGGTCAGGTCGGCGGGGTCCTGCCAGACGGTGATGGCGTGCATGTCGACAACGCAGAACACCGTCTCATAGGTCGGATCCTCCTGCATCTCGACCCACCGCTTGATCGCGCCAAGGTAGTTGCCGAGGGTCAGGCCGCCCGACGGCTTGATCCCGGAAAACACGCGCGGGGGGAAGGTCTGGTCCGACATGGCGAACTCCGTCTGGATTTCTCTGCCCGGCTCGCTTACCTACGCGGGATACCCCCGTCAAGGAAGCCAGCATGACCTTCGAGCCCAACAGCACGCGCCCGGTGAACCCGCTGCCCCCGGTGGTGGTCGCGCTTGCGGCCCTGATCGCGATCGTGGAGCTGATCTTTCTCGCCACCAGCTCAGGCTTCGTGGGCGGTGCGGATGCGGCGGGGCTGCGCCTTACCATGATCGAGGATTACGGGTTCTACGAGCCGCTTCTGGCCTGGATGGTCGAGAACCAGACGGTGCGGCTGAAGTACCTGATGCGCTTCGTGACCTATCCGTTCCTGCAAGGCTCGTTCACGCAGGCGGTCTTCGTCATCGTCTTCGTGCTTGCGCTTGGCAAGATGGTGGCCGAGCGTATGGGCCAGTGGAAAGTGCTGGCGATCTTCCTCGGTGCCTCCATCATCGGGGCGCTGGTCTACGGGATCGTCTGGGATACGCGGGTGCCGCTCTATGGCGGATATCCGGGGGCCTATGCGCTGGTGGGGGCCTTCACGCTCGTTCTGTACACGCAACTGGGCGAGACGGGCGGGCGCCAGATTCAGGCCTTCGCGCTGATCGGGGCGCTGCTGGCCATTCAGTTCGTCTTCGGCTTCTTCTTCGGGGCCGGCACCGGCTGGGTCGCGGAGATTGCCGGGTTCGTCTCGGGCTTCTTTCTGGCAGCGCTGCTGTTTCCTGGCTCCTGGGACCGTATCGTCGCGCGGCTGCGCCAGCGGGGGTAGCCTTGGCGCTTTGAGGTCAGTCAGCCGCGCCGGACCATCGCCCGGATGTCCGAGAGCAGCACCGCGCCGAACAGTCGGCCAGCAAGGAAGTAGGTCACGATCCCCGACAGGATCAGGATCACCAAGGCCACGATCTTGAGCCCCGGCGTGCCGAGCATCGGCCCCAGCACGATTACAGCGCCCACAAGCTCCGCCCCCATCACCACCGACGCGCCGAGGATGCCCCAGAGCCGCCGCCAGAAGCGCGGATCGAACCGGGTGCTTTCGCCCATCCGCGCGGTTCCGACCCAGAGTGCCAGCGTCATGGCCCACCCGGCGAAGGTCGTGCCGAAGGCCGCCGCGATATAGCCGATCACGGGGGCGAGCCCGATGGCCAGCGCCGCATTCACGACGAGCGACAGGAGCGCGAAGTAGAACGGCGTCTTGGTGTTGCCGCGCGCGAAGTAGACCGGCTGAAGCACCTTTTGCAGCACAAAGGCAGGCAGGCCGAGGCCGTAGACCGCCACGGCGAGGGCCGTTTTGGCGGTGTCGTCGGCGCTGAAAGCCCCACGTTCGAACAGGACCGAGACGAGGGGCAGGGGGATCACCACCAGCGCCACGGCGGAGGGAATGGTCAGGAGCAGCGCCAGCTCACCCGCGCGCGACAGCGACCAGCGGCTGCCGCCCTCGTCCCCGGCCCGCAGGCGGCGCGAGAGGTCGGGCAGGAGCACGATGCCGATGCCGATCCCCACGACGCCCAGCGGCAGTTGATAGAGCCGGTCGGCATAACTCAGCCATGCAATCGCGCCGTCGAAGAAGGACGACACCTGCCGCCCGACCAGCAGGTTGACCTGCACCACCCCCTGCGCGAGGGCCGCGGGGCCCGCGATGATGGCGAGGCGCTTGAGCTCCGGCGTCATGCGGGGGCGGCGGGGCAGGAGGCGGTAGCCGGCGCGCGCGGCAGCGGTCCAGACCAGCGCGAGTTGCGCGACGCCCGCGATGGGGATGGCCCAGGAGAGCGTGAGGCCGATGTCGTAGCCTGCGTAAGACGCGAGCGCGATGGCCGCGATGAAGATCACGTTCAGGAGCACGGGCGCGGCGGCAGCGGCGGAGAACCGGCCCACGGCATTGAGAAGCCCCGAAACCAGCGCGGAGAGCGAGATGAAGAAGATGTAAGGAAACGCGATCCGGCCATAGAGCGTCGCGAGGTCGAGCCGTTCGTCGGCGGCGAAACCCGAGGCCATCAGCAGCACCAGCGCGGGCATGAAGATCTGGGCGATGACCGTGAGCAGCAGCAGGATCGAGGCGAGACCCGTGAGCGCGTCCCGGGCGAACTCCATCGGCTGGTCGCCCGCTTCGACCTTTTTCGAGAACATCGGCACGAAGGCCGTGTTGAACGCGCCCTCGGCGAAGAACCGGCGGAACATGTTGGGGAGCGAAAAAGCGATGAAGAAGGCCTCGGCCACCGGCCCGGCGCCCATCGCCCCCGCAATGGCGATGTCGCGCACGAAGCCGAGCACCCGGCTCATCGCCGTCCAGCCGCCCACCGTGAGAAATCCGCGCACGAGCCGGATCGCCGCCATTATGTGTCGGCCCTTTCAGCGCCCTTCACGATGGCCTCGCGCAGCTTCCTCTCGAGCGATTTCATCTTGGCGTCGGAGAAGAATTTCAGCCCGAACATGTCCTTGACGTAGAACGTGTCCACCACCTGCTCGCCATAGGTCGCGATCACGGCGCTGGCGATATAGACGTGATTGTCGGCCAGCGTGCGGGTCAGGTCATAGAGCAGGCCGGGGCGGTCGCGGGTGTCCACCTCGATCATCGTGTAGATGTCGGAGCCTTCGTTGTCGAAGGTGATGTTGGTCGGCACTTTGAAGGCGCGTTCGCGCTTCTTCATCTTGTCGCGTGACCGCATCGCTTCGCGGGCCACCACCTTGCCCGACAGCGTCTTGTGAATCATGTCCTCAAGCCGCTTGAGGCGGATGTCCTCGAACGGGTGGCCGTCGTGGTCCTGCACCCAGAAGACGGCCGTGGCGTAGCCGTCTTTCGTCGTATAGGTCCGCGCGTCCACCACGTTGGCACCGACGAGCGCCAGCGCACCGGCGAGGCGCGAGAAGATGCCGGGGTGGTCGGCCAGCACGAAGGCCGCGCGCGTCGCGTCGCGGTCGTGGTCCTGCGTGAGGCCGATGCGGATTTCGTCCGCGCCAAGCCCCTTGAGCAGGTTGGCGAAGACGACGTGTTCCGGCGTGCCGAGCCCTTGCCAGTAGGTGTCGTAGTGCCGCCCGGTTTCGGCCCGCATCGCCTTTTTGTCCCAGTCGCCCAGCGACTCGCGCAGGGCCTTTTTCGCCTGGTCCGAGCGGGCGGTGGGCGAGAGCGCCTCGATCCCCTCGTCGAGCGCGGTCGCGGTCTGGCGGTAGAGGTCGCGCAGCAGCGCGGCCTTCCAGTTGTTCCAGGTGCCCGGGCCGACGCCGCGGATGTCGCAGACGGTCAGAACGAGCAGCAGGTCGAGGCGCTTCTTGCTCGACACCGCCTTGGCGAAGCCGCGGATCGTGCGCGGGTCGGACAGGTCGCGTTTCTGGGCAACGTCGGACATGAGCAGGTGGTAGCGCACGAGCCATTCCACCGTCTCGACCTCGGCCTTGGTGAGCCCCAGCCGCGTCGCCACCTTGCGCGCGATGCGGGCACCGAGGATGGAGTGATCTTCCTCCCGCCCCTTGCCGATGTCGTGGCAGAACAGCGCGACATAGAGCACCTTGCGGTTCACGCCGGCCTTGAGCACCTGCGAGGAGATTGGAAGGTCCTCGACCCGCTCGCCACGCTCGATCTCGGCCAGCGCCGAGATGCACTGGATGGTGTGCTCGTCCACCGTGAAGGCGTGATACATGTTGAACTGCATCATCGCGACGATCGGCTCGAATTCCGGCACGAAGGCTGCGAGGACGCCAAGCTCGTTCATCCGACGCAGCGCGCGCTCAGGGTTGCCGTGCTTGAGCAGCAGGTCGAGGAACAGGCGCGAGGCCTCGCGGCTCGCGCGCATCTCGTCGTCGATGAGGTCGATGTTCGCCGTCACCACGCGCATCGCGTCGGGGTGGATCAGGACGCCGGTGCGCAGCCCCTCCTCGAAGATGCGCAGGAGGTTGAGCTTGTCGGCGAGGAATGTCTCCTCATCCTCGAAGGTCAGCCGCCCGTTCGCCATCTTGAAGCCCGGCTTCATCTTGCGCCGCCGCTTGAAGAGGCCGACGAGCATCGGCTCTTTCTTCAGGTGCTCGTTTTCCAGCCCCGTGAGGAAAATGCGGGTGAGCTCGCCCACCTGTGTCGCGTGCAGGAAATAGTCCTGCATGAAATGCTCGACCCCGCGACGCCCGCCCTTGTCGGCGTAGCCCATCCGGTCGGCAACCTCGACCTGAAGGTCGAAGGTCAACTGGTCCATCGCCCGGCCGGTCAGCAGGTGCAGGTGACAGCGCACGCCCCAGAGGAAATTGTTGGCCTCGGCGAAGATCGCGTATTCCTCGTCCGAGAACATGCCCACGTCGCGCAACTCGCGGGCGCGCACGACGCGGTGGAGGTACTTGGCAACCCAGATCAGCGTCTGAAGGTCGCGCAGACCGCCCTTGCCCTCTTTCACGTTCGGCTCGACGACGTAGCGCTGGCCGCCCTGCTTGATGTGGCGTTCCTTGCGTTCCTCGAGCTTGGCCTCGATGAACTCGGGCGCGGTGCCGTCGAACAGGTCTTCGAAGAGGTTCGACGCCAGTTCCTGCGCAAGGGCCGTGTCGCCATCGACGTAGCGCACTTCGAGCATGGCGGTGCGGATCGTGAAATCCTCTTTGCCCAGCCTCAGGCAGTCCTTGATGGTGCGCGAGCTGTGGCCGACCTTCAGGTGCAGATCCCACAGGATGTAGAGCATGGATTCGATCACGCTCTCGGCCCAGGCGGTGATCTTGTAGGGCGTGAGGAAGAGCAGGTCGACGTCCGAGAACGGCGCCATTTCGAACCGCCCGTAACCACCGACGGCGAGCACCGCCATGCGCTGTGACGAGGTGGGGTTGTTGAGCGGATGGAGCCGCTCGGTCGCCACCTTGAACACGGTCTGGACGAGGCAGTCCGTGAGCCAGGCGTAGCTTTGCACCGCGTCGCGCGCCGAGCGAGGATTGGCGAGAAACGCCTGCTCGATGACAGTCCGACCGTTCTTGCGCGCCGCGTTCAGCGCTGTCACCGTCGCCTTGCGGATCGTCGCGGCGTCCGTGGTGTCACCCGCGGACGCCGCGATCTCGGCCTCGACCGCGACACGGTCGAAGATGTCCTCGGCAGAGGCGATCAGGCCATCGGGGGCGTCGGTGCGTGTTTCAAGAAGTTCAGAAACCGACACCGGAGAAGCTTTTCGGAGCGGGGTCGATCACGACCACCTGTTGGTTCTGAATCTGCGCGACTGCGAGACCCCGTTCGTTGGTGCCGTCGCCGCGCAGCCGGAACACGCCGTTGACGCCGACGAAGCCCTGGCTCTGGGTCAGGGCCGCGCCGGACAGGGCGTCGGCATTGCCGGCTTTCACAAGCGCGCCGATGGCCGCGATCCCGTCATAGGCGAGACCGGCGATCGGGTGCGGCGAGGTGCCGTAGGCCGCCTGATAGCGACGGGTGAACGCGACCGACAGGTCCGGGTCCGGCAGCGCGAACCAGCCGCCCTGCACGCCCGGCAGGGTGAGCGCGTTGGCCGGAATGTCCCAGCGCTGAATGCCGATGAATTGCACGTCGCCGGGGCGCACGCCGTTCTCCGGCAGGAGCGAAGTCACGAAGGGCAGGGCGCCGTCGGTGCCCGAGGTCAGGAAGACGGAACTGGCGCCCGAGCTCTTGATCGTCGAGGAAATCTGCGGAAGCGCCTGAACCACGCCGTTCTGGCTCACCTCGAACCCGGTGGACCCGGCCTGGCTTGCCCCCGGCGTGGACGAGATCGCGCGCAGGATGGCATCGCGGGCGAGCACCTCGGCGGGGCTTTCGCCATAGACCACCATGATGTTGCCGCGGTTCTGGCGCGCGGCATAGCTCACCAGCCGGTTCGCGGTGTTCTGGAAGGTGTTGCCGAGGATGAAGACGTTACCGCCCGCCACGCTCGGGTTGTTGGAAAACGCCAGCACGTTCACGCCGCGCTGTCTGGCGGCGACACCGGCGGCCGCGGCATTTTCGGCATAGACCGGGCCGAGAATGATCTTGGCGCCGTCCGCGACAGCGGTCTGGGCCTGCTGCGAGGCCGTGCCCGCGCTCCCGGCGGTGTTGTAGACACGCAGGTCGATCGTCACGCCGTTGAGCTCGCTCATCGCGAGGCGTGCGGCATTCTCGAGCGAGGCGGCCAGCGTATTGTCGGTGGCGGACGAGGACCCGCCGGGCACGAGAAGCGCCACGGGAACGGGTTTCGAGGTATCGATTCGCGGCCCGCCCGTGTTGGACATGGTCGCGCCGCAGGACGCCAGCACAAGGGTGGTCAACAGCGCGATAGCGAGCGCCGGCAGCTTGCGGGCGCGTTCCAAAACAGCAAACATGGGGGGCATCCTTCTCCCGCTTGTCTTTCGATCCGGCGGGCATGCAGCAGCCCGGGCATTCGGCGCCCATAATAGACCACACGAAAGGCAGGTCCACCCTTGAAACCGGAGCCCAGACCGCTCGCACCGGGTCTCTACCTCGTGGCGACCCCCATCGGGAATGCCCGCGACATCACGCTGCGCGCGCTGGACATACTGGCCGCAGCCGACGTGATCGCCGCCGAAGACACGCGCACGGCGCGCAAACTGATGGACATTCACGGGATCGCGGTGGGCGGTCGCCCGCTTATACCCTATCACGACCATTCCGGGCCGAACGGACGGGCGGGACTGGTGAAGCTTCTGGGCGAAGGGAAGTCGGTGGCCTATGTGAGCGAGGCGGGCACGCCGCTCATCGCCGACCCGGGTTACGCGCTGGCGCGCGAGGCGGCGGCGGCCGGTGCGCTGGTGACGAGCGCGCCGGGGGCTTCGGCGGTGCCGGCGGCCCTGTCGATCTCGGGCCTGCCGACCGACCGCTACCTCTTCGCGGGCTTCGCCCCCTCATCGGCAGGCGCGCGTCGGACGTGGATCGAGGAACTGGTCCATGTGCCCGCGACGCTGGTGATGTTCGAAAGCCCGAGGCGCGTTAGGGAATTGTTGGGTGTTTTGTGCGAGGTTGCGGGGGATGAGCGCCGGGTGGCGGTCTGCCGGGAACTCACGAAGAAATTCGAAGAGGTCCTGCGCGGCACCTTGGCCGAGGTGCGCGACATGCTGGCCGACCGCGACCTGAAGGGCGAGGTCGTGGTGGTGCTCGACCGCGGCGAGGAGGTCGTGGGCGAAGAAACGATGGAGGCGGCGCTCCGGCAGGCCATGGCGGACATGAGCCTGAAGGACGCCGCGGCAGCGGTGGCGGAGGCCTACGGCCTGCCGCGCAGAAAGGTCTACCAGGCCGCACTGGCGCTGGAGAAGGAGTGATGATGAGCGGACGGGTTTCTTATGCAGCGGGACTGGCGGCTGAAGAGTCGGTCGCGCGGGACTATGAGCGTCGGGGGTATGGCGTCGTCGCCCGGCGCTGGCGCGGGTCCGGCGGCGAAATCGACCTGGTGTTTCGCGACGGAGACGGGTTCGTCTTCGTCGAGGTGAAGAAGGCGCGGGATCTTGCGCGGGCCGCCTGTCGGCTCACGCAGGCCCAGCTGGGCCGGATCTGCCAGAGCGCGACCGAGTTCCTCGCAGGCGTGCCCGGGGGCGGTCTTGCGGCCATGCGCTTCGACCTCGCCATGGTGGACGGAGCGGGCCGGATGGAGACGCTCGAAAACATCACGATGTGACGGCCATTGTGCTTGCCGGGCGGCTGCGCCATGTAATGGCAAACAGTGCGGAGTGATCCATGGCCCTCAAAGTCGCCCTCCAGATGGACCCGATCGAAACGGTCGACATCAAAGCCGATTCGACATTCCGGATCGCAGAAGAGGCCCAGGCGCGGGGCCATGAACTGTTTTACTACCTCCCCGATGCGCTGGTCTTTCGGGAAGGACGTGTGCTCGCCACCGGCTGGCCGATCACGGTCCGGCGCGAGGAGGGCAATCATGTCACCAAGGGCGAGAAGCAGACGGTCGACCTGAGCACCTTCGACGTGGTCTGGCTGCGCCAGGACCCGCCGTTCGACATGAGCTACATCACGACGACCCATATCCTCGACCTGATCCACCCGGATACGCTGGTCGTGAACGACCCGTTCTGGGTGCGCAATTACCCCGAGAAGCTGCTCGTCCTGACCTTCCCCGATCTCACGCCGCCCACGATGATCGCCCGGTCTCTGGCCGACCTGCGCGACTTCAAGGACGAACATGGTGATATCATTCTCAAGCCGCTTTACGGCAACGGGGGCGCGGGCGTGTTCCGGCTCGACCCGAATGATCGCAACCTGTCGAGCCTTCACGAACTGTTCGCAGGCATCAACCGCGAGCCGCTTATCGCGCAGAAATTCCTGCCCGCGGTCTCCAAAGGCGACAAACGGGTGATCCTTGTGGATGGCGAGCCGGTGGGTGCGATCAACCGGGTGCCGGCTGAGGGCGAGACGCGGTCGAACATGCATGTCGGCGGGCGGCCCGAGAAGGTCGCGCTGACCGACCGTGACCGGGAGATCTGCGCGCGTATCGGTCCGCTCCTGCGCGAGAAGGGGCAGATTTTCGTCGGCATCGACGTGATCGGAGACTGGCTGACCGAAATCAACGTGACCTCGCCCACCGGCATCCAGGAACTGGAGCGCTTCGACGGTGTGAACATCACCGCGAAGATCTGGGAGGCGATCGAGGCGCGGCGGGCGTGAGCCTGCGGCTCTCAATCCTGTCGGTCGTCTCGCGGCTGGCGGTGAAGCCTTTCCTGACCTACGCCAAAAATCCCGAGGCGAACCACCATATGCTCGAGGCGGGTGCACGCCGCTGGTTCCGCGCGCCGCCGCATACCCTGTGCCGGGACGCGACGGTCGGGCGCGGCGGGCTCTGGATCGCGGCCCGTCCCGGATCGCACCCGGTTCGCCCCGGCAAGCTGGTGATCTATGTCCACGGTGGCGGGTTCATCGCGGGCTCGCCGGAGACCCATGCGGCGATGTGCGCGCGGATTTCCTGGCTTACGGGGGTCGAGGTCTTTGCACCGCGCTACCGTGTGGCCCCCGCCGACCCGTTCCCGGCTGCGGTGAAGGACATCCGCGCGGCCTGGGACGGGGTTCTTGAAAAGGGCTACGCACCAAAGGACATCGTGCTCGCGGGGGACAGCGCGGGCGGGAACCTCGTGTTGGGACTGCTCGCGGATCTCTGCGCCGAGGGGCAGGTGCCTGCCGGGGTCGCGCTGCTGTCGCCCGTGGTCGATTTTACCTTCGCCGGCGCGTCGGTTCGCGACAACGAGCGGGCCGAGGCGATGCTGCCCGCGCGGCGCAGGGGCGACGTGATCGGCTGGTACTTGCGGGACACCGATCCGCGCGATCCGCATGTTTCGCCGCTGTTTGCACATTTTGACTGCCCGCCACCTGCGCTGTTCCAGGTGGCCGAGAACGAGATCCTGCGCGACGATGCGTTTCGCATGGCGGACGTTCTGCGCGCGGCCGGCGGGGACGTGACCGTGCAGACATGGCCGAACGCCCCGCATGTGTTCCAGATTTTCGACGGCTGGGTGCCCGAGTCGCGGGACGCGCTGGAAGGTGTCGCGGCCTTCGTGCGCCGCGTTCTGCCCTGAGCTGTTGGTAAACGGAGCGAGCCAAAGGCGCGCGCTCTCTGCCTCGCGCTGGCGCGCTCAGGCGGGCGCGGGGTGTCAGGCGTAGAGAGTGCCCGGCAAGCGGTAGGACAGCGCCTCGGCCACATGCGGTTTGGCGATGGTGTCGGCCCCCTCCAGATCGGCGATGGTGCGCGCGACGCGCAGCACCCGGTGATACCCGCGCGCCGAAAGGCTGAAGCGGTCTGCGGCTTTGAGGAGGAGGTCGCGGGCCTCGGCCGCGGGTGTCGCGATGTCGGTGAGCAGGTTGCCTTCGGCATCGGCATTGGTGCGCACTTGGGCGTGGCCGTCGAAACGGGCGGACTGGATCTCGCGGGCAGCGGCGACGCGCTCCGCGACCACGGCCGAGGTGTCGGTGGAAGGGGCGAGGTCGAGGTCGGCGATGTCCACCGGCGGCACGTCGAGGCGCAGGTCGAACCGGTCGAGCAGGGGCCCGGAGATGCGGCCCAGGTAATCGTCGCCGCAGGCCGGTGCCTTGGCACAGGCGCGCGATGCGTCGGCGAGGTGCCCGCAGCGACAGGGGTTGGCGGCGGCGACCAGCATGAACCGGCAGGGGTAGCGGACATGGGCGTTTGCGCGGGCGACGACCACTTCGCCGGTCTCGACGGGCTGGCGCAGGGTTTCGAGCACGGGGCGGGCGAATTCGGGGAGTTCATCGAGGAACAGCACGCCGTTGTGGGCCAGCGAGATTTCTCCAGGCTTCGCGCCCCGCCCGCCACCCACGATGGACGCCATCGAGGCGGTGTGGTGCGGGTCGCGAAAGGGCCGGGTGCGGGAAATGCCGCCCTCGTCGATCAGCCCCGCGAGCGAATGGATCATCGAGGTTTCCAGCGCTTCGGCGGGCGTGAGCGGTGGCAGGATCGAGGGCAGGCGGGCCGCGAGCATCGACTTGCCCGACCCCGGCGCGCCGGTCATCAGCATGTGGTGGCGTCCGGCGGCGGCGATCTCCAGCGCCCGCTTGGCCCGCTCCTGCCCTTTTACGTCGGACAGGTCGCGGCCCCCGACCTCGTCGCGCACCTCGCCGGGGTCAGCGGGGGCCAGTGGGGATTGCCCGGTGAAATGCTGGATCACGGCGGCGAGCGAGGCGGCGGCGAGGACGTTGGCGGCCCCGACCCACGCGGCCTCGGCCCCGCAGGCCTGGGGGCAGACCAGCGCCCGCTCGTCCTCGGCGGCGGCCATCGCGGCGGGTAGCGCGCCGATGACGGGGATCAGCGAGCCGTCGAGGGACAGCTCTCCCAGCGCGACGGTGCCCGCCACGTCTTCCTCGGGAATGACGCCGATGGCGGCCAACAGGGCCAGTGCGATGGGCAGGTCGAAATGCGAGCCTTCCTTGGGAAGGTCCGCGGGCGAAAGGTTCACGGTGATCTTGCGGGCGGGCAACGCGATGGCCATCGCCGAGAGCGCGGCGCGCACCCGGTCGCGGGCCTCAGACACGGCCTTGTCCGGCAGGCCCACGATGGAAAAGGCGGGCACACCGGCGGAGAGGGCGCATTGCACCTCGACGCTGCGCGCCTCGACCCCTTCGAACGCCACGGTATAGGCGCGTGCGACCATGCGGCCCCCTCCGATCCTGGTTAACGGACCGTAGCGGCGCGGTGGTTAGGGAATGGTTAACGCCGGCAGGTTACGGGCCGGGCCATGGCTTTGTCGGCAGGTCCATCGCGTAGGGCACGGGGTCGTACTGCTTCTTCAGGCCTTCGTCGCGCCATGCGTTGAACGCCGGATCAGCGAGGTGAGTGGCAACATAGGCCTGTGCCTGCGTCCTCACCGGCAAGGCGTAGCCCGCGATCCGGGCCGCGACGGGCGCGTAGAACACGTCGGCGAGCGAGTAGGCACCGAAAAGCCACGGGCCGTCCGCCCCGTGCCGTTCCCGCGCCAGCGCCCAGAGCGTTTCGATCCGGGTGAGGTCGGCCTGAACTGCGTCCGACACCGCAAACCCTTCGTATTGGTGGAGAAGCTGCATCGGGCAGGCGCCGCGCAAGGCGGAGAAGCCCGCGCACATCTCGGCGACCATCCAGCGGGCGAGCGCGCGTGCCGCCGGGTCGGCGGGCCAGAGGCCCGCGTCGGGGTGACGTTCGGCCAGCGTCTCGGCCATGGCGAGGGTTTCGCCCACCACCATGCCCTCGGGCGTCCGCATGACGGGCACGAGGCGCGCCGGGGCGAGGTCGGCCAGATCCTTGGCCATCGTCCCGTCGTAGAGGCCGATCATGTGGGTACGGACCGGAAGGCCGAACGCTTCGAACATGAGCCAGCCGCGCATGGACCAGCTGGAAAACGTCTGGTCACCGATGAAGAGATCGTAGGTCATGGGGCGACGGTAGCCGCGCCAATGCCATCGGCAAAGTCGCCATTAGTGATGCGGATTTCACGGAATGTGATTGATCGCTTCGGCGTGCCAGCGGTCACCGGCATGGGCAAGGCAGGTGACCGAAAGATTGTCGATCCGGTGGCCCAGAACCTCGCCCACCGGGCATTGCAGGGCGCGCTGCACCTGCCCGAGGATCGCGCCGAAATGGGCGACCACGATCACGTCGCCGGGCTGGTTCGCGCGCAGCCGGTCGACGGCGCGGCCCACGCGGGTTGTCATGTCGGTCCAGCTTTCGCCGCCCGGTGGGGCGTTGAGGTCGGGGCGGTCCCAGAAGGTGCGGATCGCGCCGCCGTCCTCTGCCTCGACCTCGGCGGCGGTGCGAAGCTCCCACGCACCGAAGTTCAGCTCGCGCAGGTCGGGGTCATGGGGCAGGCGGGGTCGGTCGGACTGAAGCGCGTCCGCCGTGGTGATGCAGCGCACGAGATCGGACGAGATCACCGGGGCTTCGGGCAGGTGGTCCGACAGCCGCGCGATGGCGGCCGTGTCGGACAGGTCGGCGGGCACGTCGCTCCACCCCACCATGCCCTTCTGGTGCGTCGGGCCGTGTCGCACCCACCAGAACCGGGTCATTCGAGCCCCTCCGGCAACCCGCCCTTGAGGGCGAGTGGAAGGCCCGCGATGACGGTCACGACGCGGTCGGCGTGGGTGGCGAGGGTTTGGTTGAGCCGGCCCTGTGCGGCGCGGAACCGGCGCGAGAGCGCGTTGTCCGGCACGATTCCCGCCCCCACCTCGTTCGTCACCACGACGACCGGCGCGGGGCAGGCGACGAGGCCTTCGACGAGCGCGGCCTCGGCGCTGGCGAGATCGTGATCGGCGAGCAGGTGGTTGGTGAGCCACAGGGTCGCGCAGTCGACCAGCACAGCAGCGTCCGGATCACTCGCCTCGAGTGCGGCGGCGAGGTCCAGCGGGGCCTCGACCGTGGTCCAGCCCGCGCCGCGCCGGGCCTTGTGCGCTTCGATCTTGGCGCGCATTTCTTCGTCGAAAGCCTGGGCCGTGGCGACATAGATCATCGGGCGGCCCGTGGCCTCCATCAGCCGTTCAGCATAGGCGGATTTGCCGGAAGCCGCGCCTCCGACGATCAGCGTGAGAGGGGGGAGCGTGACCGGCATGGGGCACGCGTAGCAAAGCGCGCGGGCGAGGGGAAGCACTTGCCGCCCGAGGGCCGAGCCGCCACATTGATTGGATGTGGCGATTGCTCCTCCCCCTCCTGTTGCCCGTCGCGGCCCATGCCGGGCCGCTGGCGGGGGCTGTGGGGGATGTGTTCGTGCTTGGCGAGGTTCATGACAACCCGGCCCATCACGAAGCGCAGGCCGCCGCGATCCGCGACATCCGTCCCCGCGCGGTCGTCTTCGAGATGCTGACCGAGGCGCAGGCCGCCGAGGTGCGCGATGACCGGCTGGACGACCCGGAGGCGCTGGGTGAGCTTCTGGGCTGGGAAGAGGCCGGGTGGCCCGATTTCGACATGTATTACCCTATCTTCGCCGCGTCGCGCGGGGCCGACGTCTATGGCGCCGCCGTGCCGCGTGAGGAGACGCGCGAGGCGATGGACACCGGGGTCGCCGTCGCCTTTGGCGAGGGGGCCGAGGATTACGGGCTGACCGACGACCTGTCCGCCGAGGAACTGGCCGACCGGCTCAACCTTCAGATGGAGGCGCATTGCGGTGCGCTGCCCCTCGACATGCTGCCGGGGATGGTCGACCTGCAACGGCTGCGTGACGCCGTGCTGGCGCGCGCGGCGATCACGGCGCTGGAGGAAACCGGCGGGCCGGTGGCGGTGATCGCGGGCAATGGACACACACGCGAGGACTGGGGCGTTCCCGCCTATATCGCCCGCGTGCGCCCGCAGATCATCGTGGTCACGATGGGGCAGGGCGAGGATGGCGGAACGCCCGAGGGCACCTTCGACACGGTCATCGACGCGCCGGGCGTGGACCGGGGCGACCCCTGCGCGGCCTTCGAATAGTTGTGCGGATGGCGATGACGCCCTAACAAGGTCGAAAAAGAGGGCCGGATGCTCGCAGGGAAACGGATATTACTCATCATCGGCGGCGGGGTCGGCGCGTTCAAGTCGTTGACGCTCATCCGCACCCTGCGCGAACGCGGCGCGCGGGTGGTGCCGGTCATCACGAAAGCGGGGCAGGAATTCGTCACGCCCCTGTCGGCGGCGGCACTGTCGGCGGAGAAGGTCTATACCGACCTCTTCTCGCTCACCGACGAGGCCGAGATGGGTCATATCGAGCTGAGCCGGGATGCCGACCTCGTGGTCGTCGCGCCCGCCACCGCTGACTTGCTGGGCAAGATGGCGAACGGGCTGGCCGACGACCTCGCCTCCACGCTGCTGCTTGCCACCGACAAACGCGTGCTGGTCGCGCCCGCGATGAACGTGCGGATGTGGGAGCATCCGGCGGTGCAGCGCAACGTGGCCGCGCTGAGGAACGACGGCGTGCTCTTCGCGGGTCCGACCGAGGGCGCGATGGCTTGTGGCGAGTTCGGCCCCGGGCGGCTGGTGGAGCCGGACGAGATCGCCGATGCCATCGAGGCCGCGCTGAAAGGCGGGCCGCTCGCGGGCAAGCATGTTGTGGTCACCTCCGGGCCGACGCATGAGCCGATCGACCCGGTGCGCTACATCGCCAACCGATCCTCCGGCGCGCAGGGCACGGCCATCGCGCAGGCGCTGTCGGCGCTGGGGGCGAGCGTGACCTTCATCACAGGGCCCGCCGATGTGGTGCGGCCCACCGGGGTCCATGTGATCGAGGTGCAGACGGCGCAGGAGATGCTGGAGGCGGTCGAGGCCGCGCTTCCCGCCGAGGCCGCCGTCTTTGCCGCCGCTGTCGCGGACTGGCGGGTGGTGAGCGCGTCGGACCGCAAGATCAAGAAGGACGGGTCCGGGGCGCTGCCCGTGCTCGACTTTGCCGAGAACCCCGACATCCTCGCCACCGTCAGCGCGATGGGAGACGGGCGGCCACAACTGGTCGTGGGGTTCGCCGCCGAGACGCATGACGTGGTGGAGCACGCGACCGCGAAGCGCGCGCGCAAGGGCTGCGACTGGATCGTGGCCAACGACGTTTCGCCCGAGACCGGCATCATGGGCGGCTCGGAAAACGCGGTGATCCTGATTTCCGAGGGCGGAGCCGAGGACTGGCCACGCATGGGCAAGGACGAGGTCGCGCGCAAGCTTGCCGCCCGGATCGCCGAGGCGCTCGCATGAGCGCGCCGGTGATCCGCGTGCTGCGCGAGGATTGGGCGGACCCGGCGGTGGCGCTGCCCGCCTATGCCACGGGCGGGGCAGCCGGGGCGGACATCCGCGCGAACCTGCCAACTGAGGACCGCGCGGCGGGCCTGACGCTCGCCCCGATGGAGCGGCGGATCGTGCCAACCGGGCTGCGCGTCGAGATACCGGAGGGCTACGAGATGCAGATCAGGCCGCGCTCGGGCCTCGCGCTCAGGCACGGGTTGTCGCTGCCCAACACGCCGGGCACCATCGACAGCGATTATCGCGGGCCGCTGGGCGTCCTTTTGGTGAATTTCGGCGCCGAGCCTTACACCATCGGGCACGGCGACCGGATCGCGCAGGCCATCGTCGCGCCGGTGGTGCAGGCCGTCTATGAGGTGGCCGGGGCGCTGGGCGAGAGCCAGCGCGGCGCGGGTGGTTTCGGGTCCACGGGGACCAAATGATTTTCGTCCTGCTTGCGGTCGCCGCGATCTGGGGAGCTGGCTGGGCCTTCGACGTGCCACGGTCGCGGCGCTGGGTGCTCGTCGGTATCCTCCTCGCCGCCGTTTTGCTGGCCCATGCCGTTCTGCCGCCCGACCATCCCATCCCGCGCCTGTTCGGCGGCAGTTTCGCTGCCTGGGCCACGTTGGTCGGCGGGCTGATCCTGATCGCGGTCTACCGGCGCGGCCTTGCGGCCCTGCGCGCGCGGGCCGCGCCCGCCCATGCGGCGGCGGATGGCCCGTTCTCCGACACCGAGCTCGACCGTTACGCACGCCATGTCGTGTTGCGCGAGATCGGCGGGCCGGGGCAGAAGGCGTTGAAGGATGCGAAGGTGCTTGTCGTGGGCGCCGGCGGGCTTGGCTCGCCCGCGCTTCTCTACCTCGCTGCCGCCGGGGTCGGGACCATCGGGGTGATCGACGACGACACGGTCGACAACTCCAACCTCCAGCGGCAGGTCATCCACCCGGACAGTTCCATCGGCACGCCCAAGGTGTTCTCGGCCGAAGCCGCGATGCGGGCGCAGAACCCCTACGCGGTGGTGCGGCCCTACAATCGACGGCTGACCGAGGAGATCGCGACGGAGCTTTTCGGCGACTACGATCTGATCCTCGAGGGTTCGGACAATTTCGAGACCCGCTACCTCGTCAACCGCGTGGCGGCGCGGCTGGGCAAGCCGGTGATCGGGGCGGCGCTCACGCAATGGGAAGGCCAGATTTCGACCTGGGACCCGGCGCGGGGCGGGCCGTGCTATCAATGCATCTTCCCTGAAGCGCCCGCGCCGGGGCTTGCGCCGAGCTGCGCAGAGGCCGGTGTGCTCGGGCCGCTGCCGGGTGTGGTCGGGTCGATGATGGCGGTGGAAGCCGTGAAGGAGATCGCCGGGTCGGGCGAGGGGCTGCGCGGTCGGATGTTGATCTACGACGCGCTCTATGCCGACACGCGGATCATCAAGCTGAAACGTCGGGACGACTGCCCGGTCTGCGGGTCCGGGGCGGAGCCGGTGGCGAGCGGAGCGGGCTGACGCCCGCGCAGGTCTTGCGCGTCCCTGCCTGCGGCAGGCACGCGCGGTGGGCTCCCTTGCCGAAGGGGTGCGCGGTGCGGGTATGCCGGAGCGTTTGCTGGGGAAGCGCCTGAGGGGGCGGTCTGCCCCCTCAGGTCGCCATGCCGAGCGTGATGCGAGACGCGCCCGCGTCAAGGACGGGCCGCGGCAGGCCGCGGTCGCCTGCGGCGATCCTTGACCCGGTCCCGACTCGCGCGCGGGGCGCACTGGACCTTTGCCCCCGGCGTCCCTAGCTGTGTGGGAAAAGGAGATGCGCCATGACCAACCCCCTGCTTTCTGACTGGGACACGCCTTTCGCGCTGCCGCCCTTCGCGGAGATTTCGGACGAGGATTTCGAGCCTGCGATGGAGGCCGCGCTGACTGAGGCGCGCGCAAGGGTGGCGGAGATCGGGGCGCAGGACGATGCGCCGACATTCGCCAACACGATCGAGGCGCTGGAGGCTTCGGACGCGCTTCTGTCGAAGGTGCTGGGGGTGTTTTACAACCTTGCCGGTGCCGATGCGACGGAGAAGCGCGAAGAATTGCAGCGGGCGTTTTCGCCGAAGCTGGCCGCCTATGCCTCGGACATCCTGCTGGATGCGGCGCTGTTCGGGCGGATCGAGACGCTGTGGGAGGACCGCGAGGGTCTGGACCTGACGGACGAACAGGCGCGGCTCCTCTACATCACGCGGCGGCGCTTCGTGCGGGCCGGGGCGCTTCTCGAGGGTGAGGACCGGGCGCGCTACCGGGCCGTGATGGAGCGGCTTGCGGTGCTGGGCACGCAGTTCACGCAGAACCTGCTCGCCGATGAGCGCGGGTGGTTCATGGAGCTGGGCGAGGACGGCCTTGAGGGTCTGCCCGGCTACGTCGTCGATGCGGCGCGCGCCGCCGGTGCGGAGAAGGGCGTGGGCGGAGCCGTTGTGACGCTGTCGCGTTCCCTCATCACGCCGTTTCTGGCGACGTCGCCCAAGCGCGAGCTTCGGCGGCGCGCTTATGAGGCCTATACGTCGCGCGGGGCCAATGGCGGCAAGACCGACAACCGGGGCATCGCCGCCGAGATCCTCAAGCTGCGCGAGGAGCGGGCCAAGCTCCTCGGCTATGAGAGTTTCGCCGCCTACAAGCTGGAGACGGAAATGGCCGGGACGCCCGAGGCGGTCGCGGACCTGCTGACGGAGGTCTGGACCCCGGCGCGCGCGGCGGCGCTGGCCGATGCGGAGACGCTGGAGACAATGCTGCACGCGGACGGTCATGCCGGCCCGTTGGAGCCGTGGGACTGGCACTACTATGCTTCCAGGCGGCGGCAAGCCGAGCTCGACCTCGACGAGGCGGAGGTGAAGCCGTACCTGCAACTCGACCGGATGATCGAGGCGGCGTTCTCGGTCGCGAACCGGCTGTTCGGGCTGGAGTTCCGGGCGCTGGACGGGCCGTCCTATCACCCCGACGTGCGGATGTGGGAGGTGACGCGGGACGGCGAACACATGGCCGTCTTCATGGGCGATTACTTTGCGCGCGGCTCCAAGCGGTCGGGGGCGTGGTGTTCCGCCATGCGATCCCAGAGCCGGATGGAGGGCGAGGTTCGGCCCATCGTCGTGAACGTGTGCAACTTCGCGAAGCCCGAGGCTGGCAAGGCCGCGCTTCTGAGCTGGGACGATGCGCGGACGCTGTTTCATGAGTTCGGTCACGCGCTCCACCAGATGCTGTCGGACGTGACCTATGAGAGCCTGTCTGGCACCTCGGTCGCACGCGACTTCGTGGAGTTGCCGAGCCAGCTTTACGAGCATTGGCTGGAGGTGCCCGAGGTTCTGGGTGAGTTCGCGACCCATGCCGAGACGGGCGAGCCGATCCCCGCGGACATGCTGGAGCGGCTGATCGGGGCGGCAAATTTCGACGCCGGGTTCCGGACGGTCGAATATGTCGCCTCGGCAATGGTCGATCTCGAATTCCACCGGGGCGCGGCCCCTGCGGACCCGATGCAGAAACAGGCGGAAATCCTCGAGGGCCTTGGCATGCCGCGCCCGATCCGGATGCGCCATGCCACGCCGCATTTCGCGCATGTCTTCTCGGGCGACGGCTATTCCTCGGGCTATTACAGCTACATGTGGTCCGAGGTGATGGACGAGGATGCTTTCGCGGCGTTCCGTGAGGCGGGCGATGCGTTCGACGCCGAGACCGCGAAGAGCCTTGAGGCGAACATCCTGTCGCGTGGCGGCACGGTCGAGGCCGACGACCTGTATCGCGCGTTCCGGGGCAAGATGCCGGAGGTCGGGGCGCTTCTGAGGGGCCGGGGGCTGATCGCGGCGGAGTAGGCGGCGCTCAGGTCTGACGCGACGGGTCCTCGGGGTGGGGTTCCACCCCGACCGGGTCCTTGTGGATCAGGACGTCGGTGTCGGGAAACTCGTTCAGGAGCTTGCGCCGCAGGGCCGCGCCGATGGCGTGCGCCTCGTCAAGCGTCTGGTTTCCGTCGAGTTCGATGTGCAGGTTCACGAAGGTCACAGATCCGGCCATGCGCGTCTTGAGGTCGTGGAAGCCGTAAACGCCCGGAAAGTCGCGCACCACGCTTTCGATCCCCGCGATGGTGGTGTCGTCGGCGGCGCGGTCCATGAGCGCGTCCCACGCGCCCTTGAAGATGTTGATCGCGCCGACCACCAGCATGAGTGCGGCGCCGATGGCCACGATGCTGTCGATGCTGGCCAGCCCGAAGGCCGCCGAGGCCCAGAGCGAGACGATGGCGCCCAGGTTGGGAAGCAGGTCCCCCAGGTAATGCAGGCTGTCGGCGCGCACCACGCGGCTGCCGGTGCGCCGCGCGACGAAACGCTGCCAGCCGACCAGCGCGATGGTGAGCGCGATGGACACCGACATGACAACGATCCCGCGCCCTTCGTTGGCGAGCGTGACCGGATCGTCGGACAAGAGCCGCGCGACGGCAGCCCAGCCGATGACGGCGGCGGACACCATGATGAAGAGCGATTGGCCGAGCGCGGCGAGGTCTTCGGCAGAACTGTGTCCGAACGCGTGATCATCGTCGGCGGGGCGGGCGGCATAGGCGATGGCGGCGAGTCCGCCCAGCGACACCATCAGGTCCATCGCGCTGTCGGCGAGCGAGGCCGCGACGGACAGCGCCCCCGTATCACCCAGAGCCCAGACCTTCAGCCCGACGAGCGTCAGGGCCACCAACGACGAGGCGATGCCGGCGGACAGATTCATGCGGGTGTGACTGGCCATCTCGTCCCCTCAAGCCTTGGGGGGTCTGATTAGCGCAAGGTCGGGGCTACGGAAAGACCTTGTCGCTGATCCGTTCCCACGCCCGCTCGGCAAACGCGTCCTTGGAGATTTCGAGCAGGTGGCGGTGCAGGAACCAGTAGAGGAATTTCTCGAACGGAAAGCCCTTCATGCTGGTGCGGCCATAGTCCATCGCCTCGACGAGTTCCTTGGTCGTGCGCGCAGTGAGCGTGGCCTGCCAGTAATCCGTCTTGGCGCAGGTCACGACCGTCTTGCGTTGCATCAGGGCCTCGAACCCCGCACCGGAGTTCTGCGTGACCACGATGTCGGCTGCGGCGGCGAGGTCATGAACGGAAGCGTCCGTTAACACCACGTTGGGATATTCCTGTGCGACGGCCATGATGTCGCGCCGCATCGGTTTGGACTGCGCCGGATGGGGCTTGAGGTAGATCAGCCGTTCAGTCTCATGCTCGGCCACCGTGCGGATCATCTGCTCGGTGGTGAGGAAATGCTGGCGGAAGTGGTGCCGCTCGATCTCCTGGCAGAAGATGGTGGCGCGGGCGCGGTCGAGCCCGCCCTCGACGCGCGCGGCCTGCCGGATGGGGGAGACGTTGTGCTCCAGCATCCAGCTTGTCACGCCGTTGAAGAAATAGGTCGCGGGCTCGGCCTCGATCCGCTCCGGGGCGAACTGGTTGAAGCGCACGGAGCTGTTGGCACCCACGCCCACCTCGTCCAGATACCAGAACCCCGACACCGGGCCGGGTCCGACGTGGAGCGCGTCGGGGGCGTAGCGCGGCGCGTCGCCGAAGATGATGTGGATATTGCCGAGGGCGGGGTTCGAAAGCATCTCGGCGACCTTGGACTGCGCGCGCACGACGCGGGTCTGGAGGCCTTCACGCAGGGCGCGTTCGGCGAGTCTGGGAAAGAACGTGGCGCTGCCGGAGGTGACGGCGTCGAGCCTGTCACGCTCGGCATGGATCAGGATGACCCGCCGGCCCTGCTTCATCAACATGCGGGCGGAGGCCGGTGTGGCGACCTCTTCGATTCCTATTCGAACACCTCGTCCGGTCGGACGCCCCATAGTGCGGACTTCACCATCCATCCCCGATACCCCCCTGCTTTCACGCGGCACCACGCCGGGCCGCAGCGATCCAAATTGACGATCACGCCCGCTTCGAGCCGTGCCTTGACCTGTCCGTCCGGCATCGCGCGGGCGAGAACCGGCACCAGGTCGGTCTCGACGATGCCGGTGCGCGCGCCCGAGATGAGCGAGTAGTGGACCCAGCCGCCGACCCCGTCGCGGTCCTGCACCCGGCGCCAATGGCCGAATTCGCCCGTCACCTCGACCGGCATCCCGCGCCGGGTGAACACCCAGTCGATCTTGTGCGTGAGAGACGGGCCGCGGCGCACGTTGGCGACGCTTACCTTGAGCGAGACGAACCGGGGCATGGGCAGGTTTGTGACAGGGCCGCGCTCGGCCCCGCTTTCGGCCGCGCGTGCTTCGACACCCGAGACGAGGAGACCCACCACGAGAGCCGAAAACGCCAGAAATGCGCCAATCTTCGTCATTGCTCTGCCCGCGAACGCGCGTTGTCGATTATTGGCCGCGCAATTTTATTATCCTGCGCTTGTGCCTTTTTGCGTTCCCTGACACGATGCCACCGACGCGCTTGAAAAGAAAGTCCGGGGAGGCAGTGAATGGCTCGTAAGCCCTTGAGTGTTGTCGTTACGCGACGGTTGCCGGAGGCAGTCGAAACGCGGATGCGAGAGCTGTTCGACGTCGAGCTGAACGAGACCGACGTGCCGATGAGCCGCGATGCGCTCGCCGATGCGATGCGCCGTGCGGATGTGCTTGTCCCGACGCTTACGGACCAGATCGACCAAGGGTTGTTGGCCCAGGCCGGGGCGCAGCTCAAGCTCATTGCGAATTACGGTGCCGGGGTCGATCACATCGACGTCCAGACAGCCCGCCAGCGCGGCATCCTCGTCTCCAACACGCCCGGCGTCTCGGCCGACGATACTGCCGACATGGCGCTGGCACTCATCATCTCGGTCGCGCGCAAGCTGCCCGAAGGCATCCGCCAGATGGCCGCGAACGAATGGACCGGCTGGTCGCCGTCGAACATGCTGGGCACCCGGATCGCGGGCAAGCGGCTGGGCATCCTCGGCATGGGCCGGATCGGTCAGGCCGTGGCGCGGCGCGCGGCGGTCTTCGGGATGCAGGTGCATTACCACAATCGCAAGCCGCTGCACCCCGACATCGAGGCGGAACTCGGCGCGACCTACTGGGAGAGCCTCGACCAGATGGTGAGCCGCGTGGACGTGCTGTCGATCAACGCACCGCACACGCCCTCGACCTTTCACCTGATGAACGCGCGGCGGCTCAGGCTGATGAAGCCGGAAGCGGTCATCATCAACACCTCGCGGGGCGAGGTCATCGACGAGAACGCCCTCACGCGGATGCTGCGGGCTGGCGAGCTGGGCGGGGCCGGGCTCGACGTGTTCGAACATGGGCACGAGGTGAACCCGCGCCTGCGTGAACTGCCCAACGTGGTGCTGCTTCCCCACATGGGGTCCGCGACCGTCGAGGGCCGTATCGAGATGGGCGAAAAGGTCATCATCAACATCAAGACCTTCGATGATGGTCACCGGCCGCCAGATCAGGTCGTGCCGGGGATGCTCTAGGGCTTCGTTTCGTTCGCGCCCGGCGTCACGCGCCGTTTCAGAACCGCCTCGCGCCATGTGATGAAGGTCACGGCCGCGATAATAAGCGTGCCGCCAGCCACGACGAAAGGGTCGATCCCTTCCGAGAACAGCACGGCCCCCAGCAGCACCGACCACACCAGTTGCAGGAAGGTGACCGGCTGCGTGACCGTCAGCGGCGCGGCGGCGAACGCCAGTGTCATGGTGTAGTGCCCGGCGGTCGCGAAGGCGGCGATCACAAAGAGCAGCCCCAGCTCGCCAGGCGTCGGAGTCACCCAGACCGAGAGTGCGAAGGGCGTAAGTCCGATGGTGACGGTCACCGCCAGCATGGTGACGATGACGAAGGGCTCCACCCGTTTCGCGATGGGGCTGAGGATCAGGTAGGCGACCGCGAAACATGCCGCAGTGAACATCATCGCGAAGTGCCCCGGGTCGAGTTCGCGCACACCCGGACGCAGAATCACCAGAGCGCCGACGAGCGCCACACCAATGGCCGCGATCCGCCGTGCCGCGAGCTTTTCCCCCAGAAAAAGCGCCGCACCGATCGTGACGAAAACCGGGTTCAGATAGTTGATCGCGGTCACCTCGGCCAGCGGGATGCGCGACATGGCGAAGAACCATGTGATGACTCCGGCGGTATGGAACACGCCGCGCGTGACCAGCAGGCCCAGCGTCTTGCGGTCGAGCCGCATGGCAAGGATGCGGGGCAGGAACGGGACGAAGAAAACAAGGCCAAGGACGTAGCGCAGCCAGCCCAACTCGGCTGCCGGTAGCCGACCGTCCATGGATTTCACCAGGGCCGTGAAGCCTACGAACAGGAGACCCGTCACCACCATCCAGAAGATGCCGGTCATGGGGTTCGGGGTGCTGTCGGAGGTCGCTTCGGTCATGGGGCACCGTGGCCCCGGCGCGCGACTGCGTGCAACCACGAACGGTGCGTCACGGGGCGATTGACTAATCCGAGTAAATTTGTCAGTTTTAGGAAAAGGCCCCTCCAGCCAACCTGTCAGGTCCAGCCAGAGGTCAGACTGAGGACATGGATATGACGCACACACGAGAGGCGCGGCGCACCGACGCGCCGACTGAAGACTCCACTCCGAACGACCGGGGCGAGGTCATCGCGATGCTCGCCGAAGCCGGACTGGGGCAGGGACACGGGATCGAATGGCTGCTGGATCGCCTGACAACCGGCGAGGAGGCGGCACGATGAACGCGATGACCGCCCCCGAAAGCAGCCGCGAAGCCCCCTGTCCGCTGCACCGCGCCGACGAGCTCACGCTTGGCGGGCGCACGGCCAAGATCATGCTGGGCGACGCCCTCTACACCCTGCGCATCACGCGCGCGGGCAAACTCATCCTGACCAAATGAGGCTGGCATGGACGGCGGCCTGACGACCCCGCGCGGCGGCGCGGCGGTCGGCTCTCTCGACGAGCTGGACGCGGTAGAAGCAGGGGCGGTCCTGTGCCTCAGGCTGTGGTGCCAGCCTGTGGACGCGCCGGATCGCGCGGCCTTCCTCGCGGATACGGCAGGGTCCGGCGGGCGCGCGGCGCTCGGTGCGATTGGCGCGCTGTGCGAGTTATGCCTGACCTATGGCCGGCGTCCGCTCATGCGTCACGCGATGGGCTGCCGCTGTCTGGGCGCGGACGAGGCCTGCGTCGCGCGGATCGTGGAGGCGGCGCTGGCGGGGGAGCGTGATGACGCCATGCTCATGGCCGCGCTTCTGGTCCGGGCCGACATGGCACCGGCGGCCGTCGCGCTGGCCGAACAGGCGGGCGTCGCCCTCGCGCGCCTCGCCGTCACCCCGGCAGACGCCCCGCGCGGTCCGCTCCACTAGCCCGCGATCAGAGCTGGTCCATCACCTCGTCGGACGCCTCGAAGTTCGTCGTCACGCGTTGCACGTCATCGTCATCTTCGAGCGCGTCGATCAGCTTCATGAGCTTCTGCATCGACTCGAGGTCCATTTCGGTGGTCGTCGTGGGCTTCCAGATCAGCTTGGTCGACTCGGATTCACCGAGTTCGCTCTCCAGCACACCCGACACGTCGTTGAGGTCGGTGTCAGCGCAATATATCACATGCCCGTCCTCCGAGCTCTCCACATCCTCCGCGCCCGCCTCGATCGCGGCCATCATCACGGTGTCCGCATCCCCGACGGAAGCCGGATAGACGACCTCGCCCTTGCGCTCGAACATGAAGCCGACCGATCCGGTCTCGCCCAGGTTTCCGCCGTTCTTGGAAAAGGTCGAGCGCACGTTCGACGCGGTCCGGTTTCGGTTGTCGGTCATCGCCTCGACGATCACCGCAACGCCATTGGGGCCGTAGCCCTCATAGCGGATCTCCTCGAAATCCTCGCCATCGCCCGCCTGCGATTTCTTGATCGCGCGGTCGATCACGTCCTTGGGGACGGAGTTAGACTTGGCTTCCTTGACGGAAAGCCGCAGGCGCGGGTTCTTGTCCGGGTCCGGGTCGCCCATCTTGGCGGCCACGGTGATTTCCTTGGCAAGCTTCGAGAACAGCTTCGAGCGCGCGGCGTCCTGCCGTCCCTTGCGGTGCTGGATATTCGCCCATTTTGAGTGACCGGCCATGCATGCCTCCATGCGTATTCATTGCGTCGCGCCTCTATATGTCACCGCGCGGGGGGCTCGCAAGCCCGTGTCCCGGCTTCTTCGTTCCCCAAATACTTCGGGAGGTCCGGAGGGCTGGCCCTCCGGTCCCGTCCCGGCCACGCGCCCTGTCGTTGCGAATGGGGCGCGTCGATGACACGGGCCGGCCGAGCGAAGCGAGGCCCCGCCGCGACGGGGCGCAGCCCCGGCGCAAACCCTCAGCCGCGCTCGTCCTTGGGCGATCCCATGACCACATGGGTGACGATCTGGTTCACCCCGTCCACGGTGCCCAGCCGGTCGGTGTGAAAGGTCTTGTAGGCCGCGAGGTCGGCGCATTCCACCCGAAGCAGGTATTCCACCGTGCCGGTGATGTTGTGACACTCCCGCACCTCGGGGCTCGCGATCATCGCCTGTTCGAACCGGCTCTGGGCGGTCTTGGTATGCGCGGACAGACCCACGGTGAGATAGGCCACGAAGCCGGCGCCCAGCTTGGCAGGGTCGGTCACGGCGCGGTATCCCCGGATCACGCCGGCGGCTTCGAGCGCCTGCACCCGGCGCAGGCAGGCCGAGGGCGACAGCCCGACTCGCTCCGCAAGCTGCGTGTTGGCCATGCGCCCGTCCCGGCGCAGCTCTTGCAATATTCGTTGGTCAATTCTGTCCATGACCGTGAATAGCTGCACCGAAAAGCCGATCGCAACACCAATTCGCAACCAATAGCGGCGAATGGGATGAAATACTTGCGCCATGACAGCGCAACTCCTCATCGCCCTTGTGGGCTTCGCCGCCGTGTCCTCGCTCACGCCGGGACCGAACAACCTGATGCTCATGGCATCCGGCGCGAACTTCGGCTTCCGGCGCACCGTGCCGCATATGCTCGGGGTCGGCATCGGGTTCACCGTGATGATCGTGCTGGTCGGTGCCGGGCTGATGGCCGTGTTCGACCGGGTGCCCGAACTGCACACCGTGCTCAAGGTCGTCGCGGTGCTCTACCTCGGCTGGCTCGCGTGGAAGATCGCCCATGCCGCCGCCCCCGGCGCGACAGGGGCCAAGGCCGCGCCCATGACCTTCCTTCAGGCCGCCGCCTTCCAGTGGGCCAACCCGAAGGCGTGGTCGATGGCGTTGACCGCCATTGCGGCCTATGCGCCGGATCGTTCGCTCCTCGCCGTGGTGTCGGTCGCGCTGGTCTTCGGTGCGGTGAACCTGCCCTCGGTCTCGGTCTGGACGGTGCTGGGCGGGCGCGTGCGGCTTTGGCTCACGGACGCCCGGCGGCTGACCGTGTTCAACTGGACCATGGCCGGTCTTCTTGTCGCCTCGCTGATCCCCGTCGTTCTCGCGTGACCTGCCGCGCCCAAGGCGCTAAGCCTTTGGCATGACGTTGGATCAGACAATTCTGTTCGCGCTGTTCGGCGGGGTGTTCGCCCTGCTGTTGTGGGGACGGATCCGGTATGACGTGATCGCGTTCGGTGCCCTGATCCTCGGCGCCCTCATCGGCGTGGTGCCGAAGGAGGACGTGTTTTCCGGCTTCGGCCACCCGGCCACTCTGATTGTCGCGCTGGTGCTGATCGTGTCGGCGGGGCTCGTGCGTTCCGGCGCGGTGTTCCTCATCACCCGGACGCTCGTGGACAGTTCGCGCAAGCTGGGCGCGCATATCGCGATCATGGGGGCCATCGGCGGGGTCCTGTCGGCTTTCATGAACAATGTGGCCGCGCTGGCGCTGCTCATGCCCGTCGACATCCAGACCGCGCGCAAGGCCGGTCGCGCGCCGGGGCTGAGCCTCATGCCGCTCTCTTTCGCGACGATACTCGGTGGCATGGCGACGCTCATCGGCACGCCCCCCAACATCATCATCGCCTCGATCCGGGGCGAGAGCCTGGGAGAGCCGTTTCGCATGTTCGACTTCGCCCCGGTGGGCGCGCTCACCGCGCTCGTGGGCCTCGTCTTAGTGTCCTTCGTCGGGTGGCGCTTCATCCCGCGGGCCGAGGAGGGCGGGGCGGCCATCGACCCGATGGAGGATTACTCGGACTACACCGCCGAACTCGTCGTGCCGGAGGAGGCCAAGCTCGTCGGACAGCGGGTGGAAGAGATCTATGAGGCCGCCGAAAGCGCGGATGTCGTGATCCTCGGCCTGATCCGGGACGGCAAGCGCAAGTACGGCAACCAGCGCACGACGCGGATCGAGGCGGGCGATACGCTCGTTCTGGAAGCCACGCCCGAGGCGCTGGATGAATTCCGGGCTGCCCAGTCGCTGAAGTTCGCCGACACCAAGCGAGAGGAACGGCTGCGGGCGGACGGTGCGGGGCTGGCCAAGATCGAGGTGGTCGTGACAGACGACAGCCGGATCAACGGCAAGACGGCGCAGGCCATCGGCCTGAACTGGCGGCGTCAGGCGGTGCTTCTGGGCATCCGCCGGTCGGGCAAGAAATTCCGCTCCCAGATCGCCAAGACCCCGGTGAAGTCGGGTGATATCCTGCTGCTGCTCGTGCCCTCGGGGCAGGAGTCGGCGGTGACCGAATGGCTGGGCGCGCTGCCCCTCGCTCAACGGGGCCTTGCCGTCACGCAGGAGCGCAAGGTGTGGCTCGCCATCGGCCTGTTCGCGTTTGCCGTGGCGGTGGCGAGCTTTGGCTGGGTCTATCTGCCGGTCGCGCTGGGCGCGGTCGTGGCGCTTTATGTCCTCACGGGGATCGTGCCTTTGTCCGAGGTCTATGACCACGTCGAATGGCCGGTAGTCGTGCTACTGGGCTCCATGATCCCGCTGGGTGCCGCGCTGGAGACAGCCGGAGGTACGCAGCTTATCGCGGGCGGGCTTGTCTCGCTCACCGAGGGGCTGCCCGCCTGGGCGGTGCTGACCATCCTCATGGTCGTGACGATGAGCTTGTCGGATGTGCTCAACAACACCGCCACCGCCATCGTGGCCGCGCCGGTGGGCATCCAGATGGCGCAGGTCATGGACAAGAACCCGGACCCCTTCCTTATGGCCGTGGCGGTCGCGGCGTCCTGCGCCTTTCTCACCCCCATCGGGCACAAGAACAACACGCTGATCCTCGGCCCCGGCGGTTACCGGTTCGGGGATTACTGGCGCATGGGCCTGCCGCTCGAGGCGATCGTGGTGGCCGTGTCCATCCCGCTCATCCTGATCTTCTGGCCGATGTAGGGGGTGCGTATGGGCTACGCCGAGCTTGTCGATGAAATCCTGGGACGCGGCACCCTGACACTCACGCCGGAAGAAGCGAAGGTGCTGGAAACGGCGCCGAGCGACTACCTCCCCGCCCAACGCATCCTCGGGGCCCATGCCTTCAATACCGGCGATACCGCGCGGGCGGTTGAGATCACGGGGTCGGTCTACCGGCTCGACCCGAACCGTGAGAACGCGTCCAACCACATCTCGGCGCTCACCCGTGCCGGTGCGGTGGAGGAGGCGCTGGCGGTTGCGGGCGACCCCGACACGCCGATCCCCGACGTGCTCAGGGCAAGCTATTTGTCCGAGTTGAACGGGCGGCGCGGCAATATCGAGGAAAACCGGCGCTGGTCGATCCGGGCGCTGGAGCTGAAGGAGGCCGAAGCGCGCGTCCTGACCGACCGGGCCGCGCCTGTGCTGCACAGCTTCAACCCCGAGACGCCGGAGCGCAACGTGCTGTCCTATTCCCTGTGGGGGTCCGGCGCGCGTTACATCGAGGGGGCGATCCGCAACGCCATTGTCGCGCGCTATGTCTACCCGGGCTGGACGCCCCGGTTCTACATCGACGACACGGTGCCGGAGGAGGCCAAGGCCGAGCTTCGGGCGAACGGGGCGCAGCTTCGGCTCGTCCCGCAACTGCCCGCGAACCGCTATGGCCTGTTCTGGCGCTTCCTCGTGGAGGACGACAAGAACGTGGACATCTACGTCGTGCGTGACGCCGACAGCGTGCCGAGTGTGCGCGAGCGGGTGGCGGTTCAGGACTGGCTGAACTCCGGCCAGCCGTTCCATGTCATGCGCGATTTCCTGACCCATTCCGAACTGGTGCTCGCCGGTCTCTGGGGCGCGCATCGCGGCAACATTCCCCGGATGGGCAAGCGCATCCTCGACTTCGCCAAATCGCGCGAGAAGGTTCTGAACTCGCGCGTTGACGATCAGCTGTTCCTGCGGCGCGAGGTCTGGCCGTGGATGCGGGACCGGGTGTTCGTGCAGGACAGCGCCTTCGGCTACGGGGAAAGTGCGCCGTTCGATCCCGACTACACGCTGCCCGGGCGGATGCATGTGGGGCAGGACGACTTCGCCCATCGTCGGGCGCAGGCCGAGATGCGTGCTGCGCGCGCGGCGGGCTACACCGTGCGCACCAAGGGCGAGGGCGGTTGACCACCGTCTTGTGAATGGACAGCGCGGCGGGCGGGCGCACATGCTGACGGGATGAAACGCTTCCCGTTCCTCGCCGCCGCCGTCCTTTCCGCCACCACCGCGCGTGCCGAGCCGCTTCTCGTGGACCTCGAACTCGCGTTGATGGTCGATGTGTCGCGGTCGGTCAGCTATGACGAACTGGAAATCCAGCGCCGGGGCTATGCCGCCGCGCTGCGGTCCGAGGCGCTGGCCGATGCGGTCGCCTCGGGCGCGATGGGCCGCATCGCGATCACCTATGTCGAATGGGCGGGGAGCCAGCGGGTCATCGTACCGTGGCAGCTGGTCGAAACGGGCGACGACCTCGCCACCTTTGCCGACGCGCTGTCGCTGACGTTCAATCCCACGATGCGTCGCACCTCGATCTCCGAGGCGCTGGCCTTTGCCACGGCCTCGCTAAATTCCAATGACTTCGATGGTATCCGGCGGGTGATCGATGTCTCGGGCGACGGGCCGAACAATCAGGGCCGGGGCGTGGAGCGCATGCGGGACGAGACCGTGGCGCAGGGGATCGTCATCAACGGCCTGCCGCTTCTGACCGAGGACGGGCTGTGGAGCCAATGGAGCATCGACGACCTCGACGTCTACTACCGCGACTGCGTGATCGGTGGGCCGGGGGCCTTTGTCGTTCCGGTGCTCGGGTGGGAGGATTTCGCGGACGCCGTGTTGCAGAAGCTGGTGATGGAAGTGTTCATCGGGTCCGCGCCGCCCGAAGAGCAGATCATCCCGGTGCAATACGAGGCGGGCGGCAGCTACGACTGTTTCATCGGGGAAAAGATGTGGGAGCAACGTTCGCGGGACTGGAACATGCCGTAACGAGATCGGGCCGGGCGTATGCCCGGCCCGTCACAGTCGTCTCCCGGTGACGCTTTACTTGCGCGCGGCACGGATGAGTTTGAGGATATCCTTGGCCGCCTCGGGAATGTTCGTCCCCGGTCCGAAGATCGCCTTCACCCCTGCTTTCTTGAGGAACTCATAGTCCTGCTGCGGGATCACGCCGCCGCAGATCACGATGATGTCGCCCGCGTCCTGCGCCTTCAGTGCCTCGATCAGCTTGGGTGCGAGCGTCTTGTGCCCGGCCGCCTGTGACGAGATGCCGACAACGTGGACGTCATTGTCCACCGCGTCCTGCGCGGCCTCGTCTGGAGTCTGGAACAGCGGGCCAACGTCGACGTCGAAGCCGATATCGGCAAAAGCGGTCGCGATGACCTTGGCGCCCCGGTCGTGGCCGTCCTGACCCATTTTCACGACGAGCATCCGGGGGCGGCGGCCCTCTTCTTCGGCGAAGGCTTCCACGTCTTTCTGGATCGCAGCGAAACCCTCGTCGCCCTCGTAGGCGGCACCATAGACACCGGCGAGCGTTTTGACTTCCGCGCGGTGGCGGCCGAATTCCTTTTCCATCGCCATGGAGATTTCTCCGACTGTGGCCCGGGCCCGGGCGGCTTCCACCGCGGCTTCGAGCAGGTTGCCGCCTTGCGTCGTGCGGCGGGTGAGTTCGTCCAGCGCCGCGTCGCAGGCGGCCTGATCGCGGCTCGCGCGGATGCGTTCCAGCGCCTTCACCTGACCGTCGCGCACGCGCACGTTGTCGACGTCCAGAATGTCGATCGGGTCCTCGTGGTCCTTGCGGTACTTGTTGACCCCGACGATGACCTCGTCGCCCCGGTCGATGTCGGCTTGGCGCCGCGCCGCAGTTTCCTCGATCCGAAGCTTGGGCATGCCGGAAGCCACGGCCTTGGTCATGCCGCCCATCTCGTCGATCTCTCGGATGAGGTCCCAGGCTTTTTCGGCCAGCTCATGTGTGAGGCTTTCGACGTAGTAGGAGCCAGCCAGCGGGTCCACCACGTTGGTGATTCCGGTCTCTTCCTGAAGGATGAGCTGCGTGTTGCGCGCGATCCGGGCCGAGAACTCGGTGGGCAGCGCGATGGCTTCGTCAAGCGCGTTGGTGTGCAGGCTCTGCGTGCCGCCGAGTGCTGCCGACATGGCCTCATATGCTGTGCGCACCACGTTGTTGTAAGGGTCCTGCTCTTGCAGAGACACGCCCGAGGTCTGGCAGTGGGTGCGCAGCATCTTGGAGCGTTCCTGCTTGGCCCCGACCTCTTCCATGATGCGATACCACAGGAGCCGGGCGGCGCGCAGCTTGGCGGCCTCCATGAAGAAGTTCATGCCGATGGCGAAGAAGAACGACAGGCGACCGGCAAAACGGTCCACGTCCATGCCCGCGTCCATTGCCGCTTTGACGTATTCCTTGCCGTCCGCCAGCGTGAAGGCCAGCTCCTGCACGAGGTTCGCGCCGGCCTCCTGCATGTGGTAGCCGGAGATCGAGATCGAGTTGAAGCGCGGCATCTCGTTCGAGGTGAATTCGATGATGTCCGAGATGATCCGCATCGAGGGCTCGGGCGGATAGATATAAGTGTTGCGGACCATGAACTCTTTCAGAATGTCGTTCTGAATGGTCCCCGAAAGAACCGCGCGGTCGTGCCCCTGTTCCTCGCCGGTCACGATGAAATTGGCGAGGATCGGGATCACGGCGCCGTTCATCGTCATGGACACGGAGACTTGATCCAGTGGGATACCGTCGAACAGGATCTTCATGTCCTCGACCGAGTCAATCGCCACGCCCGCCTTGCCGACGTCGCCCTCGACCCGCTCATGGTCCGAATCGTAGCCCCGGTGGGTGGCGAGGTCGAAGGCCACCGAGACGCCCTGTTGGCCCGCAGCCAGCGCCTTGCGGTAGAACTGGTTCGACTCTTCGGCAGTCGAGAAACCCGCGTATTGGCGGATGGTCCAGGGCCGTCCCGCATACATCGTGGCCTTCACGCCGCGCGTGAACGGGCCGAAGCCGGGCAGGCTGCCCATGTGGGGCAGATCGCTCGTGTCGTTCTCGGTATAGACGGGTTTGACCGTGATCCCCTCGAGCGTTTCCCAGTTCAAATCGTCGAGAGCGCGTCCGCGCAATTCCTTTTCGGCCAGCGCCTTCCAGTCGTTCTGGTCGCTCATAGGCTAACTCCTTCATCCGCGCCGAAAATCCGGCTCTTTGTTCGGGTGTCTCCTGCACCTATATTGAGAGGCGAAGGAGACGAGATGTTCAAAACCGCAGCCTTGGCCGGGATCATGATTTTGGCCGCCCCACTTGTCATGGCCGCCGAGGAGGCGCCGGAATTGCAGATCGTGGAGGCGGGGGACCTCGAGTTGTCCGATTTCCTGTGGGAAGCGCGGCCGCTCGTCGTCTTTGCAGACAGCGCGAACGACCCGCGATACCTTGAGCAGCTCGCTTTCATCACGGACCGGCCCGAGGATCTGATCGACCGCGACGTGTTGGTCATCACCGACACCGACCCCGATACGCTGTCACCGATTCGCACAGAACTGCGCCCGCGCGGCTTCATGATCGTGCTCATCGGCAAGGACGGACAGAAATATCTGCGCAAGCCGTTCCCGTGGAGCGTGCGCGAGATCACGCGCTCGATCGACAAGATGCCGTTGCGCCTACAGGAAATGCAGGACGAGCGGCTGGCGCGCTGAGGGCTGACCCGGCTCATGGTGCCATGCCCTCGGCCCAGTTGAATTCGGTGCCCGGCAAAAGCGTGGGGGTCCAGCCCGCCACGGCGCTGCGCAGGTCGTCCACGGCTGCCGGATCGGTCGCGTAAAAGGCCACCTTGTGCCCGCCGAGGAACCCGCCGGGCACGGTGAGGTCCAGGGAGCCGAGTTTGACCCAGTCGTCTCCCAGCCCGTCGCCGAACCAGTGGTCATAGACCATTGCGACCGGCACGTCGTACTTGTCGGTCAGGTCGCCCGCCCAGCCGGGTGTCGCGTTGGTCAGCCGGATCTCGCGCGCCTCGGATGAGGCGAGGCCCCAGAGGTCGAGGACATAGGCGTCGTTCTGCCAGCTCACGAGGCCGAGGTCGTTGACCGCCACCGGCCCTTGCCAATGGTCCTTCACGAATGTGGACATCTGGCCCTGTTGCAGGTGGATGGCCCGCGCGGCAGGGGGCAGGAGGTGGAACAGGAGCGGGATGCGGTAGGTGATGAACCCGCCCAGCACCACGAGCGCCACGGCCCCGGTCGCGATCCACCCCGGCCCCGGTGCGCCGAACGCCTTGGGCAGCATGGCGAGAAGCCCGGCGGCGGTGGCGACGAGGATGTAATGCTCATAGCGGTTGAGCCAGCCGATCTGACCGGCGGCGAGGTGCGCGGCGGCGGCCAGCACCACGACGGCGGCAAAAGCGCTCCACCGGCCCGACCTGATCGTGGGCGCGGCGCGCCAGACGATCAACGCCGCGATGGCGAGGATCAGCACGAATTTGCCCGCTGCCGGGACGAGGTTGTTGGCGACCACCGACAGGCGGCGCGCGAGGAAACCGGGCGCGTCGGAGGTGCCATGGGCGAGCTTGGATTGCACCGACGAGGGCAGGGGGTCGAGCCCGAGGGAGACGAGCAGCCCGGCAAACAGGACAAGCGGCAGCAGCCCAAGTGCGGCGACGGTGACGCCCGCGCGCCGCTCGCCGGTGAAAAACAGCGCCCCGGCGGCCAGCAGCGCGAGTGCGGCGCCTTCGATCCGAAGCGCCGTGCCGAGGAACGCCCCGGCACAGATCAGGACAAGCCCGCTGCGCCCGTCGAAATGGCGATAGAGCCCGAGGATCACGGCCATCGCGGCGGCGGCGTGAAGCGTGTGCTCCATCCCGACATAGCCGACCATCGGGATCATGACGGCGATGGGTCCGAGCAACGCGGCGGCCAATCCCAGCCAGTGCCAGCCCGCCTGACGGTATCCCGCCTCGGCCAGAAGCCGGCCCCAAAGCCACGCGGTCGCCCCCATGCCGACCACGTTCCACAAGAGCGGCAGGTAGCGGTGAAGCTCCGTCCCCGAGAACGGCACGAGCAGGAGCGGGAAGAGCGCGGATGAGCCGGGTGAAGACACGTCGCCCAGATTCACACCGTAGCCGCCGCGCGCGATGGTCTCGGCCAGCGCGAGGTGGATGTAGGGATCGTCCAGCGGATACTCGAAAACCCCGCCGGTGATGCGCAGGACCAGCGCCTGCAACACCGCGAAAACGATCAGGGCGCTGGCCACGGACAGCAGGGGAAAGGTCAGCCGACCGACCGTGACGCTTTGTCCTGTCTGCGAAAGCGACATGGTCATGCGTCAGGCCCCCGCACGCGGCGCGGGCCGGGTCTGTCCGTCCTGTCGCCGCGCCGGATCATCGCTCTATTCGAACTCCATGATGATCTCGTCCACGGCGAGGCTGTCGCCGGCCACCGCGTTGATCTTGGTCACGACGCCTTTCTTCTCGGCGCGCAGGATGTTTTCCATCTTCATCGCCTCGATGGTGCACAGCGGCTGCCCCTCGTGGATCTCCTGCCCCTCTTCCACATCGACCTTCACGACGAGGCCCGGCATTGGGCAGAGCAGCATCTTGGAGGTGTCGGGCGCGACCTTTTCCGGCATGAGCGCGGCGAGTTCGGCGGCGCGCGGTGTGCGCACGTTGACCCGCATGTCCGCGCCGCGTGTGCGCAGGCGGAAACCGCTGGTGATCTTGCCGACCTTGAGGACGAGCGGGTCGCCGTCCACGTCCATATGGGCGAGCTGGTCGCCCGGCTTCCAGGCGGAGGCCACGCGCATGGTCTTGCCATCCGCGAAGGTGACCGAGGAGCCGCCTTTGTCCGCAGCGATCGTGACCGGGAACGTCTTGCCCTGCACGGTGACGACCCAGTCGGTGCCGATGACACGTTCGTGGTTGTCCATCCGGCCGGAGATGCGGGTGCGCCGGATTTCGGTGACCCGGTACATCGCGGCGGCGGCAGCCGCGACGCGTTCCAGCTGTCCCTGCTCAAGCGTTACGCCCTCGAATCCTTCCGGGTATTCCTCGGCTATGAAAGCCGTGGTCATGTCGCCCGACACGAAGATCGGGTGGTCCATGACGGCGGACAGGAAGGGCAGGTTGTGTCCGATCCCCTCGACCTCGAAACTGTCGAGCGCGATGCGCATGGCCTCGATCGCCTCCGCCCGCGTCGGCGCCCATGTGCAGAGCTTCGCGATCATCGGGTCGTAATACATGCTGATCTCGCCGCCCTCAAAGACGCCGGTATCGTTGCGCACGGCAACTTCGCCTTCGGCGGCATCGCCCTGCCATTTGCCGTTGGTGACGAGCGGCCCGGCTGCTGTTTCCTCGGGCGGGCGGTAGCGGGTGAGTCGACCGATGGAGGGCAGGAACCCGCGATAGGGGTCCTCGGCGTAGAGCCGGTTCTCGATGGCCCAGCCGGTGAGGGTCACGTCGTCCTGCGTGATCGACAGAGCCTCGCCATTGGCCACGCGGATCATCTGTTCGACCAGATCGACGCCGGTGATGAGCTCGGTCACCGGGTGTTCCACCTGCAGGCGGGTGTTCATTTCAAGGAAGTAGAAATTCTTGTCGCCGTCGACGATGAATTCCACCGTGCCGGCGCTGGCGTAATCCACGGCCTTGGCCAGTGCCACGGCCTGTTCGCCCATCGCGCGTCGGGTCTCCTCATCGAGGAAGGGCGAGGGGGCTTCTTCCACGACCTTCTGGTTGCGGCGCTGGATCGAACATTCCCGCTCGCCCAGATAGATGCCGTTCCCGTGCCCGTCGCAGAGCACCTGAATCTCGATGTGACGCGGCTGGGTGACGAACTTCTCGATGAAGATACGGTCGTCGCCAAAGCTGTTGGCGGCTTCGTTCTTGGATGACTGGAAGCCCTCACGCGCCTCCTGGTCGTCCCACGCGATCCGCATCCCTTTGCCGCCGCCACCGGCAGAGGCCTTGATCATCACCGGGTAGCCGATCTCGTTCGAGATCTTCACGGCTTCCTCGGCATCCTCGATCAGACCCATGTAGCCCGGCACGGTCGACACGTCGGCTTCCTGCGCGAGCTTCTTGGAGGTGATCTTGTCCCCCATCGCCTCGATCGCGCCCTTGGGAGGTCCAATGAAGGCGACGCCGGCGGCCTCGAGCGCTTCGGCGAACTTGGCGTTCTCGGAGAGGAAGCCGTAGCCCGGATGCACCGCTTGCGCGCCGGATGCCTTCACCGCTTCCATCACCTTGTCGATGACGATGTAGGACTGGTTCGCGGGGGGCGGGCCGATGTGGATCGCCTCGTCGGCCATCTGGACATGGAGCGCATGGCGGTCCGCGTCGGAGTAGATGGCGACCGTCTTGATCCCCATCTTTTTCGCCGTCTTCATGACGCGGCACGCGATCTCGCCACGGTTCGCAATCAGGATCTTCTCGAACATGTCCTGTCCCTCTTCGTTACGTCTGGTTGGCGGCGGAGCCGCAGGTGTGGGGGAGTGGTCGCTCAACGCCAAGTGGCGGAGCGGCAAAGAAAATCCCGGGTTGGCCGGGGGAGGCCAACCCGGGCAGAAGGGGAAGGGTAACGGTTTGACTAAACCAGGCGGGACACCGGGATAGAGCGCCCGCCATGTGTGTCACGCTGTCAAAGAGTGCGCCCCGCGAACAGTGCGAAAAACCGGCGCGCGGGCAATGCGCCAATCCTTGCGCAAAACTGCGGATGGCTAGCAAAAAGTTGCTCATTCGTCGTCCCAGCCGTCGTCATCGAACCCGTCAAAGCCGAAATCCGTATCGCCGCCGAAGATGTCGGGAAAGCTCGCCTCGGCGACGCGGCGGTCGATCCGGAGCATCGCCTCATAGCTGGCCGGGTCGAACGGGTCCTCGGCGGGCACGACTTCGCGCCCGAACAGCCAGGACAGGCGGCCCGCGTCGAGGTTGCCGCGTTCGAACGGCTCCTCGCCGAAATAGTCCCACAGCGCGGCCATGAAGCCCATGTCCGCGCGCTTGTCGGCGGGGCGGCGGTCGGCATACCGCTCGCGCCGGGTGATCGCGGTCGCACCCTTCTTGTTGGCGCGGCGCACCGTGAACTGGAAATCCGTGCCGGGCAGGCGGCCGGGAAAACCGCGGTGCTTCGTCATGTAGGGAAGCGCCATCAGAACATCTCCCAGATACAGGTGCCGTCGCGAAAGGCGTAGGCTTCGAAGATCTGCGTCACGTCGGGGTCCGGTTCGCCGAAGGCCACGGGCCGGTCCGAGATCGAGATGACGATCTGCTGCGGCTGCGGTCCGTTCTCGGTGATCCGTTCCAGCGCATAGAATTCGCACAGGTATTCGGTGTCTTCGGTGGCGATGATGATCCCATCCTCATCCGCCCGCTCGGCCAGGGCCGGGTCGAGAAAGCGAAACCGGATCGTAAGCCCGGACGGGCCCGGCTGGCCCCAGATCACGTCGTTGAAGCTGACGCTGTGGCCGGAGGGAAGCGGGATCTCCTCCGCGCCCACGGCAGGCAATGCCAGCGCGGCCAGGCTGGTGGCCAGCAGGCTGAACAAAACCGTCCGGTGACGCATCACGCTTCCCTCCTGACATCCCTCACAGGGGGATGTTGTCGTGTTTCTTCCACGGGTTCGCGAGCTTCTTGTTGCGCAGCGACGCGAAGGCGCGGCTGACCCGTTTGCGGGTCGAGTGCGGCATGACCACCTCGTCGATGAAGCCCTTTTCGGCAGCGACGAAGGGATTGGCGAAGCGGTCTTCGTAGTCCTGCGTGCGGTGCGCGATCTTTTCCGGGTCGCCCAGTTCGGAGCGATAGAGGATCTCGGTCGCGCCCTTGGCCCCCATCACCGCGATCTCGGCGGTGGGCCAGGCGTAGTTGAAGTCGCCCCGCAGGTGCTTGGACGCCATGACGTCATAGGCACCGCCATAGGCCTTGCGGGTGATGACCGTGACCTTCGGCACCGTCGCCTCGCCATAGGCGAACAGGAGCTTCGCGCCGTGCTTGATGACGCCGCCGTATTCCTGCCCGGTGCCGGGGAGGAAGCCGGGAACGTCGACGAAGGTCAGGATCGGGATTTCGAAGGCGTCGCAGAAGCGCACGAAACGCGCGGCCTTGCGCGAGCTGTCGATGTCGAGGCAGCCCGCCAGCACCATCGGCTGGTTGGCCACGACGCCCACGGTGCGCCCTTCGAGCCGGATGAAACCGGTGATCATGTTCTTGGCGAAGTCTTCTTGGATCTCGTAGAAATCGCCCTCGTCCGCGACCTTCAGGATCAGTTCCTTCATGTCGTAAGGTGCGTTCGGGTTGTCCGGGATCAGGGTGTCGAGCGAATGGTCGAGCCGCTCGGGCTCGTCGAAGAACGGTCGCACGGGCGCCTTGTCGCGGTTGTTGAGCGGCAGGAAATCGACGAGACGGCGCACTTCGGTCAGCGCCTCAACGTCGTTTTCGAATGCGCCGTCGGCGACCGAGGACTTTTTCGTATGGGTCGAGGCGCCGCCGAGTTCTTCGGCCGTCACCACCTCGTTCGTTACGGTCTTCACCACGTCGGGGCCGGTGACGAACATGTAGGACGTGTCCTTCACCATGAAGATGAAGTCGGTCATGGCGGGGGAGTAGACCGCGCCGCCCGCGCAAGGCCCCATGATGACCGATATCTGCGGCACGACGCCGGAGGCCATGATGTTGCGCTGGAACACCTCGGCGTAGCCCGCGAGCGAGGCCACACCTTCCTGGATGCGTGCGCCGCCCGAGTCGTTGAGGCCGATGACCGGCGCGCCGTTCTGCATCGCCATGTCCATGATCTTGCAGATCTTCTCGGCATGGGTTTCGGAGAGCGAGCCGCCGAAGACGGTGAAATCCTGCGAGAAGACATAGACAAGGCGGCCGTTGATCGTGCCCCAGCCGGTGATGACGCCGTCGCCGGGATACTGCTGCTCTTCCATCCCGAAGTCGGTGCAGCGGTGGGCCTTGAAGGTGTCGAATTCTTCGAAGCTGTCTTCGTCGAGCAGAAGCTCCACCCGTTCGCGTGCGGTCAGCTTGCCTTTGCCGTGCTGGCTGTCGATCCGCTTCTGTCCGCCGCCCAGCCGGGCGACCTCGCGCCGGGATTCGAGCTGTTGCAGGATATCTTTCATCGGACGGCCCTCCTTGATTTCCGCGCAAACTAGCCGCAACCTGCGTCAGACCCAAACGGTTTCCGGCGAATTTGCAAAGGTTTTGTGCGGGTCGATCTGCGAAATGAATAATTGCAAACTCTTCGGCGCGCCCCGGGCGGATTTTCGCCAGCGCGGCGGCTTGCGCCATTTGTGATCCGCGCGAGTCTGGGGCCGGCCTGCGAAATGTCCTAAACGGGACTTCGCAATCGGCAATACGGGGTCGGGTCGATGCCCACGCGAAATGATGTCATCCAGTCGCTCCAGTTTCCGGGGATCTATGCGCTCGCGCCGATCAACACGAGCGGCGACGGGCGCTACAGGATCACCTATGAGTTCGAGACGGCACAGCCGGGCGACCTTTGGTACAGCTTCACGGGCTGGACTGCGTTCGGCGGGGCCGAGAAGGCCGCCGTGCGGGCCGCGCTTGCCACGGTCGAGCAGTTCCTCAACGTCGATTTCGTGGAGGTGTCGGGCGCATCGGACCCTGACCTGAACTTCGGCAAGGTGACGACAGGATTCGGCATCGCCGGGTTGGGCGGGCCGCAGTACTCGAGCCTCAACGTCCGCATCACCCGCTACGACGGTTTCGCCGTTTTCGACCGGACCATCGGCCTTGCCTCGGGCCAGCAGGGATTGATCCTGCATGAAGTCGGCCATGCGCTGGGCCTTGACCATACCTTCGAGGGCGTGCCGCTCGATCCGGCCTTCGATACCAACCATTACAGCCTCATGTCCTATACGGACGACCCGACGCCGGGCATCACCGACACGACGCGGATGATGGTCTACGACCTCGTGGCGCTTCAGGACATCTGGGGTGCTGCGGATTTCAACGGGGGCGATACCGCCTATCTCGGCCCGCGTGTGGCCGGCATCGACGTCGTGTGGGACTCCGGCGGCACGGACAGCCTCGACGCGCGGGGTTGGGGCCGGGGGGTGGAGCTTGATCTGCGGGGCGGGGCGTTTTCCGAGTGGGCCGGGCGCGAGGACATGGCGATCGCCTTCGACGCCGATATCGAGAGCGCCTATGGCAGCGCTTATGGTGACACGCTTATCGGCAACGCGCTCGCCAACATTCTCAGGGGTGGAGCGAGTGGCGACCTGTTGCGCGGCACCACGGGGGACGACCGGCTGGAGGGTCAGACCGGCAACGACACACTGCGCGGCGGTCGCGGCGCGGATGTGGTCGACGGCGGGGAAGGCAACGATACGGTCAAAGGCACGCGCGGGCGTGACACGGTGCGGGGCGGGGAGGGCGACGACCTCGTCAAAGGCGGCGGCGGGCGCGATACGCTTTTCGGTGACGCGGGAGATGACGACCTGCGTGGCTGGCGCGCGATGGACCGGCTTGATGGCGGGACCGGTGACGACAGCCTGCGGGGAGGGCCCGGCCCCGACACCTTCGTCTTTCGCCCGGGCTACGACACCGACACGATCACCGATTTCGGCAATGGCAACGACAGCCTTGCGGTCACGGGCTTCGGTGATGCCGAGGCCGTGATGGGTTTCGCACGCGAGGCCGGGTCCGACGTCATATTCGACTTCGGCGCGGGCGACAGGCTCATTATCGAAGACACGACGCTCACCGCTGTCGAGGACGCGCTCACGACCTGAGCGTCGCCTGAACAATTCCGCCGATCAGCCCAGACCTTTGCCCATTTGGGACACAATCCACCGTTAACGATTTCTTCAAGATGTGCCGCATGTGCCTGCGGCGGCACGTCCGTTCGAAGGGTGGGGACCTGACGAATGGGAGCGGTCCGTGACGAGTACGACCTCGATTCTGAGTGCGATGCAGTATGAGGTGTTCAACCGGCTGAATCCGGTGAACCGAACCGGGCAGTCCCGATACGAAATTACCTATCAATTCGCGACCACGAGCCAGCCGAACGACCTGCCCGTCACGGGGAGCTATCTTGGCTGGACGGCCTGGACGCTGGCGGAACGGCAAAGGTTCCGGGAGGCGCTCGACCATATCGAGAGCTTCCTCAACGTCCGGTTTGCCGAGGTCACGGGACAGGCGGACCCCGACCTCAACGTGGGCCAGGTGTCGCTGCCGGGCGAGATCGTGGGAAACGGGGGCTATCAGGTTTCGTGGTGGGACGAAGACATTACCGCGTGGGACGGGTTCACCGTTTTCGACAGTGAATACGACCTCGTGAACGGCTCGCTCGGGATCATCCTCCATGAACTGGGGCACACGCTGGGACTGCAACATTCCCACGACGCCGATCACATGGACGAGGCGTTCGAGAACAACAAATACACTGTCATGTCCTACCACGCGAACCCGGACACCGGGGTGGTGGGGGACGAGATGATGATCTTCGACGTCCTCGCGCTTCAGGATATCTGGGGCAGCGTGGCGGGCGAACCCGGCCACACGCGATACACGGGTCCGGACGGGGTCGAGGTCGACATGATCTGGGACACCGGCGGCACCGACGTCTTCGATGCACGGGACGCGGACTGGTCCGTGCGGCTCGATTTGCGCGAAGGGGCGTTTTCGCGCTTCGGAACCCATGACGACGTGACGATCGCGTTCGGCTCAGTGATCGAAAACGCGCTGGGCGGCGATTTCGGCGACCGGATCACCGGCAACCAGGCGGCAAACCGGATCGAGGGCGGCGGTGGGGACGACACGCTGTTCAGCCTCGGCGGTGACGATTCGGTTTTCGGTGACGCAGGCGCAGACCAGATCCGGGCGAGCACCGGTGCCGATGAGGTCGAGGGCGGCGACGGGGCCGATACGATCCGTGGCGGGCGTGGGGCCGATGTGATCCACGGCGGCAACGGCGATGACGAGTTGCGCGGGACGCATGGGCGAGACCGGGTCGACGGGCAGAACGGAGACGATGTCGTATACGGTGGCGGCGGACGCGATATCGTGTTGGGCGGCGCAGGAAACGACCGGCTGTTCGGCGGGCGCGGGGCGGACCGACTCGACGGCGGGACAGGCGATGACATCCTGACCGGCGGGGCAGGGGCGGATACCTTCGTGTTCCGCGCAGGCTACGGCACTGACCGGATTACGGACTTCGGGACCGGGACCGACGCGCTCTGGTTCGAGGGCTTCGGAACTGCCGAACAGATCCTGTCCCAGGCGCACGAGACCGGTGGTCGCGTCATTATTGACTTCGGCGGTGACACCCTCACGCTTTCGGGCGTCACGCTCGACCAGCTCGACGACGCGCTCACCGCGTAAACCCTTCGTAAACCTTAAATTTTTAACGATTTCCTGTTCCCGCGTTAAGCGGGCGCTGACTCTCATCTCATAGGACCTTCGCCATCGCCCGGCCGCTCACACGCGGACCGCGAGCGCTGGAACGAAGGAAGAAATCCTATGGCGATACCGTCGCGATCCACGATTCTGTCCGCTCTGCATTTCCCGCTGTTCCGCTCGAGCGCGGCGATAAATGGCGACGCGCCGGAGGCACGGCACCTGATCAGCTACGCCTTCAACGATCGGGCCGCGACGTTCGAGTTCTCGGGTTCCGCGTCGTTCTCCGGCTTTGCGTCATGGCAATCGGGGGAGGTCTTTGCGGTCCGCCGCGCCCTTGCCCATATTGAAACCTTCCTGAATGTCGATTTCGTGGAAGTGTCGGCGACCACGAACCCAGACATGGATTTCGCATTTGCGGCCCTGGACGACGGTATCGCCGGTCAAGGCGGGTGGAAGGCCGAAACCTCCGGCAGTCGAATAGAGGCCGTCGACAGCTTCGCCGTTTTCGATCGCGATTTCGATATCGTGTCGGACCGCCACGCGGTGGTCCTGCACGAGATCGGCCATGCGCTGGGTCTGCGCCATTCTTTCGACAGTGACCTTCTTCCGGACCGGTTCGACACGAACAAGTGGACAACGATGGCTTATGATCCGCATCCCGGCTCCGGCGCAGGCTCGGACGCGATGGCGGTGTTCGACGTGCTGGCGCTTCAGGAAATCTGGGGGGCGGCCAGCCACAACGGCGGCAATACGACCTACACGGGGCCGCGCACGGCCACGACCGACACGATCTGGGACACGGGCGGATGGGACCTCTTCGATGCGAGCGCGCGCCCTCACCGGGTCAAACTGGATTTGCGCGAGGGTGAGTATTCCCGCTTCGGTGCGCATTATGAAGACGTTGCGGTCGCCTTCGGCACGGTGATCGAGGCATCGGCGGGCGGCAGCGGCAATGACCGGCTGGCAGGGAACCCGGCTGACAATACCATCCGGGGAAACGCGGGCGACGACATGCTCAACGGAAAACAGGGCAACGACACGTTGCTTGCAGGCGCCGGTGACGACCGGGTTCGTGGCGGGTACGGGCAGGATACGATCAACGGCGGGCCGGGCGACGACATCCTGCGCGGCGGCGGCGGGGCCGATACCTTTATCTTCACGAGCGGACATGACGACATCCGCGACTTCGAGACCGACCGCGACCGTATCCGCGTCGAAGGTCACGGCACACTCGAAGCTGTTCTGGCACGTTCCGAGCAGCGCGGAGACGATATCTGGTTCGATTTCGGCGGTGGCGACGTGCTTGTCGTGCATGACACGACGCGCGCCGATCTCGCCGACGGAGACCTGTTCGTTTGAGCCATGTTCTGTGCGGCAGCGCAGAAAAGTCCCGTACAACTCTGCGCCACCGCTCCCGAAACAACCTCGACAGGGGCATCACACGGGACTAACCCTCTCGCATGAGTGAATTTCCTCCCGCGCGGCTCCTCGATCGCACGACGCCGCCGCATGTATTGACGCTTATCATGATTACCGGCGTGGCAGCGCTTTCCATGAGCGTTTTCCTGCCCGCCCTGCCGGTGATGGCGGACGATCTTGGTACCAGCTACCAGATCATGCAGCTGTCGGTGGCGATCTATCTCGCTGTGAATGCGGCGCTTCAGGTGATCCTCGGGCCGATTTCCGACCGCTTCGGTCGGCGTCCCGTCCTGATCGTAAGCTTCGCGATCTACGTTCTGGCGAGCCTCGGATGCATGTTGTCCACCAACGTCGTCATGTTCCTGATCTTCCGGATGTTGCAGGCCTTCGTGGTCACCGGCCTCGTCCTCAGCCGCGCCGTGATCCGCGATATGCTCCCACCCGAACGCTCCGCGTCCATGATCGCCTATGTCACGATGGGCATGTCGATCGTGCCGATGGCCGCGCCCGCCGTGGGCGGTTTCCTGTCCGATCAGTTCGGCTGGCAATCCACGTTCCTGCTCCAGATCCTTCTCGGCGTCGCGGTGCTCGTCCTGATCCTGCGCGACCTGGGCGAAACCCATCCGCGCGGAGAGGGGAGCTTGATGGACCAGTTGCGTGCCTATCCGGAACTCCTGCGCTCCCCGCGGTTCTGGGGCTACAGCCTTGCCGCCATGTTCTGTTCCGGCGGTTTCTTTGCCTATCTCGGCGGTGCGCCTTTCGTCGGGAGCGAAATCTTCCACATCTCGCCCTCGCTCCTCGGCGTGCTGCTGGGCGCCCCGGCTGTCGGGTATCTGTTCGGCAATTTCATCGCTGGGCGGTATTCGGTGCGCACCGGGATCAATGTGATGATTCTGATGGGTGCCGGTATCTTCCTCGGCGGCTTGCTTCTGTCGATCTCGCTTCACCTCGCGGGTCTGAGCAATGCCTACATTTTCTTCGGCCTGATGGGCTTCGTGGGCCTCGGCAACGGCATGGCCCTTCCGAATGCAAACGCGGGCCTTCTGTCCGTGCGTCCGAACCTCGCCGGAAGCGCGTCCGGCCTCGGCGGGGCTCTGATGATCGGTGGCGGTGCCGCGATCTCGGCTTTCGTGGGCTCGCGTCTCACGACCGAGAGCGGCCCCGATCCGCTCCTGTGGCTGATGCTCGCCTCTGCTGTGATGGCTGTCCTGTCGATCCTTATCGTGATCCGACGCGAAAACCGGCTGGCCGCTCTGGCCTGAAGCTTGCCGCACTCTTTTGCAAAGACTACAGATCGTTTTTGCAAAGGGAGGGCCGCATGGCGACACAGAAACTCTATGCAGGCGTCAAGCTGCGCGAGACGCGCACCCGGCTGGGCCTGACGCAGAAGGCCTTTGCCGAGAAGCTGGGCGTGAGTCTGCCCTACCTCAACCAGATGGAAAACAACAACCGCCCGGTCTCGACCGGCGTGGTGCTGGCGTTGGCGCAGGAATTCGGCTTCGACGTGGCGGAGTTGTCCACCGGCGATGCCGAAAGGCTGGTCTCGGATATGCGCGAGGCGCTGGCGGACCCGGTGTTTGCCGACACGGCCCCGCCGGTGGCCGATCTGCGTCTTGTCGCCTCCAATGCCCCTGCGCTCGCGCGTGCCTTTCTCGAGGTGCATCGCGCCTATCGCCAAGGCCATGAGCGGCTCGCCTCGCTCGACGAGGCGCTCGGGCGCGAAGGCGGGACCGTTCAGGAAAGCCCGTGGGAAGAGGTTCGCGACTTTTTTCATTACTGCGACAACTACATCGACGCGGTGGACCGCGCCGCCGAGCATTTCGTCCGTGACGCCACGCCCGAAGCGGCGGCGGAGACCTATCTCACCCGCCGCGGGATCGAGGTTGTGCTGTCAGATACCAGTGCGTTGCGCGGCTACGACGCGGAGGCCGGGCGCATCACGCTCTCGGCGCTGTCCGCCCCGGCAACGCGGCGTTTTCAACTTCTTCACCAGGTCGCGCTTATCGCCCAGAATGACCTTCTTGAGGCGACGCTCGACCTTGCCCGGTTCCAGTCCGACGAGGCGCGCGCCATCGCCAAGATCGGGCTGGCCAATTATTTCGCGGGCGCCGCGCTCCTGCCTTATGCCCGGTTTCTCGCCGCCGCCGAGGAGACGCGCCACGACCTCGAACGGCTCGCGGACCTCTTCGGGGCCTCGGTGGAGCAGGTGGCCCACCGCCTTTCCACCCTCCAGCGGCCGGGCGCCAAGGGTATCCCGTTCTTCTTCGTCCGGGTCGATCAGGCCGGCACGATTACCAAGCGCCACTCAGCCACGCGGCTTCAGTTCGCCCGCTTCGGCGGAGCCTGCCCGCTGTGGAACGTCCACCGCGCCTTCGAGACGCCGGGGCAATTCCTGCGCCAGCTCGCCCAGACGCCCGATGGTGTGCGCTACATCTCGCTCGCCCGCGACGTGTCCAAAACCGGCGGCAGCTTCAAGGCACCGATCCGCCGCTACGCCATTGCGCTGGGCTGTGAGGTGAAACATGCGGGCTCGCTCGTCTATGCCGACGATCTGGACGTCACGAATGCTGCGGCCTTCGAGCCCATCGGCATTTCCTGCCGCATCTGCGAACGCCACGACTGCCACCAGCGTTCGGTTCCCCCGCTGGAGCGGAAACTGCGTGTCGATCCCGACCGACGCGGGCTGCTCCCATACGATATCGCGCGGTGACGCGGGCGCTTTACCGCCGCGAACCCCGCGTCTAGGATCGGTCCGGTGAACAGGGAGGTGCCCCATGGAAATGTCTGGAAGCCGGACGATCGCGGCTGATCGTGAGACGGTCTGGAACCATCTGAACGACGCGGACACGCTGCGCGCGTGCATTCCGGGGTGCGAAGAACTCGAAGGGTCCCCGGACGAAGGGTTCCAAGCGGTTGTGAAGCAGAAGGTGGGGCCGGTGAAGGCAACCTTCAAAGGCTCCGTCACGCTCGAGGACATCAACGCGCCCGAAAGCTACCGAATCGTCGGTGAGGGAAAGGGGGGCGTTGCGGGCTTCGCCAAGGGCGGCGCGGACGTCTCGCTAAAGGACGTCGAGGGCGGTACAGAACTGTCCTACGAGGTCGACGCCAAGGTCGGCGGCAAACTGGCCCAGTTGGGCAGCCGGGTCGTCAACGGCTTCGCCAAGAAGATGGTCGACAGCTTTTTCGAGCGTTTCGAGCAGGTTGTGGAGGAGGGACGCGACCCGGAGGAGGTCGCTGACGAAGGCACGGCCTGACCTCGCGATAAAGTTCCCTTTGAAATGCAAGAAAGCGTTGGTCGGGTAGCGGAAACTCAGTTACGGTAGGTGAGACTAGCGATACTGAATGTGAGCCACTGCACCCTGACCTGAAAGTCCTGCCTATTGTCCGATGCGACCATCCAAGAGCGCGACGAATTCGAAGAATTCGCCAAAGCTGCGACCGAAGTGATTTCGGCCGATCTGGGCCTGATGCAGGAAACCCAGCGTGTGGAGGCGAAACTCGTTTCGCGCACCGAGCCGCCGCACTGGGCGATGGACGACAGTATCATGGCCCGGCGCAAGCCGCTGGTCGCGCGGCTGGCCGAACGTATCGGGCTCGGCCAGCGCGAGCGTTGAGGCTCAGGCCTCGGCCGTCAAAAGCTTGTAAAGCTCATCCTTCAGCTTCGCGCGATCCTTGCGCAGCTTTTCCTCGGTGAACTGATCCGTCGGCTCGACGTTGGTTTCGGCGCGGTGCACCGCGCGGTTCACCTCGTGATATTCCTCGTAGAGACGGGCGAAGTGGCTGTCCTCGGTCTTGAGCGCTGTCATGCGATCGGCGAGATCGGGGAATTCTTCGTGAAGTTCGTGGGGCGTATGTGCCATCTGTGTCTCCTGTCAGCGTGTGGACCGAGACTAGGAGCCTGAGCGCGCGCTCACTTTGACGCGGATCAAGTCAGTGGAAATTCTCGCCATGAGCGAGGATCAGCGGCACAACCACGTCTTCCTCATCCGTCAGATGCCGGTCGAGGAACCGCTGAAAATCACTTTGGACGCCGTGCAGCTTGCCCGCCGGATCGCGCACGTCCTTGCCGTCCTGGAGCGGTCTGAGCACCGCGTTCGTGGCATCCGCAAGCGCGTTCATGTGGTGGGACAGGGCCTGATGGTCTGCGTCGAGCAGATCGAACGCCCGCTCGGCCCGACCGTCCAACTGCATCATCTGCGGAAAATAATGGTGGTCCTCGATGTTGTGGTGACCGTGCAGGCCTTCCAGAAAGAACCCGGTGTAGCGCGAGGTCATCGCGCCGTAGCGCATCGGTTCGGCCTTGCCGTCGAGGTAGTCCTGCGAGAGGCGCAAGAGCTCGGTCTGCACCGACCGGAACTTGCCGTGCATTTGCAACCAGAACGCGGTCAGGCCCGAGAAGTTCGGGTGTCCCTCCCACATGTCGCGTGGGTATTCCTCCACGAGCACACGCATCTCGGCGGGGAGGCCCTCACGGGCGTCGAGTGTCAGATCATCAGCCATGACCCTGATCTATGTCACCGCTGCGCGGTCTGCCAGTCCGGGTTGAGCCAAGGCCCCCGGTTGTCGCGCGCAAGGGGCGTGCGCCCAAGCACATGATCGGCCGCCTTTTCGCCCACGAGGATCGAGGGCGCGTTGGTGTTGCCGTTGGTGATGCGCGGGAAGATCGAACTGTCGGCGACGCGCAGCCCCTCGACCCCGATCACGCGGCACTCCGGATCGACCACGGCATTGGGGTCGTCCTTCGCCCCCATCCGGGCCGTCCCGCAGGGGTGATAGGCGCTTTCGGCATGTTCACGCACAAAGGCGTCGATCTCGGCGTCCGTGTCGCCGCCGCCGGGCTGGATCTCGTGTTTGACGAATTCACCCATCGCCGGCTGGCGGAAGATTTCGCGCGTGAGGCGGACGGCGCGGCGCCAGTCCTGCCAGTCCTCGTCGTGGCTCATGTAGTTGAACGTGATTTTGGGCGCGTCTGCGGGGTCGGTCGAGGCGAGCGTCACGGCGCCGCGCGATTTCGACCGCATCGGACCGACGTGCGCCTGAAAACCGTGTCCCTCGGCGCTTGCCGTTCCGTCATAGCGCACGGCGATGGGCAGGAAGTGGAACTGGATGTCGGGGTAGTCGACGCCGGCATGAGACCGGATGAAGGCGCAGCTTTCAAACTGGTTCGACGCGCCGTGCCCGGTCCGGGTAAAGAGCCATTGCGCCCCGACCCAGGCTTTGCCGAGCAGGTTCCAATAGCGGTAGAGCGTGATCGGCTTTTTCGATGCGTATTGCATATAGACTTCGAGATGGTCCTGGAGGTTCTGCCCGACTCCGGGCCGATCCGCGCGCACTGCGATCCCGTGCTTTTGCAACTCGGCCCCCGGACCGATCCCCGACAGCATGAGGAGCTTTGGCGTGTTGATCGACGACGCGGCAAGGATCACCTCGCGGTTGGCGCGAATGGTCTCGTCCACGCGCCGCGTGACTTCGACCCCGACGGCGCGATGATCTTCGAACACCACACGCTTGGCGAGGCCGCGCACGATCTTCACGTCCCACTTGGCCATCGCGGGCTTGAGGTATGCGTTTGCGGCCGACCAGCGCTGACCGTTCCAGACCGTCATGTCGAAAGCGCCAAAGCCTTCTTGCTGATGACCGTTGTAGTCTTCGGTGACAGGATAGCCGGCCTCACGTCCGGCCTCGACGAAGGCGTGGAAGAGCGGGTTCCACTGGCGGGCCTGCTGGACATGAAGTGGCCCATCCGTGCCGCGCCAGTCGCTGTCACCCTTGCCGTGCCACGTCTCCATCCGCCGGAAATAGGGGAGCACGTCGGCGTAGCCCCACCCCGTTGCCCCCGACTCGGCCCAATGGTCGTAATCCTTGGCGTGGCCGCGCACATAGACCATTCCGTTGACCGAGGACGAGCCGCCGATGACCTTGCCGCGCGGAACGGCCATATCGCGGTTGTTCAGGTTCGGCTCGGGCTGCGAGCGAAAGCCCCAGTCGTAGCGCGACATGTTCATGGGGTAGGACAACGCACCCGGCATCTGGATGAACGGCCCGGCGTCCGACCCGCCGTGCTCGATCACGATGACCGAATGCCCGGCCTCGCCCAGCCGATAGGCCATGGCACAGCCGGCGGAACCGGCCCCGACGATCACATAGTCCGCTTGCATCTTTCAGGCCTTTCGATGCCTAGAACGGCGCTTCCACGTCGCCCATCCGCACATAAACCGACTTCATCTCGGAATAGTGGTTGATGGCTTCCTTGGAGTTCTCGCGCCCGACGCCCGAGGATTTGACGCCCCCGAAGGGCGCCTCGACCGGCGCGTCGTTATAGGTGTTGATGTAACAGGTGCCCGCCTCGAACGCGGCGGCCACGCGGTGCGCGCGGGCGAGATCGCGGGTGAACACCCCTGCGGCCAGCCCGTATTCCGTGGCGTTCGCGCGGGTCATGACCTCGGCCTCGTCTGTGAAGTCGAGCACACACATGACGGGGCCGAAAATCTCCTCACGCGCGATGGTCATGTCGTCGGTGACATCCGCAAAGACGGTGGGTTCCAGATACCAGCCGTCACGCTCCACACGCCTGCCGCCCGCGACCAGTCGCGCACCTTCTTCAAGGCCCTTGGCGATGTAGTTCTGCGCGATGGTCATCTGGCCATCGCTCACCATCGGGCCGAAGTTCGTGGCCTCGTCCATCGGGTCGCCCATGACGGCGGTGCCCATGCGCTCGGCCAGACGGGTCAGGAAGGCGTCCTTGATGTCGCGATGCACGAAGACGCGGGTTCCGTTGGAGCAGATCTGACCGGAGGAATAGAAGTTGCCCAGAATCGCGCCCGAAATGGCGTTCTCGACATCCGCATCCTCGAACACGATCATCGGGGATTTTCCGCCCAGTTCCATCGTGACGTGCTTCATGCCCGCAGCGGCGGCTTGGTAGACCTTCTTGCCGGTAGGCACCGATCCGGTGATCGAGACCTTGGCGACCCGGTCGTCCGCGACCAGCGCACCGCCCACGTCTCCCGCGCCGTTCACGACATTGAAAACGCCGTCGGGCAGACCCGCCTCTTTCAGGATTTCGGCCACCTTGAGCGCGCAGAGCGGCGTCGTCTCGGAGGGTTTGAACACCATCGCGTTGCCGCAGGCGAGCGCTGGCGCAGCCTTCCAGCAGGCGATCTGGGTCGGATAATTCCACGCGCCGATGCCCACGCAGACCCCCAGCGCCTCGCGCCGGGTGTAGACGAAATCGCCATCTGCGAGCTGGATGTGTTCGCCGGTCAGCGTCGCCGCGATTCCGCCGAAATACTCCAGCGCATCCGCGCCCGAGGTCGCGTCGGCCACCAGCGTTTCCTGCAAGGGCTTGCCGGTATCGAATGTCTCAAGTTCCGACAGCTCCCGGTTGCGCTCGCGCATGATGTCGGCGGCGCGGCGCAGAATACGCCCCCGCTCGGTCCCGGTCATCGCGGCCCATGCGGGCAGCGCGCGCTTCGCGGCGGCGATCGCGCGGTCGACGAGGGCGGGGGTGGCGGCATGGATGCGGGCGATCTCTTCGCCCGTCGCGGCATAGATCACCGGGATCGGCGCGCCATTGTCGTCCTCGGCATAGGCGCCGTCGATGAAATGGCTGGCGGTCGGTTTCGGGTCGATCATCGTCATTCTCCTCGCGGAAAGCGCTGGCTTTCCTCGACATCGTTCAGGTCCATGTGATTGCGCATGTAGCGTTCGGACGCTTTCTGAAGCGGCTGGTAATCCCAAGGGTAGTAGGAGCCGTTGCGCAGCGCCTCATAGACGACCCAGCGCCGCGCCTGCGAGGCGCGCACGTCGGCATCGAAGCGCGCCATGTCCCAGCGGCGCGCGACGTCTTCCGCGAACATGCGTGCCGCAGTCTCATGGGCCGGGTCGTTCGCGAGGTTCACCCGTTCATGCGGGTCCGAGGCGAGGTCAAAAAGCTGCGGCGGGTCCAACTCGCAATGCACATATTTGTAGGGGCCGGAGCGCAGGCAGACGAGCGGGGCGTAAGAGGCCTCGGCAGCATATTCCGCCAGCACCGGCGTTTCGCGCGGGATGCCGTCGCACAGTGGCACGAGGCTTTCACCATCGGTCCAGGGCGCGATGTCGGCCATCGGCACCTGCGCCAGGTCGCCCAGCGTCGGCGTCACGTCGAGTGTCGAGACCGGCGTGGTTTCCAGCCGGGGTTCCAGCCCCGGCGCCGAGATCATGAGCGGGACACGCGCCGAGCCCTCGTAAAAGCTCATCTTGAACCACAATCCACGCTCGCCGAGCATGTCGCCGTGGTCCGAGACGAACAGAATGATCGCCTCCTGCCGCGTGGTCTCCAGCGCTTCGAGAATTTCCCCGATCTTGTCGTCGAGGTAGGAGATATTGGCGAAATAAGCGCGGCGGGACCGCCGGATATCCTCGTTCGAGATGTCGTAATTGCGCCAGTCGTTCGCGTCGAAAATGCGCTGCGAATGGGGATCGTGATCGGAATAGTCCAAGGCGGGCACCTCGGGCAGCAGATGCTCGCAATCCTCGTAGAGGTCCCAGTACTTCTTGCGCGCCACATAGGGGTCGTGCGGATGCGTGAAGCTGGCGGTCAGGCACCACGGCCGCTCGTCCTTGCCGCGTGCGAGGTCATAGACCTTCATCTTGGCGAAATGCGCGACCTCGTCGTCGTATTCCATCTGGTTGGAAATTTCGGCGACGCCCGAACCGGTCACCGACCCCATGTTGTGATACCACCAGTCGATCCGCTCACCGGGCTTGCGATAATCCGGCGTCCAGCCGAAGTCGGCCGGGTAGATGTCGGTCGTCAGACGCTCCTCGAACCCATGCAACTGGTCGGGGCCGACGAAATGCATCTTGCCGGACAGGGCGGTGTAGTAGCCCGCGCGGCGCAGGTGGTGTGCATAGGTGGGAATGTCCGACCGGAATTCGGCGGCGTTGTCATAGACGCCGTTCCGGCTGGGAAGCTGCCCCGACATGAACGCGGCGCGCCCCGGCGCGCAGAGCGGCGAGCCGGTATAGGCGTTCTGGAACCGGACGGATTTCGCCGCGAGCCGTTTCAGGTTCGGGGCGTGCAGCCAGTCGGCCGGACCATCGGGAAACAGCGTCCCGTTCAACTGGTCCACCATCAGGATCAGGATGTTCGGTTTGGTCATGTAGCCTCCAACAATCGGTCGAGCACGTCAGTGACGCGGGCGGTGGCGGAAACACCGTCGGGCGGCGTGCCCAGGGCGTGGCGGATGTAGACACCGTCGATCAGGGCGGCGAGTGTCTCGGCGATGTCCTCGGCGCGGGCCCCGACGAGGGGGCGCAGGTCGTGAAGCAGGTTGGCGCGCAGCCGGGCATGATAGATTCGCAAAAGTCGTGCGCCGCCCGGATCGCCCTGAGCATGGACATAGAAATTGAGCCAGGCCGCGATGACGGCGGGCTCGAAGTTGCCCGCTTCGAACGAGGCCCGGATGATGGCATCGAGCCGGGCGCGGGGCGTCATCGCCTGCGCCAGTTCTCGTCGCACCCAGTGGCCGTAGACCGACAGGATGTGCTGCATCGCGGCCAGAAGAATGCGATCCTTGGAGCCGAAATAATGATGCGCGAGGGCAGGCGACATGCCTGCACGCTTGGCGATTCGGCTGACGGTCACCTCCAACGATCCAATTGCGCCGATCTCAGCAATCGTCGCTTTCACTAACGCCTCTCGGCGAATAGGCTCCATTCCAACCTTTGGCATATGACACCCTTGTAACGCGGGCGCTAAAGTGTTCTTCTTTGATTGACGCGTCAATCAATAAAAAAACAGGGAGATTACGATGACAATGAAAACGACCATCTCGGCGCTTGCCGTACTCGCGGCCGCGGGTCCGGCTTTTGCTCAGTGCGACAGCGTGTCGATGTCCGATGTCGGCTGGACGGATATCACGACCACGACGAGCGCCGCCAAGCATGTGCTGGAAGCGCTTGGATACGAAGTTGACGTTAAGGTCCTGTCGGTACCGGTGACATTCGCATCGCTCGACAGCGACGACGTGGATGTGTTCCTTGGCAACTGGATGCCCGCGCAGACCAGCGCCATCACGCCCTATCTCGAATCGGGTGAGATCGAGCAGATCAACGTGAACCTCGAAGGCACCAAGTACACGCTCGCGACGCCGACCTATGCCTATGAGGCCGGGCTTCAGTCCTATGACGATATCGCGGAATTCGGCGAAGAGCTGGACTACAAGATTTACGGAATCGAGCCGGGCAACGAAGGCAACGCCTATCTCGTGAGCCTGACCGAAGAGAACGCACACGGGCTCGAGGATTTCAAGATCGTCGAAAGCTCGGAGCAGGGGATGCTGTCCGAGGTGCGCCGCGCCTATGAGGACGAAAAACCCGTCGTCTTCCTCGGCTGGGAGCCGCACCCGATGAACGCCAACTTTTCGCTCGAGTACCTGACGGGCGGCGAAGACTTCTTTGGTGGTGAAGGTGTCGTCCACACCGTGACGCGCAAGGGCTTCTCGGAAGAATGCCCGAACCTTGGCCAGCTGTTCGCCAACATGGATTTCACGCTCGAGATGGAAAACTCGATCATGGGCCAGATCCTCGACGATGGCGAAGAGGCGGATGACGCGACCGAGGCATGGCTGAAAGCGAATCCGGACGCGTGGAAGAGCTGGCTCGACGGCGTGACCACCGTGGACGGCGGTGATGCGGTCGAAGCCGTTTCGGCGGCGCTGGAATAATCCCGGACAGGCGGCGGAGGACATTCCGCCGCCTTTTCTCCATGCGGCTGATCGCACTCGCATTCCTGTTCGCCGGCCCCGCGCTGGCCGACTGCCCGGTCCGGGCACAGCTCGACTCGGGCGTGACGCTCGTGCGCGACGACCCGTTCTTCGGCGTGTCCTATCTCCACGACGACGGGGTGCTCACCGAGACCCGCCGGATGTCGCGCGGCGGGACTGAAGTGCGCCGGTCCTCGACCTACGAAAACGCGCTCGCCGTGCGCGCTCAGGACAGCGAAAACGGCACGGTTGCTTTCGAATACCTCGACGACATGGACAGGGCACTCGACGTCAACGAAACCGGTGATTTCGCCACGACGTTTCGCCTGATTGTCGACGGCGCCCGCTATTCATCCGGAGAATACCACCTGTATTACGAAGGCGAAGGCCGGGTTCAGATCGGCGAGTGCGCCTATGACACCTGGGTTCTGCGCAACGAATCCGAGATCGAAGGGATGGAGCCGATCCTGTTCTTGTGGGACTACGCGCCCGATCTGGGCATCGTGATACGCACGGAACAGATCGACCCGGCGGGGGGTACGCTTGGTGTTGTGGCGTATGACCGTATTCTGGAGGGCACCATGGACGAGTTGATCCCATGAAGCTCGCGCTCCTTGCCTGCCTCGTGGCCAGCCCTGCGCTCGCGACCTGTCCGACACGGGCGGACCTGACCGAAGGCGTCATCCTCGTCCAGAACGAACCCAGCTTTCTGCGCAGCGATATCGAGATACGGGGGGCCGGGCTATTCGAGGTCCGCCTCATGCGTGATGCCGACGAAAACGCCTCGGCCATGACTCTGGCTTATGCCCACGCTCTCGCACCGGAAGCGATCAACGACGCGGGCGCCCTGCGCCTGAGGGCGTACGACCCGGCGGTCACAACGCTCGACCGCCTCGACGAAGCGGGGGATCTGACCTTCGACCTGATCGAACGGGACGAGGCCGGGGAAGAGACGTCCGCGCGCCTGTTGTTCAATCATCTGGGCACCCGGACGCGCGAAATCCTCGATTGCAGTTACGAGGTCTGGACCGTGCGCGAAATGACCGCGCGGCCGGGCGGCGAAATTACGACGCGGGAGCTGGAATATGCTCCCGACCTGGGCGTGCTTCTGGCCGCCCACGAGATAGACGCCGCGGGGCAACGCCGGGCGATTTACGAATACACTTGGATCGGTACGGCTGCGGACGTGGCCAGATAGGGGACACATGGACTGGCTCGAAGACATGAAAATCCCGGTCGGAAAGGTCGCGCGCGACGTTTTCGACTGGTTGCAGGACGTGGGCGGCCCGGTCTTCGACTGGATCTCGCTGATGGGCGAGGTGATGATCGAGGCCTTCCTCTGGGTGCTTCAGACGCCGCACCCGCTGATCATCGTGGCCGTCTTCGGCATCCTGACATGGTTCCTCCAGAAGAACTGGAAGATTGTCCTCTTTGTCGTGCTCGGGTTCCTGTTCATCCTGAACCAGGGATACTGGGAGGAAACGACCGAGAGCCTCACGCTCGTCCTGTCGGCCTGTATCGTGTGCATGGCCATCGGAGTTCCCATCGGGATCGCGACGGCGCACCGCCCCAGACTGTATGCCACGATCCGTCCGGTGCTCGACCTGATGCAGACGCTGCCGACCTTCGTCTATCTCATCCCGGCCATCGTCTTTTTCGGAATCGGCATGGTGCCGGGCCTGCTGGCCACCGTCATCTTCGTTCTGCCTGCGCCAATCCGGCTGACGCATCTGGGCATATCCTCGACACCGATGGCGCTGAAAGAGGCGGGGCAGGCTTTTGGCGCGACCGGGCGGCAGCTCCTGTGGAAAGTCGAGCTGCCCTATGCGCTGCCGCAGATCATGGCGGGCCTCAACCAGACGATCATGCTCTCGCTGTCCATGGTGGTCATCGCGGCGCTCGTGGGCGCTGACGGGCTGGGCGTGCCGGTGGTGCGTGCTCTCAACCAAGTCAACACGGCCCTTGGTTTCGAATCCGGCTTCGTCATCGTCGTCGTCGCCATCATCCTGGACCGCATGCTGAGGATCGAACGCAAATGAGCAACGCTGTAGAATTCGACAATGTCTCGATCGTCTTCGGCGACGATCCCCTGGACGCGCTGCCGCTGATGGACAAGGGGCAGGAACGGAGCGAGGTGCAGGAGGCGACCGGGCAGGTTCTGGGTGTTCATGATTGCGCGCTCAACGTGGCCGAAGGGGAAATCCTCGTCCTGATGGGCCTGTCCGGCTCTGGAAAATCCACGCTCCTGCGCGCCGTGAACGGGCTGAACCCGGTCGTGCGCGGATCGGTGCGGGTGTCCGACGGTGAGCAGATGGTCGACGTCACCAACGCGGATTCTGCGACCCTGCGCCACATCCGGCTCAACAAGGTGTCGATGGTGTTTCAGCAGTTCGGCCTGCTGCCGTGGCGCACAGTGCGCGACAACGTGGGTCTCGGGTTGGAACTGGGCGGTCAGTCCAAGGCGGACCGCACCGCCAAGGTAGACGAGCAGCTTGAAATCGTCGGGCTGACCGATTGGGCCGACCGGATGGTGGGCGAATTGTCGGGCGGCATGCAGCAGCGCGTGGGGCTGGCGCGCGCGTTCTGCACCGGCGCGCCGATCTTGTTGATGGATGAGCCCTATTCCGCGCTCGACCCGCTGATCCGCACCCGGCTTCAGGACGAGCTTCTCGATCTGCAAGCCCGGTTCAAATGCACGATCATCTTCGTGAGCCACGACCTCGACGAAGCATTCAAGATCGGCGACCGCATCGCGATCATGGAGGGCGGGCGGATCGTCCAGTGCGGAACCCCGCGTGAGATCTTCACCGCCCCCGCCAACGACTACGTCGCCGATTTCGTCGCCCAGATGAACCCGCTCGGCGTGCTCACCGCCCGCGATGTGATGGAGCCCGGCAGCGGCGAGGGCGAGATCGACGCCGGGACCAAGGTGCAGGAGGTCATGGAGCGGCTGGGGCAGGGGGGGCCGCTTTCCGTGGTCGAGAATGGCGCCCCAATCGGTCGCGTTTCATCGGCAAGCGTCATGGCGAAACTGATCGACCCGCGCAGCGCCCCGGTCTGACGGGCTTGTGGGCTTTCATCCGGCGGGGAATCGTCTACCTTCGCCGGACGAGCAGCAATCGAGGTTCCGCGTGCGCCTGTCCCATGTCTTCGTTCTCGCAGCCCTTGCGCTGACTTCTGCCTGCGCGCGGCCTCTCACGCAGAACGAAACGGTCTTCGCCAAGGACCTGTTCGGCGACACCATCGAGATTGAGGGGATCGAAGTGCTCGCGGGGGCAGGGCTCACGCCGCTTCCCCGCGACTATCCGGCGCTCAGGGAGCCGGACGAAGCGCCGCCGCCCGCTCCGGCCGTGCGCAAGGCGCCCGAGGATTTGTGTGTGCGCAAGCCCAGCCCGCGCCGTTACTGGGACTGGCCGGCGGCCTTCGTGCTCGACGACAACATCTACTTCTCCTACCGCTGGTATCCCGAGGACGCCTACAAAGGCCTGCCCGAAAGCGCGCTCTATCCCCATTCACTCCTGATGACCCATGAACTCGTGCATGTCTGGCAATGGCAGAACCGTGCCCGGACGAACTATTCCCCCCTCGTCTCGGCGGGCGAGAGCGTACAGTCCAAAGACCCCTATTTCTGGGTCTCTGAAGAGGGCCGTGAATTCCTGTCCTACGGGTATGAGCAACAGGCCGCGATCATCGAGGATTTCGTCTGTTTCGCGCTCTTCGATCCCGAGGACGAAACGCTCGACGAACTGGCCGGCATCCTGCGCCCGATCCTTCCCGTCGACCGCTTCCTTGCCCGTCACGCCCGCTAGGTCGTTTTCGCACCGCGAAGCGTCGGGGCAAATTGCCCGCGTTTCTCTGAATTCGCCATGGTGAGCGCGGATGAATCGAGGAGTCGCGGTATGGCGAAACATGTGAAAGCGCTGATTGTCGGGGGCGGTGCGGTCGGCACCTCGATTGCCTACCACCTGGCGAAGGCGGGCTGGACGGACGTGACGCTTCTGGAGCGCGACGAGCTGACCTCCGGCTCGACCTGGCACGCGGCGGGTCTGCTGCCGTTGTTCAACATGAGCTACGCGACGAGCCACATCCACGACTACTCGGTGAGATACTACAAGACACTGGAAGAAGAGACCGGGCTCGACGCCGGGTTCTTCGTCGTGGGCAACCTGCGCATGGCCCAGACGCAGGAGCGGATGGACGAATACGCGCTCTACGCCTCGACCGCCGAGACTGTTGGCGTGCCCTACGAATGGATGACGCCCGCCGAGATCAAGGAACGCTGGCCGCTGGTCCATACCGACGACCTCAAGGGCGCGATCTTCCACCCGACCGACGGCTACATCAACCCGGCCGACGTGACGATGGCGATGGCCAAGGGCGCGCGTCAGCGGGGCGTCGAGATCCTGCGCAAGCGGCAGGTGGACAGCTATGAATGGGCGGGCGAGCACTGGATCGTCAAGGGCCGCATCATGGGCGAGAAGGGCGGCAACCTGATCGGCACCGAAGAAGAATTCGAGATTCACGCCGAGCATGTCGTCACCGCCACCGGCAACCACGCGCAGCGCACGGCGAAACTGCTCGGCATCAAGATGCCCGCGATCCCGGTCGAGCACCAGTTCATCGTGACCGAACCGGACCCGGCGCTCGTCGAATACCGCAAGTCGCACGAACAGCACCCGGTTCTGCGCGATGCCGACGCCAAGTGGTATGTGCGCGAGGAACGCGGCGGCTGGATCCTCGGCCCCTACGAAGAGGGCGCACCGGCCCGCTTCGAGCATGGCGTGCCCGACAGCTTCCGCGCCGACCTGTTCCCGCTCGACCTCGACCGGATCGAGGAGGAGTACATGTCGATGATCCACCGGATTCCATCCTCGGAAACCGTGGGTCTGAAAGACGACTACAACGGCCCCATCTGCTACACGCCCGACGGCAATCCGCTCGTCGGTCCCGCGCCGGGCCTGCGCAACATGTGGCTGGCCGAGGGCTTTTCCTTCGGGATCACGGCGGCGGGCGGCACCGGCTACTACCTCGCGCAGATGATGGTCGAGGGCGAGGCCGAGATTGACATGGCTAGCCTCGATCCCAAGCGGTTCGGGCAGGACTGGATGACAACCGAATACGGCGCGCGCAAGAACGAAGAGGCTTACGACCACGTCTATGTCCTGCACCACCCGGACGAAGAGCGCCCCGCCTGCCGTCCGCTGCGCACCGCGCCCGCATATGACCGGCAAAAGGCGCTGGGCGCGCAGTTCGGCGTCGTGAACGGCTTCGAGCGCCCGAACTACTACGGCCCGCTCGACGCGCCCGAGAGCTTCGATCACGACGCGCGCTCGTTCCGCCGTGGCGGCTGGTGGGAATACGCCAAGGCCGAAGCGCAGGCGATCCGCGATACCGCCGGGCTGATCGACGCCTCGGCCTTTGCCAAGCACCGCGTGTCGGGGCCGGGCGCGACCGCCTTCCTCGACTGGTTCACCACCAACAAGCTGCCCAAGGTGGGCCGCATCAACCTGACTTACGCGCTGACGGATGCGGGCACGACGCGCACGGAATACACGATCGTGCGGGAGGGCGAGGACAGCTACTACCTCGTCTCCGCGGGCGGCCTGCATGCCTATGACGAGGATTTTCTGCTGAAGGCTGTCGAGGACAAGGAGGACGAATTCGGCCGGATCAACGTCGAGGACGTGACCACCCGCTACGGCGTCTTTGCGCTGGCCGGCCCGAATGCCCGCGACATCCTCAAGGAGCTGATCGTGGACGCCGACCCGGAAACGGCGCTGTCCAACAAACGGTTCCCGTGGCTGTCCATGCGCAACATCGAGCTCAAGATGTGCCCGGTCATGGCGATCCGCGTGGCCTATACCGGCGAGCTTGGCTGGGAGCTGCACCACCCGATCGAGATGCAGAACTACCTGTGGGACCGGCTGATGGAGGCGGGTGAGAAACACGGCATGAAACTGGCCGGCGTGCGTGCGCAGAACTGGCTCCGGCAGGAGAAGAGCTACCGCGCCTTCGGAACCGAACTGGGCCGGGACGCGACCCCGCTCGAAGCAGGGCTGGACCGTTTCGTGGACCTGGACAAGGACTTCCACGGCAAAGGCGCGATGGAGGACACCGGCATCCGCGTCAAATGCGTGACGCTCCTGATCGACGGGCCGGAGGATGCCGATCCCTGGGGGCGCGAGGCGCTTTATGACGGCGAGACCCGCGTCGGGCGCCTGACCTCGGGCGGCTATTCGGTCGTCTTCGGCAAGTCCATCGGCATGGGCTATGTTACCCCCGAATTCGCCGAGGTGGGCACGAAGCTCAAGGTCCGGATGCAGACCGGGCTGTGGGACTGCGAAGTGGTCGAGGACAGCCCCCACGACCCGACCAACGCGCGCATCCGCGTGGATGGCTGACGCGGTTCATGGTAGCCTCCGGGTCAACACCCGGAGGCCGCCATGTCCGACATCATTTCCTGCACCTGCCTGTGTGGCGCGGTCCGGTTCGAGATCGCGCGGCCGGAAAAGCTGAACGACTGTAATTGTTCGGCTTGTAGAAGGTATTCGCCCCTCTGGGGCTATTCTCCGCCAGCCGAGGCGCGATTTCTGCAAGGCGAGGGGACGACCATCGGCTATGCGCGCGGAGAAAAATCGCTCGCTTTCCATCATTGCCCGACTTGTGGGTGCCTCACGCATTGGCAAGGCCTGACCGATGGCAACCGCGCCTTCAACTTGCGGCTCGCGGACAATCCCGCGGACATCGAAGGCATCCGTATCCGGCGTTTCGACGGGGCCGACAGTTGGACCTTCCTCGACTGAGCGTCAGCCCTCAGCCAGCGCGGCGGCGAAAGCCGCGGGCACCGTCGTTCCGTCATCAAGGATCGCGCCCATCTCGTCGCGTGCGCCTTCATACAATTCGTGGTGTTTTTTCCAGTCCATGAACCCGGTCCCCTTGGGCACCGTGGGCCGATGGAGCCAATCCTCGGCCCGGATGTCGAGCGGCTGTGCGGCCTGCCGGGCCAGAAGCGTGCGCATGGCGACGGGGACGATCCCCGGCACGCGGGGCGGTCTTTTGCCAAACGGAAAGAACAGGCGACGCAGGAGCGGGCGACGGCCCGGAATCTTGTCATAGGCCACGTCGAACGGTTGCCGCCCTTCGCGCGCAAAGCTGATGAGCAGGTTCGGTCCGTTCTTGAGCTCATGCATCGTGCGGAAAGGCAGATTGTCCATCGCCCCGCCATCGGCAAGCATCGATCCTGTGCCGTCAAAGAACGGCGGCAGCGCCCCCGGAATGGCGGCGGACGCGCGGATCGACCGCCACACGGACCCGCGCCGGATCACCTTTTGCGAGTTGTCAGACAGGTCCGTGGAGACTGCGAAATAGGGATACCACAGGTCCTCGATCAGCCCGTCGGTGTAGTGCTTGCGCAGGTGGTGGTCGAAAACGGTATGGTCGAGCAGGCTGTAGCGCGGCACCGTCAGCGTCGACAATGCCCGACCCGCCACGAAGATCTCGCCCGTGCGCCGGTCGATTTCATCCCCGGTCAACCCCATCGCGAAGGCCGCGCACATGGCTGCGCCAACGCTGGTGCCACCATAGATGTCGAATTGCATGTCACGCTGGCGGAAGGCCTCGTAGGTGCCGGTATGGAGCGGGCCCAACGCCCCGCCGCCCGCCGCGACCAATCCCCGCGCGGTCCCCGACAGGAACCGGGCGAGCCGGGCGATATCCTCGGTCCGCCCCGCCGCGACGTGGTGGTGCATGAACACCGGGCGGCTGTCGAGCCAGTCGGTCGTCCCGCTCACCCAGTCGCGGTGCTCGGGATGCACGATCACCAGCCGCCGGTGCGACTCCTCCACCACGTCGGCGGCGGCCCGTTCCAGCGCAGAGAGCGGTGGCACCGGCCCGGCCTTCGCCACGGTCAGCACCTGATCCGCCTGCCGCAGGACGCGCAGGCCCCAGTCGTCCTCCCCCGGTGCGACGACGAACATGACGAGCCGTCCGTCCTGTTCGAGGTTGTTGAACCAAGCGGTCGCGGCCGGGTCGTCGAGGTCGTCGCCAATGGCGGTTCGCGCGTCGCTCAGGCTGACCTTAAGCCCCTCCGATTGCGCGATCATGGCCTCGACGAAGCCATTCGGCAAAGGCGCGTCTCCGGCGGGCAGCACCGCGATGGTGCGCGCAAGCGGCGGCACCGCTTCGGCCCGAACCCGCGCGCTGGTGGCCGCGAGGCGGGTGGCGAGGAATCTGGCGATGGCGGGCTGAAGCCCCGTATGGCGCGCGCACATCGCAACGTATTCGTCCTGCGTGATCCGGAGCGCCACCGTGTCGCGTGCGGCGATCACGTCGGCGGTGCGCGGTTCGCCGGTAAAGAACGAAATTTCGCCAACGGGCGATCCGGCCCCGATTTCGGCGAGTTCGACGCCGTCGCGCCGGACCTTCAACCGGCCTGTTTCGATAAGATAGAGCGCCTCGGATGCGGACCCCTGCGCCATGAGCATGTCGCCCCGGTTGAGGTGAACACGCGCGATGTTGGACAAGGAGTCGCCGTGATTCTCGATGACCGAAAATAGTCCCTCCGAACGCGGAGGCGCAAAACCGCTTTCCATGAAACCTCTTTAGAATTCTGCCGTAATTCCGGCAACAACCGATACCCCTGCTCCCATACCACAGCGCTGTGCGGGCGTCATTTGTCTCGGATATTGACGTGGGGTCATGCCGCGTGCCGTGCAGCCCTTGCTGACGAAGGTATGAGCCGCGATACTGCCTGCGAACAGACGGGCGAGAACATGGATCAGGGCGAACCGATCACCGAAACGAGCGGCCTCGGGCGCGATCCGGACATGGAATACGAAGCCATCGCACGTTGGCTCGGCGCGATCGAATTCGGCTGGGATATCGAGCGCGCGCTGGAGTTCGCGCTGTTTCGCACCTATGCCGTGCCGTCCATCTCGGGCCTGCTCGCACGGACCGGAAAATTCGAGGCCGAGCCGCGCCGGCGCTACGACGACACCGAGCTGCTCCTGTCCGAGCCGATGGAGCACGGCATCGACTCGCCACGCGGGGCCGAGGCGGTGGCGCGGATAAATGCGATCCACGGGCGGTTCCGCATCTCGAACGACGACATGCTTTATGTGCTCTCCACCTTCGTGTGTGAGCCGGTGCGGTGGTGCGGGCGTTACGCCAAACGTCCGTTCACGGATGATGAGACGCGGGCCTGGACGAATTACTACCGCCACCTCGGGGCCCGTATGGGGATTGCCGGGATTCCGGAGAGCTTTGAGGCTTTCGACCGGCTCAACCGCGCCTACGAGGACGCGCATTTCCGGTTCGCGGCGAGTAACAAGCGCATTGCCGTGGCCTCCCTCGACCTGCTCCTCGGTTTCTACCTGCCGCGCCCGCTCTTCGGTCTCGGGCGTCCCGTCGCGCTGTCGCTGATGGACACGCCGCTGCTGCTCGCCATGGGATTCGAGCCGCCGCCGCCGGGTACGCAAAGATTGGTGAAACGGGCGATGACGCTGCGAAAATGGGTGCTCGCGCGGCTGCCGCGCCGCAAGACGCCGCGCCTCATCACGGCGCGCAAACGGCCCAGCTATCCGGGCGGTTACGCGATTTCAGAGCTTGGCGGGGTGCCGCGGCAGGGCGCGGTCAGAACTCCATCCAGATCGTGACCGGCCCGTCGTTGAGGAGCGAGACCTTCATGTCCGCCCCGAAGCGCCCCTGCGCCACCTCGATCCCCTGCGCGCGGAGTTGGTCTGCGAAGTATTCGTAGAGCCGCTCGCCTTCCTCGGGCCGGGCTGCGGTGGAGAAGCCGGGGCGGTTCCCGCGCGACGTATCGGCGGCCAGCGTGAACTGGCTTACGACGAGGGCGCCCCCACCGGTGTCGAGAAGCGAGCGGTTCATCTTCCCCGCATCGTCCTTGAAGATGCGCAGTTTCGCGACCTTGGCGGCGAGCGTGTCGGCATTGGCCTCGCCATCGCCGTCCATCGCGCAAACGAGGATGAGCAGGCCGGGGCCGATCTCGCCCAGAACCTCGCCATCCACCCGCACGGCTGCCTCGCTCACCCGCTGGATCAACGCCCTCACAGCTCATGCTCCCACGGAGGATTGGCCCCGGCGCGCGACACCGTGACGGCGGCGGCGGCGTTGCCAAGGGCGAGCGCCGGGGCGATCGTCTCCGCGTCCAGTGCATCGAGCGCGGCGCGGTTGAGCAGACCATCCCGGGCGAGACCGGCGAGCAGGCCGGCGTTGAATGTGTCGCCCGCGCCGACCGTGTCCACGACCGCGACCCGCTGCGCCCCGGCGCGGCAAGACCCGCCCGACCAGTGAGCTGTGACACCTTTGGCGCCCTCGGTCAGGCAGACGAGCGCGGTGCCGCCCGCGAGGATTTCCTCGATTCCAAGCCCGAGCCAGTCGAGATCTTCGTCCGAGATCTTGACGATGTCGGCGGCGGCCAGCATCCGGCCGATCCGGTCGCGGTAGCGCACCTCGTCGGTGATGAAGCCGGGGCGTATGTTGGGGTCGATCATGACGACCCGCCGCCCCGCCTCACGCAGCGCCAGCGCCTCATAGGCAGCACCGCAGGGCTCCACCACGAGGGAGATGCCGCCGAAGAACAGCGCCTCGGCCTCTTCCGGCATTCCCGGCAGGTCAGCATCGGAGAGCATCCGCCCCGCCGTGTTCTCGTCGTAGAAGGCATAGGACGCCTGACCGCCCGCCAGCGTGACGAAGGCCAGCGTGGTGGGCCGGTCTGATCGCGCCGCCCGCGTTGCATCCACGTTGGACGCGGCGAGCGAGGCGGCGAGCATCTGGCCGAACAGGTCCGTAGACAGCCCAGTAAAAAGCCCCGTCTCCACGCCGAGACGCCCCAAGGCGATGGCGGTGTTGAACACCGCGCCACCGGGGTAGGGGGCAAAGGCCGGCTCGCCCGCCGCACTCTCGCGCGGCAGCATGTCGATCAGGGCCTCGCCGCAGCACAGGATCATCTTGGTCGCTCCGATGTTAGCGGTATCATCCCTAGCGGACCGGCGAGGGTCGCGCAATCACTCCTGCCAGTCGACCCATTCGTCGAGCGGCGCGCGGGCGGTGCGGAAGCTGTTGGCGGGGTGGTCGGTGTCCGAATACCCGAACGAGATCATACAGAGCGCCAGCCGGTCCTCGCCCAGCCCGAAGAAGTCGTGGAGCGCCGGCGAGAAGGCGGCAGGCGCGGCCTGTGCCACCGTCGCGATCCCGCGCGCTTGCGCGGCGAGCGTGAAGGCGGTGACGAACCCGCCGCAGTCGATGGCGCCATAGGTGCCCAACTCGCGCCCGGACGAGATCATGGCGACATGCGGCGCGCCGAAGAAGTCGTAGTTCTTCATCATCTCGCGGGCCGACCCCTCACGGTCGCCCTTCTCGACGCCCACGGCTTCGTAAAGCTGCCAGCCGCAGGCGCGGCGCCGGTTGCGGTGATGGCCGGTATAGCCCTCGGGAAACGGAATGTCCGGGGATGCTCCGGCCGCGAAGGCGTCCTGAAGCGCGGTGCGCAGCGCATCGGTGCGCTCAGGCGACGTGATCCCCACCTGCCACGGCTGCGCGTTGCACCAACTCGGCACGCGCTGTGCCGCGCGCAGCACCGCCTCCACATCCGCGCGCGGCACCGGGTCGGGCCGGAAGGCGCGGCAGGAATGGCGTGCGGTCAGAATGTCGGTGAGCGTGTCGAATTGCGTCATGGGGCCTCTTGTCCGGCGGGTGTTATTGCGACTGGCTCGCGATGAAACCGATGATTCCGGCGAGGATGAGGCCCGCGAGCACCGCGAGCGTGATCTTCAGCCACGACCACGGCCGTTCCCCCTGCACCTTGCCGGAGCGTCCGTTCACCACGAAGCGATAGGTCTTGCCGCGATACTTGTAAGCGGCGAGCCATACCGGCAGCAGGATATGCTTGAAGGTCACGTCTGCCACGGACGTGTCGACCGAATGAACGCGCTGCCGGTCGCCGCCGATGTCGAACTTCACGTCGCGCAGGATCACCCGGTCCATATAGTCCCGCGCCTCGTCATAGCCTTCGGGCAACTCGACGGTATAGCCCTCGGCCCGGTAGCCTGCGAGGTATTCGGGACGGTAAGGTTCCAGCCCCGACAGGTCCCAGGGGGCGAGGTTGTCGGTGAAGCTCTTGGGCAGCGAGCGGGAGGCCAGCACCAGCACGTCATCGAAGAACCGCGCGACCCGGCCCGAGGCGGGACGCCAGCGCACCCGCTGCTCGCGCACCTGCTCCTGCTTGCCGTTGCGCGTGACCGTCTTGGTCACATAGTAAACGGTCCCGTGTTCGCCGGTGTAGCGTGAGTTGGTGTCGGCATCGAAGGTCCAGTAGGGCACATAAATTCCCGACATGCGCCGCCCTTTGCGCGCGTATTGCTTGAGCCCGTTGGGCGCGAACCAGAGGCGACCGAGCCATTTGTTCATGGCAGCATGGGCGTCGCGTTCCTCGACGGCGAAAGGCAGGAGCCCCTTGGGTTTGATATGCCGGTGCGTGCCGGTGTCGGTGACGACGGGCGTGGCGCAGAACGGACATTCCCTGGCATGGGTGTTCGCGTCGAATTCCACCTGCGCCCCGCAGTTGGGGCAGGAGGCGACGCGCGTGTCCTCGATCTCCGCCTCGGGGAGCTTGGCGTCCAGTGCCGCGCGGAAGTCCAATTCACGGATCGCGGCGACCGTGCCTCCGTGCCCCTCGATCGGGCGGGTGTTGCCGCAGTGGTCGCACTTCAGCTCTCCCGCCTGCGCGTCGAAGCGCATGTCCGAGCCGCACTGGTCACAGGGGAAGCGGTGCTCTTCCTCCGGGCGGGTCACGTCGAGGGGATTTGTCTCATCCTGCATGATCGAAACTCACGATTTGGGCGATGGTCGCGGCCGAGGCCGAGGTGAAGCGAATGACGTGGCAGAAGATGCGCGGGGCCTCGCCGTCCCGTTGCAACCGGCCCGAGACCGAGCCCGCCTTGCCGTGGGTGACGACCTCGGAAATCTCGATCCACTCGTGCCGGGGCACCTCGAGCGTGGCAGCCGTGATCGCCGCGCGCCCGGTGATTCCGGCGCCGAACCTGTCCCACGCGGCCCCCTCGGCCAGAACCGATGCGTCCAGATCACCCACGCCCATGAGCGCGAGCGCGATGTCCTCGGCCCGCGCGGCTTTTGGGCTGTTGGCGCAGTCCGGCGACCGGGCCACCCGGGTCATGGCCGCACCTTCCGGGCGAGGCGTAAATGTAAGACGGAACGGGGCATCGACAGGGGTCGCAAGACGGTGGATCGGCGAGGTTCGCATGAGACCTAGCACGCGGCCCGTCCCGCGCAAACCGGCGATCCGTCGCGCGGGGTGGTTGCATCGTCCGGCAGGCCCCCTATCGTCGGGCGCATGACCTGTCATGTCCTGCGTTTCGCCACCGCCTGCATCGCTTTCGCCGCCACCTTCTCCGCTCCGGCGCAGGGTCAGGACGTGGCCTACAGCTTCACCTGGGAAGGTGCGGGCGGCTACGTCATGCAGGGCGGGATCGCCTTCGACAGCGACCGTCCCGGGGGCCGGCTGGTGCGCGAGAACGACGTGCAGTGCTTCGTAATCGAGGGGTTCCGGAACGGCGAGCCCATCGGCCGCTGGGCCTTGGGCCAGTTGACGGAAGAGACGACCTGGACGCTCACGTTCTCGCCGGCGCAATCCGCCTTTGTGGTCTATGGCCCCATGGCCGACATGCCGCAGGCGTGGAACATGAACGGTTTTGGCGAGAATTGCGGCGACCCCGGTTTTGGCTTCAACATCGGAAACTTCGCGCAGGATCTCTGCGTCGATGGCGAACTGGCCCGTGACAGCCAGATCGCCCCCGCGCGCCCCTTTCCGGCGACGCGCGACGACGGTTATGTCTTTCCCTCCGACGGTTGCCGCAGCGCCCTCATGCTCAGCCATCTCGACAACGGCTGACACGGGGGCTTGCGCGCGTCTCAGACGCCCGGCGGGGGCGGAGGTGGCATCACCGTGAACAACGTGGCGAGGTCCGCGACGTCCTCGGCCTTCATCCAGCCATCCTGACCGGCGGTCCAGACCATCGTTTCGCGCGTGATCTGCCCGGTCCCGGCCTTCTGTCCCATCGTGGCGCGGCTGAACGGCCCCTGCGTTTCGCCGTTCGTGGCGATGTGCCAGACCTTCTCGGCTGGAGGCGGCGGCGGGGGCGCGGCCTGTGCGGCCGCCTGTGCCGGGGCAGCGCCCCACGGGCCCTGCATCGACTGCGCGCCCTGCGCCATCGCCATTCCAAGACCCATGCCCATGCCCGCGCCCATCCCTTCGGATGCAGCGCCGCCTTTTTGCAGCGCTTCCGCGGCGGACCATTTCATGTGCTCGTCGAGGTTGCCGGCAAGCCCGCGCGACGTGCGTTTGTCCAATGCCTCCTCCACGGCGGGCGGGAGCGAGATGTTCTCGATGTAGAACTCGGGGATCGCGAGGCCGTAATCCGCGACGATCTTGGTGATCTCCTTGGCGACCATCTCGCCCAGCTCCATCGTGTTCGCGGCCATGTCGAGCACGGGAATGCCCGCACCGGCGATCACGCGGCTGAAGGACTGCACGATGATGTTGCGGATCTGGAAGCTGACCTCGTCCATCGTGAACTCGCCGTCGGTGCCGACGATCTCCAGCAGGAACTTGGCCGGGTCGGTCACGCGCACGGCGTAGGTGCCGAAAGCGCGGATACGCACAGGGCCGAACTCCGGGTCGCGACACATGATCGGGTTCTTCGTGCCCCACTTGAGGTCGGTGAACCGGGTCGTGTTGACGAAGTAGATCTCGGACTTGAACGGCGACTTGAACCCGTGGTCCCAGTGCTGAAGCGTCGTCATGATCGGCATGTTGTTGGTTTCGAGCATGTAAAGCCCCGGCGTGAACACGTCCGCCAACTGCCCCTCATGCACGAAAACCGCCGACTGCCCCTCGCGCACGGTGAGCTTCGCCCCGTACTTGATCTCGTGGCCCTCGCGCTCGAACCGCCAGACCATCGTGTCGCGCGTGTCGTCGACCCAGTGAATGACGTCGATGAATTCGCCCGTCAGGAAATCGAAAATACCCATAGTTGTCCCCCTATGAAGTGCCGCCCATCAAGTCGGCGGCGATCCGTTCCACGATGGGCCGGGCTTCGCCTTCGGTCATGCCGGGGCGCAGGCGCGGATCGTAGAGCATCTTGAGAAGATATTCGTCATGCGTGGTAAGCAACCCGAATTCCTCGTCGTCGTTGAAAATCGACGGACGGGCGAGCGGGTAGTCGTTGGACAGCCCAAGCCCCTGGGCCACTTCCTCCTGAATGCATGAGGCTCGCAGCAGGTCAGGGTGCTCGGCCCGGATGATCGCGACGGCCTGATTGTAGGTGCCGTCCTGCTCCGGGTCCGTCGCGAAGGCGAGGCAATAGGTCGACTGCGGCAGGTTGATGACGGTGTTCAGCGCGGTGCGCGAGATGTTGGGCATCAGTTGCCGCAAACGCGGCTCCAGCGCGCGCCGCTCGCTCTCGGACAGGATGAAAACGTGGAAATTCCCGCCCCGCGACACCGAGACGGGATGGCCGGTCACACGGGCCAGACGCCTTGCGAATCCGGCAAGCTCGTTCGAATCGCGGGTGCGCTTGGTCGGGCTGACCGACGGACCGAATTCGAGCGTCAGGCGCACGGGCTTGTCCCAGCGGTGCAGCTTGGACGCGCTTTCACGCGCCACCAGCGTGCCGCCCTGGTCTGCATATTCCTCATAGAACGCGATGCGCAGGAAGTTGCGGGTCAGGTCGCGCGCGGTGAAGGGCGCATCCGGCCCGCCCCCGTCGGTGCGCAACAGCCCCTGCGCCAGAAGCCCGCGTTGCAGGCGTCCGTAGTAGGAAACAAGCTCGGGCGACAACCCGTCCGCCTCGGGCACGCCCTGCGACTCCGGGCGCGGCAAAGGGGAGGGCGCGGTCGCCACTGCGCCGCTTCCCGGCACATCGCAGCCGGACAAAAGCCCCGCCACGACCAGCGCGGCGGGGAGGAGGGACGTTTTCAAAGTCAATTGGGAACCGCTTCGCCCATGTTGTGTCCCGAAGACGTGCCACGGGCCTTGGCCGAGGCGAGCGTGTCCTTGAGCTCGCCTTCCATCTTGACCAGTTCTTCCTCGGCGGCAGCGCGCTTGGCCTTGCCCTCGTCGGCGATCTGGAGGCTTTCCTCGATGGTCGCGATAAGGTCGGCGTTGGCCGTCTTGATCGCCTCGATGTCGAACACGCCCCGCTCCATCTCCTGCCGGATGACCTTGTTGGCCTCGCGCAGGTTCTTCGCGTTGGAGGTGAGCAGCTCGTTTGTGAGGTCGTTGGCCTCTTTCACGGCCGCAGCAGCCTCGGCCGACCGCTGGATCGTCACGGCCTGCGCCAGCTGTGTTTCCCACAGCGGCACCGTGTTCACGAGCGTCGAGTTGATCTTGGTCACAAGGCTCTTGTCGTTCTCCTGCACCAGCCGGATCGAAGGGAGCGACTGCATCGTCACCTGCCGGGTAAGCTTGAGGTCGTGGACCCGGCGTTCGAGGTCGTCGCGCGCAGCCCGGAGGTCACGCAATTCCTGTGCCTTGAGCACGCCCTGTTCTTCGGGGGCGGCGTCGACTTCCTTTTCCTTGGCCGGGATCACGGTCTCGTCCAGTTCCTTGATCTTGGCCTCGCCGGCGGCGATGTAGAGCGCCAGTTCGTCGTAGAATTCCAGCGTCTTCTCATAGAGCTTGTCGAGCGACTTGATGTCCTTGAGCAGGACGTGCTCGTGCTTGAGCAGGTTGTCGGTGATCCGGTCGATCTGGTCCTGCACCGTTTCATATCGTGCCGCGAACTTGGCTGCCGGGGCTGCCTTGCCGATGATGCGCTCCCAGAACGTGCGCTTGCGGCGCATGTCCAGTTCGGAGACGGAAAAGCCCCGGATCGTCGTGACGATATCGCGCAGGGAATCTCCCGCAGGGCCTGCGTCCTTGTTGCGCACGCCTGACAGCATTTCCTGGCTGATCGTCTGAAGCTCCGCCTGCGCGCCCGATCCGAACTCGATGATCGACTGGCTGTTGCCCATGTCGATCTCGCCCATCCGCTTGGTGATCTCGGCCTTTTGCGGCGCATCTGCGGATTCGAACGGCACCAGCGCGCTCGACGGCTCGCGCAGGACGACCGCCGTCACCTCTTCCACGTCCCGCGTCTCAGTGCCTGCTTTCTTGAATGTCTTGTCGTCCATAACCTTGTCCCTGTCCTAGTGACTTACCACGCCCTCACGGGCCAATCGTTCCCGCAGAACCTCGATTTCGATGTTCAGGTCAGCGTGGTCGTCGGTAAGCATCTTTTGTGTCCGCGCGTTGAAATTCCGCTCAAGATCGTCGAGGAGCTGGACGTAATCCGTCCGTGCCTCGGCGCTGCGCGACTGGCTGTAGATATCCGCGAATTTGATCGTCGCATCACGCGCGCCCATCAAATAGACGGTGAGGTACTTACGCGCCTGCGTAAGGTCGCGCGGATCGTCTTCGATCGTGCGGAACATGGCGCGGGCCGTGGCCTGAAAGCTGTCCACCCGCCGCTCCAACTCACGGTCACGGGCGCGTACGATAGCTTCTTTCATCGCGGTGAGCAGCTTCTCCGCCTCGCCCACGGCGCGGGCGACCCGATCGGTCTGGTACTCGTCCACGCCTTCCATTCCCTTGTTCTTCAAAGGATCGGGCCCGAAGGCCATGAAATGAAGCGCAGCGCCCAGAACCCCGAAGATCACGGCATTCATCACGCCGCCGCCCACGAACCCCGCCAGCGCGAGGCCGAGCCCGGTGGTCAGCGAGCCGAGGATCTTGCGCGGGGCACCCGGCCGGCGCGCGATCTTGCGTGCATCATAGGCCTCATGCGCCAGGACGCCTTCCCGCGTAAGCCAGGCAGCGAGGATCAGGAGACCGAAGGCCACAAGCCGCATCGCAAGGCCAGCGGGCTCCAGGAAAAAAGCGGAGACCGCCAGCGGCAGGGGCATCAGGAACAGCAGGTTCACCCGCCCTCCGGCCCGCGATCGGGTCTGGCCATCGAACGGGTTCTTCGCGGGTGGCGGCGTTTGTTCACCGGACCCGTCCGGGCTGAATTTCCCGCCGTAACGCTGGGCCATCAGCCACCCCCCGTGATCGCGACATACAAGATGAGCGCGAGGAGAAGCACATAGGACAGCTTCTGCAAACCGGAACCGGACAAAACGACCCCCTCGGCCGGACATTCCCACAACTTCTCACAGATATAGGGGCGATGACCCGCGCGGGCCAGTTGATTCCCGAAAAGTCGGGGAACCTTGCCGATGTACCGGCCCGTCCAAAAGGTGCGAGCCGGCGCCCGCGCAGGATTTGCGCCGCCCTGCCTTTGGCAGGTCGCCGCGATATGCCGGGCGAGTCCTCGCACCCCCGAAGTATTTGAAAAGCAGAGAAGGGGTCAGCGTTTGCGGGGTGGCTTGCGGCGGCGCACGGGAGTCTTTTTTGCCGTGCCGGTCGGATCCTTGGGCGCCTCGAGCCCGAGTTGTTCGCGAAGAACACGACCCTTGACCTCTTCGACCGCGCCCGCCTTCAGCTCGCCCAGGCGGAACGGGCCGTAGGAGATACGGATAAGCCGGTTCACCGTCAGGTCGACAGCCTCCATCGCGCGCCGGATTTCGCGGTTCTTGCCCTCGCGCAGGCCGATGGTGAGCCAGGCGTTCGCGCCCTGCTGCCGGTCGAGCGTGACCGCCATCCCCTGAAACCGCTCGCCGTCGACCGTAATCCCTTTGCGCAGCTTTTCGAGAACGGCCTCTTCCGGCTTGCCGTTTACGCGGACGCGGTATTTGCGCACCCAACCGGTAGACGGCAACTCCAGCTTGCGCTTGATGCCGCCGTCATTGGTCAGGAGCAGCAGCCCCTCGGAGTTTATGTCGAGACGTCCGACACTCATCACCCGGGGCATGTCCTCTGGAAGTTTTTCGAACACCGTGTCGCGGCCCTTTTCGTCCCGCTCGGTGGTCACGAGGCCGGTGGGCTTGTGATAAAGCCAAAGGCGCGGGGCCTCGGGTTCGCTGACCTCTTTTTCGTCCACCGTGATCCTGTCGCGGGCTGTGACGTTCAGCGCAGGGCTGTCGATCACCCTGCCGTTCACGGCGACCCGCCCCGCCTCGATCATGCGCTCGGCTTCCCGGCGCGAGGCAACGCCAGCCCGCGAAAGCACCTTGGCGATCCGGTCGCCGGGGGGGGTCTTGTCCGTCATGCTCCCCCGATAGGGCGCGCGTGTTCCCTTGTCCAGCGGCGCGGGGCGGGCGAAGAAGGGGCGTGACCGGGTTTCGCTCATATATGGATGCCGCGCTTGACGAGGCACGCGCCGCCGCCGCGCGCGGGGAGGTGCCGGTGGGTGCCGTGCTTGTGGGCCCGGAGGGCCGTATCGTCGCGCGTGCCGGCAACCGGACGCGTGAACTCAGCGATCCGACGGCCCACGCCGAAACACTGGCGATCCGTGCCGCCTGCGCCGCGCTTCAGACCGAGCGCCTGCCGGATTACGACCTCTACGTCACGCTGGAGCCGTGTCCGATGTGCGCCGCCGTCATCTCCTTCGCGCGAATCCGCCGCCTCTACTACGGCGCGTCGGACCCCAAGTCCGGCGGCACGGCTCACGGTGCGCGGGTTTTCAGCCACCCACAATGCCATCATGTGCCCGAGATCTACGACGGCATCGCCGCCGCCGAGGCTGAGGCGCTCCTGAAATCCTTTTTCAGCAAAAAACGCTAGGCTTCTTTCCGGTCCAAAATATCCCGGAGGGGGTCTGGGGGAGGCTGGCCTCCCCCAGCTGGTCGTGGCAGCAAGCTGCCGCGAAACCTCAGATATCGATGGCCTGCATCACCTCCGGTTCGATCACCTCGACACCCTTCAGTTCCGCTTTCATCACCGCGGCCGACTGCTCCAGCAGAGGAAAGGTGCGGTAGTGGCACGGGATCACCGTCTTGAAGTCGAAATACTTCTTCGCAGCGTAGGAGGCACGCGCCATGTCCATCGTGAAATGGCCCCCGGCGCACAGGATGCCAATGTCCGGTTTGTGAATCTCGCCCATCCACGCCATGTCCGCCATGATGTCGGTGTCCCCGCTCACATAGATCGTGTGACCTTCGCCAGAGATCATGTAGCCCGATTCGTTGCCCATGTAGCGCGGGCCGTCCGCTGTTGCCTCGGAGGACGAATGGGTGGCGTTCACCATCGTGACCGCGACATTGCCCAGTTTCACCGTGCCGCCCTTGTTGAAACCCACGGTCTCGAGCCCATGCTTCTGTTCCCAGAACCCCATCAGGTCGAATATGCCGACGCAGGGAATGCCCTTGTCCTTGCAGATGCCGACCGCCGAATTGGCGTGGTCGAAATGGCCGTGGGTGATGAGCACATGGGTCACGCCCTCGGTCGCCGCCGCCCATTGGTCCTCGGGCAGCATGGGATTGCCTTCGAGCCACGGGTCGATCAAGAGGACTTGGTCCTCGATTTCGATGCGGAAGCTTGCGTGTCCGTGCCAGATGATCTTCATGGGGATACCTCCTGTTGTTGCAGGGAGCGTAACAAAACCGGGAGTGATGTCGATGGACTGGACCGCGCAGATCGACGCCTATTGCGAGAGGGTGGGGTTCGGCTTCTGGGCCGAGCCGATCAACGCGCTCACCAACATCGCCTTTCTGATCTCTGGCTTCATCGTCTGGCGAAAATCGCAGGGAAAGAACCTGCCACTGGCCGAGGCGATGGCCATCGTGCTTTTCGCCATCGGCATCGGGTCATTCCTGTTTCACACCTTCGCGACCCGTTGGGCGGGGGCGATGGACACGGCGCCGATCCTGATCTTCGTGCTCCTGTTCACCTTCGCGGCGACTTACGACCTGTTCAAACAGTCGCTTCCGATGGCGGCTGTCATCACGCTGGCGTTTTTTCCCTTCATGGCGCTCGCCTATCCGATCGGGGATTTGGCCCCGTGGCTCAGGGGCTCGACCGGGTACATCCCCGTACTTCTCTGGATCGGCCTCTTCGCGCTCATGGCCTCGGGCCAGCTCGCGTGGGATTTCTGGACGGGCTTCGCGCTTCTCGCGCTGTCGATCACCTTCCGCAGCCTCGACGAACGAGTCTGCGGACAGGTTCCCATTGGCACCCATTTCCTGTGGCACCTTCTGAACGCCTTCCTGCTCGGCTGGTTCGCCAGTTTCTACATCCGTCACATGCTTGCAGGTAAGGCCGCTCGGGGCTAAACCGCCACGGACGTTTACGGAGGCAGATATGTCGATCGACAAGGACACCGCGCGCAAGGTGGCGCATCTCGCCCGCATCCGGGTCGAGGATGACGCGCTTCCCGCGCTGGCGGACGAATTCAACACCATCCTCGGCTTCATCGAACAGTTGAACGAGGTGAACGTGGACGGGATCGAACCGATGACCTCGGTGACGCCCCAGCGCCTGAAACGCCGCGAGGACGTGGTGACCGAGGGCGATCAGGCCGACAAGATCCTCAAGAACGCCCCCGATGCCCGCGAGGGCTTTTTTGCCGTGCCGAAGGTGGTGGAATGATGTCCGGTCTGAACAAGCTGACCATCGCCGAAGCGCGCGACGCGCTGAAGAAGGGCGACGTAACGAGCGTGGAACTGACCGAGGCCTGCATCAGCGCAATCGACGCGGCCGGCGCTCTGAACGCCTTTGTCCACAAGACACCCGAAATTGCGCTGGAGCGTGCGAAATCGGCCGATGAGCGCCTGAAGGGCGGCGAAGAAGCCCCGTCACTGTGCGGTATCCCGGTGGGGATCAAGGACCTCTTCTGCACCAAGGGCGTGGACAGTCAGGCGGCCTCGGGCATCCTCGAAAACTTCAAGCCGGAATACGAGTCGACCGTCAGCCAGAACCTCGCCGATGCGGGTGCGGTCATGCTGGGCAAGCTCAACATGGACGAATTCGCGATGGGCTCGTCGAACGAGACCTCGGTTTACGGCGACGCCGTGAACCCGTGGAAGGTCGACGACCGCCAACTCACACCGGGCGGCTCCTCCGGTGGCTCGGCCTCCGCCGTGGCCGCCGATCTGTGCCTCGCGGCCACCGGCACGGACACCGGCGGCTCAATCCGCCAGCCTGCCGCCTTCACCGGCATCACGGGGATCAAGCCGACCTATGGGCGCTGCTCGCGCTGGGGCATCATCGCCTTCGCGTCGTCGCTCGATCAGGCGGGACCGATGACCAAGAACGTGCGTGACGCGGCGATCATGCTGGAAGCCATGTGTTCGCACGACCCGAAGGATTCGACCTCGGCCGACATTCCGGTGCCGAACTTCGAAGCGATGCTCACGGGCGACATCAAGGGCAAGGTCATCGGGATTCCCAAGGAATACCGGATGGACGGGATGCCGGACGAGATCGAGAAGCTCTGGGCCGAAGGCACAGCGATGCTCAAGGACGTAGGCGCGAAGATCGTCGATATCTCGCTGCCCCACACGAAATACGCTTTGCCGGCGTATTATGTGATCGCGCCCGCCGAAGCCTCGTCCAACCTCGCCCGTTACGACGGGGTGCGCTACGGCCACCGTGCCAAGCTCGCCGCCGGTGAAGGCATCGTGGACATGTACGAAAAGACCCGCGCCGAGGGCTTCGGCCACGAGGTGCAGCGCCGTGTGATGGTGGGCACCTACGTCCTGTCGGCGGGCTTCTACGACGCCTATTACAACCGTGCCCGCAAGGTGCGCGCCCTCATCAAGCGCGACTTCGACGAGGCCTTCGATCAAGGCGTGGACGCGATCCTCACCCCCGCGACGCCCTCTGCGGCTTTCGGGCTGGGCGAGATGGCCGAAGCCGATCCGGTGCAGATGTATCTCAACGATGTCTTCACCGTGACCGTGAACCTCGCGGGCCTTCCGGGCATTTCAGTGCCTGCCGGGCTGGACAAGCAGGGCCTCCCGCTCGGGCTCCAACTGATCGGGCGTCCGTGGGAAGAGGGCGACTTGCTGAATGTCGCCTATGCCCTCGAAGGCGCGGCCGGTTTTGTTTCCAAGCCGGAGAAATGGTGGTAAACGGCCCGGACTTCACCCCGGAGAACAAGATCCATGCGTAGCGTCGCAGCCACAGTTTCCCTCGTCGTTCTGGCCGCCTGTGCCGGTCCGATCCCCGAAAGCGGGCCGGGCGCAGTGGACACCACCGCGCGCGCGTCGAATGGCTCGGGACTGCCGCCGGCCTCCGCTGTGGGAAGCCAGCCTCTCGACAGTGAAGGGGCCGCGATTGCCGCCGAGACCTCGCAACTGCTTGGCCTGAGCTCGGGCAATCAGACCGGCGCGCCGCTCAACGCGATGACGACCCCGGCCGCGACAACCGGCGGATCGACCTCCGAAGTCGCCGTCGAAGCGGGTGCCGCGGCGAACACCGAAGTGATCTCCGACGAGCAGAACTTCCAGGCGGTCGCCTCGCGCGAGACGATCCAGTCCGATGCCGAGAGGCTTGCGGAAAACCGCGCGCAATACGTTGTGATCCAGCCGACGCAGGTGCCCCAGCGCGAAGGCGGCAATGGTGCCTCGGTCGTGAAATTCGCGCTCGCCACGAATAACGCCGTCGGGCAGCAGCTTTACAGCCGCTCGGGCTTCAACGCGCAGGCCCGGTTCGAGCGCAATTGCGCCAAGTATTCCCACAGCGACCTCGCGCAGGAAGCGTTCCTCAACAGCGGCGGCCCTGAGCGCGACCGTGAAGGGCTCGACCCGGACGGGGACGGTTTTGCCTGTTTCTGGAACCCGGCGCCATTCCGCGCCGCCCGCCAGGGTGCTACCGAAGTGGTGACGCAATATGTCGACGTCGAGACGCCCGGCGTCTCCGAGTAACGCGGGCCACTGGCGGCCCTCCCCCAATTTCGGCCCGCGCCGCGACGGGCTGACGCCCGAATTGATCGTGATCCACTACACCGCGATGGCGAGCGCCGAGGCGGCGTTGGAGCGGCTGTGTTCACCCGAGCATGAGGTGTCCTGCCACTACCTGATCGGGCGGGACGGCACGCTCTGGCAGATGGTCGAGGAAGAGGCGCGCGCCTGGCACGCGGGGCAGGGGCGATGGGCCGGACGGGACGATGTGAATTCACGTTCCATCGGCATCGAGTTGGACAATTCCGGCACCGTTCCCTTCGCGTCCACCCAGATGGAGGCGCTCACCTTACTGGTTTCCGACATCCGCGCGCGCTGGGGCATTCCCGTCGCGGGCGTCATCGGCCACTCGGACTTCGCGCCGGGCCGCAAGGGTGACCCGGGCCGACGCTTCGACTGGCGCCGGCTCGCGCTTGAGGGTCAGGCGGTCTGGCCGGACCCTGCCGGAGATTTGGCCGAGGTCTCAGACCAGGCATTCCGTGCCGCCGCCGAAGTCTTCGGCTATCCGGTCGAGGAGGGGTGTGCGGTGATCCTCGAAGCCGCGCGGCAGCGCTTTCGCCCCTGGGCGCGCGGGCCGCTCGACGGGCATGACGTGGCGCTGATGCGCGACCTCGCCACACGCTTCCCCGTTGACCGGGACGCCCCCGCCGCCTAAATCCACCCGGCGCGGATGGCCGGACGGTCGCCGGTGTCGGGGGCTTCCCCGACGCGGGAGGAAAGTCCGGACTCCACAAGACAACGGTGCCGGGTAACGCCCGGCCGGGGAAACCCGAGGGAAAGCGCCACAGAGAACAAACCGCCCCGCATGTCGGGGTGAGGCTGAAACGGTGGGGTAAGAGCCCACCGCGGGACCGGCAACGGAACCGGCAAGGCAAGCCCCACCGGGAGCAATGCCGAATAGGGATCTCGCGCCCCGCGTGGGCAGGGCCGTCTTGGCCCGGAGGTCCGGGTTGGCAGCTGAAGCCGCGTGGCGACACGCGGCTTAGAGGAATGATCGTCGAACCGGGGTCCGCCCCGGGGAACAGAATCCGGCTTACAGGCCATCCGCGCATATTCACGAGGGGGCCGTTTCCAGAATGAGCGGGCTGGCGCCCGCGCAGGATTTGCGCCGCCCCGGCTACGCCGGGACGCCGCGGTGGGCGCACATGCCTTGGGTGGCGATGACGCCAAGGGCAGGGCTATTGCTGGTGAGGCGTCTGAGGGGGCGGTTTGCCCCCACAGCGCGCCGGTCGGTGCCTTGTGGGAGTCGCTTGCGCGCCGAGGACGGGACGCGGCCTGAGCCACAATCGTTGCGTGATCCTGGACCTGCGGCCGAATCGCGGGCCAAGGGCTGCGAAAAGTGCGGCGACGGTGGTTGACTCGGAGCCGCGTTTCTATAGAAGGCGGGCTTCAAGGATTTACCCGGGCCGCAGTGCGCGCCCGATGAGGAGCTGGAAAAATGGCGAAACCGACGACGATCAAGATCCGCCTGAACTCGACCGCGGACACGGGCCACTTCTATGTGACCAAGAAGAACGCGCGCACCATGACCGAAAAGATGGTCGTAAAGAAATACGACCCGGTCGCGCGCAAGCATGTCGAGTACAAGGAAGGCAAGATCAAGTAAGCCCTTTCTCGGCGACGAGACAATAACCGCGCGACCCACCGGGGCCGCGCGGTTTTTCTTTGTGAGGACATCATCCGTCCGGACCCCGTTCAGCCCCCCGAACGAGAGGACCAACAGGATGAGACTGAATTGCTATGCGGGCGAGACCGCGACACCACCTCCCTTCACACTGCGAGGCGCCGGAGCGGACGACGCCGAGGCGCTCGGCGCGCTGTTGGCGGCGAGCTATGCGCGCCTGCTCGCGCCCGACTACCCGCCTGCCGTGCTGGACGCCGCCCTGCCACGCATCACGATGGCACAGCCCGAGTTGCTCGCGGCGCCTGGCTACCTCGTCGCCGAGGCGGGCGGGGGTGAGATCGTCGCGGCCGGCGGCTGGACCTGGCGTGGGCCAGCGGGCGGGGCCGCGCCGCTCGACTGGGCGCATGTGCGCCATGTCGCCGTGCATCCGGACCTTGCGGGCGCGGGGCTCGGACGGCTCATCGTGACGCAGGCAGCCGACACGGCGCGGGAGGCCGGGGTCCGGGTGCTGTCGTGCCTGTCCACGCTCACGGCGCGGGGGTTCTATCGAAGGATGGGATTCGCCGATCTCGGCGAGGTGGAGCTGTCGCTCGCGCCGGGTGTGGGGTTCCCGGCAGTCCAGATGCGCAAGGTGCTCTGACAATGGCGGAAGGCCGCACCGAAGCGCGGCCTTCCGAACCTTGGTGGGCGATCAGGCTTCGTTGCCGCCCATCGATTCGAGACGCCGCTTGTTCTGCGTGCGGCTCATCACGAGATACATCAGCGCCACGCCCGAAAAGAACGCGCCGACGCCGACAAGAGTGATCGTGGTCATGTTAAACCCTCATTTACTATTCTGCCCCATCGCCATCGCTAATCAGTGAATGTGACCACAATGGGCCGAATGCGGGGTCAGTTCGCGTCTTGGGGCAACAATGGTCAAAGAAAAGGGCCGGCCCCGAAGGACCGGCCCCAAGGCCGTCAGACCTGCGTCATCGTCACTCGCGGTTGCCGAGGAACTGAAGCAGGAACATAAACAGGTTCACGAAGTCGAGGTACAGGTTCAGCGCACCGATGATGGCGGACTTCGCCAGCCATTCGCTGTCCATCGCGTGGGCGTGCTGGATGTACTCGTTCTTGAGCTTCTGGGTGTCGTAGGCGGTGAGGCCCGCGAAGATCAGCACGCCGATCGCCGAGATCGCGAAGTGAATCGCGGGCGAGGCGAGGAAGATGTTCACGATCGACGCGATGATCAGACCGATCAGGCCCATGATCAGGAACGACCCCCAAGCCGAGATGTCCTTCTTCGTGGTGTAGCCCCAGAGGCTGAGGCCAGCAAAGGAGATCGCGGTGATGAGGAAGGTTTGCGCGATCGAGAAGCCCGTGAAGGCCATGAAGATCCAGCTGATCGACAAACCCATCACCGCCGCGAAGGCGTAGAAGTAGAGTTGTGCGCCAGCTGCGGATAGTTTGTTGATCGCCGCGCCGAAGGCGAAGACCATCACCAGCGGCAGGAACATCACGATCCAGCCAAAGATGTTCGGCGACAGTGTCACCGGGTCGCGCAGAAGCGACTGGAGCGGTTCGGCCGTGCCGAATGCCCAGGCAACGCCCGCGGTCACCAACAGACCCACGGACATCGTCGCGTAGATCTTGTTCATATGGGCGCGAAGGCCCTCGTCGACTTGTGCCGCGCGGGCACCTGCACCGGCGCGGACCGTTCTTTGTTCAGCCATATGCTGCCTCCATGAAGCCAATCCCTGTGGGATACACCCACACTTGGACCAGATATTGGCGAGCGGGCCGGGTTTTTCAAGGATTTCCGGGGGCATGAGGCCCCCGAAACGATGACTTACCGGTGATGACGGCTCGATAGCTCCCAAAACGGGCGCCTGCTCTCGGACCAGGCATCGCGCCGCGACAGCCCAATATCTTCCAGCAGATGGTCATCGAGCCGGGCCAGGGCGCGGCGTTCGCGGCGGGCCGAGATCGCAGCGCCGAGCGTGTCCAGAGCCGAAAAACGGCCGCGGCGGGTGCGGGGAATATGGCGGGACGCGGCGAACATGGCGTTTCTCCAAATGTGATGTGTTTTGCACGATTGATTACGATGCTTGATATATGCTGCAATCTGGTGGATTATGAAAACGAATGATTTTGAAGTCTTGCATCAAGGATTGTGATATGGCCCGGAACCTCGATCTCACCGCCCTGCGCGCCTTCGTCACCGTGGCTGACGTGGGGGGCGTGACGCGCGCGGCGGGTCTGCTTCATCTGTCGCAGTCCGCCGTGTCCATGCAGCTCAAGCGGCTGGAGGAGGGGATTGGCCAGTCCCTTTTCGACCGAAGCGGGCGCTCCATCGAACTGACAGGGGAGGGGGAACAGCTCCTCTCCTATGCACGCCGGATGCTGGAGCTGAACGACCAGGTGCTGGGCAAGCTCACCGACAGCGGGCTCGAGGGCGAAATCACGCTGGGCGTGCCCCATGACATCGTGCTGCCCGCACTTCCCCCGGTCCTGCAACGCTTCAACGCTGAGTTTCCGCGCATGAAGATCACGTTGATTTCCTCCTTTACGCGGGCGCTGAAGCAGGAATTCGTGCGGGGGGCGTGCGACGTGATCCTGACGACCGAGCAGGACGGGGAGGGGAACGGCGAAACGCTGTGCCACCTGCCACTCACCTGGGTCGGGGCGCCGAACGGCAAGGCGTGGAAGCAGCGGCCCCTGCGGCTCGCCTTCGAAGAACGGTGCAAATTCCGCCCGGGCGTTCAAGCGGCATTGGACGAGGCGGGCATTCCCTGGGAAATGGCCGTGACCAGCGACATGAGCCGCACCATCGACGCGAGCGTCGTGGCCGACCTCGCCGTTCATGCCCGGCTCGCCGGTACGCAGATGGACCCGCTGGAGCCGATCGAGCACGGCGGATCGCTCCCGGACCTGCCCGTGAACAACGTCAATCTCTATGTGGCGGAAAGCTGTCGTGGAGAAGCGCCCGAGGCGCTCCTCCACATGTTGCGTCAGGCTTATTCCGGGCTGGCTCAGCCGCGCCCGGTGGTGACCACGACCTTGCCGGTGGACTTCCGCGAGCGCAGAAGCTCGTAAGCCTCGCCCGCCTGTTCCAGCGGCAGCGCACTGCTTACATGCGGCTTGAGCTTGCCCTGGTCGTACCAGTCCAGCAGCGTCGCCATGCTGTTGCGCAGAACCTCGGGCTTGAAGCGGTTATAGCCGCCCCAGTAATAGCCCATGATGTTGATGTTCTTGACCAGCAGGTGATTGGCCGGGATCTGAGGGATGTCGCCCGAGGCGAAGCCCACGATCAGGATGCGCGCCTCCGGGTTGCAGGCCCGCAGCGCCGCCTTGAACTGCTCGCCGCCCACGGGGTCATAAACCACGTCGGCCCCGCCTGCGGCTTTCACCGCTTCGCGCAGGTCGTCCGATTCGCTGTCGATCAGGTGATCCGCCCCAGCCTCTTTGCAAACTGCGAGTTTTTCCTTGCCGCGCGCACAGGCGATCACGGTCGCCCCCATGAGCTTGCCGATCTGGATCGCGGTCATGCCGACGCCCCCGGCCGCCCCGAGGACGAGGAGGTTCTCGCCCGGCTTCAGCCCGGCGCGATAGTCGAGGCCGACGTGGGAGGTGCCATAGGCCACCTGAAACGCCGCCGCATCGGTGAACGTCATCGAATCGGGGATTTCGAGCGCCTTGGCCGCCGGGAAAGTCCCGAAATCGGCCAGCCCGCCCGAGCCTCCGCCGACGATGACCCGCGTGCCCGGTGCCGGCCCATCGGTGTCCGGCCCCAGCGCACGCACGGTGCCCGCGACCTCCATTCCCAGTGTGAACGGGAGTTCGGGCTTCTCCTGATACTGGCCCTTGGCCATCAGCAGGTCGCCGAAATTCAACCCACAGGCGGCTACTTCCAGCAACAATTCGCCGTTTCCGGGAGTGGGTTCCTTTGTTTCTACTAACTCCGGGTTAGTCTCATATGATATAACTTGATAAGCGCGCATGCCGTCCTCCTTTGGTGCAAGGCTATCCATCAGTCCGGCCGAAGGCGACAACGACGCTGCGTGATCATGGGATCGGGACCCGCGGGTCCCACAGTTGGGAGTGGGACGCATAGCGACCAAAACGCGTGCAGGCAGCCTTGCTGGCCGCTGATTTTGCATTTTGCAATACACGCATAAGGCGAAAAGTTTTGGATCAAGGTGGAATGCCGTCCCACGCGGTAATGGGGTAAATAATTCTCTAAGTATCTGTAATTTAAGCGTAAAGCTGCATGAAAACCGTTTGGCCAAAAAGACAGGTTGTGGTTGAACGGAAACTGTCGCTCACTATTGATAGTGCGCGCGTGTTTGGGAGACGATTTCGATGAAACATCCGGTGGATGTGCATGTAGGAAAGCGGGTACGTCACCGTCGCTGGATGGTGGGTATGACGCAACAACAACTGGCCGAGAAGGTCGGGATCAAGTTTCAGCAGATCCAGAAGTACGAAACCGGGATGAACCGGGTGTCGGCTTCTCGTCTGTGGGACATTTCCGACGCTCTGTCCGTGCCAGTGAGCTTTTTCTTCGAAGGGCTCGAAGGCGGGGTCGACGACGGCGTGGAACACGCGCTGCCCGACGACATTCTCGCCGACAAGGAGGCGTTGGAACTGGTGCGCAGCTACTATGCCATCCCGGAAAACCAGCGTCGCCGGCTGTTCGAACTCGCACGGGTTCTCTCCGACGCAGCCTGACCGCTTGACGGATGCAGGACATGTGACTACCGCCGAAGGGGTTCCTCCTTCGGTGAAAGCCCCGTGATCTCTGAAGACCTTCATACAGACCTCATCGCCACGGCGGACGCCATGGCCGACGCTGCCCGGGCCGCGATCCTGCCGTGGTTCCGCTCTGCGGGACTCGCCTCCGACAACAAACTGACTGAAGGTTTCGATCCGGTGACCGAAGCCGACCGCGCCGCCGAACGCGCCATGCGCGCTGTCCTGGCCGAGCGGCGGCCGGATGACGCGATCCTTGGCGAAGAATACGGGCGCCAGGCGGGGACCAGCGGCCTGATCTGGGTGCTGGACCCGATCGACGGCACCCGCGCCTTCATCTCGGGCACACCCACATGGGGTGTGCTGATCGCGGTTGGCGACGCGGATGGCCCGCGCTACGGCGTGATCGACCAGCCCTATATCGGCGAGCGTTTCGCGGGCGGGTTCGGACGCGCCACGATGACCGGTCCGCACGGCACACGGTCGCTCGCCACGCGCCGGACCGAAAACCTTTCTGCGGCGACGATCTTCACCACCTTTCCCGAGGTCGGGACCAAGGCCGAAGGCGCGGCGTTCCACGACCTTGCCGCCCGCTGCAAGCTCACCCGCTACGGAATGGATTGCTACGCCTACGCGCTGCTCGCCGCCGGACAGGTGGACCTCGTGGTCGAGGCGGGGCTCAATGCCTACGACATTCAAGCGCCCATCGCCGTGATCGAAGCAGCGGGCGGCATCGTCACCGACTGGACCGGCGCTCCGGTACATGACGGCGGGCGGGCAGTGGCCGCCGCGACACCGGCACTCCACGCTGCTGCGCTCGACATCCTATCCGGGGTCATGGGATGACCGACATCACCATTCGCAACGTCCGCACCGTCCTGACGATGGATGATGGCGGGACAGAAATGTCCGATTGCGACATTCGTATCGCCGACGGAATGATCGCCGAGGTCGGCCCGTCCCTCATCCCCGCGGGTGAGATCGTGGAGGCGACCGGATGCCTTGTCACCCCGGGTCTCGTGAACACCCACCACCACCTCTACCAGTCGCTCACCCGCGCCGTGCCGGGCGGACAGGACGCGCTGCTCTTCGGCTGGCTCAAGGCGCTCTACCCGATCTGGGCGCGCTTCGGGCCTGAAGAGATGCGCGTCTCGGCCCTAACCGGGCTCGCGGAACTCGCGCTGTCCGGCTGCACGCTGACCTCCGACCACCTCTACCTGTTTCCCAATGGCTCCCGCCTCGACGACACGATCGAAGCGGCGCAGGAGATCGGGATGCGCTTTCACCCGACACGTGGCGCCATGTCCATCGGCGAAAGCGCCGGTGGCTTGCCACCCGACAGCCTTGTGGAGCGTGAGGCCGATATCCTTGCCGACTGTATCCTCGTGATCGACGCGCATCACGACGCGACCGAGGGCGCGATGGTCCGGGTCGGGGTCGCCCCCTGCTCGCCCTTCTCGGTGAGCCGCGAGTTGATGCGCGACGCAGCACTCCTTGCCCGCGACAAGGGCGTCATGCTGCACACCCACCTCGCCGAGAACGACGAAGATGTCGCCTACAGCCAGGAAAAGTTCGGCTGCCGCCCCGGTCAGTATGCCGAAGATCTGGGCTGGACAGGCGACGACGTGTGGCACGCCCATTGCGTGAAACTGGATGGGGCCGAGATCGACCTTTTTGCCCGCTCGAAAACCGGGGTCGCTCACTGCCCCTGCTCCAACTGCCGGCTCGGCTCCGGCATCGCCCCGGTTCGCGCCATGCGGGACGCAGGGGTGAAGGTCGGGCTGGGCGTCGATGGCTCCGCCTCCAACGACGCAGGCAACCTCGTGGCCGAGGCGCGCCAGGCCATGCTCCTTCAGCGGGTCGCCCACGGCGCCGACAAGATGTCGGCCCGCGAGGCGCTGCGCATCGCGACGCGGGGCGGGGCCGAGGTGCTCGGGCGCCACGATTGCGGGCAGATCGCGGTCGGAAAGCGCGCCGACATCGCGATCTGGGATCTTGCCGGCATCGAAAGCGCGGGGAGCTGGGATCCGGCCGCGCTCCTGCTCGCCGGCCCCACACGGGTCAAGCATCTCTTCGTCGAGGGGCGGCAAGTCGTGCGCGACGGGCAGGTGACGACCATCGACCTGGCGCGCGTGATCTCGACGCAGAACCGCCTCGCCGCTGCGCTCGCATCCTAAGTTACCGTAAAGTTACTTTCCGCAGATACCATTTTCGTTTCCCCTTACGTCATGCAATAGTGCTGCGCGGGAGAAATGGGATGATCAGCGCGAATTTGGATCACCTCGTGGTCACGGCGGCCACGCTGGCAAGCGGGGTGGAGCTTGTCGAGACGACGCTCGGGCAACCGATGGACGGCGGCGGCGATCATGTGGCGATGGGTACGCACAACCGGCTCATGTCGATGGGCCCCGAAGATTATCTCGAGGTCATCGCGGTCAACCCGGACGCCACCTCGCCGGGCCGTCCCCGCTTCTTCGATCTGGACAGCCGCACGGGGGCCGCAGCGCTGACCAATTGGGTGCTCCGCGTGGACGACCTGGCCGGGGCGCTGGACCTCGCCCCGCCGGGCACCGGCGAAGGCGTGGCGCTCTCGCGCGGTCCCTATGCCTGGCGCATGGCGGTCCCGGCGGACGGCAAGCTCCCCTTCGACGGCCTGTTCCCCAGCCTCATCCAGTGGGACAGTCCGCACCCCGCCCCGGCGATCCCGGACGGCGGCGCGCGGCTCGTGTCCCTGACGCTCTCGCATCCCGAGGCGGACGCGCTCGCCGCCGCTCTGGAGCCGCTGTTTTCCGACGCCCGCGTGACGGTCGAAGAGGGGCCCGTGAGCCTTACCGCGCGCATCCGGTCTGCGGGTGCGGAAGTGACGCTTACCTGAGCTTTCGCCCTGTCGTCGTTACGTTATCTCTGATTAACTGCCCCCCATGTCGATCTGGACCCGCATCACCGACGCGTTGTCCGCGCTGACCTCGGGCGAGAGCCTGTCCGAGGTCTTCTCGCGTCTGCGCACGCCGCCCGAACGGTCCGCCGGTTTCGCCATTGCCGTCATCGCCCTCGGGGCCAAGATGGCCAAGGCGGACGGGCTGGTGACGCGCAACGAAGTGTCCGCCTTTCGCGAGGTCTTCACCATCCCGCCGAGCGAGGAACCCAATGCCGCGCGCATCTTCAACCTCGCCCGGCAGGACGTGGCGGGGTTCGAGCAATATGCCGAGCGGATCGCCTCCATGTATGGCCGTGCCGACCCGGCGCTGTGCGACCTGATGGAGGGGCTGTTCCACATCGCGATGGCCGACGGACAGTACCACCCGAACGAGGACATCTTTCTGTCCCGCGTCGCTGACATCTTCGGTATCGACGGCAATCGCTTCCGGTCGCTTCGCGCGCGGTTCGTGCCGGGCGCCGAGCCCAATCCTTACGAAGTGCTTGGCGTTTCGCCCGACATGCCGCTCCCCGAAATCCGCAAGGCCTGGCGGGCCGAGGTGCGCGCGGCCCACCCCGATCAGCTCATCGCGCGCGGTGTGCCGGAAGAGGCCGTCAAGCTCGCCGAGAAACAGCTCATCGCCGTCAACCGCGCCTGGGAAGAAATCAGCGAAAGCCGCGCCTGATGGTCCGCATCGCGACGTACAATGTGGAATGGTTCGACGGGCTGTTCGACGACGAAGGCGCGCTGTTGGAGGATGGCGGCTGGTCCGGTCGCTACGACGTGACGCGGGCGGATCAGCTTACCGCGCTGGGCATCGTCTTTACCGCGCTGGACGCGGACGCAGTGATGGTGATCGAGGCCCCGGACGATAACCGGACCCGCTCCACCGTGCGCGCGCTTGAGAATTTCGCCCGCGCCTATGGCCTGCGGGCGCGCAAGGCGCTCTTGGGGTTTCGCAACGACACGCAGCAGGAAATTGCGCTGCTTTACAACCCCGACGTCTTTGATGCTGTGCATGAGCCGTGGGGCGAGGAAACGGGCAAGAAAGGCACGCGGGATGCGCCGCGCTTTGACGGCGTGTTTCGCTTCGACCTCGACGTGGATGCCTCCCCCGACCTCGTGCGCTGGTCCAAGCCGCCGCTGGAAGCCTGCCTGACCCTGCGCGAAACCGGGCGCGATGTTCACCTGATCGGCGTCCACGCCAAGTCCAAGGCTCCCCACGGCGCGACCGACGCGCAGGAGGTCATGCGGCTCGCCATCGAGAACCGGCGCAAGCAGATGGCCCAGTGCATCTGGCTGCGACAGCGCGTGAACGACCACCTCGACCGGGGCGACAGCCTGATCGTGCTTGGCGATTTCAACGACGGTCCGGGGCTCGACGAATATGAAAAGCTCTTCGGGCGCTCCGGGGTCGAGATCGTGTTGGGCGAAACCGGGCAGACCGAGCTTTACGACCCCCACGCCCGCCTCGCCGTGTCGCGCCGGGTGGGGGCGATGCCGGTCACCGCACGGTTCTGGATTCACTCGGAAAAACGCTATCTTCAGGCACTTCTCGACTACATCATGGTCTCGCCCGACCTGATGGAGCCACGCCCGGACTGGCGCATCTGGCACCCGTTCGACGACCCGGTCTGCTACGAGACGCCCGAGTTGCGCGAGGCGCTGCTGACGGCCTCCGATCACTTCCCGGTTACGCTCGACATCGACCTGTGATCTTGGCAGGGGGCCGCCTGCGCCCCATATTCAGGGCATGACACGGATTCTGCCCCTTACCATCGCCGCCCTCCTTCTGGCCGCGCCCGTCGCCGCTCAGGAGGACGAGAGCAACCCCCAGCTTCGCGAGGGGGCCGAGATGATGTCCGAGGCGTTCCGCCTCCTGCTCGACGGCCTGTCGAAGGAGGTCGAGCCGCTGACCGAGGCTTGGCGCGACATGCTCAAGGATCTCGAAGAACTGCCGGAATACGAAAAGCCCGAGATGCTGCCGAACGGTGACATCATCATCCGGCGCAAGGTGCCGCTCGAAGAGGCCCCGGAAGGCACGGACATCTGACCGGTCAGGTCGCGATCTTCACGAAGCCCTCGCCGCCAAGCGCCTGCGCGAGGCTCTGAAAGCGCGCCTCGGCCACTTCACCGAAAAGCCCCGCCGCATCCGCCTCGATCTTGAGGAAAAGCTCCTTGCGCTTTGGTCGCCAGGCGAGCGCCGCCTTCTTGTGCGGCTCGTCCACCGCGAACATCGCGCCAAAGCGCATGGCCTTGCCGACCATCTCGGCCTTGGCGATCAGTTTTTCGTCGAGGATACCGAAGGTCCGGTCGAAGCGGTTATTCTCCCGGCTGTTCTTGTAGCGATGCAGCAGCGACAGGCCGAGGAACACCCGTTCCTCGTGGGTCAGCCCGCCGAGGTTGGCGCGGGTCACGTTGTCGAAACAGACCTCGTGCCGGTAATCCGGGTGCGCGCGCCACGTCACGTCGTGGAGCAGGCAGGCGGCTTTGACCAGACGCCGCCGGTGCGACGGCTCATTCGCGACCAGCGGCCGGATGAAGGCATAGAGCGACTTGCCGAACCCCGGCATCCGCGCGTCCTTCATCTCGGAAAACCGGCAGGCTTCGATCAGCGGGTCGCGCTGGCGCAGCCGGTCGGGCATCTGCTCATAGAGCAGCCCTTCGCGAATCCCGTAGGACGACACCGCGATCTCCTTGGGGTGGAACGTGCGGATCAGCCGTTTGAGCACCTCGGCAGCGGTCGGGACCAGCGCCATCCGCGTCGATGACGTGCCGGTGTGGCTGCGCACCTCGTCCAGGTCCGTCTTTCCCACCCATTTGAGCGTCGTGGCCAGCGCCTTGGGCGACATGCGGTATTCGTGCAGGACGGTCAGCGGGTAGTCGCGGCGATACATATCGAGCCGCGCGATGGCCCGCCAGGACCCGCCGACGAGGTAGAGCCGCTTGTGCTCGGTCCCCATTTCTTCCGCCAGTTCCGCGAGGACGGCGGTGATATGCTTGCGCATCGCCTTCTTGCCGCCCTTCACGCCTTCAAGCTTGAGCGGGCCCAGACCCGACGAGACGCGCTTTCCGACCTGTCCATCCTTGATGACGGCGAGCTCCATCGACGAGCCGCCGATATCGCACATCAGCCCGTCGGCATCCGGCCAGCCCAGAAGCACACCCTGACCCGACAGACGCGCCTCTTCACGCCCGTCGATGACATGCATGTGCAGGCCGGTTTCGCGCAGCACGTCCTCGCGAAACTCCGGCCCGTCCTCGGCATCGCGGACGGCGGCGGTCGCCACGGCTGTCAGGGGGGCGAGCTTCATCCCCTTCGCCAGAAGCTGGAATCGTTTGAGCGCCTTCAGCGCGCGGTCCCGGCCCTCGGGGTTCAGCCGGCCCGACTGGTTGATGCCGGCGCCAAGGCCGCACATGATCTTTTCGTTGTAGAAATAGGCGGGCGAGCGGGCCGCGCCGTCGAAAACGACGAGGCGGACTGAGTTGGACCCGATATCCACCACGCCGACCCGGCTCAGATCCCGCGCGGCCGGGTCCTTGAACAGCGGCCGTCCGAAGGGTTCCCAGTTTCGATCCTCGGTGCCGTCCATGCGTCACTCCCGGTGGCCTCGCCCGGTTATGGACCGTGGCAAGGCGGTGCGGCAACCCCGATCTGGTCGCTGCCGATACGTTTCACGGGGTCAATCGCCTCGGCGCGCGGATGTTCCCGCCTTGGCCTCAGTCGTGGCTGTGGGCCAGTTCAGGCACATCGGCCGCCCCCGCACTTCCCCGGCCCGAAAGCGACGGATACTCCATGAAGAACCGGTGGCAGTTGAACGGCGTGTCGTTGGCGCTCAGGTCCGGGCGCAGGAAGCTGCCGTCCGGCTGCATCACCCAGCTTTGCGCCACGTCGTGCATGTTTGCCGCCATCACCTGGCTCACGATCTGGGCCTTCACGGTGGGGTTCGTCGTCTCCACCAGCGTCTCGACCCGCCGGTTCAGGTTGCGGCCCATCCAGTCGGCTGACGACAGGAAGACCCGGCATTTCTTGGAGGGGAGGCCGTGGCCGTTGCCGAAGCACACGATCCGGCTGTGTTCGAGGAACCGGCCCACGATGGATTTCACGCGGATGTTCTCGGACAGTCCCTTGATGCCGGGCCGCAGTCCGCAGATGCCCCGCACCACGAGGCTGATCTTCACGCCCTTCTGGCTGGCCCGGTAGAGCGCGTCGATGACGTCCTCTTCGATGATCGAGTTCATCTTGGCCCAGATTTCGGCGGGCTTGCCCGCCTCGGCATAATCGGCCTCGGCGTCGATCATCTCGATCAGCTTGGATTTGAGCGTGAGCGGCGAAATCGCCAGTTTCTCGAGTTTTTCGGGCTGTGCATACCCCGACAGGTAGTTGAACACCCGCGTCGCGTCGCGTCCGAGCGCGTCGTCGCAGGTGAACAGGCTCAGGTCGGTGTAGATGCGCGCGGTGATCGGGTGATAGTTGCCCGTGCCGAAATGGGTATAGGTGACGAGGTCGTCGCCCTCGCGCCGCACCACGGTCGAGATCTTGGCATGAGTCTTGTAGTTCATGAAGCCATAGACGACATGCGCCCCGGCCCGCTCCAGCCGTCGCGACTGCCGGATGTTGGCGGCCTCGTCGAACCGGGCCTTGAGCTCGACCAGCGCGGTCACCGACTTGCCGGCCTCCGCTGCCTCGCACAGCGCCGACACGATCGGGCTGTCGCGTGAGGTGCGGTAGAGCGTCTGTTTGATCGCCACCACGTCCGGGTCGAGCGCGGCCTGTTCGAGGAACCGCACCACCATGTCGAAGGTCTCGTAAGGGTGGTGGAGCAGCATGTCCTTCTGCCGGATCGCCGCGAACATATCGCCGTCGTGGTCCTGTACCCGCTCCGGGATGCGCGGCGTGAACGAGGTCCAGAGCAGGTCGGGCCGGTCGTCGGTGACCAGTTCGGACAGGTCCGAGATGCCGATAAGCCCGTCGACCTCGACCACCTCTTCATCCGTGACGTGAAGCTCGCGCTTGATGAGGGTAAGCAATTCGGGCGGTGCGTCCGCAGAGACCTTCATGCGCACCACCTCGCCCCGGCGGCGGCGTTTGAGCGCGGTCTCAAACTCACGCACAAGATCTTCGGCTTCATCCTCGACCTCAAGGTCGCTGTCCCGCAATACGCGAAAAGCACAATGTCCCTTGGTCACATAGCCCGGAAACAGGCTTGTGAGGTTGAGAAGCAGCAATTCCTCGAGCGGGAGGTAGCGCATCGACCCGTCCCGGTCCGGAAGCCGGATGAAGCGGTCGATCTGGTGCGGGATCGGCAGGAGCGCGCGCAGCTTGCGCTTGTCGCCCTTGCGCTCCAGTTGCAGCGCCAGCGCGAAACCGGTGTTCGGGATGAACGGAAACGGATGCGCCGGGTCGATGGCGAGCGGCGAGAGCACCGGAAAGACGCGGCGCAGGAAAACGCCTTCGAGGAAGGTATGGTCGGTTTCGTCCAGCGCCTCGCGCGTGCAGATCGAAATGCCCGTGGCCGCCATGTCGCGGGCCAGCTCGTTGAAGACCTCCTGTTGGCGCGACATCAGCGCGCGCGCATCAGCGTTGATCTTGACCAGTTGTTCGGCGGGCGACAGGCCATCGGCGCCCGGCGCGGTATGCCCGTTGTTGGCAAGTTCGCGCAGGCCCGCGACGCGCACGGTGTAGAATTCGTCGAGGTTCGAGGCCGAGATCGACAGGAACCGCAGCCGCTCCAGCAGCGGAACGCGCAGATTTTCCGCCTCTTGCAGCACGCGCCAGTTGAAGCCAAGCCAGCTCAGCTCGCGATTGAAGAAACGCTTGGGCCCGTCGAAATCGGTCGGGTCGAGTGTCACGGGTTCTGGAAACGCCGTCTCAAGGAAATCGGCGTCGATATGGGTCTGGGTCATATGCGGGGTATCGGGCACGTTCGTAACCTTTCTATGACGTTATGACCCCTCACCGCCTTCACTGTCCAGAAGCCGCGCCGCCAGCGCGCGGGTCACGTCACGCTTCTCGGCAAGGGCCAGCGCATCGAGCCGCATCACGAAATCCTGCGCGGCGGCGAGCGACCGGGGCAGACGCGGCGCGAGATAGGCGATCAGGTTCGGCGCCACCGCGATCTGCCGGTCGTCGAAAAGTTTGACCAGCACCGCCGAGATCAGCGCGTCATCGGGTGGGCTAAGGGCGACCATCGGCGTGCCCTCGATCCGGCTGGCAAGGTCGGGCAGGTCCAGCCCCCAGCGCGACGGGGCCGCGCGCGAGGTGAAGAGGACTGCGCCACCCTCGGCCAGCACGAGGTTGTGCAGGTGGAACAGCGCCGCCTCGGCCTCATCATCCCCCGCGACCCGGTCCGCATCCTCCACCGCGACCGAGCGCCCGGCAAGCGCGGCTGTTTCGGTGTCGGGCAGGGCAGAGGCGGGAACGATCTCGGCCCCCGACAGGGTCGCCCAGACCTCCACAAGGTGGCTCTTGCCCGACCCGTCCGGGCCGGTCAGCACCATCTTGCGTCCGGGCCAGTCCTTCCACCGTTCCACCGCGGCCAGCGCCACGGCGTTTGACTCGGCGATGAAGAAATCCCCCCGGTCCCGCGACGTGCGCACGGGAAGATCGAACGTCAGTTGTTCGGCCATGTCAGGTCTCGTCGTTCTGGTCCTGCGGGAGCAGCGCGCCCTCGGACAGCCCCTTGTAGAGCCGCCCCTCCTTGTACCGCTGGATGAGATAGCGGGTCACGACGCCAAGCGCAGCGGCGACCGGCACGGCGACCAGCATACCTACGAACCCGAACACGGTGCCGAAGGCCGACAGGGCGAAGATCAGCCAGACCGGGTGCAGGCCGACGGACGTGCCCACGAGGTTCGGGGTAAGAACGTTGCCTTCCACGAACTGCCCGACGAGGAAGATCGCCACCACGCCGCCCAGAAGCCACCACTCCCCCCAGAACTGGAACAGGCCCAGCCCGATGGCCAGCGCCCCGCCGACCAGCGCGCCGACATAGGGAATGAAGGTCAGAAGCCCCGCGACCGCCCCCACGATCAGGCCGAATTGCAGCCCGATCAGCATGAGCGCGACGGCATAGAAAGTGCCGAGGATCAGGCAGACTGTCCCTTGCCCCCGGATGAATCCGGCCAGCGTCCGGTCGATCTGGCTCGCAAGATGACGGATGACCGGCGCATGGTCACGCGGCAAGAGGTCGTCTATCGCCGCCACCATCCGGTCCCAGTCCCACAGGAGATAAAAGGTCACGACAGGCACGATCACCACGAGCAGCGCGACGTTCACGATCCCCATCGCCGAGTTCAGAAGCGCGTCGATCAGCTGCCCGCCGCGTTCCTGCAAGGTGGAGCCGAGGCTGTCCAGCGACTGACGCAGCACGCTGTCCTGATCCACCACATCCGGGAATCGTTCGATCAGGAAGTCACGGATGTTCTGCGCGATCTGCGGTGCGACGTTCACCAGCTGTCCGGCCTGATTGATGAGCGATGGCACGACGAGCAGGATCAGAAGAACGAAGACGATGATCGCGAGGACCGAGATCGTCGCGGTCGCCCAGATCCGCTTGAAGCCCCACGTCTCCAGCTTGTCTGCAATGGGGTCGAGGAAATAGGCGATGGCCCCGCCGATCAGGAACGGCATGATCACATCGCCCAGAAACCACAGCACGACGAAGAACACGACGGCGGCGAGAGCCCAGTATTTGAATTGCGTGCCGACCGGCAATGCCATGCAGTCCCCCTTGGTCGCCGACAGTCTTGGCGGGTTTGGGGCAGAGGATCAAGCACCCGCGGCTTGATGCGCCTCCGACCGGCGGTCATACCGGGGGCATGGAGATCGTCCTGATCCACACCGGGGGCACCATTGGCATGGTCCCGTCGCCCGACGGCCTCGTGCCCGAGACAGGCCGCGTCGAACGCGCGGTGGCGACCCTCATGCCGACCGGCGCGCAGCTAACAACCCATGTCTTCGACCCGTTACTGGACAGCGCGGACGTAGGGCCCGCCGACTGGAACCGGATGCTCGACCTGATCGACGCGCACCCGAAGGCGTCCATCCTCGTCACCCACGGCACCGATACGATGTCCTTCACCGGTGCGGCCTTGGCACAGGCGCTGGCGGGGCGCGACGTGCGCGTGATGCTTTGCGGCGCGATGGCGCCTCTGGGCGCGGGGGAGGGGGCGCGGGCCAATCTCACCCTCGCGGTGGCCACGCTGCTGGCACCCGGCTGGACCGGCGTGAAATGCGCCTTCGCGCAGCGGATCATGGAGGCGGGCGGACTCATCAAGCACGATACGCGCGGCGACGATGCGTTCCGCGCCGTCGCTCAGGACCCGGCCGACCCGCCCGCGCGCACTCGGTTCGACCCGGACCGCCGCCTCGCCATGCTGGCCCTCACGCCGGGACTGCCTGCCAAAGCCCTGCGCGGCGCGCTCGCCGCCCTCGACGGGGCGGTCCTGCGGGTGTTCGGCTCCGGTACGATCATGCACGACCCGGCGATCCACGCGGCTCTGGCCGACGCCATCGCCTCCGGCACGCGCATCCGTGCGGTAAGCCAGTGCGAGGCAGGGGGCCTTGCCCCCGGTCATTACGCGGCAGGCCAGCCGCTCTGGTCGGCCGGCGTGGAAAACGGCGGGCGCGAAACACCCGAGGCCGCGCTCATTCGACTGTGGTTGAACCCCTGAAAATAAAAAGGTGCGGATCTCCGGGAAGAGATCCGCACCGTGCCGGGGTTAGGGGGCCCCGGCTGGGACAGTCATGGGACACCTACATTACGCGTGGGGGGCGATGTTGGTTCCCATGATTGCGAAAAAAGTTTTCCGCTTTGCCGTGATCAGCAGGACGCGCCCATCTCGCCGGGCATGACGACCGTGTCGATCACATGGATGACGCCGTTGTCGGCATCGATGTCCGCGCTCACAACCGTGGCTTCGCCGCCGGCGCCGTCGGCCAGCGTGACGCCGCCATCCGACGCGGTGACACAGATCGTGGCGCCATTGACGGTCTCGACCGCCGTGGTGCCCATCGCGATGTCGCCGGACATGATCTCACCCGCAACGACGTGATAGAGCAGGATCGAGGACAGCGTGTCCTTCATGTCGGGCTCGAGCAGCCCTTCCACGGTGCCCTCGGGCAGCGCAGCGAAAGCGGCATTGGTCGGGGCGAAGACGGTGAACGGGCCTTCGCTGCCCAGCGTTTCGACGAGGCCGGCGGCATCGGCGGCGGCCACGAGGGTCGAGAAGTCGTCATTTCCCGCCGCGATTTCGGCGATGGTTTCGGCCTGGGCCGTACCGGCGGTCATCAGGGCGAGGGCAGCAGCAGTAGCAAGGGTCTTCATGACAGGTAACCTCCATGTATGTCTGTCGTCCGTATGCATTCCATTACGAGGGGTCAGGACGGCAGGATCATGGGGATAACGGCCCTGTCAGGCGACGTGATGAATACGTCATTTCATCCGTTCGAGAATGACATGGCTGTCGGCCGCGATGTCGCGCTGGCCTTCCGGCCCGGTCACCTCGCGCTTGGACAGGCCCACCTCGATGTCGCGCCAGTCCTGCCCCGCCCGCGCGACGGCGGCCCGGTCCTCTTCCGGCGTCGGAAAGGCCGGGTGGTCATGGCTCTCAGGCTGGCGCCAACTGGGTGCCGTGTTGTGACCTGCGACGATCAGAAGCCCGCCCGGAGCCGTTGCCCGGGCGGCGAGTTCCAGCACGCGGGCGCGGTCGAACGCCATCGGGCTGTGAAAGAAGACAACGGAGACGAGGTCGAAGGAGCCGGTTGGGAAGCTCTCCGGCATGGTGTGGCGTTCGAACGTGACCCGGTCCGCAAGGCCCGCCGCCTCCGCGCGACCTTGTGCGATGTCCAACGCGGTCTGCGAGACGTCCACGCCGGTCACGCGCCATCCCAAGCCTGCCAGCCACAAGGCATCGTCACCCCGCGCACAGCCGATGTCGAGCGCGCGGCCTGGTGACCGGCCGTCGGAATGACGTTTCAGAACACCTGTGGGGTCGCCATTCGTCGGCGTGGTCATGGTGGCGTATCTGTTTTCCCAGAACGTCCTGAGGTCTTGCGTGTCGGGCATCTTCGTCTCCTTCATATCATGTAACATCATATGTATCATGAATTGCCGGAGTCAATATCATGTAACCTCTTTTGTTTCGTAAGGTCCGCGATTAGATTGAGGCCATGCGCACAGACAACCGCCTCTCCCGCGTCCTCCACGCGCTCCTCCACCTTCAGGATCTGGACGGCCCGGCCACGTCCGAGCAGATCGGAATGATGCTGAACACCAACGCCGCCGTCGTGCGCCGCACGATGGGCGGGCTGCGTGAGGCCGGGTTCGTGGCCTCGGTCAAAGGGCACGGTGGCGGCTGGACGCTGGCCCGGCCGCTCGACCAGATCACGCTCCTCGCGCTTTATGACGCGCTGGGCGAGCCGTCCCTCTTCGCCGTCGGTCGGTCGGAGGATGCGCCGGGCTGCCAGTTGGAACAGGCGGCCAACGCCGCGCTCAGTTCCGCGCTCGACGCTGCCCGCGCCCGGTTCCGGCAGGAGCTGTCAGAGGTGACGGTGGCCGATCTGCGTGACCGGACAGCACCGGGTTTCAGCGTTTGAACGCATCCGCCAACGCGGCCTTCATCCGCGCCACATACGCGCGAGAGACCGCCGCGTCCTTGCGCACCTGAGCGAAGCCGTGAAACCCGCCTGGCACGTCGTGGAACGTGACGGGCACACCGGCCGCAGAGAGCCTGTCGGCATAGTCGCGCGCCTCGGCGTGAAACAGATCCCGTGTGCCGACCCCGACCCAGGCGGCGGGCAATCCGGCCGGGTCTTCGATCCGCGACGGCGAGGCGGTTTCAGGCACCGGCCCGCGCACGTCCTGCAGGTATCCGTCCCAGGCCCATGTGTTGATCTCCGGCGTCCACAGGCGCAGCGTCTCCGGGTCCGGCGCGGCGGCGCGGCGCGTGGCCTCGTCCAGCATGGGCTCATGGAGAAGCTGAAACCGGATCGCCGGCCCGCCCCGCTCCCGCGCAAGGATCGTAAGCGCCGCCGCCAGACCGCCCCCCGCGCTGTCCCCTCCGACTGCGATGCGCGTCGGGTCCACGCCCGGCTGCGCCGCGAGCCATTGGAGCGCAGCATAAACGTCCTCCAGACCGGCAGGGTAGGGGTCTTCGGGCGCCAAACGATAGAACGGACAGGCGACGACCGCGCCCAGCTCCCGCGCCACGTCGCGGGCAAAGGGCTTCTCGATCAGCGGATGACCGAAGATCAGCCCGCCCCCGTGTATCCACAATATCGCAGGATGCGGCCCTGCAGCCTCGGGGCGAAACACCCAGATCTTCTGGCCCGTTGCGCTGACGGCCTTCTCCACCCCGCGCCCGCTAAGCCATCCGCCCAGCTTCATCAGGAACCTCAGTGGGCCAAGGCTACGCGGCGAGACAGCCTGCCGCTGGATGCGGTCGGTCTTGCCGAAATCGGGATGAAAAACGGGTTCAGTCATCGAGCGGCTCCGATCAGGGTCGCTCAACCCTCGCCCACGTCGGGGGAACGCGCAACGCTTACTGCGCCGGTTCGCGCACCTCTTTCGTCGCCTCGATCAATAGCGGCGACAAGCCCTCTCCGCCCGCCGCCACATAGTCGAGCAACTGGCGGCGCATCCGGGGCTCCCAGAAGTCGTTGATGTGATCGGCAACCCGCGACGCTTGATCCTCGCCCGGCTGGGTCATGAAGAAGGTGGCGATCTGGTTGGCCATCGTGACCATTTTCTCAGGCGACATCGGAAGCTCCCGTCTGGATGCGGTGCGGGTGGGAATAGAGGTCGAAACTTTCGCCACGCACGAAAGCGGCGAGCGTGATCTGCGCGGCGTCGGCAAGGCGCAGGGCATGGGCGGTGGGGGCCGAGGCCGCGACGATCACCGCGCATCCGGCCTGCGCCGTCTTCTGCACCATCTCGACCGACACGCGGCTGGTGATGACCATCGCGCCACTGGCCGGGTCGATCCCCGCCCGCGCCAGCGCCCCGATCAGCTTGTCGAGCGCGTTGTGCCGCCCCACATCCTCGCGCGCCATGACGATCCCTTCGCCGGGCACCATGAAGCCCGCTGCGTGAACCGCACGGGTCAGGTCGTGCAACGGCTGGTGCGCGCGTAACTCATCGGTCGCCCGCGCGACCTCATCGCGGGAAAACCGCGGGTCGGCATCCACAGCAGGCAGCGCCGGCAGCGCACCCTCAAGCGAGTCGATCCCGCACAATCCGCAGCCCACCGGTCCCATCAGGGCGCGCTGCCGGGCGCGCAATTGTTCCGATCGGTCATCGCGCAGCAGAAACCGCGCCTCGATCCCGGCGTCGAACTGGATGATCTCGAACGTCTCGACGTCCTCGGGCCGGTCGATCACCCGCTCGGTCAGTGCGAACCCATAGGCGAAGTCCTCAAGATCGGCGGGCGAGGCCATCATCACGGCCAGCGTCGTCCCGTCGAACGAGATCGCCACCGGCGTCTCCTCCGGCAAGGTCCGGGTCACCGTCCGCGCCCCGGAGGACGAGACGGCCAGCCCGGGCCGGGATTTCGCCGCGTCCGTCATGCTCACTCCGCCGCCGGAAGGATCCGCCGCGACTGCTCGGCCTGCGCGTTGTAGCGCTCCTGCCAGTCGGTCGGCCCGTTGGAGGGGCTGACCTGCACCGCCGTCACCTTGTATTCCGGGCAGTTCGTCGCCCAGTCGGAAAAGTCCGTGGTGATGACGTTGGCCTGCGTGTCCGGGTGGTGGAAGGTCGTATAGACCACGCCGGTCGACACCCGGTCGGTCAGCGTCGCGCGCAGCGCCGTCTCGCCCGAGCGCGAGGCCAGCTTGACGAAGTCGCCCTCCTTCACGCCGCGCACTTCGGCGTCGTGGGGATGGATCTCCAGCACGTCCTCTTCATGCCATGTCGAGTTCGCCGTTCGCCGTGTCTGCGCGCCAACGTTGTATTGGCTCAGGATACGTCCGGTGGTCAGCAGCAGCGGGAACCGCGGCCCGGTCTTCTCGTCCGTCGCCACGTATTCCGTGATCATGAACCGGCCCTTGCCGCGCTTGAACTCGTCGACATGCATCAGCGGCGTGCCCTCGGGCGCGTCGTCGTTGCACGGCCACTGGATCGATCCCAGTTCGTTGATCCGCTCATAGGTCACGCCCGCGAAGGTCGGCGTGGTCGCCGCGATCTCGGCCATGATCTCCCGCGGGTGGGCATACTCCCAATCCGCGCCCATCGCCTGTGCGAGCAACTGCGTCACCTCCCAGTCAGCATAGCCCGCCTTGGGTGCCATCACGCGGCGCACCATGTTGATGCGGCGCTCGGCATTGGTGAAGGTGCCGTCCTTTTCAAGGAAGGACGACCCCGGCAGGAACACATGCGCGTAGTTCGCCGTCTCGTTCAGGAAAAGGTCGTGAACGATCACGCATTCCATTGCGGCAAGACCTGCAGCGACGTGTTTCGTATCCGGGTCCGATTGCAGGATGTCCTCACCCTGACAGTAAAGTCCCTTGAAGGTGCCATCCACGGCGGCGTCCAGCATGTTCGGGATACGCAGGCCCGGCTCAGGGTCGATGGTCACGCCCCAGGCGGCCTCGAACGTCTTGCGCACCTCGGGCAGCTTCACATGGCGATAGCCCGGAAGCTCATGCGGGAACGACCCCATGTCGCAGGACCCCTGCACGTTGTTCTGACCGCGCAGCGGGTTCACGCCCACGCCGGGCCGCCCGATGTTGCCGGTCAGCATGGCGAGGTTCGCGATCCCCATGACGGTGGTGGACCCTTGGCTGTGCTCGGTCACGCCGAGGCCATAGTAGATCGCGCCATTGCCACCACGGGCAAAGGTGCGGGCGGCGGCGCGCAGCGTCTCGGCGGGCACACCCGTCAGCATCTCGGTGGCCTCGGGCGAATGGCGCTCCTGACTCACGAAATCCGCGTATTCGAGGAACTCGTTCCAGTCGCAGCGCTCGCGGATGAAATCCTCATCCATGAGACCCTCGGTCACGATCACATGGCTCAGCGCGGTCACCACGGCCACGTTGGTGCCGGGGCGCAGGGGCAAGTGATGCGCGGCTTCGACATGCGCGGATTTGACAAGGTCGATCCGGCGCGGGTCGATCACGATCAACTCGGCCCCGGCGCGCAGGCGCTTTTTCAGCCGCGAGGCGAACACCGGGTGCCCATCGGTCGGGTTCGCCCCGATCACGATCACCACGTTGGTCTGCTCGACCGAGTCGAAATCCTGCGTCCCGGCCGAGGTGCCGAAGGTCTGACCCAGACCATAGCCGGTGGGCGAGTGGCACACGCGCGCACAGGTGTCAGTGTTGTTGTTCATGAACACGCCGCGCGCGAGCTTCTGGACGAGGTAAGTTTCCTCATTCGTGCAACGTGAAGAGGTGATGACCCCCACCGAACGCCGCCCGTAATCTTTTTGCAATGATTTCAGACGTTTCGCGGCGAAACCTATGGCCTCGTCCCATGACACCTCCTGCCACGGGTCGTCGATGGACTCCCGGATCATCGGGCTCAGGATGCGATCCTTGTGCTCGGCATAGCCATAGGCAAAGCGGCCCTTGACGCAGGAATGGCCCCGGTTCGCCTTGCCGTTCTTGTAAGGCACCATGCGGACAAGCTGATCGCCGTTCATCTCGGCCTTGAACGAACAGCCCACACCGCAATAGGCGCAGGTGGTGACGACCGACCGGGTCGGCGTTCCCAGTTCGGCCACGCTTTTCTCTTGCAACGTCGCGGTCGGGCAGGCCTGCACGCAGGCCCCGCAAGACACGCAATCGGACGTCAGGAAGTCGTCCACCGCACCTCCTGCCGACACGCGGCTTTCGAATCCGCGCCCCTCGATGGTCAGCGCAAAGGTGCCCTGCACCTCTTCACAGGCCCGCACGCAGCGCGAACAGACGATGCACTTTGACGGATCATAGGTGAAATACGGGTTCGACTCGTCCTTGGGGATATAGCGGAAATTGCCGTCGCCCTCGCGCCGTTTGGCATCCGCCATGCTCAGCGCGCCGGTCCCCGTCGGGTCGAAATGGTTCTCGCCTGGCTCGTAACGCACGTCGCGCAGACCCACGGCCCCCGCCATGTCCTGCAACTCGCAGTCGCCGTTCGCCGAACAGGTCAGACAGTCGAGCGGGTGGTCAGAGATATAAAGCTCCATCACCCCCTTGCGGATCTTCTGCACCTTCGCGGACTGGGTGCGCACCACCATCCCCTCGACCACAGGTGTCGTGCAGGAGGCGGGCGTGCCGCGCCGCCCCTCGATCTCGACCACGCAGAGGCGGCAAGAACCGAAGGCCTCGACGCTATCCGTTGCACAAAGCTTGGGCACGGTGATTCCGGCCTCGTAAGCCGCGCGCATGACGCTGGTGCCCTCGGGCACGGTCACGGCGGCGCCGTCCACGGTCAGCGTCACGGGCGCGCCGGTCTTGGCGGGCGTGCCCATATCGGCGTCGTTCCAGGGAATGATGAAGTCCTTCATGGTCTCATCCTTTCTGCGTTGACAGCGCATGCGCCACGATGGCGTTCGCGTGCCCATGTCCAAGACCGTGCTCGGCTTTGAGCCAGCTCACGATCTCCATATGTTTCATACCGGCCTTGCCCGCCACCAGCCCGAGCCAGTGGTCGATCGGCTGTCCGTATTTCGCCTCGATCGACGGGAAATAGGATGCGGGGCCCTTCACGCTCTCGCTCATGCGCCGCGCCCCCGTCTGTCCGGTTCGGAAATATCCCGGGGGGTGTTGGGGGCAGCGCCCCCCACCCGGTCGGATTTCGCGCAGACGAAATTCGAAACCTTCATTCCGCCGCCTCCTTCGACCGGGCGAAATCGTCCGGGAACAGCGTGAGGGCGGACATGACGGGGTAGGGGGTGAAGCCCCCCAACGCGCAAAGCGACCCGTCTGTCATGGTCTCGCACAGATCGGTGAGCAGCTCCTTGGCGCTCTCGTCGCCCGCCGCGATCCGGTCGATGGTCTCGACGCCGCGCACCGCGCCGATCCGGCAGGGGGTGCACTTGCCACAGCTTTCGACCGCGCAGAATTCCATCGCGAAGCGCGCCATGCCCAGCATGTCGGCTGTGTCGTCGAACACGGTAAGCCCCGCGTGACCGATCAGGCCACCGGCACCGTCGAATTCCTCATACCCAAAGGGCGTGTCAAACTGGCCCGGCGCGAAATAGGCGCCCAGCGGTCCGCCGACCTGCACCGCTTTCACCGGCCGGCCCGAACGGGTGCCGCCCGCGATGTCATTCACGATCTCACCCAGCGGCAGGCCAAAGGCGATCTCGTAGAGCCCGCCGTGTTTCACGTTTCCCGCGATCTGGAGCGGGATGGTCCCCTTCGACCGGCCCAGCCCGAAATCGGCATAATGCGCGGCACCCTTCTCGAAGATAACCGGAATGGTGGCGAGCGAGATGACGTTGTTCACCACCGTCGGCTTGCCCAGGAACCCCTCGAGCGCGGGCAGCGGCGGCTTGGCGCGGACCACGCCGCGCTTGCCTTCGAGACTGTTCAACAGCGAGGTTTCCTCGCCACAGACATAAGCCCCGGCGCCCACGCGGATTTCCATGTCGAACGCCGGACCCTTAGCCAGCAGGCTCGCCCCCAGCACGCCATGTGCGCGGGCCACCTTGACCGCCTCGTTCATGATGCGGATCGCGTCCGGGTATTCCGACCGCAGGTAGACATAGCCCTTGGTCGCACCGACCCCGACGCCTGCGATGGCCATCCCTTCGATCAGGCTGAACGGGTCGCCCTCCATGATCATCCGGTCGGCGAAAGTGCCCGAGTCGCCCTCGTCGGCGTTGCAGACGATGTATTTCTGGTCCGCACTCGCCTTGGCCACCGTCTCCCACTTGATGCCGGTGGGAAAGCCCGCGCCGCCGCGTCCGCGCAGACCGCTCGCCTTGGCTTCCTCGACAACGCCAAGGCCCTCCATCCCGAGCGCACGCTCAAGTCCGACAAGGCCCCCGTGCGCGCGGTAGGCGTTCAGATCGAGCGGATCGATCACGCCGCAGCGCTGAAACGTCAGACGGGTCTGGTTCGCAAAGAACGGAATTTCTTCGGTGGGGCCGTGGCCAGCAAGCGTGCCGTCGATCAGCGCCGGTACGTCATCGACCGTTACCGGACCGAACGCATGGCGCACGCCGTTGATCTCGACTTCGGCCAGCGGCTCGAGCCACGTCATCCCGCGCGAGCCAACGCGGATCAGCTCGACGTCATGTTTGGCGAGCTCTGCGGCGACATCGTCAGCACCGAGCGCGCGGGCCACCGCATCTTGAGACAGGTAAATCTTCATGCGCCCGCCTCCGCGATCACTTTTTCGAGCTTGGCCACGTCCAGCGCGCCCACGACCTTGTCGTCGATCATCGCGGCGGGGCCGTTGGCGCAGAGGCCAAGGCAATAGACAGGTTCGATCGTGACCGCGCCGTTCGGCGTCGTACCGTGCCAGCCGGTGCCCAGCTTGGCCAGCACCGCATCCGCCAGCCTGTTCGCGCCAAGCGCCTGACAGGCTTCGGCGCGGCAAATCTTCACGATGTGGCGGCCGGCGGGCAACGTACGGAAATCATGGTAGAAACTGATGACGCCATGCACCTCGGCCCGCCCGATGTTGAGCGTGTCGGCGATGGGCTGCACCGCGTCCTCGGGGACGTGATCGAACGCCTCCATCATGCCGTGGAGAATCGGCAGGAGCGGACCTTCGAGATGGGTGTGGGCGTCGATCACTTCCTGAATCGCCGCGAGATCGGGCGCGGATGCTGGCGTGCTGGCTTGCATGGGTCCTCCAAAACTGGCGGAGCCATTGCACGGAAGCTGTGGGTTTTCAATATCGCGGTTCCGTTAACCGATAGGAAATTTCTATCAAACGGACAGTGCGTGCGCCTCGTCCAACAGTGCCTGGAGCACGGGGGTCTGCGGCTCCTGATGCGGCGCGACCAGCCCGACGCTCGGCCCCGGGCGGTCGGAGCGGATGGGAACCACCGCTGCCCCCCGGCCCGTTGCGAGCGACGCGGCCATGTCGCCCGGCAGGACCGTGGACCAGCCGCCCTGTTCCACATGGCTCACCAGCACGACGGTGGAGTTCGACTCCATGCGCACGTTGGGCGTCTGCCCGGCCTCCATGAAAGCGCGGTTGATGATCCGGCGGTTTTGCATGTCCGGGGTGAGCAGGCAGAGCATCCGCTCGCCGATATCCGTCCAGCCGATCTGGTCCAGCCCGGCCGCCGGATCGTCCGGCGCGCAGACCAGCGCGTAATCCTCGCGGTAGAGTTCCTGCACCTGCACGCGCCCCAACGGCTCGTTGTCGAGATAGCTCAGGCCCACGTCCGCTTCGAGGTTTTCCAGCATGTCGAGGATCTGGATCGAGGTGCGCGACAGGATCGTGAAGGTCACGTTGGGATGGGCGGCCGAGAACCGCGCGGACAGGCGCGAGGCCCAGGTGAGCGCTGTGGGGATCACGGCGAGGCGCAGGTGGCCGGTAAGGCCCTCCCGCGAAAACCGCATCTCGTCGCGCAGCCGCCGCGCGTCGCCCACGATCTGACGGGCCCAGTCGAGCGCGCGCGCCCCTTCGGGCGTCAGCCCGCCGAACCGCGAGCCGCGCTGCACCAGCTTCACCCCCAGTTCGGCCTCAAGCTGCTTGATCCCGGCAGACAGCGTGGGCTGCGTGATGCCGAGGGTCTCGGCGGCGCGGCCGAAGTGGCGTTCGTTGGCGAGCGCGATGAACATTTCCAGCTTGTTGAGCATATCGGAAAAGTATCATCAGCCGGGCGGGTTTCCATAGAAAACGTCGATCCTGCGTTGCAATCGGGACTATCCGTCCCGAAAAACAATTGAGCCGAATCGGCCCGCCGCCTGTATTCTGCCTATTCGTCCTTCAACCGGGAGCCTCCTATGTCGTCCTTCGCCCTGCGCCTTTGCGCCGCGCTCTGCCTCGCGCTCGCTGCTGTTCCGGCCCAGGCGCAGGTTGGCGGCTGGTCCTATCTCGGATGGGCGAACGTCACGACGAACGACTCCACCGGAGACGGGCAGGACCGGTGGCAGAGCTTCTCGACCACCACGTCCTTTCTGTTCGGACCCGAGGGCACGACGGACCTGCCAACCGGCTTCGGCACGCTCCTCGAGGCCCGGATCGGCACGCAGATCGTGACCCCCGCCAACACGCGCACGCCGGCCCCCGGCGACCGGCCCGCAGCGGGCGCGATCCGGGCAGGACTGTTCACGCACTTCGCGCGGGGCGGATGGGACCTGTCGCTTGGTGCGGGTGTCGAGGCGGTTGGCCCCGCGACCCGGATCCTCGCGATTCAGGACCGGTTCCACCGCACGCTTGGCTTCGACCGGCTCGCGCCGGGCGTGATCGCGGGGCAGGTGGGCAACCGCCTGCGCCCGATGGGCCATGCCGAGGCGGCCTATAACATCGTGATCGACGAGGCGGTGACTTTTCGACCCTTCGCCAGCGCACATGTGGGCCTTGAAAGCTACGCCCGCGTGGGCTTTGACCTGCTCGTCGGGCCGGGGTTCCGCAACGGGGTGATCGCCCGCGACTATGTCAGTGGACAGCCCTACCAGGTGCTCAAGCGGGTGAACGAGCCGGGGATCTCGGTCCTGTTCGGCGCGGACGTGGCGCGGGTCTTTTCGTCGAGCTTCCTGCCATCGCCCGGCTACACGCTTACCCCGGTACGCGCACGTCTGAGGGGCGGCGTGCTGCTGGAAGAGCGGAACTTCAGCCTGTTCTACGGCGCGACCTATCTCACCCCCGAATTCACCGCGCAGCCCGGCGGTCAGCTGGTGGGAACGATGCAGTTTCGCATCAGCTTCTAATCCTTTTGATGTAGTGATCGGAAATTAACGTACAAAACGGTTAACACCCGTTTCCTGTCGTGATACGATTTTATCATTACAAATCGGCCCGCTTAGAGGCCGTGTACGAGTAGAGGCAGGAACAGTTATGAAGACGGGCATTATCGGCTCGTTCGTCATTTCCTGGTCCCAAACCGAAGTTGACGGTCTCGCGGATGCTCCGCGTGGCTCCTTGGGTGTGGGTGCAAGCTGGCGGTGGTCCGGCACGGCATTGCGGGTGGATGGCCCGCAGGACGTGATCCGGCTCGACCTTGGCGAGCAGGAGGCGGACATTCGCAGACGCGCGGCGCGCAAGGTGCGCCGCCTGACGGGGTCTTCCCCGGCACATCCGAAAACGAACAAGGACGAGGACAGCCTGTTTGACATGGGCTTCACCGTGACGGACGGGTTTCGCAGTTATCCGGTGACCATGATGAACGGTGTCGAGGGGCGCGGCACGCTCCTGATGTTTTCCGACGGGCTTCCGCCGAGCGACCGCGACCTCTGGGTCGTGCAGGCGCAGATAGAGGCCGCCGTCATGAACCGGCTGACCGATCAGCCGACCGGCGTGATCTGCTTCACCCCGGGTACACGCATTCGCACCGCCGACGGCGATATCGCCGTCGAGGAGATCCGCGAGGGCACGCGCATCCAGACCAAGGACAACGGGCTTCAGGACGTGCTGTGGATCGGAGAGAAGCGTGTCTCGGGCGCGCGGCTCTATGCCATGCCGGAATTGCGGCCCGTCCGTGTGCGCCAGGGCGCGCTGGGCGACGAGCGCCCGGATGGCGACCTGATCGTCTCGCCCGCGCATCGGATGCTTCTCAAGGGGGCTCGGGCGCAGGCGCTGTTCGGCACGAACGAGGTGCTGGTCGCCGCGCGTGACCTGATCGACGACCGGCGCGTGACGCGTGATCGCTCGGTGACCTCCGTCACCTACATCCACCTGCTGCTTGACCGGCACGAGGTGGTCTTTGCCAACGGGCTGGAGACCGAGAGCTTCCTGCCCGAGGGCGAGGCGCTGGACGCGGTGGAGGACGTGCAGCGCGAGCAACTGCTTGGCGCGATGCCATCGCTCGCACAAGGGGCTGACGCCTATTCCGCCCCGGCCCGCCGTCTGCTGACGCAGGCCGAAGCGGCGATCATGGGGGCCTGACCCGCCTCAGCGCCGGTTCGGCTTTTCCCGTGTGACGCGCTTGACGTGTTTGGCGAAGCCTTTTTCGCGGGCGCGTTTCTGCGCGACGGTGGCCGTGTTGTGGGCCTCCTCGGCGGCCAGCTTGCGAAAACGGGTGAGGCGGACCGGGTCCAGTTCGCCCGCGGCGATGGCCGCCTGGACGGCACAGTCCGGTTCGCCCTCATGGGCGCAGTTGCGGAATTTGCAGCGGGTGGCGAGGTCTTCGATATCGTCGAAAAGCTCAGACAGCCCGGCGGCGACGTCCGTCAGCTGAAGCTCGCGCATCCCCGGCGTGTCGAGTACGGCGGGGCCGGTGTCGGTGAGGTAAAGCTGGCGGTGGCGGGTCGTGTGGCGGCCCTTGGCGTCATCCTCCCGCACGCCTTGCGTGTCGAGTTCGGTATCCGCGAGCGCGTTGGTCAGCGTCGATTTCCCCACACCCGACGAGCCGAGGAAGGCCACGGTGCGCCCGGGTTTGGCCCATTGCGCCAGCGCCGTGCGCGGTGCCTCGCCCCGCGCGTCGAGCGCGATGACCGGCACGCGGGAGGAGATCGCCTGTGCCTGCGTCACGAAATCCTGCGGATCGGCGGCCAGATCGGCCTTGGTCAACAGGATCACCGGATCGACCTCGGCCTCGAAGGCCAGAGCGACATAGCGTTCCAGCCGCGCCACGTTGAAGTCGGCGTTGCAGGAAGAGACGATGAACACCGTGTCGATATTGGCGGCGATGAGCTGCACTTTCGCCTCGCGCCCGGCAGCACGGCGGCGGATCACGCTTTTTCGTTCGAGCAGGACGGAGTCCGCCGGGTGGTCGGCGTCGTAGAGGAGCCAGTCGCCCACGGTCACCGCCTCGTCCGGTGGAAGCTCCGCCTCGATCCCGTCGCCGGTTACACGCAGGCCGCTGCGATGAACGGCGGTGACGCGGACCGGAGGGGTGGCGGTGAGGGTATCGGCGTCGATCTGGGCCGCGAAGAACGGCTGCCAGCCGAGCCGGGCGAGCGCGGAGGGCGCGGTAGCAGGCGTGGCGGAGGGGAAAAGCTGGGAATAGTCCCGTGTCATGGGTGCGTCTTTCGATTTGTCAGTCGTGAGGGGTGTGGCGCAACGAAACCTGTCCGCCGAACGGGGCGGTCCATTCCTGGTCCTCGTTGCCGTGGGAGGCCCGTGCCTCCCTGTCGCATCACGTCATAAACGCTCCATGATTGTGCGGTGATGATAGCTGCATGGGCGCGCAAGTAAAGCCGGGGCGGGCTTATCCGCTGCCTGGGCCGTTGACTCCCCGCCCCACACCGCTATAAGCCCGCCATCTGGCCCCCGCGTGGGGCCGGTTTTCATTGGTGTTGGTGGCCCTCGCAAGAGGCAGCCTGTCAACCCGGGCAGCCGGTTCGCCGGTCCGGGGAGAGGACAACGCCCTTTAAAACGGCACGAGGCCCCCCGGCCACCGCGCCCCACGGTCGAAACCGCTTCGCGATCTCGACCCGAACAGTGGGCACCGGTTTTCGGATCAGGTCGAAATGCCACCCATAAAGGAGATCAGCCGTGACCAAACGCACGTCTGCCAAGTACAAGATCGACCGCCGCATGGGCGAAAACATCTGGGGCCGTCCGAAATCCCCGGTGAACCGCCGCGAATACGGCCCCGGCCAGCACGGCCAGCGCCGCAAGGGCAAGATGTCCGACTTCGGCCTTCAGCTTCGCGCCAAGCAGAAGCTCAAGGGCTACTACGGCGACATGACCGAAAAGCAGTTCCGCCGCATCTTCGCCGAGGCCGAGCGTCTCAAGGGCGACACCGGTGAGCTTCTCATCGGCCTGCTCGAGCGCCGCCTCGACGCCGTGGTCTACCGCGCGAAATTCGTGCCGACCATCTTTGCCGCCCGTCAGTTCGTGAACCACGCCCATGTGCTCGTTAACGGCCAGCGCGTGAACATCCCGTCCTACCGCGTGAAGGAAGGCGACGTGATCGAGGTCCGCGAGAAGTCCAAGCAGATGGCGCTGGTTCTTGAAGCCAGCCAGCTGCCGGAGCGCGACGTGCCCGATTACCTCGACGTTGACCATTCCAAGATGAAGGCGACCTTCGTGCGCACGCCCGGCCTGTCCGACGTGCCGTACCCGGTCCACATGGAACCGAACCTCGTCATCGAATTCTACGCTCAGAACTGATCTGGGCCGACACGATTACGGAAAGGGCCGCCCGGCTGGGCGGCCCTTTTTCGTTTGGCGCAGGGAGCGGGGTGTGCTGCGTTGCGGTTGAGGATCGGCTGGGCGGGACAAGATCCCTGAGAAAGCCGACGCGTTGCATCCCCCGTCGTCAGACAAAGGATGCATCGAAATCAGAATTTGCCGTTATCGTGCGGCATCTCGGCCGGTATCTCGGAAACGGTGTCCCAATGCTCGACGATCTTGCCATCATCCACGCGGAACAGGTCGAAAAACGCGGTCGGAGTCTCGCCGATTGCCCCCTCCGACACGGCGAAGACGAAATTTCCTTCCGCGACCACGAAGTGAGTCTCCGAATAGGTCATCGGCTGTCCCGCTTCAGCCATCGCGGCAAGCGCGGCGCCTAGTCCATCGAGTCCATCGCCGACCATCGGGTTGTGCTGCATATAGAGGCCCGGCGAGATGTAGTCCGTGATCCGCTCCGGGTTCGCGCCATGCAGCACGTCCTCGATGAACCCCGAAACCAAAGCCTTGTTCTCCGCCGTCAACGCAGGATCGACCACTTCGGTCGGCCCGTCCGTCATGGAACGGCCCGATACGGTTTCGGCGGGCGGCTCCTGAAGATTGTCCCAGTGCTCGACGACCTGGCCGTCTTCGACACGGAACACGTCGAAAGCGACGAGGGTCTGGGCCCCGAGTGCCTGAGCGTTGTGGTAGGTGTTATGCAGGACAACGATGTTGTCTTCGGTGACGACACGATGAGTCGTCAGTTCGATCCCGCTTTCCTCGAGCACCGGGATGAAGCCCAGGATCGGGTCGGCTCCCGTCGGCACGGCGACGTTGTGCTGGACGTAGTCTGGTGCAAGCAGGTCACTTGCGGCCTCTACATCGTATTCAGTGAAGATTGCTGCGACTGCGGCGAGGACCAGTTCTTGAGCGGTCATGTGATGATTCCTTCAACCATTGCTTCATGAAGGATCAGTTGGTATCAAATTCGGACTAGGTATCAATTACGCACTAATTGGGAACCAGGTATGCTCAAGGTAACCGCCCTTACCAAAGCCGACGTGGATGGCTGCCCGGTCCGGCAGGTCCTTTCGAAGGTCACGGGCAAATGGCAGGTGTTGATCGTGCTGTCTCTGGAAGACGGGACACTTCGCTTCGGCGAGCTGAAGCGCACCATCGGAGATATCACGCAGCGTGTCCTGACGGAGAACCTGCGAAGCCTCGAACGCGACGGGTATGTCACGAGGAGCGTCGATCCAGGCCCGCCCATCGCCGTCCGCTACACGCTGACCGACATGGGTCACGAGCTCTTGCCGCTCTTGAAGGCGCTGACCGGATGGGCCGCGGAGCGGCATGCCGATGTCAAACGAGCGCGCAATGAGTTTGACAGCAGGGATTGAGGCTTTGCCGCAGACGGTCCTGCAACCGCACCATCGGTCAACCAGGGCTCGATCCGGGTATTCGCTTCAAAGATGACGCCGGGCAATTGCCGACCCCGGTTCCGCCGGCCGTTTGCCCCCTGACGCGCCGACCCTTCCCCTATTGGCGCGCATTTGCGATACGGGGCCCCGACCCGGACCAAAGGAGCGTGCCCATGTCCCATCCCGTCTACGCGACGATTGACGGCCCCGTCATCATGATCGGCTTCGGCTCTATCGGGCAGGGAACGCTGCCGCTGATCGAACGGCATTTCCAGTTCGACGCGGACAAGCTCACGATCATCGAGCCGGCGGAGGTCAACGGCGCGGCGGCCAAGGCGACGGGGTACGCGCATATGGCCGAAACGCTGACGCCCGACACTTACCGCGACGTGTTGGGCGGGTTGTTCGAGGACGGCAAGGGGTTCGTGGTGAACCTGTCGGTCGACACCTCGTCGCTCGACCTGATGAAATTTTGCCGCGAACATGGCGTGCTCTACATCGACACAGTGGTCGAACCCTGGGCCGGGTTCTACTTCGCCACCGAGGACAACGCGGCGCGCACGAACTATGCGCTGCGCCAGAAGGTTCGGGACGAGAAGGCGGCCAATCCGGGCGGGACCACCGCCGTGTCCTGCTGTGGCGCGAACCCCGGCATGGTGAGCTGGTTCGTGAAGGCCGCGCTTCTGCGGCTGGCGGATGACTTCGGCGCCGAGGCGGATCCGCAGACACGCGGCGAATGGGCTGCCCTCATGCAGACACTGGGGGTCAAGGGCGTTCATATCGCGGAGCGCGACACGCAGGTGCGCCATGAGCCGCGCCAGCCGGGGCATTTCGTCAACACATGGTCGGTCGAGGGCTTCATCGCCGAAGGCTTCCAGCCTGCCGAGCTTGGCTGGGGCAGCTTCGAGCCTTGGTTCCCGCCGAACGGCCACCGGCAGAAGACCGGCTGCAAATCCGCGATCTGGCTGGAGCAGCCGGGCGCGAACACCCGCATCCGCACATGGTGCCCGACGCCGGGGCCGCAGTTTGGCTTTCTCGTCACGCATAACGAAGCGGTGTCCATTGCCGATTATTACACCGTGGGCGAGGGGGACGACCCGGCGTTCCGCCCGACGGTCCACTATGCCTATCACCCCTGCGACGATGCGGTGCTCAGCTTGCACGAAATGTTCGGCTCGGGGCAGGTGCAGGAGGTGCATCACATCCTCGACGTGGATGAGATCGTGGACGGGATCGACGAGCTGGGCGTGCTGCTCTACGGCCACGCGAAGAATGCCATGTGGTTCGGCTCGCGCCTGTCGAACGACGAGACCAAGACCCTTGCGCCGATGCAGAACGCGACGGGGCTTCAGGTAACTTCGGCGGTGCTCGCAGGGATGGTCTGGGCGCTGGAGAACCCCGAGGCCGGGATCGTTGAGACGGACGAAATGGATCATCGCCGCTGTCTCGAGGTGCAGATGCCCTACCTTGGCCCGGTCGAGGCGCATTACACGGATTGGACGCCGCTGACCGATCGGCAGAGCCAATTCCCGGAAGAACTTGTCGAAAACGAACCTTGGGCCTTCGCCAACGTCCTGGAACGCATGGGCGCCTGACATGACGATCACGCAGCAGGACGAACTCGAAGGGCTGAAAGAGATCGGCGCGATCTGTGCCCGCACGATGCGCGCGATGGCCGCCGCGCTCGAGCCGGGGATGACCACCCGCGAACTGGACGAGATCGGGCGCGCGATCCTCGACCGTCACGGCGCCGTTTCGGCCCCCCAGTCGGTCTATGACTTTCCCGGCGCGACCTGCATCAGCGTGAACGAGGAAATCGCCCACGGCATCCCCGGCGACCGTGTGATCGCGGTGGGCGATCTGGTGAACATCGACGTCTCGGCCTCTAAGAACGGGTTCTTCGCGGACACTGGCGCCACCTATCAGGTCGCGCCGAAATCGCGCGACATGGAACGGCTGATGAAGGACGGCCACCGCGCCATGCAGATCGGCATCGCACAGGTGTCCGAGGGCAAGCCCATCGCCGGGATCGGCAAGGCCATCGGCAAGTTCGCCTCGGACCGCGGGTATACACTGATCCGCAATCTGGCGAGCCATGGGGTCGGGCGTTCGCTTCATGAATACCCCGAAGAAGTCGCCACATGGCCCAAGCGCGGCGACCGCCGCCGGATCGACAACGGCCTCGTCCTGACGGTCGAGCCGTTCCTTTCGCGCGGTGGCCACTGGGCCGAACAGGGCCACGACGGCTGGACGCTTTACAGTGAACCGGCTGCGCCCTGCGTGCAGTACGAACATACGATCGTCGCGACCAGGCGCGGAGCCGTGGTCGTCACGTTGCCGCACTGAACCGGCGACCGCACAACACATTCAAAAATTTGATTGGGTCTTTTTCTGAGGCGCGCCGGTGCCTAGATGCGTTCAAACGCATACACAGGAGCGCAAAATGAAAACCGAAGAGATCAACGGCAAGACACTCGAAACCTGGACGCCCGAGGAAGTCGCGCAGGGGCTGAAGGACGAGACCATCGTTCTGATAGACGTGCGCACACCGGCGGAGTTCATGTTCGAGAGTATCGAAGACGCGCTTCTCGCGCCCATGAGCCACATCTCGAAAAAGGCGTTGCCGGCCGGACTGGGTAAGCACGTCGTGCTCTATTGCGGCTCCGGCATGCGCTCGCGCAAGGCTGCCGAAATCTGCCTGTCCAAGAAATTCGAGAAGATGGCCCATCTCGACGGCGGTTTTGCCAACTGGAAGCAGTCGGGCCAGCCCTATCTGGGCACCGACATGTCCACGGGCGCCCCGACGGTCAAGACCGGCTGAGTTGCGCCCGCGCAAGAGGCCCGGAAGGCGGTGGGGGTCAGTCCCGTCACATCCTTGAACGCGGCGTTGAAGGCCGATAGCGCGTTGTAGCCGACGGCGAAGGCGACCTCGGTGACGCCGGGGCCGGCTACTGCCAGCATCTCGGCGGCGCGGATGATCCTCAGGCGGCGCAGAGCCATGCGCCACGTCATCCCGAGTTCCGCGTCGAACCGGCGGGCGAGCGTGCGTGGGGTCAGGCCGACCGCTGCGGCAATTGCGTCGAAGCGCGGTGTGCCGGCCATGTCCGCCTCCGACAGCTCCAGCGCGCGGGCCACGGCATCGGTCCGGGCGACCGGCATCTGCATCGCTGTCGGGGTCGCGGCGAGCCGCCATGTTTCCGACTGGAGCGCGGCGAAGAGCGTCGCCGCATGGTTGGGCAGGGGTGCTGCGTCATCCCCCCAGCCTGCACAGGCGCACACCAGTTCGCGCGCGAGCGGTGACATTTCGAACACCGAAAGCGGGTCGGGCGGGGCCGGGTAATGCGCCGGGTCGAACAGGGCCGAACAGGCAGTGAGCGGCCGGGCCAGCGTGACGCGGATCGGTTCATCCGCGGCGATGAGCGCCGCCCGCGCCGGTGGGAGGGTCCAGGCCCGGCCACCGGCGACCAACCGCATGGTGCCAGAGGTCGCATAGAGCAGGTAATGCCGGGGCATCCGGAACACCTGTTCGGGCGCGGCCGGGTATTCGCCGGTATGACAGAAGGCGGGGCGCTGGCTCATCGCTCGATGCTAGCGGTTCAGGCGACCTCTTCAATCATTTCGGCCCGGAACCGGCGCGACGAGGGCGGGCCGGTCATGATCGGGCGCAGCGCCTCGCCCGAACGGGCGAAGGCGGTGGAGGCGAGATAGGTCGCGAGGGCCGCTTCATCCTCCCATTCGTGAACGATGCTGACGCGGCCGGGCAGGGCGGGGTCGGCATAGGGTGCGAAGTGACGGCAGCCGGGCAGGGCGCGGACCTCTCCGACCTCCATCTCGAGCACGGCGAGCGCGTGGGTCCGCTCCGCCGGATCGACGTCGAAATCGACATGCACGATCATCATGGTGTGTCTCCGTTATGGTGGTGGTGTGATCTGGACAGAGTGCCGCGCGGGCGGCCGTCCGTCCTCCGCCGGTCCGACAAAAAACCCCGCCGAACGGACAATGTGGCATCGTGGTTTCAGGCACTTGCGCCCCCCCGATGGTTACGGTTTGTTCTAGCCCTGTGGCCCCATGACCGTTAAGACGGGGGCTCAACTCCGGGGATGAAAATGACCAAATTGCCCAAGCCGCAGCCCGGCATCATGGACATCAGGCTTTACGAGTCCGGCGCCTCCAAAGTGGATGGCATCGATAACGTCGTGAAGCTCAGCTCGAACGAGAACCCGCTCGGCCCGTCCGAGAAGGCGACCGAGGCCTATGTGCGCGCGGGCCATTCCCTGAACCGGTATCCGAACACGGACCATCAGTCCCTGCGCTTCGCCATCGGCGAGGTCCACGGGCTCGACCCCGAGCGGATCATCTGCGGCGTCGGGTCGGACGAGATCATCAACTTCATCTGTCAGGCCTATGCTGGCCCGCGTGACGAGGTGATCTACACCGAGCATGGATTTTCCATGTACAAGATCTCGGCCCGGGCCGCGGGCGCGACTCCCGTCGAGGTGCCCGAGCGCGAGCGCGTGGTGGACGTGGACGCGATCCTGCGGGCCGTGACCGGCAAGACCAAGGTGGTGTTTATCGCGAACCCGGCCAATCCGACCGGCACGATGGTCGGGCAGAAGGAGCTCGCGCGCCTGGCGCGTGAACTGCCGGGCAATGTCGTGCTGGTGCTGGACGGCGCCTATGCCGAATATGTCGAGGGCTTCGATGGCGGTGCCTCGCTTGTCGACAGGCACCCGAACGTCGTGATGACGCGGACGTTCTCGAAAATCTACGGTCTGGGCGGCCTGCGCATCGGCTGGGGCTATGCCCAGCGGGAGGTTGTCGACGTGCTCAACCGCATCCGCGGCCCCTTCAACCTCTCCACCACGCAGCTCGCCGTGGCCGAGGCCGCCGTGCGCGACCGGGCGCATGTCGAAAAGTGTCGTACGGAGAACGCCCGCCTGCGCGCCTGGATGGCCGAGGCGTTGGCGGAGCATGGCGTGCCCTCGGACACCTCCTGCGCCAACTTCGTGCTGGCGCGATTCACCGATGAGAACGAAGCCGAGGCGGTGGACAATTACCTCAAGGCCAACGGGATCATCGTGCGTCGGGTGTCGGGCTACAAGCTGCCCCACTGCCTGCGGATCACGGTGGGGGACGAGCCGTCCTGCCGCCGGGTCGCGCACCTGATCGGCGCTTTCAAAGGGAGCGTTGCCGATGCCGGATGACGCGCCGCTCTACGACCGTGTCGCGCTGATCGGCCTCGGCCTCATCGCGGGGTCGATGGCGCATGCGATGCGGCGCGGCGGGCTCGTGGGCGAGATCGTGGGAACCGCGCGCTCGCCCGAGACGCGCGACGTGGCCCGTGAGATCGGTCTGGTGGATCGCGTGGTCGACACCCCGGCGGAAGCGGTCGCGGGGGCCGACCTCGTCGTGCTCTGCGTCCCCGTTGGCGTGATGGGCGCGGTGGCCGAAGAGATCGCCCCCCACCTTGCCCCCGGCGCGACGGTGAGCGACGTCGGCTCGGTCAAACGCGCGGTGATCGACGCGGTGGGGCCGTATGTCCCGGAGGGCGTGCATTTTGTCCCGGCCCACCCGCTCGCCGGCACCGAGCATTCCGGCCCGCGCTCCGGTTTCGCTGCGCTCTTCGACAACCGCTTCACGCTGATCGTGCCCGCCGAAGGATCGGACCGGGACGCCGTCGACCGGCTCGCGGCGCTCTGGCGCGGCATGGGGGCCTATACGGAAGAGATGGACGCGGATCACCACGACCTTGTCCTCGCCGTCACGTCCCACACCCCGCACCTCATTGCCTATACGATGGTGGGCGTGGCCGACGACCTGCGCCGCGTGACGGACAGCGAGGTCATCAAGTATTCCGCCGCAGGTTTTCGCGATTTCACCCGTATCGCGGCCTCGGACCCGACCATGTGGCGCGACGTATTCCTCACGAACAAGGATGCGACGCTGGAAATCCTCGGCCGCTTCACGGAAGAACTTTTCGCACTTCAGAGGGCCATCCGCACCGGGGATGGGGACCTTTTGTTTGACTATTTCACACATACGCGGGCGATCCGGCGGGGCATCATCGAGGCCGGGCAGGACACCGACGCGCCGGACTTCGGGCGGGTGAAGACCGAATGAGGGCGGCGGTCGCGATAGGCACGGGGCTCATCGCGGCGCTCTTCGCCACGACGCTGGCCGCCGAGGCACCGACCCGCTCGCTCATTCCCAAGCCACGTCCCGGCGGGCAGGCCGCGCAGCAGGCTCCGGCGGTGGTGAACGACCCCATCGCGAACCTCGTGAACAACATCCTGAAGCCACGCCCGCGCCCCGGTGCGAATACGCAGGTGCAGCAGATGACGGCGGCGGGGACCGGGAGCTACACGCGGCTCGCCGTCGCCCGATCACTCGTCCCGAAACCCAGGCCCCAGAACCTCGTGCGGCGCAATACCGTCCAGCGCACCGGGATGGCGCAGTCAGGCGACGACGCGCGGCGCGTCACCCGCGCAGGGTCAGTCTGCGGAAGGCCCGAGATCAAGGGCGTGAAGCTTCAGTCCATCCCCGGGCGGGTCAACGGCTGCGGCGTGTCCGAGCCGGTCAAGGTGACATCGGTCTCTGGCGTGGCGCTGAGCCAGCCCATCACCGTGGATTGCCAGACGGCGGTCGTCTTCAATGCCTGGGTGGGTCAGGCGCTTGTCCCGCTGACCAAGCGTCTGGGCGGAGGCGTGCAGGAAGTCACGATCTTCGCGAGCTACGCCTGCCGGACCCGCAACAATCAGCGCGGCGCAAAGATCAGCGAGCATGGGCGGGGCCACGCGGTCGACGTGGGGGGCTTCACGCTGGCCAACGGCGTTGAGCTGACAGTGCTGGACCACTGGAACGACCCGCAGCACGGGTCGCTGATGCAGCAACTCCACCGGGTGGCCTGTGGTCCCTTCGGGACGGTGCTGGGCCCCAAATCGGACCGGTTCCACAAGAACCACTTTCATTTCGATACAGCGCGCTACCGCTCCGGGTCTTACTGCCGCTGAAAAACCGCTCGCATTCCGGCCGTGAAACCCGCTATTTCCCGGGAGAACCCGAACAACGGAGGCCCCCATGGCGCTGCGCAACGACATCGATCCCGACGGCTTGCTTGAATTCTCGGTCGTCTTCACCGACCGCTCGCTCAACCACATGTCCGGCGCGTTCCAGCAGGTGATGCGCGACATCTCGGCGGGGCTGTGCGAGGTCTACAAGGCCGACGCGGTGGCCGTTGTTCCAGGCGGTGGCACCTACGCGATGGAGGCGGTCGCGCGCCAGTTCGCCACCGGCAAGCGCGCGATGGTGATCCGCAACGGCTTCTTCTCCTACCGCTGGAGCCAGATCTTCGAGATGGGGACGATCCCCGGCGAAGAGACCGTGATGATGGCCCGGCGCACCGGCAACGACCCGCAGGCACCCTTTGCCCCCTGTCCGCTGGACGAGGTTGTCGCGAAGATCGCCGAGGAAAAGCCGGACGTCGTTTTCGCTCCGCATGTCGAAACCTCGTCGGGCATCATCCTGCCGGACGACTACATCCGCGCCGTGACCGACGCGGTCCATGAGGCCGGCGGGCTTTTCGTACTCGACTGCATCGCCTCGGGCACGATCTGGGCGGATATGAAGGCGCTGGGCGTCGACGTTCTGATCTCGGCCCCGCAGAAGGGCTGGTCGGCCCAGCCCTCCGCCGGGCTGGTGATGATGAGCGAGGCGGCGCTTGAGGCCGCGAAAGCCGCCAAGTCCACGAGCTTCGCCATCGACCTTGGAAAATGGATCGCAATCATGGAGGCCTATACCAACGGCGGTCATGCCTATCACGCGACGATGCCGACGGATGCCCTGCGGGCCTTCCGCGATGCGATGCATGAGACCCGCGACTACGGGCTTGAGAAGGTGAAAGAGGCGCAGTGGGAACAAGGACGGCGGGTGCGCGCGGCACTGGCGGAACGGGGCTTCAAATCCGTCGCGGCACCGGGCTTCGAGGCGCCGGGCGTGGTCGTGGTCTACACCGACAATCCCGAGTTCCAGACCGGCAAGGCGTTCATGGGCGAAGGCGTGCAGATCGCCGCGGGCGTCCCGCTGATGGTGGGCGAGGGCGACGACTACAAGAGTTTCCGTCTTGGCCTCTTCGGCCTCGACAAGCTCTATGACGTCGATGCCTCGGTCGCCCGGCTTGAAGCTGCGCTGGACGCGGTCGTCTAGCGTCGCGCGCCGCGCAGCAGGTATCCGGCGACGAAGGCCAGAACAAGCTCGGTAACGAAGACGACGCCGGACATGCCGGCAAGCACGATGCCGATCATGGCGAAAACGACGACGAGCGAGGCGAGCAGCAGGCCGATCTGAGCCTGTTGCTCCTGTGGCACGGCGGCGGCTTTTGACTTGTGATCCTGTTGGTTCATTGGGGCTCTCCTTTTCTATCGAACCCCCATGAATGCGGTCCGGTTCCCTAGCGGCCGATGGACAGCAGGACCAGCACCACGAAAAGGATGGGCGTCGCCGCGACCATCACGAGCCCGACGCCCGGCAGGCCGAACAAGAGCAGTGCTACGGCGAGCACGGCCACGATCAGCGCGGCGATGAGAAAGCCGACCATCGCGTGTTTGCGGTCGGTGGCGGGATCGGAATGGGTCATGCGTCTCTCCTGGCTCCGGGCTCTGTGCCCGGTGCAGAGATAATTCGCATCGAAGATATGTGAATACCGCGCGACAGGGCGCCGCAGTCAGGTCGGGCCAAGCCCTGCCCGCATCACGCCGCGCCGCACTGGTGCGATATCGTGAACCGCGCGAAGCCCCAGAAGACGCACGGCCTGCACGCCCGCGTCACCAGACCCGGCCACGCGATTGAACAGGTCGATGACGCGCGCGCGCCGGGCAATGTCGGGCTCGCGGGCTTCCGCATACCGGCGCAGCACTTCGGGCGCGCCGGGATCCTCTGGGTGCTGGCAGGCAAGGTCCAGCAGTTCCGCTATGTCGTTGAGCGACGTGTTCAGCCCCTGCGCGCCGATGGGCGGCAGGGCGTGGGCCGCCTCCGCCACCACCGCGACGCGCCCCTCGGCCAGCCGGTCTGCGGTTTGCGTCAGGATCGGCCAGATCGACCGGCGGCCCTGGAGCGTCATCCAGCCCAGGAGGCCCGTGGAGCGTTCGAACATGACCTGCTCGAAGGCGTCCACCTCCATCTCCATCAGCTCGACCGAGCGCGGCCCCTTGTTCATCCAGACGATGGCGGAGGCCGGGCGGTTGTCGATATCGGGCAGGGGGACGATCGTGAACGGCCCGCCTTCGTTGTAGATCTCGGTCGAGATATTCTCATGCGGCAGGTCGTGCGTCACCGTGAAGGCGAGCGACTTTTGACCGTAGCGCGTGGTCGACACGCCGATCCCGGCAGCCTCACGCAGGGGAGAGAGCTTGCCATCCGCCGCCACGGCGAGCTTCGCACGCACCGACGAGCCGTCGGTCAGCCCCACAATCACCTCGCTCGTCCGGTTCACGAGGCTCTTGAACCCCGTGCCGTAAAGCATGGTGATCCCCGGCGCGTCCTGAAGGTAGCGCCATAGCTCGCGCCGCACGAGCCAGTTCATCAGGTTCCAGCCGAAGGGTTCGCCCGACACGTCGGCCGAGGCGAAGACTCGCCGCTCGCGCTCGACAGGGGGCCAGCCGATGGTGTCGATGACGGCCAGGTGGTCGAGCGGGCGCGAATGCGGCTCCAGCAGGGACCACAACCCGCAGGCCTCGAACAGGTCGCGGGCCGGTTGCAGGAAGGCGGTGGAGCGCAGGTCGGAGCCGTCGAGATCGGCTTCGGTGACCGGTGGCACTGGGTCGGCCATCACAACCGAAAACCCCCGCGCGGCGAAGGTCGCCGCCGCCACCTGCCCGGCGATGCCGCCGCCGGAGATGAAAATATCCGCCTCGCGCCGTTCCATGGTCAGTAACTACGCTCCGGCCCGGGCTGCGCCAAGCCCGCGAAATGCGACAGAAAGTCCGTCAGGTCATCGGTGTGGTGGTGAATGTGATCCGCCGTCACGGGTGCGTCCGCCACATGAATGGTGCGCATCCCCATCGCGTGCGGCACGGCGAGGTTACGGGGATCATCTTCGAACATCGCGGCCACGGCGGGGTCAAGCCGGTCGGCGGCGAACACCGTCTCATACGCCACGCGCCGCGGTTTGGGCTGAAAGCCCGCGTGTTCCACGCCGTACACCGCATCGAACACGTCGCCCAGCCCGCGTGCGGCCAGCACGTTGCGCGCATAGGGCTCGGAGCCGTTGGTATAGACGATCTTGCGGCCCGGTAGCCCCGTGATCCGCTCGGCGAGCACGCTGTCCACCTTCAGCGCATCGAACGAGATATCGTGGACCTCGTGCAGGTATCCTTCGGGATCGACCCCGTGGACTTCCATCAACCCGGCCAGCGTGGTGCCGTGGCTGGCCCAATACTCAGCGCGCAGGCGGTCGGCCTCGGCCCGGTTGACGGCGAGGGTGCGCATCACCCAGTCGATCATGCGCAGCTCGATCTGGTCGAACAGCCGCGCCGAGGGCGGATACAGGGTGTTGTCGAGGTCGAAGACCCAGGCGGTGACGTGTGAAAAGCGGTCGGCTACCATGCCCCCTAGATAATGCGGCACGGTGTCGCCTGCGACCCCGAAACGCCCCCATCGCTTGATTGTCAGCGACAGACCGGCATAGTCGCGGGATAAATTTGGGGGGAACGACGTGACCGAACCGCGCAGCGGAACCAAGGACGCTTATGAGCTGATCCTCGACGCCATCGACGAGGGAATTTACCGTCCCGGCGACCGGATGGTCGAGAGCGAGCTGGCCGACCGGTTCGGCGTTTCGCGCACGCCGATCCGCGAAGCCTTGCAGCGGCTTGAGACCCAGAGCCTTCTCAACCGCGACGGACGCTCGCTCATCGTGGCGTCGCTGGACCACAACCAGCTGGCCGAGCTTTACACCGTGCGCGCCGAGCTCGAGGGGCTTGCGGCGCGGCTGGCGGCCCAGCATGCGGCACCAGAGGAGCAGAAAGTGCTGCGCGACATGGTCGAGGAGGACCGTGCCCTGATCGCCGACCCCGAAGCGCTCGCACGGGCGAACCGTCGGTTTCATCGCCAGATCCACCTGGCCTCCCACAACCGTTACCTGCTCCAGCAGCTCGATCGGGTGCATCGCACGATGGCGCTGCTCGCCACCACGTCGCTGGCCGTCGAGGGCCGGTCCGAGGTGGCGCTGGAGGAACACGACGCGATCGTGCGCGCGATCGAGGCGCGGGACGGTGATGCGGCGGACGAGGCACTGCGCACCCATATCTCCAAGGCGTTCGAGACCCGCCTCAAGCTCGACTCGCGACAGGTATGATCGGCGCCGCCTGCGCGGCCTCGTCATGGTCGTCATGGCCGTGCTGGGTCTTGTCCCAGTAAAACGGGTGGCGCACGATCTCGCCCGACCCCTTGAGCGCGGCGAGCGAGGCGAGGGGAAAATAGACGTGCAGCGTCACGACCCAAGGCCGCAGGAACCGCCGACCGGGCGTGGAGACCGCGATCATCCCCGCCGCGATGGACACTGCCTCGGACAGGACGAAGGTCGCGAACATCGTCCAGATCATCCAGACGGGCATGGCTGCGGCGAGCGGGTGGCCGATCCCGAGCGCGAAGGCCCAATAGGACCACAGCACGGGCGCGAGCAGCAGGTGGGACAGGGTCCCGAGGAACACGATCTGGAACCCTGCGAACCCGCGTGGGCCCAGCTCGCGCCAGAGCCGCATCGGGGCGCGCATGTGAACGCCATAGGTCATGGCGTAGCCCTTGATCCAGCGCGAGCGTTGCTTGATCCACGGCCAGAGGCGGCAGTTGGCCTCTTCCTGCGTGACGGTATTGACGAGCTCGGTCGTGTAGCCCAGCCTTGCGAGACGCATCCCGAGGTCGGCGTCCTCGGTCACGTTATGCGCGTCCCACCCGCCGAGATGTTCGAGGGCGGCGCGGCGGAAAAACAGTGTCGTGCCGCCCAGCGGCACCGCGAAGCCCAGCTTTGCCATGCCGGGAAGCATCAGGCGGAACCATGTCGCGTACTCGATCGTGAAACAGCGTGACAGCCAGTTGGTGCGCGCGTTGTAATAATCCAGAACGCCTTGGAGACAGGCGACGCGGGGCGGGGCCAGTGAGAACCGCGCCACGATCCGGTCGATCTGATCCGGCGCTGGCGCATCCTCGGCGTCATAGACCCCGATCACCGAGCCGCGCGCGAAATCGAGGGCGAAGTTCAGCGCCCGCGGCTTGGTGCGCACGCCCCCGCGCGGCACCGTCACCTGCCGCATCCATGCCGGGAGGCGGGCGGCGGCGAGCGTGGCATGAGTGAGCGTGTCGTCCTCCTCGACGATCAGGCAGATGTCGAGCAGTTCGCGCGGATAGGTCAGCCGCTCCAGCCTCTTGACCAGCCGCCCGGCGATCTCGCGTTCGCGGTAGAGCGGCACGAGGATCGTCACCACCGGACGGCGGCGCGGGTCATGCGGGCCGGGCGCCGGCACCTCCGGCGCCGGCGTCCGCTTCGCGCGGGTATGGAGCACGATTGCCGCCAGTTTCACGGCGCTGTTCACGGCGAGGGTGGCCACCGCCCAGCCGGTCAGCATCGCCCAGCCGGTGAGGGGGGACGTGAGAAAAACGAGCGCCAGAAGCCCGGCGAGGATGAGCCAGAGCCGCGCGGTGCCGGTCGCGTTCCAGGTCCGGCAGGCCATGTCGCCCTGCACGCGCGTTTCGGCGCGCTGGACGAGGTGGCGATGGCGCAGGCCGATCAGCGCGGCCTCCACCTGCGCGCCGCTCGCCACGACCATGCGCAGGCGTCCGAAATGCGCGGGAAGCTGCGGGGCGATCCGGGCGAACCGGTCGGGATAGGCGCAGGCGATGATGGTTGTGTCGCCCACCCGCTTCCACGGGACGCAGCGGTTGGCGAAGCAGAGGTCCAGCCCCGCCTCGTCGATCAGACGAACGTCCGGAGGGTCACTGTCGAGGTCTGCAAGTGTCGTTCCGTACAGCCGTGCGAGGCCGCGAAACAGTGCGGGCGCTGTCAGCAGTCCGCGTGAGAGCAGGACGTCGCCCAACCGAAGCGTCGTGCCGCGCCGGGCCGCCCGCGCTTCAGCCAGATCGTCGGCCCGCAGATCGCCCGTTGCGACCAGCAATGCGCCAAGGCCGGGCCGGGGGGGCGGTGCGGAGGGAACGACGGCGAGCGAAGGTCGGGCCGGGGTGTGCGGCCTGACATCGCGGCGTGGTGCCGCGATCTCCGCCCGCGCCGCGGCGGCGGGCAGGAACCTGTCCGCTACGGGCCGATAGGCATGGCTGCGCTGTATACCGTCCGGCATCGTGCTCCCCGATCCAAAGGGCACTGTGCGGCACGGTTGGTTAAAGTTTGGTTAAGATCACCGGGCCGGGCGAGTCACGCGCCCTTGCGTGCTTCGATGGCCTGCGTGAACCGGTCGAACAGGTAATAGCTGTCCATCGGTCCCGGGCTGGCCTCGGGGTGATACTGCACCGAGAAGACCGGCCGGCTGTCCATCGCGATCCCGCAGTTCGATCCGTCGAACAGCGACACATGCGTTTCGCGCACACCTTCGGGGAGCGACTGACTGTCCACCGTGAAGCCGTGGTTCATCGAGGTAATCTCGACCTTGCCGGTCGTCATGTCCTTGACCGGGTGGTTCGCGCCGTGGTGGCCGTGGTTCATCTTGATCGTCTTCGCTCCGAGAGCCAGAGCGAGCATCTGGTGACCGAGACAGATACCGAAGACCGGGAGGTCGGTGTCGTCCAGAACCGACCGGATCATCGGCACGGCATAGGCACCAGTGGCCTCCGGATCGCCGGGACCGTTGGAGAGGAACAGGCCGTCCGGCTCATGCGCCAGCACCTCCTCCGCCGTGGCGGAAGCGGGCAGCACGGTTACGTCGCATCCCGCCGAGGCGAGACAGCGCAGGATATTGCGCTTGGCGCCGTAGTCGATGGCCACGACCTTGTATTTCGGCTGCTCGAGGCGCGGATAACCGTCCGGCCAGGCCCACCGCATCTCGTCCCAGCGGTAGCTCTGCGCGCAGGTCACGTCGCGGGCGAGGTCGAGGCCCACGAGGCCCGGAAACTCCCGCGCCTTGGCGACCAGTGCCTCGAGGTCGAAGTTGCCGTCCGGATCGTGGGCAAGCGCGACATGCGGCGCGCCCTGCTGGCGGATCGCGCGGGTCAGCCGCCGGGTGTCGATCCCGCCGATCCCGATGCGGCCACGCTTCTCGAGCCAGTCCCACAGAGGCTCGGCCGACCGCCAGTTCGAGGGCTCCGTCGGGTCCCACTTCACCACCATGCCGGCAGCGACCGGGTCCTGCGTCTCGTCGTCTTCCGGGTTCACGCCGGTGTTACCGATATGCGGGAAGGTGAAGGTCACGACCTGCCCCGCATAGGAGGGGTCCGTCATGATTTCCTGATAGCCCGTCATCGCCGTGTTGAAGCACAGTTCGGCGGTCGTCACGCCCTTTGCTCCGAAGCCTTTTCCGTAGAAAACGGTTCCGTCTGCGAGGGCGAGGCAGGCGGTCGGTTTTGTCTTGGTCGGCATGTGACGCTCCCGGATCGGATCGCGCAGGTGTTACGGGTGCGCCGTCCCAGCGTCAAGAGGAGGTCGCGCTTGTTTCCCCCAGCGCGAAGGTGTAATTTCGGCACTTCGTGACGGAAATTCTGAAAGGGTCTCCCCTATGCGAAATCGGCTCAGCGCGGCTCTCAAGACGGCGATGAGGGAGAAGGACAAAGAGCGTCTTTCCACACTTCGCCTGATCAACGCCGCCATCAAGGACCGCGAGATCGCCATGCGTGGCGAGGGGGACGAGGCGGGGGCGCTCACCGACGACGTGATCCTCGGCATCCTGGGCAAGATGGTGAAACAGCGCCAGGAATCGGCGCGCGCCTATGAAGAGGGCGGGCGGCTGGAACTGGCCGAGCAGGAATTGCGCGAAATCCGTGTGATCGAGGAATTCCTGCCGCGCCAGTTGAGCGAGGCCGAAGTGGACAAGGCCATCGACGATGCGATCACCGAGGTCGGTGCGACATCAATCCGCGACATGGGCAAAGTCATGGGTGTGCTCAAGTCCAAATATACGGGCCAGATGGATTTTGGCGCGGTCGGTCCCCGGGTGAAATCCAAACTGGGGTGAGCGGCCCACCTCGGGCTTTTCCGGGCGAAAAATACCGGATAATCTTCGCGTTAACGGCCTGTGGATAGCGCAAGGCCCTTTGACGCAAACGGTTCCGGGGGCTTGATGAGCGCCAATGACGACATGAATGCGCCCCACTTCGGGGGGCGCACGCGGGGCATCGCATCCCTGGCAGACCGGATTTTGCGACTGCGCCGACGCGCTGGCCTTCACAAGCGGATCGACCAACTCACCGACGCGACACATCGCATCGCTGCCGAGCTGAAGGCACAGCGTGAGACCCTGAGCGCGATCGAAACGCGACTGTCGGCCCGCGATATGGCCGAGGATGTGCTGACGCGCGAGACGGCGCAGATCGGCGAACGGCTCGACACGCTCGAAACCCTCACCGCGCGGGTGAACGAGTTCGCGCAAGTCGCCGCCGGAAACAGTGCGGGGGCTGCCCGTTTCGCCACGATGTTGAGACGGCGCGGTCAGCCGATCCGGGTCGGATTTCTTGTCCACAATTACGAAGCCTGGGGCGCGCTCCGAGCCGTCCATGCCCTCATGCGCGACGATCCTCGGTTCGAACCCGTCGTGTTCACGATTGCGCGCCGGTTTCCGGGCGCCGAGACGTTCGGAGACGAAGATCACAATAGCGCGTGCCTTGCTGCCGAGGGCGTGGGGCATGTGCGCCTGAACGATGACGAGCCGGAGGTCGATATCGCCCGGATGAAGGCGTTCGATCTTGAAGTGATCTTCCGACAGTCGCATTGGCAGGCGGACGTGCCGCCGGTTTTCCGGACTGAGCATCTGACGTTCGCCACGCAATACTATGTGCCTTATGCTATCGCCCCGCTCATCACGTCCGGTGGCGGCATCATCGGTCACACGCGGAAAGACCTCCTCGCCCGGCAGTTCGTGGCCTGTGAGACGAGCCGCGACATCCTTCGCGCGCATGACCGGCTGGATGGTGCCCGGCTGACAGTCTCAGGCCATCCCAAGGTGACCGAAGTGCAGAACGCGCGACCAAGCTGGCCCATCGCCTCCGGCAATGCCAAGCGCACGATCTGGAGCGCACATCACGCCATTTCGACGGGCTGGAACAACTTCGGTGTCTTCCCGCAAGTCTGCGACGAGATGCTCGCACTGGCCACGCGCCGTCCCGACATCGACTTTCTCTTCAGCCCGCACCCCGGCCTGTTGTCCCGCATCAACGCGACCACGGGTGACGAGCGGGCGCGGTATGAGGCGTTTTTCGCCGCCTGGGATGCGCTCGGGAATACCGGCCAGCTGCGCACTGGCGAGTATCAGGGCCCGTTCGCCGCATCGGACATCCTGATCGTCGACGGTCTGAGCTTTCTGATGGAATACCAGCTGCTCAAGAAACCTGTGATCCGGCTGTCACGCCCTGACCACTCTCCGTGGAACGCGTTGGGCGAGAGGGTGGCGCGTGGGACGCATGAGTTGCCCGCCACCCGGATCGAGGACATCGAGGCGCTGATCGAGGGGCTGCTGGACGGCTCGGTTCCGCGCAAGGACGACGTGCAGCAAGCGCTGATCGACGAGTTGACCCCGCGTGGCGACCCGGCGCGTTTCATTGTCGAGACGATCCACGAAGATCTGCGCGCAGGCGTCAGGCCGACTTCATCCGCGCCGTGATTTGGCCAGCGTGAAGGCCCTGTCGAGATCGTCGAAAAGGGGTGGGCGCTCGTCCTCGGACAGGAACGCGCCGATCTCAACCTCGCGCCCGTTGCCCTTGAGCGTGATGTAGTCCTTCACCGGCCCGCCATTCGCATGTTTCTGCACGGTCACCCAATGCGGGTTCGCCTCCCACTCCGCATAGGTGCGGCGCGGCCCGGTGCGGGTCAGGCGGACGTGGTCGGTCCAGATAGTCAGTTCTTCGAGGATTTCTCCGTCGCGGTAGCTTTTGCCGATGAACCACCACAGGCCGAAGATCGCGATGAGGCCGGGGAAAAGCAGCCACCACATGGCGACCGTGCCGACAAATGCCGAGATCGGGATCATCAGAAAGACATAGGCAAAGCCGATGGCGAAGGCGAAGCCGCGCTTGGGGAGCGAGCGAAAGGGCCAGACGTGAAGCACCGCGATGGGCGCGCCGCCTGCGTCGCGCCCACGTGCATCCGTGTGCGGGGCGTCGGTGATCGGGTGCTCCCATTCATAGGGCATCAGGCGGCCCTCCGGATGCGGCGGATCAGCGGACGCAGGATGATCGTCAGGACGAGCCCGGCCAACCCTGCGAGGAGGACATAGGCCCCGATCTCGGCCACCACCTGCGCCCAGCCGCCCCGCCGGTCGGGCGGGAAGGTGAATGGCAGGAGGCTGGCCGCCCCGCCGATGAGCACCATCAGGTACAGCGTGTTCGTGGTCAGCCGGTCCTCGCGCCCCAGCCGTTCCTTCACGACCTGGGCGACCATCAGGACAAAGGCGATGATGACCAGCGTGCGCACGAAGGCGACGAAGCCCACCACATAATAGGCATCGGCACCGAGAGGTGTGGGACCGCTTGGCCAGAACACGGCCACGAGCATGTAGGCGGTGCTGCCCATCAGTCCCGCGACCGTCACCCATGACGCGCGCAGGCCGAGCAGGGCGGCCAGCAGTGCCGGCAGCGGGATCAGGATCAGCAGGGCGGGGGGTGGCAACATCATCGTCCCTTACGAAAAAGGCCCGGACGTTTCCGCCCGGGCCTTTCGGTTGTCTCAGCCGTCAGCCCTTAGTGGGCGTGCGACTTGTCCCAGTCTTCGCGCTTGGGGAGCTGTTCGAACGTGTGCTCCGGCGGCGGCGAGGGCAGCGTCCACTCGAGCGTGTCCGCGTACTCGTTCCAGTAGTTCTTCTCGGTCACGCGACGACCGGCCATCAGCGTGTAGGCGATGATCCCGAAGAAGAAGATGAACGAGGCGAAGGAGAGGAACGCACCCATCGACGACAGCTTGTTCCAGTATGCGAAGGCATCCGGATAGTCGATGTAACGGCGCGGCATCCCCTGACGGCCCAGGAAGTGTTGCGGGAAGAAGGTGAGGTTCACGCCGATGAAGAACAGCCAGAAGTGAACCTTGCCGGCCCATTCCGGGTACTGACGGCCCGACATCTTGCCCAGCCAGTAGTAGATCCCGGCGAAGATGGTGAAGGCCGCACCCATCGACATGGTGTAGTGGAAGTGCGCCACGACGTAGTAGGTGTCGTGATAGACCCGGTCGACGCCTGCTTGCGAGAGCACCACGCCGGTCACGCCGCCGATGGTGAACAGGATCAGGAAGCCGATGGCGAAGAGCATCGGTGTCTTGAACTCGATCGAGCCGCCCCACATCGTCGCGATCCACGAGAAGATCTTGATGCCGGTCGGCACCGCGATAACCATCGTGGCCAGCATGAAGTAGGACTGCTGCTGGAGCGACATGCCAACCGTGTACATGTGGTGCGCCCAGACGACGAAGCCGATCACGCCAATGGCGATCAGTGCCCAGACCATCGGCAGGTAGCCGAAGACCGGTTTGCGGGCGAAGGTCGCGAAGACGTGGCTGACGAGGCCGAAGCCGGGCAGGATCACGATGTACACTTCCGGGTGGCCGAAGAACCACAGGATGTGCTGGTAGAGGATCGGGTCACCACCGCCTGACGGGTCGAAGAAGGTCGTCCCGAAGTTGCGGTCCATCAGCAGCATGGTGATCGCGCCGGCGAGAACCGGCAGGGCCAGCAGGATGAGCCACGCGGTCACGAAGATCGACCAGGAGAACAGCGGAACCTTGAAGAGCGTCATGCCCGGGGCACGCATGTTCAGGAACGTCGTGATCATGTTGATCGCGCCGAGGATCGAGGAGGCGCCGGAGACGTGGACCGCGAAGATCGCGAGGTCCATCGAATAGCCGCCTTCGGTCGTCGACAATGGCGGGTAGAGCACCCAGCCCACCCCGGACCCAAGCTGGTCGTTGCCGCCGGGGGCGAGGAGCGAAGCCACACCAAGCGCCGTGCCGGTCACATAAAGCCAGAACGACAGGTTGTTCATCCGCGGGAACGCCATGTCCGGCGCGCCGATCTGAAGCGGCATGAAGTAGTTGCCGAAGCCGCCGAACAGGGCCGGAATGACGACGAAGAACATCATGAGCACACCGTGGTAGGTGATCATCACGTTCCAGAAGTGGCCGTTCGGCGTACATTCCTGGCTTGCGTCGGTAAAGAGCCGGAAGCCCTCGAGACACATGTGCTGGACACCCGGGTCCATCAGCTCGAGTCGCATGAGCACCGTGAAGCTGACCGAGATCAGGCCGACGAGAGCCGACACGATCAGGTACAGGATGCCGATATCCTTGTGGTTGGTGGACATGAACCAGCGAGTGAAGAAACTGCGGTTGTCTTCGTGGTCATGGCCCTGGATGGCTGCGTCCGCCATTGAGGTCTCCCTTAAACTGTCCTCGCGCACAGGGGATTCCCCCTGCGGAATTGAAGTGTGTTTACTGCGACAATGTGAACAGGGCAACGCTCACGGCGATCAAATCTGCGCCTTTTTGCATGTAAACCAACGAGAAAACGCGTCTGCGTCAGGGCCAACCGGCGGTTCCGGGCATATTGTCGCACAGCGGGCGGATTGATCGGTGTCAAGGACGCGCCCCGGCGCGGGGCCTTTGGCGGCGGATTGGGCGTTTTGCCGGTCGCGGCCTGCGCGCTATGCTGGCGCAGGTGACGAGGTGAACTGGCGCGAGGGCCGCGAAACGATGACTGGGTTCAAACTCAAACGGGTGACGATTTCTTCGCCGGCACAGCTCGACGCCTGGCTTGGCGGGGCGGACGGGCGCCACACGCGCGTGATGCTCGTCACACATGCCGACGCCACGAATACCTCTCATGTACCGCGCGACGTGATCCGTGACGCGCTTTCGGCGCATCGGTGGGTCGCGGAGAGGTCTTACACGCTCAACGGCGGGCTGCTGGGACATGTGATCCGCAGGGCCTGACACAAGCGCCGGTGCTCACGAAAACGCCCCGCCGAATGGATCGGCGGGGCGCTGGATCAACGGGCGGACCCGGTCTGGATCAGGACTCTTCGCCCTCTTCCATCTCGCCTTCTTCCGAGAAGGTGGCGAGGTACGCGGCCACGTCCTCGCCGTCGCGCAGCTTGAAGGTCATCTTCGAGCGCGCGCCGTCGTCGTCAAGGTACTCGGCGAGGAAGGCCTTGGGGTCGGCCATGTATTCCACGATGTTCTCGGTATCCCAGACAAGGCCCGCTTCACCGGCGGCCACGATCGAGTCGCCGTAGTTGAAATCCTCGTAGGTGCCGGCGGTGCGGCCGATCACGCCATAGAGGTTCGGGCCGGTGCGCCCGCCTTTCACGATGTCCTCGCCGTCGGCGTCGGAGATCATGTGGCAGGACTTGCACTTGCGGAAGTCCTTTTCGCCTGCGGCGGCGTCACCCATCGCTTCGTGGCTTTCGGCAAAGGCTGCTGCGCCCGACAGGGCGATAACGGCGGCGGCGGTAGACAGGATGGCTTTCATGGCGTTCCTCGTTGCTTGCATTCGATACGGTGCCGGGGAATCGAGACGCCCCGGCGCTGACGTGACTTTGGCCGCAAGATGGGGTGGATGCAAATGTCCCGCAACAGGTCGCTTGGTCGCATCCGCCCACGATAGCGCGAGGCGCGGCCCTGCGACACGGGGCGATCACGCGCATCGGATCGTCCGGATCGTTTCTGGCGAGTCATCTTTCGGAGGTATCCGTGCCACCTTCGTGACGGATGTGTGCGTCACGCATCGGCACCGCCGGTAAAACACGTCACGACCTCTATGATACCAGGCCCCTTCGCTAATTGTGCCGCATGGGCCGGAGGCTGTCATAGCTGGATATAAAGACCCGGAAGACCCGGCCGAAGGCGCCCGTAATTCGCAGTGCGGCCTGCCGCCGGAGTGTGCCTCTGGCGCCCGCCGCAGGGGCGACGGGCCACGCGGCGACCTGTTCCCGATGTGGCGCATCGCGTTTTGCAATGGCGCAGGCTGGCGAACCCGTCCCGCGCGGTTCACGGCAATGCGCCTTGAGCGGTGGGCGGTTTTTCGCTAACGCCGATACACGGCCTCTCGTTTTTTCCGGAGACTCGACTATGCGCCCGATCCTGCTGTCCGCTGCCGCGCTGATGCTTGCCGCCTGTTCCTCGCCCCTCGATCCGCTCGCGAGCGGCTTCAACCGCCTCATTTTTGCAAGTTCCGGGCTGCCGTCCACCGCCGCTTCGGTGCCGACGAGTGGTGGCGCGACCTATGAGGGTCTGCTCCTGTTATCGCCGCAGGACGGCGGGCGGGCCCTTGCCGATTTCATCGGGGATACGACGCTGAACGCCACGTTCGACGCGGGCGGGGCCGCGCTCAGCGGCGCTGCGCAGGATTTCGTCAACAGCGACACGGCGCGGGAGGTCGCCGGCACCATCGCGCTCACGAATGGCCGGATCGACAGGACAAGCGCGATTGCGGACCCGGAGGGGTCTTCTTCCACGGGGGCGCTTCTGGTCAATGCCGATGGCACGATCACCGATACGGATGGCACGGCCTATGCCGTCGATGGTGTGATTTTCGGGGACGTCGTGGGGCCGTTCGGCCTCTACCTTACCGGCACCATGTCGGGCGACGTGGCGACGGGAGGGCGGACCGTTGCGGCGGGCGGACAGCTTGTGACCGAGCGGGTGGACTAGCCGAACACCGTATCAAAGCCGCGCCGCAGCGCCACGTCGAGGTCCGCCATTGTGACCGGCAGACCCAGATCGACGAGGGATGTGACGCCGTGTTCGGTGATGCCGCACGGCACGATCCCTGTGAAATGGTCGAGGTCTGGGTCCACGTTGACCGAAATGCCGTGAAAGCTCACCCATTTTCGCAGGCGCACGCCGATTGCCGCGATCTTGTCCTCCTGCGGGGCGCCGGTGGCCGAGAGGGGCTTGTCGTTGCGCACCACCCAGACGCCGACGCGGCCCTCGCGGATGACGCCGGTCACGTTGAACGTGTCCAGCGCGGCGATCACCCAATCCTCGAGCTGTTTCACGAAGGCGCGCACGTCGCGTCCGCGGGCGCCCACGTCCAGCATGACATAGGCCACGCGCTGACCAGGGCCATGATAGGTGTATTGGCCCCCGCGCTTGGTCTCGTAGACCGGGAAACGGTCCGCATCGACGAGGTCGGCGGGCTTGGCAGACGTGCCGGCCGTGTAGAGCGGCGGGTGCTCGACCAGCCAGACAAGCTCCTCGGCCTCGCCCGCCGCGATGGCCGCCGCTCGCGCCTCCATGAATGCGACCGCTTCATCGTAGTCGGTCAGCCCGTCCGTGATTTTCCACTCGACCATGCGCCTACGGGAGAAGCCCCGCCTCCTTCACCGCAGGGACATAGGTGCGGCTCACGGGGATGTCACGCCCGTCCGACATGGTGAGGATCGCGCGCGCACCGTCGCGCCGCGCCGCCGTGACCTCGCCGGTCGCGACCCAATGGGAGCGATGCACCTGCATCCCAGACACCGCGCCCGTCTCACCCATCGCGTCGCTGAGGCGCAAGAGGATCAGCTCGGCCCCTTTCGTGGTCGCGACTTCGACATAGTGATCCTGCACCGAGACCGAGATCAGCCGCCCGCGTTTGTCGACTGGCAGCCGGTCGATCAGCCGGGGCGGGGCGGGGGCGGCTGGGCCGGAGCCCTTCATCTCGCCCGGTTCGGCCCCTGTTATCTGCCGTTCGATGGCCACGAAGGCGGCCGCGATGATGATCGAGATGACGACGACGTTCGCCCCGAGGATCAGAAGCGGTTCCAGTTCGAGGAACTCGACACCGAACACGCCGGCATTCACGGCGAGGAGAAGGGTAAAGTTCACCACACCCGCACAGGCCCCCGCGACGATCACCGAGGTCCACAGCCCGACCCTGCGCGCGCGGAGGGTTTCGGCGACGACCGTGGCCACCGCGCTCCCCACGAAAAAACCGATGGCGGCGACGATGATCCAGTAAAGGATTCTGGGAAGGGGGCGCATGAACTCATCGGTGCCGAAAGGGCCGGCCAGACCAAGAATCACGCCGGTCGCGGTAAGCCCGACCCATGCGCCGCGACTGCGCGCGAGTGCGGCCATTTCCTGCCGTGCGATCTGAAGTGGCGTGCGCGTCACGTCGGTTCCCTTTCTGCCAGACCGCAGTTTCCCCCACGGACCGCCCGCTGACAAGACGATGCCCGTTTCCCCCGCGCTTTGCTTGCAGTATCAAGACCCGGCAGGGATGGCATCGAAGACGGGACATGAAGGTCTACATCAACACGATTCCCAAGGCCGGAACCTATTTCACGGCCGAATTCCTCGCCCAGCTCGGCTTCACCGATACGGGCTTCCACGTCGGACTGAACGACGTGCTGCGCACCAAGGATTTCCCGCTTTCCGTCAACATAGAAACGCCTACGGCGACCATTGAGAACAGGCCCTACGCGGAAGTCATCCGGGGCTTGAAGGACGGCGAAGTGGCTTTTGGCCATTTCCCGGTCGCCCTGCGCCCGTTGCGTTTTCCCGGCCTGCGCTTCATCTGCACCTACCGCCATCCGCGCAAGACGCTCATGTCGGAGTTCGTCGACTTCCGCTATCGCCGCCGTGACGTGCGGTGGATGTCGCGTGACAATTTCCAAGATGACGATGCGGCCTTCGTGGCCTTCCTCAGGCAGAAGGGGCCTGTCCAGATGGACCGTTGGAACGAGCTTCTGGGCATCCGGCGCCTCGTCCTGCTGCGTGTGCCGGGCTTTTCGCCGCGCCGCTATGCCTTTTGCAGCTTTGATGATCTGCTCGAAGGCGACGCCAGCGGCGAGGCTTTGGCCCGATGGCTGGGCCGCGACCCGGCGCGCGTGCCCGAGGCGCTGGCCCGCGCCCGTGCGGCGGAGACCAAGACCAAGGCCACCGGGCTTGAGGTCGACCGCAAGCGCCTCTGGTCCGCCGAGGCCGAGCGGGCCTATTCGGCCATCGGATTCGAGCGGAAAATGAAAGCCGCGCGTAGGCTCGGGTTGAACGTGTAACGCGATTGCCATTCACGCTTCGCGAACGGCAATCCTTTGCCATACACGCGTTTCGACGCCGCATTCGCGTAACAAGGCTCGCGCCGGACCGCGCCGCCTGCCACCCGTCTCCCATCGCAACGCAAGCCATGGAGAGACCCATGTTCGACCTCACGCCGCTTTTCGAAGCAGACCTCGCCGTCCAGATCCACGTCATAGCTGCGACGGAATCGATCCTGCTCACGCCCTTCGCGCTTTTCCGCAGGAAACGCGACCTTTTGCACAGGATCACGGGCTACGCCTGGGTGACCAACATGCTGGTCACGGCGGTCTCATCCTTCTGGATCATGGAGAACCAGCTCATCGGCCCGTTCAGCCCGATACACGCGCTTTCGCTTCTCGTGCTTTTCAACCTGTTCAACGCCATCCGCCAGATCCGCCGGGGTAACGTTAAGGCGCATCAGGGGATCATGAAAGGTACCGCGCTCTGGGGCCTCGGGATTGCCGGGGGCCTGACCCTCGTGCCGGGACGGATCATGAACGAAGTGGTCTTCGGCAGCGGTGAGCCGGGGTCGGCCAACACTCTCGGCGCGCCACTGACCATTGCGATGGTCGTCGCAGCTCTGGCCTATATCGCCTGGGCCGTCCGGCGCGACCGGCAATCCAGCCGCGCCTGAAGGTGTAAGTTGGCGACGAGAGCGCCGATCCCCGTCATATCGTAAAGCATGTCGGTGTTGTCGTGCTCGATCGCGACCCCGCCGGCCACCTCGTCGCCCGTCGCCCCGCCGATCACGCCGGCATAACAAGCGACGCCGGCACCGGTGCGCCAGCTTGCCGAGGTCCCGAATATCGCGACCGAATGGGTGTTGCCGCTCATGCCGTAGTCATCGAACACCCCGTGGGCGAGCGAGGGGCGTTCGGTGAGATTGTGGTCCCTCCCGTCCACCGTGAGCGATGACACCCCGTTGAATATGGGCGTCTACCGGGGCCGGCACGGTGCCGCGAGGCAACGATTGTCGCGCGCATTCGCCTGCATCGCGCCGGTTTTGCCCGTACATGTGCGAATTTCAGGCTGCCTGCGTATCATTGCCAAGAAATGCGATTTCCCCTCTTCACATCCCACGAATCCCGCGCTATTCAGCGCGCCACCAAGCCAAGACAGTGCGGTCGTGGCGGAATTGGTAGACGCGCAGCGTTGAGGTCGCTGTGGGGTAACACCCGTGGAAGTTCGAGTCTTCTCGACCGCACCATTTCTCTACTTTCGGAGAACGTCAAAGCCCAGCGAAATCGCGGGGCTTTTGGTTTTTCAGGGTCTGTTCCGGCCGCGGGTTCAGTGGAGGTTGTGGCGGCGCGCAGCCTCGCCCGCGATCCAGGCGTAGGTCTTTTCCATCCCCGCGCGCAGGGTCTCGGTCGGCTCCCAATCCAGCTTTTCGCGGATCAGCCGGTTGTCGGAATTGCGTCCACGCACGCCCTCGGGGCCGGGGATGTTGTGGATCGAGATATCCTTGCCGGACAGGTCGATCACCATCCTGGCCAGGTCGTTGATCGAAATCATCTCTTCCGACCCGATGTTCACGGGTCCCTCGAATTCCGAGCGCAACAGCCGGGTCGAGCCCTCGACGCATTCGTCGACATAGAGGAACGACCGGGTTTGCAGCCCGTCGCCCCAGACCTCGATCGTGCCGCCCTCGGGCGTCATCGCGACCTTGCGGCACAGCGCGGCCGGGGCCTTTTCCTTGCCGCCGTCCCAGGTGCCCTCGACGCCGAAGATGTTGTGATAACGCGCGACCCGACACTCCATTCCGTAGTTGCGGTTGTAGGCCAGGTAGAGGCGTTCCGAGAACAGCTTTTCCCACCCGTATTCGCTGTCGGGATTGGCCGGATAGGCGCTATCCTCGGCACAGTTCGGGTTGTCTGGGTCGAGCTGGTTGTGCTCGGGATACATGCAGGCCGACGATGAGTAGAACACCCGCTTGATGTTGCGCTTGTGGCAGGCGTCCAGCACGTTCAGGTTGATGGTCGCCGAGTTGTGCATAATGTCGGCGTCATTCTCACCAGTGAATACATAGCCCGCACCGCCCATGTCGGCGGCGAGTTGGTAGACCTCGTCGAAGCGCCGGTCGATCACCGAACGCACCACGTCCTGCTCGCGCAGATCGCCGATGACGAAATCGTCCGCTTCCGTCTCTGCATGTTCGTGGAATTTAAGGTCCACGCCACGCACCCAGAACCCCTCGCGCTTAAGGCGTTTCACGAGATGCCCGCCGATAAAGCCGCCGGCGCCGAGTACGAGTGCTGTTTTCATGTTTTCCGTCCAGAAATGGTATTCGATGGTTTAGGGACCGTAGAGTTTCAGGCGGATCGCGCAAGGTCCGATTTGTCGCGCGTCCGTTAAGTGTGGGCCATTCAAGACACACCGCGCCAAACGCCTCAGGCGCTGGGTCTCGCGTAGCCGAAGCCCCCGGAGGCAAGTGTCCTGAGACAAACTATTCCTTAATTTTTTCACTGACGGACCTGTATTTCCGTCGGATGCAAAAAAGGGTTAACGAAAGGTTAATATTCTGGGTGTCTGAAAAATTATTATCCGAAACAACGCGTTTTCCTTCTGTAGAACAAAAAACTGCATAAAATAATTCGGACCGCGTTGACCGGAATTAACACTTGCGCCAATGTCGGTCCGGGAGCTGCCGGGGTGAGACATCTCATCGGGCAAGAAAACTTGGATATACTCAATATTCTGACGAAGGTGCGGCAGCGTGGTGCCGCGTTCAATTCCGGCGCGCTGCGCGCGATCGACATCGCGGAACCCGCGCGCCCTGAGGGGCAAATGCGGTCGCCGACCACGACGACCCTGCCGCGCCTCGAAGCCATTGCGAAGCCGGGGGTGAGCCTCGTCTCCTGCGCGCGCAACCGGACCGACAACCTTGCCGAGGCGGTGTTGTCGTGGATCGCGCTCGACGAGCTGAGCGAGATCCTCATCGTCGACTGGTCCTCGGATACGCCGGTGGCCGGGGACCTCGCCGCGCGCGGCATCCGGGACCCGCGCCTGCGCGTGGTCCGTGTGGAGGGGGAGGACAAGTGGACGCTGTCTTACGCCTATAACGCGGGCTTCCGGCTGTCGCGTTACGACCGGATCGTCAAGGCGGACGCCGATATCCTCATCAATCCGGATTTTTTCGACCGCAACCCGCTCCCCGACGACGGGTTCATCGCGGGCAACTGGAAGCTCGCCACGAAGGATCAGCAGCACACGAACGGGTTTTTCTACACCCACCGCGCCGCGCTTGCCCGTGTGGGCGGGTTCAACGAGTTCATCACCTCCTACGGCTGGGACGATGACGACCTCTACGACCGTCTTGAAACCGAAGGCGCCCTCCGACGCGACGTGGTGCAGGACACGATCTATCATCAGCCGCACGGGGACGAGGAGCGGCTGGATGAGGGCGTGAACCGCCGCTCCGGCAGCGCGCTGGACCTCATTACGGGCGATCCGCATTTCGGCATCCGCCGCAATCGCTACCTCGTCGAACTCATGCCGGACTGGAAGCCGCATCTGGAACCGCTGCCGCTCGCCCATACGACCCTGCCAGACGGATCCGAAATCCTGCGCCGTCGTGCGAGCCACCCGAACGAGGTGCCGCGCTTCGTGGCCGAACGGGCCGACGACACTGCGCTGCGTGTCATGGCGTCATGGCGGTTCGGACAAGCGGTTCTCGGGCTGGAGGACGCGCGCCTGCGGTGCCTCCTGTCGCAACCCGCCGCCGCGCTCAACGAACAGGACGTGCGGCGCGCCCTGCGCCAGCAGGAGCGCGACGCCAAGCCGGCCCCCGATATCCGCGCCCCGGCCTATGTCCCGCATCGAACGCGGCTTTTCATCGACGCCCAGCACGGGTTGGGCAACCGCTTGCGCGCGATGGGATCTGCCGCTGCTGTGGCCAAGGCGACCGGGCGCGAACTCGTGGTAGTGTGGCAGCCCGACGATCATTGCGAAGCGCGTCTTACGGACCTTTTCGACTACGACGGCGCGGTGATCGAGGAGAGTTTCGCAGCGGATGCCGCCCGGCTCGGTGCCCGCGTCTACAACTACATGGAAATCGAGGCCGGGGCGGAAAAGGACGCGCCCATCGACCTTACATGGGCGGGGGACCTCTATGCCCGCTCGGCCTATGTGCTGAACTGCGGCGGCACGAGTTGGGAGGCCGAGAACGCCTTTCTGCGCGACCTCACGCCGGTCGCGCGCGTGCGCGGCCTCGTCGCCTCCGTGCGCGCGCCCAACGATGTCAGCGTCCATGTCCGCATGGTCGGCGGCGCGAAGGACGCGCATCTCAGCTACGAATCAACCGAGAACTGGACCGAGGAGAGCCAGGCAGAGATTGGTTTCTGGCGTGACAAGAGCCATTTCTCGGCCTTCCTCAATCGGGTGGAGACGCTTCGCAAGGCGGGGGAGGCGGACCGAATCTTCGTCGCTGCCGACACGCCCGAGGCCTACCGCGCCTTCGAGGCGACGTTCGGCGAACGGGCGACGCATCTGCACCGTGACCTGTACGACCGCTCGCCCGAGCAGCTGGCCTATGCGCTGGCCGATGCGATCCTGCTGGGCCGCGCACCCCGGTTGCTCGCCTCGACCTGGAGCTCGTTTTCCGAGCTCGCTATGCGCCTGGCGCCCGGCCCGCTGGCCCATGAGATGAGCGGAAAGGATTTCTGAGTGTCCGCTATCAATTGCGCCCGCCCCGCCGGAATGGACCGACCGCACCATAACCGCTACGGTCCCTTCATGGGTCCGACCCGAAAGGCCGCGCCATGCTGACCAGCGTCACCAATCCGCCCGTCCACCACATCAAGCCGCCGGCCTTCGTCCATCTGTTCAAGGCGGCGGGAACGTCGATCCAGATCCAGATGCGCTCGGTTCTGGGCAGTGACGCGGTTCCCAAGATCAACGACGGGGATACCTTCCTGCCTGACATCGCCGCCGCATTGGACGCACCCGAAACCCGCATCATCAGCGGGCATTATTCCTTCGCGCGGATCAATGCGGCCTATCAGGCCGCCGAGAAAGGCTCGCCCACCTGTTTCACCTTCATCCGCGATCCCATCGACCGGATGGTGTCGAGCTACAATTACTTCCGCGAGACGGTCGGGGAGAAATGGCACCAGCAGGCGGCAGAGATGACACTCGACGACTTCGCGCTCTTTCTGATCGACAACGACCCGCGCGCGATCTGCAATCATCAGTGCCAGGAATTGTCGGCCGACCACACAGCCACTTTTGCCGCCGCCCGCGCCAATATCGAGGCGCATTTCGCCTTCGTCGGCTGTGTGGAGGAGATGGAGGCGGCCAACCGTGTCGCGCAGTCATGGCTCGGGGTGAGCTGGGATGGAACCACACGGCTCAACGTCTCGACCCACGGGGTGACGCGCCGTTCACTGTCATCTGCCGTGCGCGCGCGTGTCGCCGCGGCCACCGCCGAGGATCAGGAACTCCTCGCCTTCGTGCGTGATAAAGGGTGTTTTGTGGGGCAGGCCGTGGAGCGCGCGGCCCGCAGCGCCTGAGCTCGTCAAAGGTCGGCGAGGACCGCCCGCGCCTTGGCGCAATCCGCGTCCATCTGCATGATGAGCGCGTCGATATCTTCGAACCTTTCTTCGGGCCGCAGGTAATCGACAAGGGCGACCGAGATATGCTCGCCATAAAGGTCGCCGCGGAAGTCGAAGAGGAACGTCTCGATGTTCGGGATGTTTTCCCCGAAGGTCGGGCGCACGCCGATGGAGGCCGCGCCCCCGTATTCACCGGCGTGCGGGCCGGTCAGCACGTCGGCCTTGACGGCATAGACCCCGTATTTGGGCGGATGCAGTCCGGCGATGGACATGTTGATCGTGGGATAGCCCAGGTCGCGCCCGCGCTGGTCGCCCCGGATCACTTCGCCGTCCACCCGGTGCCAGTGCCCCAGCATCCGTGCGGCATCCTGCGGGCGGCCCTCGGTCAGCGCCTCGCGGATGGCGGTGGAGCTGATCTCCACGTCGTCATCGCGCATCAGCGGCGCAACGGTCACGCCAAAGCCCAGCGCCTCGCCCAGAGCGATAAGCGTCTCCGTGGTCCCGGCGCGCTTGGCCCCGAAATGGAAATCCGCCCCCACGACGACATGGCTCAGGCCCAGCCCCTCCACGATCACCCGCCGCGCGAAATCCTCGGGCGTGAGAGCAGACAGGGTGTCGTTGAAGGTCAGTTCATAAAGCAACTCGACGCCGAGCCAGTCGAGCCGGTTGGCCCGCGCTTCGGCATTCATCAGCCGGAAGGGATCGCCACCGGGCACGAAATACTCGCGCGGGTGCGGCTCGAACGTCATGACGCCCAGCGGCGCGCCCGAGGCCGTGGCCTCGCGCCGCGCGATGTCGATGACGAACTGGTGGCCCCGGTGCACGCCGTCGAAATTCCCGATGGCAGCCGATGCCCCCCGGTCCCGATCTTCGACGAACTGAAAATCACGAATGATGCGCATAGGGCGGGAGTAGCCCCGCCACACTTGGGTCGCAAGCGGGAATGACGTCCCGAACCCCTTCTCTGTTTCCCGAAACCTTCGGGGGGGGCGCGAAGCGCGCGGGGGCAGACAGCCCCCTCGCACCTCCTCATCCCTCACGCCCCCGGGGAGGTCGTCCCCGCGAGCGTAGCGAGCCACCGCGACGGGGCACCAGCCCCGGCGCAACCCCTCAGCCGATCTCGGCCAGTCGGGCCAAAGCCTCGCGCAGCTTGGCCGCTTCGTCCTCGCGCGCGTCGAGGTTGCCTTGCGCTTCGGCCACCACCTCGTCCGGGGCGTTCTGGGCGAATTTCGGGTTGTTCAACCGGCCTTTCAGTCCCCCGATCTCTTTCTCCAGCTTACCCAGCGTTTTTTCCAACCGCGCCTTTTCCTCGTCCACGTCGATGATGTCGGCGAGCGGCAAGGCAAAGGTGCCGCCCTCGACCGGAATGGTCACACAGCCCTTGGGCAGGTCGGCCATCTCGGTCACGCTGTCGATGCGCCCCAGCTTGAGGATCAGCGTCTCGTTGGTGGCGAAGGCCGCCCGGCCCGCGTCGTCCAGATCACGCAGGATCATGGGAATTTTCAGCCCGGCCGGTACATGCATCTGGGCGCGCGCCGAACGCACGTCCTCGATCAGCCACACGACCCAATTGAGTTCCCGGTCCGCATCCGCGTCGATCAGTTCGGCGCCGTAGGTGGGCCAGTCCTGATGGACCAGCAGCGTGTCACGTGCCGCGATCTGACCCCAGAGCTCTTCCGTGATGAACGGCATGATCGGGTGGAGCAGGATCAGACACTGGTCGATGACCCAGGCCATCGTCGCCCGCGTCTCGGCCACAACGGCCGCATCGTCCGAGGCCAGAAGGGGCTTGGCGAACTCCAGATACCAGTCGCAGACCTTGCCCCAGACATAGGCGTAAAGCCCGTTGGCCGCGTCGTTGAACCGGTAGGCGGTGATCGCCTCGTCCACCGTCACGCGGATGCGCGCGGTCTCGCCCACGATCCACTTGTTGACCGTGGCCGTCACACCCGCTGGGTCGAACGCCGGGTCCGGCTTGCAGTCGTTCATCTCGGCAAACCGGGCCGCGTTCCAGAGCTTGGTGCCGAAGTTGCGATAGCCCTTGATCCGCTCTTCGGACAGCTTCAGCACGCCACCGATGGCCGCCATCGAAGCATTGGTGAAGCGCAGCGCGTCCGCGCCGTATTCGTCGATGATCTCCAGCGGGTCGATGACGTTGCCGGTCGTCTTGGACATCTTCTTGCCCTTCTCGTCTCGCACGAGCTGGTGAAGATAGACGGTGTGGAACGGCTCCTTGTCGACCACGGCGAGCTGCATCATCATCATCCGCGCGACCCAGAAGAACAGGATGTCGAACCCGGTGACGAGCACGTCGGTCGGAAAATACTTGGCCAGTTCCGGCGTCTCATCCGGCCAGCCCAGCGTTCCGATTGGCCACAGGCCGGACGAGAACCATGTGTCGAGCACATCCGGGTCGCGCCAGACCGGATAGACCAGCTTGGACGGGTCCTGATCGACGGTGTAGCGGGCGAGCGTGTCAGCCAGAACGTCGATGGCCTCTTTCTTGTCGGCCACTTCGATGATGCGCATGTGATTGATCGGCACCGGCGTATCCGCGATCTCGTCGGTGAACGCGTCGACCACGCCCTCGAACGTCTCGGCGGCGTGATGCACTTCGCCCCGATGGACGAGGCCACCCAAAAGCACCTTGAGCATTTCGATCTCGTCCAGATCGCCATCGGCGCTGACGTAATCGGTGTAGCTCAGGTCCAGCCCGTACCAGACGGGGATCTGATGACCCCACCAGAGCTGGCGCGAAATGCACCAGGGCTCGATGTTCTCGAGCCAGTGGTAATAGGTCTTCTCGCCCGCTTCGGGGATGATCTTGGTGCGCCCCTCGCGCACGGCGTCGAGCGCGGGGCCGACGACCTTTTCAGCATCCACGAACCACTGATCCGTCAGCATCGGTTCGATCACGACCTTGGAGCGATCGCCGAACGGCTGCATGATCGGCTTGTTCTCGACGAACGGGACCATGTCTCCGTCTTCGTTGGCGATGGTGACGGCGAGTCCCTCGGCATTGATCTGCTCGACAACTCGTTCCCGTGCCTCGAACCGGTCCAGCCCGCGTAGGTCGTCGGGGACCAGATTGAGCGTGTCGACCTCGGCCCCGGTGAAATCCGCGCCCTCGGCAATCTCCTGCGCCCGCGTGGCACAGGTGGCGTAATCTTCGCCATCCGCGCGCATCTGGCCGGCCATATCCATGAGCCGGTACATCGGGATGCCACCGCGCGAGGCGACGCCGTAATCATTGAAGTCATGCGCGCCGGTGATCTTGACCGCGCCCGAGCCAAAGTCCGGGTCCGGGTAGTCGTCGCTGATGATCGGGATCAGGCGGCGATGCTCTTTCGGACCCACCGGAATCTCACAGAGCTTGCCCACGATGGGGGCATAGCGTTCGTCTTTGGGATGGACCGCCACAGCCCCGTCGCCCAGCATGGTTTCGGGCCGGGTCGTGGCAATCGAGATGTAATCGCGCTCTTCGGTGAGCGTGACGTTCCCGTCCTCGTCCTTTTCGACGTAGGTATAGGTCTCGCCCCCCGCCAGAGGGTATTTGAAGTGCCACATATGGCCCTGCACTTCGATGTTCTCGACTTCCAGATCGGAAATCGCGGTCTCGAAATGCGGGTCCCAGTTCACCAGCCGCTTGCCGCGGTAGATGTAGCCCTTCTCATACATGTCGAGAAAGACCTTGATGACCGCGTCGTGGAAGTTGGGGGAGTTCTCATGCCCCGTGCGCGGGTCGCCATCGGCCCCGGCCATGGTGAAGGCGTTGCGGTCCCAGTCGCAGGAGGCGCCGAGGCGCTTGAGCTGTTCGACGATGGTGCCGCCATACTGCCCCTTCCATTCCCACACCTTGTCGAGAAAGGCCTCGCGCCCGAGTTCCCGGCGCGAGGGTTGCTGGGTGTTGGCCAGCATCTTTTCGACCTGAAGCTGGGTGGCGATGCCCGCATGGTCCTGACCCGGCTGCCAGAGCGTATCGAACCCGCGCATACGGTGCCAACGCACGAGGATGTCCTGAAGCGTGTTGTTGAATGCGTGGCCCACATGGAGCGCGCCGGTCACGTTGGGCGGCGGGATCATGACTGTGAAAGTCTCGTCCCGCGAGGCGTTGGCCCCGGCAGCGAAGGCGTTCGCCTCGTCCCAGGCCGCGGAAATGCGCGGCTCGGCGGTTTTGGCGTCGAAGGTCTTGTCCATGGCCATGAGATTGTCCCCGTTCCTGGGTGGCTTCGGTCGATGGCGTGATAACGGCCTTGGCCGGGAAGGGGAAGGCGGCGCTTCCAAATTGTGCGGGCTGGCGCCCGCGCTTTATTGCGGGAGGCGTGACGACCGCGACTCGAAAGCCGGGAATGATGCGCGGGATCGGGGCGGCGGATGTCTTGTCAGGTCACCACGTCCGGCGCGCTGCGGCCCGTGCGCTTCTCGAGGTCCGCGATCTGGTCGGCGGCGCGGGCCACACGCTCCAGCGCTTTCTGGGGGTCCTGGCGCAGATTGCCGGTCGGTTTCTCGTGGTTCTCCAGATAGAGCCGGATCGTCGCCCCCTGCGTCCCCGTGCCCGACAGGCGCAGCACGGCGCGCGCGCCGCCTTCGAAACCGAGGATAATGCCTTGCGACGTGGCGGTCGATCCATCGACCGGGTCGGTGTAGTCGAAATCGCGCGCCTCGGTCACGGTGAGACCGGCAAAGCTCTTCCCCGGCAGGGTTTCGAGGGCAGCCCGCAGATCGTCCATGATCGTGCCGGCGATGTCGCTGTCTACCGCCTCGTAGTCATGGCGGGAGTAATAGGTGCGCCCGAAACGGCCCCAATGATCCTCCATGATCTGCTGCACGGACTGTCCGCGCGCCGCGATGATGTTGAGCCAGAGGAGCACGGCCCAGAGCCCGTCCTTTTCGCGCACATGGCTGGACCCTGTTCCGGCGCTTTCTTCGCCGCAGATCGTGACCTGTCCGGCGTCGAGCAGGGTGCCGAAGAATTTCCAGCCTGTGGGCGTCTGGTGCGCGGCAATGCCGAGCGCCTCGGCCACGCGGTCGGCGGCGGCCGACGTCGGCATGGAGCGCGCGATCCCTGCGATCCCGTCGGCGTAGCCGGGGGCAAGATGGGCGTTGGCCGCGATCACGGCGAGGCTGTCGGAGGGTGTGACGTAGATGCCTTGGCCCATGATCATGTTGCGGTCGCCATCCCCGTCCGAGGCCGCGCCGAAATCCGGGCCGTCCGGGACCATCATGTGATCGACCAGGTCCTTGGCCCATACCGGATTCGGGTCCGGGTGGCCGCCGCCGAAATCGGGGGAAGGGCGGCGGTTCACGACACTGCCGTGTTTCGCGCCGAGCCGACGTTCGAGGATCTCGACTGCATAGGGGCCGGTCACGGCATGCATCGCATCGAAGCGCAGGGTGAAGCCGCGCGAGATCAGGTCGCGGATCGCGTCGAAGTCGATCAGCGTTTCCATGAGGTCAGCGTAATCCGCCACCGGGTCCACCACTTCGATCGTCATGTTGCCAAGGGTGAAGGTGCCCTCCTCCGTGATCTCGGGCGCATCTTCCTGCGCGATGTGGTATTCGGTGAGCGTCTGCGTCTCGGCATGGATCGCGTCGGTGATCGCTTCCGCCGCCGGCCCGCCGGTTTCCGTGTTGTACTTCAGCCCGAAATCGCCCTTGGGGCCACCGGGGTTGTGGCTCGCCGACAGGATAAAGCCGCCGTCGGTTCCATATTTGCGGATCAGGTGCGAGGCTGCCGGCGTGGAGAGCAATCCGCCGCGCCCGACGATAATCTTCTTCACCCCGTTCGCCGCGGCCATCCGCAGAATTTTGGCGATCGCGATGTCGTTGAAGTAACGTCCGTCGCCGCCGACGATATAGGTTCTGCCCGCAGGTTCGATGGTGTTGAAAATCGCCTGCACATAGTTTTGCAGGAAGTCAGGCCGCGAGAAGACCTCGGTCGTTTTCCGCAGGCCCGACGTGCCGGGTTTCTGGCCTTCGATCGGGCGTGTGGCGCGTGTCTTGATCTGCATCTCGGCGTCCATTCCTCTCGTCGCCGGGTCAGCCCGGCCTTTGTATCTTGGTCGATAGATGTATCAGCGTCTCTGACCCTTTTACACCGTCAATCTCTCCGATCCGGTCCAGCGCCCGGTCCAGCGCGGCGGTCGTGGGCGCCGCCAGCGTGAGCACGAGGTCGGCGCGGCCGGAGGCGGTATGCGCCGCCTCCACTTCCGGCATCCGGTCCAGCCGGGCGATCACCGCCGCCGTGGCACGCGGTTCAAGGGCCAGAAGGACGGTGGCGCGGATCTGATCGGCTTTGGCCGCATCTCCCAGCCTGAGCGCATAACCCGCGATGACGCCGGTTCGTTCCAGCCGTTCGAGCCGCGCCTGCACGGTGGAGCGCGCGAGGTCGAGGTCGCGGGCGAGGGTCGCGACCGGGATGCGGGCGTTTTCGCCCAGCCGTGCGATGAGGCGGCGGTCGGTTTCGTCCATATCGTCGGTTCTTTCGTCGTTTTGACGAAAGAAAAGCACGAAACGCCCGTTCTGTCGTTATGAATCGACGGAACTCGGCCTCACGCTTTCCAAATGAATACGCGTGAGGGCAGGATATGAGCAGGTATTCCCGCATCTGGTCGACCGAGATCGATCATCTGAAATCCGTAACGCCGGATCATCCGGTGCTTTATTTCTCGCCGGAAACTCTCGCGGATACCGCGCGGCGGTTTCGCACCGGGTTTCCGGGGCTCGTGACCTATGCGGTGAAGGCCAACGACAATCCGGCAGTGATCGACACGCTGGCGCAGGCCGGTATCCGCGCCTTTGACGTGGCCTCGCCCGCCGAGATCGCGCTGGTGCGCGCGGCGGTGCCGGGCGCCGCGCTCCATTACAACAACCCCGTCCGCAGCCGGGCGGAGATCGACGCGGCGGTGGAGGCCGATGTCGCCTCCTATTCCGTCGACGGTCCGGGGGAACTCGCCAAGCTCAGCGGCCGCGTGCCTGAAGGGCGCGAAGTCTCCGTCAGGCTCGCCCTGCCGGTGCCGGGCGCCGCCTATGACTTCGGCGCCAAGTTCGGGGAGCCGCCGGAGGGCTGCGTGACGCTCCTGCAATCGGTGGTCGAGGCGGGCTTCACCCCGGCCATGACGTTTCATCCCGGCACGCAATGCACCGATCCCGGCGCCTGGGGGCGGTACATCGAGACCTGTGCAGAGGTCGCACGGCAGGCCGGTGTGCGCCTCTCCCGGCTCAACGTGGGCGGCGGCTTTCCGTCCGACCGTGGCAAAGGGGCCGCGCTGGAGCCGATCTTTGCCGAGATCGCCCGCGCCACGGCACTGGCGTTTCCCGACACCCCTCCGCGTCTCGTGTGTGAGCCGGGGCGCGCGATGGTAGCCGAATCCTTTTCACTGGCCGTGCGGGTGAAGGCATTGCGTGAATGCGGCGGGCTGTTCCTCAACGACGGCATCTATGGCCTGCTCGCCGAGGTGCCGATCATGGGGCCATATGCCCGTTTGCGGACCGTCACGTCCGAAGGCCGCCCGCGCAATGGCGCGCCTCATCCGCGGGTGCTTTATGGGCCAACATGCGACTCGCTCGACCGGCTTCCGGGTGAGGTCGGGCTGCCCGGCGACGTGGACGAGGGCGACTTTCTTATCTTCGACGGGATGGGTGCTTACTCCACTGCAACCAATACGCGATTCAATGGCTACGGGGCGCATGAAATCGTGACGGTGCGCCGGGGTGGACATCGCGCGACGCAAAGCTAGGGTGACGTTCGTCAACGCGCGGGAGTCATCATGGAAAAGTTCGGCAAGTCTCAATCTTATGCACGGCTTGAGGATGTTCGCTTTCTGAAAGGCGAGGGGGGATACGTCGACGATATCGCTCCCGAAGGATCGTATTACGGCTATTTCCTGCGGTCCCAAGTGGCGCATGGCACCATCACCACGCTCGACGCCGAAGAGGCGCGGGCTTTGGATGGGGTGCATCTGGTGCTCACCGCCGAGGACCTGGAGGCAGCCGGCGTGAGCATGGCAATGTACGCGGCGACCGTGAAGAACATCGATGGCTCAAAGGGTGCGACCCCTGCGCGACCCCCGCTGGCCAAGGGCAAGGTGCGCTTCGTGGGGGAGGCCGTGGCCTTCATCGTCGCCGATACCATCGACACCGCCCGCGACGCCGCTGAAATGATCGAGCTGGAGCTCGACGAACTCGACGTGCATATCGACATCGCGCCGGGCGGGCCGCTGGTCCATGACGATGTGGCGGACAACCTCGCCTACGACTACGGATTGGGCGACCGCGACGCGACCGAGGCGGCGATTGCCGAGGCCGCACACGTCGTGACCTGCAATGTCGAAGACACCCGCGTGGCCGCCGTGTCGATGGAACCGCGCGGGGCCTATGCCGAAACACTGGAGGGCGGACGCCTTCACATCGCGCTGTCGGGGCAGGGAGTCTGGGGGCCGAAAGACCAGATTTCTTCGGCGCTGGGCATCGCACCCGAGGATCTGCGGGTGACGAATCCGGACGTCGGCGGTGGTTTCGGCATGAAGGGGCAGATGTACCCGGAATACATCGTTCTGTGTCAGGCGGCGCGGGCGCTGGGACACCCCGTGCGCTGGATGGCGGATCGCACGGAGTCGCTCCTGTCCGACAATGCCGGGCGGGCCGTGCGTCATACCGCGACTCTCGCCTTCGATGAGAATTTCAGGATCACCGCCTACAAGGTCGACACCGTCTCGGACCTGGGCGCCTATAATTCCCAGTTCGGGCAAATGATGCAGTCGCACCTGTTCGCGCGTGTGCTGACCGGCGTCTACGACATCCGCACGGCGTGGCAGAACGCCAAGGGGGTCTATACCAACACCGTGCAGGTGGATGCGTATCGCGGAGCCGGGCGGCCCGAGGCGATCTATCTGCTCGAGACGATGATGGACCGCGCTGCGCGCATTCTGGGTGTCGATGCCTGGGATCTCAGGCGCAAGAACTTCATCCCGCCCGAGGCCTTTCCCTATGACACCGTGTCGGGCGAAACCTACGACGTGGGCGACTTCAACCGCGTACTGGCGCGGGTGGCCGAAGAGTGTGACCTCGGCGGATATGCCAAGCGAGCGGAAGAGAGCGCGAAGGCGGGCAAGCTGCGCGGTATCGGGCTCGCCTATTACATCGAGTCGATCCTCGGGTCGCCCGAGGAGGACGCGACGCTTGAGTTCACCGAGGACGGGCGGGCGCTGCTGTACGTTGGTACCCAGTCCAACGGACAGGGGCATGAGACGGTTTATGCCAAGTTCCTGTCCGATCAGACCGGGATTCCGGTCGACAAGATCGAAATCGTGCAAGGCGACAGTGACCGCATCGCGCGGGGCGGCGGCACCGGCGGGTCGCGCTCGGTGACGGTTCAGAACAACGTCACGCTGACGACGGTGGAGACGACCGTCAGGAATTTCACAGCTTTCCTCGCCGAACTCGAGGGCGTGGACGAAAGCGCGGTGACATTCGATGACGAGGTGTTCCGCATCGAGGGCTCCAACCTGACCCCGACGATGCTGGACGCGGCGGCGCTGGCGAAGTCGAAAGGGCGGGAGGACATCTTGCGCGTGACCGAGACCGCCAAACTCCCCGCGCGGTCCTTCCCGAACGGCGCGCATGTCGCCGAGGTGGAGGTCGATCCCGAGACGGGCCAGAGCGCGCTTGTCCGCTATACGGTGACGGACGACTTCGGAAACCTCATCAACCCGATGCTCGTCGAGGGACAGGTCCACGGCGGCGTCGTGCAGGGCATGGGACAGCTTATGATGGAACATCTCGTGACCGACGAGGACGGGCAGATGCTGACCGCCTCCTTCATGGATTACGCCATGCCGATCGCCGAGCTGGTTCCGTTCTTCAAATTCACGACCGAGCCGGTTCCCTCGACCGCGAATGTCATGGGGATGAAGGGTTGCGGCGAAGCGGGGACCGTTGGTTCGATGGGTGCCATCGGCAATGCGCTGACGGATGCGCTGTGGCAGGTTGGCGTGCGTGAACCGCAGATGCCCTACACGCCGATGCGCGTGTGGCAGATGATCCAGGACGCCAAGTGATGATCAGGGGCGGGTCATGTCACTGAAGACAAGGCTCAACCGCGCGCTCCACGGGCTCACCGATGGCGGGTTCACCCGGTTCCGCAAATGGCTGCGTGGCCGGGTGCTGTCGGCGGGTGCCGACACGCCGGCGCGCGAACCGGTCACCCATGTCATCGTGCTGGACGGCACCATGTCGTCGCTGGAACCCGGTGAAGAGACCAATGCCGGGATCGTTTACCGCATGATGGACGAAGTGCGCCGCTCGGGCCACGGGGCCAAGATTTCGGTTTATTACGAGGCGGGCATCCAGTGGCGCGGGTGGAAAAGCGCCTGGACCGTGGCGACGGGCAAGGGGATCAACCGGCAGATCCGGCGCGCCTATGGCGTGCTCGCCTCGCGCTACAGGCCCGGCGACAAGATCTTTCTCTTCGGGTATTCGCGCGGCGCTTTCGCGGTGCGCTCGCTCTCCGGTCTGATCGGGCGGGTGGGGCTTTTGAAGGCCGAACATGCGACCGAGCGCAACGTGTTACAGGCCTATCGCCATTACGAGGCCGAGGAGATGACCGAAAGCGCGCGGGCTTTCTCACAGGCCTTTTGCCACGAGGACACGACCATCGAGATGATCGGCGTCTGGGATACGGTGAAGGCGCTGGGCCTGACCTGGCCGGTGATCTGGCGGCTGTACGAGCCGCGCCATCGCTTCCACGACGCCAATCTCGATACACATGTGCTGCACGGCTACCATGCTCTGGCGCGGGACGAGACGCGCGATGCCTACGAGCCGCTCTTGTGGGACACGAGCGCGGAGTATCCGGGGCGGGTCGAGCAGGTCTGGTTTCCCGGCAGCCACGGCGACGTGGGCGGGCAGGTAGCGGGCTTCACCGCTGCCCGGCCTCGCGCCTTCGTCTCGCTCCACTGGATGCTGGGCAAGGCCGAGGCGGTGGGCCTGACGCTCCCTGAAGACTGGCACACACGGTTCCCGCCGAACCCGGATGCGCCTTCGATGGGCACGTTTCACGGCTGGGGCAAGATCTTCGTGCTGCGCTCAAAACGCCGGCGGGGCCACGATCCGTCGGAAAGGGAGTGGACGCCCGAGGTGTCGGAGGAGGGCGCTACGCCGGCGCCACAATCTGCATGACCATGCAGGTGGTCGAGCCGGTGGCGTAGAGCTTGCCATCCGCCACGCCGCGGATTTCGCCGTTGGCCACGCCGGTCGAGCGTCCGCCATGCTGGATCGTGCCGACCGCCTCGATCTCTGTGCCCAACGGGATCGGGCGCACGATGTTGATCTTGTATTCCAGCGTCGTGTAGGTCGAGCCCTTGGGCACCGTGGTCATCACCGCACAGGCCATGCAGCTGTCCAGAAGCGTTCCGTACCAGCCGCCGTGAACCGCACCCATCGGGTTGCAGTACTCGAAGGTGGGGGTGCCGCGAAAAGTGACGCGTCCGGGGGCGACTTCGGTCGCGACGTAGTTCATCACCTGTCCGATGGGCGGACCCGGGAATTCACCCGCCACCATCCGCTCCATGTATTCGAGCCCGCTCATCGACAGGGCCTCGTCCATCGAAATCAGGTCGTCCTGCGTCGCCGCAAATGTCATCGCGTGTCCTCCCGCGCCGACCGTCGCGCGGTGCGGACCGACGGACAAGTGTGACGTTGGGGCGCTCAGGTGTCGGGCAGGTAGTCGGCCAGCGCCGGGATGGACTGGGCAAGGCCGTCGGCCACGAATTCGTCCACTGTTTCGCGCCCTTCGAAGATGTTGGAGACGGCCTGAAGCGTCCCGGCGACCTCGCCGTTGTCCTTCCAGTCAATCATCGCGCCGACCGCGAGCCGAACGGAGCCATAGCACCCCGCTTCGGCACGCCGCGCCTGCACCGCGATGACAAAGGCCGTCTCAGCTTCGGCCTCGGTCTCGACAAGTTCGATGGTGGTCTTGCCCAGTTCCGCGCGTGCGATATCGGCTGCGGCCCCGGGGTCGGTCCAGCAGTCGTCCTCGGTCATGTCCGTGACGATGACAGTCATGGGAGAGATGTTGGTTTCGGTCAGCGGGGTCTGTTCCTGCGCCAGTGCCGGGGCGGCGAAGGCGAGGGTCAGAGCCGTGGCGAGGCGTGCGGGCATCGGGCGTCCTTTCGCAGTGCAGGTGCAGCGTGAGGGCCGTGCCGCGCGATGTCAAACGGGCGTCATTCGGCGGGAAAGCCGCCCAGTTCCGTGCCGACGAAATGGTCCATGATCGCCGGGATCACAGCGTTCAGGTTGTCATAGCCTTCGAAGTTGGCGCCGCTGTCGCGCAGGATCACCCGGACCTCCTCGCCCGCCCATGTCGCGGGCCCGCGCAGGTCGAGGAGCATGTTGCCGTAACAGCCCCCGTCGCGGGAGGCGTCGACGTAAAGGAAAAGCGTCGTCGCAGCCTCCTCCGGGTCGTCGGTATGCGCGATGCCGACCCCGTCTAGCGCCCGCTTGGCGATATCAGCGGCCTGATCGGCCGACGTCCAGCAGCCGTCTTCGGCCTCGTCCAGATACTCGAACATGACCGGCGCGATGTTGGACTTGGTGTAGGGGTGGACCTCTTCGTTCTGGGCGATGGCGGGGGTGGTGATCAGGGCCAGGGCGGCGGCGAAATGCTTAAAAGTCATGGAATGTCCCGGGTTCCGGTTGAATGTACGACCCAGTTTCCATACGAGGCGTCTCACCTGTCAACGTCTTTACGCGAAACGCAAAATTTTTGCTTCACGCGCTGTTGACTCGATGTGCTCCGCTGCCTACCTATCCGCCGTTAGCACTCGCGTATCGTGAGTGCTAACGGGAACAATGAGAGTTGAGGAGCCTCTGAAATGGCATTTACTCCCCTGCACGACCGTGTGCTCGTCGAGCGCGTCGAAAGCGAAGAAAAGACCACCGGCGGCCTGATCATCCCTGACAGCGCGAAAGAAAAGCCCGCCGAAGGCGTGGTTGTCTCTGTTGGCGCCGGCGCGAAGGACGACGACGGCGACCGCATCACGATGGACGTCAAGGAAGGCGACAAGATCCTGTTCGGCAAATGGTCCGGCACCGAGATCACGCTCGACGGCAAAGAGATGCTGATCATGAAAGAATCCGACATCATGGGCATCATTGCCTGATCGCCGGACCCTCTAACCAGATATTCAGGAGCTGACGAATGGCTAAAGAAGTCAAATTCGACACCGAAGCCCGCAACGCAATGCTGCGCGGCGTCAACACCCTGGCCAATGCGGTCAAGGTGACCCTCGGCCCGAAAGGCCGTAACGTGGTCCTCGAAAAATCCTTCGGCGCCCCGCGCATCACCAAGGACGGTGTGTCCGTGGCGAAGGAAATCGAACTGGAAGACAAGTTCGAGAACATGGGCGCGCAGATGGTCAAAGAAGTGGCCAGCCGCACCAATGACGAAGCCGGCGATGGCACCACCACCGCGACCGTTCTGGCACAGGCCATCGTGACCGAAGGCATGAAATCGGTTGCCGCCGGCATGAACCCGATGGACCTCAAGCGCGGCATCGACACCGCGACTGCCAAGGTCGTGGAAGCGATCAAGGCTGCGGCCCGTCCGGTCAATGACTCCGACGAAGTCGCTCAGGTCGGCACCATCTCGGCCAACGGCGAAACCGCCATCGGCCGCTTCATCGCCGACGCGATGCAGAAAGTGGGCAACGAGGGTGTCATCACCGTCGAAGAGAACAAGGGCATGGAAACCGAAGTGGATGTCGTCGAAGGCATGCAGTTCGACCGTGGCTACCTCTCCCCCTACTTCGTGACCAACCCCGACAAGATGATCGCGGAGCTCGAAGACTGCTACATCCTGCTGCATGAGAAGAAACTCTCGTCGCTGCAGCCGATGGTCCCGCTCCTCGAGCAGGTCATCCAGTCGCAGAAGCCGCTCCTCATCATCGCCGAGGACGTCGAAGGCGAAGCGCTGGCCACCCTCGTGGTCAACAAGCTGCGCGGCGGTCTGAAGATCGCGGCCGTCAAGGCGCCGGGCTTCGGTGATCGCCGCAAGGCCATGCTTCAGGACATCGCGATCCTGACCGGTGGCCAGGTGATCTCGGAAGACCTGGGCATGAAGCTCGAGTCCGTGACGATGGACATGCTCGGCACCGCCAAGAACATCAACATCTCGAAAGAAGAGACGACGATCGTTGACGGCGCTGGCGACAAGGCCGAGATCGAAGCCCGCGTGTCCCAGATCCGCACGCAGATCGAGGAAACCTCCTCGGACTACGACAAGGAGAAGCTGCAGGAGCGTGTTGCCAAACTCGCCGGCGGTGTGGCTGTCATCAAGGTCGGCGGCATGACCGAGACCGAAGTGAAAGAGCGCAAGGACCGTGTCGATGACGCCCTGAACGCGACCCGTGCGGCCGTGCAGGAAGGCGTGATCGTGGGCGGCGGTGTCGCTCTCGTCCAGGGTGCCAAGGTGCTCGAAGGTCTCGAAGGCGAAAACGCCGACCAGACTGCCGGTATCGCCATCGTGCGCCGCGCGCTGGAAAGCCCGCTTCGCCAGATCGCCGAGAACGCCGGTGTCGACGGTGCCGTTGTCGCGGGCAAGATCCGTGAAAGCGACGACGTCAAGTTCGGCTTCAACGCGCAGACCGAAGAATACGGCGACATGTTCGCCTTCGGCGTGATCGACCCGGCCAAAGTGGTTCGCACCGCTCTGGAAGACGCCGCTTCGATCGCCGGCCTGCTCATCACCACCGAAGCGATGGTAGCCGACAAGCCGGAAGAAAAAGGCGCTGGCGGCGGCGGCATGCCCGACATGGGCGGCATGGGCGGCATGATGTAAGCCGATCCATCGGATCAGTTCGAAAGGGCGTCCCTCGGGGCGCCCTTTCTTTTTGACCTCATGTGGACTGGGGGCGTCGTGCTGATACCGCCGCGGTCAGGGCCAGCGCCCAGCCGATGAGAAGCTCGGCAATGAGTTTCGTGGTTTGTGTGACCACGAGTGACTGGCTCGCCGACCGTGCGGCGCCTTCGGGGTCCAGGATGCCGCCGACGCTGCCAAGCCCGCAGATGTCCCACGTCGCAAAAGCGAAGAACATATAGCTGGCCACCCGCCAGTTGCGCGCACTGGAGTCATCGGCACGCCCGCCGCCGGTGGTGAGAAAGAGTGCCACGATCACAAGCAGGATGATCAGGCCCATACCGGCGAAATAGGCCGTATAGGGCCCGGGCAGGGCGGGGATGCACCAAAGGCCAAGCCAGACCACCGTGCCGATCCCGAGACCGACGCGGAACCGGCGAGATGCGCCCTGCCCGCTCAGGGCGCCAAAGGTCAAACAGGCCGCACCGAGGTGGAAGGACAGCATCCAGAGGATCGTCTTCGCCGCGCCCCAGATCAGTGCGTAGTCGGGCCCCGTGCCGTTGTTGCCGGTGCTTCCATGTTCGAGGAACCTCAGATAGCTGGGAAGAACAAAGAAGTTCCCGAGATAGCAATAGGTCAGGAGCAGAATTCCAATCAGGAACCAGGGCCGCAAGACGGATCGGGTGATCGTGTCAGTCATGTCGTGTCTCCGAAGTGGCGTCTTGGCCGAGGTCGGCCTCGATTCGGGCGAGAATTGATTGAAGCGTTTTGCATTCAGCTTCCGTGAGCGGTTCGACCAGTGCGGTCATGCGAGCGAAAATGTCGGGCAGGATCGACAGGAGGAGGGCGGTGCCCGCCTCGGTCAGCCCAACGGTCTTGCGCCGTCGGTCGGTCTCGCCAGCGCTGCCGTATTCGACCAAACCATCGCGGGCGAGGCCGGTGACGAGCCCGGTGGTGGAGGCGCGCGTGACACCGATCCGTTCGGCAATGACCGATGGGGCGAGCGGTCCGCCTGCGGCATGCAACGTCATCAGGACCGAATAGCGCCCCGGCGAAAGTCCGTGTTCTCGAAACCTGTCCGCGAACCCACCTAGCAGACGCTTGGAGACGCGCAGAAGGTCCTGCGCGGCGCGCAACGCGTGCGGGTCGATGCCGGCGAAAAGGTCTGGGTGGCGCTCGACAAGGCTCGGCGCTGGCGTGTCGTTCAGGCGAAGATCCGTATCAGTCATTTTTGCCATCAAGGTGATTAGGAACCTAATCATTAGGGTCCAAACTTAATTCGTCAACGTATTTCGCAGATCCGTCGCATCGCGTCTTAAAACCAGGACCCATCGCACCTATGTGAAGGGGAGTAACATTAAGAACGGGGACAGATCATGTTGCGCCAATTCCTACTCATCATTCTCATGGTGGCGGCGACACCGCTCGCCGCGCAGGACACGAGCCGAATGACCTTCGGCGGGGACGTCTATGCGGCCGGCCGCACGGCTTCGGTCGGCGAAGCCGTCGAGGGCGATCTTTTCGCCGCCGGCAACCGGGTCGAGGTCGAAGGCGAGGTCACGGGCAGCGCCCACCTTGCCGGACGGCTGGTCTCGGTTGACGAGGCTATCGGCGGAAACCTTTACGCGGCCGGTATGGACGTTGAGGTGAACGCCCCGGTGGCGGGCGGCGTTACGGCGATGGGCAACTCCGTGACCCTCTCGGACACCATCGAGGGCAACATCCGCGCCATGGGCGGAGACGTGATGCTCGGCGGCACGGTCGCGGGCAGCGCCATCCTGGGCGGCGAGTCCATCGAGGTTAATGGCGAGATTGCGGGCGATCTGTCGATTGCCGGGGCCAATGTCGACTGGGGCGAAGCCGCCAGCGTCGCAGGCACCGTCATCTTCTATGCCGAAGACGAAGAGGACGTGAACGTGCCCGAACGGGTGGCGCCCGCCGACCGGGTGGAATTCCGCAGTGTCGAAGGTTGGGAAGAGGATATCGAGGCTGCGACGGAACAGGCCACGCCCGGATTCTGGGCCAAGCTGACCGGGCTATTCGGTGGTGTCATCCTGACAACGCTGGTTGCCACGCTCGTCGCCGCCCTCGCACCGGGCTTTACCGCCACCCTGCGCGAGCGTGCGCTCGCCTCACCGCTGAGAAGCCTGTGGATGGGGGCGTTGGGCCTCGCCGTGGCCGCAGGCTCGACCGTCGTGCTGGCCATGACGGGCATCGGTATCTTCCTTGCTCCGCTCTCGATTGCATTTGCCGTCGCACTGGGCTTTGCGGGCTACGTCACCGGGGCTTACCTGCTGGGCGTCTGGGCCGTGAACCTGGCCGGGCAGGGGCTGCCGGATTCGACCCTGGACCGGGCCATCGCGGCCTTCGTGGGGGCGGCACTTCTGGCGCTTGTCATGCTGATCCCGTTCATCGGGTGGCTCGCGGTGTTCGCGGTGCTGCTGATCGGTATCGGCGGCCTGGTGATCCGCGTCTTCTCGCCGGTCTTTTTTGAGGAGCCTGCGTAAGCGTGAGGCGGCTGCTTACCCTTACACTGGTCCTGTCCGCGCTGGCTCTGCCGGCGCGGGCGGACTGCGTCGTGCTCCTGCACGGCCTCGCCCGGACCTCGGCCTCGCTCCTCGTCATGGAGGAAGCGCTGGAAGAGGCGGGCTACGACGTGGTGAACCGCGACTACCCCTCGACCGAAGCACCCATTGCCGAGCTGGTGGAGGCCGCCGTGCCCCCGGCCGTGGAGGCCTGCGGCGCCCAGCGGGTCCATTTCGTCACCCACAGCCTTGGCGGCATCCTTGTGCGGGCGTGGCTGGAGGATCACCGGCCCGACAATATGGGCCGCGTCGTCATGCTTGCCCCGCCCAACAAGGGCTCATCCGTGGTCGACGACCTCGCCGGGTTCGCGCCCTACGAATGGATGATGGGGCCTGCGGGTTTGCAACTCGGCACCGGGCCTGATGCCACGCCGAACCTGCTTGGCCTGCCGGAATTCGAACTGGGGGTGATCGCGGGCAACCGTTCGCTGAACCCGATCCTGTCGGCGATGCTCGAAGGGGCGGACGACGGCAAGGTAGCGGTAGAGGCGACCCGGATCGAGGGGATGAGCGACCACATCGTCCTGCCGGTTACCCATACTTTCCTCATGTCCAATCCGACCGTCATCGCGCAGGTCCTTTTGTTTCTCGAAACAGGCGCGTTCGACCATGCGATGACCTTTACCGGCGCAGTGAGCGAGATCGTCGAGGAGACGACAGAGTAACGCGCCAGCTTGACCCCCCTGATGGCGGTCGCTAGGGCGGGGCGAACCCGAAGGAGACCCCGATGCCCACATGGACCGCGCTCACCACGCTCCTAGGCAAGTCCAAGGCCGACGCTCTGGGCGAGGCGATGGAGACGCTCATCCCCGAACCCACAGGAATCGGTGTGTTCGAGATGGAGGACGACAGCGGGCTGTGGGAGGTCGGCGGCTACTTCACGGAAGAACCGGACCATGCCGGGCTCGCGCTGTTGTCCGCGATGCATGGCGCCAAGGATTTCGCTGTCTCCGAACTGCCGGAAGTCGACTGGGTCGCTCATGTCCGGCGCGAATTGCAGCCGGTCGAGGCCGGCCGCTTCTTCGTTTATGGTGCACATGATGCCGAGCGGCTGCCGCAGGGGCGCGTGGGGCTCAGGATCGAGGCATCGATGGCCTTCGGCACCGGTCACCACGGCACGACGCTGGGCTGCCTCGAGGCTCTGGACATCATTGCCGACAAGGGAATCGTCGCGCGCAACGTCGCCGACATCGGCTGCGGCACGGCCGTGCTCGCGATGGCCGCGGCCAAGATCTGGCCCAACCCGGTGATCGCCTCGGACATAGACGCGGTCGCGGTGGAGGTGGCCCAGGCCAATGTGCGCGCGAACGGGGTCGAGGACCGGGTGCATGTGGTGGAGGCCGCAGGCTTCGACCATCCCGACCTCAAGGCCGCGCAGCCCTTCGACCTTGTCTTCGCCAATATCCTCAAGGGTCCGCTGATCGGGCTGGCCCCGGACATGGGTGTGGCGGTCGCGCCCGAGGGGCGGGCGATTCTGTCCGGCATCCTCAATCCGCAGGCCGATGAGGTCATCGCGGCCTACCAGAAAGCAGGCTTCACCCTGGACCGGCGTGCCGAGCATGGCGACTGGACCACGCTGACCCTTCTGCGCAAGCCCGCTTAATTTCGCACAGTTCGTGTCATATTGCCGCCGGAATTAAACATATAGTGGTCAGTATAGTTTTCACGCGAACAGGCGAAAGGTCAGCCGTCATGGCGGACATGAAGCACAAGAATTTCGAGCATCGGGTGCAGCGCATCGAACGCGGGCACCGCAATCTGTCCAGCGGATTCGTCAAGTTGGAGGAGCGCAACGGCCTGCTCGTCCCGGTCAAGAAGGTCCGGTCCCGGCGCGGGTTTCCGTGGCGCGGCCTGTTCCTCGTCCTCGTCGTGTTCACGCTGTTCAAGGCGACCCTGCTCGCCTATCTCGGCCCGATTTCCTATATCGACCAGCACGCCAAGCTCGAACAGGGCTCGATCGTCGAACAGGCCGGTGCCTGGATCATGCGGCCTGATGCTGCAACGGTCTATCTCTCCGGCGTGATTTCGCCGGTGGTCGGGATTCTCAACAGGATCGCCGAGCTGACGACCTGAGCGCGTCTCAGGACAGGTCGATTTCCACCAGCCCCAGAAGCCGCGCGCTTTCCGTCGACAGGATCGCCGAATTGAGCCCCTCACCGATCTGGAAGGTGCGGATCGCCTTGCGCGTGGTTTCGTCCAGCGTGCCCGAGACGGGGCCGCCGTAAAGCCCGCGTGCCGAGAGGGCGCGCTGGATCGAGGCGATGAACTCCGGCGTCCAGCGCGGGGGGCAGGGGGTTTCGAAATAGATCGGCTCGCGCCCGTCCACGATCTTGGCCTCGGTGACGGTTTCGTATTTCGCGGGCGCGATGATGTTGCCGGTCGGGCCGATCCTGGCCTCCTCCACCAGCTTGTGTTCCGTGACCTGCTCCACCGTCGCGGGGGTCACATCCTTGCCGTAGCACGCGCCGGGGCGCGCGCCGGGGGGGCCGAGGGTGAAGTCGGTGATGATCTCCTCATCGCCGAAGTCGGCGCGGGTGACCTCCTGCGTCGGACCGGTCCGGGCGCAGCCGGCAAGGGCGAGACACAGGGCTGCCATGGCCCCGGTGGTGCTGAAAAATACGCGATACATACTGCTCGGCGTCCTTGTTGCGGACTGTTTGGCGCGACAATAGCGCGATTTGTGTAACCGGGCTAGTCCTGGAAGGCGGACCGGGCGGGGGGCTGCGCAAGGCTGTCGAGCATCCAGGAGATATCCTCGACCTGATCCGCGACGATATGGGCCACGCCGCTCTGACGCTGGATTTTTCCGGTCACGCGCAGACAGCGACCCGCGACCACCGCCCGACGGAAGCGTTCGTAAACCGCACGCCAGACGACGATGTTGGCGATCCCCGTCTCGTCCTCCAGCGTGATGAACACCACCCCGTTGGCGGTGCCGGGACGTTGGCGGACGAGTACGAGGCCGGCCACCGTGATCCGCGCGCCCTCAGGCGGCCGGTCGAGCATCCGGTGGGGCACCGCGTGGGGCGGGCGCGGCCAGCCGCGTGGCCCGGCGTGGGCGGTGGGAGGGGCGGGGTAGAGCATGTGAACAAAGTAAGAACATTTTGGGGCGGTGCGCAAGGCGGCACAGGTGGCGAACCGGGGTGGACCCTTGCGCGTCCCTTGGCTAGAACACCGCAAAAGTGCATTCGGAGACCCTCATGGCGAAGATCACCTACATCGAGCACAACGGCACCCGACACGAAGTCGACGTCGCCAACGGCCTGACCGTGATGGAAGGCGCCCGCGACAACGACATCCCTGGTATCGAGGCCGACTGCGGCGGGGCCTGCGCCTGCTCCACCTGCCACGTTTATGTGGCTGAAGAGTGGGTCGAAAAGCTGCCGGGCCGCGAGGCGATGGAAGAGGATATGCTCGACTTCGCCTACGAGCCCGATCCGGTACGCTCGCGCCTCACCTGCCAGCTTCAGGTCTCTGACGCACTCGACGGCCTTGTCGTCCAGATGCCTGAAAAGCAGATCTGAACCCTCTGTTGGCAAGCGGTGCGCGCTGACGCGCGCGCTCTCTCGTCTCGGACCCGCCTGAGGCGCGTCCTCGGGAAAGTCGCCCGGCCCCGGCCGGTCACGTTTGCGTGGCGAGGGCGCCCGGCGCTGGCCTTCGCGCCGTTGGCCCGGCAGCATGGATGCGAACAGGCGGAGGGTTCCATGCTGATACGTTCCACGCTCGCTGTCCTCGCGCTCGCCGGCGCGGCCCAGGCCAAGGACGTCTCGGGCGCGTCCTATGTCGAGCCGACCGATGCCTATGGACATGGCGCAGTGAAGAACGGCGAATATGCCGGGCTGCGTATCGACTACGATGACGGTTCCCATAACGTGATCCGCTTCGACGGTGCGGTGTTCGAGGATACCGCCCCCCGGCTGCACGACTTCGACGGCGACGGCACGCCGGAGGTGGTCGCCGTGCTCTCGGGCTTTCGGGTGGGCGCGATGGTGCAGATCTTCGACTTTGACGGGGAATGGGCGCGGCCCATCGGAAACACGCAACCGATCGGGCAACGTCACCGCTGGCTCGCCATCGCCGGGATCGCGGATTTCGACGGGGACGGTGTGGATGAGGTTGCCTATGTCGACCGCCCACACCTCGCCCGCATCCTGCGGCTGGCGCGGGTAGAGATGAATGGGGGCAAGGCCGTGCTCACACCTGTCGCCGCTGTCGAGGGGGTGACGAACCACCTGCTCGGGACGCCGGAAATCGAGGGTGGTGTGCGCCATTGCGCGGGCACGCCGCCTGCGATCCTTACCGCCAATGCCGACTGGAGCCGGATTGTCGAGACGATCTGGGACGGGGCCGGTCTGGTGTCTACGGAGGTCGGGGACTATGCCGGGCCCGAGAGCTTCGCGCCGTATCTTGAGTGCGCGTGAGGCGGAGACGGACCTTTGTTGTTGCGGCGTGGGCATAGGCCCACAGGCTTGAGCGGGGGCCAGCCCCCGCACCCCCGAGGTATTTTCGGACCCAAGAAGATCAGGCGTCGGGCGCGCTTCGCGACAGGATCTCATCAAGCGTGTCAGCCAGGGCTGCGGGATTGATGCGCGGGCGTTTGCGCCAGGGCCAGTTGCCATAGGTGAGGACGGCGCCCAACAGGATCAGGAACAGCGTCGGGATCGCCGCTTCGAGCAAGCGGTCCGAGCCGATGCCCGAGGCCAGCGCAGCGACCGCGAGGATGAGGCCGCCGAGGAGCGTGCCGAGCCCCACGAGGAACATGCCCCAGCGCCCGCCCCGGATCACGCCGAGTGCGATCTGCTGACCGGGCCGCGCCAAGGCCAGCGCACGCAGGGTCGCGGCGCAGGCGGCGAGGTGGGTGCGGGCGTCAGGATCGGCGTCGTAGCCGACGCGTCCGCCGGTGTAGCCGATCGACCGTCGCAGCTCTGGTGTGTAGAGGTCGAGGCGCACCATGCGGTTGCCCTTGATCACCTGGTTGGTGAAAGCCGCGTCCTCGACCAAGGCCGCGTCGAGGGTCCAGTTGTCGTCGAGCGCGAGGCGGGTGCCGTCTACTGTCAGGGTATCCGCGCGGGCCAACAGCGCGGGCTTCCAGCGGAATGTCTCGGGCGCAGCCATGCTCAGAGTGCGCGCCAGCCGATGTCGGAGCGGTTGAAACCCTCGGGCCAGTCGATTTGGTCGATCATCGCGTAGGCCGTGTCGCGGGCCGCTTGCAGCGAGTCGCCGCGCGCCGTGACGTTGAGGACGCGGCCGCCTGAGGCGGTGATCTGGCCGTCCCGTTCGCGGGTGCCGGCGTGGAACACCATCTGTTTCGAGGTCTCCTCGATGGCGTCGAGTCCGGAGATTACCGACCCCTTTTCATACGCGCCGGGGTAGCCGTTCGCCGCCATCACCACGGTCATGGCGTGGTCGTCGGCCCAATTCACCTGACGGCCCGCGAGGCGGCCTTCGGCGCAGGCCAGCATCAGGTCGAGCGCCTGTGCGCCCAGCCGCATCATCAGCACCTGACATTCAGGGTCGCCGAAACGCACGTTGTATTCCACGAGGCGGGGCTGGCCGTCCTCGATCATCAGGCCCACGTAGAGCACACCCTTGTAGGGCCTCCCGCGCTCGGACATGACCCGCATGGTGGGGGCCACGATCTCGTCCATCGCCTTTTGCACCACGGCATCGGTCAGGACCGGAGCGGGGGAATAGGCGCCCATGCCGCCGGTGTTGGGTCCGGTGTCGTCGTCGCCCACGCGTTTGTGGTCCTGCGCCGTTCCGATGGGGAGGAGCGTTTCGCCGTCCGACAGGACGAAGAGCGAGCCTTCTTCGCCGGTCATGAATTCCTCGATGACCACCTCGGCCCCTGCCGCACCGAATTCGCCACCGAACATGTCGTCGATGGCGGCGAGCGCCGTATCCTCGTCCATCGCGACGATCACGCCCTTGCCGGCCGCCAGACCGTCGGCCTTGACCACGATGGGGGCGCCCTGTTCGCGGATATAGGCTTTCGCAGGTTCGGCTTCGGTAAAGTGGGCGTAGGCGGCCGTAGGCGCGTTGGCCGCGTCGCAGATCTCTTTGGTGAAGGCCTTGGAGGCTTCGAGTTGGGCCGCGGCGCGCGATGGGCCGAAGGCGAGGATGCCGGCAGCCTCGAGCGCATCCGACACGCCAGCTGCCAGCGGTGCCTCGGGGCCGATGATGACGAAGGTGATGGCGTTCACGTTGCAGAAGTCGACGACCTTTTCGCCGTCCTCGACGTCGAAGGTGGCGCATTCGGCGATCTGGGCGATGCCCGCATTGCCCGGCGCGACGATCAGCTTGTCGCATTTCGGGTTCTGCATCACGGCCCAGGCGAGGGCGTGTTCGCGGCCACCGCCGCCGAGGATAAGGATGTTCATCGGGCACGTCCCTTACTATTTTGCACGGGGAATAGCAGATGGCGGGGCCGGGGCAAGGTAGCGACATGATCGATGAGGCGCTCTGCGCACGAATTGGGGTGTATGATTTCGGAAATCTCGGGGCGGAAGGCTTTGCGGATCGGCTGGCCACCGAGCAGGGATGGCCCACGGTCTTGCCTGCAAGGCGGTGCGCGAGTATCTGCGCTTCGCCTATCTTGCGATGGTGGCGCGCGAGCCGCTGACGCCGTCGCGCGTTGTCGATGCGTGGCATCTCCATCTGCAGCTGCCGGATTACGGGACATTCTGCGACGACGTGCTTGGGCGACCGTTTCGCCACGCGGTCAGTGACGGCCCGGCGGCCAAGGTCCGCAACCGGCTGCACTACCTCGCGGCACGGCAACGCTACGCCGAGGAATTTGGGGAACACCTGCCCCAGACACATTGGCCGGGACGCCCGGTGCGCGGGTCGCTTTGGATATGGGCGGGGATCGGCGCAGGGCTTTCGTGCCTCGGCGTCGGTCTCGTGCTGTTCGAGGTGCAACAGGAACTGCGCGCTTTCGCGCTCGTGGGAGCCGCGACCACAAGTGTTGGCGCGGCCGCGCTGGTGCGCCTTGGCGTGTCCGTGCATCGCGGGCAACGCGGCGTGGCGGACTGCGCCCACTATTTCGTCCACGACACGGACGCAGGTAACGACTGGCCGGCGGGGGATGGCCGGGCGCAACGGCGGCAGGAACAGGGGCGACGGGGTGTCCGTTTAGAGGGCAACGGAAACGAAAAGGAGGACGTCATGTCCGATCTGAACGGCAAGAAAATCGCCATCCTCGCCACCCACGGTTTTGAACAGTCCGAGCTGGAAGTGCCGCTCGACAAGCTCAAGAAGGCCGGGGCCGAGGTCCATGTCATCGCGCCAGAAGGCGGCGAGATCAACGGCTGGGACGAGAGCGACTGGGGTCGCCCCGTGAAGGTCGATCTTGCGCTGGGTGACGCAAAGGCCGCGGACTACGACGCACTCGTCCTGCCGGGCGGGCAGATCAACCCCGACCTGCTGCGGGTCAATACCGAGGCGCTGGCCTTCGTGCGCGCGGCTTTCGCGGGCGGCAAGACCATCGCAGCCGTCTGTCACGCACCCTGGCTGCTAGTCGAGACCGGGATCGCGAAGGGGCGTCACATGACCTCGTATCCTTCGGTCAAGACCGACGTGCAGAACGCGGGCGGCCTGTGGGAAGACAGCGCCGTGGTGACCGACAACGGCATCATCACCTCGCGCAACCCCGGCGACCTCGACGCCTTCTGCGACAAGATCGTGGAGGAGGTGAACGAGGGCACGCACCACCGTCAGGCGGCCTGACCTTTTCTTCGGCCTCTGGGTCGGGCATGGTCCGCCCATGTCTGACCTGATCGAAGATTCCGGCATCGGGGGCAACGCCCCGGAATTCACCGTCTCGGAGTTGTCCGGGGCGGTGAAACGCATGATCGAAGGGGAGTTCGGCCACGTCCGCATTCGGGGCGAAGTCGGGCGCGTGTCGCGCCCGCGCTCGGGCCATGTCTACCTCGATCTGAAGGACGACCGCGCCGTGCTTTCGGGTGTGATCTGGAAGGGCGTGATGGCCCGGATCGCGACCCCGCCCGAAGAGGGTATGGAGGTGATCGCGACAGGACGGCTCACCACCTTTCCCGGGCAGTCGAAATACCAGATCGTCATCGACGATATCGCGCCCGCCGGAATGGGCGCGCTCATGGCGATGCTGGAGAAACGCAAGGCGGCGCTGGCCGCCGAGGGGCTGTTCGCAGCCGAGCGCAAGCGGCCCCTGCCGTTCCTGCCGGAGGTGATCGGTGTGGTGACATCGCCCTCGGGCGCGGTCATCCGTGACATCCTGCATCGGCTGCGTGAGCGGTTTCCCCGAAAAGTCCTGATCTGGCCCGTCGCCGTGCAAGGTGAGCGTTGCGCGCCGGAAGTGACGCGCGCGATCGAGGGCTTTAATGCGCTGGCACCGGGCGGGGCGTTGCCGCGCCCGGATCTGCTGATCGTGGCGCGTGGCGGCGGGTCGGTCGAGGACCTGTGGGGTTTCAACGAGGAAAGCGTCGTTCGGGCCGCTGCGGCGTCGGATATTCCGCTGATTTCCGCCGTGGGGCACGAGACTGACACCACCCTCATCGACCATGCCGCCGACCGGCGCGCGCCCACCCCCACGGCGGCCGCCGAGATCGCGGTGCCGGTGCGGCGCGATCTGCTTGCATGGGCTGCTGAGCAGGAGGCGCGGCTGACCGCGGCGCTCACGCAGGGCATCACCCGGCGAGGTCAGCGGCTCACCGACCTCGCCCGCGCCCTGCCGCGCGCCGAGGCGCTGCTCGATACGCCGCGCCAGCGGCTCGACCGGGCGGGCGACCGGCTCCCCGCCGCGCTGATTGCCAAGGTTCGCCATGAGGATGTGCGATTGAACCGGGCTTCGGGAGGGCTGCGGCCTTCGGTCCTGACCAACCGCGTGACGACGCTGCGCGAGCGCGTGACGGACCGCGCGGGGCGGCTGGGTCCGGCGCTGGCCCGGCCCGTGGAGGCGCGGCGGCGCGACCTCGCACGCCTCACGCCGCGCCTCGACCCGGGGAGGATCGGGGAGGCGAGGGCGCGCAAGGAACGGGACTTCGACGCGCTCGCAGCCCGGCTTTCGCGCGTCGGACTTGCGCAGGTGGAGGGCTGGCAGAAGCGGCTCGATGCGCTCGACCGAATGAGACAGACGCTGGGCTATACCGAAACGCTCAAGCGCGGCTATGCCGTGGTGCGCGGCGACGGGGCGGTGGTTACGACCCGCGACGGCGCGGCGGCGGCCAAGGCGCTCGAAATCGAGTTTGCGGATGGTCGGCTGGACGTCGCCGGCGGCGCGGGCGAGGCGACGCCCAAGCCATCGACGCCGTCCAAGACCTCGAAAAAGTCCAAGGATACGCCGCCAGAGCAGGGTTCGCTCTTCTGAAATGTCGAAAAAGGTGCGGGCTGTCGCCCGCGCAGGATTTGCGCCGCCCTGCCTCCGGCAGGTCGTCGCGGTCGGGGGCCAGCCCCCGTCGCGCGGTGCGCGCCTCCCCCGAAGTATTTGCGGAACGAAGAAGCGGGGCGTCAGACTCCGACTTCGGGGCCGAGGCACTGGAGCGGCTCTTCGGACTCGCCCGTCTCGTAGAGTTCTTCGTATTCGGGGTTGTTCTCGAATTGCGCCACGAGGGTCGAGCCGCGCAGATAGAAGGACCAGCACTGCGGGTCGGGGTTGTCCTCATAGACGAAGCAGATGTCGCCTTCGGACGGATACCAGTAGCCGGACTTGCAGCGGCCATCGAGGAAAGACCAGCGGACCTTGCGGTCGGGGAGGTAATCCTCGCCCCCGTAATGCTGGCCGTCGAAACCGTACATCAGGGTTTTCCCGGTGACGTAGTCCTCGAATTGCTGCGGGGTCAGGCGCTCGGTCTCGGCGGCGGTTGCGGCGAGCGGCAGGAGCGCGGCGAAGAGGGCAGTGCGGATCATGCGGGGCGTCCTTTGTGGGCGGCGAGCACCGGGTTCATCACCCGGCGCCAGAGTTTCGGAAAGAGCGCGAGGGCGGCCATCGCCGGCAGCGTCGAGGGAAGCGTTGGCGCGTCGTCATGGGCGGCGAGCGCCGGGTAGGGGCGGGCCGGATGCGCGTGGTGGTCGGAATGGCGTGGCGCGTTGAGCATCAGGTGGCGCGAGAACCAGTGGCCCGCGTTCCAACTGTGCTGCGGCCCCACAGGCTCCAGCTTGCCGTTCGCACGCGTAGCGCGGGTCAGGCCGTAGTGCTGGACGTAATCCGATAGCAGGAGTTGTGTCGTGGCGTACCACGAAATGAGCAGGTAGGCGCCAAGGCCTGCCCAACCGAAGGCGAGTGTGGCAGTCAGCACGAAGGCGAGGGCACCCGCGCAGTAGATGACGTATGGATTGACCCCGCCCGTGCCGCGTCTCGCAAGATCGGCTTTCTCAGCCCGGTATCCTTCCACGAAGCTGCCCAGCCACGCGCGGCGGGAAAAGGCGTAGAACCCCTCGTTCTCGCGGGCCGAGTTCGGGTCCTGCCGGGAGGCGGCGTAGCGGTGGTGCACCTTGGTATGGGCCGAGGTGTGGTGGCCGAAAAGGAGCGAGATATAAACCCATTTGCCTAGCTCGAAGAGCGGGCGGCGGGACCGGTGAATCAGCTCATGCGCGTTGGAATTCGACACCTGTCCGAAGAACAGCCCCGCGGCGGCGAAGAGCGCGAACCATGTCGCCGGGTGCAGCCCGCCGGTGGCCAGTGCGCGCAGGACGAGAAACAGGAGCGGGAAGTGCAAGAGCGCCAGCAGGGCGGACAGCCCGTCGGCGGCCGGAAGCTCCCGCGTCGGGTCGGCGGGCGTGTCGACCGCCCGGATGAGTTGGTCCATCGCAAAGGTGAAAACCGTCATGTAAGCGAAGGCCACCCAGACCCACACTCCGCCCGCCAGCGCGCCCGCCGCAATCAGGGCGACCGGGGCGAGGGTGGCGGCGGCATAGGCGCGGACGGGATGTTCCATGGGCAAATGATACGCGTCGTGCCGCGCCGCGGAAAGCCCCGCTTCACCTCGCGGCGAATGAAACCTTGACGCATGGGCCGCGTGCGCCATTCTGCGCCGCGTGGAGGGACCTGCATGATCGCACCGCTTCTCGTCTGGACCGGTATCCTGGCGGCGATGATCTATCTTCCCCTGACCGAGGATGAGCCATCCTGGCCGCGCACGTTGGTAAAGGTGCTGCCGCTTGCCGTGTTCGCCGGCGCGGCGTGGCTTTCGGGCAATACCGCGTTTCTCGTTGCGGGGCTGCTCCTGTCAGCGGTCGGAGACGGCGCGCTCTCGCGTCACGGGCAACAGGCGTTCCTGTTCGGGCTTGCGGCGTTTGCATTGGCGCATCTGCTTTATGCGCTGCATTTCCTCGTGCTGTCGCAGACGCCGCTCTGGGAGGCATTCATCGTCAACACGCCGATGGCCGTGTTCCTCGTGGCCTTCGCGGTGCTGGGCGAGGTCTGGCTCATCCCCTATACCCGCCACCTTGCGTGGCCCGTACGGGTCTATGTCGGGCTCATCACGTTGATGGGGCTGGCCGCGCTCACCCTTCCCATCGGGACAGCCTTCCTCGGTGCGGCTTTTTTCATTGCGTCTGACACGCTGCTTGCGTTCCTGCTGTTCCGGCTGGACGAGGAAAATCCGCTCACCTGGCGGCTGGGCTGGGCGGTCTGGATCTTCTACATCGCCGGACAGGCGATGATCCTGTCCGCCTGAGGCTTCCAAATCCGTGAAATCGCGATTAGGTGGAAGCGAAGACCGGAGGCGAAATGTCGTTTTTCAAGAAACTCAAGGATCGGCTGACGAAATCCTCCTCGAAGCTCGAAGAAGGGCTCGAGGCGATCGTCGAGGACGGGGGCGAATCCGAGGAGGTCGTGGCATCCGAACCGCAGCCGCGCCCTGCGCCGGGGCCGGATGCGGAACCGGGGCCAGCGCCCACGCCCGAACCGGTGCCGGAGAACGTGCCGCAGCCGGACCCGGTGACGCCGCCGGAGGAACCCACGCCCGACACGCCACCGACGGAAGTGCCGACGCCGGACAGCGACCCTGTGCCCGATGCGCCCAGCGTGCCGGAACCGGGGCCGCAGGAAGTGCCGCCGACGCCAGACGTGACACCGGGCACGCCGCCGCGCGAGGCGCCGCAGCCAGCCGACCCGAAACCCGACGTGACGCCGATGGAGATCGACTTGCCTGCGCCGGGCGAGGGGCCGGGGGATGGCGATGCCGCCGAAAAGCCGGGCCTGCTTGGCAGGCTGCTGGGCCGGGGCGGGACCAAGACGACAGTCGTGCGCCGGGTTCTGGACGACGACATGCTCGAAAGTCTCGAAGAGCTGATGATCGCCTCGGATATGGGCGTGGATACCGCGCTGCGCGTGTCGGCCAACATCGCCGAAGGGCGGCTCGGGCGGAAAGTTTCGGTCGAGGAAATCAAGGAAATCCTCGCGACCGAGATCGCGCGGGTGATGGAGCCGGTGGCGCGCCCGCTTCCGATCTATTCCAAGCGGCCGCAGGTCGTGCTTGTGGTCGGCGTGAACGGCGCGGGCAAGACCACCACCATCGGTAAGCTCGCGAGCCAGTTCCGCGCCTCCGGAAAATCGGTGGTGATCGCGGCAGGCGACACGTTCCGCGCTGCCGCCGTGGAGCAGTTGCAGGTCTGGGGCGAACGCGCGGGCGTGCCGGTGCTGACCGCGCCCGAAGGATCGGATCCGGCGAGCCTTGCCTACGACGCGATGACCAAGGCGCAGGCGGATGGCGCGGACCTTTTGATGATCGACACGGCAGGCCGGCTTCAGAACCGCGAGGACCTGATGGCCGAGCTGTCCAAGATCGTGCGCGTCATCAAGAAAAAGGACGAAAGCGCACCGCACAACACGTTGTTGGTGCTGGACGCCACCACGGGGCAAAACGCGCTGAGCCAGGTCGAGACGTTCCAGAAGCTCGCGGACGTGTCCGGGCTCGTCATGACCAAACTGGACGGAACCGCCAAGGGCGGGGTGCTCGTCGCGCTGGCCGACAAGTTCGGCCTGCCGATCCATGCAATCGGGGTTGGCGAGCAGATTGATGACCTTGCGCCCTTTGACCCCGACGACTTCGCGCGGGCGCTGACCGGGTTGTGAGGGGCCGGGAGGCCCCTTTCGCCGGTCCTTCTCAGGCTTGCAGAGGCGGAGAAACCCTGCGTGACGGCTTTTCGCGATCTTGGTAAATAACCTGCCGATCTGCCCAATTGTTTTCAAAATTGCCGTTTATGTGCGATGATGATCGCAACAATGGTTAGGTTTTCCTAACCCATAACGAGCAGACAGTGGGTATGGCCCGTCGCAAGACATCGGAACCGACACTCCTTCTCAAGGGCACGCGCACCGCGATGTCCTTCGTGGCCGAGGCGCGTCGACTGGCCATTTCCGACCCCTATCCCGAGGACGGACAACCGGGGTATTCGGTCATGGCCGATGTGCTCGCCCGCGCCGTTCTGTTCGCCAACTGGGAGGTGGTCGGGGCGGCTGCGCTGATCCGTGCCGGGGACGAGGTGCGGGTGGCCGAAGCCGGGCTTCTGGGTCCGTTCCGCACGGATGAGTTCATGCGCCGTCTCACTTGGCGCATGCTGGCGGATGCGACACACGAACTCGCGGATATCGCAATGATCGACGACGCCTGGCGTGAACCGCTCGACATCGAGGCCTTTATTTCGCGACGCCGCATTAACCGGGCCGAGGACAAGGCCGCGCGCCCGACGCCGATCGGCCAGATCGAGATTCCCATCGATCCGGCGACTGCTGCACGCCTCGCCCAGCTCGATCCGCGCGACCGGCGCAATGGAATGCCCCGTGCACCCCGGAGGGTCTCGCTGTAATCAGCGCGGATGAGCGACTGGATTCGCGGCCTCGAAGGCACCGAGGCCGGACATACCGCAGCCCTTGCGCTGGCCCTCCTTGCGGCCCTGCTGCACGCCCTCTTCGGTGCGTTGCAGAAGGGACGCCATGACCCGTGGCTGTCGCGCGGGGCGATAGACGCCTCCTATGGCATCATGGCCACCCCCTTCGCGCTCTTCGTCGTGCCGTGGCCCGATCCGTCGCTGATCCCGTTATTCGCGCTGATCGTGGTGATCCATATTCTCTACAAGATCGCGCAAGGCGTGACCTATACGCTCGGCAGTTACACGGTGGTCTACCCGGTCGTGCGTGGCACGGGTCCGCTGTTCACGGTGATCGGCGCCGGTTTCCTGTTTGGCGAGCACTTCACGGTCGTTCAGTGGATCGGGGTCGCGCTGCTCGTTACGGCGATCTACGGGCTGGCGCTCTACAACCTCCGGCACTGGCAGGTGGACCGCGAGACGCTCAAGCCGGCGCTCGTCATGGCCGTGATCACTGGCCTGTTCGTCGCGCTGTATACCACCGTCGACGCCTATGGCATCCGGGCGACGCCGGACCCGTTCACCTTCCTCGCATGGTTCTTCATGCTCGACGGAATCACCTTCGCCATCGTCGGCGCGATCCGATATGCGCGCATGAAGGATCGCCCCACACCCGGCCCGCTCGCCCTGCGGAGCCTCACCGGCGGGCTTATCGCGTATTTCTCGTTCGGGTCGGTGATGCTGGCCACGAGGCTCGACGATGTGGGCGAGGCCGCGGTTCTGCGCGAGACTTCGACTGTTTTCGCCGCACTGATCGGCTGGCTGGTCCTCAAGGAGTCCACCGGACCACGCCGCGTCACGCTCATGGCCCTCATCGCAGCAGGGGCTGTAATCGTGGAAATGGGTGGTTAAATAGGGGTGATCCACGCGAGCGACAGGGGCGTAACGACAGCATGAGCGACATGAGCGAAAGCACCGGGCAGGACACGTCCAAGACCTCCGAACGGACTGTGAATCCGTGGCTGCGGGCAATTCTGGAATACGGACCCATCATCGCGTTCTTCGTCGGCTACATGCTCGTGCGGGACATGAGCTTCACCGTGGGCGGGCGCGAATACGAGGGCTTCCTGGCCGTGACCGCCGGGTTCATCCCGCTTCAGGCCTTCTCGACTTTCCTGTTATGGCGCGTGACCGGCAAGATCTCGGCCATTCAGATCGCGACCGTCGTGCTGGTGGCGGTGATGGGCGGCATATCTCTCTGGCTTAACGATGAGCGCTTCATCAAGATGAAGCCGACGATTCTGTATGTCTTTTTCTTCCTCGTCTTGGGCTTTGGCCTTTTGCGCGGGCAGAGCTATATCAAGGTGGTGATGGATCATTCCGTCCCGATGGAACACGAAGGCTGGATGATCGTGACCCGCCGCCTCGCCTTGTTCTTCCTTGGGCTCGCAGTCTTGAACGAAGGCGTCTGGCGCACGATGTCGACGGACGCCTGGGTCAATTTCAAGACCTTCGGTCTGCCGCTGGCCATCTTCATCTTCTTCATGGCCCAGTCGGGCGTGTTCAAGAAATACGGCATCGAGGACGATGACGAGGCCGAAAAGGCCGAATAAGCGTCAACCCGCCCGCCGCACAAGCCGCTCCCACATCTGGCCCAGCGGACGGCGCGCGATGCGCCGTTCCGGGAGCGTCACATGCTCCAGCCCCCAGCTTTTCTGCGCGTTGTAGCCCTTTGAGCGGTCGCGCAGGCATTCCCAGGTATCGTTCTTCACCCGTGCTTCGTCCGTGCGGGGCTTGGACGCCTGATCGGCGCGCGAGTGGTCCATGTGAAGAATGGCCATAGGGGCGCGTAGAATGACCTGCACGATCCCGCGCGCCCGGGCACGGTAGACGATGAAACTGTCCAGGTGGGTGAAGGTATCCACCCGCTCCCAGAATCCGCCCATCCTCTCCCACACGGCCCGACTGGCGAGTATGAAATCGCCTGCTGCATTGTTGTGAACGGCGTAGCGCAGGAACGGCATGTGCGGGTCGTGGGACCAGTCGTGGGTGAGCACGGTGCCGTCGTGTGAGAGCACTTCACCTTCGATGGGTTGGGTGCCCTTGCGGGTGGCGGGATCGGCAAAGCCCGTGGCGTACCGCTTGTTGCGCGCAAGCACCTCGAACACATGGTGGCCGATTTCGGCATAGGCCGCGTCCACGGGGCCGGTGCGGCCGGGGAAGTCGCGGAAGTCGTAGCGGTCGGCCCGGTAAAACGCGTCGTCGCGCAGCCTTCGTTGAGCGATGAAATCCATCAATTCATCGGTGAAGACGATGTCGGCATTCGTTTCGAGAATGAAATCACCGCGCGCCCGCTTGATGCCGACGTTCTTGCCTTGAAATTCCAGCACAGGCAGCTTCGCGCCACCGGCGAGACTGTCGTGCGTCGCGCGGTCGACGGTAATGATGCGCACGTCGGCGTTCATGTGCCAGTCCACCGCGTCCGCGATGGAGGGGCGGTCGGAGAGCGGGTTCCAGTTGACCACGACCACTTCGAACAGGTCCGGGTGGCGCTCGGCCTGTCGCCGCAGCATCCGGGCGAAGAACGTGACACGGGCGAGGAAATCGCCGCCGTAGTCGTCGTTGCGCGCCACGACGACGATCGAGAGGTAGGGCCGGCTCCTCATGCGGGTGTCCTCTCTGCAATGTCGGGTCTGGCCCGACCGACGAAGGTGCGGCGACGGGGCCGGGAGACACACTGCCGCGCCGGGCGCATGGCACAGTGCCATCGGAGTGTCGCGAAGCGCGGGACGGAAGTATTCAATGGACGGGCGTTAATCTGGTCATGGTTCGTGGGAGTGTAATGCACTCGGCCAGAAAACACCCGACACCGCGCACAAAGTCAACGCAACCTGAACGTGCGCAGGAGTTTTTTGATGCGGCTGTTGCGCGGCGCGGGCGTCTCCGGCGCGAGAAGGTCGAGATAGAGTGCCGCCAGTTGGCGCGCCGGACCAGCGCCTGGGGGCAGTGTCAGCCCGGCCTCGTTTACGAGAGCGTCAAGCCGGGCGCGTGTCTCTGGCGCCAGCCGTCGCATCTCGTCGTCGAGCGGCGCGGTCAGCATCGCGTGGCGGTGTTCCGCAACGTGCGCGCGGTAGTCGAGACCCGTATGGGCCGCGAGCCATTCGAGCTCCAGGGCGAGCCGCTCCGGGTCGATGCAGGCGAGTGGCGTTTTGAACCGGGGCCCGTCGATGGATTGCTTGAGGAGCCGCAGGAACCGCTTGCGTGCCTCGGCCAGTCGCGGGCGCCCCGTCGAAACCGCCATTGCGCCGTTGAAGATATACAGAAGCCGCGTCACTTCGGCGTTCAGGCTCTCGTTGCGCTGCTTTTCGCGATAAGCGTCCCCGGGAATCGCGCAAAAGTCCGCGAAATCGCGCACCGGAGAGCTGCCGGTGAGATTCGCGGGCACGAAATCCCGCAAGGTAAGCTGATCCGGCGGAAGCGCGTCCACCCAGACGGCAAGGCGTTTTCGGTACTGAAAGGGATCGAAGTCGCGCGGCAGCCGGTCGAATTGCTTGAGCCGCTGTTGCAGCGCGGAGCCGAACAGGCCCATCGGCTCGCGGACGTAGCCGAACACCTCCAGCCGCCGTCCGGAACCTTCGATCCGGTCCTTGAGCCGCAAAAGCGCCGCGTCGCCCGCGTTGCTGATGACTTCGGAAGACAGCACGAGCGTCGGGGTGTCGCGGGCGAGTTCTTCGGTAAAGGCCGTGTCCCACCGCGCCCGCCGTGCCGCGATCGCCTCCGGGCTGTGGCCCCGGTTGAGATGCTGGCGCATCCGTGCGGGATCGTCGGAGAGCAGCGTCGAGAGCGGCAGGTTGTGAAACAGGTTCTCTCCGAAGCGCACGACCCGCACGTCGCCCGTATCCACGCCTGACAGCGACGCCTGGATCGAGGACGAGCCGGTCTTTGGCAGCCCGATATGAAGGATGACGCGGCGCATCCCTAGCCTGACGCGCTCACCGCTTGAACAGCACCTTCTGCGCGTCCTTGTCGTCCTGAAGCTTGGAGCGGTGTTCGGCGCCCACGGCCATGCCGGTCTTGACCGCCTCACGCGCCCCCACGGTGTCGAGCCAGCGGGCGAGGTTGGGCTTGTCGTCCAGCGTCTGCTCCTGCCGCTCCCACAGCGACGCCCAGCCGTAACACGCCATATCCGCGATGGAGTAGAAGTCACCGGCGAGGTATTCCGTCTCGCCCAGCTTCCTGTCCATCACGCCATAAAGCCGCCCGGTCTCGGCCCGGTAGCGATCCTTGGCGTAAGGCAGGTCGTTGGGCGGGTCCATCGCGGGCGCGTAGGTGAGGAAGTGGTGCGCCTGTCCGGCCATCGGGCCTAGACCGCCCATCTGCCACATGACCCATTGGTCCACCGCGATGCGGTCACGCTCGGTCGGGCCGCAGAATTGCCCGGTCTTGCGCGCGAGGTATTGCAGGATCGCGCCGGATTCGAAGATCGAGACGGGTTCGCCGTCCGGGCCGTCCGGGTCCACGATAGCGGGCATCCGGTTGTTCGGCGCGATCTTGAGGAAGTCCGGCTCGAACTGTTCACCCTTGCCGATGTTCACATAATGCACGTCATAGGGCAGGCCCATTTCCTCAAGCGCGATGGTGATCTTCCATCCGTTCGGCGTGGGCCAGTAATGCAGCGCAATGGGTTGGGTCATGTCTCGCCTTTCTCCGCGCGCAGGTCGCGGTCGTTGCGGGTGATAGGTGTGGCTCGGACCTATCTGTGCAGCCGTGGCGAAAAGGTTCAAGCATTATGGCGTCACAAGTCCGCACATGCAGTGCGCGTTTCGGGGCGGTGTCAGGATGCCGCGCGGGACGCGAACGGCAGGAGGGACTCGCGCACTGGCAGTGGAGCGGCCAGCCGGGCAACGGGCACGCGTCCCCGGATCACCGCGCCGTAGAAGGGCAGGAGGCCGGGGCGCAGGTAAAGGCTCCAGTGACAGATCCGGCGCGTTGGGGCGGCAATCGGGTGGCCCAGACGGGCGAGGCGGGCACGCGTCGCGGCCCGGTCGACAGGCAGGTCGACCCAGCCGCTCACCTCGCCCATCCCCGCCCCGATGGACCGCCCGCGACAGCCGAGTACGGCCTCGAGCATCAGGTCGAAGGCCGTGTTTTCGGCGCTGGTGACGTTGAGCACGTCGGCCACCCGACCCGCGGGCGACGCCATCGCCGCCCGCGCCACGGACCGCAACTCCGTCCCGGCGAGGAGGATGATCCGGCCCACGCTGCCCGGCGCGGCGTCGGACAGGGCCGACAGCGCGACCCGTGCGCCCAGCGAATGGGCGAGAATATGAGAGGGTCGGTCGAGCCCGTCCATGAAATCCGCAAGCGCACGACCGGCGCTGCCGGCACGGTGGTAGGCCTGCCAGATCGTGCCGGTCCCGGTCCAGCCGAACGCGATCACAAGCGCCTCTGATGGTCCGAACCCGAGATGTCGGGGCCATGCCGCGACCTTCCAGTGCGAACGCGGTGCGCCTTCGGCGAGGATGGAGCGGTGCGGGCATCGACCCGGCGTGCCGGGGGCGTATTTGAAGCCGTGGATCAGGATGACGACCGGGGCATGGGCGGGAAGCGCGGCGCGGGCCCGGGCGAGCGCTCCGGCATCGTAATCCAGCCCGTCGGCGGTCGCGTTGACGATTATGTGCGGCATCCGTTCGTGCCCCGCTGCTCTGGTCAGAACAACAGTGCCGCGCCCGCGTGAAGCCTGCTTAACCCTTGCGTAACGGCTGCGTAACACCCCGTTCATCTTGACGTGCGGCGGGGGCGGGGCTATCGCAGGGGTCGTGGCGATTTGTTACCGGATTGCGGGCCACGTTAATCAAACCGCTAAAGAGGTCTGGGACGATGAACGCCCCCGGCTTTACCGGTTGGGCGTTTTTTGTTGGAGACACGGCATGGACAAATATTCAAAGCGCACCCGGGCGGTGCACGGCGGGTCGCGCCGCAGCCAGTATGGCGAGCTGTCCGAGGCGATGTTCATGACGCAGGCCTTCTGCTACCCGACGGCCGAGGCTGCCGAGGCGCGGTTCGTGGAGGCAGGGGATGACGAGTTCATCTATGCCCGCTACGGCAACCCGACGAACCGGATGTTCGAAGACCGTCTTGCGCAGCTCGAGGGGACCGAGGACGCCTTCGCCTGCACCTCTGGCATGGCCGCTGTGACCGGGGCGCTCATGGCGCTGACCAAGGCGGGGGATCACGTCGTCTCGTCACGCGCGCTCTTCGGCTCCTGCCTATATGTGCTGGAGGAGGTGCTGGCGCGCTTCGGAGTCGAGGTGACGCTGGTCGACGGCACCGACAATGCGGCCTGGGAGGCGGCGATCCGGCCCGACACCCGGCTTGTCTTCCTCGAATCCATATCGAACCCGACGCTGGAGGTCATCGACCTCGCCCATGTGATCGACGTGGCGCATCGCAACGAGGCGCTCGTCGTGGTGGATAACGCCATGATCACGCCGGTCTTTTCCTATGCCGCGCGGCTCGGGGCCGACCTCGTGGTCTATTCCACGACCAAGCATGTGGATGGGCAGGGGCGGATGCTGGGCGGCGCGATCTGTGGTTCGCGCGCGCTTATCCGGGGGCCGATCGAGGCTTACATGAAACATACAGGCGGCGCGATTAACCCCTTCGCGGCCTGGACCCATCTCAAGGCGCTGGAGACCATCGATCTGCGCGTGCGCGCACAGTCGGAGACAGCTCTGTTCATCGCGAACGCCCTTGCGGACCACCCCAAAATCAGCCGGATGAGTTTCCCACTCCACCCCTCGCACCCGCAGTACGAGGTGGCGAAACGGCAGGCACCTTCGGGCGGAACGGTCCTCGCCTTTGAGGTGACAGGGGGCAAGGAGGGCGCGTTCAGGTTCCAGAATGCGCTGGAATTCATCATCATTTCCAACAACTTCGCTGATGCCAAATCCATCGCGACCCACCCGGCCACGACCACCCATCAACGCCTCCCGCAGGAACAGAAGGACGTGCTGGGAATCTCGGACGGACTGATCCGTTTTTCCTGCGGGTTGGAGGATCCGGCGGACATTCTGTCGGATATCGAACAAGCCTTGTCGGTGATCTAAGGCGACAAGGGCAGCGTAAACTGGTAAATCCCCGAGGCGAACCCCATATCGGGGGCCTCACTGACCTGGGAGGGCCGGTCATGAATCATGTAACGCCGAAGGTGCTTGCCGCGCCGGATACCGAGGATGCGAAAGACGCGCTTCGGGTTCTGCGCGATTGGGCACGGGGAGCGACGCCGGAAGAGGTGGCAGCGCTGGACCCCGTGATCTCGCGGCTCCTGCCGGGTGGCGAGGTGTCGAACTACCCTGCGCTGTCGCGCGAGTATGACGCTGATTTCGTGGTCGACGAGCTTTACAAGGCGAGCCTGCCGGACCTTCAGAACGGCCCTGCCTCGCTCATTCAAGGCGAGCGGCAGGACATTCAGCATGTCGGCATCTCGAACTTCCGCCTGCCTCTGCGCTACCGCACCCGTGACAACGGCGACCTTCAGCTCGAAACCTCGGTGACGGGCACCGTCAGCCTCGAGGCCGAGAAGAAGGGCATCAACATGAGCCGCATCATGCGCTCGTTCTATGTCCATGCGGACGAAACGTTCTCGTTCGAGGTGATCGAGCGGGCGCTGGACGACTACAAGACCGATCTCGACTCGCTGGATGCGCGCATCGAGATGTCCTTTTCCTTCCCGATGCGGGTGAAAAGCCTGCGGTCCGGGCTGGAAGGCTACCAGTATTACAACATCGCGCTGGAACTGGTTGAGGCGCAGGGCGTGCGGCGCAAGTTCATGCATCTCGACTATGTCTATTCGTCCACCTGCCCCTGCTCGCTGGAACTGTCGGAACATGCCCGCCAATCGCGCGGGCAGCTCGCCACGCCGCATTCGCAGCGCTCCGTCGCGCGGGTGTCGGTGGAGCTTGCGCCGGGCCAGTGCTGCCTGTGGTTCGAAGATCTGATCGACCTGTGCCGCGCCGCGGTGCCGACCGAAACGCAGGTCATGGTCAAACGCGAGGACGAGCAGGCGTTCGCCGAGCTCAACGCCGCCAACCCGATCTTCGTCGAGGATGCCGCGCGGCTCTTTACCGAGCAACTCAAGGCCGACGACCGCATCGGGGATTTCCGGGTGGTCGCGAGCCATCAGGAGAGCCTGCACAGCCATGACGCCGTGTCGATCCTGACCGAGGGCGAGACATTCCGCGCACAGTCGCTCGACCCGCGCCTCTTCTCAACGCTGATCCATCAGGGGTAAGCTGTCGCCCGGGAGGACCGGGTTATGAAAGCAGCCTTTGCGCCGAAGTACGGACAGGCGGATGTCGTGGAAATCCGCGACCTGCCGCGTCCGGTCCCGCAGACCGGCGAAGTGCTGGTCGAGGTTCACGCGACGACCGTCACCCGTACGGATCGCGAAACCTTGCGCGCCCATCCGTGGTTCGCCCGCCCCATGACCGGGCTCATGCGCCCGAAGCAGCCGGTGCTGGGTGTGGATTTCGCAGGCCGCGTGGCCGAGGTCGGGGCGGGTGTCACCGGCTTCAGCCCCGGCGACCGGGTTTTCGGCCTGTCGCCTGTGCGCAATGGCTGCCATGCCGAATTCGTGGCGGTGGCGGCCGACGGTGCCATTGCTCGGCTACCGGACACGATCCCGTTTCACGAGGCGGTGGTGGGTGAGGGGGTATGGTATGCGCACAGCAACCTCGAAGCCTTCGGATTGGGTCCCGGGCAGAACGCGCTGATCTATGGCGCGTCGGGTGCGATCGGGACCGCCGCGCTGCAACTGGCCAAGGTGCGCGACGCCACTGTGACAGCGGTGGTCGGGCCGCAGCACATGGCGCTCGCCCACGACCTCGGGGCGGATCTTGTGATCGACTACACGAGCGAGGATTTCACCCGTCGCCCCGAGCGTTACGACCTCGTCTTCGATGCGGTGGGCAAGACGACTTATCCCGCCTGCCGCCGACTGTTGAAACCCGACGGCGCCTTCTATGCCTCCGACCTCGGCCCTTGGGGTCAGACGGCCTGGCTTGCGCTCTGGTCCGCCATCGCCCGTACCCGGCGTGTGGCGATCGGGATGCCGCGCGACCCGCGTGACGTGATCGGTTTTTTGGGCGATATGCTCGCGGATGGCCGGTATCGCGCTGTCATCGACAGCCACTATCCGCTCGATGACATCGCCGACGCCTATGCCCATGTCGCCACGGAACAGAAGACCGGGATCGTCGTGGTTGACGTGAAACCGGGCTGAGGCTCAGACGGCGGCGGCGAAACTGTCCGCGCGCGCCATGTCCCAGAATTTCGCAAAGGCCGGATGCGCGACATTGTGATCGAGAAGCTCGCCGGGGCCCACCCAGTCGTATTGCGACCGCGCCGAGCGCACCTCGCGCGCATTGATGCGGATCATCAGGTGATCGGGCTTGAGGTCGCGCGGATGGGACAGCCCTGTCGCGCCTATGGTTTCCGCCAGCGCCTTGAGCGTGTTTTCGTGGAACTGGTGAACGCGTTCTGCCTTGTCCTGCACGTCGAGCGCCTTGTAGCGGCCCGGGTCCTGTGAGGTGACGCCCGTGGGGCAGCGCCCAGTATGGCATGTCTGGGCCTGGATGCAGCCCAGCGAGAACATGTAACCGCGCCCCATGTTGCAGGTATCCGCTCCCAGCGCGAACACCCGCGCCATGTCGAAGGCCGAAATCAGCTTGGCCGAGCAGACCAGCCGGATCTTGTCGCGCAGCCCCAGGCCCACGAGGACGTTATGGACCAGCATCAGCCCTTCGCGCAGCGGCGCGCCGATATGGTCGGCGAATTCGGCAGGGGCCGCGCCGGTGCCGCCCTCCGAACCGTCGATGGTGATGAAATCCGGGTGGTCGCCGGTTTCCACCATGGCCTTGGCAATGGCGAAGACCTCCCACGGGTGGCCGACGCACATCTTGATCCCGACTGGTTTGCCCCCGGACAGTCCGCGCAATTTCGCAATGAAGCGGACCATTTCGGTCGGCGTGGAGAAGGCGGAATGCGAGGGCGGGCTAAGGCAGTCGACACCGGGCGGGACGCCGCGCGCCTCGGCGATGTCGGGCGTGACCTTGGCCCCGGGCAGGATGCCGCCGTGGCCCGGCTTGGCCCCCTGCGAAAGCTTGATCTCGACCATCTTCACCTGCTCCAGCGTGGCGCGTTCGGCGAAGATGTCGGGCGAGAAACGCCCCTGTTTGTCGCGGCAGCCGAAATAGCCCGAGCCGATCTGCCAGACGAGGTCACCGCCATGCTTGGTGTGAAAGCGGCTGATCGAGCCCTCGCCGGTGGTCTGGCAGAAATTGCCGCGTTTCGCACCGATGTTGAGCGCCTCCACCGCGTTGGGCGACAGCGCACCGAAAGACATGCCCGAGATGTTGAGCACGCTCGCGGAATAGGGCTTTTCGCAGGTCTCCGCCCCGAAGGTCACGCGGAAGTCGTGGTCGGCAAGGTGGCGGGCCTGAAGCGAGTGGTTGATCCATTCGTGGCCCACCCCGTGCTGGTCGCGCAGGGAGCCGAAAGGACGCAGACCCTCCAGCCCCTTTGAACGGCGATAGACCAGCGCACGCTGTTCGCGTGAGAAGGGCACCTCTTCATGGTCGCTTTCCAGGAAATACTGCCGGATTTCCGGCCGGATCGACTCGAGGAAGAACCGGGCGCGGGCCAGAACCGGATAATTCTTGAGCACCGCGCGTTTGCGCTGGAGCAGGTCGTAGGTACCGATCACGCTGCCCACCAGCCCGAGCGCCGCGACGACGCCGCCCCAGAACGGCGCGGTGAAGGCGAGGGCGATGCCCACCGGCACGGCGAGAACGAAGACAATGAAGGGCAGGTAACGAATGTTGTGCATGACAGGCTCCCGACGTCGCATCCCCCGTCCCGGATGCGACCGTTTCCTCCCCTGTCCCCGATTACGGTCGCAGGGGGTGCGACAAGTTGTCAAGCAAAGTGGCACCGGCGCCGTCGCGCAGAGGTCATTGTCCTGCCCGAATTTTTCCGTGGTTCTGCACTAGCCTGTATTAACCATGAAACCGCGCGACAGGATTCATCCATGACTGGCTCAGGGCCTGACATAATGCCCGATGCGGGGCCACTGATCCCGGCCGGCTTCGTCGCGGGCACGCAGATCGCGACGCCCGACGGGCCGCGCCGCGTCGAGGCGTTGGGTCCGGGCGATGCCGTGCGGGCAACCGATGGCCGGACGCTGCCGGTCCTGTGGTGCGCTGAAACGCGGCTTCGCGATGCGCCGGAAGCAGCGCGGCCCGTGCGGATCAAGCCCGGCACGTTCGGCGCGCGTGAAGGCCTTTTCATCGCTCCGGGGACGCTCATCGTCGTGGACCGGCGCGACGCGGCTTTGGTGCCCGCAGGCTGGCTTGCTGAGGGCGGCGTACCCGGTCTGCGCGTTGCGCGTGGACAGGCCTCGCCGGTCTATCACCACCTGCTGTTGGCCGAACATGCCGTGCTCGATACGGGCGGTGTGCTGGTCACGCCCTTCTACCCTGATGCGCAGGCCCGACAGGCGCTCGATCCCGCTGCGCGCCGGTCGCTTCATTTCCTGATGCCCAAGCTCCAGGGTGCCGAACGCGTAAGCGACGTGACCCGCGCCTATGCTCCGCCCGCGCACCCGTGTCTGAGCCGCGATGAGTTCGCGCTGTTGCGCGAGGATGCCGCCATGATCGCCCCTGTCGGGCCGGAGGCGGGCGCCGCTTGACACCACGCGCGGTCGGGGCCAGTGCTTTTCGCATGTTCGATCTGCGCCCCGTGGTTTACGTCATCGGTCTGCTCGTCACCGCGCTGGGTGCAACGATGCTGATCCCCATGATGGTCGATTTCTTCTTCGGGCGGCCCGATTGGACCGTATTCCTGCAATCTGCGATCATCACCGTGACCATCGGTGCCGCCATGTCCATCGCGACGGCCAACGGCGTGGGGCAGGGGCTGTCGATCCAGCAGACCTTTCTGCTCACCACGATGGTCTGGGTCGCGCTGCCCGCCTTCGGGGCGCTGCCCTTCATCTTCGGCGAAATCCAGGCGCGCCCCGTGGACGCGATCTTCGAGGCGATGTCGGGGCTGACCACCACCGGCTCGACCGTGTTTTCGGGTCTCGACACGCTGCCCGAAGGGCTGCTCGTCTGGCGTTCGATGCTGCAATGGTTCGGGGGCATCGGGATCATCGTCGTGGCGATGGTGTTTCTGCCGGAACTGCGCGTGGGCGGGATGCAGATCTTCCGGTCCGAGGCGTTCGACACGATGGGCAAGGTGCTGCCCCGTGCTGCCGAGATCGCGGGGCGGATCACCTGGATCTACCTCGGGCTGACGGTGGCGAACGTGCTGGCCTATCTGCTGGTGGGCATGACGCCCTTCGACGCCATCAATCATGCCTTCACGACCATGTCGACAGGTGGCTTCTCGACCCATGACGCGAGCTTCGGCTTCTACCAGGGCGCCCCGGAATACGTCGCGGCGGTCTTTATGATCTTCGCCTCTCTGCCCTTCGTGCGGTACATCCAGCTTGTCGCGGGCACCGCGCAGCCGTTGTTCCGCGACCCGCAGATCCGGGCCTATCTGGGCGTTATCCTTGCCGTGACGCTGACGATGACGCTTTACCGGCTCGTGGCCAATGGCGACCATCTCGAGCACGGATTTCGCGAAGGCATATTCAACGTGACCTCGATCATCTCCGGCACGGGATATGCGAGCGTGGACTACCAGCTCTGGGGCACTTTCCCGGTCGTGGCGTTCTTTTTCCTCGGTCTGATCGGCGGCTGCGCCGGCTCCACGGCCTGTTCGGTCAAGATCTTCCGCTACCAGCTTCTCATCGCCGCGATCCGCGCGCGTATTCAGCAGATCTTCGCGCCCCACGGCGTCTTCACGCCGCGCTATGACGGGCGTCCGATTTCCGAGGCCATCCTGTCCTCGGTCATGGCGTTCTTCGTGATGTTCGTCGTGTCGCTGGGCGTGCTTGCCGTGCTCCTGTCGATGACCGGGCTGGACATGGTGACGTCGCTCTCGGGTGCCGCGTCCGCCCTCGCCAATATCGGACCGGGGCTGGGCGACACGATCGGGCCTGCGGGCAATTTCGCGACTTTGAACGATACGGCCAAATGGCTCCTGACCGCCGCGATGCTGGTCGGGCGGCTGGAACTCTTGTCGGTCTACGTTCTGTTCACGCTCAGATTCTGGAGGGGTTGATGTCGGACAAGGAAAAGGCCGCGCGCCTGCACCACATGCGCACGTACGGGTTGGCCAAGGGCGATCCGCTCGCCCTGCCGCTCACGATGGCGTCGATGTTCAACCTGCCGGGCGATCCCGAGCCGGGGGTCGCGGGCTATGGTCGGATGGACAACCCGACATGGGAGGCGCTGGAGGACGCGCTGGGCCTGATCGAGGACGCGCCGGTGCGCGTGTTCCCGTCGGGCATGGCGGCCATCGCGGCCGTGCTCTTCGTGGTGCTCAAGGCGGGCGACCGGGTGCTGATCCCGTCGGACGGGTATTATACGACCCGGCTCCTCGCCGACGGCTACCTCGCCAAGCTGGGGGTCGAGGTGGTGACCCGGCCCACGGTCAGCATCGCCGAGGGCGGGTTCGAGGGCTTCGCACTCGTCTTTCTCGAAACCCCCTCCAACCCCGGACTGGACGTGATCGACCTTGCTGAGACCTGCCGGGCGGTACGCGCTGCGGGGGGTGTGAGCGTAGTGGACAACACGACGATGACCCCCTTCGGCCAGCGCCCGCTCGATCTTGGCGCCGACGTTGTCGTGGCCTCCGACACCAAGGCACCGGGTGGCCATTCCGACGTGCTGATCGGCCATGTGGCGAGCCGGGATGCGGACTTGATCGACGGTGTGAGCCAGTGGCGAAAACTCTCCGGCGCGATCCCCGGTCCGTTCGAGGCCTGGCTCCTCTATCGCTCGCTCGCCACGCTCGAGCTTCGGTTCGAGCGGATGTGCAACAGCGCCGAGGCCATCGCGGCACGGCTGGCGGGCCACCCGGCCGTGGACGCCGTTCGCTATCCCGGTCTGGGCGAAGATCCCGCGCATGACGTGGCCAGCCGCCAGATGACGCGGTTCGGCTTCCTGATCGGCGTCACGCTGGCCGACCGGGAGGCGGCCGAGCGCTTAATAAACGGCTGCGAAATGCTGGCCTCCACGACGTCCTTCGGCGGCACCCATTCCACCGCCGAGCGGCGCGCGCGCTGGGGCGACGAGGTGGCACCGGGCTTCGTGCGTTTGTCGGTCGGGGTAGAGCCGCTGGAGCCGCTCTGGGCCGCACTCAACCGGGCGCTCGCAGACCTGAGCTAGCCGCTGTCAAAACGAGCGCGCTGACGCGCGCGCTCTATTCCGGGACCGGGAAAGACCGGCGGGCCAAAGCACCCGAGCGCCGCCGCCCGGTCTGTCGGGCGGCGGACCCTGCGGGGATCATTCCCAGCAGCTGACCAGCACGGACATGTCGGCGGCCTTCACCGACAGGGCGTGGGGCGAGAGGCTCTGTGCGCCATCGACCGGCGTGGAGGTCACGCCGTTGGCTTCGAGGAACGCGGCCAGCGCCGGGGCCTTGGTGGCGAAGGAGACCTCCTCGGGGAACTGGCGGCTGCCGTCACTGTCGGACTTCAGCATGCCGAGCACGAGGCCCGCGCCGTTCACGATCGGCCCGCCCGCGTCGCCGTCCTGCGCCTCGAGGTCGAGGCGATAGACGCTGTCCTCACCGTCAAGCCCCTTGATGTCGGCGAGTGTGCCGAAGGTCAGGGTGGCCGAGGCCAAGCGCCCGCCGAAGGAGAAGCCAGCGACCGCGAGGTCCGACTGGATGCGCGGTTCGGACCCTGAGAGGCTGGCAACGCCGAGGGGGGCGAGGGGTTGATCGGGCTTCACGATGGCTGCCCCCAGCGCCTCATCCGTGGCGACGACCGATGCCGGGTAGCTTTCGTCGAGCGTCAGATCGGAGCAGCCGGCCACGGCTTCGGTGGTGGTCAGAACGGTGCCGTCGCTTGAGACGTAAAACCCGGTGCGCGCGCGGTCCGCGCGGCGGATTTCCAGACCGGAGACGAGATCCACGCTCTGCATGGCCTCATCCAGACCGGCGTTGTCGTCAAGCACTGTGGCCCCCGTCGAGGCGAAGCTGTCCTTCATCGCGTCGAGCGCGATATTGCGCCGCTGATCGTCGCCCGTGGGCCAGATCAGCATGTAGCCTTTCACGGCCCCGTCCACGACTTCGGCATAGGTGTAATTGACGATCTCGCGGTTCGCGCCGTTGATCTCGAAGCTGTTCTCGCGCCGGTTGCGCTCGCCCTGCGGCGGCACCACTTCCAGCGATTGCAGGATGTCATAAAGCCCGTACAGCGACGACTGCCCGCCGGATTGCGAGATCAGAACGACGCGCACGCCGTCGTCCCCCTCGTAATGCGCGAAGGGTGCCTCGTAGCGGTCGAACTCGACGAGGGCGGTGGGCATGATGACCTCGATGCCCGCGTCCCGATCCGTGACCGAGGCCATGGCGAGGCTGTCGAAAACCGCATTGTAGTCGTCGATCAGCTTGGTGCGCTGCCGGGTCGTGAGGATGCCGGTCGCTTCGAACCCTTTGGCCTCCTGCCACGCGGACATGGCGGCACGGGTGCCGGGCCCGAAGGCCGCGTCGATACCGGCGTTGTAGAAACCCTCGAACTGGAGCGCGATCTGAATCTCCTCGCGCGCCGCACGGTCGAGCTGCGCCTCGGAACGGCGTGCCTCCTGCGGGGTTTCTTCGGGAACGATGGGCTCGGGCTCCGGCGCGACTTCGGCGGTCGTCTCATCGGTCGCCTGTGCGGGCGTCGCTTCGGGCTCGGCCTGCTGCGCGGTGTTGTTCGCGCCCACCGGCCAGAACTGCTGCCCGAACGTGGCACCGTCGCTGACATAGGAATCGCGGGGCACCTCGCCGGCGACGACGAGTTGTTGCAGCGTCGCGGCGGCCTCGTCCTCGGAGAACGGACCGAGCGCGGTGGCATACCAGCCGGACGCGCCGAGGCGATAGCCGACGACATCGTCGAGCTCCGCGTCGTAACTGCGGGTGGCGGCCAGCGCCTCGTTCAGCGTGGTATTCGCCTCGACCTGAATCCAGAACGTGCCTTGCGCAAAGGCAGAGGTGCTTCCCATCAAACCCGCGTAAAGGGTGATCGCCGTAATGACGCGCTTCATTGTCCCCTGTTGCCCTCCAAGGCCTTTAATTGAACATCCCGGCAAGTAATTCACGACGCCTCGGGCGAGGTCAATATCGGGCGGGTCGATTGACCCCGACCTGTGGCAGTCCTATTGAGACCGCGACATCGCGCGAGGTGACGACATGGCCGAAGTGACCAAACCGAAAAGCTTTCAGGAAATCATCCTGCGGCTTCAGACCTATTGGGCGACCAAGGGCTGCGCCGTGCTGCAACCCTATGACATGGAAGTGGGGGCGGGCACGTTCCACCCGGCCACGACGTTGCGCGCGCTGGGCTCGAACGCCTGGGCTGCGGCCTATGTCCAGCCGTCGCGCCGTCCGACCGACGGGCGCTATGGCGAAAACCCGAACCGGCTTCAGCACTATTATCAGTTCCAGGTGCTCATCAAACCCTCGCCGCCGGACCTTCAGGACCTGTACCTCGGCTCGCTCGAGGCCATCGGGATCGACATGGCGCTCCACGATATCCGTTTCGTCGAAGATGACTGGGAAAGCCCCACGCTGGGGGCATGGGGCCTTGGGTGGGAGGTCTGGTGCGACGGGATGGAAGTCAGCCAGTTCACCTATTTCCAGCAGGTCGGCGGCCATGACTGCCGCCCGGTGTCGGGCGAGCTGACCTATGGGCTCGAACGCCTCGCCATGTATGTGCTGGGCATCGACCATGTGATGGACATGCCGTTCAACGATCCGCAGGCGCCGATCCCGCTTTCCTATGGCGACGTGTTTCGCCAGACGGAGGAAGAGTACTCGCGCCACAACTTTGATGCGGCCGACACGGAAAAGCTTCTGCGCCATTTCGAAGACGCCGAGCGCGAGTGTCAGGCGATCCTCGATCACCCGGTCGACGATCCCAAGACCGGCAAGCGCATCGTCATGGCGCATCCAGCCTATGACCAGTGCATCAAGGCCAGCCACATCTTCAACCTGCTCGACGCACGCGGCGTGATCTCGGTCACGGAACGGCAGGCCTATATCGGCCGGGTGCGCACGCTCGCCAAGCTCTGTGCCGATGCCTTCGTGCAGACCGAAGCGGGCGGCTTCAGCGCGGAGAGTGCCGCGTGAACGGAAAAATCGTCGCGGGGTTCATCGTCGTGTTTTCACTTATCTTCGGCATCGCCCTCTACTACACGCAGGTCTATGCCTATTATGATCGCGTGGCCGCCGAGGAGGTGACGCTCACGCTCGTCAACATCTCCACGGGCCTGGAAGAAGAGATCGTCGCGGACGATATCCGCGCGATCGACGGCACCTCCAGCCCGATCCGGTTCCGCGCCTGTTTCACCGCCGGCATGTCCAGCCCGACGATTCAGGAAACCTATCGCGAATACCCCGAGCCGACGCCACTCAACGCGCCGGGCTGGTTCGACTGCTTCGATGCGCAGGAGATCGGGACGGACCTTGAGGACGGACAGGCCATCGCGTTTCTGAGCGCCAAGGACATCCACGAGGGCGTGGACCGCGTGATTGCCGTTTATCCCGACGGTCGCGCCTTTGCATGGCACCAGCTCAACGAGAAATTCGCCGAGGACACGTCCGAACCTATCGAGTGATCGCGGGGCCCCGCAGGAACTTTACCCGGCGGGACGCATTGGGATTGCAACCGAGATAGGAGCAAGTCCCGTGTCAGATACCCTGGGTTTCGACCGCGCCCCAAAGTGGGTCACCCCCGTCATGCGCTTCGGCTATGCCGCCCGTGGCGTCACCTATGTCATCCTTGGCGTGCTGACATTCCTCGCCGCCTGGACCGGCGGCAACGCCGAAGGCACCTCATCGGCGTTGGCCTCCCTGCGGTCCACGACGTGGGGCGTGCCGCTCCTGTGGGTGATCGCGGTGGGGCTTCTGGCCTACGCGGCCTGGCGCTTCATCGCGGCGTGGCAGGACCTCGAACTGCACGGGGGCGGGGCCAAGGGCATGATCGCCCGCACGGGGCTCTTCGTGACCGGGCTGATCCATCTGGGCCTTGCCGTCACCGCAGCGCGGCAGGCGATGGGTTCCAGCGGATCGGGAGAAGATGGCGGACAGGTCCGCACGCTCGTTTCCTGGCTCATGCAGCAGGACCAGTGGGGCAAGTGGGTCGTCGTCGCTCTGGGCGCCATAACGATCGGCGCCGGGATCTACTACGGCGTGAAGGCCCTGCGCGAAATGTACAAAAAGCACATGCGCCAGTCGCCGCGCTCCCAGAAGCTCGACCCGGTCATCAAGGCGGGTCTCATCGCGCATGGCATCGTCGTTGCCATTATCGGGGTGTTTCTCATCATCGCCGGGCTCAACGCAGATCCGTCGCAGGCTGGCGGCCTGAATCAGGCGTTCGAGGCAGTCCGCGCACAACCCTTCGGCCAGATCCTGCTGGGTCTGCTCGGCATCGGGCTGATCGCCTTCGCGGTCTACTGCTTCGTGGAATCGCGCTACCGGATCGTGCCGCGCCGCGCGGGACCGGACACGAAAACCCTCGCGGGCCGTTTCGATACGACGTTCCGTTCGGCCATCGCCCGCGTCACCTGATCGTTTCGCCGAAGAGGGGCGGGAGGCTCTGGACCTCCCATCCCCCCTTCGGTATGCCGACCCGGACCGGCGCCGACCCCGGCGCCCCTGGACTGGGTGTGCGACATGGCCGATCTGCTGATCGAACTCTTCTCCGAGGAAATCCCTGCGCGGATGCAGGCGAAAGCCGCCGATGACCTCAAGCGGCTCGTCACAGACGGGCTTGTCGAGGCCGGTCTGACTTATGGCGGCGCCGCCGCCTTCGCCACGCCGCGCCGCCTGTGCCTGACACTCGCCGATCTGCCCGCCGTCTCTCCCGACACGCGCGAAGAGCGCAAGGGGCCGCGCGTGGATGCGCCCGAGAAGGCGCTGGAAGGGTTCCTGCGCGCCACCGGCCTCACCAAGGACCAGCTTGAGGCGCGGGACGAGAAAAAGGGGCAGGTCTGGTTCGCCGTGATCGAGAAACCCGGCCGTCCGGCGGCCGAAATCGTGGCCGAGGTGCTCGAAGGCGCGATCCGCAACTTCCCGTGGCCCAAATCGATGCGCTGGGGCGACGGAAGCCTGCGCTGGGTCCGCCCGCTCCATTCCATCCTGTGCATCCTGACAGGCGACGACGGGGCAGAGGTCGTTCCGCTCGACGTGGACGGGATCAGATCCGGCGACACGACGCAGGGCCACCGCTTCATGGCGCCCGGCGCCATCAAGGTGTCGTCCTTCGAGGATTACGAGGCCAAGCTGCGCAAGGCCTGCGTGCTGCTAGACCCCGCAGCCCGGGCGGATGCGATCTGGCACGACGCGACGCAGGCGGCCTTTGCGTCGGGTTTCGAGCTGGTCGAGGACAAGGGCCTGCTGGCCGAGGTGGCCGGGCTGGTCGAATGGCCCTTCGTCCTCATGGGCGACATCGGGGCCGATTTCATCGACCTGCCGCCCGAGGTGCTCCAGACCTCCATGAAGGAACATCAGAAGTTCTTTTCGGTGAAGAACCCCAAGACCGGGCGGATCGAGAAATTCGTCACCGTCGCCAACCGCGAAACCGCCGACAACGGCGCGACGATCCTCGCAGGCAACCAAAAGGTTCTGGCCGCACGCCTGTCGGACGCCAAGTTCTTCTGGGAGAACGACCTGCGCACGGTGGCCGAACATGGCATGGCGACCATGTCCGATAGCCTGTCCAACGTGACCTTCCACCGCGAGCTTGGCAGCCAGGCGGAGCGCATCGACCGCATCGCCGCGCTCGCCCGCCGCATTGCGCCCGAAGTGGGTGCCGCGCCGGACGAAGCTGTGCTGGCCGCCAAGGTGGTCAAGGCCGACCTAGCCTCGGAAATGGTCTACGAATTTCCCGAATTGCAGGGGATCATGGGGCGCTACTACGCGCAGCGCGCCGGTCTGTCCGATGCCGTGGCCGACGCCTGCCGTGACCATTACTCACCGCTCGGCCCGTCGGACGATGTGCCGTCCGCGCCGGTGTCCGTCGCCGTGGCGCTCGCCGACAAGCTCGACACGCTCACGGGTTTCTGGGCCATCGACGAGAAACCGACCGGCTCCAAGGACCCCTACGCGCTGCGCCGCGCCGCGCTGGGGGTGATCCGGCTGGTTCTGGCCAACGAGATCCGGATGCCGCTGGACCGCTTCGTCGACATGCAACTTCTGCGCTTCAAGGACGCGACCCGCGAGGAGGTGCCGTCTGACGGAGTAGACATGATCATCGACGAGATCGCGGATCACGGTGTCTTCGCCGCGGCCATCGAGACGGTGCTGAAGAAATTCGCAGACAAGGACGGGGCCGAGGCGCTCGCATCGCTCAAGACCGACGTGCCGGACCTGTCCGCAGACCTCCTCGCCTTCTTCCACGACCGCCTCAAGGTCCACCTTAAGGGCGAGGGCATCCGCCACGACGTAATCGACGCCTGCCTGAACATGCCGGCGAGTGACGATCTGACCCTGCTGGTCAAACGCGCCAACGCGCTCGCAGCGTTCCTGAACACCGAGGACGGGGCGAACCTGACCCAGGGGTTCAAGCGGGCCAATAACATTCTGGCACAAGCCGAGGAGAAGGACGGGGTCGAGTATTCCTTCGGGGCGGACCCGAAATTCGCGGAAGCCGCTGAGGAGAAAGCGCTTTTCACCGCGCTGGACGCCGCGGCTGCGAAGATCGACCCGGCGATGGCGCAGGAGGACTTTGCGGGTGCGATGGCCGCCATGGCCGATCTACGCGCGCCCATCGACGCCTTCTTCGATGCGGTTCAGATCAACACCGAAAATCAGATCGTGCGTCGTAACCGCTTGAATCTCTTGGCGCGCATCCGTGATATCTGTATGACTGTTGCAGATTTGACCCGGATCGAGGGTAAGTAAAACTTCGTAACGGGTTAGGACAATGTTGTAAGTGTTCATGTTAGCGCTATGTTGAGGGCATCAGGAGATGCTGCAGTGCAGAATATGGTTCTCAACCGTGGGTTCACCGAAATCACGCCGACCGCTTCGATCGACGTGAACCGCCACGGTGGGCGCGCGAAATGCCTGCAACGCCTGATCCGGCTGGACATGCCTGTACCCACGACCGTCGCGCTCGATTTCGCGACCGTGCACGAGGTCTCGCAGGGCAAGCTTCCCGATATGGATGAGCTTCTGGGGCTGTTCGACGCCTCGCCGCTCGTGTCCGTCCGCCCGTCTTCCGAAGACCCCGACTGGGGCGGGCCCTCGGCGATCCTGAACATCGGCATGAATGACGCGGCGCACCGGCGGCTGTCCGAGACGCATGGCGAGGAAGCCGCGACCGCGCTCTACCTGCGTTTCATCCGCTCATACGCGATCCACGTCGCCCGGCTCGACCCGGACGAGTTCGAGCTGGACGGGCCGTCGGACACAAAGGCTCTGACCCGCGCACTCACGACCTATGAGGACGAAACGGACGAGCCGTTCCCGCAGGACCCGGGCGCGCAGCTGTGCGAAGTGCTCCGCTCCATGGCCCGCGCGTGGGAAGGGACGACCGCCCGTCTTCTGCGCGAAGCGCGCGGGGCGCCCGCCGACGCCGGGCTCGGCCTTGTGGTGCAGGCGATGGCCATCGGGCTGGGCAAGGAAATGTCCGGGTCCGGGGTGATCCAGTTCGTCAGCGGCCAGACCGGCGAACGTGAGCTTCACGGGCGCTACCTGTGCCAGAGCCAGGGGCGAGATGCGCTGGGCGACCCGGATTCGCGCGACGTCATGTACCTCGCGAAGGATGAGCGGGGCCGCTCCATCGAGGAAGAGCTGCCGCATGTCTTTGACGACCTGAAACGGTATGGCGAGTTGTGCCGCAACCGTTTGCGTGAGGAAATGCAGATCGAGTTCACGCTCGAGAACGAAACCCTGTACATCCTCGACGCGGTGCGGGTGCAGCGCACGGCCCGCGCGAACCTTCATATCTCGGTCCAGCTGGCGCAGGACGCCATCATCTCGGAAGATGAAGCGGTGATGCGCGTGCCCCCGCGCTCGCTGCCGGAGCTTCTGCACAGCCAGGTCGACCCGGCCGGACGCCGCGACACCGTCGCGCAGGGGATCGCGGCCAGCCCGGGCGCGGCGACCGGCAAGATCGTCTTCTCCTCCCGCGCGGCGCAGGCATCTGCCGCGCAGGACGAGCCCTGCATCCTCGTGCGCCGCGAAACCACGCCCGAGGACATTCGCGGAATGCATGCAGCCCAGGCCGTGCTGACCGAGCGGGGCGGGATCACCTCGCACGCCGCCGTGATTGCGCGGGGGCTTGGTCTGCCCTGCGTTGTCGGCGCATCCGACATCGTGCTGGACCGGCGCAAAAAGACCCTGCGCACCCGCGACGGACGCGTGTTCGGAGAGGGCGACATCATCACCGTCGACGGCACCTCCGGCGAAGCGCTGGCAGGGGCCGCGCAGATGCTCGAACCCGAGCTGGGCGAGGCGTTCCAGACGCTGCTCGCCTGGGCCGACAATGCCCGTGACATCGGTGTGCGCGCCAATGCCGACACCCCGGCGGACGCCGCCAAGGCGCGGATGTTCGCAGCCGAAGGCATCGGGCTGGCGCGGACCGAACACATGTTCTTCGAACACGACCGGCTGCTTGCCATGCGCGAAATGATCTTCGCCGACACGCCCGAGGACCGGCGCACGGCGCTCGAACGGATCGAGCCGATGCAGCGCGCCGACTTCCGCGAACTGTTCAAGATCATGTCCGGCCTGCCGGTCACCATCCGCCTGTTCGACCCGCCGTTGCACGAATTTCTGCCGCAGGGCCGCGAAGGGATGCTTGAGCTGGCCGATGCCCTCGACCTCCCGCTCTCGGACGTGACCCGGCGGATCGAGGCGCTCACCGAGTTCAACCCGATGCTCGGGATGCGCGGCGTGCGGCTGGGGATCACCGTGCCGGAAATCTACGAAATGCAGGTGCGCGCCATCTTCGAGGCGACGATCGACGCCAATGCCGAGGGCGGGGCGCCCGTCGTGCCCGAAATCATGATCCCGCTCGTGTCGGCCATGCGCGAGGTGGAGCTGGTCAAGACGCAGGTCGATGCCATCGCCGCCGCCGTCCGGGTCGAGCGCGGGGTGGACTTCACCTACCGCTTGGGCGTGATGGTCGAGACGCCGCGCGCCGCACTCCGGGCGAGCGAGATCGCGCAGCACGCCGCCTTCCTCTCCTTCGGCACCAACGACCTGACCCAGATGACCTATGGCCTTTCGCGCGACGACGCGGGCCGGTTCATGGGCCGTTATGTGCAGCAGAAGGTCTATCCCGAGGACCCGTTCCACATGCTCGACATCGAAGGCGTGGGTGAGCTGCTCCAGATCGGGGCGGAGCGCGGGCGCAGCGGCAACCCGGACGTGACGCTCGCGATCTGCGGGGAGCATGGGGGCAACCCGGAATCAATCGCCTTCTGTCGCAAGGCGGGGTTCGACTATGTCTCCTGCTCGCCCTTCCGGGTGCCCGTTGCGCGCCTCGCCGCCGCCCATCTGGCAATCTCGGACCGGGGCATCGGTCGGGCCCGTGTGACTCGTTGATCACAAAGAGAATCCCGAAACTTATCCACAGATTGTAGGCACTTGCGGGACGTTCCCAACATGTTGGGTGAACGCCTGCGACACCCTCAAAACTGGACCTGAGCCGGTTTTTGCCCTATGAACGCCCACGATAATGAGCGGAAGCAAACTCCGCCGCGACGGGTTCCGGGGGATCTTGATATGGTTCGAAACATTGTCATGGCCGCGCTCGCGGCACTGGGTCTGACGCCTTCGGCGCATGCCGAAGCGAATTTCAACGCCGCCGATGCGCTCACTTCGCTGGTCGGGCAGGAGCGCGCCAGCTTTGAGACGATGTCGCCCTCCCGGCTTGAAGAAATCACGCGCCTCGCGCCCGCCCGCTCGCTCTTCCCGCGAAAAAAGCCCAAGGCACCGGCCCAGCCGCCCGATGAGGTGTGGCTCTCCAAGCAGCCCACTGCGACCGGGGGCGAGCAATGGCGCTGCCTGACGCAGGCATTGTATTTCGAGGCGCGGGGCGAGACGCACAAGGGCCTCTTCGCGGTGGCAGAGGTCATCATGAACCGGGTCGACAGTGCACGGTTTCCGAACACCGTCTGTGGCGTCGTGAATCAGGGCACCGGGCGGCGTCACGCCTGTCAGTTCTCCTTCACCTGCGATGGCCACCCCGAAACGGTGAACAACCGCGCGGCGTGGGACCGGGTCGGAAAGGTGGCGCGCGTCGTGCTGGACGGCACGCCCCGCACGCTCACAGGCGGTGCCACCTTCTACCACACGACCGCCGTTTCGCCGCGCTGGGCCAGCCGCCTCGCGCATACGGCGCAGATTGGCGTACACAAGTTCTATCGCTGACTTTCAGCTTTCCATTCCGGGGTCCTTGCGGCATTTTCCGCCGCCAAGGAGACCCGCATGACCTCTGAATCCCGTCTCGCCTTCGAACACCCCGAAGCCCGCTCCGAAGCCTCCGGTCAACCGGCGGCCCCGCCGGACCGGATTTCGCTGCGCGATCATGTGGTCGAGGCCGAAATCGGTGCCTTTCAGCAGGAGCGGGGAACGACCCAGCGCCTGCGCTTCAACATCGTCGTTGAGGTCCGCGCACCCGACGGACCTGTCGAGGATGACGTGGACAAGATCCTCTCCTACGACACGATCAGCGAGGCGATTGCGTTTGAACTTGCCGCCGAGCGGCTGAACCTGCTCGAAACGCTGGCCGAACGCGTGGCCGACCGCATCCTGTTCGAACCGCAGACGCTGCGCGTCTTCGTGCGTATCGAAAAGCTCGACCGTGGCCCCGGCGCGCTCGGGGTCGAGATCGTGCGATCCCACGGCCAGAGCGCCCCGGTCGCGCCTTCGGGCGAGGAGCTGCCGCATCCCATCGTCGTCCATCTGTCGAACGAGGCCGTCGCGGCCCCCGCGCTCATCGCCCTCCTGGACCGGCTGGAGGCGGGATCAGCCCCCGCGATCCTCTGCGTCGGCCCCCCTGATATGCCCGTGCCCGATGCGAAGCGCGACCTGCCGCAGCGACGCATCGACCTGCTCGCCATAGAACTGAACGCCTGGGTGCTGGCGGCGCGTGACCGGCGCTGCGTTGTCGTCGGCACGCGGACCGAACTCGACTGGGCGATGAAGCACAATCAGATTTGCGTCTGGGCCCCCTCCAAGATCGTGCTGGATGCGGTTGACGGGGACGAAGCCGACGTGACCGACCCGCTCGCTCTCACCGCGTGGTTCGCGGGGCTTATGCAGGCCGAGGAAATCCTCTGCGTCGGATGCCCGGTGCCCGAGACGGACCTGCCCACCCGCACCATCGTGATCGGGGAGACGCCGTGAGCCGGTCCGAGCCGATCGCGCGCACCGGACCACGCCCACGCGGTGCGCTGCCCCTCGCGGGCATGACCAGCGCATGGTTCGACACGGTGAACGGCCCCGACGACGTGAGCGCGCGCGCCCGGCTGTCCGATCCGCGCCCGGACCTCTGCGGTCTCACGCTCGACCGGCCCCGCGTTATGGGCATCCTGAACGTGACGCCTGACAGCTTCTCCGATGGCGGCGACCATGCCGGGCTGGCAGACGCGGTGGCCCGCGCCCGCGTCATGGCGGACGACGCTGACATCATCGACATCGGCGGCGAATCCACCCGCCCCGGCGCGGCCGAAGTCGCGCTGGACGAGGAAATCCGCCGCACCGCCCCGGTCATCGCGGCGATCCGGGACGCTGGAATCACCACGCCCATCTCGATCGACACGCGCAAGGCGCGGGTGGCCGAGGCGGCGCTGGACGCGGGCGCCGACATGGTCAACGACGTGTCGGCCTTTGTCTTCGACCCGGAACTCGCCGACCTCACCGCCGAGCGCGACGTGCCGGTGTGCCTGATGCATGCCAAGGGCCTGCCCGACACGATGCAGAAGAACCCGACCTATGACGACGTAGTGGGCGAGGTAATGGACCACCTTGAAGCCCGCATCGCCTTTGCCGTGGAACGGGGCGTGAAGCGCGCGCGCATCGTCACAGACCCCGGCATCGGCTTCGGCAAGACGCTCGACCACAACCTGCAACTGATGCGCCACCTGACGCTCTTGCACGACCTCGGCCTGCCGGTGTTGCTGGGGGCCTCCCGCAAGACCTTCATCGGCACCATCGGCGGCGCGAAAGAAGCGAAAGACCGGGTGGGCGGGTCGCTCGCCGTCGCGCTCCACGGCGCCGCGCAGGGGATGCATGTCATTCGCGTTCACGATACCAAGGAAACCGCGCAGGCGCTCAAACTGCACGCCGCGCTCAACGGGGGAGACTGAGCCGTGGCGGACAAGCTTTTCGGAACCGACGGGGTGCGGGGCAAGGCCAACAGTTACCCGATGACCGCCGAAATGGCGCTCAAGCTCGGGGCGGCGGCGGGGCGCTTCTTCCGCCGCGACGGCAAGAACGACCACCGCGTCGTGATCGGCAAGGACACGCGGCTCTCCGGTTACATGATCGAGAACGCGCTGACCGCCGGGCTGACCTCGACCGGCATGAACGTGCTGCTCCTCGGCCCCGTGCCGACACCCGCCGTGGGGCACCTGACCCATTCCATGCGCGCGGACCTCGGCATCATGATCTCGGCCAGCCACAACGCGTTTCAGGACAACGGCATCAAGTTCTTCGGACCGGACGGGTTCAAGCTGTCGGACGCTGCCGAGGACGAGATTTCCGCGCTTGTCGCCGACGGTGTGGAGCCGTCGGAACCGGAAAACATCGGGCGCGCGCGCCGGATCGACGAAGGGCGCCATCGCTACGTCGAGTTTATCAAGACGACCTTCCCGACGGACAAGCGGCTCGACGGTCTGAAGGTCGTGATCGACTGCGCCAATGGCGCCGCCTACCGCGCAGCGCCCGAAGCGTTGTGGGAGCTCGGCGCCGATGTGGTCGAGATCGGGGTGGAGCCGAACGGCAAGAACATCAACCTGAACTGCGGCTCGACAGCGACCGCTACGGCGGCTCAGGCGGTGGTAGACAACGGCGCGGACGTGGGCATCTGCCTCGACGGTGACGCCGACCGCGTGATGATCATCGACGAGACGGGCCGCGTCGCGGACGGGGATCAGATCATGGCGCTCATGGCCGGGCGCTGGGCCGACCTCGGCACGCTCAAGGGCGGTGCGCTGGTGGCCACGGTGATGTCGAACCTCGGGCTGGAACGCTACCTTGCGGGTCGTGGCCTCGGGCTGGAGCGGACCAAGGTGGGCGACCGTTACGTCGTCGAGCGGATGCGCGAAAAGGGCTTCAACCTCGGGGGGGAACAGTCGGGCCACATCGTGATGACCGATTTCGCCACGACCGGTGACGGCCTGCTCGCGGGGCTTCAGTTCCTCGCGGCCATGGTCGAGACCGGCAAGCCCGCGTCGTCACTTACGCAGGTGTTCGAAACGGTGCCGCAATTGTTGAAAAACGTGCGGTTTCAGGCCGGGCAGGCGCCGCTGGAGGCCGAAAATGTCCGCAAAGTGATCGCCACGAGCGAGGCGGAGCTGAACGGCAAGGGCCGGCTCCTGATCCGCAAGTCCGGGACCGAACCGCTGATCCGCGTGATGGCGGAGTGTGAGGACGAAGCCTTCCTCGTCGACGTGGTGGACCGGATCGTCGCCGAGGTGGAGCGTGCGGCGGGCTAGGCCCGCGCGCGCAGCCTGCCCGCCACACGCACCAGCGACTCCCACTGGCTGATCGCCATGCCGCCCAGAATCGCGACCAGCGCGATGAGCATGGTCGGCGGCAACGCCTCGCTCAGAACGGCTGCGCCGAGGGCCACCGAGATCACCGGAACGATGTAGTTCACGAGGCTGAGGAATGTCGGGCCCGCCGAGCGGATCAGCACGGTCCGCAGGAAGTTCGCCCCGGCCGTTGGGATCAGCCCGAGCACGGCGAGCGCGATGAACGTCTCGCGGTCCGGCATCGGCGGCGGGCCATCCAGCGCGAAGGCCGCCGGAACCGTGGCGATCGCGCCGATGATCATCACCATCGCAGACAGGCCCAACGGGTCGCAGGGCGGCAGGCGGCGCATGTAGATCGAGCCGACGCCGTAACAGGCCGCAGTCCCGAACACCGCCAGCCCGCCCCAAAGCGCCATCGTGTCCCCGCGGTTGGTCAGGCTCTCGCCCCCGATGAGGATGACGACACCCGCAAAGCCGATCAGGAACCCGATGGTGGAGCGCAACTGCATCCGCTCACCCGGCACCATGAAATGCGCCATGGGCAGGACGATGAAGATCATCGAAGCCATCGTGATCCCGGCAAAGGCCGAGGTGACATACTGCTGGCCCCACGGCAGGAGCAGGAAGGGAAACGTGGCCGACAGCATGCAGACGAAGACGAGGAGCGCCCATGTGCGCGGACCGACCGGCCCCTCGAACAGCCGGAACCCCTTGGCCCCCCAGACCACCAGCATCAGCGCGGCGGCAAAGGCCACGCGGGCAGCAGACACCCAGCCGGGCGGCACGCCGCGTAATGCGATCTCGACGATGAGAAACGTGGACCCCCAGACAAGCCCGAGGGTCAGGAGAATGGCCCAGCTGGCCGGGGTGATGCGCGGTGTGGTCATGGGCCCTCCGGAGGCGAAAAGACCCCGGCCACTGGCCGGGGTCAATCAATCGCGAACATTGACGTTGCGGCGGGACCGCCGCCGCCCTGTCAGGATCAGTTCTTTTCTTTGTCGACCATCTTGCCGGCCGAAATCCACGGCATCATGCCGCGCAGCTTCGCGCCGGTTTCTTCGATCTGGTGCTCGTCGTTCAGACGACGGGTGCCTTTGAAGAACGGTTGGCCGACCGCGTTTTCCTGCATGAAGTCACGCACGAATTTGCCGGTCTGGATGTCCGTCAGGATCTCTTTCATCGCCTTCTTGGTCTGCTCGTAGGGCAGGACGCGCGGGCCCGAAACATATTCGCCGTACTCGGCGGTGTTCGAGATCGAGTAGTT